>CAVREC010000003.1:0-77500 GCA_963720045.1 uncultured Actinomycetota bacterium | reverse complement strand
AGAGCTTCGAGAGCCACTCGCCGTTGTACCGCACCTCCGTCCGGTCCCGGTCGAGCACGACCATCGCCTGCTCGAGGTAGGTCTTCGCGTTGGCGTCGATCTCCTCGTCGGAGAGGATCGGCCGCTCGGCCGAGCGACCGGACGGGTCCCCGATCCGCGTCGTGTAGTCGCCCACGATCAGCACCCCGATGTGGCCCTCGTCCTGAAAGGCGCGTAGCCGCTGGAGCGGAATCGCACGGCCGATATGGATATCCGGCGAGGTGACGTCGATTCCGAACTTCACGCGCAGCGGCCTGCCGAGCGCGAGCTTTGCCTCGAGACCGCCCTGCGGAAGGACGTCGACGGCGTTCAGCGTGAGGTCGGAGAGGGCCACGGGGCTACACTACCCAGCGCTCTGGCCCTGCTCAGGAAAAGGAATCGCCCGCGCAAGCGGCGCCGTATTCGCAAGCTGAGACTGCTGGCGCTGCTCGCTGTGCTCGCGGTGCTCGGGCTGACGGTGTTCACCTTCGGGATGCTGACGGCGATCGCAGCGCAGGTGTCCGAGCTGAATCCGAAGAACCAGAAGACGCTCCATCAGAACACGTATCTCTACGCGAACGACGGCAAGACGGTGCTGGCCGTCTTGCGTGGCTCGCAGGCAAGGATCGTCGTCCCGTCTGCCGGGATCTCGCCGAAGATCAAGCAGGCGATCGTCGCGATCGAGGACAAGCGCTTCTACGACCATCGCGCGATCGACGTCCACGGGATCCTGCGTGCGGTCTGGTCGGACGTGACGGGCGGCCCGGTGGAGGGCGGCTCGACGATCACGCAGCAGTACGTGAAGAACGCGATCAACGGCAACGCGCCGACGCTGTCGCGCAAGCTCAGGGAAGCCGCACTCTCCTGGAAGCTCGAGCAGATCTGGTCGAAGGACGAGATCCTCACCGCCTACCTGAACACGATCTACTTCGGCAACGGGGCCTACGGCGTTCAGGAGGCCTCGAAGGTCTACTTCGGGCACGGCGCCGACGCCGTGACGCCGGCCGAGGCTGCACTGCTTGCCGGGATCCCCGAGAATCCGACGCTCTACGACCCGGTCACCCATCCGATGGCCACCCGCGACCGTCGGAACCTCGTGCTGAAGCAGATGCTCCTCCAGCACTACATCGACCGCGACGGGTACCGCACGGGCATCCACACGCCGATGCCGAAGCCCGGATCGATCCGGTTGCCGGGGACGACGAGCGAGGCCGCACCCTATTTCGCGAACTACGTGACCGATCAGCTCGTCTCGCGGTATCCAGGGAAGGTCTTCGGCTCCGGGATGAAGGTCACGACAACGATCGACCTGGGCCTCCAGAAGCTGGCGCGCAAGGCGATCGCGACGGTGCTGCCACCCTCGATCGGGCCAACCGCAGCGCTCGTCTCGATCAACGTCCATACGGGGGCGGTGGTCGCGATGATCGGAGGGCGCAACTTCCACGCGAGCCAGTTCAACCTCGCCACGCAGGGCGAGCGGCAACCGGGGTCGGCGTTCAAGCCGTTCGTGCTGGCAGCCGCGCTGAAGGACGGGATCGCGCCGTCCTCCGAGCTCGTCTCGCATCCCGTCGTGATCGACGCGGGTGGGCGGGCCTGGAGCGTCACGAACTTCGAGCACACGAGCCTCGGGCCGATCGATCTCTCGAAGGCGATCGCGTACTCCGACAACACCGTCTTCGCGCAGCTCACGAACCTGGTCGGTCCCGGGAACGTCGTCGCCGCCGCGAGGGAGATGGGAATCACGAGCCCGCTCGAGCCGTACTTCTCGATCGGGCTCGGGGCCGAGCCGTCGACGCCGCTCGAGATGGCGCGCGCGTACGCGACGCTCGCAAACGGCGGGTATCGCCTCGACACCTCGATCTTCCACGACGAGCCGAACGCGGTCAAGGCGATCACCTTCCCGACGAGCCCGAAGCCGACGACAGTGCCCAACGATACCGAGCCGTTCTCGATCCCCTGGCTCACGAACGGGAACGCCGGGATCGAGGATCAGATGCTGCAGGGCGTCGTGCAGTACGGCACCGGCACCGCAGCGGCGCTGCCCGGCTGGCAGGTCGCGGGGAAGACCGGCACGACCGAGAACTTCGGCGACGCCTGGTTCGTCGGCTTCACGCCTGACCTCGTGACTGCCGTCTGGGTCGGCTACCCGAACAAGCTCGTCCCGATGCTCACCGAGTTCCACGGTCAGACGGTCGAGGGCGGCACCTACCCGGCGCTGATCTGGAAGGCATTCATGCAGAAGGCGCTCGCCTACGAGAAGCTCACGCCCGGCACTCCCCTTCCGGCGGCATCCGTTCCCTACGCGAGCCCGTCGAAGGTGATCTTCCGCAACCACCGGCTCGAGCTCGACAACGGCAACTGCCGCGGGTCGGCGCTACTCGAGTTCTTCAGCGGGCACACCCCCTCTGTGACCGCGCCGTGCAAGGTGAACGAGGTCGAGGTTCCGGACGTCCGCGGGACAACCCTCGACGATGCGAAGACCCGGTTGATCGGCCAGCCGCTCTCCGACACGGTTTCCTATGCGCCGGCCAAGCCCGGGCACCGGGTCGGGGTCGTCGTCTCCCAGTCGCCGGTGAACGGGACGCTCTCGGCGTACGACACCGTGAAGCTCGTGGTTTCGCGTGCGGTGTACGGCGTCGTGCCGCGACTCGTCGGGATGCCGGTGCCGAAGGCCCGCCGGGCCCTTGCTCGGCTCGACCTCCGCGGGCATTTCCAGGGCGGCGGCCGGGGACGGATCGTCGCTCAGATCCCGCACGCAGGCGTGGCCGCGGGGCCCGGGATGCGGGTCGTCCTCACGGTCAAGCAGTCCTGAACGGCCGGCTCAGGAAACGCGAGCCTGCGAGCCCGTAGCGCCAGGGCAGGTCGGCCGCTTTCGTGAGCCCGATCCGCGTCCCGACGACCAGCTCGGGTTTCACGGCCGCGGCGGAAAGGTGAAACGGCGGCCGGTCGAGCGGAAGCCCGTCGTGGGCGCGGGTCACCGCCAGTGCCTGGCAGAGCCGGCCGGGGCCGGAACAGAGCAGCCGGGCGTCGTCGAGGCCGCGCCGGGCACGCATCGTCTGGAGGCCGACCGTCGGCTCGAGTGCTCTGACCAGGATCGCACTCGGGATCTCGCCGGGCCCACAGACGAAGTTCAGGCACCAGTGGATCCCGTAGGAGCGGTAGACGTACGCGCGACCGGGCGGCCCGAACATCGCGGCGTTTCGCGGCGTGCGGCCGCGGAAGGCGTGGGAGGCGGGGTCGGCAGGCGTGTAGACCTCGACCTCGACGATCGGGCCGCCGACCCCGTCGACGAGAAGCTCGGCGCCGATCAGGTCCCGCGCGACCTCGTGGGCGTCGCGGTCGAAGTTCAACGGCTCAGAACAAGCTCTCCGGCTCCGGTGGCTTCGTCGTCTCCTCGAGCAGCCGGCGGGCGCGCCGGCCGAGATCGACGACGTCGAAGCGACCCTGCTCTGCTGCGTCGGCGACGCGCTGGGCGAGGTCGAGCGCGCCGTCCACGATCCTCGTGTTCTCGGCCGCCGGGTTCGAGCCCATTGCCGCGACGATCGCACGCTCGGTTCGCGAGGCGACGATCGGTTCGGCGATGCCCTCGACCCAGACCCTCGTGCGGGCCCCGTGGCCGCGTTCGCCTTCGGCGAGCGGCTCGAGCGCGTAGATCTTGTCGGCGCGGACGTACTTGCCGAAGCCGAGGAAGATCATCCTGGGTGCCGAGCCGGCCACCCGGGGATTATCGCGGCTGGATGAGTAGTTCCACGAGATCGTCTCTCCCGGGGCGCGAGCTGGGCGGTCTGGGGCGCCGCGGCGGTGCCTCTCCAATACCGGGAGTACTGAGGAGGCGCCGCCGCGGTGAAGCGCAGGCCTCACGGAAGCCAGCCCCACCGGCTTCCATGAGGCCGGAGCGGCCCAGACTGTCCAGATCGTGCAGCCGGGTACGCGAGATCGTGGAACTACTCATCTAGGTCAGGCGGATTCCAGCGCGACGCGCAGAGCGTCGACGACCCGCTCCTGGTCGTCCCGCGGCAGCCGGGCGTGGAACGGGATCGCCATCGTCCTGCGGCTCGCATCCTCGCTCTCGGGGCACATCCCCTCTGCGAAGCCGTAGCGCTCCTGCATGTAGGACTGGAGGTGGATCGAGGGTAGGTAGGGAGCGGTTGCGATCCCTTCGAGCCCGAGCCTCGCCATCACACCGTCGCGATCGACACCCGCCGGGAGCTTCACGATGTAGACGAACCACGAGCGGACGTGCTCGGCGTCATCGGGCAGCGGTGTTTCCAGATCGAGCCCTTCGAGGAGCTCCGTGTAGCGCTCGGCGACCTCGCGCCGCGCCGCAAGGATCCGCTCGAGCCGCTCGAGCTGCCCGATTCCGAGCGCGGCCGAGATGTCGTCGAGCCGGTAGTTGAAGCCGAGCTGCCCATGCTGGAGCCAGCTCGAGGTCTCGAGGCGTCCCTGGTTCCGGAGAGAGACGAGCTGCTCGTGCTGCTCGGCGCTCCCGGTCGTCACCGCGCCGCCCTCGCCGGTCGTCACCTGCTTGTTCGGATAGAACGCCCAGGTCGCGAGATGCCCGTGGGAGCCGAGAGGCCGACCCTTGTAGATCGCCCCGAGAGCCTCGCAGGAGTCCTCCACGAGCTCGAGCCCGTGCCGGTCGCAGATCGCCCGCAGCTCGTCGAGCTCGCACGGGTAACCGAAGATGTCGACCGCCACGATTGCCTTCGTCCGCGGCGTGATCGCGGCCTCGACGGCCTCGGGATCCATGTTCAGCGTCTGCGGATCGATGTCGGCGAAGACCGGTGTGGCGCCGGTGTAGATCGCGCAGTTCGCCGAGGCGACGAACGAGTACGGCGAGGTGATCACCTCGTCCCCCGGCCCGATGCCGAGCAGGTGCATGCAGAGGTGCAGCCCGGCCGTGCCCGAGGAGACCGCGGCGCAATGCGGCGCCCCGACGGCCTCGGCGAGCAGATCTTCGAAGCGCGGGCCCGCCGGGCCGAGCGAGAGACGTCCGGAACGAAGCACCTCGAGCACGAGCTCCTCGTCGCGCTCGTCGATCCACGGGCTCGAGAGCCCGATCGCGCGCGAAGTGACACTCATCTGATCAGCCTCCGTCAAGCCTACGGCTATGCGCGCGTCATGCTCGGCACGAGCTCCCGCCACTGGGCCCAGCGGTCGCTGGCGCCGTGCACGGTGTCGAGATAGGCCTTCTGGAGCTCCTTCGTGATCGGGCCGACGCCGATCTCGTGGTCGTCCACCGAGCGCATCGGCGTGACCTCGGCGGCCGTGCCGCACATGAAGATCTCGTCCGCGAGATAGAGGTCTGAGCGGATCAGGTTCTTCTCGATCACCTCGTAGCCGAGGTCCGCTGCGATCTGGACGATCGAGTCGCGCGTGATCCCGTGCAGGATCCCTGTCGAGAGATCGGGGGTGTAGATCTTTCCCTTCGAGATGAGGAAGATGGTCTCGCCGGGGCCGTCGGCGACGTTGCCGTCGGGCGTGAGTAGGATCGCCTCGTCGTAGCCGGCGCGCTGGGCCTCGTTCACGGCGAGCATCGAGTTGAGATAGACGCCGGTTGCCTTGGAGGCATGGGGGATCACGTTCGGCGGCATTCGCTGCCAGGAGGAGATCTTCGTACGGATCCCGTCGCGGAGCGCCTCGTCGCCGAGGTATGTCCCCCACGGCCACGACATGATCACGGTCTCGACCGGGTTTCCGCGTGCGGAGACACCGAGCTGCCCGAAGCCCGAGAAGGCGATCGGGCGGATGTAGCACTCGGCAAGCCCGTTCGCACCGAGCAGCTCCATCGTGGCGTCGCGAAGCTCGTCGACCGAGTACGGGAGCTCCATGTTGATCAGCCGGCCCGAGTCCTTCAGGCGCTGCATGTGCTCGGTGAGCCTGAAGACCGCCGGCCCCTTGGGCGTGTCGTAGCAGCGCACGCCTTCGAACACTCCCGAGCCGTAGTGGAGGCCGTGCACTCCCACGTGAACCCGCGCGTCGTCCCAGTCGACGAGCTCGCCGTTCATCCAGATTTTCTCGGTCGCTTCCATCGGGATCTCCTTTAGCGGTCGGTCGCCGAAGAGTAGCGAGGGCCCAGCAGATCCGCCGTTTCAGCCCCCGTGAGCAGCTGGAGCTCGGCGGTCGAGAGAGCCGCCATGTGGGCCGCGGAGCCGGTGCAGACCCAGACCCGGGCGTGCTGGAAGAGCGTTCGCTCCATCAGGACCCGGAGCGGTTTCGGAAGCGGGAACGGGGCGACGACATCCGGTTCGAAGCCGGTGACCCCGCGCACCTCGGCGGGTGTTGCGGGCCTGATCTCGTTGGTCTCGGTAGCGGCGACGACTCTCGCCTCGTCCGCTGCGCGGTCGCCCGGGATGAGCACGACGACGGGCGTACCGTCGCAGACGAAAACGGCAACCGTGACGATCTCGTCGAGCGGGCAGCCGATCGCGGTCGCGGCGGCCTCGGCGGTCTCGGCGGGCTCCGGGAGCTCGTGGATCGTCGCGTCGATTGCGGCGGCACGCAGCTCCCGCGCGACGAGTTCGACGGGCTCGGGCCACATGGGTTGTATCTAGGCCGTGACGTGCTGCTCGTAGGCCTCGAAGGCCCGGCCCACGGCGACGCCGCGCTCGATGTCGGCGCCGAGCTCGGTCAGTGCAAGCTCGACCGCTGCGAGCGCCGTGGCGATGTCGAAGATGTCGAAGTACCCGATGTGGCCGATGCGGAAGAGGTTCGGCTTCAGCGCGCCCTGGCCGGGAGCCAGGGTGACGCCGTGCTGCTCACGGAGGTGGCGCAGGAGCACGGGCGCCTCGATTCCCTCCGGCGTGCGGATCGCGGTGACGACCGCTGAGGTGTCGTCGTCGGGCGAGAAGAGCTCGAGGCCCATCGCCTTGACGCCCGCCCGCGTTGCGCGGCCCAGGCGGACATGGCGTTCGAACGCCGCGTCGAGGCCGCCGTCGAGGATCATCCCCAGGGCGACGTCCAGACCGCGGATCAGCGAGACGGCGGGCGTGAAAGCGGCGTCGAAGACCTCCTGCGCCTTGCGCGTCCCACGCCAGTCGAAGTAGAAGCTCCGAGAGTGCGGCAGGGTGTCCCAGAGCGGCCCGGCGACCGAGGCCATCGCGAGCCCGGGCGGGCACATCAGCGCCTTCTGCGAGCCGGAGAGGACGACGTCGATGCCCCAGGCCTCGGTGTCGAGAGGCACGGCGCCGAGCGAGGAGATCGCATCGACGACGAGAGTCGAGTCTCCAACCGCCGCCTTGATCGCCTGGACGTCCGAGACGACGCCGGTCGAGGTCTCCGACTGGGTGCAGAAGACGATCTTCGCCCCGCTCTCACCCACGGCGGCACCGATCTCGGAGGGATCGGGAACCTCCCCCCACTCGTAGTCGATCCGCTGCACGTCGAGGCCGTAGTGGGCACACATCTTCGCCCAGCGCTCACCGAACGCGCCGGCGACGACAACGGCGACCCGGTCGCCGGTCTGGGTCAGGTTCGTGACGGCGCTGTCCATCGCACCGGTTCCCGATGCGCTGAAGAGCAGCACCGGATCCTGGGTGCGGAAGACATCCTTCAGCCGCTCCAGCGTGCGCTCGTAGACCTCGCGGAAGTCGGCGCCGCGGTGATGCACCATCGGCTGCGCCTCGGCAGCGAGCACTTCGGGCGGCACGGGTGTCGGGCCGGGCGTGAAGAGGTAGCGCTTCTGCATCGGTCCCAGGCTAGCCGACACGACCGACGCCAGAACCGGTGCCCGGCACCGATGTTGTCAGCTTGGTTCCGGCGTGGAATGGAGCTTCTCGCGCACCCGCTCGCTGACCACGCGCGGGTCGGCCTTGCCGCCGGTCTCCTTCATCACCTGGCCGACGAAGAAGCCGAGCAGGCCTTCCTTGCCGCCGCGGAACTGCTCGGCCTGGCCGGGGTTCGCGGCGATCACCGCGTCGATGACCGGGTCGAGCTCGGCCGTGTCGGAGACGGCCTTCTGGGCCACGTACGGCTCCGCGCTGAAACCGGCGTCGCCCGAATGGGCAAGGGCCTCGTCGAAGGCGGCACGTGGGATCTCGGCGCGGGCCGTCACGAGCTTCGCGAGCTCGGCGGCGTTCACCTGGCCTGGATCGATCTCGGTTGCGACGAACGCGTTGGCGAGCACGTTTGCCGTTTCCTTCTCGTCGGCGCCTGCAGCGACCACGTCCGACCAGAGCCGGTCGAGGCCGCCGGTGACGAGCACGTCGGCGTCGTAGAACGAGAGCGTCTTCGCGATCCGGTCGATGCGCGCGCTTGGCAGCTCCCCGATCTGGGTGCGCAACTCATCGACGAGCTCGGCAGGCGGCTCGATCGGAACGAGATCGGGCTCCGGGAAGTAGCGGTAGTCCTGGGCCTCCTCCTTGGAGCGCAGCGGCGGCGAGTCCTCGTTGCCCGGGTCGAAGTGCAGGGTCTCCTGCTCCACGGTGCCCCCGGCCTCGTAGATCGCGATCTGGCGGGCGACTTCCTTCTCGATCCCCTTCGCGGCGAAGTTGAACGAGTTCATGTTCTTCAGCTCCGTGCGAGTGCGGAGCTCGTCGGAACCGGCCGGGCGGACGGAGACGTTCACGTCGAACCGCATCGAGCCCTTGTCGAGCTCCGCGTCCGAGAGCCCCAGCTCGACGACGGTCTGGCGGAGAAGCTGCAGGAAGCGTTTCGTGTCGTCGGCCGAGTGGAGCTCGGGCTCGGTGACGATCTCGAGCAGCGGGGTTCCACACCGGTTGAAGTCGACGAGCGTTGCGGTGGCGCCGTGGATGCGGCCGGACGCAGCGACGTGGATGTTCTTCGCGGCGTCCTCCTCGAGATGGGCGCGGACGATCCCGATTTCGAGGTCGCCCTCGGGCCGCGGCACGGTGAGCTTGCCGCCCGCGCAGAGCGGTTCGTCGTACTGGGAGATCTGGTAGGCCTTCGGGTTGTCCGGATAGAAGTAGTTCTTCCGGTGGAAGACGGAATGCTTCGCGATCTCGGAGCCGAGCGCGAGGCCGAGCTTGATCGTCAGCTCGATTGCCGCGCGGTTCGGCACCGGAAGCGCGCCGGGGAAGGCGAGGCAGACCGGGCAGGTCTGCGTATTCGGCCCGCCGCCGAAGCCGTTCTCGCAACGGCAGAACATCTTCGTCCGCGTCTTCAGCTGCACGTGCACCTCGAGCCCGATTACGGGTTCCCAGCTCACTTCATCCTCTCCGGAATCGGCTCGAAGCCGATCTGCGCCTCGAGAGAGGCAGCGATGCGGTAGAGCGAGTTCTCCGAGAACTGCGGGCCGATCAGCTGGAGACCGACGGGAAGGCCTTCCGAGAGGCCGCACGGGATCGAGAGCCCCGGCATCCCGGCCATGTTCGAGGGGATCGTCAGCACGTCGGTGAGGTACATCGCGAGCGGGTCCTGCGCTCTCGCGCCGATCGGGAACGCCGTCGTTGCGCACGTCGGCGAGACGAGCACGTCGAAACGCTCGAACAGCGCCTCGTGCTCGCGCTTGATCACCGTGCGCACCTTCTGGGCGGTCGCGTAGTAGGCGTCGTAGTAGCCCGACGAGAGCGCGTAGGTGCCGATCATGATGCGGCGCTTCGGCTCGTCGCCGAGGCCGTCGTGGCGCGTTCTCATCGCCATCTCACGGAAGTCGGAGCCGTCTGAGCGAAGGCCGTAGCGGACGCCGTCGTAGCGGGCCAGGTTCGAAGAGGCCTCGGCGGGAGCGATCAGGTAGTAGCAAGGCAGGCCGTAGTCGACCGAGAGCGGTAGCTCGCAGCTCTCGATCTCGGCTCCGAGGGCGGCAGCGTGCGCGATCGCGGTGTCGACCGCGGCCTTCACGCCCGGCTCGATCCCGTCGACCTCGTTCAACTGGCGCGGCAGCCCGATGCGAACGCCCTTCAGGTCGCCCGGCTCCGGAAGCTCGACCGGCGGCACGTCCACCGTGGTCGAGTCGTTCCCGTCGCGGCCGCTGATGATCCCGTAGAGCAGCGCGTTGTCGCGGACGTTCCGCGTGACCGGGCCGACCTGGTCGAGGCTCGAGGCGAACGCGACGATCCCGTAGCGCGAGACGGTGCCGTAGGTGGGTCTGAGGCCGACGTTCCCGCAGAAGGCTGCGGGCAGCTTGACCGAGCCGCCCGTGTCCGAACCGAGGGCCCACGGCGCGAGGCCGGCGGCGACGGCAGCCGCCGAACCGCCGCCCGAGCCGCCCGGGACGCGCGTCGGGTCCCAGGGGTTGCGCGTCGGGCCGTACGCGGAGTTCTCGGTCGAGGAGCCCATCGCGAACTCGTCGGTGTTCGTCTTGCCGAGCGTCGGCAGCCCGGTCGCCTTGCAGCGGGCCGCGACGGTGGAATCGAAGACCGGGACGTAGCTCTCGAGGATTTTCGAGCCCGCCGTCGTACGGATCCCCTTCGTGGAGATCACGTCTTTGAGCGCAATCGGGACTCCTTCACCCTCGGGCTCGTCGACCAGCGTGAGGTAAGCGTTGAGCTCGCCGTTGTGCGTATCGATCGCAGTGCGATAGGCGTCCCAGAGCTCCCGCGGCGAGGCCTCGCGGCGATCGAGCAGCGCACGCGCCTCCTCGGCCGACAGCCGCAGGGTGTCGATCCCGCCGCTCATGCAGCTCCCCCGCCACGTGCAGCCGCGACGTCCGTTTC
Organism: uncultured Actinomycetota bacterium; assembly: GCA_963720045.1. Taxonomy (GTDB): domain Bacteria; phylum Actinomycetota; class Thermoleophilia; order Gaiellales; family Gaiellaceae; genus PALSA-600. The sequence continues at coordinate 66,869 of CAVREC010000003.1, read as the reverse complement.
CCCACGTGCCCCGAGGGGGGCGCGAGCCTCCCTGGGGAAATTGTCGCAGAGAAGCTGTGACGTGTCTGTACCGAAAGTGAGACGGATGCGTGCCATTTGCGAGCCTCTAGGCGGGTGGAGTGCGGAAGTAGTCCTCGTCGCGGTCGGGCGCGTTCGCGAAGACGTCGTCGAGCGGCAGGCAGGGTCGCGGCTCGTCCTCCGCCCAGGCGTTCGTGAGCTCGAGGGGATGCGAAGTCGGGGGAACGTCCGAGAGGTCGAGCTCCGAGACCTTCGAAACGGCCTCGAGGATCGCCGAGAGCTGGACGCGGAAGCGCTCGACCTCGTCCTCGGACAGCTCGAGTCGCGCCAGCCGGGCGACGTGGAGCACCTCTTCGCGAGTGATTGCCATGAACCGATCCTTCCATAACGAAGGGCCCCTCTCGGAGCCCTTCGAACGCTGGGTTCCGAATCGAGCTAGGGCGCCTGGACGTTCGCCGCCTGCAGGCCCTTGTCGCCCTGCACGACTTCGAACTGAACGCGCTGACCCTCGGTCAGTGACTTGTAGCCATCCATCGTGATCGCGGAGAAGTGAACGAACACGTCGTCCCCACCCTCACGCTCGATGAATCCATAGCCCTTCTCGTTCGAAAACCATTTGACGGTGCCTTCAGCCAACTGTCTTGCTCCTTATTGCGCTCGCTTGCAGGATTACTTCGTTCACCGACCCCGATCGATCCGACGAAGCGAGCGAAGCCTACCAACCCGCGCGCGCATGCAACTGCGGATTTCCCGCACGGATTGGGCGCGCGGTCACCCGCCGTCTCGGAGGCATATCCGTGTTGAATAGCCCCGTGCGCTGGCCACGGAAAAACGATCTCGACTCGATCCGCGCACGCCAGGAGATCCTCGGCGTCAGCGGCCTCGTGACCTCGGTCGATCTCGAGCCGTTCGCGGGTGCGGCCGAGGCTCTCACGGGCGTGGCGATCATCCCGGTTTCCGCCTGCCCGATCGCGATCGCGCTCGGCTCCTACGAGTTGAGCGAGGCCGGGGCGCTCGTCGAGTCCTCGCGGGCCGAAGAGACGGTCCACGTCCCGCTCGCCCACACCGAAGGCAGCCTCACGCTCTCGATGACGCGCGGCTCGACCGCCGCCGGAACGATCCGAACCCACGTGCTCGCCGACAGGATCACCCGCGCCTCGTGCTTCGTCTGTGCGGACGTGACCGAGGCCGTCACGCTCTCTCGCTGGATCGAGTCGGAGTTTCCCGCGATGCAACGCTGGCTCGCCGAGTCCGACGACGCGTCGCTCTCCCGCCACGCTCGCCTGCGCGAGGTGCGAACGCATGTGGTCGGCCCGATGTGTCACGTGCTCTGGGCGTGGACGACCGGCGACGCGGTCGGGCCGAACATGATGACGCGCAACTCGTATGCGCTGAACATGGCGTACGTGATGCAGCGCGCCCCGGCGAAGCCCGAGCGTGCGTTCCTCGAGGCGAACATGGGCGGCGACAAGAAGCCGTCGCACCAGTACTTCGCCTCGGGCCACGGGAAGACCGTGATTGCTGAGGCATTCATTCCGGACGACCGGATCGAGCGGATGCTGCACACGACCGCGGCCGACCTCGAGACGCTTTCCTGGGCTGGAACGCACGGCGCCGTCGCTTCGGGAATGCAGTCCGTTGCCTTCACTCCTGCGACCGCGATCGCCGCGGTCTTCGCCGCCACCGGGCAGGATCTCGGGATGGTCGGCACCTCCTCGATGGCGCACGGCACCGCTCGCAAGGTCGAGGGCGGCCTTCGCGCCTCGATCCGCTTCCCCGGGCTCGAGGTCGGCACGATCGGCGGGGGAACGACGCTGCCGTCCGCTCGCGACTGGCTTGCCTCGATCGACTGCGCCGGCGCGGGCAAGGTCTACCGCTTCGCCCAGATCGTCGCCGCGGCCGCGCTGTGCCTGGAGATCAGCGCCTCGGCCTCGATGGCGACCGCCGGGAGCGAGAACTTCTTCAGCGCCCACCACGAGCGCGGCGGCCTCCGCTGATCGCCCTCGTCTTCAGCTACGACGTCGTCGGAGACGCCGCGGAGTTCGAGCGCGTCTACGGCCCGGAGGGCGAATGGGCGACGTTCTTCGGCACCGGCCGCGGCTACGTCGGCACGGAACTTCTCCGCGACGCCGAGATCCCCGGGCGCTATCTCGTCATCGACCGCTGGGAGACGCGCGATGTCTACAACGAGTTCGTCGAGGCGAACCGCGAGGAGTACATGCGCCGCGTCGACGAGACCGCGTTCCAGCACGACCACGAGTTGCGGATCGGGACGTTCGAGACGGTCTGGTGAGTTCGTCCAGCGGACGCCTCGACGCCCGACGAAGTCTGACGTGAGCGGCGGACTCTCGCGCAGTCGTAATTTTTCGAGGTGTAGTACCGGCCACTAACTGCGCTTCCGCGGGACCGCAGTTCACGGACGGATCCTCGATCCTGCTCGGTACACCACCGGCCACTCAGGCTTCAGCCGCCGCCTTGCTTCCGGATGCAGAGCGCGCCGAGGTCGATCCCGTAGATCGGCTGGTTGACCTCACAGCCCACCTGTGGTGAGAAGAAGTCGTCGCTCACGATGTTGCCGTAGGCCACCCAGGGAGCGCCGTTCCGGACGAGGTCGCCGTCGAGCTTTTCGTAGGCGAGGTAGCGCGCGGGGCCCGAGAGCTTTGCCGCGTCTGCGAGTTTGCGTGCGAACATCGGATTGTCGAAGGTCGAGAACTCTTTGCCTTCCAGGAGGAGGTTCAGGAAGTCGTCGGGATCCGGATAGTCGACGAGCCATTCGCCAAAGCCAAGGTCGTAGGGTTCGCCCTTCCTTCCTTCACGTTGGAACAGAGCCAGGAGCGGGAACGTCTTCACCTGGACGTCGATCCCGATCGCCGCGAGCCCGCTCTTGACGAGCTGCGCCATCACGTCACACGGCGACTGGTTGCAGGTATAGAAGACCGCGGTTCTCCGCTTCGAGCCCGCCAACCGCCGCGCGGCGGCGAGATCCGGCGCCGGCGGGTATGCGTCGACCGATCCGGCGCCGAAGAGTCCGGGCGGCAGGTACTGGTCGAAGGACCGTAGGGCGTACGCGGACGGGCTACCGAGGCGGGCCAGGGCTCGGCGGTCAATCGCGTAGTTGACAGCTTGCCGAAGCCGCACGTCGCGGAACAGCGGTCGGTGGTTGTTCAGGATGAGGAAGTCGATGCCGAGAAGCGGGTCGACAAAGAACCGCTGCCGCCCCGCCTTCGCCGCGGCGCTGCCGGACCCGAAGCGAGCGGCAAGCCTCGCAGCATCGGCCGGATCCACGCCGTTCATCGCGTAGTCGGCCGTCCCGGCCTCGATCTCGGCGTCGCTCCTCTGCCTCCCGACCCCGATCGTCACCTCGACCCGATCGGCGCGATGCGGACGGTTGCCGGTGTAGTTCGGGTTGCGCTCGAGCACGACCGCCTGGCCCGGCGTGTAGGAAGCGATGAAGTACGGACCCGCCATCGGGACGGTCGGGAGACCTCTCGGGTCGGCCGGGGTGCCGATCGGGACGGCGCAGAAGAACGGCATCGTGAGGCGAGTGACGAGGTCGGGTTCCGGCGAAACAAGGTGGATCGTGAGCATGTCGCCGCGCGCGACGATCCCGCTGACATGGGGCGCTCTCCCGGCCTCGTAGGCCTTGACGCCGACGACGTCATCGAGAAAGGCGAAGTCCGGCACGGGCCCTTTCAGCTTCGGACTGAGGGTTCTCTCGATCGAGTACTTGAATGTCTGCGGCGTTACGGCCTCGTTCGAAGGAGGCGAGAAGCGGAAGCCCTTGCGGATCTTGAAGGTATAGGTGAGGCCGCCGGCCGACAGCGTCGGTAGCGACTGGGCGACCTCGGGTATCAGCCGAGCCCCTTCGGGCCCCGGCCTGTCCGCGTAGTTGACGAGCTTCGCGCAGGTGGAGTACAGAAGCTGCCAGTCCCACGGCGAGTAAGCGAGCCCGGGATCCAGGGAATCGATGACGCCCGGCGGCGATTGCACGCGAACAGTCCCTCCCGCCCGCGCGGCGGGAGCGTTCGTGATCGCCAGCCGGTCGACGGTCAGCCAGACCCTCCCGCCCTCGACGATGACGCCCCGCGGGCTTCCACCGACGAGGATCGTCTTCTTGGGCCTCGCCGTCACAGGATCGATGCGGGTCATGGTGCCGTCGCCGCTATTTGCAACCCAAACGGCCCCGGCGCCTACCGCGATACCCACAGGATCCGTTCCGACGGGGATCGACGTCGTGACAGCGTCCGTGCCTGGATCGATGAGGGTGACGGAGTCGCCGAGGGAATCCGCCACCCACACGCCTCCCTCCCCGACGGCGATCGCGCTCGGGCCCTCGCCGACCGTGATCGGCGTCAGCAGCCCCGTGGGGTCGATCCGGGTGACCGTGTTCGCATCGCTATCTGCGACCCATACTGCACCCTCACCGATCGCGACCGCCGTCGGCCCGGCGTTCGGATCGATGTGCTGAACGATCCGGGCTGTCTGCGGGCTCAACCGGGAGAGAAGCCCCGAGGACGGCGCGACCCAGACGGTGTCGCCCTGCGTTGCCACCGTCCCCGAACCGCCGGGTACGACGTTGCCGATACGAGTCGTTCCGGTGTTCGTGTCGAACTGGGGATCGATCCTCGTGACAATCACCGACGGCCTCGCCGGATTCGAGCTCACCACCCACACGGTGCCCGGGGAGGTCGCAAGGCCAGTGGGGCTGCCCGCGACTGGGATGTTGCGCGTGACCGTTCGCGTTCCCGGATCGACGCGGGCGACCGTCCGGTCGTCGAGGTTCGCGACCCAGAGCGACCGGGCGCCATAGGCGATCGAATCCGGCCGCGCCCCGACGTTCGACACCTGGGCGACGACCCGATTCGAGCCCGGATCGATGACGGCAACCGAATCGCCCTGGACGGTCAGGCCGCCGCCGGAGCTGCCTTGCCCGAACGCGAACACCGGGATCGCTACCGCCGCCGCGAGCACTCCGATCAACGCCGCTCCGCCGTACGTCCGGCGCCGCTTTCGTCTCAGCTCGACGTCGAGCGTCTTCAGCTGGGCGAAATCATTCGCCAGCCCCTCGATCACGAGCTGGTAGACGTGCTGAGGCTGCTCGAGGTCCTTCAGGCGACGCTCGCCCAGGTCGCGGATCGTGATCCCGGGCGGCAGGTCCTCCTCCGCCAGTTCCTTCGTCGTCGAGGAGAGCAGCACCTGACCGCCGTGCCCCGCGGCTCCGATGCGCGCGGCCCTGTGCACGCCGATCCCGACGTAGCGCTCGGCTCCCACCTTGGGCTCGCCGGTGTGTAGACCCATACGCACCTTGACGGTCACGCCCTCGGGCCAGGGGTGTGCCCCCAGATCGCGCTGGCCGTCGACCGCCGCAGCCACGGCGTCGTTGGCGGTCGCGAAGCTGACGAAGAAGGAATCGCCCTGGGTGTCGACGACCCTGCCGCCGTGAGCAGCGAACGCGGCGCGCAGGATCTCGTCCTGCGCGGTCAAGAGCTCGTCGTACCCGTTCTGGCCAAGCCGCGTGAGCAGCTTGGTTGAGCCCTCGATATCCGTGAAGAGGAAGGTGACCGTGCCCCGATGAAGCTCAGACAAAGGCCACCCTGCTCGAAAGCGTGAGCCGCACGGGCACCGATGTCAAGTCGGGCGCGGGTCGCGCCCGACGGATCCTGGCGCGCCGAGCGCTACCAGCCGCGCGTTTCGAGCAGGTCTTTCGGCTCTAGGGTCGCGGTCGAGATCCCGACCATCGCCTCGCCGAGACCTTCGGACACGCGTGCGAGCACGGCGGCATCCATGTAGTGCGTCGTCGCCTCGACGATCGCGCGGGCGCGCTTCTCGGGGTCGCCCGACTTGAAGATCCCCGAGCCGACGAAAACGCCGTCGGCGCCGAGTTGCATGCAGAGCGCCGCGTCGGCCGGCGTCGCGATCCCGCCGGCGGTGAAGGTGACAACCGGAAGCCGGCCGTGCTCCGCGACCCACTGCACGAGATCGAGGGGCGCCCGGAGCTCCTTCGCCTCGGCGTAGAGCTCTTCGCTCCGCAGTGACTGGAGACGCCTGATCCCGCCGAAGACTGCGCGCATGTGGGTCACCGCGTTCACGATGTCGCCGGTGCCCGCCTCGCCCTTCGTGCGGATCATCGCCGCGCCCTCGGCGATCCGCCGGAGCGCCTCGCCGAGGTTCGTCGAGCCGCAGACGAAGGGAACGGTGAACGCCCACTTGTCGACGTGATGCTCGAGGTCGGCGGGCGTCAGCACCTCGGACTCGTCGATGTAGTCGATCTCGAGGGCCTGCAGGATCTGCGCCTCGGCGAAGTGACCGATGCGGCACTTGGCCATCACAGGGATCGAAACTGCCTCCTGGATCTCGTGGATCATCCCCGGATCCGACATGCGGGCGACGCCGCCGTCCCTCCGGATGTCGGCCGGGACGCGCTCGAGTGCCATGACGGCGCTCGCGCCTGCCTCCTCGGCGATCCGGGCCTGCTCGGGCGTGACGACGTCCATGATCACGCCGCCCTTCTGCATCTCGGCAAGGCCGCGCTTGATGCGCATCGTCCCGGTCTCGTGATCCATGTGGCCCATGCTAGCCGGAGCGGGCCTCGGCCCTACTCGTCTGCGTCCGGCTCATCCCCGTCGGGCTCCGGAGAGTCGCCGAGCTCCGGCTCCTCCCCGTCGTCGTCCTCTACGTCGTCGAAATCGTCATCGTCCTCTTCGTCCTCGTCCATCGGCAGGAAGTCCGGCGCCCGGGCGGTGATGTAGAGCCGCTGGCCGTCGTCGAAATCGACGACCGCGGTCGGAATCGGTTCCTGACCGCTCATCAGCAACTCGTAGAAGTCCGTGACCGTTGCCTCCTCGTGGTTCTGGCCGTCCTGGGCCCGCGAAACGAGCACGCGCTCGCCGACCATGTATCGCCTCTCTGCCATCGCCCGATCCTATCCGGTCGCGAGAGGGCCGAAAACGGCGATACGCTTCAACCATGCCCGACAAGGAGCATCCCGCCTCGAAGGCCGGTCGCTATGTCCGGGCTGCCGGAATCGTCGTCGGCAAGGAGATCGACAAGCGGGCGACCGCTGCTGCTGGGAAGCCTCCTCCCCCGCCCAAAGCACCGCCACCCGCGCCCCCACCGCCGGCTGAGACGACGACGTTCACCGGGAAGGCGATCTTTCGTTTCTTCCTGGTCTCCCTGGTCCTGCTCGTGCTCACGCTCTTCCATGCGGCGAACTACGTCCCCTCGGATATCCAGCGGATCGTCCGGCTCTCCTTCTCCGGGATCCTCCTGATCCAGGCTCTCCTGCTCTTCACCAACTGGCACCAGGCGAACGAGCGCATCGGGCAGCGGCTGCTGACGAGGATGTGGGGCCATCGCGGAGCGGCGAACAAGCGCGAGCGCGCGATGGCGCGGGTCGTCAAAGAGGGGCTCACGCTGTTCGGGATCGCGTTCCTCGCCGCAGCCGTGTTCGAGTTCGTGGTGGCGTTCGTCGGCGACTCATAGCCTGCACACCGCTTTGCATAACGGTTTCACGGCTAAACCTTCTCTTCCAAACCGCCTCATCGCTCCCTTACGCGGAGCAGGAATCATGGAGGTACCAACGACTCTGGAGGTTCCATGAAGTTCAGCAACAGCCGGCTTCTCGCCGTCGCCGCCCTCGCGGGATGCATCGCGCTCCTCGCTGCGGTTCCCGCCTTTGCCAGCTCGTCCAAGACGGCCGGCACGACGGTCAACGTCACCATCTCGAAGACGAACGAGTTCGCCTTCAAGCTTTCCCCGAAGTCGGTCAAGCACGGCAGCGTCACGTTCAAGATCGCGAACGGCGGCGTTCTGCCGCACGACTTCAAGCTCTGCTCGAGCAACAAGGGCGGCACCGCCACGGCGTGCGCCGGCAAGGTCACCCCGCTGATCTCGGGCGGCGCGACCGGCACTCTCACGGTCAATATCGCGAAGGCCGGCAAGTACGAGTACCTCTGCACCGTCCCGGGCCACGCGGCTCAGGGCATGAAGGGCGTTCTCACCGTCTCCTAGCTCAGCCCCTGCAGGTCCCTTTGGGCGGGACGGCCCGGCGACATGCGCGCCGGCCGTCCCGCTATCGGTTTAAGCGTGTGTTAGCACCGACAGCGCAGAGCGCGGTGAGGGTCGACCGTAGGGCATGCTAAATAAGTCAATGGAAATCGATGCATTGACTTTGTCCTATATGTCGTTCGCGCAGCGGAAGGGGGTTTCGGGTGAACACGCAGCTTCTTGGAGCAGTGGTGATCGTCGTGGTGATGATCGTCACGGTGCTCGCGTCGTACTTCAGCTAAGCGCTGCCCGCAGGCAGGTCGGTTACCCTGGGGCACATGGTGCTCCGGGGCTGCTAGCGCGGTGAGGAAGATCCGCCCCCGCGCCGAGCTGATCGCCGTCGTCCTCGGTCTCGTTCTCGTCGTAGGCCTGTTCCTGAACGTCCGTGCGACGAACCCGCCCGGGTTCAATCGAGACGAGGCTTCGGACGCCTACAACGCCTACACCCTCGAGACGACGGGCAAGGATGAGTACGGCGGCCGTTTCCCGCTCACGATCAAGGCGCTCAACGACTGGAGGAGCCCGCTCTACGTCTACCTCCTCGCGGGTGTCTTTCGGGTCACCGGCCCGAGCATTGCCGTGGCGCGAACATTCAGTGCCGTCCTCGGCGTCGCGGCGCTCCTCGTCATGTACCTCCTTGCAGTGGCGATTTCGGGGCGGCGCTGGCCGGCGCTCGCGGTCACGCTGCTCGCCGGACTCAGTCCCTGGTTATTCGAGCTCAGCCGGCTCGCGTTCGAGGTGGCGCTGCTGCCCCTCGTTCTCGTACTCCTGCTCTTCGCCGTGCACAGGGCGAGCTCGCGAACGTGGCGGTTCCGGCACTCGGTGGTCATCGGGCTACTGCTCAGCACGATCATCCTGACCTACACGGCCGGACGGGTCCTCGCACCGCTGCTCGCTGTCGGGCTCGTGTTGTGTTGGTTTCGCAAGTGGCGGCAGCTCGCGGTCGTTTGGGCGGTGTTTCTTGCCACGTCGGCCGTACCGATCGGCATCTGGTCGCTCCGACACCCGGGCGCGCTCGACGCGCGCTACCACGCAACGACCTGGATCGTCTCCGGAATGTCCAGGTGGCAGATCGTCCACCAGTTCCTCTGGCATTACGCCGACAACCTGAATCTGTGGGCATGGGTCACCCGCGGGGATCCGGACAGCGTGGATCACGTGTCGGGAGCCGGGAGCCTCTTCTTCGTCGAGGTCGGTCTCGCTCTCGTGGGGATCGTCGTCATACTCCTCCGCCGGCGCTCGGATCCCTGGTGGCGGTTCGTGCTCTTCGCGCTCATCATCAGCCCGATCGCCACGTCGGCGACGATCGCGACGCTCGGTGCCCGGCCGATGGTCCTCCTGGCGCTCGTGCTCCCGCTGCTCGCGATCCCGGCACTCGAGACGATCGCCGCACTCCCGGCCCGAAGAGCTCAAGCGGTGTTCGCGGCTCTACTGGTGGTCCTCGCAGTGGAAACGGTGCACTGGCAGCGCGTCTACTGGCACAACGGCCCCGAGCGCGTACAGGCTGCCGTATTCGACGGATTCTCACCCGCGATCATCAAGACGGCCCTTCGGAAGAACGCCAAGGTCTATGCGTTTCGCGAGGATCACGTGGCCTACCCGCAGCTGCTCCTCGACGGAGCGATCGCGGGCAAGAGCCCCTCCTCGACGGTCGCTCTCGACTGGGGTGAACGGCCCCCGGCAGGTGCTCATCTCCTGCTCTACGGCGTCAGGTGCCCTCAATGCCCGCCCGTCCTCGAGAGCCCACACGACGCAACCCACGAGGTGATCTACAAGCCCGCCCGGCCCGGCGTCGTCACCACGGACTTTCAACTGACCTCTCCCCCACGTCCGCTCGGCGAACCGCTCGACTTCGCAGTGTGGGTCCACAACCACGGCGCCGCGGTCGCCGACCACATCTTCCTCACGCTCAAGCTTCCGCCGTTCATGCATCTCACCGGGGCGCCGTACTTCGAGATGGGCTACGGCTGCAAGGGGGACTCGACGGTCGTCTGCAACATCGGCTGGTTCCCGGCCCACACGCAGACCGTGATCCGGTACGAGGTCGTGGACGACGAGAGCGGGCCCCAGAAGATGACGGCCTCGATCAGCACCGACGAGCTCAACGTCAACACCGGGCCAACGAGTTCGTCGAGCTACACCGTGAACCTCTCGCCTCCCGGATGACCGCGGCCTTCTGTGCGAATACCCATGGTGAGCAACAGCACGTGGGCACTCGCCGCATCTCGCCGCGGTCGCCTGACGACACCGATCTGGAGGGACCGAAACGGCCGGCGAAAGTGGGCCCGCCTGGCCTCGAACACCCCTGCGCAACGCACGAGAACGCGTTGTGATCGTTGCGGGAGATCATCGCCGGGGAAGCGAAGCGGCCGCGCGTCACGCAGGCGTGAACCTTGCCGCGTGCGGCCTACGCCGCCCGAAACTTGACGGCGATGATTGCCAGGCCGACGACAAGCCAGGTCAGGACTACAAGAATTAACGCCACCGGCGTCGATGCGGCCGGGTGCCCCCAGAGAGCGATCAATCCGAGCGTTGCGTCCAAACCCGCGACAACGATAAGCACGGGGACCGACCACGCAAGCGCGACCACAACCGCGCGCGGAAGCCGATACGAGTTACTTTCTTCCGCGCGAAGCAACACCGTCAAGAACATCGGCAGGAACACGAGCAACAGCCCGAGGATGACGAAGGCCATTTCCGTCTCGACGACTAGCGTTTCCTTCGATCCCACGGCGACAAAGCTACGGTCGCGATCGGACAAGGGGTGAGCCGGGTCGGGCGGCTTGAGAGTTCGCCGGCGCCGAGTGCGCGACGCGGCCCGCACCCGAAGCCTGACGGATCGTGTCGTCGGCCGCGAGATGCACGCGTGATTTCGGATTGCAAAAACCCGCCCGCGAACCTTCTCAACCCGCCCGGGCGGTCACGCGTACTACGAGGTAGCCGTCGACGTCGTCTACCGGCTCGGCCGCGGTGACGGTCACGACCTCGAGCGTGTCGTGGCCGCGGTGGATCCGGTCACCGGGCGCCCATGTGGGGGTGCCGGCGCGGAACGGACCTAGATCCTCGCCTGTCTCGGTCAACAACCTGTAGGTCGGCATCCTGGCCTCCATTCGTCCTGGGGCCGGACGGCGAGTGCCACCGTACCGGGCCTCGGGGTGTCGAATGGCCCACATGCCATTCCGTTTCGGACTGCGCGGTCAAAGTCCCCCTGGTTCCAAACCTGGGATTCTGGCTGGTTAGAAGCCGACAGGCGCCAGACGTTGTCAGTGAGCGACCTGTCCGCTTTCAGAAGGCCTGCGGTCATCTCACCACCGTGCATGGTTGTTGACATGGCGGGTCCGAGTCGCGAGACTCCCAGACCCCTATTTCGACAACAACCAGGGAGAACGAACCTCATGCGGACAACCAAGGTTGCAATTGCGGCCGCTACTCTCGGAGCCGTCCTTCTCGTCATCGCGGGCCCGGCGGCCTCCGCGACCGGCGGAAAGATCTACATCTACGTGTCGGGCATCAACAACGCTCATCAGCCGATTCTGATCGCGGGAGCGATCGGCGACCACGGCATCGCAACCAGTGAAACAAAGGCCGGAAAGGTCGACCAGAACGGCAACTACGTGCACATCGCCCTCACGAAGGGAACGTTCCTCGTCAACGCGACGAAGTTGAACGGCAACCAGAACGGGACGGTCGTCGTTCAGAACAAGACGAGCTGTTCGTTCGCTTTCAAGGTCACTGGGCCAATCACGATCTCCAAGGGGACCGGCGCCTACAAGGGAATCAGCGGAACGGCAAACATGACCGTCATTTTCGCTGGGGTCGGGCCCTACTACACCTCAGGAACGAAGAAGGGCCGGTGCAACACGAGCCACAACGCAACCCCGTCCGGCATGTACCAATCGATTACGGGCACTGGCACGGTCAAGTACAGCTGAACGTGACGCGCGGTTTCGACTATCGTCGAGGCGTTTGATTCGTTGGTGAGCCGGTTCGGCGCACGGGGAGTTGTCAGGAGGTCGCTCGGACGGTCGAACGAGTCCGCGGTCAAGCTCCCTCGCTCCAAGAAACGAGGAGAGACGGCTCGGGAGGGGCACGATCCTCGTGACCGGTTCGTGAGCGGTTGATGATCCGGGCGACGGCAATAAGGATGACGCCGTCGCCCGGAAAAAACACGGGGCCACCGCAAGTGCCCCGTGCGCTGCTCATAGGTATCCATCACCGTTACCGTTCAGTGCGCGAGCGATGTTCGGGTTGTAAAAACAGACGAGCTCTCACGCTGGCGGGGGAAAGCGGCATGAACGCCGCGTCCAGAACAGCTACTAGCCGACAGCGTTGGGTTCCGTCAGGCTTCCGCGGCGGGCCGGGTCGCGCAATTGGCTCTGGCGAACTCTCGAGCCGCGCGGCCCGATCCACACGACCACAGGGCCGCCGATGCGACCGTCGATTTACCGTGTTAGCACCCTGTGCGGGTGCCACCCCGATAGTTGTGACGTGCCCGATTTCCTAGCGTTGTCCGCACGAAACATGTCGTGACCTAGGAGAGGGCGGGCTAGTCGAATCGCGGACCGAGGGCCAGGAATGCCCGCTTGAAATCCATGTATCAGGATCGTCGGATTGGCGATCTTTGGCAGGTGAACAACTCTGGAGGCGTCATGGCGAGGGGTGGATCGACGGGCAGCGGTTCCGCTGTTCCGACAGGGCGGGTATGGCGACGGGTGGCAGTCTTTGTCACCGCGTTCGCTTTCGTTGTTGGTCTGACGAGCGGTTCCGCAGGAGCCGCAACGCGTGTTGCGAGCGCTGGTTCTTTCACCGTTCAGGTCACCCTGGACAGCTCGGGTAGCGGCGGGCTCGGCATCGGAGGGACCGGGTCAGTCACGAGCAGTCTTGGCGGTATCTCGTGTCCGAGCATGTGCTCGACGACCTTGGTCGTGCCGGCCCAGAACATGACCCTGACGGAGACTCCCGCGGCGGGAAGCATCTTCTGGGGCTGGGGTAGCGGCTGCACATCGATTAGCCCTGACGGAATGCATGTCACCGACGGAACGCAATGCACAATCGCCATTCCCGGCCAGGGCGTGCAGACGGTCCAGATCAGCGCGCTCTTCCTCAGGGTCTACAAGATGTCGGTGAATGTCGCGGGGCAGGGCGCCGTGCACTGGGGAATCCCCGATGCGGCCTGCCCGACGCAGCGGTGCAGCGAGAGCTTTACGTCAGCAACGAACGTCTATCTGACCGCAGTGCCGGCAGCCGGGCAACTGTTCTCCAGTTGGAGCGGTGTTGCCGGATGCTCAGCGGCGAGTACCCAGTGCACCGTCCCGATGAACAGCGACGTGAACGTCACGGCGACCTTCGCGCCCATAGCGGTCGCGCCCCCGCCGCCGCCACCGCCCCCGCCACCGCCCCCGCCAACGACAGACGGCTCGGGCAGCCCGACGACGACCGTCGCGACGCCCACGTCCCCCGTTCCCGTGGCATCCACTCCGATCATCATTCCGACGAAAGCAACGCCTCTCGCCAAACCCCCGCCGCCCCCCAAGGCATCCCCACCGAAGTACGGCCTGATCAAGAAAGTGCGGATAAAGAAGGCAACGAAGAAGCTCGTCGTTGCGTTCGTCTTCTCGAAGGTTCCCTTGAAGGGCGCCCAGATTCGGACGACCTGGTACTACAACAACAAGGAGCTCGGATTCAAGCCGAAGAAGCGCGAGTTCACGATCTCGACGTTCGTCCTGTCCCCGAAGAACCTTCCCAACGGGTACTGGCGCTGCGCCCTCCAGATCAAGCTCGGCGGTGGCTCCTGGCGTACGGTCAAGGAGGCACGGATCCTGCTGCGGTCGGTCTGACCTGCCGCACCTCGCTCGCGGGAAATAGTTGTGGAACGGGATTTAGCGACCACCGAGCCTGTCCAGAGTGAGTCACTAGGCTTGGTTTTCTGTCGCTATTGCCAGTGGGCCCGCTTGGATTCGAACCAAGGACCAAGGGATTATGAGTCCCCTGCTCTAACCAGCTGAGCTACGGGCCCGAAAGCGTGACCGTAGCGCACCGGCAGTACGATGCCTCGCGATGGAGCGGGTCGACAAGGACTCCAACCGGGCCTTCTACGACACGCAGCGCGACGGTGACCGGCGGCGATTCGAGGAGCAGCCGACGAAGGTGCACCTGAACGAGACGATCGTGCCGTGGGTCGTCTCGCACCTCGCGCCCGGGGCGCGGGTTCTCGACGTCGGCGGGGGAAGCGGGGTCTATGCGTCGGGGATCGTGCGGGCTGGGCCGCCGGTGACGGTGGTCGGGGTCGACATCAGCCGGGCAATGGTCGCCCAGCGGCGCGAGGATCCGCTGTTGACGGAGAACGTCGTCGCAGACATGGAGGCGCTTCCGTTCGCGAACGGAGCCTTCGACGCCGTCCTCTTCGCGATGTCGCTGCACCACGTTCCCGACCCGGCGCGGGCGCTCCGGGAGGCCTACCGTGTGCTTCGTCCCGGCGGTGTGCTCCTCGCAGTCGAGCCGTGTGCGCTCCGGGCCGGGTCGGCGGGAGTCAGCCGCGTGCCGGGCTTCGAGCACGAGTTCCGGTTCACGCTCCGCTTCCTGAGCGGCCGGATCCGCGAGGCGGGGTTTCGGATCGACCAGGTCGTCGGCAAGCGGCTGTGGATCCGGTTCACCTGGCGCCTCACGCATTCGCTGTCGCTGCGCGAGCTGCGCCGGGACGACCGCATCGACCGGGTGCTGACCCTGCTGCCTGGAGCGAAACGGCTCGCCGAGATCGCGCTTCTCGCCGGCACTCGCGCCGACCGGCCGCCCGAGGGGATCGCCTCGACGGGGCAGCTCGCCTGCCCTCGGTGCCATATACCGTTCGCAGTGCGCACCGAGCCGCTGGCGTGTTCGGCCTGTGGAGCGGCATATGCGGTCGAGGACGGCATCCCCATCCTGCTCACCACGCCGTGAGCTCTCGCTAGACTCGCCACGGTGAAGGTCTTCCAGAGCGAGCGGAAGTTCAGAACGCGCGGGGGACTTCACGTCACCGACATCACCGACGAGGTGAAAGCGATCGTCGGCGAGTCGGGCATCCTCGACGGGATCTGCGCCGTCTACTCGCCACACACGACGTGCTGTGTCCGTGTAAACGAGTTCGAGAGCGGGATGTTCGAAGACTTCGCCACGCTGCTGCGCCGGCTGATCCCGCACGACACCTACTACGCGCACGACGACTGGGATCGACGCACCGAGAACATCGACGAGACGGAGATGGCGTTCGGGAACGGTCACGCGCACTGCATGTCGATGATCCTCGGCTCCGCGAGCGAGTCGATTCCCGTCGCCGACGGCGAGCTCTGCCTCGGCACCTGGCAGCGCGTGCTCTTCATCGAGCTCGACCGCGAGCGCGACCGGCGCTGGCTCGTCAAAGTCGTCGGCTCCTAACCGATCTCTCAGCCTGCGGGCCGCGGTACGATCGTCAGCGTGAGCTATTTCCTCATCCCGCTCTTCATCATCGCCGTCATCCTCGTCCTGTTCGGGATGTTCGTGCTCCTCGCACGATTCAAGAACGGCAAGTACCTGCGGCCGATCGTGCTGTGGCTCTCGAAGGTCCCGTGGCTGAAGAAGCAGTTCGAGAAGGTCAGCCAGGCCGCGCTCGAGAAACAGAACCCCGACCTTGCGAGCGCGATGCGCAAGCTTCAGCGGGCCGGTGCGAACGCGGACATGAAGAAGCTCCAGTCGGTCTACAACTCCTTCACGCCCGAGGAACGCCGGGCCTACCAGGAGATGGCCGACCAGCAGGGCGGCGGGATCCCGGACAACGCGAATCGCCAGATGCGGCGGGCACAGCAGCGGATGGCTCAGACGAACCGTGGCGGGGGTCGTGGCGGCAGCAGCGGCGGCGGAAGCAGCAGTCCCCCGAAGCGCGGTAAGAAGCGCTAGCTACTCCGGCTGGTCCGCGGTCGCCTCGAAGTCCGTGCGCCAGGTCTTGTCGAGCAGCGGGCCAAGCGACTCGGCGATCTCGTCGAGCGCCTCGTTCGAGCGCTTGACGACCCCGGCCATGCGCAGGAACCCGTGGATCATGCCGTCGTAGCGGTAACCCTCGGTCTCGACTCCGGAGAGGAACATCCGCTGTGCATAGGTCTCGGCCTCGTCGCGCAGGATGTCGGCCTCGGCCGTCACCACGATCGCGCGCGGGAGCCGGCGCATGTCCTGAACGGCGGCGGGTGAGATGTTGATCTCGCCGCTGCCGTCGTAGTCGCCGATGTACTGCTGCCAGTACCAGGCCATTCCGTCTCGTGTCAGCCCGTAGCCCATCGAGAAGAGCGAATAGCTCGAAGTGTCCTGCCGCGATGACGTCGAGGGGTACAGCAAGAGCTGAACCGCAAACGGCGTGCCGTGGTCGCGGCCGCGCCGCCCCACGATCGTCGCGAGCGTCCCACCGACGCTGTCACCGCCGACCCCGACCCTGTCCACATCGATTCCGAGCTCCGCCGCGTTCTTCATCACCCAACTCGCAGCCGCCCAGCAATCGTCGAGCGCCGCGGGATACGGATGCTCGGGCGCGAGCCGGTAGTCGACGGAGATCACGATGCACGGCGTCCGCTTCGCCAATGCGCGGGCCGTGCCATCGTGGGTCTCGATGCTTCCGACGACGTACCCGCCCCCGTGGAAATACACGAGCGCGCGCATCGGCTCGCTCGACTCGACCGGGCGGTAGATCCGCACCGGGACACCGTCGGCGTCGCGGTCCTCGACGGCGAACACCTCGTCGACCGGGCCGAACTGCTCCTTCGCAATCCTGGCGTAATTCGCACGGTTCTCGTCGGGCGTCAACGTCTCGATCCGGGGCAGGCCCGCCTCCTCCGCCTGACGCAGGACGGCGATGATCTCGGGGTCGAGGTCGGGAACGCTCACAGGGCGCCTATCCTACGCGGCCGGCGGGCGGATCTGGAACGGAGCGTCGAAGGGCCCGTAGACGTGATGCATGAAATGCGCAACGGCGGTCATCGTCAGAACGAGCGTGTGGCCTGTTCGCTTGTCGATCCACGCATCGAACCAGCCGGGCGTGATCGGGTCGAAGAAGGTGATCTCCGCGGCGCTGCGGCCGTCGACCCGGCCCGAGGCGACAACGTGGGCGTCCGAGACGCCCGCCCAGAACGGCTGGGGCTGCCTGATCGGCGGATTCTGCACCGAGTGGATCCAGGGGCTCGTGGGCGTGGCCCGGTCCCAGCGGTTCAGGCCGATGATCCGGGAAGAGGAATGGCCGCCGATCGTGTACTGAAGCTCGTCCGGGGCGACCGCGCGATACACCGTGTAGAGGGCGTCGGTCGGGCTCGCGGCGAGCCGCTCATGCCAGACGAGCGTCTTCAGCGCCCGCCAGACCTGGCCGGCGTGAACGACCGTTGCCTCCCCGCCGGGCAGGCTGAGCGTCGAGGGCAGGGTGAGCGGGTAGGCCCGAGCGTCGAGCATCACCACGACCCGTCCCGCGAGACGTGACGTCTCGACCTGGCTCTGGTAACAGCCGGGCCCGCAGGCCGGCAGCAGCACAGTCTGACCGTCGGCGAGGAGCGAGACGTCCAACCCGCTTGCGGGCGGGCCCTCCCCCGACAGCACCGAGACCCGCACGAGGGAACTCGGTTCTCCGGGCACGATCGCCAGTCCTAGCGCGCGCGTTCCGGCCTCGCGGGCGAGAACGAGCGCCCCCGGGGGAGGCGCAGGGAACCCGGGGTCGGTCGGCGTCGGAATCTGTCCGCCGGACACCGTCGTCGTCACGGGCGGCACCGTCGCCGTCGTGCTACTCACAGGCCCAGGCTCCGAGCGCAGGAGGAGGACGGCGACGACAAGCCCACCCACGCCGGCCGCGAGGGCCAGGATCGCCGCTCCGAGACGCGCAACCACGCCGGAACTTCAGCGGCCGACGACGGCGGCAGGCGCGACCCCGGACATCACCTGACTGTAACCGCAACGCAACGACCCAGCCCTTGCGGTGTGCCGGCGCGATGGCGCATAGTGGCAGGCTCGAGCACCTACGCCCCCAAGAGCAAAGGAGAAGCAATGGCGATTGTGATGCGGATGGAGGCCCCCGGCGCGACGGTCGAGCAATACGAGGCGCTCAACGAGGCGATCGGCGTGGACGACGACAATCCGCCGGACGGGCTCGTGATCCACATGGCAGGCGTGACCGACGACGGGATGGTCGTGATCGACGTCTGGGAGTCCGAGGAGAAGCTCAACACGTTCTTCGACGACAAGCTCGGCCCGGCGCTCGCGGACTCGGAGATGGAACCGGGCCCGCCCACCCTTTCGAAGGTCCACAACATGATCCCGAAGGGCGGCGGCACGGGCCACAACGTGATCGTGGAGGTGCACGTCGATGCGGGCTCGGACGTCTACGACGACATGGTCGGCAAGATGCCGTCGCATGCCGGCGACGACTCGGCACATCCCGTGTCGGTTCACATCGCAGGCGTGAAGGAGGACGGGTCGATGTTCATCGTCGACGTCTGGGAATCGGCCGAGGCGTTCGCCGCATTCGCCGAGTCGGAGATCGGCCCCGCCGCGGACGAGCGGCTCGGGCAGATCGAGCCGAAGCTCACGCCGGTGCACAACGTGGTGCGCGGCAAGTCGACCGTTACCGCCTGAGCCCTAGAGATCGATTCTCGCCGGTGCCTCGAGCGGAGGCACCGGCGCCCCGGCCGTCGTGAACACCGGTAGGCCGAGCCGCTCGCGCATCACCTCGATCGCATCCGGGCTCGAGTCGCAGAGAACCGGACTGCGGCCCGCCTCGAGCGCAGCCGCCCCGAGCGTGCCGCTGCCCGCGAAGAAATCGAGGCACCAGTCGCCCTCGCGCGACGAGGCAGCCACGATCCGCCGCAACACGCCGAGCGGCTTCTGGGTCGGGTAGCCGGTCTTCTCGCGGCCGGTCGGCGAGACGATCGTGTGCCACCAGACATCGGTCGGAAGCTTCCCCCGGGCCGCCTTTTCAGCAGTCACGAGACCGGGAGCCATGTACGGCTCGCGATCCACCGCCTCGGCATCGAACCAGTAGGCCGCAGGGTCCTTCACGTAGACGAGGATCGTGTCGTGCTTCGCGGGCCAGCGCCGCTTCGTCCGGGCCCCGTAGTCATAGGCCCAGACGAGCTCGTTGAGGAAGCACTCGCGGCCGAAGATCTCGTCGAGGAGCACCTTGCAGTAATGCGATTCCCGCGGGTCGAGATGAAGATAGAAGGTGCCGTCGGCGCGAAGCAGCCTGTGGGCCTCGCGCAGGCGCGGCTCGATGAACGCCAGGTAGTCGTCGCGGCTGTCGGCGTATCCCATACTTCCCAGGACGGTCGTCCTGTAGGTGCGCCCACCAAACCCGGTGCGGTCGCCGGACGCATCGGCGTCGGTCGCGAGCCGGAGCCGCCGCTGCTCCCGCCCGGTGTTGAACGGCGGATCGATGTAGATCAGCGCGAAGGAATCGCCGGGTAGACGCGGCAGCAACTCGGCGTTGTCGCCGAGGTAGATCCGCTCTTCCAGCACCGAAGGCGACTCTAGAAACCGAACCGGACGTTCGTGAAGTACCAGAGCCCCGAGGTCGCCCAGAGCGAGATCAAGAACGTGAACAACGTGCCACCCGCGACCGGCAGCACCCAGCCGGGCAGCGCGTGGTCGCGAACGATCAGCACCTTCACCGCGAACACCCCGTAGAAGAACGAGCCGAGGAGCGAGTGCACGAGGGCCCGCGAGCTGTAGGTCTGGAACCCGAGGATGAAGATGCAGTGGAAAGCGACGGGCAGCGTGAATAGAAACGCGATCCGCCCTGACCAGCGGTGGATCACGCTGATCTTCACCCCGAAGTAGCGGCCGCGGATCAGGCGCGGGAGCTTCCCGTAGATCCGCGATGCGGTCGCGATCTGAATCAGGGCGAAGAACACGGCGATCGTCGCGAGCCAGACCTTGCCCGCGATCGCGGTACTGAACACCGACGTGACGATGTCCGTGTAGGTCGAGTTGACGCTCGCGAGCATTGTCCCGGGAGAACGTACTCAGTACGATCCCTCCGTGTCTACAGCCGAGCGAACCGATTTCGGGCGGATCGCGATCATGGCCCTCGTCTTCCTTGCCGTCTCCGGCGGCGTTTTCGCCCTTGCAAAGCTGCATCTGGCCCGCCCCGGGCTCCCGAAGGCGGTGCCCGGGCAGAAGATCGCGCTCGGCGACTTCTATGCCGGACAGACCGACTTCTCGCAGAAGTGCGCCTCCTGCCACGGCGTGGACGGGAAGACCGGCGGGATCGGGCCGAAGCTCGTCGGGCTTCCGATCTCGCTCGCGGTGGCGAAAGCGCAGATCGACACCGGCGGCGGAACGATGCCGCCGGCACTCGTGAGCGGCCGCCAGGAAGCGGACGTGCTGGCGTTCCTCGCGACGATCCTCGGCAAGAGCCCCTAACCGCGGCTCAACTCGACGATCTCGGCTCCGGTTCGGCCGTCGGTGAGGTCGAACGCCGATCGATCCCAGGCCCCGCAGGCCGAGGCAACCTCGGCGAGATACGACTGCCTCGCGGGAGCGTCGAGCCACGGAGCCCAGTCGAGGCGCCTCCCGAGCTCGGCGAGGGTTGCCTCGACCACATCGGCCGACGGCGGCTCGGCGGCGAGCAACGCCGCGCATTCGGGCGAGTCGCGAAGCTCGTCGAGCTCGGAGGGCGAGAGCACCCGCCGGGCATAGGCTGCCGAGGCGGCGTTCGCTTCGCGCTCGCTGGGAAGGGACACGTACCCGGCTCCGCCCGCCGCGGCGACCGCCGCGCGCAACAGGTCGTCGGCCTCGAAGAACCGCGGCCCGGACCGTTCGAAACGGCGGGCGTGTTCGAGCTCGTGCCTCAACATCGGGCCGAGCGCAACAGCGGGAATTCCGGGAAGCTCGCCCCAGACCGCGAGCCGGTGCGCCGTCAGGCGATCCGCCTCGGCACGGGTGGCCACGGCCCTGAAGACGGCGACCGTGTGCGGCCAGACGACCCCGCCCGGATGAAGATAGGCGAGCGGCGTCGTTCCCGCGGGACGCCGCGACCGAGCGACATAGGCGACGACCGAGGAAGGTTGGATCTCTGCATCGCCGCAGGCGGCGACGAGCTCCGCCTCGAGGTGTGAGCGATCGAGCACGGGCGAAGTCTCGCGGACGGGAGCACCGCGGCTATTCTCGAGGATGTGAGCCTCACACGGCTGATCGCGATTGCAGCGCTTCTGGCCTGTGGGGCAGCGGTGATCTCGGCCCCGATCTCGGCAGCGACACGGGCACTCGTCCCCTGCACGGGCTCGATGCTGACCGGCAAGTTCACGGGTGTGCGGGGCAGCGCGGGCGCCGGCAACATCGTCTACCGGCTCGACGTGACGAACTCTTCGAAGCAGGCGTGCTTCGTCACCGGCGTTCCGAGCCTGACGCTCCTCGACCGCCACGGGCGCAAGCTGCCGACGAACGCCAGGTTCGGCGGGAAGCCCGGCACGCTGGCCGCGGTCGTCGCACCGCTCGCACCCGGCCGCTCAGCCAGGCTGACGGCGCGCTTCTCACCCGATATCCCCGGCCCCGGAGAGCCCCAGTCGAAGGCGTGCGAGCCCACCGCCTACAAGCTGAGGGTCGCCGTGTCAGGCGGCGGCGCGGTCGTCGCTCCGGTGACGCCCCCCACTCCGGTCTGCGAGCACGGCTCGATGTCGCTCACGGTGTTCGTCTCTACCTGATGCGGATCTATCTCGCAGGCCCACTCTTCTCCGAAGCGGAACGGGATTGGCTCGATCGCCTCGCGGCTCGGCTTCGCGCCGAGGGGCTCGATCCGTTCGTCCCGCACGAGCATTTCGACGCGCTCGCCGAGCTCACCCCTGATGAGGTCTACCGCGTCGACGGCGAGGGGCTGCGGTCGGCCGCCGCGCTTCTCGCCTGGCTCGACGGACCGGTGATCGACGACGGCACCGCCGCGGAGATCGGGGCGTTCGCGGAGCTCGTGCGGAGCGGCGATCCGCACTATCGCGGGATCGTCGGGCTCGTCACCGACCTGAGGCTGCAGCGGCGACGCGAGAACACGACCGGAGACGGGATGAACCTGTTCGTGATCGGGGCGATCCGCTCGGCCGGGAGCGTCTGCTGGACCGTCGACGAGGCGATCGCCGCGCTTCGATCCCTCGCTGGAACCGGAACCCTTCCCGTTTCCTTGCAGACTCCTCATTGAGCGTGGGTATCCCTTGAGAGCATGCTGAGACGCGGTCGCAGCCGAACTTTCCGAGTCGCCGCAGCCGCGGCAGTGGCCGGAGCCGCGCTCGCCTCCGTGGGGCTCGCCGGGGCGGCGACCGCGCCGACCGCGATCACGGGCCCCGTCACCACGGTCGCTGCGACCTCGGCGAACGTCAGCGGCACCGTTAATCCGAACGGGAGCGCGACGACCTGGCAGTTCGAGTACGGCAAGACGACGAGCTACGGCACGAACACGGCGGCGACGAATGCCGGAGCGGGAACGGCGAACATCGGCGTCTCCTCGACCTTCACCGGGCTCACCGCAGGTGCCACCTACCACTACCGGCTCGTTGCCTCGAGCACCGCAGGCGGAACCGCCGACGGCGCCGACGGGATCTTCACGACTTCCGCGGGGCCCGCCGTCGTCACCGCACCGGCGAGCGCCGTGGGCACGAGCTCGGCGACCCTGAACGGCAGCGTCAACCCGAACGGGCAACCGACCACCTACAGCTTCGAATACGGCAAGACGACGTCGTACGGGACGAAGACGTCCGCCGGGAACGCCGGCTCCGGCACCGCGCCGACGAACGTCTCGGCAGCGATCTCGGGGCTCACGACCGGGCAGGCCTACCACTTCCGGCTCGACGCGACGAGCGACGCAGGGACGGTTCAGGGCGCCGACATGAGCTTCACCCCCTCGGGCGGCCCGAGCGTGACGACGAAGGCGGCGAGCTCGGTCACCTCGACGTCGGCCCGGCTCAACGGCACGGTGAACCCGAACGGACTCGTGACGACCTACTACTTCGACTACGGCACCTCGACGGCCTACGGTTCGAAGACGGCCGTCGCCACCGCCGGGTCTGGGACGGCGGCCAAGAGCGTGTCGGCCACCGTCACCGGGCTTGGCCCGGGCGTCTACCACTTCCGTCTCGTCGCGACGAGCAGCGCCGGAACCTCGACCGGATCCGACCTGACCCTCGGGAGCGCCGGGCCGCCTGTCGTGCAGACCGGATCGGCTCAGGGCGCCTCGACGACCGGCGTCACGCTGACCGGCTCGGTCAATCCGAGCGGGAACGCGACGAGCTGGTACTTCGAGTACGGGACGTCTACCTCGTACTCCTCGAAGACGACCGCGAAGAGCGCGGGGTCGGGAAGCGCCCCGACGGGGGTTTCGGCGGCGATCACCAAGTTGACAGCCGGAACGGCCTACCACTATCGCCTCGTCGGAACGAGCAGAGCCGGCACGGTCTACGGCAGCGACGTCACGTTCACGACCGTCGCGGCGCTCACGCTCAGCGCCTCGACCGCGCAGGCGGTGTACGGAACGGCCGTGACCCTCTCGGGCGCTGTCTGGAGCCGGCAGAGCGGCGTTCAGATCACGATCTACGGGCAGGCGTTCGGCTCTGCGTCGTTTTCGACGCTCGGAACGGCGGTCACCGGGCCCGGCGGGGCCTGGAGCTTCCTGGTTCGGCCGAAGATCCAGACGTCCTACAAGGCGAGCGCGAGCGACGGCGGGAGCTCACCCTCGACGGTCGGGGTGCGGCCTTCGGTCTCGCTCCGCGTCATCACCGGCGGGCGCTACTCGACACACGTCGTTGCAGGCTCGTCATTCGCCGGGAAGACGGTGCAGCTCCAGCGGCTCCTTCCAGGCAATCGCTGGAAGACACTGGCCAAGGCGAGGCTGAACTCGAAGTCGTCGGCCGTCTTCTCGACGAAGGTGCTGCCGAAGGGCACCTCCCTGATCCGGGTTGCGATGAGCGTGAACCAGGCAGGGCGCGGGTATCTCGGCGCGTTCAGCCGAACCGCCACCTACCGCCGCTGAGTGCCGGCGACCCAGTAGCCGGCAAACGTTGCCGGTCAGCCCACCGGCTAGCTACCCCTTGGTGGCGAGGGCGGCGTTGATCGCGTCCACGGTCTTCTGGCCTGCGACGCCGTCTGCTGTGAGCCCGTTCGCCGTCTGGAACGCGGTGAGCGCAGCCGCGGTCGCCGGGCCGAAGTTTCCGTCGGCCTTCAGACCTGTGTAACCGAGCGTGATCAGCGCCTGCTGGAGCGCCTTGACCTCGGCGCCGGTGTCACCCGAGCGGAGATAACCGACCGGCGGCAGGGTGACCGTCGACGCCGTGTGCGTCGTGGTCGTCGTCTTCGTCGTTGTCGTCGCGGGGTTCGTCGCCGGAGTCGTCTTGGCCGGAGGCGTCGTCGTCGGAGTGGTCGCGGGCGGCGTCGAGCCGCCGCCGCCGCCGCCGAAGGCCAGGATCGCAACGAGGATGATCACGGCAACGGCGGCGAGGAGCACGAGCAGTGCGCCGCGCCTGTGAAGGAACTCGTTCAGATCCTCGAGCGCCGGAGAGCCGCCCGACGAGCCGGCCCGCGGACCGTCGTTTCGGCCTCCGCCGCCTGCGCCCTGCGCGCGCGAACCGGAGCCCCCCGGAGCCTGCGCGTCGTCCCCCGGAAACCAGTCGAGGTCGCCCGCATCTCCCGCGAGCCAGTCGTCGCGTGGGTCGCCGGCTCCTCCGCCCTCCGAGCCGCCAGACTGTGTTGCTCGAGTCGACACCGTACGGTGATCCTCCTCGGCCATCCCCTTAAGTGTGCCTTGCCTGGGCATCTTCACCGAAAACCGTTAACGAAGTGACAGGACGCGGTGATGCTCGGGTGAGGTCTCCCCGTCCAATCGGCGTTGCGAGAGTAGGGTTTCGCGGTGCCGTTTCGCCCTTCGGAGGAGATTCTCGCCGCGTACGCGCGTGTGCTCGTGGATTTCGCGCTGGGTAGCGGCAAGGGGATCGCCCGCGGCGACGTGGTGATGATCTCGGCGGGAGAGGAGGCGAAGCCGTTCTACGTCGCGGTGCGCAATGCCGTGCTTCGCTCCGGTGGAACGGTGATCCGCGACTACTCGCCGAGCGGAGCGTCCCGGTCTGCGCTCGAGATCGCCTCGGTCGAGCAGCTCGCGACGTTCCACCGCGCCTACTACCGCGGGCTCGCCGCCACGATCGACCACCGGATCGCGATCCTCTCGACCGAAGACCCGTTCGAGCTCGACGGGATCGAGCCGGCGAAGCTCCTTGCCGGCCGGCGAACGTCCTATCCGTGGCGCGAATGGCTCTACCGGAAGGAGGCGGAGGGCCGCTACACCTGGACTCTCGGCCTCTACGGAACGCCGGCGATGGCGAAAGAGGCGCGGATGTCGCTCCCCGCCTACTGGGCCGAGATCACGAAGGCGTGCTTCCTCGACGATCCCGATCCGATCAAGCGCTGGCGTGAGGTATTTCGCGAGATCGCCCGTGTGAAGAAGCGCCTCGACGCGCTCGCGATCGTGCGGCTCCACGTCGAGGGCGAGGGCGTCGATCTCTCGATCGCGGTGGGAGCGGA
This sequence comes from uncultured Actinomycetota bacterium, assembly GCA_963720045.1. Lineage (GTDB taxonomy): Bacteria > Actinomycetota > Thermoleophilia > Gaiellales > Gaiellaceae > PALSA-600. The sequence continues at coordinate 41,279 of CAVREC010000003.1, read as the reverse complement.
GCGTCGCTGGCTCGGCGGGACAGGCCGGAACATCCCGAGCTTCGAGATCTTCACGTCACCGGACTGGCGTGGCACCGAGGGGACGATCGCGTTCACCGAGCCGGTGTATCGCGACGGCGGGATGATGAAAGGCGTCAAGCTTCGGTTCGAGCGAGGGAAGATCGTCGAGGCAACCGCGACGGAGAACGAGGGGTTGCTGACCGCGATGATCGAAAGCGATCCCGGTGCCCGCCGGGTCGGCGAGGTCTCGCTGACAGACGGACGCCTGAGCCCGATCACCCGCTTCATGGCCGAGACGCTCTACGACGAGAATCGCGGCGGCCCGCAGGGCAACTTCCACCTCGCGATCGGCAACGCCTACCGCGACGCGTTCACCGGCGACGTCGCGAAGCTGCGAAGCCGCGACCTCGCCCGCCTCGGCTTCAACAACTCGGCCGTGCACACCGACATCGTGACGACGGCCCGCCGCACCGTCACCGCCACGCTCCCGAGCGGGCGCAAGAAGGTCATCTACACCGACGGCCGGTTCACCGTCTGAAACCGGCTGCTCTCAGAAGGTGATCTCGAGCCCTTCCGAGGCGAGCTCGAACCGTGGATCGGTCGCACGTTCGTTCGGCCGGTGCGTCAGCAACAGCCGCCGCGCGCCGGAGGCGACGAAGGCCTCCTCCGCCTCCGGAACCGTGAGATGGCCGCGCAGGTCGGGCTCCTCGTCGTCGAGGGTTGCCTCGCAGACGAAGAGGTCAGCATCGCGCGCGAGCTCGGCCAGCGCGGCGCTCGGGCCCGAGTCGCCCGAGTAGGCCAGCGAGCGGTCGCCGTTCGTGACGCGGAAGCCGTAGGACTCGAGCCGATAGTGCGGGACGCGGAGCGGGAGCAGCTCGAGCCCGACGACCTCGAGCGGCTTGCCATCCTCGAACTCGCGAAGCCGGAACACGCGCTCGAACATGTCGTCGAAACCGCCGAGGCGGACCGCGAGATCGGCGAGGCGGGCCCGGCCGCCGGGCGGCGCGATCAACTCGGGTCGCTCGGGCACGGCGCCCGGCCCGGCCAGCGTGCCCCATACCCACGGCACGAGGTCGCCCCAGTGGTCGAGGTGGAAATGCGTGATCGCGATCGCGTCGATGTCCGGCCAGTCGTTCTCGAGCCGCAGCCGTCCGAGAACGCCGGGTCCGCAGTCGAGAAGGAGCCTTCCGGTTCCCGCGGACTCGACCACGTACCCCGATTGCGCCTCGCCCGGATTGGGCCAGGCGGGCGAGCATCCGACGACTGTCAGCTTCATCTCCGCGGCATCCTATGCAAGCGCCCCACCTGGGCCATACAATCGGCAGATGCCAGAGGCTCCCGTAGAGTTGCTCCGCAAGATCCCGATCTTCAGCAGCCTTTCCCCGAAAGACCTGAAGCACATCGCGGAGGCGATGACCGAGCGCCGAGTCGAGCCCGGACGGACGCTCGCGGTCGAGGGGCAACAGGGCATCGGGTTCTTCGTCATCGAAAGCGGCACTGCCAAGGTAACCATCGGCGGGGATGAGAAGCGCACGCTCGGCCCCGGAGACTCCTTCGGAGAGATCGCGCTCATCGTCGAGACACCGCGTACCGCGACCGTGACCGCAGACACCGAGGTTCGGTGCTGGGCGATCGCTGCATGGGCCTTCCGGCCGCTCGTCAAGGAGAACGCCGAGGTGGCGTGGGCGCTCCTCGACTCGGTCGCGAAAATGGTCGCCCAGCGCTGAGCGCGGCGCCTTCGGCGGGCTCGCCCTCCGCCGCACCGCGGATCGGACCGATCTTCGCGGCGCTGATGCTCGTCGTCCTACTCGCGTCGCTCGACTCGACGATCGTCGCGACCGCATTGCCGACGATCGCCGGTGACCTCGGCGGGATCTCGAAGCTCTCCTGGATCGTCACCGCCTACCTGCTCGCCTCAACGGTCACGACGCCGATCTCGGGCAAGCTCGGCGACACCTTCGGACGCAAGCTCGTGCTCCAGGTCGCGCTCGTCATCTTCCTCGTGGGCTCTGCGCTCTGCGGGCTCAGCCAGAACATGCCGGAGCTGATCGTCTTCCGCGGCCTTCAGGGGCTCGGAGGGGGAGCGCTTCTCGTCACGACCCAGGCGGTGATCGGCGACATCGTCTCCCCGCGCGAGCGCGGCCGCTACTCCGGCTTGATCGGCGCCGTGTTCGGGGTCTCGACGGTGCTAGGGCCGCTGATCGGCGGGGTGATCGTCGATCACTTCTCGTGGCGCTGGATCTTCTACGTGAACCTCCCGATCGGGATCGCCGCGTTCGTCGTGCTCCAGGTTGTGCTCCACGCTCCGGCGGCGCGCGTGAAGCGGGCGATCGACTACCTCGGCACGGCCCTGCTCGCCGGCGGCCTCACGGCGATCGTCCTCTACACGAGCCTCGGCGGGACGACGTACCCGTGGGGGTCGGGGCCGATGCTCGCGCTGCTCGCGCTCGGGATCGGGCTGAGCGTTGGGTTCGTTGTCAGCGAACGGAGAGCCGCCGAGCCGATCGTGCCGCTCTATCTGTTCCGGAACCGGGTCTTCGCGATCGCGAGCGCCGTCGGCTTCATCGTCGGCATCTCGCTGTTCGGCTCGGTCACCTACCTCCCGCTCTACCTCCAGATCGTGAAGGGGGCGAGCCCGACGGGCTCGGGGCTCGAGCTGCTGCCGCTCGTCGGCGGCGTGCTCGTCGCCTCGATCGGCAGCGGTCAGCTGATCACGAAGTTCGGCCGCTACAAGCTGTTCCCGATCATCGGGACGGCCCTGATGGTGGTCGGGTTGCTGCTCCTCTCACGGATCGGCGTCGGGACGAGCAAGCTCACCACCGACATCTTCATGGCGGTGCTCGGCCTCGGGCTCGGGTTCGTGATGCAGGTGCTGATCCTCGCGGTGCAGAACGCCGTCGATTATGCGAATCTCGGCGTCGCGACCTCCACGGCGACCCTCTTCAGGACGATGGGCGGAACGATCGGCGTGCCGATCTTCGGGGCGATCTTCGCGAACCAGCTCGCCTCGAACCTCGCAGACAAGCTTCCGCCCGGCTCGTCGGGACAGGTGCCCGCGCACCTCGGCCCGAGTCAGATCGACGCGCTGCCGCCGTTCGTCCACGAGCCGTTCATCGAAGCCTATGCGGCAGCGATCAGGCCGATCTTCCTGATCGCCGCCGGTATCGCAGTCCTCGGGTTCGCCCTCACCTGGCTGCTCGAGGAGCGGCCGCTACGCGAGACGGTGACCGACCAGGGCCTCGGCGACACCTTCGCTGCCCCTCGCGACGTCACCTCGATGTCCGAGCTCGAGACCCTGCTCGGCGACCTCGCCCGGAAGCAGAACCGCCACCTCGTCTACGAGCATCTCACCGAACGTGCCGGCGTGCAGCTCGACGCGCGCGCGGCCTGGCTCCTCCTGCGAATAGAGGAGGAACCGGAACCCGACGACGCCACCCTCGAAGGCCGGCTCGGTCTCCAGGCCCCGGAGCTCGCCGAGATGCTCGGCGAGCTCCGAGGCCAGGCGCTCGTCGAGCCTCACGTGCCTCGGCTCACGGCCTCGGGCGAGACCGCGGCCACGAAGATGACGGAGGCCCGTTGCGACGAGATCCAGGCCATCCTCGAGGACTGGAAGCCGGAGGAGCAGCCCGAGGTGCGCGAGCTGATCCAGACCTTCGCCCGCTCGCTCGGGAAGGCCCCGCCCACCGTCGAGCAGGTCGCAGAAGCTCTCACACGATGACGCTTCGTCGATCGGGCGCGCTGGACGGCGCGAGGCAAGAACGCAGGGAGCGGAAATAGCTTGCCTATTTTCGCGACCGAGGACGCCGCATCGCGCCGTTCAGCGTGGCCGAGCGACTCAAGGCTTCATCATGTGAGAGCTTCCTAGCCCGTGATGGCGTAGGGCGCGCAGTCGGTGGCGTCGTTCCCCGAGTAGTCGTACACGGTGACGCACCAGCTGTAGCTGCCAGCCGAAACGGCGGTCGGGAGCACGACGTCGATGTAGCGCTCGTTCGAATCGTTCGAGGAATCCCAGCCGCCTCGCGCGCCGTAGACGACGGTCGAGCCGTCGTAGAGCTCGAGCTCGGTGCGGGTCACGCCTGAGTTGTCGTGCGCGTAGTAGTAGAAGCGGGTCGTCTCACCGTAGGCGGCGCTGCCCTGAACGGCCCTCGCGACCGGTGGTCTCGTGTCTGCGGGCCGGGTGCGCCGGAAGCTCTCGACAGCGCTCGAGATCTTCCGGGCAGTACCGGCCGGCTCGAAGCGCACGCGCCAGTAGAAGACCGCCCTCGGATTGGCACAGTTGCCCGAGGGCGGCAGGTCGGCGCAGCTGTCGGCAAGGTCGTACCAGTACGGCCGGCCGTTCTTCCATCGATAGCTCGACGTGCACGGTCCCGGAACGTACCCGCAGTCGAACTGCTGGAGCACCTCCTGGGCGAAGGTCGGCGTCGTCGAGACCTCGAGCCAGATCGTGCCCTCCTGCTTGGGATTCGAGCTCTTCAGCTGCCACTGGAAGAGCGGCGATGCCCCGTACCACGGAACGAGCACGCCGGAGGTGGGTCCCGCGAGGGTGACCGAGATCCTCACCGGTTTGGGCTTCGCCTTGCCCTCGGCTACGCCCGCCGTGAGGAGGAGCCCCACGAGGGCGACGATCCCGACGCGGGTCACGCGGCGGAGGTGGTGGTCGTGACCGACACGCCGATGTGCTCGAGAAACGCCACGACTGTCGGGCTCGAGGCTCCCACGCCGACGTTCATGAACTGGTGCTCGACCACCTTGCGACCCCCCACCTCCACCTCGGGATCGAATCCGAGCGGAATGTGGTGCGTGCGTACCTGGATCCCCCAGACGTTGCCGTCGACGTCGAAGATCGGCCCCCCGCTCTGCCCCCGAAGGCCGGGCGACGAGGTCTCGACGAACGTCACCTCGAAGGGGACGCGCGTGGCGGTCTCGTCATGACGAAAACGGGTCAGGATGCCCTCGTTCGGGAAGCGTGGGATAGGAACGGTGTTCGCCGCCAACTCGAAGCGGTCATCCGCCTCGTCGTAGGTCGCTTCAACCGTGTGGAAGGGGAAGCCTAACCTGCAAACGCTCGCACCGGGGGCCATACCGTCGAGCAGGAAGACCGGATAGCCCGCGGCCTGCTCGGGAGAGAAGCCCTCGAGCTTCCCGGCCGCAAGATCTCCTTCGGGCAGCGTTTCCCAGCTCTCGATCGACCAGCCGTCGACGCCGAACCAGTACGAGCAGTTCCGGATGAGCGTCCGGCCCGCGACGAGCTGCCCGAGACGTTTCCGCTTTCCGCTCTCCGATCCCGGCCCTGCCGCGATTCGCTGCGCCTCCTGGTCGTAGGCCTCGATCTCGGGGCGGTCGGCGGCGTACTGCTGGAGCGGCCAGAGCATGTGGGCCGCGGTGAGCAGCCACCCCTTGTCGTTCAGGACGATGGCCGTTCCGACGAGGCAGGAGACCGAGCCGTCGTGGAAGCGCTGCGAGACGACGACGGGCACCGTGAACTCGCTCGCGACTTCATAGGCGTGCCTGAACACCGACGGATCCTACGGCCAGGGTCGGCTGGGTTCGCGTAACGAGAGGGAATGCGTCGCGTAGGACTCTTGCTTCCGGTCCTCGCCGTCCAGGCCGCGCCGGCGCTCGGCTCGCAGGTCATCAACCGCGGTGTGCGGACGGCGACCCGCCGTGATCGTCAAGGATCCGGGCGTGTTCAACGCGAAGAGCGCCGCCGATGCGCAGGTCTCGATATGCTCGACGAGCTTGCTGCCGGGCGAGGGAGCCCGGTCAGGCGCGGTGCCGATGCCGCGACGACAGTCCCCGCGTGAGCTCCCACGGGCCTCCGCGCACGATGTCGCCGTCTCCGCCGACGGGATCCCGTCATCCCAATCTTCCGAAGCGAGGTCGGCCCTGTTCCGTCAGCGGCTCACAATCTATTTCACCCCGAAGCCCGAGATCTGCGGCTGATGCGGGACGTCTGGGTCTACGCCCCGACGAGGGGCGCCACGGGCGAGATCAGCTCGGCACTGGCCGAGCTCGGGTACGGCCCCCGCTACGCGGGAACCGGTGAGCCGCTCATCCCGGCGACGCTCGGCGACCCGTCGATTGCCATGCCGTCCCTCGTCGTGATCGTCCGCGGCAGTGACGGCGACGGCGGGCTGCTGACGCGGCTCGGTGACACCCCGGAACTGGCGGATGTCGGCGTGCTGCTCGCCGTCTCGCCGGAGCAGCTTCGCTCCTGCCCCGGCCTCACGGCGGCCGACGAGCTGCTCGTCGCCCCGTTCACGCTCGCCGAGCTCGCCGCACGCGTTGCGCGGGCAACGAGCGACAGCGCCTCCGAGGGGGATGGAAGCGTCGTCCGTGCCGGCGAGCTCGAGCTGAACCCGGAGACCTACGAGGTTGCGATCTCGGGCAGGCCTGTGTGCCTCACGTACATGGAGTACGAGCTGCTCCGGTTCCTGATGACGCACCCGAACCGCGCATTCTCGCGCGAGGCGCTGCTCCGGCAGGTCTGGGGCTACGACTATTTCGGGGGCGCCCGCACGGTCGACGTCCACATCCGCCGTGTCCGCGCCAAGCTCGGGCACGGCCATGCCGAGCTCGTGCGAACGATCCGGAGCGTCGGCTACCTCTTCGAGCTACCGCGTGTCCGGACCGCTGCGTGACCGGGATTCGACTTTCACGAAGCTGAAACACGCGCGTGACGGGCGCGAAACCGGGGGCCGGAACGATGGGCGCTCGTACCCGCGTCGCTTCCCCGGAGGGCAGGTCAAATGGAGAGAAAGCTGTCACGCACCAGCCTGACGTACTTCTTCGTCGCAGTCGCACTGGCCGTCTCGATCACGAGTGCCGCCCCGGCAGGGAGCACGACGTCGAAGCTCCCGATCCTCAAGCTCGAGACGCTGAACGGCACCCAGGCCGAGAAGATGATGGCCGATGGGAAGCTCACCTCCGTCGAGCTCACCCAGGCCTACATCGCCCGAATCGACGCGCTGAACAAGAGCGGCCCCGGCCTGAACGCGGTGACCCAGCTCAACCCCGACGCGCTGAAGGAAGCCGCGCTCGCCGACAAGGAGCGCGCAGAGGGGAAGAACCTCGGCCCCGCGATGGGCCTGCCGATCCTGCTCAAGGACATCATCGACGCGACACCGATGTACACCTCGGCGGGCAACTACTCGCTGCGCAACTCGTTCCCGCCGACCGACTCGGGCGTCGCGAAGGCCCTCCGTTCGCACGGCGTGGTGATCCTCGGCAAGGCCGGGCTGACCGAGTGGGCAAACAGCTTCGGTAGCCAGCCCTCGGGCTTCGGCAACCTGACCGGCCAGGTGATCAACGCGATCGACGCCGACCAGAACCCGAGCGGCTCCTCGTCCGGATCGGCCTCGGCCGCCTCCTCGGCCCTCTCGATGCTGACGATCGGGACCGAGACGTCGGGCTCGATCATCAGCCCCTCGCAGACCCAGGCCGACGTCGGCCTGCGGCCGACCGTGGGACTCGTTCCCGGCTACGGCATCGCCCCGATCGACGCCTCGCAGGACACCGCGGGACCGATCGCGCGCACCGTCTCCGAGGTCGCGATGACGCTGCAGTCGATCGCCGTCGCCGACCCCCTGAGCGCCGTCGAATACGGCGCCGTATTCGGGCCCGACTACCTGAAGAACGGTGACATCCCGCCGCCTCCGGCAAAGACCCCGAACTACATGTCCGCCTTGAATCTGGGCTTCGTGAAGGGCAAGCGCATCGGCTACAACGGCACCCTCACGCCCGGCAGCCCGCTTCAGCTCGCCTACAACGCGCTCGTCGCTGCCGGCGCGATCATGGTCTCGGATCCCCAGACGACCGTCGGCGCGATGCCGGCGCTCCCGAGCGGCTACGAGGCGCACAAGACGATCGACGCGTACTTCGCGCGGCTCGGGCCGAAGGCGCCCGTCCAGAACCTCGTGCAGGAGGTGGCGATCAACCTGGCCGAGGCCGGCCAGGCGCTGAAGTTCGGCAACTCGAGCCACCTCAGCGAGTCGCTCTCGGACATCTCGGCCGGCGGCGCGAACGAGACCGGCTACCGCACGAACCTCCCGATCCGCAAGGCGGCATTCCACCTCGCGATCGACACGATGATGAACATGGGCACGCCGAACGACCCGAGCGACGACGTGATCGGCGTGCTCGGCTCGGTCCCGAGCGGCCCCCAGGCGGGGTACCCGCAGATCACGATCCCGATGGGCTACAACGCTGCGACGCGGCGGGCGCTCAGCCTCTCGGTCAACGGCGGGGCCTACGACGAGCGCAACCTGATCGGGATCGCGTACGTGATCGAGCAGGCAACCCATCTGCGGAAGCCCGCGAGCTACGTCGATCCGAGCATGTACCGCTGCGCCCATACCGCCACGCCCGAGCCGTACTCGGGCCGCGGCTTCTGCAATCCCGACTACCAGGCCGTGATGAAGCTCCTCGGCTCGATCCCGCATCCCGTGCTGCCCTTCTCCCTCGAGACCACCTCGGCGCAGGCGCTCGAGTCGATGCTGAACGCCGGCACGCTCAGCTCACAGCAGCTCGTGGAGGCCTACCTCTACCGGATCGGGATCGCGAACGCGAACGGCCCCTCGATTCAGGCCGTCCGCGCGCTCAACACCGACGCGATCGCCGAGGCGAAAGCCAGCGACGCGCAGCGGAAGAAGTCCGGCTCGCTCGGGCCGCTGATGGGGATCCCGGTGCTGCTCGACGACTCGATCGACGCGAAGGGGATGCCGACGAGCGGCGGCTCGATCGCACTCGAGGACAACATGCCGTCCGCGGACTCGACGATCGTGGCGAAGCTGAAGGCCGCCGGCGCGATCATCCTCGGAAAGACGAACGTCACCGAGCTCGACGGCCTCTTCGACGCGAACATCCCCGAGGGCTACTCCTCACTCGGCGGCCAGGTCCTGCTTCCGTCCGACACCGACAAGACCCCGGCGGGCTCTTCCGGGGGTTCGGCGGCGGCCACGGCCTCCGGCCTCGCGGCCCTGACGATCGGGATGGAGACCTCGACCGACTCGGCGCAGCTGATCGCGCCGGCGGCGGCCGCAGGCGTCGTGGCGCTGAAGCCGACGGTCGGCCTCGTCAGCCGCACCGGCGTGCTGCCCGTTGCAAGATCGCAGGACTCCCCCGGTCCGATCGGCCGCACCGTCTTCGACGTCGCGACCGCGCTCGACGCGATCGCCGGCGCCGACTCCTCTGACGGCGCGACCGCCGGGACCCCGTCGCACGGCAGCTACACAGCGGGACTCTCGCCCGGGGCGCTGAACGGCAAGCGGATCGCCGTGATCGCGAGCGCGACCGACCCGTATCCGGCGATGGTCAGCACGTTGCAGTCGCTCGGAGCCACGGTCGTCGTGAAGACGGTCGCGGCGCCGGCAAACGTGCCGAGCATCGTCTCGACCGAGTTCAAGCGGGACGTGGACGCCTACCTCGGCTCCGGGCACTCGGGCGGGGCGAAGTCGCTCCAGGACCTCATCACCTACAACTTCGCCCATCCGGCAGAGGGCCTCAAATACCAGCAGGGCGAACTGCTCGCAGCCGAGGGCGTGAACCTCGGAGATCCTGCCACCGCCTCGCTCTACCTCGCGAATCTCGGAAGCGGTAAGGCCGCGAGTCAGAACGCGATCGACACCGTGCTGAACAACGGAACTCCGAACGACTCGAGCGATGACTTCGAGGCGATTATGGTCCCGACCGCCGACCCGAGCGTCGGGTATGCCGACCGCGCCGGATATCCGATCCTGACGATCCCCGCGGGATACGGGGCCACGAACAGCGGCGCCGGCCACAACCCGATCGGGATCGCCCTGATCGGCACGGCGTACAGCGAGTCGAGGCTCCTCGCCGACGGCTATGCGCTCGAGCAGGCGACGAAGGTCCGCCTCGCGCCGAGCGTCACGAACCCGAGCATGTGGCGCTGCGTCGCCGGAAGCACGTTCTTCACCGCAGAGCTGTGCCAGCCGGGCGATCTCCAGCTCACGCAGCTCGGAGCGAACATCACCGACCTCAGCACCCTGATCGGCGACATGGGGCTCAACTCCGGCCTCACGACCTACCTTACGAGCCACCTCGGAACCGCCGGCACGAAGATCACCTCGACCACCGAGCAGTGCAGCGGGCTCGGGCTCGGTGACGTGCTCTCGAAGATCATCTACGCCGCCGGTGCGGCGAAGCCGATGATCTCCATGAGCGACGCGCAGTCGATCGTCTCGAACGTGAACTCGATCTACACCTCGATCGGCTGCGCCCATGGCCAGACGCTCACACCGAAGGCGGGGAGCGAGGGCAATGTGGTCGCCCTGTTCGGAACGATCGACCACATGGGGCTGCCGAACTCGCTCGCCGGCCCGCTGCGGAAGACCGTCGGCGGGATCGGGGTCGAGCTCACCCGCAACAACGTCCCCCACGCCTGCGTCCTCGTTTCGAGCCTCGGGAAGCAGATCTCGGGCGCGAAGGGCCTCACCCCAACCGATGCTGGGCAGTTGACCGCTGCCCGGATGACGATCGGCACCGCGCTCGGCTGCGGCTAGGCGAGTCGCTTCGCAACGCCTCACGGGAGCCGCCCTCTCCGGCTCCCGTGAGGCCGCCGCGGCGGGAGCTACGATCGTCCGGCCCCGCCCCCGAGAAGGAGAAGACCTTGGACGACGACACCCGCGCGGCCCTCGAGCAGATCTCGAAGCGCCTCGACTATCTCGAGGAGCACATCGCCTCGATGAGCAAGTGGGGAGCGCAGATCCCCTTCGTCCCGATGGGCCGCGAGGACCACAGGCCAGACGATGCAGGCCACGTTCCCCAGGAGGTGATCGACCTCGCCCGGGCCGGAAAGCGAAAGGAGGCGATCGTCCGCTACCGCGAGCTCACGGGAGCCGGGGCCCAGCAGGCGATCGACACGGTCGACGGATTCTAGGCAGAGGCTCGCTCTTCGGGCTGGTACAGCGCGAGCGTGTTGCCATCCGGATCCTTGAACCAGGCGGACTTCCCGATTCCCGGGGTCGTCGCGACATGGTCCACCGTCTTCAGCGCCGGGAAGTCGTAGTCCTCGAAGACGACCCCGCGTGCGGCCAGCGCGGCAACGTCGGCGCCGACGTCGTCCGACCAGAAGCGGACCTGCGTGTGGTCTGCTCTGCTTTCACCCGGCCGGCCGTACACGAGGAGCGTCGTGCCGTCCCCGCAGTCGAAGAGCAGATGATTCTTGATCGTCTCTGGGGAGAGCGTCAGCCCGACCTTCTGCTCGTAGAACTCCTGGCTCCTCGCAAGGTCGGTCGAGCAGAGCACTGCAGAAACGCGCCGCATGGTCATCCGCGCGTTCTATCACGAGGCCGTTCTCCGGGCAGACATCGGATCGTTCCTGTACCTTCCGCTCGGTCACAGGCTTCGCGTCCTGTGGCGAGGGCAGTGTTGCCCCGGTCTGTCGGATCTCTCGACGGCCCGGGGCTTTCCGTGGTGGACCAACGAACCGGAGAGGTGCAGGCAATGTCAACGCTTCAGCAGGCCGACCGGCAGCAGGCGACACGAATCTCGCCGATCCTCGACTACCTCGCGGGTCTCCTCGAACGCTTCACCGCACTCGACACCGGAACGGTCGCGACCTACATTCCGGAGCTCGCGCGGAGCAATCCGGCCGACTTCGGGATCTGCATCGTGACGCTCGACGGCGCCGTCTACGAGGTCGGGGACACACGCGTCCCGTTCACGATCCAGTCGATGTCGAAGCCGCTCACCTACGGTCTCGCGCTCGAGCGCCTCGGCGACGAGGCCGTCCACCGCCGCGTCGGGGTGGAGCCGAGCGGCGACCCGTTCAACGAGATCAGCCTCGCCCCGACAACGGGCGCGCCCGTCAACCCGATGATCAACGCGGGGGCAATCGGCTGCGCCGGCATGGTCGCCGCCCTCGACGATCGCCCGCTCGCGCTTCTGCTCGACGCGTACTCGCGCTACGCTGGGCGCGCGCTCGAGCTCGACGAGGCCGTCTACCTCTCCGAAAAGGCGACCGGTCATCGCAACCGCGCGATCGCGCACCTCCTCGGCAGCTTCGACCTGCTCGACGTAACACCGGAGGAGGCCGTCGACCTCTACTTCCGCCAGTGCGCGATCTCGGTCGACTGCCGCGATCTCGCGCTGATCGCATGCACCCTCGCAAACGGCGGGATGAACCCGGTCTCGCGCGAGCGCGCCGTGAGCGAGAGGGTCGTCCGCGGAGTGCTGAGCGTGATGACCACGTGCGGGATGTACGACGCCGCCGGCGACTGGCTGATGTCGGTCGGGCTCCCGGCCAAGAGCGGCGTCTCGGGGGGAGTGTTCGCGGTGCTTCCCGGACGCCTCGGGATCGGTGTCTACTCCCCGGCCCTCGACGAGCGCGGCAACAGCGTGCGCGGGATCGCCGTCTGCCGGGCCCTCTCACAGGATCTCGCGCTTCATCTCGTGCGTCCCGGAGAGCGCGCGGCGCCGCCGATTCGCACTCAGCACGCGCTCGGGGCGATGCGGTCGAAGCGCGTCCGCCGGCCCGAGCAGCGTGAAGCGATTCTCGCCGGCTCGGACCTGACCCTGATCTTCGAGCTGCAGGGCGAGCTCGGCTTCATGGCAGCGGAGGCGATCTCGCGCGGGCTGACGGAGGCGAGCGTTCAGCCCGAGCTCGTCGTCGTCGACCTGCAACGCATCGCCCGCGCCGACCGGGGCGGCGTCGAGTTCCTGACGACACTCGGCGAGTCCCTCAGCCGTTTCGGTGGGGCGCTCGCCGTGTCCGGTGCCGTCGGCGACCTCGAGCTCGAGCCCTCGGACACGCTACTCGTGTTCGCCGAGCTCGACGAGGCGCTCGAGTGGTGCGAAGACGAGCTGCTCGACCGGGTCGGCCACGCCGAGGCCCCGGTGTCCGTTCCGCTCGCTGAGCACGAGCTCTTCTCGGCGCTCGAGCCCGGCGAGCTCGAGCTGCTCGCTCCTTTGCTCGGCACGCTCGAAGTCCCCGCGGGAACGCTCATCGTTCAGGCGGGCGAGCCTGCCGCCGAGGTCTTCCTCGTCACCGAGGGAGCCCTGAGCATCTTCGCGCCGGGCGCAGGCCGCCGGCTCGGAACCCTGTCGGCGGGCATGACCTTCGGCGAGCTCGGCTACCTCGAGCGCGGCCCGCGCACTGCAGACGTTCGCGCGGACACGGACGTCGTCTGCACGACCCTCCCCTACGACGTGCTCGACGGCCTCGCGGTCACCGATCCGCGCCTCCACGGAAAGCTGCTCTACGGTTTTGCGCGAGTCGTCGTCTCGTCACTGAAGACGGCGAACGCGGAGGTCGCGCACCTGACGCGCTAGGCCGCTAGCTCCTCGGCGGCGGGAAGCGAACGTGCATGTGGTTGTCGTGGTTCGCGTAGGGGATCACGACGCCCGACGGACCCGTGAGCCCGGTCGAGGGGCCGACGAGAACGAGCTGCGCCCCGGCGGCGACGAACCGGTCAACGAGGTCCTGGGCGAGCCGGTGGTCGATCTCGTCGGGCTCGAGAGGCTCGCGGAGCGTGCCGTCGAGCCGGGGGTAGTAGATGTCCACGTCGAGGCCGTTCTGGTGTGAGACGTGCTCGTCGTCCATCGGCCCGCCGCCCTTGTAGCTGATGTCACCGACCACGACGCGCGGCGCGTCTGGGTGGGCTGCGCGGTAGGCCTCGATCACGGAGAGAACCGTGCGGATCGTGTGCTCGTTGCCGTAGAGCCGGTCGGGCGCGTTCGGGACGCTGTTTGTGACCGGGTTCCAGGTGACCCAGTCCGGGCCGTCGATCGGCAGCTGCGTGCCGTCGATCAGACGGCCGTCGTAGGGAAGGCCGACCGACGTCGCGTGGTGCCACTCCACCTTCGGAAAGGCTGCGCTTGCCAATGCCGCATGCGCGCGCTCCGCGTCGGCCCCGGCCCTGCTCGGGCTCTCGGCTTCCCGGGGTACCGTCTCTTCGAGCCAGGGCATCCCGGTGTCGAACCGGAACGTGAGACTCGGCGGATCCTCTGCCGCGACCGAAGCCCCGTGCTCGCGCAGCCGGCTCGCGGCGAGCGGGATGATCGCGGCGGGCAGCATCACGAGCCCGGCGGCCTTCAGCCGGCGCGCATTCCGCCGCGTCTTCCGCGCATTCCGGCGCTGGCGTGAGGCGATGAGGCCCGGAGGCGGCCCGAGCGCCGGCAGGGCGGGTGCGATCGCACCGAAACCTCCAAACGCGGGCGTCCCGACTCCCTCACGGAACCACGAGTAGATCCGTGTCGAGCCACAGCTCGCCGGGTTTCCAACTCATAGCACGTCTTCCTTCGCGCGGAGCGCGCGGTGTCCTTCGCTCAGCCGCCGGTGCGAACCGCAACGAGCCGCGCGGCAAGCTCCCGCAGCAGCGCGAGCGCGAAACTCGGCTCCGACTTGAGCAGCTGGTCGAACGTCGCCCGAGGCACCGAGAGAAGGCGCGCATGCGTCGTGGCGCGCACACGCGCAACCCGCTCGGCGTCAGGCACGAGCAGCGCCAGCTCGCCGAAGAAACCCCCGGGCCCCAACTTGATCTGCCTGCCGCGCAACTCGACGACGACCTGGCCGTCGAGCACGACATACATCCCGCTCCCGTAGTCCCCGGCCTGGGCGAGTACCTGCCCGGACTCGACCTCGGTCACGCCGGCCGCCGCCGCGAGGGCAAGGGACTCCTCGCCCACCTGGGCGAAGAGGGTTGTCGCCTTCAGCTCGTTCGCGATCTCTGTCTCAGCGGCCACGTGTCGTTTCTATCACGCTGCCGGCCGACATCACCCCCCGAGCTGGTGCGGCACCTGTTTCCGCTCAATCGCCGAGGCCCAGGCGGATCGGAACCGGAGGCTCGAGACCGGTGGGGAACGTGTCGCCGGTCTCGAGCAGCGTCTTCAGCTCCGACAGCACTCGCGGCCAGCCCGCGCTGACCATTTCCGCCGTCAGGCTTCCCGGTTCGAACCCGTCGTGAACGACGGTGAGCTTCACCAGCTCGCCCAGCGGCTCGAGCTCGAAGGACACCTTCGACCGGGCCTCCGCAGCCACCCTGGCAAATGCCTCCGCGCCGAGCCCGATCTCCCCGGCCAGCTCCGGCGTCATCGTGTGCCACGTGTAGGCGAGCCGGCGGTAAGGGTCAGCCTCGATGACCACCTGGGCAGGATCCTCGACCCTCGCCGTCCGGAGCCCCCACGTGACGGTCGATCCGACCTGCCAGTCCGACTCGAGAGTCATCCCCCAGTAACGCGCCGTGAACACAGGGTCGGTGAGCGCCTGCCAAAGGAGCTCCGGCTCGGTGCGAATGTAGGTCTTGTAGACGAACTCGGGCCTCTCCATCGTTGTTCCCTCCAGTGTTCGTTTCAGGTCTGCGAGCGCGTTCACGCGTTCCACGTCGTAGCGGCGGATCCAGCGTTCGGCAATCTCGTTGATGGGCACCGCATTCAAGTAGTGGAGCTTTTCGCGGCCACGCCAGATCGTGGTCACGAGGTTTGCCGATTCGAGCACCGCGAGATGCTTGCTCACCGACTGGCGTGCCATGTCGAGCCCGGCGCAGAGCTCACGCAGTGTCTGGCCGTCCTCGGCATTGAGTCTGTCGAGGAGCCTGCGGCGGCTCGGATCGGCGAGTGCCTTGAAAACGTCGTCCATTCAGCCCCAGTGGCTGATCTTCGCATCGTCGGGGAAGGCGACCGACGGGCCGCCTTCGAGCCATGCCTTCATCCCGAGCAGGAAGTACGCCCACTTCGTGCTGCAATGGCTCATGAAGTCGACCGGCTCGCGCCAGCCGGCGTGCGTGAAAAGCAGCACTGTCTCGTCTTCTGACGGCTCGAGGTCGAAGGTGAAGCGCGTGCCGACCCACTCGGGGACGCTCTTGGTGCAGCGCCACTCGACGTGTGTCGCCGTCACCTCTTCGACCTCCGCGACGACCCTCGCCTCCGGGCCTCCGAAGAAGAACTCGAGAGTCCCTCCCGCACTTGGATCCCCTTTGACGTCGTGGGTCCACCAGCCGGCGAGACCCTCGGTCGTCGTGAGTGCCTCCTGGACTCGTGCTGCGGGCGCGGCAATTCCCACGCGGTGTCTGATCTCGGGCATTTCGCTCTCATCCCCTCCAGTTCGCTCGAAGTATATGCAGCCGTTTGGCTGCCTGTAATATATGCAGCCGAATAGCTGCTTGTCAAGGGAAGATCTCCGAGGAGCTACCCGTCCGTGGTCAGGGCAAGCGGCCGTGCGGGTTCGCGAACCGGCGGTTCGCGCCGCGCGGGCGCGGGCAGCTTCAGGCAGAGGAGGACACCGACGGCGGGCGCGACCGCGCAGATCGTGAGTGCCGTCTTGAGGCTCGCCTCGTCCGCCACCGCTCCGAGGATCACCGCGGCGATCCCGCCGATCCCCATCGCGAGGCCGACCGCGAGACCCGAGGCCATCCCGACGTGGCGCGGCAGATAGAGCTGGCTGAGGACCATCGTGACCCCGAAGCTCCCCACCACGCACACGCCGACGAGCATCAGCGCGACGACGCCGGCAGCGCCGCCGACATAGACGAAGACGAGGACGAGCGGGCCGATCAGGATCTGCGTCACAAGCAGCGTGCGCCGAAGGCCGATCCTGTCGGCGACAGGCCCGAGTACGAGCGTTCCCACCGCACCGGCGAGGAGCATGGCGAAGAGCAAGCGGTTGCCCGCTTCCTTCGAGTGCCCGTGGGCGACGACCCAGAGCGGAACGAAGGCAAGGAGCGTGAACCACGCGACGCTCCGCAGGATGATCACGCCGGAGAGCCATGCCATCGCACCGCGCCGATCGTCGGCAGCCGAGAGCGTGTGTGCGCGTGATGCGGGCTTCAGCTTGGACAGAGACGGAAGAAGGCGCATGAGCGCGAGCCCGCCGACGAGCACCGGCACCATCGCCAGGAGCCCGCCGACCATCCCCACCGAGAGCACGAGCTGGCCGGTTGCGAACGCCCCGAGCGCATACCCGGTGTTGCCGCCGATGTTGAAGTACGACATGCCGCTCGCACGCTTCGCGCCGCTCGCATAGGCCGCGAACTTGGCCCCTTCGGGATGAAACGCCGCAACGCCGAGGCCGCCGAAGAACACGAGCACCACGACGAGCGGGTAGAGCGGGGAGATCGCAGCCCCTGCGACCCCGATCGCCGCGAGCACGACGCCGCCCGGGATGAGCCAGAGGGCGCTCGACCGATCCGAGAAGAGCCCGAACAGGGGCTGGACGAGCGACGAGGAGACCGTCGCGGACAGGAGGAGCACGGCGGCCAACGCATAGCTCAGGTGGAAGCGGTCGGTCAGGAACGGGATCAGCGCGGGCACGCTCCCGGAGGCGAAGTCAGCGGCGAAATGCCCGGCGGAGAGCGCAACCATCGCCCTCGCATCGATTCCGGTTCTCGCCGCCCCCACCTTTCGATGGTACTGGCGGGCTCCGAAGCCGCGTTAGTTGACGACGAACGTGCGGATCTGGGCGAGCCCCGAGAGGAACGTCCAGCGCCCGGGCGTGAGGACGACCACCGGGGATTTCCGGCCGACGAACTTGACGCCGGTGAGGTTCTTCGTCGCCCGTGTCTTGGGGCCGAGAATGCTGAAGCCGCCATGCTTGTCCTGATCCGTGAGCTGGAAGCGGTAGCGGCCTGCCACGAGCTTCGTGACGGCCTTCCCGTGGCTCATGAGCGTCGGGACCCCGCTTGCGCTGAGCTTGCCGACCAGCGTGCCGCTGACGGTCGGAAGCCCCGAGCCGACGATGTCTGTGGAGGTGGTGCCTTTCCCGGTCGAGGTGCCGCCGTAGGTGGCGTTGACCTTCGTCGGCGTGCCGGTGGCGAGCGTCGTGAAGCTCGCACGTGCCACCGACGGCTGGTTCTGGTCGACCGCCGTGTAGGTCGAGCTGGGAAGGAACGTCTGGGTCGTCACGTATTCGGCCTCGCAGCCGGCGGTGAGGGTCGTGAAGAAGCTCACTCCCGGCCCGGAGAGCTGGAACTGCGCCATCCCCTTGCAGGCCGTCATGTCGCTGTAGTTCTTCGGGATCGTGCCGAACGCGATCGGAGTGGTCACGTCGATCTGGTAGTTGCCGGGCGCGACCGAGGTGACCGGCTTACCGGAGTCGTCGACGATGGAGAACGTGCAGTCCATCGAGTACGCGAAATAGATCGTCGGCGTGATGCTCGTCGAGTGCGCGGCCTGCGCGGAACCGACGCCGAGGGCCACCGCTGCGGACGCGCCAACGAGGGCGAGCAGCCGCAAAAACGTCGAGCCGAGCCTGTTACCCAAGGAGCCAGCCATGATTCCAGTGTACTCCCGCCCCCACGCCGACCGCCGATTTTTTGGCTCCCGCGCTAGCGGAGGACGATGAAGTAGGACTTCTTCGCCGACGAACGTTCCGTAGAAGAACCACTGGCCCGACTTGAGGACAACGGTGGCCGAGTGCTTGCCGACCGCCGTCACACCGGAGACGGTCTTCGCGCCCTTGCGAACCTCCTGGACGATGAAGCCGGCCTTCCTCGAGCTGTCTGTCACCTGGAGGCTGTAGCGGCCCGGCTTGAGCGAGGTGACGGCCTTTCCGCCCTGCTTCAGGGTGAGCTTCCCGGCGGCCGAGACCGCACCCACGAGGGAACCCCGAAACGGAGTGGTGACAAGCGGAGTTCCGATCGGCGAGGTGCTGCCCCCGGAGCTCGAGCCGGACTTGGTGCCGGTGCTGCCGGATCCCGAGCTCGACGAGCCTCCTGCCGTTCCCACCGCGGTGCCCGTTGCCGCCACCGTGAAGGAGCGCTGAAACGGATTCTTGCCCGTTTCAGCCGCGACGTAGGTCGAGGACGGGGCGAGGGTCACGGTGAAGAGCTCTTGCACCGAGTCGCCGAAGGAGAGTGTCGTGCTGATGTCCACGCCGGGCCCGCTCATGTGGAACTGGACGTAGTCGCAGGCTGCGCCGCCGTTCCCGAAGGCGTAGGGCGTGTCGACCGCGATCTGGTACTGGCCTGGCGGAACGGTGGTGACGGGCGAAGAGCTGTCGTCCACGAACGAGAAGGTGCAGTTCGCCGTGTAGTGGGCGTAGAGCGTCGGGGCCGCCGCCTGGGCACCCTGGCCGAAAAGCAGGGCACAGGCGCCGAGAAGGACGCAACAGGATGCGAGGCGGGTCCGGGACATGGTCAAAGCCACTCGATGAGACAGAACGTCGGGAGGGCCTTGCGGGCCCTCCCGGCGCGCAATGCCTGTTCGCTTGCTACTTCACCCCGGCTGCCGTAAGAGCGCCGCGGACGCGCGAGGGCGTCATCGGCGCCTCACGGAGGCGGGCCCCCGTGGCGTCGAACAGTGCGTTCGCGACAGCCGCGGGGATTGCCGCCATCGCCGGCTCGCCCGAGCCCGTGTTGATCCAACCTGCGTTGTAGGCGTCCGAGTTGCCCGCGAGACGTTCGTGCCGCCGCCCGGCTTGTTCGCGACGATGCCGGTCGGGGTGACGATCCCGACCGTGACGTGCGGCGCATCGGCGAAGCGCAGGATCGGGTAGGTGACCCAGTCGACGCTCGTGACACGCTCCTTGGAGAACACGAGCTGCTCCTGCATCGCCCTCGAGAGCCCCATGATCGTCGCACCTTCGGCCTGGTTCGCGATCAGGTCGGGGCTACCGGTGATCCCGTTGTTGTGCGCAACGTAGACGTGCTCCACCGTGATCTTGCCCGACTTGAGGTTCACCGAGACATCGGCGACCGTCGCGACCTGCGAGTTGCCGAAGGTTCCGAAGCTGATCCCGCGGCCCTTGCGGATGTTGCCGGTCTGCTTCACCGAGTTGGCCACCTTGGCCTGCCAGTTCGAGAGAATCGCCGCCCCGTTCAACGCTGCGAGCCAGCGCTGGCCGACCGGGCCGACCGCCCCGACCTGGGTCGGGTCGACGTTCAGCTTGCGGAACGCGACCGGATCCATGTTCGCGGCGTAGGCGAGCTCGTCGATCAGCTGCTCTCCCGCGAAATGCGACTGCGGCGCGCCCGGGGCCCGGAGAGCTGCGCTCTTCAGACCGCCGGCATAGAGCGGCTGCGTCTTCGCGAGCACCCGCTTGTTCGCAACTGCGACCTTGTACGGGCTGTCCGCGGAGGCGGGGCCACCCGTTGCCGGCACGGCCGGCCACGTGGCGAAGCCCACCTGCTCCGAGGTCGGCATCAGGGAGGTGCCGCCCTGTCCATAGGCCGTCCAGTCGAGCGCGGTGATGTTGCCGGCCGCATCGATGCCTGCCTTCACGTCGTACATCGCGGCCGGGCCATAGGCATCCCAGCCGTGCTCGTCCCAGCGCATCCACTGCAGGCGCACCGGAGCGCCGGCGTTCTTCGAGATCACGGCCGCCGCGATGTAGACATCGGTGCACGGGCCCGTGCTGAGCATCGAGCCGTAGGAGCTCGAGCCCTCGTAGTAGAAGCAGCGGATGTTCTGCGGCTGCATGTTGAAGTACGACTGCCCGTTGAGCTGGAACCCGGCGATCGTCGTCGGCACGGTCGAGATCTGCTGCGAGTTGCAGAAGATCGTCATTCCCGTCGCGTGGACGTCGGCGAGCGCGCACGTCGGGCCGATCGAGACATGCCCGTTGTAGGCGAACTTGTAGGTCGCCGAAACGGTCTTCGCCGACGACTTGAGCGCGGCATCGACGTTCCCGACGTTCGTCGTGTAGCGGGCGGGACTGACAGTGTTCGTGTCACCCGCGGTGCGGAGCCAGGTGTAGAAGTTGCCCGAGCCGGAGAGCTTCGGATCGCTCTTCCACACCACCTTCAGCTGGGCCGCCGCCTGGATCGCGTCGTACTCCTTGGGAGCCGTGACGGCGATGAAGGCGCCGACCTGGATGACCTTCACACCCGGGATGTGGCTGACCGAGTTGGGATCGACGCTGATCGGGAAGTGATCCTGCGAGGTGACCCCGCCTTGCCCGTGCGGCCGGACGACCCGTGCGTGGAGCATCCCGGGAATCCGGACGTTGTGCACGTAGGTGTAGGTGGCCGCCACCTTCGAGGGGATGTCCACCCGTCCCGGCGTGGTGCCGATCAGCTTGTAGGACGAGACCGGCTTGGCCGGCGAGACGCCGGGCTGAAGCGTGGCCGGGTTCAGCGTGAGCTTGAAGAGCTTGCCGCCCATCAGATCGCCGTACTTGACCGTCTTCCCACCGCCGCTGATCACGCCCTTCGAGACCGTGAGGCTCGCGACCGGTACCCCGAGCTGCGTCGAGGCCATCGAGAGCATCGCCTGACGGGCCGCTGCGGCCGCTGCGCGCACGCCGAGCGCACGGCTGCTGAAGCCGTTGCTGCCGCCGCCGCCGCCGGTGCCGTTGATCCAGGTGTCCGGCCGGGCATAGGTCAGCTGGCTCATGTCCATGTCGAGCTCTTCGCCGACCATCATCAGGACGCCGGTGTAGAGACCGTGTCCCCAGTCGGGTGAGCCGAAGGTCACCGTCACCGTGTTGTCCGAGTTGACCGTCAGGTAGGTGTCGGCCTGCGCCTGATCCGGGTTGTAGCCCGCCGGTGTGGGTACGGCTGCCGACGCCTTGCCGGCGATGCCGAAGCCCACGGTCGAGATGCCAACGACGAGCGCGCCGCCCTTGAGGAATGTCTTACGCGAGAAATCCTTCTCGTGAAGGAGACCCGTCATAGTTATGCACCTGCCTTTGCCATGACCTTGGCCGCTTGCTGGATCGCGGTCAGGATTCTCGGATAGGTCCCGCAGCGGCAGAGGTGTCCGTTCATTGCCGTGCGGATCTGGTCTTCGGACGGGTTCTTCGTCGTCGCGAGCAAATCGGCGGCCTGGATCATCATTCCGTTCTGGCAGTAGCCGCAATGCGGGACCTGCACGTCGATCCACGCCTGCTGGAGCGGATGGAGCGCCGGCGCCGCCGCCGTCGTTCCGCGCTGAGACGCATACAGAGCCGGCAGGCCCTCGAGCGTCGTGATGCTCTTCCCGCTGACAGCCGCAACCGGCGTCACGCAGGAACGGATCTCCTTGCCGTCCAGAAGCACCGAGCAGGCACCACACTGCGCAAGACCGCAACCAAACCGCGGGCCATGCAGGTGGAGCTCGTTGTGCAGGACGTACAGCAGAGGCGTATCAAGGCTCGCACTCACGCCGTGCGTGAGCCCGTTCACCTTGATCTTCAGGTGGTTCGCCATTCAATTCCTCCCTTGGAACGGAAATGGAATGACCCCAAGATGCGACTCGACCCAGTGCTTCGCGGGGCGCGGACATTTGCGGACGGTCGAGGTGCCTGCCCGCCGTCAACCACTAACTCCCGATCAATATACGGACCTGCTCTACGTACCCGCAATAGTCAAGCGGCGACCACCCGGACAGGCTTCACGCGCGAACGACCAGCCGGAGCGGCCGCGTCGCCGACGAGTAGAGAAGCCACGTACCCGGCGTCAGGGCGATACGCCTGGTTCGCTTCCCGACGAACCTGGCGCTCGTGATCGCGACAGCACGCCCGCGCAGCTTCTGGACGGCGAGACCGCTTGCTGTCGTCCGGTCGTCGACCGCGAGGTCGTAGCGCCCCGTCCTGACCGAGGTCACCGGCTTCCCGTGCGCCAGGAGCGCGACGGCTCCCCGGATCCCGAGTGTGGCGGCGAGGGTGCCGCGGTAGGGCACGCGGGCAGAGCCGACGAGATCGGTCGCGACCTCGCCGTGGCCCGACGCCGTGCTCGCCGGCTGCCCGACGAGCGTGCTGCTCGACCCCGTCGCTGCCGTCGTGAAGACGGCTCGCGTGCGGGCGGGCGCGTTCAGGTCGAGCGCCACATAGCTCGAGCCGGGAAGAAGCGTCTCGGTGGCCTGGTCGTTCAGGCCCTCGCCGCCGAAGTCGAAGAGCAGCTGAACCCCGGGGCCCGAGAGCTGGAACTCGATCGCGCAGGCGGCAGAGTTCTCCGGAGCCCGAAGCACGACCTGATACTGGCCGGGTGGGATCACTGCCGGCGTCGTCGCGGGCGAGACGGTGATCCCACCGTCGACCGTGATCCCGACGCTGCAGTCATCGCCGTACTGGACATAGATCGAGGGAAGCGTCGCGGCTCCGGGCGCAAGTGGGAGGTCCCGGCGATCGCGACGGCCGCGAGGGCGAGCAGCAACAGGCGAGCGGCTCTCACTCCCGGGCCTCAGGAGGTGACGATGAAATAGCGCTTCGTGCCGAGGAACGTCGCGTAGAAGAACCACTGACCCGCCCTCAACTCGACTGTGACCGTGTGCTTGCCGACGAACGAGGTGCCGGTCACCGTCCTTGCGCGCCCGCGGACCTGCTGCAGGATGAAGCCGCTCTTCTTGCTGCGGTCGTCGACGGTCACCCGGTACCGGCCGGCCTTCAGGTTCGCCACGGCCTTCCCTTCCCGCGTGAGCGTCAGAGCTCCGGCAGCGGTCGCTTTCACCGTTCCGATGAGGACGCCCTGCACCGCGGTGCCGGTGCGCGCCGACCCGACGACATCGGTGGACTTCGACCCGCTGGAGGTGGGCGCAGCAGCGCTCGAGGTGACGGTCGGCGACACCGGCGTTCCGCTCGCCGCCGTCACGAAGGTCGTTCGGCTGAGCGCGGGCTGCTGGCCGTCCTGTGCGACGTAGGTCGAGCTCGGCGAGAACGTCGCGCTGAGCTGGGAGGTCGTGTCGCCGCCGCCCGACAGGTCGGTTGAGATGTCCACCCCTGGTCCACTGAGCCGGAACTTCGGGTACTCGCATGTGGCCGGCGGGTTGTCGGCGAACGGGAACGGAGTCGAGACGAAGACCTGGTAGCTGCCGGGCGGGATCGACACCACGGCCGCTCCGCTGTCGAGCGTCAACGCGAACGTGCAGTCGGTGCGATACGTCGCATAGAGCGTCGGGTTGACGGCCGTGCGTGCGTCGGCGATGCCTGTGGCGACGGCGCCGAGAACGGCCAGTCCGGCCGCGGCCGCAACGAGTCTTCGTGAGAGTCCGGCTGCCTGCATCCCCGTCCTTCGTCGAAGGGAGATCGGTGGAGCTCCTCCTCGAGAGTAGCCCATGGCTCGCCCGTGGCCTTCCCACCTTCCGGCCGGATGGTCAGACGAACCGCTCGGCCTCGCGCTCGAGGGCGTGGAGCCGCCGGAGCCGCGGCGATTTGGACGTCCGACCTGTCAGGAGCGTGGCGAGCGCGCAGGCGAGGAAGCACGCCGCTCCGAGCGCGGTATTCCAGTTCGCGGCGGCGAGATCGACCATCGAGCCTGTCGCCGGCACCACGTAGCCGGCGATCGCGGAGATCCCGAAGAAGATGCAGCCGAGCAGGTTCACGGCCGCCTCCCACCACCCCTCATGGCCGCGTACGGGCCGCCAGCCCAGCCGCGGCGAGGCGCGATAGGCAATCGCTCCCGAGACGAGGAAGCAGACGGAGCCGAGCGCGTCGGGCCGCCACACGAGGCGGTTGTAGTCGGGGTCGGAGAGGGTCGCGTGGAGCGCCTGATAGGTCGTCACGTTGAAGAACAACGTGCCCGCCGACTGAATGGTCGCGGCCCGCCAGGCGCCCGGCCCGCCCGCGGCGGAGCGGCGCTCCGGGAACGCAATCAGGGTCTGCATCGCTCCCCCGGCGGTGAAGAGGATCGAGCCGACGAAGAAGGTGATCCCGTCGGCCTCGGCCCCGACGAGCTGCGCGTAGCCGGGGAACGGCCCGACGAGAAAGCAGGCCGAGCCGAGCGCGAAGAGCAGGGCCATGCAGCGCTCGCCGCTCATGCGGCAACACGTTACGGGCCGGACGCCGAGACGTCCGGCCCGTGTTCGGTCGTGCCTCAGACTGCGACGGTGACGCGGAGGAACGTCGCGGGAATCGAAGTGGTCGTCTCGCTCCCGCTCGTGTTCTGCTCGTTGAAGAGCGTGTCGAGCTCCGCGTTCAGCTCGCGCTCGCGGCCGTCGGCTGCCGCTGCGGCGTAGGCGTTCATCGTCGGCCCGTAGTAGGCCTTGAACTCGCCGAGGAACTCCGACGGCGTGCCCGGGAAGTTGAACGTATAGGTGTCGCGCTCGAA
Source organism: uncultured Actinomycetota bacterium (assembly GCA_963720045.1). GTDB lineage: Bacteria > Actinomycetota > Thermoleophilia > Gaiellales > Gaiellaceae > PALSA-600. Next base: position 16,362 of record CAVREC010000003.1, on the reverse strand, counting down.
CGAGATCTGCCCCTCCGGCACGCCGGCGCCGGTGAAGCGCTCGACCAGCGTTCTCCTCCACACCCCACGTCATCGGGCTCACGAACCCCTCCGGCGGCGCGGGTGAGTAGGCAGAGCTGATCCTCAGGATCTGGGCGACGAGGGTCGGGTCGCCGGGGATCCAGTTCCCCATCACGATCCGGCCTCCCGGCCGGGTCACCCGCACCATCTCCTTCGCCACGTCGTTCGGTCTCGGGGCGAACATGGCGCCGAAGATGCTGACGACGAGGTCGAAGCTCGCGTCGTCGATCCCGCCGAGGTCGGATGCGTCGCCTTCCTGGAACCGGCAGTTGGCAAGGCCGAGGCTCCGTGCCCGCTCGTTACCGGCCTCGACGAGGTTTGCGGCGATGTCGACGCCGAGGACGTCTGCGCCGAGCCGGGCTGCAGGCAGGGCGGTCGTTCCGTCGCCGCAGCCGAGGTCGAGAACACTGAGCCCGCCCGTGATTCCGAGCGTGCCGACGAGCGCTTCGCCGCTCTCGCGCATGCTCGCCGCGATGCGGGTGAAGTCGCCCTTTTCCCAAAGGGCCTTGTTCGGGTTGGCCGCCGTAGCGGCCTCGTTGGTCGTGGACATCGTGTTTGCCTCCTTCGGTCGATCGGGGGTCGGGGGTGCTAGGCGATTGCGGCGACGGGGTCAGGACGGACGATCACCGTGTCCGCAACGGGGACGATCTCGTCCACGGGCAGCTCGGCGGTGTCGGCGTGTCGGCGGATCGCCTCCGGGTCGGTCGCGAGGTAGATGCAGACGGTGCCGAGCGTCCCGTCCTCCTCGACGAGCACGTAGCTGCGGATCCAGCTGACCTCGTCCGGCATCTGCTCGTCGCCGATCTGCTTGGAGCGCATCGCGGCGGTCTCGAGCGCTTCGGGCGTCTGCCAGCCCTTGCGGCGAAGAATTGCGTAGGTGTTCATTCGGTGAGGTCCTCCTGGGTCGATTTCGGGGACGTTAGGAGAGCGACCTTCCCGAGACCTTCCCAAGGGGCGTCAGCTCAGCACGGCCTGGCGCTTCTCGACGCGATCGGTGTCGAAACGCCGCCCCTCACGTTCGAACGCATCGCGGGCGGCGGCGAGCAGCCGGCCGGCCTCGTCCTCGTCGCCGGAGGCCCAGGCGAGCTCGCCGCGAGCCTCGTCGAGCGCCGCCGGCCACATCCCGCCCTGCCAGAGGTGCAGCGACCCCTCCGCCGCGAGCAGGAATCCGTTCGCCTCCGCAAGCGCGCCTGCGCGCGCGGCGGCGATCGCGGCGGCGACGTGAAATGCCGTGCCGCAGTAGGCGCAGGAAAGCGGCTGCTCCCGAAGGTAGGTTCCGGCATCCTCGAGGCGCGCGAGCCCGGCGCCGGCGTCATCGGTCGCCCGGAGGAGCGCTGCGTAGCCGAGCGGGATCAGGTGGCTGCTGAGCGGCGACCAGCGCGAGAGGACGATCGCCTCCGCGAGCAACGCATCCCCTTCGGCCAGGTCACCACGCGCCCGCGCGGCCTCCCCGAGCCTCAGCCCGGCAAGGGCCTCGGCGCTGAACGCACCGATCTCGCGGCTCAGCCCAACGGCTTCGCGCAGCTTCAGCTCCGCGTCGTCGGTGAGCCCGGCGAGAAGGGCGATCTCGCCGAGGACCGTCGCCGCGAAGACCTGGGCGCGACGGGCGCCCGAGCGAACCGCGTTTGCGTGAAGCTCCTCCACGCCCGCGCGAAGCGGCTCGAGCGGCTCTCCGCTCGCCAGCGCCGCCTCGGCGACGCAGAAGTGGCCGTCGAAGAGGATGTCTGCCAGATCTGGTGTGGGCAGCGAGGAGTCGAGGCCGGCTTGCAGAGCCGCCGGCCAGTCGCCCGTGCTGTGAGCGACCGCTGCCTGAAGCTGCACGGCCATGCGAGCTTCGCGGGCCATCCCGCCTCGAATCGCAAGCGGTAGTGCCTCGGCGGCGGCGCGGCCGGCCTCGGCGGCGTCGCCGCCGAACCACGCAGCCGCCCCCTGCGCGAGCAGATGGGCCACCTGCTCGCCGTCCGATCCGGGCGCGAGCGGAGCGAGGGTTGCCCGCGCCGAGGTCGGGTCGCCCCCGGCGAGCTGTGCCCAGGCCTGACGGATCCGCAGCGCCATCCCCTCCGGTCCCGCGGCTGCGGCAGCCTCCGCGTAGGCCGCCGAGGCGCCCCGGTCGCCCGTCGCCATCAGTAGATCGGCCCGGGTCGCGAGCAGGTCGGCGCGCTCGGCAACCGGAGCATCGCGGAGCTCGAGCTCGACTGCAGTAAGTGCCCTGTCGAACGCCGGGCCGCCGGCGATGCGCGCGTGAAGCGCAAGCGTTCCCACTCCCGGCTGCAGACCCAGGGCCTCGAGGGCAGTGCTCAGCTCCTCAAAGGCGCGCAGCGCACCCAGTCGATCACCGGCTGCGAGCCGTGCACGCATCACGGCGACCTGCGCCCTCTCGTCGGCCGGAGCGGCTTCGGCCAGCTCTTCCCACCGGCCGGCCGCACGGAGCGTCTCGAGGAAGCGATCGCGAAGGGAGCCCCTCCGCTCCTCGGCCCAGTCCGCATAGAGGTCATCGGGAAGGAGCTCTCCGCCGTAGAGCTCGGGAGTCGACGACGCCTCGAACCGCTCGACATCGGTCTCGACCCGGGCATCCGGCGCGAGCAGCACGAGACCGCCCTGCAGCACGACGCCGCCTCCGTCACCCAGCGCGCGGCGTCCATAGTGCGCCGCCTTGTGGAGGTTGGCCATCGCCGCCTCGACGCCGAGCTGAGGCCAGAGCTCGTCCAGCACGCGGTCCCGCGGCAGTCGGTGACCGGGTGCGAGCGCAAGGAGCTTCACGAGGTCGCGCGCACGCCCCTGCTTCCATTCGGCCGCCGGCACGGTCCGGCCGTCGACCCGTGCCTCGAACCGGCCGAGGAGGATCACGTCGAGGTGCTCCATGCCGCCGATCATCCCACAGGGAATCGAGCGAACAGAGGAGGTCGGCAGATGCGGCGGGCCGAGATCAGCGCCCAGAGCTTGTTGCAGGCTTCACAAAAAGTGTAGATCCCCTTCAAGACCTGGCAATTCTTGGTCGATCGGCGTCTCTGGTGTGGAGACTCCGGCCTAGGCCTATGCGCCCAGTCGCTCCGAAGAGACGCGGTGGAGGGCGCGTTCGAGCTCCGGCACGCTTGCGCGGATCGCCTGGAAGTCGAGGTCGAAGAGCGCGACCAGCGACATCGGCGTTCGCGCCACCACCGTCGCGGTGCGCTGCCCGGTCACGAGGATGGCAATCTCGCCGAACATGTCCCCCGGGCCGAGAGCATGGGCCGCCTCGTCAACTCCGGTCACGACATCGGCCTCTCCTTGCTCGACGAAATAGATGACGTAGCCGTCCTTACCGAAGGTGATGACCTCGGTGCCCGCCTCGATCTCGACCTCGGTCATCACCGCGGCGAGCTCGTCGAGCTCGGTTGCAGGAAGGCCGGACAGGGCCGGTAGTGCCGCGAGGCGTCGAGGATCCATGCCGCAATCGTAAAGGCGCCCATCAGGCGCCGGCCGCCCGGAGTGAATACGGTTGCGTGTGATGGGTCGTTCGGTGTGGTCGTGACTTCTCTGCTTGATCCTGCCAGTCGCCGCTTGCGGGACACCCCCGAGGCCGCCGCTCGCGGCGGTGTGGAACGAGCCGTACGGGTTTCGTTTCGTCGCCGCCGAGCGCTGAAGTTACTTCTGAGCCACGCCGATTCCCTCGGCTCTCCCTCGGAGCAAACGCGTTTCCGGGTCACGCTCGTTCGCGCCGCCTGGCTGCACGTCTAGACTCGGCAGAGATCGGTACACACACCCACCCCGTCGGCTGGCTGATCCGACGACGAACGGAGGGCACGATGACACGATCGAAGCTCATGATGGGCGCAGTCGTCGCCGTTGCGGCGGGAGCGCTCTCGGCAGGAGCAGCTGTCGGGGCGGTGAGCTCGCACACAGTGGCCGGCCAGGCATGTGGCAGGTTCGCCGGCACTCCCTGGAATGACCTCGTGAAGGGCACGAAGGGAACGCAGTACACGATCGCCTCGACCGGAGTCAGCTGCGGCTTCGCCAAGACGTGGGCCGTGAAGCTCGCGAAGCCGAACTACAAGGGTCAGCCCGGCGGGAAGATCACCGGGCCGGCAGGGTGGCAATGCTTCGCGGCTATCAATGCAGCGGGCGGAACTCCGGGCTCGTGCAAGAAGAGCATCAACGTCCATTTCAACTGGGGTTACGCGGGCTAGCGGAATGACCGGCAACGTTCACGGGTTCCTGGCCCGCTATTACGCGGCGCCAGAGCCCGCCCTCGTTCTTGACAAGGCAACCAGCCTTCCCGCAAACGATGACGGACTCTGGCTTGGTACTAGCGACCCAGTAACCGGCAAACATTGCCGGCCAGTCCACTAGCGCGAGCGAGGCACTCGGCCGCAAGCTCGACATCGAACATCTGCTTTTGCCTCACAGGTTCATAATCGGGTGATGTCGCCTTCATCGGCGGGCCGGCGGCTCGCTGCGGTGCTCTTCCTCGACATCGTCGGCTCGACGAAGCTCGCCGTCGAGCTTGGAGACGGCGGCTGGCGGGTCGTGCTCGGCCATTTCCGCCAGGTCGTCAGGCGCGAACTGAAGCAGCACGCCGGCCGCGAGCAGGACACCGCCGGCGACGGGTTCTTCGCGACCTTCGCCGCGCCCGCACCCGCCCTGCAATGTGCGGCCGCGATCGTGGCGGCCGTGCAGGAGCTTGGGCTCGACGTGCGCGCGGGTGTCCATTTCGGTGAGTGCGAGGAGATCGACGGCAAGCTGGGCGGCATCGCCGTTCACCTCGGCGCCCGCGTGATGGGGCTCGCCGGCCCCGCCCAGGTTCTCGTCACCGCCACCGTCAGGGATCTCGTTTCAGGATCCGGTGCAACCTTCGAGGGCCTCGGCACGCACGAGCTGAAGGGCATCGACGGCTCCTGGGCGATCTGGAAGCTCCAGTCGCTCCAGAGTCGAGCTGCCGCCGCCGCTCGAGCAGGACGTGGCGGCGGCACGGCTTGCGTCGCTCACGGCGGAGCGCAAGCCGCGGCGCAGGTGGCCGCTCGCAGCCGGAGCCCTCGCCCTCGCGGCCGCTGCGGCCGTCGGCGTCGTGATCGCCGGCCAGGGCGGTACCGCCGGTAGCGCCGCTGCCGCACCGGCCAGCCTGTTCCGACTCGATCCGGGCACGGGTCGCATCGTCGGTGTCGCGCATGACCGCGAGCTGGGGTGCCCGTGCCGTCCGAACCTGTTCGCGGTCGACGGGACTCTTTGGGAGCGGATCGGTCCCGTCGGGCAGACGTTGGCGATTCGCTCGCTGAAGACGGGTCGGCTTCGACGCACCCTGCCCATTCCGGCGGCCACGGCCGGGTTCACGATCGGATACGGCGCCATCTGGGTCGTAGTGCCGACGCCGCAGAACTTCAGGCTCGCGGCGGTCGGTACTGTCGAGCGGCTCGACGAGCTGAGCGGTCGCGTGATCGAGAAGGTCTCGATCCCGGCCGACCTCGGCAACGGGACGATCGCGGCCGGGAACGGCGCCGTCTGGGTGCTCGACCAGGACGGCGTGCTGTGGCGGCTCGACCCGGCAACGGGCCACGTCTCGGGCCACTACGAAACGAACGCGCTCGAAACCAGCGTCCTCGTGCCCGCCGCGGGCTACGAATGGATCGGCGAGCGCCTGAACCACGAGGTGCTGCGCTACGACCCGCGCACACTTCAGGCGAAGACGTTCCACTTCGCCGAGCAGGCGTGGCAGCTCATCGGGGTCGACAGCCCGAAAACGCGCAGCATCTGGCTCCTCGACGCCCAAGGAGGCACGATCACGAGCATCGACCCGAAGACGGGCCAGCCGGGTCAGCCGATCGGCCTCACCGGGACAGCCGAGCCAGGCGGTGGTCGCACGCGGCAGCATCTGGGTCGCCGGCGGCGGCGACGTCGTCGATCGGATCTCTCTCGCAACGGGCGCGCACAAGCACGATCAGGCTCCCCCACGGGACGAACGCAACGGGGATCGCAGTCGATCCCGTGACCGGGGCAGTGTGGGTCGGAAACAGCTTGAAAGGCTGCATCATTCCCGGTACCACGTACGGCGGCGAATCGTGCCCTCCGGGGAAAGTGTTCGTGAACGCGTAGACGCCGGCCGACGCGGTCAATCCGACGGCTTCTCACGCCGTGCCAGCTCGACGGCCTCCTCCCACCTCATCGCTCGTCCCTCCTCGAAGGCAGCGGTCGCCCGCGGCTCGCCGAGCCTGGCACGGGCTGCGCCGAGGTCGCGCTCGCGCCAGGCCTTGAAGAACGGGAGGGCGTCGGAAGCGCCGAGCTCCTTCCATTTCGCGTGGACGGCTCCCTCGAGGCGGAGCGCGTCCACGTCTCGTCCGAGTCCGGCGGCGCTGAGAGCGAGACCGAGGATCTCGATGGTCTGCTGCATCGCGTTCCCGCTCATGAGTGCGATTTGGAGGCCCTTCCGCTGGTGTTGCTCGGCGAGGACGTAGTGCCGCCGCTGCAGCGCGCAGTCGGCGAGGTAGTGGTCGGCCGCGCCCATGTACGCGACGTCTTCGCTGTCGCGCATCAAAGGGAGGAGCTCGCGCGCCAGCGGTTCCGCGCGGTCGAACTGGCCGGTAACCACGAGCATCTGGCACATTCCGGCAAGCGAGCGGCTGACGAGGGCGTGGTGACCCAGCGGGCGCGTCAGCTCGAGGTTCTCCTCGAACCGCTCGAGGGCGCGTGACCCCTGGTCACCCTGGTACAGAGCCCAGCCCAGCTCGTCGCGGGCTGCCGCGAGCTCCATCTCGTCACCCACGAGCTGCCAGAGCGCGATCGCCTGTTCGAGACTGCCGAGCGCCGCTCCGAAACGCCCTGTCCCCGTGTTGATCGGCCCAAGGTAGGTCAACGCCCGAGCCGTGAGCGGACCCTCCTCCTTGGTTGACGCAAGCGCGTCTTCGAGCCTCCGCGAGCCCTCCGGTAGCTGCGCTCTCGCGATCCAGAACCAGCCGAGCGCGCCGGCGAGCTGGAGGCATCCGAGCGGGTCCGAGTCGCCCAGGTAATCGAGCGCGGCGCGAAGATTGTCATGCTCCGGCTCGAGCCGCCGCGCCCAGGTCAGGCCGCGGTCGAACCGTTCTGGGTAGGCGAGCTCTGCAAGCGCGAGGTAGTGATCGGCGTGCCCGCGGCGCATGGCGTCGGCTTCGCTGCCCTGCTGGAGCAGCTCGCGGGCGTACTCGCGGATCGTCTCCAGCATCCAGAAGCGCTCGCCGGTTCGCCGCAGCAGGCTCTTGTCGAGCAGTGACTGCAGGTCGGCGACATCGGCGCCGGTGACCTGCTCGGCGCTCTCGAGCGTGCAGCCGCCGCGGAACACGGCCAGGCGGGTGAAGAGCTGTTGCTCGTCGGTGGAGAGCAGGTCGTAGGACCAGGCGATCGTCGCGCGCAGTGTCTGCTGGCGGGGGTCCGCGTCGCGGCCGGCCCTGAACAGATCGAGCCGCTGCGAGATCCGTTCCAGGATCTGGGCGGGTGCGAGCACGCTGACCCGGGCGGCGGCGAGCTCCAGCGCCAGCGGGAGGTTGTCGAGGCTGCCGCACAGCTCGGTGACCGCCTCGTCCGGCTCGATCCGCGCCCGCGTGCAGAACAGCTCGACCGCGTCCGGCTCGGCGAGAGCGGGAACCGGGTAGACGAGCTCGCCGTCGACCCGGAGGAGCTCCCGACTCGTGACGAGCAGGCGCAGGTTCGGGCAGGCTTGCAAGAGCGCCGCCAAGTCGACCGCCGCCTCGACCACCTGCTCCAGGTTGTCGAGCACGAGCAAGAGCTGCTTCTCGCCGATGTGCCCCGTCAGCTCCTGCGTCGCACCCAGCGTCTGCGCGATCCCGTCCAGGACGAGCTTTGGGTCGCGGACCGGTGCCAGCGCGACCCAGAACACCCCGGCGCCGAAGTCAGTCACCAGCTCCCCCGCCGCCTCGAGCGCCAGCCGTGTCTTGCCCGTCCCACCCGGACCTGCGAGCGTCACGAGCCGCGCCGCCGGGTCCCGAATCAGAGTGACGACATCCCGCACCTCCCTGTCACGCCCGACAAACGACGACAGCGGCACCGGCAGGTTCGTGTTCGAGATCGTCCGCAGCGGCGGGAAGCGGCCGACCCCAAGCTGGTACAGCGAGACCGGATCGCGGAAGTCCTTCAACCGGTGCGCGCCCAGCTCGAGCACGTCAGCGGCGACGAGCTCGCGAGTCGCTCCCGAGAGCAACACCTGGGACCCGTGCGCCGCGGCCATGATCCTGGCCGCCTTGTGCACGTCCGGCCCCACGTACTTGGGCGGATCGAGCAGCGGCTCGCCCGTATGCACGCCGACCCGGATCCGCACAGGCCCCTCCGCCAACGACGTCATCGCCTCGCGCCACCGCCGTCACCGCGTCCGACGCCGAGGCGAACGAGAAGAAGAGACCGTCTCCCGCATCGTCGACCTCGTAGCCCGAGTGCGCGCCAAACGCATCCCGCACGATCCGGCGGTGCTCGCCCAGTGCCTCCTTGTACGTCTCGGCGCCGAGGCTGTCGAGGAGCGCCGTGGAGCCCTCGATGTCCGTGAACACGAGCGTGACCGTTCCGGAGGGCTGGATCACCACTCGGCATGATCCCCTAGGAGCAACTGCCGCACAAGTCGCCGAGCCCGGCTCAGGGCTCGCCATCGCCGCCGGCATGTGCCAAACTAGCGCCGTGTCTCGCCGCGTGCTCGTCGCGGCCGCGCTGACTGTCTCGGCCGCATTGGTCGCAATGCTCGTTCCCGGTTCGGGCGGAGCGGCGGCGCCAGGCCGCTGGTCGGGCTCCGCCTCGTGCACGATCTCCGTGACTGGGCCTGGTTACCAGCACTCGGAAACCCAGAAATGGCAGGTGAGTGGACCGACGAGCGTCCGCGGAAGCTTCCAGTTCGTGCCCTCTCACTGGACGGATACCGGCAGCGGCTCCTCACATGTGATGGAGGGTGATCAGAGTAGGGACATCACGTGGACGGTGAACGCAGCCGCCCCTGGGAAGTTCCAGTTCGTCGTCAGGGCGTCCGACGGGAAGCTCCTGATCGGCCAGGCGAACGCCCAGCTCCGCGTCCAAAACGGGATCACCGGGGTCCAGAAGCTCACGATCGCCGGCGTCGAGCAGACACCCGGCCCGGTCGGGCTCGAGGCGTTCGAAACCCAGCTGCCGCCGATCGTCACGTCTCCGACCCGCCACACGGTCTCGGGCTCGATGCCGCGGACCAAGGTGGCCGGGTCGTTCGGGCCGTTTCAGCCGGGCGCGGCGACTGTGACCAAGAGCTGCTCCTGGAGGTTCACCCGTTGATCCGGATCAGCTGGATCAGCCGATGCGGCGTGTGAGCGGGCTCGCTCAGTGTTCCGGCGACAACGATGTCGCCCCCCGGCTGGACGAGTAGCTCGCCATACGAGCCGCGTGGGAGCGGAGCGGCGCCGTTCGAGCCAAACGACGGATCGGGCGTTCCGTCCGGAAGGTAGCGCGAGATCTCATTGCCGCCGACCAACACGAGCTTGCCGTCGCTCGCCTGGGCGAACGACCCGCAGGTCGATTCGTCCCCGGGAACGTCGAATGCACGCAGGCCGTCGGGGCTCCACGACGTGAGCGGCGAGAGCTCGCGGGTGAAGCGTCCGACCACGATCGGGCTCGAGTCGTCCCACTTCTGGCAGCCGGCCAGGACCACGCCGCCCTTCGGGCCGGGAACAAGCGTGTCGAGGGTCTGGAGGGCCTTCGAGAAAACGCTCTTCCCGCCCTGGCCGAATGTGGTGTCGAGGCTTCCGTCGGGGCGGAACCGGGCGAGCGCGGCCCTGAGATCGAGGATGTCGTTGCTGCCGACTGTCGTCCCTCCCACGATCAACGACCCATCCCGTTGCGGGAGAAGCTGGCTTGCATATGTCCTGAAGCCCTTCTCGCGCGGCCGGCCGATCGTGACCGTGGCGATGCCGTGAGTCCCGTAGGCCCTGTCCACGCGGCCGGAGGACGACACCCGAAGGACCCGCCAGGTGTTCTCGCGGGTCGAGGGAGAGCCGAAGCAAAGGATGACGCTGACGAAGAGCGAGCCGCCCGGCCCCGGCGCGGCAACGATCGGCCGGTACGCGCAGCCGTCGACCACGAGGCGAATCGAGCCGGCCTCACCGAAGCTCCTGTCGGGCTTACCGTCGGCGCTGAACCGGTAGAGCCGGTCGCCGGCGCCGGCGAGGATCCTTCCGTCCGGAAACAGGCGGGCGAATCGCCCGACCCCTTCGTCGCCCGGCAGCTGCAGCTTCCCGTTCGTTCCGAACGACCGGTCGAGGAGACCGGCCGCCGTGAACCTGAACAGGCTGACGTAGGAGCAACAATCGGTGGCTTCGTTCGCTACGAGGAGAACGCGTCCGCGGTCGAGATCTAGCGCATTGGCATACACGGCGTCGTTCACCCCGTTGCTGTTCCCGGAAATCCGCAGCACGCGGTTCACGCCCTGGTCGCCCCAGCCGTGGTCGACGGCCCCCGGCTTCGAGGGCGATGCGTACGCGGCCGCCGTCACGAGCACGACGGAGAGAGCGGCGATCACGGCGACGCGCGGAACCATCGACGGCACGCAGACTATGTGACGAGCACCGGAAAGGTGGTCGGAGACGGCTTTTCGAGTCCTGCGATCATGCGTCCGTGGAGCGGGCACCCGGCGAGGCCGTTCGGTGAGCGTTGGCTGCGCGATGATCGTCCGCGACGGGGGAGCGACCATCGAGGAAACGCTTGCGAGCGTGCGTCTTCATGTCGACCAGGTCGCGGTCTGGGTGGACGACCGCACGGCCGACGACACGCTCGCGATCCTCGAGCGGCTCGGCGCGCATGGCGGACCGCCGTTGACGTTCGCTACCGGCACGTTCGCGTGGTTCGCGCAGGCCAGGAACGAGAGCTTCGACCTCGTGGACCCCGCACACGAGTGGATCGTCTGGCTGGACGACGACGTGTTGATCGGCGGTGAGAACCTCCGCGGCCTCACCGGTAAGGCCGCGGACCTGGGCGCAAACTGGATCTCCGCCGAGTACGACTACGCAGACCTCGCGGACGGCTCGAAGCAGGTGCTGAAACGCCGTCGCGTAGCACGCCGCGGTGCAGCCCAGTGGGAGGGCGCAGTCCACGAGGACCTCGTCCCGATCCCGTCCACGAGCCGCCCGATCGTCGCGAAGGTTCGTCCCGGAGAGCTATCCGTCCGTCACCTCCGCCGCGACGCCCGACCGGGGCACTACCTCGATGAGATTCTTGCTGCGACCGAGGATCTCGAACGGACACCGTACGCATTCCTCCATCTCGGCAACGAGTACCTGACGGTCGGGCATCCAGCCGAAGCCGAGGCCGCGTTCGAGCGATACCTGACCGAGCAGCACCCCCGCCGCGTCTCCGACAAGGACAACTGGGCGCGTCTGGAAGCGCTGGAGGGGCTCGCGAACGCGCACGAGCAACTCGGAGACGCGGAGACGGCCGCCACCCTCCGAGCGCAGGCGCGGGCGGAGCACGAAGCCGAGGAAGCGCTGATCGCGAAACTTCGACGCTCCGTCCTGGGCACGACGAGGCGACGTGAGCCAGAGGTCGGTCGCAATGACCCGTGCTGGTGCGGCTCCGGCAGGAAGTTCAAGCGCTGCCACGGCGCGTAGGTCCACCCCACGCACTCGAGCTTGTGCGGTCATGCCGAAAGCAGTAGATCCGAACGCTCTCGATCACTTCCGGATCCTTGGCAGAGAGTCTCGCCGGCCATGAGGTTCAGGCCGGCCCGGTCGAGCGGCCGAAGGCGCCGTTCGGAAAACGGCGACGGACCGATCGTGATTCTCAGGTACGGCACGAGCATCGCGCGATCTATGAGCAGGCATGCCCGAATGTTCCGCAAGAACGCGATCACGCTCGCCAGCCATAAGACGGAGGCCGGTTGCCAATCCGCGAACGCGGGTACGAGGAGAGGTTGAGGAATGTCCAGCGGACCTCGGTCCGCGCGTTGGCTAACGACAGGAGGGGACCATGGGTACGAGAAGGACCCGCTTCACGTTTGCGATCGCAGTGGTGTTCGCACTGGTGGTGACGTCTCTCGCGTACGCGGCGAGCCGTCATCACCCGAAGCCCCCCGATAACCGGGCGGAGGTGTTCACGGCCCATCTCGACGGTTACAACGAGGTGCCCGCCGACAACTCGCCGGCCACGGGAGACCTCACGCTCACAGTCGGGAACGCCCAGCTCACCTGGTCGCTGACATATCAGGGCTTCGCGACCAACAACCAGCCGCTCGTCGCGCACGTGCACGTCGGGCAGCCGGGCGTCTCCGGCAACGTTTCGTTCTACTTCTGCGGCGGACCGAAGCCGCCGTGCCCGAGCAGTCAGAATGGACCGGTCACGATCACGGGCACGACCCTGCCGGGCGACATCCTGGGCCCGACGACCCAGGAGTTCGCGGCCGGTGACCTGAACTCGATCATCAAGGCCATGGAGGCCGGGCTCACCTACGCCAACATGCACACCCCGACGCTGCCCGCGGGCGAGATCCGCGGCCAACTCGTCGGCAGCCACCACGGTCATGACGACGGAGATCAGGGAAGCGACAACTAGTCCCACCCTTACGCGGCGGCCGGGCGGAGGAGTCACCCGGCCGCCGGCGGCGGAAACCCGCGCCGTTCGAACCGCCGCCCCCAGTGCAGAATCCGGACAGCCCGGCAACGGGCTCTTCGCTTCATTCGCCGGACCGGCCGGTCCCCCGGCTCGTGGTTGAGACTCGTCAGCGCGCCGACCCTCGGTCCCTCGTCCTTGCACACCTTCTTGGCGGGTCACCGGCAGGGCTCGTGGTGGAGACTCGTTCGCGCGGTCGGACCCCCGCGAACAGTTGCGCAAGCGACGACCGGCTAGGCTTGCGCGAGGCCAGATGGCGTGGGGCACATATCGTCTTCCGATCATGGTGACCGCGACGTTGGTCGCCGAGATGCGGCCGTGCTGCCTGCGCACGCCTCCGGCTCGTCGCCCGTGGCGTTGCCGGCGGCCGGGGAACTGAGCCGCGCGACCGCTCCTGTTGAGCCGCGCCGGATCCCCGCGCCCGTGTCGTGCGCGAGTTGCACCAGTTTGGGACCGATTCGCAGTTTCAGATCGTGCTCGCGATCGCGGCGCACCTGTCCCCGACGGGGTCTGGTGGTACGAGCTGAGCCTGCCGGGCCGCCCGAACGGCCAGCGCGGTTGGGTGAGCGGGGACTCGATCGATCTCCGGCCTGTCAAGAATCAGATCGTCGTGCATGTAAAGACACGGCAGCTCGAGGTGAGGCGGATCGATAACGGTCGCGTCCTCCTTCGCGCGGTGGTCGCAGTCGGGAAACCCGGCGCGGAGACGCCGCTCGGCAGCGATTTCTTCGTTCAGGCAAGGGCTGTCCCGGTCGACCCCTTCTTCGGCACGTTCGTGCTGGTGACGAGCGCGTACTCGAAACTGAGCGACTGGCCCGGCGGGGGCCTGGCCGGCATCCACGGGACAGACCAGCCGAACCTGCTCGGCGAGGCGGTCTCGCACGGCTGTGTACGGGTCTCGAATGGAGTCGCCCGCCGGCTCGAGCGACTGGCGCCTCTCGGCACTGTCGTCGACCTGCTGCCGTAGCGGTTCGGCTCTCTCAGCCGGTGACCTGAGTCGGCTTCGCCGACGAGGACTGCGAGGCGGGTCGTGCACCGCGTGCCGGCTGCCGCGGCCACCCGCGCCGACGGGCTAAGCAGGACGACCCCCTGGCGGGGCGGCGTCAGCGTGAGACGCGCGACACCCTGAGCGTTGGTCTTTGTGCGGTGGGTGACCCCGGCTCCGCGAGCGGCGACCGGCAGGTTCGCGATCGGCCTTCCGGCGCGGTTGCGGGCTGTCGCGAGCACGACCGAGGTCGATCCGGCCCGCAGGCGGGTCGGCGCGGCTATGAGTGTCCGGCACGAAGCCAGCACCGCGACGTGCTCGGCCTCGACGTGCGCGTCTGTAACCCTTGCCACCGCCGCCGCCGTGTTGTTCGCGTAGTTCGACTCCTGTTCCTCCGAGTACACCCGGACTACGTTGAGCACGACGCCGGGCTGCGTCGCCTGCGTGACGATCGTGATCGTCGCCGACCCGCCCGGCGGAAGACGACCGAGACTGCAGCCGCTCAGTTGCACGACCCCTGCGACGGCTTCACGGAGAGGACTTTCGTCCGGAACGAGCGCTCGTTCGCCTTCACCACGTTTACGTCCGCGGCGGCCAGCGTCGAGTTGTTCGTCACCGTCACCGTCCAGTCGATCTTCTGCCCGACGCATGACGTTGGTCGGCGAGGCGGTCTTGGTCACGACGAGATCGCCGAGCGGCGACGGAGCTGGATTCGGTGACGGGGGCGGAGGCTTCGGAGTGGCCGGGGGCGTGGTCGGGGGGTAGTGGTCGGTGGCGTGGCGGGGTCGGAGTGGTCGGTGGCGTGGTCGGTGGCGTGGTCGTCGGCGTCGTCGGCGTGGTCGTGGTCGTCGGCGTCGTCGGTGGCGTGGTCGGCGTCGTCGTGGCGTCGGCGTCGGTGGCGTGGTCGTCGGCGTCGTCGGGTCGTTGGCGTCGTCGGTGGCGCGGACTTGCGCGTGTTCGTGAACGTGCACACGACCACGTCGCCCTGGGCGATCGCGCCGTCGACCTTCGTGCCTTCGACCGTCAGCACCGGCTGACCGTTGCGTGTGCAGTCGACGCGCGAGTCGTAGTCGCCGAGGTCGGTGCGCGCCGCGCCGGTCTCGCTGACCGTCCCTTCACCGACGCCGACGATCATGGGCCCCGTCGTCGTTCCGTTGCCGCCGGTTGCGACCACGCGCCCGTTCAGGAGCAGGTTGAACTTCCCCGGATCGTCGGCCGGTACTGTCGCCTTCCTCACCTCGATCGTCGCCGTACATCGAGGCGACGATTTCGAGCCGTAACCGTCTGCCCCGCAAGAGTCCAAGTCAGGGTCGAATCGCCGCCAAACGGCGTCTGGAACAGCCCGACGACGCGCCCGGGCGGAAGACGTCGGGCTGGCCGCGGTCGCCCGGCCCGGGCGTGAACTGGTTGCTCGGCGCCGATCGGGATGGTGACCGCGAAGCCGTTGTCGTTCTGGTAGCCCCAGTCCGCACGATCAGGTGCGCCGCCTCTGAAGACGACGCATTCGAGCACGGGCTTGACGCTCTCCACGTGAGCCTTGCGGGTGTTCGTGATCGTGCACACGACCGACTGCCCCTGGCTCACGGGACGCTCAGGCTGGGCGTCGTCCCGCTCGCGATCGGTCGCTGCCGCTCACGCAGTTGATCTGCGTGTCGTAGTCGTCGAGGCTCGTAGCGCCCGCACCGGACTCGCTGACGGTGTGGGTGCCCGGGTCGACACCGATCGTGCCGGTGGTGCCGCCGTTTCCTACCGACACCGCACCGCCTTGCGGGTCTCCGTCGATCTTGAGCGCGAACCTGCCGTCGTCGTCGGACGGCTCGAGCAGCTTCACGACGGTGATCGCTGCCCGGCACGGAGTCGAGTCAGCCGACGCGGTGACGTCGTTTCCGAGCAGAGTCCAGGTGATGTTCCCGCTGTCCGAATCGAACCTGGAAGGCGTCCTCGACCTGGCCCGGGGCGAACATCGGTCGGCTGGCCGCCGTTGGCGCTCGACGGCTGGATGAAGTTGTCGTCCCCGAGCGGGATCTCGGTCGCAGTCGAATTGGGTTGGCGTATCCGAAGTGGGCGAGGAACCCACCGCCCGGCCCCGGCTCGACGCACTTGAGGAGCGGCACGACCGGCAGGCTCGGCCCCGGGCTCAACGAGCAGCCGTGCCCTGCAAGATCGCCTGACCCGGCTGTCCCAGTTGTAGCCCGGGAAGGTCTGCTGGACGCCGTTCTTGTCCAGGTAGGTGTACGGAGGGATGATGTCGCCCCACTTCCCGGTGATGCCCGGGAAATAGACCGGGCCGATGTGATCGAGGTGCCCACCCTTCAGGTCGCCGTTGTTCGCGATCGCCGGCGACTGCAAGACGTACGGGTTCCTCGTCGAGGCGGTGCGGTGGCAGATCCGCACCTGCTTCTCGTTGTCCCCTGAGAGACCGGCCGTGTTCGGCTTCGACGCAGCCGTGCAAGGCGCCCATCGACACACCGATCAGCCCGGCCACGACCAATAGGCCCAGCCAGGCCCCCCGCCGCAGACGCCATGGCGAGCGTCGAGTCATCCCGCGAGGACGTTAGCAGGTGTGGCGTTCGGCTCGAACTTGTCGCCGAACGACAGAAATCCCGGTGCTCATCGACCAGCCGACTCTTCCTCAGCACCGATCTCCCACGTCGGCCGACCGAGGCGGACAACTCCGCGATCTACCCTGCAAGGACGAAGGACCCCTCACCTCTGCGCCCAAAGCCAACCACGCCGCCACCGCACGCAAC
>CAVREC010000002.1:0-516019 GCA_963720045.1 uncultured Actinomycetota bacterium | reverse complement strand
GCGACTGCGAGGTTCACGTTGCGCGCTAGACGACGCGCGTTCCGAACGACAACGCGCCTCCGGACGTGCCGACGATGATCCGCCCGCCCAGCCGCTTGGCGAGCCGGCGGACAACGGGCTCCGCCTCCGCGCGCCCGAGGACGACGACGGTCCCTCCACAGCCGCCACCGCTCACCCGAGCTCCGGCGAGACCCTGCTCCCAACCGGCGGCCCGCACCGCGTCGACGATGCGGTCGGTCGCCGGCGTTCCGAGCCCGCAGCGCGAGTAGCCGAAGTGCGACGCCGCCATCAGATCACCGAGAACTCGCGCGCGGCGGCTCGTGACAGGGTCCCCGAGCACCTGCAGGAACCTCTCGCCGCGGACCTGCTCCTCGACCGGATGGAGCGTCGCGGCCCGGACCGGGTACTCGACCTCGGGCTCGATCGTGCTCATCTCGTCCTCGACGCCGTCGCGGAGACGGAGGAACTCGGCGCCCGTCATGCGCTCGGGAAGGCGCTCGGCGACCACGTCCTCAGGACGAAGCGCGGTCAGGTAGTCGGCGTCGAGCTCCAGCAGGGCCTTCCCCATGAAGGCGGCACAGCGTGCTCGCCCGTATGGTCCGTTGCGGACGGTGTGCCGCGCGCCCGAGTCGATCCCCCAGACGGTGAGCCCGGTGGGCAGCGCGAAGGAGCCGACGATCTCGGCCGGCCGGCAGAGCAGCGCCAGGATGTGCGCCTTCTCGCCGTAGGTTGCCGCCATCTGGTCCATGGATCCGCACGGGGCGCGCGCGACGAGTTGCTCCGCGCGGTGGCCGAGGAGCGCCAGGCGGCGCGGCTCGACCCGGTGGCCGAGCGCGCCGGCCGTCGCCTGCGCAACGGCGATCTCGACCGCAGCCGAGGAGCCGAGCCCCTTGCCCTCCGGCACCGACGAGGACACGACGAGCCGCAGCCCCGTGATTGCGAGCCGCTCCTCTCGGGCCAGCAGCGCGACCGGTCCCAACACGTACGCGGCCCAGGACTCCGTTCCGACGAAGCGGCCGGCCAGCTCGTCGATCGGTGCCTCGACGAGATCGGCCGCCGGGAGGGCGAAGCGCCGCCGGCCGCTGACTGCGATGACCCAGCCGTCGGCGGTGACCTGTGCGGCCGCCAGCACCGCCTGCCCGATCGGGAAGCCCAGGACGAGCCCACCTGCATAGTCGGCGATGCCGCCGAAGACATCGAACCGTCCCGGCGCCCGGGCGACGACGACCGCGTCCTCGGAACTGAACTGCGGGTGGCCCCGCGCCCGGGCACAAAACGTGTCGGCGTCGGGGAAGATGTCGCGCCGTTCCGCCGCACCCGTCTTCGTGACGATCACTTCGAGCGAGTATCGCAGGCTGGAGGCCTTCCATCCGGTACACGCTGCAATCGGGGCTGCTCCGGCAGTTCGCCTCCCCCCAGGCGCCCGGCCGACGGACGCGTCGTGACGGTCGGCTCCCAGAAGCTGACCCTGCCGCCCGAAACGGGCCGGAACAAGCCCGCCCTCACGGGAGGAGACGGCCGCCGCATCATCGTCGGCGTCCGGCCCGAGCATCCGAGCCCGAGCCCGCCCGAGGAGGGCCGCTCCCAGACCGGCGCGGCTCTCGACGAGGTCCCGGCGTGACCGAGAAGGCGCTGGGCGGCTACGAGCTCTGGTTCGTCGCAGGCAGCCAGCACCTTTACGGCGCCGAGGCGATCACCCAGGTCGACGCGCATGCCGCAGAGGTCGCGGCGGCGCTCGACGCGGAGGCGGGGGTGCCCGTGCGGGTCGTCCACCGACCGGTCGTGACGACGCCCGAGGCGATCCGCGCGCTCTGTCTCGAGGCGAACACGGCGGATGCGTGCGTCGGCCTCGTCGTCTGGATGCACACGTTCTCGCCGGCCCGGATGTGGATTGCCGGGCTCACAGCCCTGCAGAAGCCGCTGCTCCACCTCCACACCCAGTTCAACCGCGAGCTCCCCTGGGCCGAGATCGACATGGACTTCATGAACCTCAACCAGTCCGCCCACGGTGACCGCGAGCACGGCTTCCTCGAGAGCCGCATGTCGCGCCGCCGGAAGACGATCGCCGGGCACTGGCGGGACCCGGCGCTTCGCGCGAGGGTCGCCGCGTGGGCGCGCGCAGCCTGCGGCTGGCACGAGGCACGTCGGCTCACCGTCGCCCGCTTCGGGGACAACATGCGCCAGGTCGCGGTCACCGAGGGCGACAAGGTCGAGGCGCAGCTGCGGTTCGGCTTCAGCGTGAACGGGTACGGCGTCGGCGATCTCGTCGATTCGGTGCGCGCCGTTCCGGCCGAAGACGTCGAGCGCCTGCTCCGGGTTTACGAGGAGAGCTACGAGCTGGCGCCGGAGCTCAAGCGCACCGGAGCGCGCCGCGACTCGCTCGTCGAGGCAGCGCGGATCGAGGCGGGGCTCCGCACCCTGCTCGAACAGGGGGGCTTCGGAGCGTTCACCGACACGTTCGAGGATCTCCACGGCCTCGCCCAGCTCCCCGGGATCGCAGCCCAGCGGTTGATGGCAGACGGATTCGGCTTCGGCGCCGAAGGAGACTGGAAGACCGCCGCGCTCGTCCGGATCCTCAAGACCATGGCCGTAGGTCTCCCGGGCGGCACCTCCTTCATGGAGGACTACACCTACGACTTCTCTGCAGGAGGCCCGCTCGTGCTCGGCGCCCACATGCTCGAGATCTGCCCTTCGATCGCCTCCGGCACGCCGTCCTGCGAGATCCATCCGCTCTCGATCGGCGGTCGCGACGACCCTGTCCGCCTCGTATTCACCGCCGCTCCGGGTCCGGCGGTCGTCATCTGCCTGCTCGATCTCGGCGACCGGTTCCGCCTGGTCGCGAACGAGATCGACGTGGTGACGCCGCCTGAGCCGCTCCCGAAGCTCCCCGTTGCCCGTGCAGTCTGGAAGCCGAAGCCGGACTTCGCGACCGCCGCCGAGGCCTGGCTCGAGGCAGGCGGCTCACACCACACGGTCTTCACGAGCGCGCTCGGCATCGAGCCTCTGAGCGACCTCGCAGAGATGGCGGGCGTCGAGCTGCTCGTGATCGACGGAGAGACACGCGGCCGAGACTTCCGTCATGAGCTGCGCTGGAACCAGGCCTACTACCGTCTGGCCCAGGGTCTGTGAATCACCGGGAGCTACGCGAGCGCGTGCTCGGCGCGAACCTCGCGATCGTCGAGGCGGGTCTCGTCACGCTCACGTTCGGCAACGTGAGCGAGGTCGATCGTGCAGCCGGGGTGATGGCGATCAAACCGAGCGGGGTGCCCTACGACGAGCTCGACGCCGAGGCAATCGTTCTCGTCGAGCTCGAGAGCGGCGAGCCGGCCGAAAGCGGCCTCAAGCCGTCCTCCGACGCACCGACGCATCTCGTGCTCTATCGCCGGTTCGAAGGTGTCGGCGGTGTCGTTCACACGCATTCGACCTATGCGGCTGCGTGGGCTCAGGCCGGGCTCGAGCTCCCCTGCTTCGGCACGACCCACGCCGATCACTTCGACGGGTCGGTTCCCGTGACGCGCGGCCTGACCGCGGCGGAGATCGCCGGAGCCTACGAAGCGAACACCGGCGAGGTGATCGTCGAGGCCATCGAGTCGCGGCAGGTCGACCCGCTCGAGCTGCCGGCCGCTCTCGTTCGTTCCCACGGGCCGTTTGCGTGGGGCGCCGATGCCGAGGATGCCGTCGAAAATGCAGTCGCGCTCGAAGCAGTTGCGGAGCTCGCCTCCCGGACCCTCGCCCTTCGACCCGGCGCTCCCGAGATCGACCCCGCGCTGCTGCGGCGGCACTTCCGGCGCAAGCACGGCTCCGGGGCGTACTACGGCCAGCGGTGAAAGCCCTACGGCTTCACGGAATCGGCGATCTTCGTCTCCACGACGAACCAGCGCCCGCACCGGTAGGGGACGAAGCGCTCCTTCGCATCGGTGCGGTCGGGCTCTGCGGCTCGGATCGACACTGGTTCGCGGAGGGTGGGATCGGCGACGCGCAGCTTTCCGAGCCGTTGGTGCTCGGCCACGAGTTCGTCGCGACGATCGAGTCGGGCCCGCGGACGGGCGAGCGCGTCGCAGTCGACCCCGCGAAACCGTGCCACGCCTGCGCGCCGTGCGCCGCCGGCCTGGCCCACCTCTGTCTCAACCTCCGCTTCGCCGGGCACGGGACGACCGACGGCGCGCTACGCACGTGGATGGCATGGCCGGATCCGCTCCTTCACACGATCCCGGACTCCGTCCTCGATGCGGAGGGAACGCTGCTCGAGCCGCTCGGCGTCGCCCTTCATGCCCTCGACCTCGGCCGGATCGGGCCCGGAATGACGGTCGGGGTGTTCGGCTGCGGGCCGATCGGGCTGCTCCTCGTGCAGGCCCTCTCGGCGGCAGGCGCCTCCGTCGTGCTCGCAACAGATCGGCTACCTCACCGAGTCAAGACCGCAGTCGAGCTCGGCGCGGCCCACGGCATCGTCGCGTGCGCCGGTGCCGTCGAAGCTGGAGTGCTCACTGGAGCAGTCAGAGCCGGGGTCGATGTCGCCTTCGAGGTCGCGGGCGACGACGGGGCGATCGACGATGCGATCGTCTCGACCCGCCCCGGCGGCCGCGTCGTGCTGGTCGGTATCCCAACCGGAGACAGGACGAGCTTCAAAGCCTCGATCGCCCGGCGCAAGGGTCTGACGCTGCTCGTCTGCAGGCGGATGCAGGAAAGCGATCTGCCTCGGGCGATTCGTCTGGTCGAGTCCGGGGCCGTCCGGCTCAGCCCGCTCGTCACCGGCCGGTACGCCCTCGACGAATGGCCGGAGGCCTTCGCTGCTCTCCAGAGTCACAGCGGGCTGAAGGTGGTCGTCAACCCCCACGAGCTCCGGAGGGCTCGGGCGGCGTGACCGGCGAGGCATACGCGATCGGGATCGACTTCGGTACCGAGTCGGGCCGCTCGGTGCTCGTCGACTGCGCAGACGGCCGCGAGTGCGCAACGCACGTCTATGCCTATCGGCACGGCGTGATCGACGAGCGGCTTCCGGCACCCCACGACGAGGTCGCACTCGAGCCGGATTGGGCGCTCCAGGACCCGGCGGATTACGTTCGGACGCTCCGCGACACCATTCCCGCCCTGCTCGCAGAGACGGGCATCGATCCGGCGCAGGTGATCGGGGTCGGGATCGATTTCACCGCGTGCACGATGCTCCCGACCCTCGCCGACGGGACGCCGCTCTGCGAGCTCGACGAGCTACGGGCAGAGCCGCACGCCTGGGTCAAGCTATGGAAGCACCACGCAGCCCAACCCGAAGCCGACCGGATCAACGCAGTCGCGGCCGAGCGCGGCGAGCCGTGGCTTCGGCGCTACGGCGGGCGAATCTCATCGGAGTGGTTCTTCGCCAAGGCGCTCCAGATCCTCGACGAGGCACCGGAGATCTACGGCCGAGCCGACCGGCTGATCGAGGCCGCCGACTGGATCGTCTGGCAGCTGACCGGGGTCGAGACCCGCTCGAGTTGCACGGCCGGCTACAAGGCAATGTGGTCGAAGCGTGACGGCTTCCCCGCGAACGCATATTTCGCCGCACTCGACCCGAGGTTCGAACGGGTCGTCGACGAGAAGCTCTCCCGGCGGATCTCGCCGATCGGGAGTGTTGCCGGCGGCCTCAGCGAAGAGGCCGCAGCGTGGACCGGACTGCACGCCGGAACACCGGTGGCCGTCGCGAACGTCGATGCCCACGTCTCCGCCCCCGCGGTAACGGTCACTCAGCCCGGAACGCTCGTCGCGATCATGGGGACGAGCATCTGCCACATCCTCCTCGGGGCTGAGCCGACGGAGGTGGACGGGATGTGCGGCGTCGTCGAGGACGGGGTGGTGCCCGGCCTCTTCGGCTACGAAGCAGGCCAGTCCGCCGTAGGCGACATCTTCGCCTGGTTCGTCGAGAACGCGGTGCCGCACCGCTACCACGAGCTCGCGACGAAGCGTGGTGTCGACATCCACGAGCTGCTGGCCGAGGAGGCTGCCGCACTGCGGCCCGGAGAGAGCGGCCTGCTCGCACTCGACTGGTGGAACGGCAACCGCTCGGTGCTCGTCGACGCGGACCTGCGGGGGCTCCTCGTCGGGATGACGCTCGCGACCCGAGCGCCCGAGGTCTATCGCGCGCTGATCGAGGCTACTGCCTTCGGCACGAGGGTGATCATCGAGGCGTTCGAGAGCGCGGGCGTGGCGGTGGACGAAGTCGTCGCCTGCGGTGGGCTCCCCGAACGGAACAAGCTCCTGATGCAGATTTACGCCGACGTGACCGGGCGCAGGTTCACGGTTGCCGGCTCCAAGCAGGCCCCGGCGCTCGGATCGGCGATCTTCGGCGCGGTCGCCGCCGGCTCCGCGGCAGGGGGATATGACTCGGTCGTCGATGCCTCGCGGAAGATGGGTCGCCTCAGCGACGAGTCGTACGTGCCGGATCCCGGCAGCCATGCCACCTACGACCTGCTTTATCGCGAGTACCTCACACTGCACGATCTCTTCGGCCGCGGTCGCGAGGACGTCATGCGCCGACTCAAGCGGATTCAGCTCGCCGCGGCCGCAACGGATCGCTGAGCCGTGGCCTCGATCTCGAGGCGGCCGTTCGGCGTCGCTCCGGGCGGTTCGCCCGTCGAGCTCCTCACGGTCGCAAACACCTCCGGAGTGGAGCTCTCCCTCATCAGCTACGGCGCGGCCGTCGCACGGCTGACGACCCCGGATCGACACGGGAAGTCGGCGAACATCGCGCTCGGCTTCCCCTCACTTGCCGGGTACGTCGAGCACACGCGCCATTTTTTCGGTGCGACGGTCGGCCGGTACGCCAACCGGATCGCGGGCGGGCGGTTCCCGCTCGACGGAGAAGTCGTTGAGCTGGTCCGCAACGACGGCGAGAACTCGCTCCATGGCGGGTTGTACGGCTTCGACAGGCACGTATGGGATATCGTCGCGACCTTCGCCCGGCCCGAGGAGGCGCGCGTCCTCTTTCGACGCGTCAGCGCTGACGGGGAGATGGGGTACCCCGGCACGCTGGAGGTTGCGGTGGGATACACGCTCACCGAGAGCTCCTCACTCCGGATCGACTACCGGGCCACCACCGACAAACCGACCGTCATCAACCTCACGAACCACACGCTCTGGAACCTCGCCGGCGAGGGTGCGGGGTCGATCGACGGCCACGTACTCACGATCAAGGCGCGGAGGTACACGCCGATCGACGACGCGCTCGTTCCGACCGGCGAGGTTGCGTCGGTGACAGGGACGCCGCTGGACTTCCGGATCGCGGTGCCGATCGGCAAGCGGGTCGGAGACCACATCGACCAGCTGAGGTTGGGCCACGGCTACGACCACAACTTCGTCCTCGAACGGGCTGACGCAACGTCGCTCGAGCTCGCGGCGAGGCTCGAGGAGCCGGGGAGCGGCCGGGTCCTCGAGGTGCTCACCACGGAGCCGGGGCTCCAGCTCTATTCCGGGAACTTCCTCGACGGGAGCCTGGCCGGCCCGAGCGGGCGGCCGTACGACGTCCGCGGCGGGCTCGCCCTCGAGACACAGCACTTCCCGGATTCGCCGAACCACGAGAGCTTCCCGACAACGGTGCTCCGGCCGGGAGCTGTCTTCGCCTCCACCACCGTTTACCGTTTCGGCGTCCAGGGCGACCGGCTCGGAAGCTCCTGACGCGGCGACAGCCCCCGACGTGACGGCGCTCATCTTCGACTGCGACGGCGTGCTCGCAGAAACCGAACGCCACCTCCATCTGCCCGCGTTCAACCTGGCGTTCGAGGAGTTCGGCCTGCCGCTTCAGTGGTCGGACGCCGAGTACGCGGAGAAACTGCTCGTCACCGGAGGCAAGGAGCGCATCGCCGCGGCATTCACCCCCGAGTTCACGGCCGCCCACGGACTACCGACGGCCCCGAACGAGCGGCAACGGCTCTTCGAGCGGCTCCACACGCGAAAGACCGAGATCTTCCGGAGCAAGCTCGAGACCCATCCGCTGCCGCCCCGACCGGGAATCGTGCGCATCATCGCGGCCGCAAACGGTGCCGGCTGGCGGCTGGCGGTCGCCTCCACCTCTGCCGAGGCCGCCGTCCAGGCCGTCGTCCTGCGCCTCCTCGGACCGGCGCTCGCGGAGCGGCTCACGATCTTCGCCGGAGACGCCGTGGCCGCGAAGAAGCCCGACCCGGAGATCTACGAGCTCGCCGTCGAACGGCTCCGGGTGAGGAGGGACGAGGCGCTCGTGATCGAGGACTCGCGAAATGGGCTGCTCGCAGCCACTGCCGCAGGGCTCCGCTGCGTCGTCACCCGCAGCGACTACAGCGCGGCAGAGGACTTCTCCGAGGCAGCGATCGTGCTTTCGAGCCTCGGCGATCCCGGCGACCCACTGACGGTGTTCGCAAACCGGACGGCGGTGTCGCTGGGTGACTACGTGACGCTGGACGACCTCGCAGCGGTTCTGGCGTGAGGGTCGGCTACCGGCGACGGAGCGACTGCCAGGGCCTCGTCTGTTTTGCAAACCGACAACACCACGCGGATACGAGATGGGCACTCTGGCGCAGGCGAGCCGGCTCGTGCCCGTGCGGCGGTCAGTCCGCGAAGATCGAGTTCCACCCGACGGTGTCATCGGGGTAGAACCAACGCTCGACTTGCCGTCCGTCGCGGTAGCGGAAGATGCTGACGACCCGGGTCTGCACGTCCACACCGTGACGGCGGGCGCCCATGGTGCTGATCGCGCAGACATGCTGATCGCTTGCGAACACGTCGTGCTCGACGAGCCAGAAGCCGAGGTCTCCGAGCTCGCCGAGCCAGGTGAGAAGCGCGTCGCGGCCGTCGATCGTCCCCGCCATCTGGTGCTCGCCAGGAACGTGCCACACCACCTCCGGCGCGATCAGGGTCTTGACCAGATCGAGGTCGCCGGCACGGAAGGCGTCAGCAGTGCGTTTGTACGCGATCGAGTCGGGATGGTCATGGGTCACGAACGAACGAGTCTAGGAGGTGGGAACGCAGAGCGACCTCTTGCAAGAATTTGTCGTAGAATTGCAAGATGAAACGCAAGCTTTCAGATGTCGCGAAGCAAGCCGGGGTGAGCGAGGCGACTGTGAGTCGCGTCCTCAACGGAAAACCTGGGATCTCCGACACGACTCGAGCCGCGGTGCTGACGGCGCTCGACGTGATCGGCTATGAACGGCCGACTCATCTACGCATTCGACGCGTGAGGATGGTCGGGCTCGTGGTGCCCGAGCTTCAGAATCCGATCTTCCCGGCGCTTGCCGAGGTCGTCGCCGGCGGCCTCGCCCAACGCGGCTTCAATGCCGTGCTCTGCACGCGAACAGGAAGCATGTCCGAGGCCGAGTACGTCGAGATGCTCCTCGATCGCCAGGTCGCCGGCATGGTCTTTGCCGGCGGTCAGTACGCCGAGGCGGACGCGCCGCACGAGCACTACGCCCGCCTTCTGAAGCTTCGCCTGCCGGTCGTCCTCGTCAACGCCGCCGCCGAGCACCTCGACTTCCCGCGCGTCTCAACCGACGACGCCGTCGCGATGGAGCAGGCCTACTCCCACCTCGCGAACCTCGGGCATCGGCGGATCGGGCTCATACTCGGCCCGCCCGACCACGTGCCTTCGGCACGCAAGCTCGCGGCGTTCGAACGCGCGGTCGCACAGGGGAACGGATTTGAGCTGCCTGGAGAGCTCGTCGAGCGGACCAGGTTCTCGATCGAAGGCGGGCACGCTGCGGCGACTCGCCTGATCGAGCGTGGCGTCACCGGCATCGTGTGCGCGAGCGATCCGCTCGCCCTCGGGGCGATCAGGGCAGCCCGCCGCGTGGGGCTCTCGGTCCCGGCCGATCTTTCGATCGTCGGCTACGACGACTCGGTCTTCATGAGCTGCATCGATCCGCCACTCACCACCGTCCGCCAGCCGATCGAGGCGATCGGGCGCGCAGCCGTCGAGATCCTTGTCGGGCAGATCGAGGGGGCGGCGATCTCAGCAGACGAGCTCTTCTTCGAGCCGGAGATGGTCGCACGCGGCTCGACGGCGAACGCCCCGTCCACTCCGTAACCGAACGCGCTCAGATCGCCGTTCGCACCAGGGCGGCAGGCAAACGCGCGCTTGCATGCGGTGAAACATTCGAAATATGCAGAGATTTGTTCTGATCTTGCATTCGATTGTCAGATGTGAGAAGCTCCGCCCGTGACGCACGCAGGATCGACCGCGAGAACGTCCTCGGAGCCGGAACCGAACACCGTCGCCCTCGAGCACGAGCCCGATCGCGAGGAGCCGTGGTGGCGAGACGCAGTCGTCTACCAGGTGTATGTCCGCAGCTTCGCCGACGCGAGCGGTGACGGCGTCGGTGACCTCGCCGGGGTTCGGGCCCGGCTGCCGTACCTCGGCAAGCTCGGAATCGACGCCCTCTGGTTCAACCCCTGGTACCCGTCCCCGCTGGCGGACACCGGCTATGACATCGCGGATTACCGGGCAATCGACCCGGCCTTCGGAACGCTCGAGGAAGCCGAGGCGCTGATCGCCGAGGCGCGCGAGCTCGGCATTCGCACCATCGTCGACATCGTCCCGAACCACGTCTCCAACGAGCATCCGTGGTTTCGCGAAGCGATCGAATCATCGCCGGGCTCGTCCGCGCGCCAGCGGTTCTGGTTCCGCCCCGGCCGCGGCGAGACCGGAGAGCTGCCGCCGAACGGTTGGCAGTCGATCTTCGGCGGCTCGGCGTGGACGCGGACGACGACGCCCGATGGAGCAGCAGGCGAGTGGTACCTGCATCTCTTCGCCCCCGAACAGCCCGACCTGAACTGGACGCACCCGGAGGTCTGGGCCGAGCACGAGGACATCCTTCGGTTCTGGTTCGACCGCGGCGTCGCCGGCGTCCGGATCGATTCGGCAGCGCTCCTCGTCAAGGACGCTCACCTCAGCGAAGAGAGCCCGGAGACCGAGCCGGGCGAGCATCCGTTCACCGATCGCGATGAGCTCCACGAGATCTACCGCCGCTGGCGAGCGATCGCCGACGCGTATTCCGAACCCCGGATGCTCGTCGGGGAGATCTGGCTGCCCGATGCCGAGCGGCTCGCCCGCTACCTCCGCCCGAACGAGCTCCATACGGCGTTCAACTTCGACTTTCTCGCGTGTCCCTGGGAGGCCGGGCCGATGCGCACGTCGATCGAGACGGCACTGGCGGTCCACGAACCGGTCGATGCGCCCGCAACGTGGGTCCTTTCGAACCACGACGTGACGCGCCCGGTCACCCGGTACGGCCGGACGGATACCTCCTTCGCCTTCGAGTCGCGTCGAGCCGGGACGCCCACCGACCTCGATCGCGGTACCCGACGCGCCCGTGCCGCAGCGCTGCTCGCGATGGCGCTGCCCGGCTCGATGTACGTCTACCAGGGCGAGGAGCTCGGCCTACCCGAGGTCGAGGACATTCCCTCACACCGCCGTCACGACCCGATGTGGCTCCGCTCGGGCGGCGTGGATCCCGGCCGTGACGGCTGCCGCGTGCCGCTGCCATGGGCGGGCTCACACCCTCCGTTTGGCTTCAGCGGGGACGGTGCCGCCGATCCATGGCTCGACCAGCCCGGCGACTGGGCGCGGCTCACCGTCGAGCGCCAGAGCGACGAGGCCGGTTCGATGCTGAACCTGTACCGGGCCGGTCTCGAGCTTCGCCGCAGAAAGCCGTGGGGAAGCGCGGCGTCGCTTCGCTGGCTGCCGGAACGGGAGAGCGTGTTGGCATTCGCCCGCGGGGAGAGCTTTGCGTGCCTCGTCAACTTCGGCCACGACCCCCTGGAACTTCCAGCGCAGGCCGACGTCCTTATCAGCAGCGACGAACTCGAAGGAGGTGTGCTCCCGAAGGACACAACGGTCTGGCTCCGCCTGGCCGGGGATAAGGCTCCGCCGGCTGGAGCCTAAGGCTCCGGTCGAAATCACTCAAACGGATAGTCAAAGAAAGGAAAGGACGATGAAGTCCAACGGAAGGACGATGAAGTCCATTCGGACAGCCGTGATCGTTGCCGTGGCCGCCGTGCTGGCCGTCTCGGCAATCTCGAGCGCGGCGGCAAAGAACACATCCAAGAGCTCGTCGCAGACGACCATCAGCGTCGCTTCGCTGATCCCTGGGAGCACCAAGGCGGCGATCGCGCAGTTCAACTCACAGGTCGCCGAGTTCGAGAAGGCGAATCCGTCGATCAACGTCAAGCCGGTCGAGTACCAGTGGACGGGCCCGACCTTCGCAGCAAAGCTCGCCGCGGGAACCCTGCCGACGGTGTTCGAGGTCCCGTTCACCGACGCTCGTACGCTCGGTGAGAACGGCCAACTGGCCGATCTGACGGCCCAGGCGAAGGCCCTGCCGTACTTCTCGAAGTACAACCCGGCGGTGATCGCCGAAGGAACGACCTCGAAGGGTCAGGTCGTCGCGCTCCCGAAGGGTGCGTACGCCCAGGCACTCCACTACAACCGGCAGCTCTTCCAGCAGGCCGGGCTCGATCCCAACAAGCCTCCGACCACCTGGGCCGAGGTCGCGGCCGACGCGAAGCAGATCACCGACAAGACCGGCAAGGCCGGGTACGCCGAGATGGGCAAGGACGACAACACCGCCGGCTGGATCCTCACCACGGTCGTCTACTCGCTCGGTGGGCGGATGGAGACCGGCACCGGCAAGAGCGCGAAGGCCACGCTCGACAACCCGCAGACCGTCACGGCACTCAACATGCTGAAGAAGATGCGGTGGACGGACAACTCGATGGGCTCCAACTTCGACTACGGCTGGAGCGACGTCAACCAGGCCTTCGCCGCCGGGCAGGTCGGGATGTACGTGAGCGGCTCGGACGTCTATACGAACCTCGTCCAGGCAAGCGAGATCAACCCGAAGATCTATGGGCTCGCCCCGATTCCGCTCGCGAAGAACAAGACCGCCGGCGTCCTTGGGGGCGGCACGCTGGTCGCGGTTCGGCCTGACGCCAACACGGCGACAAAGGCTGCCGCGATGAAGTGGATCGACTTCTACTACGAGCAGCCGCTGGTCGCGAAGACTCAGGCGATCCGCAATGCGAAGACGCTCGTTGCGGGCAAGCAGCCCGTTGGCGTTCCGGCGCTCCCCGTCTTCAACAAGGCGCAGTACGACCTTGCCAACACGTGGATCAAGCCCTACATCAACGTGCCGCTCGGGCAGATGAAGCCGTTCACGACGGGCATCTTCGCCCAGAAGCTCATTCCCGAGCCGGAGGCGTCGACCCAGAGCGTCTACCACTCACTGGACGCGGTGGTGGAGGCGGTGCTGACGAACCAGAACGCGGACATCACGAGCCTGCTGAAGGCCGCAAACAGCGAGGCCCAGACCGCGATCTCACAGGGCGCCTAGCTCTTGACGGGGCGGTCGGGAGCCGAGTCAACGGTCTCCCGGCCGCCTGTGCCCGCGATTGACGTGGCCGGCGTCGGACGCGAGCCTGCACGTGTGACGAAGCACTCGAGGCCGAAATCGAAGCACCGGAGCCGGCGCACCCCTCTCACCTGGGTGCGCGGGGGCGGCGCGACCACGCTCCTGTTCCTCCTGCCGACGATCCTCATCTTCGGTGCCTTCTCCTGGTACCCGATCGTCCGCACGGTGATCATGTCGGTGCAGCACACGAACCTCGTGCAGCCTGCAACCTGGGTCGGGCTCGACAACTTCAGGGCCGTCCTCGCGGATCCGCTGCTTCCGATCGCGGTGAAGAACACGCTGTACTTCGCCGCGCTCGCCCTCCTCTTCGGCTACCCCCTCCCACTCGCCGCGGCAGTGCTGATGAGCGAGACCCGCCGGCGCCGGGGGCTGTACAGCGCGCTCGCCTACCTGCCTGTCGTCATTCCCCCGGTGGTGGCGGTCCTCCTGTGGAAGACGTTTTACGACGCCAGCTCGAACGGCGTCTTCAACACGATCTTCGGCTGGGTCGGCCTCGGCCCGTACCCGTGGCTCCAGTCGCCGGGCACCGCGATGCCGTCGCTCGTCCTCGAGTCGACGTGGGCGAACGCCGGCGCCACCGTGATCATCTATCTCGCGGCGCTCGTGGCGGTGGACACCGATCTCTACGAGGCGGCAGCGGTCGACGGCGCGGGCCTCTGGCGCAAGGTCTGGCACATCACGCTCCCGCAACTCCGTGGCGTGCTGCTGCTCACGATGATCCTGCAGATCATCGCGACGTCTCAGGTCTTCCTGGAGCCGTACCTCTTCACCTCGGGCGGACCGGCCAACGCGACGCTCACGGTGCTGCTCCTGATCTACGACTACGCATTCGGCAACTCGCTCGGCGGCAACTATGGCGAGGCGACCGCATTGAGCCTCATGCTCGCGGGCTTCCTCGCCGTGTTCTCCCTCATCTACCTCCGCTTGACCCGCGGCTGGAGCACGCGTTGATCCGCCGCAAGGCCGCCTCACCGCCGAGAGAGGCACTGATCTCGAATGCCGACTGGCAGCGCCCCACGGTCCGTTTCGGCCTCGGCGGCGCCCAGAAACTGCTGCTCGTCGCCCTCGTCGTGATCGGGCTCGGACCGATTCTCTGGCTCGCCAAGGCCTCGATCACGCCGACGAACGACATCATCTCCCACCCGATGGGCTTCTTCCCCCACGGAGTCGCCTGGAGCAACCTCAGCAACGCCTGGACGGAGGTCGACGTCGGGCGGTACTTCTGGAACTCGGTGATCCTGGCACTCGGATCCTGGCTTGTCCAGATCGTGGTCGCGACCACGGGAGGGTTCGCGCTCTCCGTGCTCCGGCCCCGGTACGGGAACGTCATCTACTGGATGCTGCTGATCACGCTCTTCGTCCCGGCGGTCGTCCTGCTCGTCCCGCTCTACATCGAGATCGTGCACCCGCCGCTCATCCACCACACGTTCGTCGACAGCTACTGGGCGATCTGGCTGCCCGCCGGAGCGACCGCATTCAACGTCGTCATCGTCAAACGCTTCTTCGACAACCTGCCCCGCGAGATCTTCGAAGCGGCCAAGATCGACGGCGCTGGGCCGTTTCGCCTCTTCTGGTACGTCGTGCTCCCGCTGTCGAAACCGATCCTCGGAGTCGTGTCGGTCTTCGCGATCCTCGCCTCCTGGAAGGACTTCCTCTGGCCGCTCCTCGTGCTGACGGACCCGAACAAGCAGCCGCTGTCAGTCCGGCTGCCGACGATCCAGGCGCAGACCGAGCTCGGCGTGTTCCTCGCGGCGATGTTCATCACCTGTCTCGTCCCGATCGTGGCGTTCGTCATCTTCCAGCGCACGTTCCTCCGGGGCTCCGGCCTCAGCGGGGCGCTCAAGGGCTGACCAGATGGCTGCGATCCGCTTCGACGAAGTGTCCAAGGTCTACCCCGACGGGACCCGCGCCGTCGATGAGCTCGAGCTCGCGATCGGCGAGGGCGAGTTCATGGTCTTCGTCGGCCCGTCCGGCTGCGGCAAGACCTCGGCGCTTCGGATGGTCGCCGGGCTCGAGGAGGTCAGCGAGGGAACGATCCGGATCGGCGACCGGATCGTCAACGAGATCCCCGCGAAGGATCGCGACGTCGCGATGGTCTTCCAGAACTACGCGCTGTATCCACACATGACCGTCGCGCAGAATCTCGCCTTCGGGCTCAAGCTCCGCAAGCTGAGCAAGTCAGAGGTGAGACGCCGGATCGGTGCTGCGGCAGCGTCGCTCGACCTCGAAGACCACCTCGAGCGCAAGCCCGCGGCGCTCTCCGGCGGCCAGCGCCAGCGCGTCGCACTGGGCCGCGCGATCGTGCGGGAGCCGGACGTATTCCTGATGGACGAGCCATTGTCGAACCTCGATGCCGCCCTCCGCGTCCAGACACGTGCCGAGATCCAGAGGCTTCAGAAACAGCTCGGCACCACCACCATCTATGTCACGCACGACCAGGTCGAGGCGATGACCATGGGCGACCGGATCGCCGTGATGAAGAAAGGGGTGCTGCAGCAGATCGGGACACCCGAGGACGTGTACACGCGTCCCGCCAACGTGTTCGTGGCAGGGTTCATCGGCTCGCCCGCGATGAACGTTCTCCCAGCGCCCGCAATCGGTATCCGCGGCGACGACCTGCTTGCCGGCTTCCGGCCTGAGCACGTCCGGCTCGGCGAGGGGGAACCGGGGTGTATCGCCTTCGAGGCGGCGATCGAGGTCGTCGAATACCTCGGCGACGAGCAGCTCGCGCACCTCTCACTGGGCGAGCACTCGCTCGTGGTGAAGCTCGCCGTCGAACCGCGACTCGCCCACGGCACGCGGGCGGTCTTCGCGGTGCCGGTTCGTGCGATCGCGCTCTTCGATGCCGAGAACGGAGAGGCGATCGAAGGGCCCGCCGTTCCCGTCGTCGCGGATTCGTCCCGCGACGGCGCCTCGGCCTGAAGACCGGTGCCCGAGCCCCCTGTAGGACCACGACGGCCTCTCCTGCCCCGGGGAGGAACGCCGCATCTCCCTCCCCGGGGCAAGGTGCTAGAGGCAACCCCTAGGAGCAGCCTAAGTGCGCTTCCGTGCCGTGTCGTTGTCGGCGCTCACGGAGACTGTGTGACCGCCGTCACGGAAAGCGCAGGTTCGGGCGTCCCGAGAACGGCGGCCGAGTAGACCGGGTGGTACTACAGTTGCGCGGTGGAGTGGCAGTTGTTTGGGGGGGTGCCTGCCGAGGAGATACGGCAGGTGTTGGCGATGGCGCGGCGACGTCGCTTTTCTCGCGACGAGGTCGTGTTCCATCGTCACGATCCCGCTGATTCCCTGCATCTGGTCGTGAGCGGCCGGTTCATGGTCAGGGTGGCGACTCCGCTCGGTGAAACGGTCACGATCGCACTACCTGGACCGGGTGAGAGCTTCGGGGAGATGGCGCTCGTGGCCGGTGGCGACGACCGTTCTGCCACGGTTGCCGCGTTGGAGCCAGCGGAGACGTTCGCGATCTACCGGGAAGACTTTCAGCGGCTGCGCGACGAGCATCACGAGCTGAATGAGTGGTTGATCGAATACCTCGCCGGCGAGATACGGACATTGCACGACCGGTTGCTGGAAGCGTTGTTCGTCTCCTCGGAGCAGCGGGTGCTACGCCGGCTGTGCGAGCTTGCGCGCCTCTACGCGCCCGGTGAGGACCCGGCCCATGTGCCGCTGACGCAGGAACAACTAGCCGAGCTCGCGGGAACGACGCGCGAAACCGTGAACCGGGTGCTGCGCCAGCAGGAACACGAGGGGACTGTCGAGTTGCGCCGCGGCAGGACGATCGTTCTCGACCGGCAGACGATCAGCCGCCACTCCGGCGAACGACGGCCCGCCTGAGGCTACCGAGCAGCTAGACAGGATGGAGCCGTGGCTCTGCGGGGCGACCGTCAGGTCCACACCAGTCCTGACCGCTTCCGCTCCCTAGACAGAGCGCGCCCAAGTGGAGGCTAGGCTCGGTGGATGATCGAGCTCGACACTCCTCACGGCCGAGCCCGAGCGCACCTTCTTCCGGCTGCCTCGCCCGTCGCCGGTCTCGTGCTCGGCCACGGGGCCGGCGGCGGGATCCACGCGCCCGATCTGGTCGCCGCTGCCGAAGCCGCACGTTCGGCCGGGCTCAGCGTCGCCCTCGTCGAGCAGCCGTACCGGGTTGCGGGTCGACGGCGCCCGGCTCCGGCAGGCCAGCTGGACGCTGTTTGGGCCGCGGTCGTCCTCGAGCTCCGAAAAGGCCCGCTCAGCGGGCTCCCGGTCCTGACCGGCGGCCGCTCGTCGGGCGCCCGCGTCGCCTGCCGCACCGCGACGGAGACCGACTCGGTCGCCGTCGTCTGCCTCGCGTTTCCAGTCCATCCACCCGGCCACCCCGAGAAGAGCCGCCTCTCCGAGCTCGAGGCCGTCCGTGTCCCGACGCTTGTCGTTCAGGGGGAGCGTGACCCGTTCGGGATGCCGCCGACGAGCTCGAACCGCACTGTCGTGAGCATCCCAGGCACCCACTCGCTGAGTGACGGCCCTGCCGTCGCGGCGGCCGTGTCGGACTGGCTTCGTTCGAGTGAGTCACTCACGCTCGGGACATGAGCGAAGTTCCCGCACGCGCGCACGGTTTCCGGTGGCCGGATCGTCGTCGTCATCGGTTGCGTGAGCGGTAAGCCGCGACGTTGGCTTTGTTGCCGCAAGTGGCGTAGGAACACCAGCGGCGGGTGTGGCTTCGGGTGGTGTCGTAGAAGATTCGCTCGCATTTCGCGCAGGCTCCTATCCGGTCCCACCGACCGGTAGTTATCGCATGGGCGATTTGGTCGAGGAGTCGGGCGAAGACGCTGTCGGTGGGTTTCGCCCGCGTGGGCTCCAGAGTGGCGGTGTCGCTGTTCACGACGTGTAGGCGGAGTGGAACGGTGACTGCGAGCTCGCTGATCGTCTCCCACGCGCGAGGGTCCTTCGGCTCTTTGACGGCATACACGATCGCGTCCCGCATGCGCCGCAGGCGGGTGGTGTCGTCGGCCGAGAGGCTTCTTCCGTCATATCCGAGCTCGCAATGGGTGAGAAACGCCGCGGCATCGGCGGGCGCGCCAAAGCGCTCGGGCCGCCGCGCGCCGGCCCGTGAGTTGAGAAAATTGATGAGCCCCCTCAGTTCGGCAGGCGTGTCGTCGTCGAGGGGCGGAGGGCCGTTGGTCGTCGCATCCATATGCGTATCGTACAACATCGTCTTTGGTCAATAGACCTTTACAAGAGCAGGCATGCCTGCTACTAGTTGTAAGCGTCTAAATCATCTTGACCACTACGGCCGGTCGATTTCTGCGCCGAGCCACATCGATCATGCAGCGCCCTCGACGGTGCAAGAAGGAGTCATGCCCATGGCCTCACATTTCCTGCATTACGAACTGATGCGCGCCCACCTGCGAGCGCTTCACGACGCCGCAGCACGCCACGAGCGTCCGCTGGAGCCGGCCGCCACACCTCGTATCTCTCGCGACTCGGCGTGGATCCCACGCCGCTTCGTCACCCG
The DNA here is from genome assembly GCA_963720045.1 of uncultured Actinomycetota bacterium. Lineage (GTDB taxonomy): Bacteria > Actinomycetota > Thermoleophilia > Gaiellales > Gaiellaceae > PALSA-600. Next base: position 497,128 of record CAVREC010000002.1, on the reverse strand, counting down.
GGTTGGCCGTCTCAGCCGACCCCTAAGCGGCTCCCCTGCCAGCGGATACACGGAAGTGCCTGATGTCACCCGCGCTGATCGAATGCAAGAAACCGACCCCTTGTCCTGTCGGCTGGGAGGGTGAAGCTCCACACCCGCAGCGTCGGGCCGGAGCGCCGAACTGATCGAGCACGCGATCCGGTACAGAAACGCCGTCACCCAGCTTGCGAACGGCCGGCGTTGATCGCCCATTGGGCGGCGAAAGCCCGTTGGTATGCGGGTCGCGCTTCGCCGCGGGCCACATAAGCAGCCAGTTTTGGAAACTCGTCCAGAACCCCCGAAGGCCTCAGCCTCAAGAGCACTGACACCATCATGAGGTCGCCTGCGCTGAAGCCCCCATCGAGCCAGTCGGCCTCGCCCAAGCGAGCAGAAAGGTGGACCAGTCGATCGCGAATCCGGTCTTTCACCAGAGGCAGGCGCACTTCGGCCCAGGGCTTGTCGCCCTCAAGGATCCTGGCGGTCACGAGTTCGAGGATCGGCGGCTCCACGGTGTTGAGCGCGGCGAACATCCAGGCGATTGCCCGCGCCCGCGCATTGGCATCTTCCGGGAACAGTCCCGCATGGCGCTCGGCTATGTGGAAGACGATCGCGCCGGTCTCGAACAGGACAAGGTCGCCTTCCTCGTAGGTCGGAATCAGGCCGAAGGGATGAAGGCTCAGATGCGCGGGCTCCTTCTTCGCACGGAACGAGACGAGGCGAACCTCGTAGGGCTGGCCCACCTCTTCAAGCGCCCAGCGAACGCGCGTATCGCGCGCCAGGCCCATGCCGCCATCGGGCGAGCGCTCAAAGGCGGTGATCACGATGGTCATTGCTAGACGCCCGTCACGTTCGCCTCGTGGCGTCAGCTGCGTCGCTCGCGAACTCGTCCGGCGGCCGGGCGGGACAGGCGAGGAACAGGAACAGGGAGGCTTCTCGTGTGCGCATCGAACGATCTCCTCGTCTCGCGATCAGGGCCATACGCACAGAGACTCGGCCCACTTTGGAAACTCATCGGGAGCGGTCGGAAAGTCGCCGTGTTGGTCGCCGGCTGAGAGGTCGATCTCGGTCGTTCCGAGTCCTTACCCACGAACCCGGACGATCGTTTTCCCTTTGATCCGCTCGGTCGGGTTGAACGCGGCAACGGCATCGTCGAGGGCCGCGACGGTGCCGATGTTCGTCCGCAGCCGACCGTCCCGAACCCGCTGGACGATCTCACTCAGTTGGGCGCGATCTGAGACGACGACGAAGTCGATCGCCAGGCCTTCCGCGGGCCACGCCTCCGGCGGGCCGGTGATGGTCACCAGCATCCCTCCAGCTCGAACGACACCCGCGGACCGCTTCTGGATGTCGCCGCCAAGGACGTCGAATACCAGGTCGACTCCGCGGGCGTCGTCCAGGCTGTCGTTTTCGAGGTCGATGAACTCGTGCGCGCCGAACTCGAGTGCGGTCTCCCGGTCGGCGGCGCGCCCGGTGCCGATGACGTGTGCGCCGGCCTCTCGTGCGAGCTGGGATGCCATCGAGCCGACTGCGCCTGCCGCGCCGTGCACGAGGACGCTCTGGCCGGCCTGAAGGCGGCCGTGCTCGAACAGGCCTTGCCACGCGGTCAGGCCCGTCATCGCGACGCCTGCACCCACCGTGAAGTCGACGTCCCCCGGGAGCGGCGCGAGGTTGCGTGCCTCAACGACTGTGTATTCCGCGAGGGTGCCGTCGCGAGTCCAGTCCGTAAGGCCGAACACCCGCTGTCCCACCGACAGCCCCGTCGTTCCATAGCTGAGCGCGGTGACCACTCCGGCCACCTCGTGCCCGGGAATCGAAGGCGCCCGCTCACGGCCGAGGCGATCGATCCAAGTCGAGGGCCACTCCAGCTCATTCCCGGTGAATCCCGAGGCATGAACTTCAACGACGACATCGCCGTAGTTCGCACCTTCAACGCTGGCGAGCCTCGCCACATCCGGATCGGGTCGCTCCACGAACTTCATCCCGGCCGTTCCCGCGGCCCGATCCGTCACCACGATCGCTTTCATTTGAGCACCCCCTCTGTATCAGTCCACCTATGCGACATCTTGACAACCACGCCCTTGGCGCCACACGATGCGCGCTACCGCGTCCCTCTGGCAACCGAGGTCGAGCCCACTGGCTCATTCCGCGGCAGGTCTTGGTCAACCACGAGCGGGATCGAGTCACGGTCGCCTCGATCCCGCTCGTCCAATGATCCGATCCCGCCCGGGGGCGTTGGGGCGCCGTGCCGGCCGCAACGCGTCGGTAGTCAGGCGCGGCGGTTGTTCATGCTGCGGCGAACCCCTGACGCCAGCTCGCGTGCGCCGGGCGCCACTCGAGCTCGCGCTTGGCCTTGGCGTTGGACGCGCCGCGCGTGTCGGTCATCATCACGACGCCCACTTCGCCGGCGAACAGACGCCCCACGAACTGCGGGACGCGCCTCGGCCTCTTCGCGCCGATCTCCCGCGCCAGCGCGGGCAGCCACTCGGCGACGGTAGCGGGGTCGTCGTCGACGACGTTGTAGGCGCCGCGCCTGCCGTGCTCGACGGCCGCCACCGTCGCCTCGGCGGCGTCGGCGACGTGGATGAAGGACCACACGCCGCCGGCGTCACCTACCAGCGGGAACTTGCCCTTGCGGACCAGCTCGACCTGCGCCGCATCAGGCGCCAGCGATGTTCCCGGCCCGTAGAACGCGCCGTAGCGCAGCACGATCCCCTCCGTCCACCGCGCACCCATGACAGCCTGCTCGACGTAACGGATCGCGTCCAGCGTCTTGCGCATCTCGCGCGCGGGCGTGGGGTCGAACGGGTCGTCTTCGGTCTTGATCGGCCCCCCGGTGCGCGCGTATGCCCACGCGCCGATGCTCTGCGCGATGAACCGCCGCACCCCGACAGCCTCGCCGGCCGCCAGCAGGTTGTCCGTCCCCTCCGTCCGCAGGCGATTGGTGAGGGCGAAATCACGATCGAAGTGACGCAGGTCCAATGTCGCCGGGATCGCGGTCAGCTGATGGACGATCACGTCCGGGCGCGCCCGGCCCACGACCTCTGCGACCTCATCGGGATCGAGGGCGTCGGCGACAACCGGCACGGCACCCAATTCGGACAGGAGTTCCCGCTTGGACCCGCTCCGGGTCATGCCATGCACCTCGTGTCCCGCAGCAACCAGACGAGGCACCAGCTGCTTGCCGATCGCGCCCGTCGCTCCAGCCACAAACACTCTCATCATCAACCTCCTTGCTCGTGGTGTCACGAGGACCACGAACAAGGAGGGCCGAAGGGGACAGCGGCAGTCGGCAGTCCCCGGCACCGCTTGCGGCGAATCGGCGCGATCGCCATCTCACCCGCCGCGGCACCGCCTGCGTAGACCATGAGGGCGCGGGTCGAGGTCTCGGGGCGTGCGAACGCTCGATCACGCTGCTTCCTCGAGAGCGACCTCGACCTCGGCCTCGACCGGCGTCGCTCTCGGAGCTGCCTTGGGCTTCGACTCGACAAACGCAGCGGCGATCGCGGCCCCGGCAAGCGCTACACCGACCAGCGAGTAGAAGGCCACGTGGAACCCGTGCGTCAGAGCGGGGCCGCTGAAGGCGAGCACGCCGTGGCTCGAGGCGTATCGGCCGGCCGCACCGGCCGCAATCGTGGTCACGGCGGCCAGTCCGACCGAACCCCCGATCTGCCGGCTGGTGTTGACGAGCCCTGAGGCGACGCCGGCGTCGGCCGGCTGGACTCCTGTGAGGCTGGCGATCGTGACCGGCACGAACGAGAGCGCGAGACCGATGCCACTCAAGATCAGGCCGGGAAAGACGTCCCAGAAGTAGTGCCCGCCGGCAGGCATCTGAGCGTAGAGCGCGCCCCCGGCGGCGGTGAGCAGCAAGCCGGCGCTCAGCACCGGGCGTGCCCCCAGCCGGGTTGTCAGCCCCTGACCGAGGTTCGAGAAGCCGATGATCGTGACGGTGATGGCGATGAAGGCGACACCTGTCTCGATCGCCGAGTAGCGCAAGACCTCCTGCAGGTACAGCGTGATCAGGAAGAACTGCGAGAACGCAGTCGCACCGACCATCAGCATCGCCACGTTGGCCGCCGAAAGCGTCCGCAGGCGGAAGATCCGCAGCGGCAAGAGCGGCGCCGGCGAGCGAGCCTCGATCCCGACGAACGCCACGATCAACCCGGCGGCGGTCGCGAGCAGCCCGAGCGTCATGCCGTCGCTCCAGCCGTGCGCACTCGTCCGGGTGATCGCGTAGACGAGAACCATCAGGCCCGCCGTGATCGAGATGGCGCCGGCCACGTCGAAGTACCGCTGCGCGAGCGCGGCCCGGCTCTCGCGTACCAGCCAGGGTGTGACGGCGAGGATGGCTGCGCCGACCGGCAGGTTGACGAAGAAGATCCACGACCAGCTCAGATACGAGGTGAGCACGCCGCCAAGCAGCACGCCGACGGCGCCGCCGACGCCGGAGGCAGCGCCCCAGACGCCGAGGGCGATGTTCCGCTCACGCCCCTCACGGAAGGTCGTGACGACGATCGAAAGCGCAGCCGGCACGAGCAGAGCGCCGCCAAGCCCCTGCAGCGCCCGGGTGGCGATCAGCGCAGCTTCCGACCAGGCGAGCCCGGAGAGCAACGAGCCGACCGTGAACACAGCCACCCCTGTCAGGAACAGCCGCCTGCGTCCGAGCAGGTCGGCAAGTCGGCCGCCCAACAGCAGCATTCCGCCGAAGACGATCGAGTAGGCGGTAATCACCCACTGCAGGCTGTCCTGGGAGAAGTGAAGGTCGTTCTTGATCGCCGGCAGCGCCACGTTCACAACCGCGACGTCGACGATGACCATGAACTGCGCGGCAACGGTCACCGCGAGAACAAGCCAGCGTCTGCGCTCCGACTCGGGAGCGATTCTCGCTTTCATGGTTCCTCCTTGCACGTTGGTTTCGAGAAGGCAACGAACCGGTGGCGCTCGAGGGGACAGCCGGCTCCAGAGCTCGGCAATCCCCATGGGTAAGAGCGGTCGGATGAAGTGCGGGGGCCGCACGCGCGCGGGAGCTGAGCGTGCGGCTCCCTACTTCACGACGTTGCGTCGAGCCACTCCTGAAAGGTCGGGCCGGCCAGCTTGGCGTGGGGGCCCGGAAGTAGGGCACCCGCCTCGTAGAGCTCCCCGTCGGGGTCGTCCGGATCGGTCACGCCTTCGATCCTGACCGGGTCTCCCCGCCGGGCGGCGAGCAGCGTCGCCATCTCGACGAGTTCCTCGACCCTCGGCCCGGCGATCTCGGGGATCGGGTCGTTCGATGGCTCGCGGTCCTGGTGGACTGCCAGGTCGGCGAGCTCCTGCGCGACGGCCTGCGCCGAGACGAGCTGCGTGCGCATCCGCGGGACGTAGCTCACCTCTCCCTTTCGCCCCCAGTCGGTGAGCTGGGCAACCAACTCGTGGAACTGCGCAGCCCGCAGGATCTGCGCCGGAATCGGGCCCGACAGCATTGCCTGCTCGTGGACGAGCTTCGCGGCGCCGTAGCCACTGGTGAAGCGATCGATCCCGATGATCGAGACGACCACGATCCGCTCCACGCCTGCCCGTGCTCCCGTTTCCTGCAGGTTCCGGGCTGCCACGGTGAAGAACTCCGTCGCCGCGGCCTGCTCGGGAGAGGCACCGGTCGCAACGTCGATGATCGACTGCACGCCTACCAGCGCCTCCGCGAGGCCCTCGCCGGTGACGATGTCCACGCCGTTCGAGCGCGACATCGCGACGACGTTGTGACCTTCGCCCCTCAGCACATCGACGACGTGACGACCGGCCCGCCCGGTCGCGCCCGCGACGGCAATCGTTCTTGGTGTCTCCATGATCTTCTCCCTTCTCTTGTGCTTTCGTCATCTCGACGAACGGGAGACAAACGAGGGGACGCGCTCCAGAGGAAGGGCGTACTCGGGGACGGCTATGCGCCGAGCCCTGCGACGCGCCGCCGCAGGAAGCGGCGCTCGGGCTCGGTGTGCGCGAGGTCGAGGGCGCGTTGATACTCGGTCCGTGCCTCGTCTGCTCGACCGAGGCGGCGGAGCAGGTCGGCACGGGTCGAGTGGAAGTACTGGTAGCCGTCGAGGTCGAGGCGGTCGACGAGGGCAAGCCCCACTTCCCTTCCCTCCGCCTCGGCCACCGCAATCGCCCGGTTGAGCTCCACGACCGCTGAGCCGGTCAGCCCCACGAGCTCGCCGTAGAGCGCAGCGATCTGCGGCCAGTCGACCGGTTCGTCCATGTGCAGCGAGGCGATCGCCGCCTGGATGACGTACGCGCCCTGTCCACCCCGCATAGAAAGGGCCCGCACAAGCGCCTCGCGCCCACCGGAGATCTGGACAGCGTTCCAGCGCGAACGGTCCTGGTCCGCGAGCAGCACGAGCTCGCTGCCTTCGAACCGGGCCTCGCGACGAGCGTCGTTGAGCAACATCAGTGCCCGCAGTCCGTGCACCTCCGGCTCGTCCGGCATCAGCTCGGCGAGCGCCGAGCCGAGTCGGAGCGCCTCCGCCGCGAGATCCACGCGGCCGCTGTAGCCCTCGTTGAAGATCAGGTAGACGACCGCGAGCACCGCTCCCAGCCGCTCCGGCAGTAGCTCGTCGGCGGGAACACGGAATGGGATGCCGGCGTCCATGATCTTCTGCTTCGCCCGCGAGAGCCGCCGCTTCATCGTTTCCTCGGGAACAAGGAACGCGCGGGCGATCTCCTCGGTGCGTAGCCCGCCGAGCGCGCGCAACGTCAGCGCGACCTGCGCCTCGAGACCGAGCGCCGGATGGCAGCACGTGAAGATCAGCTCGAGCCGCTCGTCAGGGAAACTCGTCTCCTCCATCACATCCTCCACGGCCTCGGGCACATCGAGTAGGCGCGTCTTCTCGGCGAGCGTGCGATCGCGGCGCAGGCGGTCGATCGCGCGGTTGCGGGCCGTGATCGTCAACCACGCGCCCGGATTCGGCGGCGTGCCGTCGCGCGGCCAGCGCTCGGCGGCGACCGCGAACGCCTCCTGAGCGGCCTCCTCGGCCAGATCGAAATCGCCGAGGAACCCGATCAAGCTGGCGAGGACACGGCCCCACTCGTCGCGGAAGACCTGCTCGAGCAGCGCCTACCGCTCCACCAGCGGCCGCACCTCGACCGCGCCGCCCATCCGCGCGGCGGGGACCCGCGCGGCGAGCTCGAGCGCCGCGTCGAGATCGTCGACCTCGACCACGATGAAGCCGCCGACGTGCTCCTTCGCATCAACGAACGGACCGTCCGTGAGCAGCGTCTTTCCATTCTCGACGCGGACGGTCGTCGCAGTCTCGACCGGCTGCAGCTGCTCCCCGCTGAGGATCCCCGGGAGCTTCCGGAGCTCGAGGTACTCGTCCACGATCGCTTGCTGCTCATCAGCCGAGAGTTGCTCGAACGACTCCACGGAGCCGCCCGGATAGTTCTGGAGCAGATACTTCACCTGGTCCTCCTTCGTAGGCTGTTCTCCCACGTACAACGAACGCAAACGCGAGATGGGGACAACCACCTCCCGCTTCCCGTTTACGCGTCCTTTCGAACTTGGGCGTTCGGACCACCGCTCGATTTTCGGGTTGTTCCCCGAGGAGTTATGTTGGTGCGGGTGCTGGCTGGAGGGGTCGACGCGTACATCGCCGCTTTCGTGGGACGGTGTGAGGTCATGCGGCGTCCCGGCCAGCCGGACGTGGACGAGCCTGGCGTGCGCGGGCTGCTCCCCTCGATGGACGACCCGCGCATCCGGTTGCTCGTCATGGACGACCGGGCCTACAACGTGCTCGCCGGGCTGCTGGCTGATGCCGAGGCAGGGGTGATCACCGTTCTCGCGGCGGCTGCGCGTTGCGTCGAGCTCGTCGAGAGCCATGCGGGGTGGAAGTCGGACGCCGCGACGGCGATGATCTGCCGCGACCTGGGGGCGGTGACCGCGCTTCCCCTTCCAAGCGAGTTGACCTTGCGACCGGTGCGCCGGACCGCAGAGGAGCCGGCCGATGACGTGCCGCTGGCGGATGCGGTAGCCGCCGTGATGCGGGCGGATCCGAGGATTGATTCGCCTGACGCGTTCGCCGACTACCTACGATCGCTCCCACCCACGGTCCGGCTGCTCTGCGCTGTCGACGGGAACGGATCGGTGCGTGCGACGTCCGGCTCCGACACGTTCGGTAAGCAGGCGAATATTTTCTTCGTCAACACCGACCCCAACTGGCGCGGCCGCGGGATAGGGGCGGCGATGACGGCGGCCGCGCTGCGTACGGCCGAGGGCTTAGGAGCACGACAGGCTTATCTCGACGCGTCCGGCTCCGGACTGTCGATCTACCTACGGCTCGGATTCGAGCCTGTCACTCCAACGGTCCGCTTCTCCAGAACACTTGGCTTTGCACACCAAGCGTCGCGCGCAACGGGCGTGAACGCTCCAGAAACGTCCGGGTAGGCCGCGCGCACCCCGGGGGCGTGGAGCTTCGTCTCGAGCAGAGGATTGCGAACCTGAGCCAGACGTCGAAATCGTCGGCTTCGTCGAGCCGATACCCGCCGAGCGACGGATCAGTGCAGACACGTTGCGGGCGCACTTCGTCAGGGGCCCCCTCGGGGCGGTACCCGAGCCCGCCGGGCAGACAGACCGGCGAGGCCTGGTGCCCTGATTCGTTGCCGTAGATCCGGCATGGCCGATCCTTGACGCCGTGAATGACCGGCGATGCGGTCGACCATGGCGTCGGCGGCCGCGAGACCCGCCGCGACCCTGTCGTCGCCGGACTGGCCCAACACCACCCCGGTGATCGTCGTCCGCTTGCCGTCGATGAAGCGGACGGCCCGGAAGGCGAAGCAGCCGCCCGCGGCACTGTCCGAGCCGGTCTTGACGCCGACGAACCCGTCGTACCCGAGCAACGTGTCGGTGTTGAGCACGGTGCCGGCGACCGGCAGCGTCGCGCTCGGTGTTGCGACGATGCTCGCGAACACCGGCAGGCGCATGGCTCGATCGACGACGCGTACCTGGTCGGCGGCAGTCGAGACGGTTGCGTCGTCGTAGCCGCTCGGGTCGGTGTAGCGGGTGTGGGTCATGCCGAGCGACCGTGCGGTGGCATTCATCCGGGCCACGAACCGGTTTGCCGAACCGGCATCCCATCGGGCCAGAACCGCAGCGATGTTGTTCGCCGACGGCAGCAGCAGTGCCAGCAGCGCCTGCCGCTCGGTCAACGGCTCTCCGGCCGCGATCGGCACGACGGACTCGTCCTGTCCGGCCCGGCGGTCGGTATCGGCGACATCGGCGTCGGTGACCGTGATCGCCGGCCCGTCCTCGCCGAGCCGGAGCGGGTGGTCACGCAGCACGACGTAGGCCGTCATCACCTTCGCGACGCTCGCGATCGCGGCCGGGTGCTGGTTCGGGCCGGCTTGGATCTGCGATTGCCGTCCCCGGACGAATGCGGCCTGGCCCTCTGCCGGCCACACCGTCCTGGACGGCGGTGCGCCAAGTGCATCACGGCGATCGCTGCGAAGGACATCGATCGGTGATGCGACCCTCGAGGACGAGAACACCGGCACCTGGTAGCCGAGTCGCGCGGCAATCGCCGCGATCACGACTACCAGGCCCGCGACGCGGATCCAGCGAAGCCGGATCCGGCGGGTCGTTGCTCGTGCGTCATCGCCGTAGGTCACGCCTCCACTCTGGACGGCGGGGTGTTGCCGGCACGTATGGGGTTTTCGATACGCCGGCGATATGCGTCAGCTCGTAGCATCTGGAGCTTGCGTGTGTTGATCGTCGAGGACGAGCCCTACATGGCCGAGGCCATCCGCGATGGGCTGCGCCTGGAAGCGATCGCCGCCGACATCGCAGGTGACGGTCACACCGCTCTGGAGCTGCTGCGCTTCAACGCCTACGACATCGCCGTCCTCGACCGGGACATCCCAGGAGCCTCCGGCGACGAGATCGCCAAAGGAATCATCGCCTCCGGCAGCGGCATGCCGATCATCATGCTCACCGCAGCCGACCGGCTCGACGACAAGGCCACCGGGTTCGAGCTCGGCGCCGACGACTACCTCACGAAGCCGTTCGAGCTCCAAGAGCTCGTGCTCCGTCTCAGAGCCCTCGACCGCAGGCGCGCCCACAACAGGCCCCCCGTGCGAGAGATCGCAGGCCTGCGGCTGGACCCGTTCCGCCGAGAGGTCTACCGCGACGGCCGCTACGTCGCTCTGACCAGGAAGCAGTTCGCAGTGCTCGAAGTCCTCGTCGCTGCCGAAGGCGGTGTCGTCAGTGCCGAGGAGCTCCTGGCGCGAGCCTGGGACGAATTCGCAGACCCGTTCACGAACGCCCCGCGCATCACCGTCTCGGCACTACGCAAACGGCTCGGAGAGCCCTGGATCATCGCCACCGTGCCCGGCGTCGGCTACCGCATCGACACGCAACCGGACACCGAGCCTGAGGGAGAAGCTCATGGATAGAGCCCCCGGGCTCAGCGTCCGCCTCAAGCTCACCCTCAGCTACGCCGGGTTCCTCATGCTTGCGGGCGCGTTGCTGCTCGCCGTCGGGTACGTGTCCCTCTCTCGTGGTGTGCACCCCGGTGTGATCTTCATGGTGCGCAGCCACGCCGACCTCCTGCGCGATTTCGCTCCGATCGCGGCGATCGTGATGGCGTTCCTGCTCGTGTTCGGTCTGCTGGGAGGGTGGCTTCTCGCAGGTCGGATGCTCGCTCCCCTGACCCGTATCACCGACGCCACCCGCGTGGCCGCGAACGGATCGCTCTCCCACCGGATCGAGTTGGAAGGCCGCAAAGACGAGTTTCGCGAACTCGCCGACAGCTTCGACACCATGCTCGCGCGGCTCGAAGCACACGTGGCGCAACAGCAGAGGCTCGCTGACGAGCAGCAGCGATTCGCAGCGAACGCCTCCCACGAACTGCGCACCCCGCTGGCGGTCACTCAGACACTCCTCGAGGTCGCCCGCAAAGATCCAGACCGCGACAACGCCGAGCTTGTCGAACGCCTCCACTTCGTCAACACGCGAGCGATCGACCTCACCGAAGCACTGCTCCTGCTGAGCCGCGCCGACCAACGATCCTTCACCCGAGACCACGTCGACCTTTCCCTCGTGGTGGAAGAAGCCACCGAGACGCTCCTCCCCCTCGCGGAACAACGCGGCCTGACGATCGAAACCTCCGGCGAGCTCACCTCGACGATCGGCTCACCCGCGCTCCTGCAGCAGATGGCCATAAACCTCGTGCACAACGCGATCGTCCACAATCTGCCCGAGCACGGGACCGTGTGGGTCACGACAGGCGTCGAGCCGAGAGGCGTGGTTCTCACCGTGGAGAACACCGGCGAGAAACTCACCCCCCAGCTTGTTTCCACGCTTGACGAGCCGTTTCAGCGCGGCAGCAGACGCATACGCACGGACGACTCCGGTGTCGGCCTCGGCCTGGCAATCGTCAAGAGCATCGCCGAGGCACACGCCGGAACCCTCACCCTCGCGCCCCGGGCCGCCGGCGGGCTCCGCGTGACCGTGCAACTACCCGCTGCAACATCGCACCCAGAGGGCGTTGGCCGAACAGGGGACGGCTACCGGGCTCCCCGGGTCACCGAAGGGCAACTCGGGGAGGTCGCGACGCGCGTGCCGAGGTCCCTCGATCCGGGATAGGCTCCGGTCATGCCTCGGCCGGGGGAGCGCCACGGGCCGCGGGCCGACCGGCGCTCGCCGGGAACGGTAGAGCCGGACGCCCCGCGCACGACGTTCGCGCCTTCCACACCCGAGAACGTCGTACTGCCGATGCAGGCCGGGATCGGGAACAGGGCCGTGGCACGGCTGCTCGCGCGAGTGCCGGAGGTCGCGGCGAAGCCCGAGGGCAACACGCCCGCGCACGGGCAGGGCGGCTCCTCGGGAGAAGCGGACCCCGACGAGGCCCCGATCACGAAGACGGGAATCGCCGGCGCGCAGGAATGGGGCGATCGGGCCTACCGCTTCTTCGAGCAGAAGCAGTACGCGAAGTCACTCGACGCGTTCGAGCATGCCTACGCCCTCGACCCGCTGCCGGCGTTCCTCTACAACGAAGGATCGTGCCTCGAAGGACTCGGGCGCAACGCGGAGGCCGCGGACATGTTCGCCCGGTATCTCGCCGAGTCGCAGGGTGTCGACGACGGGGACAAGGTCAGGGAGAAGATCCGCAAGCTGCGCGGCGAAGCGACGGACGGCCCGAGAAAGGCCGACGATCCGGCCCCCGCGACTCCGGGCGGAAAAACCGGGGGAGCAGACCCCGACGAGGCTCCGATCACGACCACCGGGATCGCTGGTGCACAGGACTGGGGCGACCGCGCCTACCGCTACTTCGACAAGAAGCAGTACGCGAAGTCGCTCGAGGCATTCGCGAAGGCCTACAGCCTCTACCCGGTGCCGGCCTTCCTCTTCAACGAGGGCTCCTGCCTGGAGGCGCTCGGGCGCTATGCGGAGGCGGCGGACATGCTGACCCGTTACCTGGCCGTCCAGGAGGGAGACACCCAGGTCGAGAAGACGCGGGAGAAGATCAAGTCGTTGCGCGCCAGAGCCGGCGGTGCGGCGGTCGAGAAGAAAACGGACGAGCCCGGCGGGGCTTCGGGAACGGCCGGGCCGCCGGCCGACGGAGAGCCCGCACCCGTCACCGCCACGGGGCCCGCCGGCGCGCAGGAGTGGAGCGACCGCGGCTGGAAGTTCTTCCGGGACGGGAAGATGGACGAGGCCGCGGAAGCGTTCGCCGAGGCCTACAAGCTGGATCCGCTCGCGGACTTCCTGCTCGACGAGGCCGGCTCCCTCGAACAGGCGGGCCGAAAGACGGAGGCGGCCGACCTCTTCGAGCGCTACCTCGCGGCCAAACCGGACGCGAAGGACGCAGGAAAGATCCGCGGGCACGTCCGCGAGCTGCGGGGCGGCGGCGACACCAAGCAGGACCCGGACCCGACCGCGGGCGGGCATCCGCCCGCTGCGACGCCCGGGACGACCGAGGCTCCCGAGCCTCCGATCACCGCGACCGGAGCGGAGGGCGCGACGGCGTGGTTCGATCGCGGCATCGCCGACTACAAGGCACAGAAGTTCGACAAGGCCCGTGGCGAGTTCGCAGAGGCCTACAAGCTGGACCCGCTCCCGGAGATCCTCTACAACGAGGGAGCGGCGGCCGAGCTCGGCGGACACGTCCCGGAGGCCCTCGAGCTCTATGGGCGTTACCTGGCCGAGGCTCCCGGCGCCGCCGATGCGGAGAAGGTGAAGCGGCACATCGCGAAGCTGCGAGGCGAAACACCGCCGCCGGACAGTGAGCCCGGCGGGCAGCGAGGCCCCGATGCGCCGATCACTGCGACGGGCGATGCGGGCGCCCGGGCGTGGTTCGATCGTGCCCAGGAGGCGTACCTGAACGGCGACTACGTCAAGGCCGTCGACGCGTTCAAGCACGCCTATGAGCTGAAGCGGATGCCGGCGTTCGTCTTCGACGAGGGCACCGCGCTGGAGATGGCCGGCCGCGCCGAGGCGGCGGCGAACGCGTTCGAGCACTATCTCGTGCTCGACCCGGCGGCGAAGGACTCCACCGAGACGCTCGAGCGGATCAAGAAGCTCCGGGGGGAGGCCGCCAAGGACCCGATCGTCGACCCGTGGGCCGACGAGGCCTCGGCTCCGGCGGTCACCGCCGGGGGCACCGAAGGCGCGAAGGAATGGCATGCGCGAGGCACCGTCGCCTACGAGCTCGGCGACTTCCAGCGCGCCTACGACTGCTTCGTCCACGCCTACGACCTCGCCCCGCTGCCGCTCCTCGTCTACAACCAGGCGGCCGCGCTCGACCGCCTCGGCAACACCGAGGCCGCAATCCAGGCCTACGAGCGCTACCTCGCCGTCGCTCCCACCGCGAGCGACGCCGCCCGGGTGCACAAGCGGATCGCAACGCTCCGCGCAACGACCGGCGGCGGCGGGTTGAAGCAGCCGTAGGGCCGGGAGAGGCCCGACCGCTGACGACGGCCGCCCTGTCCCCTCACAGCGGACTGGTTCTAGACCTCGATTCCCTTCTCGCGCAACTCCGCCAGGGCGGAGTCGCTCTTCGGCAGATGCGTGGCGTTCTGGGCGCGCAGGACCGGGTCGGCCTTCATGAACTGCACGTCGCTGTATGCGACCACGTCGAAGCGATTACCCCACGGATCGCCGACGTTCGTGCCGCGGATGCCGGCACCGCGTTCGCGCGCAGCCGCGATCACTTCGGCCACGTCGTCGACGACGAGACCGAAGTGTCGGTCCTCGCTCCGCGGTTCGACCTCGTACTCGAAGAGAGCGATGAACTGGTCTCCGAGGTCGATGAAGGCCATTCCACGCGACCGGCTGCGCAACTGCAGATCCGGGAACAGCGCACGCCAGAAGTCGAGGGCCTCGTCGAGGCTGCCCACGTCGAGCGCCACGTGATTGATCCCCAACGCACGGGCCATAGCGCTTAGAAACGTTCAGCCGCCCTCGCTATTCCGGCGTCGGCGGCTGCTCGTCATCGAACAGCCGGCGCCTGCCCCGGAACGGGCCTAGCCGAGGGTCGCCTCGCGGACAGCCTTCGTAATTGCGTGTTCGGATCTGCCCTCTCGGACCATCCGTTCGATCAGGATCCTCAGCCTGACTTCGTCGGCCGGGCCGATCCGTCTCGTTTCCTGGATCTGAGATCCCTTCGTCTCGCTTTGCATGTTCGTTCCCCCAGTTCGTACCTCATCGTTGTCAGGCTGAGCTACAGCCCCACGCGGCGGCAGGATCGGCACACGCCCTCGCTCCGGCCAAACGGATCCGCGGCCAGGATGGACTCGCCGCAGCATCTACAGGAGCGCCCGGCCTCGAGGCCGGCCAGCGCCCTCAGCAGCTTGAAAGTTGTAACCGTCATTGCTCCTCCGAACTATCGAGAGAGAGAATCTTCTTCGTGGTACAGAACATATCTGTATCACAAGTCTCAAGGGTGCCCGAACCCCGTCTCACTGTCAATCTCGGGGAGTGATGCCGTAACAAGAAAGTAACATTATGTGTTACAGTAACATGTGATGAAGGTCACAGTTCGCGATGTTGCCCGTCTGGCCGGTGTGTCCGCGATGACGGTGTCTCGAGTGATCAACCGCGAGCCGCGGGTCAGCGAGACGACGCGCCAGCGGGTCGAAGCCGCAATCGCGCAACTCGGATACGTCCCGAGGCGGGCCGCACGGCGCAAGACGATCGGCGTCGTCGTCCCCGATATTGCGAACCCGTTCTTCACTCTTGTCGTTCGAGGCGCCGAGGACGTCGCCCGGAGCAACGGCCGGCATGTGATCCTCTGCAACAGTCAGGGAGATCTGGAGCGAGAGCGGGACCACCTCCATGATCTGCTCGCCTTCGGCGTCGAGGGCGTCCTGATCGCCCCCGTGAGCGATCGGTCAGCTCCCGAGTTGCGCGGCCTTCGCCGGCGCCGGTTGCCTTTCGTGCTGGTCGACCGCTCGGTCGCAGGCTTTGCTGCCGACCTCGTCCAGGGCGACAGCGTCGCCGGGGCGAGAGCCCTCGTCGATCACCTGATCGCGCTCGGCCACCGGCGGGTCGCGATCGTCGCCGAGCCGACCGACGTCTCCACCGCACGCGATCGCATCCGGGGTTACCGGGAGGCGCTCGAAGCGGCGGGGATCGACGTCCGGCTCGAGCTGGTCGCGGCCTCCGGGGCGATCGAGCCGCAGAGCGCCCATGAGGCGACGTTGCAGTTCCTCGACCTTCCCGCGCCGCCGACGGCGATCTTCGCAGTCAACAACGTTGCCGCGGTAGGCGTCGCCGAGGCCGTTCGCGAACGAGGCCTCGACATTCCCGGCGACCTCGCGCTCGTCTGTTTCGACGACCTCGGACAGGCCTCGCGAATCGATCCGTTCCTCACCGTCTTCGCGCAACCGGCGGAGACGTTCGGGACGATCGGCGTGCAGTTGCTGCTCGACCGAATCGTCGGACGCATCGACGAACGAGAACGCATCGTGATCCTTCCCGGCGAGCTCGTGGTTCGCGCGTCGTCCGGCGCGGCGCTCGCGGCCTGAGCTCAGAGCGGCCCGCTCAGCGGGTCGTTTACGGCGCCGGGCGGGCCGCGCAGTCCCATTGACGATGGTTTTATGAGCGACTGCGAAAAAGGGAGTAGGATCGCGCTCGTGGCCGGAGTCAGGTTCGATGCGGTGACAAAGCGGTATCCGGATGGAACCATCGCGGTGAACCATCTCGACCTCGCGATCGCCGACGGAGAGTTCGTCGTCCTCGTCGGCCCGTCGGGCTGCGGCAAGACGACGGCTCTGCGCATGATCGCCGGCCTCGAGGAGATCTCCGAGGGAGTGATGACGATCGGCGACCGTGTCGTCAACTACGTTCCCTCGCGCGACCGCGACATCGCGATGGTCTTTCAGAGCTACGCGCTCTATCCGCACCTGACGGTCTACGAGAACATTGCCTTCGGCCTGAAGGTGAAGAAGGTGCCGAAGGCCGAGATCGTCCGCCGCGTCCAGAACGCCGCCGACGTCCTCGGACTGGGGCCGTTCCTGCAGCGCAAGCCGAGGGCCCTCTCCGGCGGGCAGCGCCAGCGGGTCGCGATGGGGCGGGCGATCGTCCGCGAGCCGGCGGCGTTCCTGATGGACGAGCCCCTCTCGAACCTCGACGCGAAGCTGCGCGTGCAGATGCGGGCCGAGATCGCAGGACTGCAGCGCGACCTCGGCGTCACGACGATCTACGTCACCCACGACCAGACCGAGGCGATGACGATGGGCGACCGGGTTGCCGTCATCCGCAAGGGCGAGCTCCAGCAGGTCGACCATCCGCAGAGGCTCTACGACCATCCCGTCAACCTGTTCGTCGGCGGCTTCATCGGCAGCCCGTCGATGAACATGATCGAGGCGACGCTGGAGCAGCAAAACGGCGGGTTTGCGGCCAGGCTCGGCGAGCAGTCGCTCGCGGTCAGCCCCGAGACGCTCGCTGCGCGGCCGGCTCTCGCCGCCTTCGCCGGCCGCACGGTCGTCGTCGGCATCCGTCCCGAGGACCTCGAGGACGCATCGCTCGTCCCCGATTCGCCCCCCGACCGGCGGCTGAACGGGACGATCCAACTGACAGAGGCGCTCGGCTCGGAGATCATGGTGCACTTCAAGATCGACGCGAAGCACGCGGTCACCGAAGACGTCCGCGAGCTCGCCGCGGACGCCGGCGACGAGCGGACCGCGAGCGCGCTCGCGGAGGCCGAGACCGCGACGCTCGTCGGTCGCTTTGGCCCGCGTTCAAAGGCCGCCGAGGGCGAGAAGCTCGAGGTCGCCGTCGATACTCGCTCCCTGCATTTCTTCGACCCCGAGTCCGGGCTCGGGATTTATGACGGAACTCAATGAAAGGAGCAGTACAGTGAAGAATCGCTACTTGCTCGGTACCGCAGCCTCGGCGGTCGTCCTCATGGTCGTCCTCGTTGCCGCGGCCTCGGGGGGCTCCGCCAAGACAACTGCTGCGCACGCGGCAACGGCCCGGACGGCGGTCTCCGGCACCGTCACGTTCGACGGGATCTGGACCGGGTCGGAGGCAGCAGCCTTCGGCGACGTGATCAAGGCGTTCAACAAGCTCTACCCGAACGTGAAGATCAACTACAAGTCGCTCGGGAACAACCTGCCGACGATCCTCGCGACGTCGATCACCGGCGGTAACCCGCCCGACATGGCCGACATCGCGCAACCGGGCTACGTGAACCAGCTCGTCCAGCAGGGGCACCTGAAGCCGATCACCTACGCGAAGTCGGCGATGGCGAAGAACTTCGCCGCCTCGTGGCTGAAGCTCGGGACGTTCAAAAGCAAGCTGTACGCGCTGGTCTTCAAGGCGTCGAACAAATCGCAGTTCTGGTACAACGTCCCGGACTTCAAGGCGGCCGGGATCAAGGGGCCGCCGAAGACGTTCAAGCAGCTGCTCTCGGACGCCCAGACGCTGAAGGCGTCGGGCGTGCCGGCCTACTCGATCGGCGGCTCCGACGGCTGGACGCTGACCGACATGTTCGAGAACATCTACCTGCGTACGTTCGGCTTCGCGAAGTACAACCTGCTCACGGCGCACAAGATCAAGTGGACGGACCCGTCGGTGATCACTTCGCTGAAGACGATGGCGAAGATCCTCGGCGACACCTCGAACATCAACGGGGGCACGAGCGGAGCGCTCCAGTACGGCTTCAACGACTCCGTCACGAACGCGTTCGGCTCGCCGTCCAAGGCTGCGATCGTGTTCGAGGCCGACTTCGTCTCCGGCGTGATCCTCTCGTCGACCAAGTCGAAGGCCTACACGGGGTTCAACGTGGCGCCCTGGCCGGCGATCACGCCGGGACCCAACGCCGGAGCGGTCGAGATCAGCGGCGACCTGTTCGTCACCTTCCGCGACAACCCGGCGATCGAGGCGTTCGTGAAGTTCCTCGCGACGCCCGCGGCGGCGAATGCCTGGGCGAAGCAGGGCGGCTTCGTGACCGGGAACCACAACGTCAACCTGAAGTCGTTCCCGGACAAGCTCGACCTGATCGACCAGCAGGCCGTTCAGAACGCGAAGCAGGTCGTGTTCGACATGTCGGACGCGCAGCCGGCGGCGTTCGGCGCGACGACGGGCCAGGGCGAATGGGGGCTGTTCCAGAAGTTCCTGCAGAACCCCAGCAACGCGAGCGGCACAGCCAAGCAGCTCGAGAGCGCTGCTGCCTCTGCCTACAAGTCGAGCAAGTAACGCACGGATGAGCGCGAGCGGAGTCACGGCGGAGCCACCGGGGAAGGTGGCTCCGCCTGCGCCGCCCCCGAGGCCGACGTTCGCGCGCTACGTCACCGGCGGAGCGTTCCTCGCCCCGACGCTCTTCCTGCTCTTCGTCTGGCTCCTCTACCCGACCGTCTACACGTTCATCCGGAGCTTCTTCGGTCAGAGCGGATACCTCGGCACCTGGGTCGGAATCCACAACTACAAGACGCTCTTCACGACCCCGACCCTGACCACCGCGATCAAGAACAACGTCATCTGGGTCGCGGTCGTGCCCGCGACCGTCTGTGCGATCGGGCTCATCTTCGCGGTGCTGGCGGAGAAGATCCGCTGGCAGGTCGCGTTCAAGACGGCGATCTTCCTGCCGATGGCCATCTCGGCATTTGCGACCGGCGTTACGTGGCGGATCATGTACCAGCAGGATCCGAACCTCGGCGCGATCAACGCGCTCTCTAAGTCGGTAAAGGGCGTCTTCAGCCCGGCCGGCGTCCTGCCGAGCGCTTTCCCGTCGACCTCGTCGCTCCAGACGGCCTCGTCGGGCGCGATGGTCCTGCACATGCCGCTCAAGCCCGGCGACGTCGCGTTGCTGGCGCTCACGGGCATCCCACCGAGCTCGGTTCCGAAAGGTTCGCTCCAGGCCGTGACGCCGCCCGCGAAAGCCGGCGACATCGTCGGCACGGTGTGGCGCGACTTCACGCCGGGCGGCGGCAAGCTCGGCAAGGTCGACAAGGGCGAGCTCGGTCTGCCCGGGGTGACGGTCGAGTTGCGAACGGCGACCGGGAAGACGGTCAAGTCGACGAAGTCGGCCGATGACGGAAGCTTCGACTTCACGAACGTCGCGCCCGGGACATACCAGGCGGCCGTCGGCGCCGCGACGTTCGCAAAATCCTTCGGCGGCTTCGGGTGGCTCGGCCCCAGCCTGATCGTGCCGTCGCTCTTGATCGCCTACATCTGGATTTGGGCGGGGTTCTCGATGGTCGTGATCGGCGCCGGCCTTGCCTCCATGCCACGGGACGTGCTCGAAGCGGCGCGGACCGACGGCGCAACCGAGTGGCAGGTCTTCCGCCGCGTCACGGTGCCGCTGCTCGCACCCGTGCTGAGCGTCGTCTTCATCACGATGACGATCAACGTCCTGAAGGTTTTCGACCTCGTCATCTCGCTCGCGCCCGAGTCGGTCTGGTCGAACGCGAACGTGATCGCGCTCGCGATGTGGCAGACCGCGTTCGGGGGAGTGGACGACTTCGGCACCGCGTCGGCGATCGCCGTCTTCCTCTTCCTGCTCGTCGTGCCGATCCTGTTCCTCAACGTCAAGCGTTTCAGGACGGAGGGCTGACGATGGCGGCCGTCTCCGAAGCTCAGACAGTCGTGGTGCCTTCCCCGAGGGCCAAGACCTCCTCGAAGATCGTCTACCGCATCTCGAGATGGCCGCTGAACGTGCTGATGGCGGGGCTCGCGCTCCTCTGGCTGGTACCGACGATCGGTCTCTTTGCCACCTCGATCCTGCCGCAGTCGGCGCTGGCCTCCGCGGGCTGGTGGCAGATCTTCGCGCACCCGAGCCTCGCCACGTTCGCCAACTACCGGGCGCTCTACCACAACTCCGGCCTCACCTCGGCGCTGGAGACGACCGCCATCATCGCCGTGGGCAACACGGTGCTCGTCGTCTTTCTCGGCGCAATGGCGGGCTACGCGCTCGCTTGGCTCGAGTTCCCGGGCCGCGACTGGGTCTTCATCACCATCGTCGGGCTTCTCGTCGTGCCCCTGCAGATGGCCCTGATCCCGATGTTCAGGCTCTACGACCAGGTCGGGATCTACGGCTCGGTCATCAGCATCATCCTCTTCCACGTCGCTTTCGGGCTCCCGTTCGCCGTGTTCCTGTTGCGCAACTTTTTCGTCGGGATCCCGAAGGACATCATGGAGTCCGCCCGCATGGACGGCGCAAGCGAGCTCTGGATCTTCCTGCGTCTGATGCTCCCGCTCGGCCTGCCCGCGATCGCCTCGCTCGCGATCTTCCAGTTCCTGTGGACGTGGAACGACCTGATCGTCTCGCTGACCTTCGGCGTGACACCGATCACCGTCTGGATCTTCGGCCAGCTGCGCGAGTTCGGGACGAGCATCAACGTGATCGCGCCGGCATCGTTCATCTCGCTGGTCGTCCCGCTCGCCGTCTTCTTCGCGTTCCAACGCTACTTCGTGCAGGGCCTGCTGGCGGGCTCGGTGAAGTAATGGCCGGCGGGCCGGCCGTGGCGGTCGTCGGGTCGGGCCTCGCGGGCTTCACCGCCTACCAGACCCTGCGGCGGGGCGGGCTCGCGCCGGAGCAGATCGCCGTGTTCGGGATGGAGGCCGACCCGATGGTGGCGTGGCGGCAGCGGGCGACGGCGATCCGGCAGCGCAGGATGCGCTCCGAGAGCGACGGCCACTGCAGCCCGACGACCTTCCCCGGTCTCGCGGTCCGCTCGGCAGCGAGGCGCCGCTCGCCGGCGCCGCTTCTCGCCTCCGTGCTCGACCGCTACCACCCGACGGTCGAGGAGTTCGTCGCGCACGTCGCCGAGCTCCGCGAGAAGAGCGGCTGGGACCGAAGCGTTCGCGCTGCCCGGATCGGACGTGTGGCGCCGGCCGAGGGCGGCTTCGAGCTCGACGGCGAAGGGCCGTTCCGCCACGTCCTCGTGGCTCCGGGCCATCCCGGGCCGAACGTTCCCGAGGAGCTGCGCGGCGACCCGCGCGCCGTCCATGCGTACGAGCCCCACGAGTACCGGAAGACGGTGACCGTCGTCGGAGCGGGCCTCGCCGCCGCGACCGAGTGGGTGAACGCGCTCGAGGCAGGCGCCGAGGTCGTCTCGGTGCGGCGTCGCGAGCCGGTGCGGCGTCCCTTCAACGTCCCGCGCGAGTACCTCTCGCGGCGCGGGCTCGCAAGCCTCCACCGGCTCGGCCCCGGCGAACGGGCCGCGCGGCTCGAGGCGCTCCTCGTCCCCTCCTATCCGGCAGGCCCTGCCTGGGACGAGCCGCTCGCGCGCGCCGCCGCCGAGGGCCGCTTCCGCATCGAGAGCTCGATCAACGGCAGCGAACAGGTGATCTGCGCGACGGGCTTCCTGCGCGGGTTCGCTCACGACCCGCTGCTGGCGCGCCTCGTAGGCGAGCAGGGCCTCGACACCGTCGAAGGCTGGATCGTCCTCGACGACGACTCTTCCGTGCCCGGGCTGACCGACGGCTCGCGGACGCTCGCGCTCGCGGGCGCACCGGCGCAGTGGGCCTTCCCTGCGGCGGACACGCTCGCCGGGGCGCGCTATGTCGCCCATGGGTTCCTGCGAAGGATCAGGGCATGTCGTACACGCTGAGAGGACGGGTCGAGTCGCGACTCGCGGCCTTCGTGCCGTTGATCGCTCTGGCGTGTGCGCTCGCGCTCGTACTGCACCGCTGGTGGCCGGTCGAGGCGGCGGCGCTGATGATCGGCGTCGGGATCTGCCTCGACGCGCAGGTCTACCACCGCTTGCTCCCCTACCAGCCGGGCTGGGCGGCCGTGCCGATCGGGCTCGCCGAGCTCGCCGTGGTCGTCGGGCTGATGCGCCTGCTCGGGATCGCTGCCCCTTTCTGGGAGGCGGCCGCGCTGTTCGCCGCCGGCTGGCTGCTCGCACAGGTCCTCGGCCACGCGGGCTTCCCGCTCGTGCGCCTCGGATACGCCGAGGACGGCGGTGAGCTCGGCCGGCTCGGGCTCGCCTCGACGGTCGCGGTCGCCGCCGTGCTCACGGGCGCGGCCGGCACCGCCTACGCGCTCGAGCCGCCGGTCGTTCACCTGAAGGCAGGCGTCTACAAGGGGCCGCTCGTGATCAAGCGCCGCGAGGTGCTCGTGGGCGAGCCCGGCGCGGTCGTCCGCGGCGGCATCGTCGTCGCGGCGAACGACGTGACGATCAAGAACCTGTCCGTGGTCGGAGGCGACAACGGGATCACAGTCGAGAACGTGCACGGCACCGTCCTCGACGGGGTCTCGATCTCCGGCGCGAAGCTCGACGGGATCCACGTGCGGCTCGCCGGAGTCGTGATCAAGAACTGCTCGATCGACATGCAGGGCAATCCGATCGGCCAGGGGATCGACATCTCCTACAACGTCGGGATGGGGATGAGCATGGTCGAAGGCTGCACGGTCGTCGGCGGGATGGAGGGGATCACGACCCACTCCTCGATGACCGAGATCATGGACGACCACGTCAGCGGCACGACGCAGCACGGGATCACCGTCACCGAGATGTCCATGGGGACGGTGATGGACAGCGAGGTCTCGAACGCGCTCGGTGTCGGGATCTACTGCAACGACCGCTCGATGTGCATGTTCGAGCACAACACCGTCGTCGGCACCCGCCCGGACACGGCCTCCGGGAACCCGACGAGGCGCGGCCTCGGCATCCTCGCGGACTTCCAGTCCGACGCCGACCTCCGGGGGAACCAGCTCGAGTCGAACCCGGTGCCGATGGGCGCCGTGATGAACTCCCAGATCGCCGCGACTCACTGAGAAAGGCTTCAGCTTCGACGCCCGGAACGGAAACGGAGCCGCTCGAGGAGCGGCTCCGTTTCTCGAATCCGGTCCTGGTTCGGGTCAAGCGACCGGTGCAGGCACCTGCCCTTTCGCCTTGCCCTTGTGGTTGCCGAAGGCGTGCAACCGGAGGTTCTCGGGATTACGGAGCGCCCCGCCGATCGCGAGGATCCCGAATCCGATCCCGGCCAGGAGGAGCGCGAAGCCGACGACGATCGCGAAGAGCCCGAGCTGAGCCGCCATGTAGGAGGTGTTGAGGGCGGTCGTGAGCGCCGTCTCGGTGACCCAGACGTTCCGGGCGCCGTTTGCGACCGGCTGCTTGGTCGAGGGGTCGAGCTGTGCGTACTTCGCGTTCGAGGTGCCTCCGCCGGCCGACAGCTCGGATTTCGGAGTGGTCGGCAGCGCCACGTACTGGCCCATCTGGGAGTAGACGAAGCCGCCGGTCGCCTCGAGGGCGTGGATCTGCATGTACTCGGCGAAGCAACGGGCCGTCGCGCCACTCGTGATCGGCTCGTTGGCGACGCTGCAGCTCGGGATGCTGATGTTCTTCAGGCCCGCCGCCTGCGCCTCGGCCGTGATCCCGGCGGGCGTCATGTCGGACGTGCCGACGATCTGTTCCTGCTTGAGGCTGCTGTTGACCGTCTGGCGGCCGTTGAAGCCCATCACGATCGCAACAACGCCGAACGCGACGAGCACGACCGCGGTGACCACTCCACCGATCTCGAATAGCTTGCGCATCTTCACTCCTCTGTCGTGGCCGATCACGATGTCGCTTCGACCGTTTCGACGAGTCTCGCGTCGTCGCGAGCCGCCGGAATCCGGTCTACCGCTGAACGCGCTGCGGGCCGACGCGGACTCTCGTTGCGGGGAACTACCGAGCCCGAATCGACCCAGGGCTGCGATCGACCACGCGCCTCCGCGAGATCAGGTGCTGCGCTCTCGCGGAGGCTCGGAGTCGTGGTCATCAGACAGACGCCAGCTGCGTCTCTTCGGCAACCTCTGGCGAGGTTGGGACTGGCTCCGCCTCGAGTACCACCTTGAGCGCGTGGGACTCGGCCGCGGCAGCGAACGCGTCGTAAGCAGCCATCGTTTCCCCGAGCGGGAAGCGATGGGTGACAAACGGCGTCGGGTCGAGCCGGCCCTGGGCGACCAGCTTCAGCAGCTGCGGCACCGAGAACGTGTCGACGAGACCTGTCGTGATCGTCACGTCGCGTGTCCAGAGCCTTTCGAGATGGAGCGTCGCCGAGTGGCCGTGGACACCGACGTTCGCAATCCGCCCTCCGGGACGGACGAGCTCAGTGCAGAGCTCGAACGTATCCGGGACGCCAACCGCTTCGATCGCAACATCGGCACCGAGCCCACCCGTGAGCTCCATGACGAGAGCAAGCGCGTCTTCGCGCCCGTTGTTGATCGTCAAGTCGGCACCGAACTCGCGGGCCTTCTCGAGACGTGCGTCGGAGAGATCGATCGCGATGATCTGACCAGGCGTGTAGAGCTGCGCGGTCATGATCGCCGCGAGCCCGACCGGGCCGGCGCCGACGACCGCGACGGTATCGCCCGGCTGAACCCCGCCGTTCAGGACCCCGACCTCGAACGCGGTCGGGAGGATGTCGGAGAGGAAGAGCACCTGCTCGTCGGTCAGCTCGGACGGAACCTTGAAGACCGAGGTGTCCGCGAAGGGGACACGCGCGTACTCGGCCTGGAGCCCGTCGATCAGGTGGCCGAAGATCCAGCCGCCGCCTCCCGTGCAGAGACCGTAGCGCGCCTCCTTGCAGAAGCGGCAGCGGCCGCACGAGGTGATGCACGAGATGAGCACGCGGTCGCCGAGCTCGAGCGTGCTGACAGCCGTTCCCTTCTCGATCACCGTGCCGACAGCCTCGTGCCCGAGGATCGTCCCGGGTTTCGTCTCGGGCACATCCCCCTTGAGGATGTGGAGGTCGGAACCGCAGATCGTCGAGGTCTCGACGCGAACCACGATGTCGGTCGGAAGCTCGATCACAGGATCGGGCACCTCTTCCCATGCGCGGAGGCCCGGGCCGTGGTAGACGAGTGCTTTCATAGCGAATCTCCTTTGGTTGCTTCAGAAGCTCGCACGCAACCGGTCCCACGGAATCCGAGACGGCCCCGATCAGATTGCGGCTTTCCCGCACGAGGATCCGCGCCGGCCCTCACGGCGAAGCGCCGGGGACGGGCCATCCTGTGGCCTATGGAGACCTCGTACGCGGTCAAGTGGCGGGAGTCGAGCGGTCACATGTTTCTCGGCCGGCTCGACTTCGGACCGACAGCGCTCGTCCTGGAAGGGCGCGACGGCGCCGCGGACGCCGTCGTGCGGACGATCGAGTTCGAAGAGCTGAACGGCTTTCATCTCGCCCAGTCTTCGGGCGACCGCCTCGATGGGAAGCCGACCCTGGTGGTCGAGCGTGCCGCCGGCGATGTCCTCATCACAAGCGCGGTCATGCACGCCGGCGTCCTGCAGGAGCTCGTCCACCGCCTTTCGAAGCTCCGCTCGGTCGCGCTCGGGCCAGCGCCGGTGACCGCGCCGCTCGTCGACGAGCCGACGAGCGGGAGTCAGCCCGCTTCGACCCTGCTCTAACGGGGCTTCTTCTCGAAGATCACGAGCACGCTCAGCTGCTCGTATGAGACGAACTGGTGCCTGGCGCCGGCGGGAACGAACACCGAGTGGCCCTCGCGCAACTCGACAGTCCGGCCTTCGATCTCCAGGCCGCCGCGGCCCTCGAGGACGACGTACACCTCGTCGTCGAGATGGGGTTGCTGGTGGTCGGGCTCGGGTGCGACGAGAACGTAGACGCCGATCTCCAGGCCGACCGACTCGTGGACGATCTCGTAACCGCCGTCTCCGGCCGCGAGGCGCTCTCTGACCCCCGCGATGTCGAACGCATGCGCGACTGCCAGCGCCTTCCCCTGTAGTTGCTGCCCAGGCACATTCATCTGCTTCCCCTTCCGGCTCGAGCGGGATCGTATTCTCGACTCCGGGAGCCTCGCACCCGGGCTCCCCCGGCGGCTCCGGGCTCTCCCTGATTCGCTTGCGGAGAACCCGCGGAGAGTCAGGTCTCGGGCCGTTCGGGGTCCAGCATTCCCTCAGAGAGGGCGTAGCGGACAAGCTGCGCGCGTGTTTGAAGGCGGAGCTTCTGCATGATGTGAGCGCGGTGGGTCTCGGCCGTCCTGACAGAGATGTAGAGGGTGCCTGCGATCTCCTGGTTCGTATGGCCGAGGGCGAGCATGCGCAAGACATCGCGCTCGCGATCCGACAGTGGATCGGCGTCGGCGCGCTTTCGCTCCTCCGCATCGGCGGAAACCATGCGTGCGCCCAGCGTCGGGTGGACATAGCTGCCACCGGCGGCGATCTCCCTCACCGCCGTCACGAGATCGATATCTGCAGCTTCCTTGAGGATGTATCCGGAGGCGCCGGCGGCGAATGCCTCGCGGACGTAGTGGGGGTCGTCTTCCATCGAGAGGATGAGAACCTTCGTGTCGGGACTGTCCTCGAGCAGGTCGGGGATGGTCTCGATGCCGCTCTTACCCGGCATGACGATGTCCATCAGGATCACGTCCGGCTTCTGGGCACGCGTCTCGAAGATCGCGTTCTGGGAATCGCCGGCCTCGCCGACGACCTCGATTCCCTCCGCCGAGTCGAGAATGTGACGCAGCCCGCTTCTCACGACCGCATGGTCGTCGACGACGACGACGCGGATCGTCATGCCAGCGGCACCTTCGCGATGAGTGTCGTCCCGCCTCCGAGCCGGGACTCGATCGTGAGCTTTCCCCCGACCAGGCCCAGCCGTTCCCGCATCCCGTCGAGGCCCATCCCTTCGCGCGCGGCCGCCGGATCGAAGCCGCGGCCGTCGTCCTCGATCAGCACCGTGATCGCGCGAGCGCCAGTGGTGAGAACGACGCTCATGTGACGCGCTTGCGCATGCTTGACGACGTTCGTGAGGGCTTCCTGGACCATTCGATAGAGAGCAGTCTCCACGTCGCTCGGGAAGCGCCGCTCGCCGAGGTGCTCTTCGAGATCGAGCACCAGGCCCGTCTGCTCGACGAAACTCTCCGACAGACGCCGGAGCGCGGGCACGAGACCGTAGTCGTCGAGAGCCTTCGGACGCAACTCGGTCGCCAGGCGCCGGACGGCATGCAACGTCTCGAGCACCTGCGCACGCACCCTCGCGAGAGCTGCGGCGTGTGCCTCGGGCTCGTGCGCGTCCTCGAGGGCTTTCAGTCCGAGCAGGACAGAGGTCAGCTCCTGCCCGGTCTGATCGTGCAGCTCGCGCGCGAGCCGCCGTCGTTCGAGCTCTTGTGCCTCGACCACCCGTCGCAGGGCATCGCTCGCAACGCGCCGCGACTGATCGACAGCGACGGCGGCGCGGGTCGCGAATGTCTCGGCCAACCGCAGATCCTCGGTTGTGAAGCGCGGGTCGTCGCCCGACTTGTCGTGAGCGACGAGAACACCGATCGGCCGATCACGGGCGATCAACGGAACGTAGAGACCTGTCCGCGCGCCGGTCGGACGGCCGACGCCGTAGTCCACCTCGGGGTCGTCGAGGAGCGAATCGACCCGCTCGCTTCGGCGCCGTGCGAGTACGAGGCCGCTTTTCGAGCCCGTTGGTTCGAGCTCGAGCCCGACGATCTCCTCGGCCCGTTCGCCTTCGGCGGCTTCGATCACGAGCGTCCCGTCCGCTCGTGGCACGGCGATCGCGATCACGCGTGCGTCGATGAGCTCGCGCAGCCGGCGCACGATCAGCTCCAGGAGGCGCGGGAGATCGATCTCGGTTGTGAGCGCGCTCCCGACCTCGTTCAACGCCTCGAGCTGCCGGGACCAGCGTTGTGAGGCCTCGTAGAGCCGCGCGTTCTCGATCGCCACCGCGGCCTGAGCCGCGAGCAGGCCGACGAGGTCCTCGTCTTCGGCGTCGAAGTCCCCCCCACCCTCCTTTTCCGTCAGGTAGAGGTTGCCGTAGGCGATGCCGCGCAGCACGACCGGAACCCCGAGGAACGTGTGCATCGGCGGATGGTTCGGCGGGAAGCCAACCGAGCGGGGGTCGTCACCGAGATCGTGCAGACGGAGTGTCTCTACGTCGCGGATCAGCACTCCGAGGATGCCGCCGCCTCGCGGAAGACCGCCGATCGCCGCCGCCGCCGCGGTACCGATGCCGTGCGTGATGAACCGCTCGAGCTCGTCGCCGTCGCGATCGATGACGCCGAGTGCGGCGTATCGCGCCCCCGTCAAGCCGGCTGCGATCTGCACCAGCTGCTCGAGCAGCTCGTCGAGGGACAGGGCGGAGCTCAGGGCGATACCCGCACCGACGAGAGCCCGAAGCGGGTCGGCCCGGTCGATGTCGATCTCGCTCACCCCCACCATTATCCGTCGGGACGCCGGTCTCGACGACTCGCGCCGAAGCGGAGCGGCGTTTGCGGCCAACTACGGACGCAAGATCGGCGCCGGCCCCGATAGCAAAGCCCGCGAATCGCCCGACCATGGAGATGTCAGAACACACAAGCAAAGGAGGGGCGATGAAGAAGATCCTGATCGCGACCGACGGCTCGGCGTCGTCGGCCGAAGCCATCGATTTCGGGCTCGAGCTCGCCGTCGAGGAGAGCGCAGAGGTGATCTTCGTCCACGTTGCTCCGGCCGTCGACCAGCTCCCCGTGGCCGGCTACGGATTCGGGGGTGGAAGCCCGCACGTGCCGCACACGATCGACACGTTCGACCGGAGCCCCCTCGACGACGCCGAACGGGCCGCAGCGCGCGACGGGATCAGGGCGAGCTCCGAGCTCCTCAGCGGAAACCCTGCCGACGAGATCGTCGCCTACGCCGACTCACAAGATGCGGACTTGATCGTCGTCGGCTCTCGAGGCCACGGCGCAATCGCGAGCATCCTCGTCGGCAGCGTCTCGCGCCGAGTCCTCTCGGAGTCGAGGCGCCCCGTGGCCGTCATCCGCGGCCTCGCCGACGCCACGGCAACGGCCGGCCCGAGCTCATCAACCCGATCGGCGCCTCTGGTGTCCGACCCTGTTGGAAGCAGAGGGCTCTGATGCACATCGTCGCTCTCGCCATCGTGTTCGGTTTCGTCTTCTCGGTCCTCGCAGTCGTCGGATTCGCACTGTTCAAGATGAGCCCGTTTGCGCACCACGCCGATCGCTACCGCGACCCCGAAACAGGGAAGAAGCGGTTCGAGAGCCCCCGGCTGGACTGAGAGCACGCCCGGTAACGCCCTCGTGAACCGGCGCGCCGGCGCCCACGAGGGTGTCGCCGGGAGGACGATCCGGGAGACCCTCGGCAAGCTCGTCGCGACCACTGGTCCGGGAGCTCCGCCGGCCCGTCCTGTCGCCACAACACCCGAAACAGACGATTTCTCCTCGCGGGAAACCCGCAACCCGAATACGGCGCATCACCGATGGACGGGGGCAAGGGATCGTGGAGGCTACGCGGCATGTTCAACCCCTTGCTTGCCGCGGTGATCGACCTCGACGGAAGGCCCGACTACGTCCATTCCGGGTGGTTCCTGATCTCCGACGCGAACCTCGTCGTGATCGGGCTGATGATCGCAGTCTTCGTGCTCGCGATCTTCCTGCCGTTCCCGGGATCGAGGCGGAAGGGCTGATGGAGACCGAGCGCCCGACCTGGACCGGTCGCGTGCGCGAGGCCGCGGTCGCCGCGCTGCCGCCCGAGCGGCTCCTGCCCGGACACCCAGCCGGTCTACGTCGCCTCGTGGATCTATGTCTTCGGCGTCCTTTCACTGGCGGCGTTCGCGGTGATCCTGCTTTCCGGCGCGGTGATCGCGCTCGCCGGGCCGTCGTGGTGGCATACCTCCACGCTCGGGCACTTCGTGAACAGCCTCCACCTCTGGAGCACGGAGCTGTTCTTCTTCTTCATGGTCGTCCACCTCTGGGGCAAGTTCTTCATGGCCGCGTGGCGGGGGCGGCGCGCGATGACCTGGATCACCGGCGCGATCTCGTTCCTCGTCTCTATCGGCGCGGCCTTCACGGGCTATCTGTCACAGCAGAACCTCGACTCGCAGTGGATCGGCGGTCAGGCGAAGGACGGGCTGAACGCCTCGGGGATCGGCTCCTTCTTCAACGTTCTGAACTTCGGGCAGATGCTCCTGTGGCACGTGCTGCTCCTACCGCTGGTGATCGCCTTCCTGATCGGAATCCACGTCCTGCTGGTGCGCCGGCGTGGGGTCGTGCCGCCGCTGCCCCTGAAGGCGCGAGACGGTGAGGAGTCGTGAGCTCCACCGAGTATCCGCTCGCGCCTGACCCTGCCCTCGAGTGGACGGGCGGCAAACGGCGCTACGACATCGTGAAGGAGGCAGTGATCGCCTTCGTCGTCGTGCTGCTGCTGACGATCGGGCTCGCCCTCGTCTTCTCGTCACCGGACGACAAGCCGGTGACGGTCGCGCAATGGGCGTCGGTGGCACCGAAGGACTTCCTCGCGACCGCGGTCTCCGAGCTCAACGGGACAAGCGGCGTCGCGACCTACGGTCCGCCGTACACGAACGTGCCGGGCGCCGGCCAGAACATCATCGGCCACCTCTCCATCGAACGGCTGCTCGGCGTGCAGATCCCGATCGACCCCGCCCGCGCATTCGTGACCGGGCCGCTGACCGTCCCGGCAGCCACCGACCCGACACTCGCCGCCGCGCTCCTGCAGTGGGACAGGGCCTCGCACGCGCAGAAGCTCGCCTGGGCAAACCTCTATGCGAAGGCGCTCGACCAGGGCAAGGTGGTCGGCCGGCTGAATCTTTCACCCGTCACGTACGGCCCCGTCCCGACGCTGATGTCGAGTCTCCTGACGATGGCGCGGAGCGGGGGCCTGGACGGCGCGCTCACCCAGACCGGCGCCTTTTACCAGACCAACTACACGAAGGCTCTGTTGTTCCTGAGCGACGGCAGCTACCTCGAGGATCTCGCTTCCAAGCAGAACCTGCTCGGCAGCCAGTGGGGGATGATGAACGAGACCGGGAACTTCCCCGGTCAGGCGTGGCTCTGGCTCTACACGTTCTGGTACCAGGTGCCGCCGTTCTCGACCTCGGCGAACGCCGACGCGCAGATCTGGGGGATCATGGCGCTCCTCTCCGCGGCGTTCGTGCTGCTCCCGTTCATCCCCGGCGTGCGGTCGATCCCGAAGTGGGTCCCGGTCTACAAGCTGATCTGGCGCGACTACTACGACACGGCGAGAAAGACGGCCGGTTCGACCGAGCACAAGGAGGCAACGGATGTCTGAAGTGCAGAAATCATTCACGGCCGACGAGGCTCGCCTCATCGGCGAGCAGATCGGAATCGACTGGGCCGCATCGCCGTTCGATGTCGAGCAGTTCCGGATGGGGATGAACGTCGAGCTCGAACACGGGCTCCACGACATGTTCACGAACGTCAGCGACGACGATCCTCAGATCACGGGCAAGATCGCGCTCGCGCACCTGAGGGAGTTCTCCGACTACTACACCCGCCTCGAGCGGATGGAAGAAGAGGCGAAGCGCGACCACGCCGGGGAAACGGGCAGCTCGCCCACCGACGTCAACTAGATGTGAATCAGCAACCGTCGTAGGCAGCGAGCGCTCATACAAAACAGCCGCTGATGGTGTTGAGGAAGATACCGATAGTGAGCGCGAGGAGGCGTTGTGCGATCCGCTGTGCGAGTCCACTTGAAGTTTTCGCGAGGTGGTGTTCGAGTCTCATCTGTTATTTGAGGTTCGCGAAAACGCTCTCGATCGTGAGCCGTCGCGACGCGAGAGCGTGTTCGCGGGCGTGGTTTTCGGCCGTTCGTTTGCGTGAGGGTGTGAGGAGTCGGACCTCGGCGCATTCCATCTGTGCGTTGTAGGCGCGACCCCAAAGGCCCTTGTCGGCGATAACGGTCTCGCCGCGTCGACCAGGTCGAGGAGCGGCTCGTATTCGTGCTCGTTCGCGGGTACCAGCGTGTAGCTCAGCGGTAATCCCCGTCTGTCGGCTCGGAGTACGGCCGACCCCCATACCCACTCGCTTTTGGCGGCGCATACCCTAGGCGGCGGTGCCAGCGAACTCGCTCCGAGCAGCACAGCCGGCGTAGTTCGCGACCCCGATCAGCGTCCATCAGCTAGGCTGGCACCGCCCACGTCGAGTAGCTTCGCAGCCGCTGTTGCACCGCGGTCAGGAGCCCTGTGAGGCTCCGCAGCCGCCGGTTGTATTGCGAAGGAACGATCACGCCGGCCGACCCCGAGACAGCCCTCCGCGTAGCGAAACCGGACCGTCCGACCGTGCGTAGGTCCATCTGAGATGGAGTTCGCCGTCGATCGCTCTGGCGCTGCACCGGCGCAGAAACACCGAGCTTCTGCGAGATCCCGGTGGCAGGGAATGAGCGACGGCGAGCTCCTCGTCGCGATCGCGGAAGACAGCCGCGATGCGTTCGAGGAGCTTCACGGGCGTTACCACCGGGCACTGCTGGGGCTTGCGATCAACCGTCTCCGCGACCGCGGCCGGGCCGAAGACGCCGTCCAGGAGATGTTCACTTCGGTCTGGCGCTCTGCGGCCACCTACCGGCCCGAACGCGGGCCCGGCGCCGCCTGGATGTATGCCGTCGCACGAAACGCGATCATCAGCCGCTGGCGGAAGCGCGTGGAGCCGGCTGCCGAGCCGTCCGACGAGCCCTCGCGCGAACCGGGCCCTGCGGAGCTCGCCGAGCAGGCCTGGCGCTCGTTCTGCGTCCATCGCGCGCTCGAGACGCTCCCCGGCCAGCAGCGGCAACTGGTCGAGCTCGCCTACTGGGGCGAGCTCTCGCAAAGCGAGATCGCCGAGCGGCTCGAGCTCCCGCTCGGCACGGTCAAGACGCGAACACGGGCCGCGCTGAAGCAGCTCGCCGTGGCCCTCAGGGAGGACTTGCAATGACCCCCGACTTCGACGAGCTCGTCGGCGAGGAGGGCTCTCGTGAGGAGCGCGAGGAACTGCGGCGCGTCCACGATCTGCTCGTCTCTGCGACCCCGCCACCGTCACTCGACCCGCAGTCGCGCCGAGCGCGTCGCATCCACTCGACGATCCCGAGATCGTGGGCCTTCGGCGCCGTCGGGCTGGCTGCGGCCGCTTCGATCGCGATCGGGCTCGCGATCGGCTCCACACTCGGATCGGGGACCTTCCAGACCGGCTTCATCCGACCGATGCACGGTCTCGGATCCGCAACGCGCCGCGAGCGCGCTGATCAAGGTCGGCAAGGAAGACGGGAACGGCAACCGGCCGCTCGTGATGAGCGTGTCGGCGCTTCCCACGCTCTCCGGGGGCGCCTGGTACAAGCTCTACCTGTCCAAGAAAGGAAGACCCGTCGTGCTCTGCGGGATTTTCCAGACCGGGCCATCCGGGAACGCTCGAGTCCGCATGAACGCACCCGCCGATCTCGCGGAATACGACGGCTGGATCGTGACCGCGCCTTCACCTGGCCGCTCACCGCGTGTGCTTCTTTCGACCTAGTGGGCGTCACTCCGGCAGAAGACGCATCGCCGGTCACCCGGTCGAAATCCGGACGGCCGACCGGTGCGTAGCACCTGGCACTGACCTCCACGAAAGGAGACTCGAGATGCGAGGTCGCGCAATCCACTGGATGCTTTCGCTCGTTGTTGTCGCCGCCGCAGGGGTGACCGCCGTGGGGGCAACGGCCGGTTCGAGTGCGAGCCACGGCACCGTCGACGTCAGCAAGACGAGCAAGCTCGGAACAGTGCTCGTCGCCGCAAACGGTCACGCGCTCTATCGCTACACCGTTGACGGCAAGGGAGTGAACCGGTGCAGCAACGTGCCCGCTTGCAACACCTACTGGCCGGCGCTGCTCGTCAAGAACGGAACGAAACCGACTGCCGGGGCGGGCGTCTCGGCAAACCTCCTGGGCACGATTGGAGCCGCCCACGGAATGCGGCAGGTCACCTACGCGGGCTTCCCGCTCTACTTCTTCAGCGGGGACAAGACCGCCGGCCAGGTGAACGGCCAGGGATTCGAGAAGAAGTGGTACGTCATCGCCACAACCGGGGCGCTTGTCGAGCACGGGGTCAAAGCGGCCGCGGCGAGTAGTGGCACCACGACCAGCAGCGGTGGCGGCTACCACTACTGACACGTCTAGTCCGATCTCTTGCAGCGACGGCGGCACCGCCCCGTGGCCGCCGTCCGCTGCACCCGCAACCGCCAACCGCGGCGCGCTCATCAGCCTCACGCTCAAACGAGCATGACTCACTGAGGGGGTCCCGGCGGCATCCTGATGTCCGCTTGCCGGCTCCCGGGTCAGCCGCCGGCGCTGTTGAGCGCCTGCTCTGACCTTCGCGGGCGTGAGCGCGCCGTGCGACGCCGGCAGGCACGCCTGCACGGCCTGCAGAACTGCCGGTGAGTGCACGTCGATGCCCTGGGCCTGGACCATCTCGACCGTCAGTTGACCCTGCGCGGTCGGATCGGGGAAGCGGCTCACGCCATGGCTGCGCATGCACCTGGCGAACGACAGCGCGTCCGCGAGCTGGGTGCGCTGCTGCTGGGCGGTTTCCTGCGACCCGCTGCCGCCGTTCGTCGGGAGCAGGTGATTGCAGGCAGTCAGGGCCGCCTGGAAGTGCGGTTGCCGGCTCCGAGTTGGTGGATGGTCAGCTTGACGTTCCCTCCGGCGAAGCGCTGCGGGTCGGGGAAGTTCGGCATGCCGTTGGAGCGCATGCACTGGGAGAAGGCGAGCAGTCCGTTCTGCGTCGGCGTCGTCGTGCGTCGGCAGTCGTGGAGGAGGCGACGCTCGCAACCCCCGGCGAGCCGCCGCCGCCACAGCCGGCCGCGAGCAGCGAGAACGCGGCAACCGCGACGACGGAGGCGAGGATGAGTGGAGGGCGGCAACGCATCATGTTCGGTTCCTTTCAGTCGAGAGCTGGGAACGCCACGTCGATTCCGAGGCCGCCGCCGGCTCGGGCGTGTGCGGTCACGAGTGGCGCCGTGTGCGTCGGCGATCGCCTGCACGATGGCGAGGCCGAGCCCGACCCCGTCGGCAGCGAGGCCTGCGTCAGAGCCGAGTCGCTGGAACGGTTGGAAGAGACGCTGGAGCTCGCCGGCCGGGATCACGGGCCCGGTGTTGGCGATGCGAAGATCGGCGCGTCCCGGCTCGGCGCGGTAGCGATCTCGATCCGGCCGCCGGGGATGTTGTGGCGGACCGCGTTCGACGACCAGGTTGGCGACCAGTCGCTCGAGCAGGTCCGGATCGCCGCTCGTCCGGCCGGCTCGAGCATCACGACGCTCTCGAGCCCGCTCAGGTCGTGGGCCTCGAGCGCTCCGGCCGTGATCGCCGCGAGGTCGACCGGCTCGCACCGCTGCGGCCTGCCCTGGCTCCGGGCGAGGGTGAGACATGCCTCGAGCAGGCGCTCTTGCTGTCTGCAGGCGCCGAGGACGTCCTCGCCGATCTCTCGCCAGCTGGCCGACATCCGCGTCCGGGTCGGCAAGCGCCAGCTCGAGCAGCGCACGCTGGGTCGCCAGAGGCGTACGCAGCTCGTGCGCCACATAGGCCGCGAAACGCTCCCGGCCCTGGATCACGGACGGCCGCCGCTGCTGTAGGGGAGACCCGCCGGTATCAGCCTGGTACAGATCGTTGCCGCGCTCTTGAACGGCGAAGAGTCCTGGTCGATGCTCGCCGGGATGTTGGTCTGGACGCCGTTGTTCTGGAACGTCGGGTCGGGGAAGTCAGGGAACCCGTGCGAGCGCATGCATGCGGCGGCCTTGAGGTAGTCAGCCCGATCGGCAAGGGTGATCGTCGGCCCCGTGGAGCGCGGCGCCCAGCAGGTGATTGCAGGGACCATCCTCGACCGCGCGCACCCGGGACACGCTGTAGCCGAGTTGCCGCAGCTTCGACTTGTCGAACACCTCCGTCGCTGGTGGGGTCGGGCCAGCCCGGCAACCCGTGGGAGCGCATGCAGCGGGCGAAGGCGAGCGCTCCGGTCTGCTCCGCAGCCGCGGCGGGAGTCGTGGAGGTGGCCGACGTTCGCAACCCCCGGAGCCAGAGCCCCCGCCGCCACAGCCGGCCGCGAGCAGCGAGAACGCGGCAACCGCGACGACGGAGCCGAGGATGAGTGGACGGCGGCAACGCACCATGTTCGGTTCCTTTCAGTCGACGAGCAGGGAAAGCTCACCACCGCAACCTGAACGGATGCCCGCCTTCGTCTGAGAGGTTGCTGAGAGCTTGCTTAGAGAGCGACTATCGGCCGTCGGGGTCGAAGCGGAGCGTGAGGAGCGCCCCTCCGCCGTCCGCGTTGGCGACGGTGACGCTGCCGCCGTGGTCGTCGACGGTCTGCTTGACGATCGCGAGCCCGAGCCCCGAGCCGGGCAGGGCGCGAGCCGCGGCGGCCCGGTAGAAGCGGTCGAAGACGTGCGGCAGGTCGGCCTCGGCGATGCCGGGCCCGTGGTCGCGCACCGTCAGCGTCCCGTCGGCGAGCCGGACTCGACGGTGCCGCCGGGCGGGCTCCACTTGATCGCGTTGTCGAGCACGTTGTCGACCGCGCGCTCCAGCCGCGAGCGGGCCCCGACAACCCGGCAGGGCTCCAGCCGGCTCTCGAAGCGCAGCTCCGGCGCTCTGTGCTGCGCCCGCTCGACCGCTGCCGCCACGAGCTCGTCGAGCGCGAGCGGCTCGCGTGCGTCGACAGACCTCCCGTCGCGGGCGGCCTGGATGAGATCGCCGACCAGGCTCGAGAGCTCCTCGATCGACCGGACGGCTGCGCCGAGCACGCGCTGGCGCCGGTCCGACGGGCAGGTCCGGCCGCGCGAGCAGCTCGATGTTCGCGCGGTGCGCGGTCAGCGGCGTCCGCAGCTCGTGCGAGGCGTCCGCGATCAGCTGCTGCTGAGCCCGTTGCGACTCGTCGAGGGCCGCGAGCATCGTGTTGAAGTCGGCTGCGAGGCTTGCCAGCTCGTCCCGGCCGCTCACCGGGATCCGCCGGTTGAGGTCACGCGTCGCGCTCACCTCGCGCACCGTCGCCGGCGAGCGCACGCACCGGGCCGCAGCACCGCATTCGCGGCCAGCCGTCCGAGCAGGCCCGCCGCGAGCGCCCCGCCGAGCGTCAAGACCGAAGCAGCAGCCAGCGGACGTTGGCGAGCGTCGCGTTCGCCTCGGTCAGCGACTGCGCGATCCGCACCAGCCCGTCGCTCGACGACGGCAGGCGCATCGTGTAGAGCCGCATCGCGCTGCCGCCGGCGAAGCGAACGTCCCTGAAGTACGGGGGCGACAGCCCGCTCGCCACCGATCCGTCGCGATCGGTCAGGGGCACGAACACGGACCGCGCTGCATTCGTCTCGGCGCGAAGCTCGGGATGATCTGGAAGAAGCCGCCCGGCGGCGACTTGCCGAACAAGCGGGCGCCCTTCGTGAGAGCAACCTTCTTCGCGGACGGAACCTCCGGCGCGCTGTTCGCGCCGACCCACTTGCAGGCGACGCCGTCGGCCGACTGGATCAGCGAGACGTCGATCTGATCTGTGCAGCTTCGAGCGCACCTCGAGATAGATCACCGACGATGCGATCGCGAGCGCGATGAACACGGCGCCGCCCCCGGCGAGCGTCAAGCGCGTGCGCAGGCTCACGGCTCTCGCAGCGCGTACCCGACGCCGCGCACCGTGTGGATCAGCCGCGGTTCCCCGCCGGCCTCCGTCTTTCGCCGCAGATAGCTGATGTACACCTCGAGCGGATTCGACGTCGGCCCGAAGTCGTAGCTCCAGACCCGCTCCATGATCAGCTCCCGCGTCAGCACCTGACGCGGATTGCGCATGAACAGCTCGAGCAGCGCGTACTCCGTCCGCGTCAGCTCGAACGCGCGCCCACCACGCGAAGCCTCTCGCGTCTGCCGATCGAGCGAGAGCCCCGCAAACCAGAGCGGCGCGTCCTCGCCCGCCGGACGCGTCCGCCGCAGCAGCGCGCGCACGCGCGCGAGCAGCTCGCCGAGCGCGAACGGCTTCACCAGATAGTCGTCCGCGCCGAGATCCAGCCCGCGGATCGTGTCCTCCTCCGAGTCACGCGCCGTCAGGATCAAGATCGGCGTCCGGTTCCCGGCCGCGCGCAGCCGCCGGCAGACCTCGAAGCCGTCGAGGTTCGGCATCAGCACGTCCAGCACCACCGCGTCGAACTCCGCCTGCCCCAGCCGCTTCAACGCCGCAAGGCCGTCAGGCTCGGTCATGACCTGTGGCCCTCCAGCTCGAGCGCGGTCTCGACAGCGTCGCGCACGTCCGGATCGTCGTCCACGACCAGCACCCGCCCGCCTCGAACCTCAGCCGCCTCCATCACCGCCAGTTCATCCTCGGCCTCCACGCCTCGATGACCCGGAGGATCGACGAACGAAGCCTATGCGGGCGCGAAGGTACTGTCACGGCCAAGCCGCTGAGGTGCCACAGCACAAGTCGAGCACCGAAACCTGAGCGAACCGCCCCCGAAGCTGAGAACCTGCTTAGGGCTTCATGAGATCCCGCCGCCCGACCGCCTCGCGCTAAGATCCTCACGCCTCGGACGCTAACCCCTTCCGGGCACCGCCAGCTGTGGGCCCCGCCGGCTGCTGGGACTTGCACGCGTTGCTGGCGGTCTGGAACGCGGGTGAGCTCTCGTCGAACTTGCTGCTGTCGAATGCGCCCTGGCTGTTCGGGTCAGGGAAGCCGGGGAGGCCGTGCGAACGCATGCACCGAGCCCAGCCCACCTCGGCGGCGATCCTCTGGGCGGACAGCGGCGCCGGGGCCTGCCCCCCACCGGGCAACAACCCGCGGCACGCTTTGTCGGCCGCCTGATACCTCGGATCGTTGTGATCGAGGTCGCTCCCCGGACCGCCGTTGATCTCGAACGCGACACCGCCGCCGGGGCTCGTGGTCGGGTCGGGGAAGTCCGGGATCCCGTGGCTGCGCATACAACTCGCGTATGCCTCGAACTTCGCGAGGACCGACGCGCCACTGCCGCTGCCCGAAGCGCCCGGCGACCCCGATCCGCCACAGCCGGCCGCAAAGACCGCGAGCGCGAGCATCGCCGCCGCCGCGGTCATCCACTTGATCGGAAGCGGCCGTCGCAGCTGCGAGCCGCGAGTGCATGAGCTCGATCGTGCTCTTTGTGGTCGGATGCGCTCGCCATCTAGTTCGCTCCTTGGGTTCGAGGATCGGTCTCACCGTTCTACGCCAGTGCCCCTGACACCGAGCTAACGGCGGCTGTTATCCCGTTGTCATCCGAGCTCAGGCATCCTCAGGTCACCGGCGAGACGATCGCCAGACTCAGCCGACCGCGCGACGGACACCGGCCTGGAGCGCCAGCGGCGACCCGCGTCCTCGCCACCGGCTTGCACGGCGCACGATCCGGGTACGTCTCGCCGTTCTGTTCTTCGTCGTCTTCCTCGCGTCCGGGGCCGTCCTGTTGGCCGTCACGATCGCAGTGTGGCAGAGCAGAACGGTGAACCAGTTCGCGCAGCCGGTGCCGGCCGGAGCCGGCAGAACCCGGCGACCGGCATCACGCAGCATAGCTCCGACCGCCATCAGCTACTGATCGCCTCTGCGATCGCCCTGGCGATCATGGCGGGCTCTCGCTTGCGGTCGGGTGGCTCGTGGCCGGGCGGTTCCTGCGGCCGCTGCGCGCGATCACGGCAACGACGAGGGAGATCTCCGCTACCAACCTGCACGAGCGCCTCAACATCGCCGGCCCGGACGACGAGCTCAAGGAACTCGCAGACACCTTCGACGAGCTACTCGACCGGCTCGAGCGCTCGTTCGCGTTCGAGCGCCAGTTCGTCGCGAACGCCTCCGCACGAGCTGCGCACGCCACTCGCCGGAATGCGGACTTCGCTCGACGTGGCGATGGCCAAACCCGGCCCGGTCCGCCGCAGATCGCCACGCTCGCCGACCGGCTCCGCCGCGAGCTCGACCAGGTCGACCGGCTGCTCGAAAGCTTCCTCACCCTCGCCCAGAGCCAGCAGGGGCGCGCCGCCCGACACTGTCGACCGTCTCGGTCGCCGACCTCGCCCAGCTCGCGATCGAGCACCGGCCGACGCGATCGCCGCGCATCGGGCTGGACCGTCGAGGAACAGGGGTCTTCCGACGCCCGGGTCACCGGCAGCAAGACGCTGCTCTCGCGGATGGTCGGGAACGTGATCGACAACTCGATCGGCCACAACCAGCAGGCAGGCTGGGTCCGCGTCACCACCGCGGTCGAGGACGGGCGCGCGCAGCTTGTCGTCGAGAACGGCGGCCCGTGCCCTCCCCGTCCAGGTCGCGCAGCTCACGCAACCGTTCCGGCGCATCGGCGCCGAGCGAACCGGATCGGACAACGGTGCCGGGCCTCGGGCTCTCGATCGTCGCCTCGATCGTCGAAGTCCACGCCGGCACGCTCGATCTCGAAGCCCGCCCGGACGGCGGACTACGCGTGACCGTAACCCTCCCCCTCGCAGTCCGTGAAGAG
This sequence comes from uncultured Actinomycetota bacterium, assembly GCA_963720045.1. Taxonomy (GTDB): domain Bacteria; phylum Actinomycetota; class Thermoleophilia; order Gaiellales; family Gaiellaceae; genus PALSA-600. Next base: position 456,527 of record CAVREC010000002.1, on the reverse strand, counting down.
CAGGAGCGCCGGCGTGAGAGTGCTCGTCGTCGAAGACTCGCGCACCCTCGCCGATGCCCTCGTCGAAGGGCTACAGGACGAAGGCATGGCCGTCGACGTCGCCTACGACGGGCTGCAGGCAGCACGCAAGCTCGACCTCAACAGCTACGAGGTGGTCGTCCTCGACCGCGACCTCCCCGGAGTCCACGGCGACACGATCTGCCGCCATGATCACCGAGCGCGAGAACCCGGCGATGGTCCTCATGCTCACGGCATCCGCCACCCCCGCAGAACGGGTCAGCGGCCTCAGCCTCGGAGCAGACGACTACCTCTCGAAGCCATTCCATCTCCCCGAGCTCGTGCTCCGCATCCGCGCTCTCGCCCGCCGCCGGCCCACCGCTCAGGCCAGGATCTTCCGGGCGGCCGGAATCGAGCTCGACCCGCTCCACCACTCCGCCACCCGCGACGGACGACGGCTCGACCTCTCGGCCAAGGAATTCGCGGTACTCGAGGCCCTGATGCGCGCCCGACACGCAGTCCTCAGCGCCGAAAACCTCTTCGCCCAGGTCTGGGACGAGTACGCTCGACCCCTTCAGCAACACCGTCCACGTCACCATCAGCCGTCTGCGACGAAAACTCGGAGAGCCTCAGGCAATCGAGACCATCACCAACGTCGGCTACCGCATCACGGAATCCGCGCCAGGCGATCCGCAGCCGGAGCCAGTACCCGTCGATCGGGATCCCGAGGGCTCCCCGTAGAAGCAGAACCCGTTACCGCATGTCTCCGGTGTGGCCGAGCGAATAACGGCCGGGTTGGGGCCAGACGCAGAGTCCGTGCGGTCCCTGCCCGACGGGGATCTTCGCCAGCAAATGCCCGGTTCGGGTCGAGATCGCGTAGACGACTCCGCTGTAGCGCCCCGACACCCAGAGCACGCGGCCGTTTGCCGTGACGCCGCCCATGTCGGGGCTGCCGCCGCCGGGGATCTGCCAGGTCGCGACGACCTTGCGCGTGGCGAAGCTGATCACCGAGATCGACCCGGCCAGCCGGTTCGTGACGTACAGGAACCGCCCGTCGCGGCTCGGGTACAGGCCGTGGGCCCCGGCGCCCGTGTGGATGAACCCGAGGGCGTGCATCGTGTCGCCGTTCACGATCCAGACGCCGCTTGCACGGTTGTCGGCGACGTAGAAGACGCGGCCGTCGGCGGAGAGCTTGACGTCCTGGGGCATCCCGATGGAACCGTCGGGAAGCGTCATCACCGCAGCAACCGTGTCGGAACTGAGGTCGACCTTGACGAGCTGTCCCGAGAACTCGCAGCTCGCGATCAGATACGAGCCGTCCGCAGAGAAGTCCATGTGGTCGATCCCGACACAGGGCACGGTCAGCGAACGCTGGAGCGCAAAAGTGTGCGGGTTTCGGAAGTCGAGGCGGTGGAGCCGCTCGGCGACGACGATCGCGTGCTGGCCGTCGGGGGTGAAGTACATGTTGTACGGGTCGTCGACCGGGATCGGCGCACCCGGGCCTGCCGGTCCGCGGATCGATCGGCGTCAGGCTGTTGCCGGCGTCGTTCGTGACGTAGAGCGTCCGCAGGTTCCAGGCGGGAACGACGTGCTGCGGGAGGTAGCCGACAGAGAAATGCTCGACGACGCGAAACGTCGCCGGGTCGATCACGTCGACTGTATTGCTCTGGCTGTTCGGCACGTACACGAGCGGCTTTGCCTGTCGCGTCACGGCGTTCAGCATGTTCGTGCCGTCGTAGCGGTAGATATCGGTGCTCGCCCCCGAGGCGACGTGTCGCTTTGCGGCAACGAACGCACGGTGGAGCTCGCCGATCGTCGCGACCGTGCCGCCCGCCCACTCCCGCCGGCCACGAGAATGCGAGCTCCCTGGGATACGCCCGCAAGGTCCGAGCGCGGCGAGGCGAGCGCGCCGGCCGCGGCGATCTTGCCTGAGGAAACCGACACCGAGACGATCCCGTTGGTAGCCGAGCCCAGGGCCGCGCCTCGACCGCCGATCACGTAGACGGTCCCGCCGGTCGCCGCCGCGGTCGCGTGGGTCGTAGGCGCAGCGAGGGCTCCGATCCGGACCGGGGCCCGCTGCCCGGGCGTGAACTCGAAGACGGCCGAGCTCGCGGACCCGTCCTCGAGTGAGCCGCCCGCGATCACCAGATGCCCGCCCGCCGAGGCAACCGCGGCGTAACGGACGGCGAAGGGCAGCCGGGCCACCACCTTCGCGCTCGCACCCGGGCGCCAGGCCACGATCGTGTTCAGCCATTGCGTCCCGGTGTAGCCGCCGACCACGTAGGCGGTGCCGCCGATCGCGGCCGCCGACGAGTCGGAGCTCGCCGCGGGCAGGCTCCCGACAACCGTGGCGTTTCCGGTGGCCGGATCGAACCGGACGATCTGGTCGAGCTGCGAGACACCGTCGCCGCCGCCAAACACGTAGGCGTATCGCCCGATCGCCGCGGCGCCCGTATCGTGCCGGGCCGAGGGAAGATGTCCGACGACCCGTCCTCCGGTCGAGTCGAGCTCGACGATCTGATCCGTGGACGTGTCAGCTGCCGTAAGGCCGCCGAAGAGCAGCGCCTTCCCGCCGACGACGGCACTCGAGGGATCCTGAAGCGGCGCGGGCAGGCTACCCGCGGGGTGCTCGACGAGGGTCGTTCGTCGCAGAACGCGCACGACATGTGCCGGCGGCTTGACCGTCCGCGTGGTCGCGGGCGACCGGGGCAGTCCACTCGGATGCTTCGCGCCGCCGGGCACGAGGACGATCGGTGCCGCGACGATCACAACGACCGCCAGCGCGAGCCAGCCGAGCCGCCGCTGCCTCTTCCGTCGCCGCGATCGAGCGCCGCGGCGCTGGGCGCGCCGATCCACCGGCTCGAGCGGACCGCTCACACGGCCCGTTCGCATCCCTGCGCGCCCGGATCAGGGCGTCCGCTCGCACCCTCGTCGGAGAAGCGGAGCTCTGCGCCAGACGCCCCCTGGGATTTCCCGGCTCCCTGCATGGCGCCAAGTGAACCGACGCCTCATGAGGAGGTGATTAGACCTCATCTGAGCCTTCAGGCCTAAGAAGCTCTCACACATGAAGCCTTGAGTCGCTCGGCCACGCTGGACGGCGCGATGCTGCGTCCTCGGTCGCGAAAATAGGCAAGCTATTCCCGCTCCCTGCGTCCTTGCCTCGCACCGCCCAACGGGCCCGATCGACGAAGCGTCCTTGTGTGGAGAGCTTCTACGTGCACGTGACGGTGCCCCTGTGCCTGCCCTCGGCTGTGTCCTTGCTTCACGCGCTCTCGGCGCGCTCCTCGGCGGCGAGCATCCCGATCGCGACCAGATCCGCCGGGTGGATCCACGCGTCTGCGAGGTGGAACCCGCCCGCCGAGTGCATTGCCTCACGAAACGGGATCGCCCAGCGGTGTTCGACAAGCGCGATCGCCGCCGCCGTTCCGGGCGGGATCGCGTCGTCTACGTACCAGCTCTCGCTCATCTCGGGCTCGTTCGCGATCGCCTCGGCGCCGAACCGAGCTGCCACCTCCATCGTCTCCTGGTCAGCGCCGAACCCGAGCCCGATCAGCGCGCCGATCGTGCCGCCGAGCTCCTCGAGCTCCTCGGGAGCCAGATCCGAGTGCCTGAACTTCTCGAGGTTCCCGTGCTCGTCTTTGTGGACGACTACCAGGTCGATCAGGCGAACGGTGTCGCTCTCCCGGAGCCGCCGAAGCTCCTCGAGCACCTCGCCCTCGAACTCGGGATGGTCGAAGCCGACGACGAGGATCTGAATGGGCCCGGTCGCCACTTGTCTCTTGCCTCGGGCTATCCGGCGAGCAGCTTCGTCTTCGCGGCCGAGAACTCCTCGGGAGACAGCACGCCCTGGTCGCGGAGCTGGGCGAGCTGCTGGATCTGCGCGATCATGTCGTTCTGCGGCGGCGGGGTCGGTGCTGCAGCCACCGGAGCCGGCGCGGCCTGGTACTGCTGCGCCTCGAGTGCTGCGAGCCGCGCCTCCTGATCCGACTCCTGCTGCTGGGCGTATGCCTGGTTCTCGCCCGCCTTGTGGGCGGCATACGCAGTCCCACCGATCATCGCCGCGCCGAGCAGCGGCCGTCTACGCCGAAACATCTGGTCTCCTCTCGTTTCTCGTTCTCGAGGGCCCCGCGTGCGGGCTGTGCAAGAAACATAGGTGATTCCGGATGACCCGCGGGGGCTGCGGCGGTCTCAGGGCTCCCGATTCGTGTTCACCCATGTGAACCGCGCCGTCGCGCCACCCGCCAGAGCCGCGATGCGCGAACCTCGCCTCTCGGGCCAGGAATCGGCTCGTTGCGAGCGAAAGCAAGGAGAGATGATCGGCTTGCACTTCGACAGACGAGAGGGACACATCCGGCGGATCTCGAGAACCACCAAGCTCCTGGGACTCGGCACGACCTTCGTGACCGGAGTCCTGCTCGCTGCGGCGATCGCCTCGGGAGGAATTGCAGCCGACACGACCACGACGACACCGACGACGACCGTCGAGTCGACGACCGCGGAGACGACAACTGCAGAGACGACGGCCACGGAGACGACGCCGACGAGCGCCGTGACCACCACCGTCCAGGTGACGACGACCCGCGTCCTGCCGGTGAACACGTCTACGACGTCGAGCTCCGACGACGACGAAACGCCGGCCTGGGTCTGGGTTTTGCTGGCGATGCTCGCAGTCGGGCTGATCGGGCTGATCGTGCTTCTCGCCCGCCGGGGCGGAGGCGGCGGTCCGGCGCCGGCCGACGCGGGACGGGGCAAACTCGACGCGGCGGTCGCGAGCTGGACGGCGCAGGGCTGGGCGATCGAGTCTCAGACGGCGGACTCGGCCGTCCTTCGTCGCGGCCAGGAGTCGATGCTCGTCACGGTCGACTCGGCCGGCCATGTGAGCACGAGACCACTTCCCAGCGCATAGACGACGCGCTGCCGATCCGTGCCTCGATGACCAAGGAACGCGCTGTGGGCCTCCCCTCCGCTCAGGGCCTCCGCTGAGCGTGGCGGTACCAGAGGCTGCCGCGCCGGCAGTCGAGCATCCGCGGACGATGACCCTTCGCGGCGCGACGGTGCTCGGCATCGGATCGATGATCGGCGCCGGGATCTTCGCGCTGCTCGGCGAGGCGGGCGCGGTCGCCGGGGCAGGGGTCTGGATCTCGTTCCTGCTCGGAGGCGTGGTGGCGATGCTCCTCGGCTACGTCTGCGCGAAACTTGGAGTGACCTATCCGTCGTCGGGCGGGCTCATCACATATCTCGTCAAGGGATTCGGCGTCGGCCGGATGGTCGGCATCGCCTCGTGGCTCGGGTACATCGCGGCGATCGTGATCGTGACCGCGATGGTCGCCGTCTCGTTCGGCGGCTACGCCACCGCCCTGTTCGTCGGCGAGAACGCGAGCAACGCCTGGAACCATCTCTTCACCACCCTCATCCTGTTCGTGATGCTCGGGCTGAACCTCGTAGGGACGAAGAGCGTCGCAGCCGCACAGTCGGCGATCGTCGTCGTCGTCCTCGCGGTCTTCGCGATCTTCATCTGCGCGACGCTCCCGAACATCGACACGAGCCTGCTCGCGTTCAGCGGCTACCCCTCCGCCTCGAAGATCGTCGCCAGCGTCGCGCTCACCTTCTTCGCCTATCTCGGCTTCAACGTGATCACCTTCACGGGCGGTGACCTGCGCAACCCTCAGCGCGACATCCCGAGGGCGACCTACCTCTCCCTCGCGATCACGGCGGTGACCTACGTGCTGATCGCGATCGGCGTGTTCGGAACGCTCACGGTGACCCAGGTGATCGGATACGGGGAGACCGCGATCGCCGAGGCCGCCCGGCCGACGCTCGGGGACGCCGGCTTCACGATGATGGCGATCGTCGCGCTGCTCGCAACGGCCGGCGCGACGAACGCGACCCTCTATGCCTCCTCGAACCTCACGAACATGCTCGCAGAGCAGGGGCTGTTTCCCCACTGGTTCGGCAGCCGGTCGCGACTCGGCCGGAACGGTGGCCTCATCATCACGACCGCTCTCGTCCTGCTCGTGGCGAACCTCGTGAACCTCTCGGCGATCGCCTCGGTCGGGAGCGCCGTCTCCCTGATCGTCTTCGTGCTCGTGGGCGCAGCGGGCTACCGGAGGCGCGCCGACACCGGGAGCAACACCGCGATCGTCGTGATCGCCATCGCGGTGACGGCGATCGTGCTCGCCTTCTTCGCCGTCGACATCGTCAGGAACGACCCGGGGACGTTCATCGCGATCGTCGCGATCGCAATCGCGTCCGTCATCCTCGACGCCGTCTTCAGGCGCAGTGGCGAGGCCGCCCCGGCATGACCGATCTCCCGGCGAACGAGCAGGCGGCCCTCGCCGCTCCCGTCCAGTCGAAGGGCGACACGCGGCTCGCGATCCTGCTCGCGATGGCGATGTTCGTGCTCGTCGTCGACACGTCGCTGATGAACGTGTCGATCTCGGCGGTGGTCCACGATCTCGGCACGACGGTCAGCGGCGTCCAGTCGGCGATCGCGCTCGAGGCACTCGTCTCTGCCGCCTTCATCCTGATCGGGAGCAAGGTCGGCGACCTGATCGGGCGCAAGCGCGCCTACGTGCTCGGGCTGCTCGGCTACGCGGTGGGCGCCCTGGCGATGGCACTCGCCCAGAACCTGACGGCGATCATCATCTTCTGGGCGATCATCGGTGGGCTCGGCGCCTCGCTGCTGCTGCCGGCGATGCAGTCCCTGATCCACGGCAACTTCGAGGGAGCGGCCCAGAAGAAGGCCTACGCCCTGGTCGGTGCCGCGGCGGCGATCGCGGCGGCCGTCGGGCCCCTGATCGGAGGCTTCATCACCACCTTCCTCTCGTGGCGCGTCGCGTTCCTGCTCGAAGACGTCGTGATTGCGATCGTCCTCTCGGGCATCGGGCTCGTGCGCGACGTGCCGTACACGGGGCCCCGGCGAATCGACCTGGTGGGGGCGGTGCTCTCCGTCCTCGGGATGGGCGGTCTGGTGCTCGGGATCCTCGTCTGGCAGGAGGGAGGAGAAGCCGTTGCGGAACTGCTCGTCGTCGGGGCGCTCGCGATGGTGGGGCTCGTCTACTGGCTCGTGCGCCGGAAACGCGAGGGAAAGCCGACGCTGATCGACCCGGGTCTCTTCAGCGCGAAGCTGTTTCGGTTCGGGATCTCCGAGCAGATGCTCCAGCAGATTGCGCTCGGCGGGGCGATGATCGCCCTTCCGATCTACCTCCAGATGGTCTTCGAGTACAACGCGCTGCAGGCCGGGATCTCGCTCGCGCCGCTCTCGCTCAGCATGTTCGCAGTGGCTCTCGTCGCCGCCAAGAAAGGAACGAAGCGACGGCCGGCCGGAATCATCCGGATCGGCTTCGCGCTCCTGACGATCGGAATCGCGGCGCTGATCCCGATCGTCCCGCGGGCAACGTCGGGTTGGTACCTCGTACTCCCACTCCTCGTCACCGGCTCAGGGCTGGGCCTGCTCGTCTCGCAGCTCAACAACTACACGCTCTCACCGATCTCGGAGGAGCGGGTGAGCGAAGCCGCCGGCGTCAACTCGGCGGCAGGCTCGTTCGGCCTCTCCTTCGGCCTCGCGTTCTCGGGCGCGATCATGCTGGCGACGCTCTCGTTCTCATTCACGCACCTGTCGGAGTCGAGCAGCGTGCTCCGCCCGACTCACCAGAAGGAGATCGCCAAGGCGCTCGAGCACGACGCGGAGGTGATGAGCAACACGCAGCTCGAGGAGCAACTCGGCCGTCAGCCTCCCCGGATCAAGGCCGAGATCATCCGCATCAACACCGAGTCGAGGCATCGCGCGCTCCAGGTGGCGCTACTCGTGCCCCTCCTCGCCGGCCTGCTCGGCTTCGGCAACTCGTTCCGGATGATGCGCCTTCCGGACCCCGAGCCATCCGAGGCGGCCGAAGCGATGGCGCTCGGTTGAGAGACTGCACCGCCTGACTGACAACCCTGTGAACAACCGGCAATCGGAATCACCAAGGTGATTGTCGCGCGCCACGCGGAAGCGCCACGGCTCCGTTGCGATGCTCCCGCCGTGCTCTGCCGAGGGAGAACCGACCGCATGAACAGGGGGCCACTCGGCGGATGAGCAGCGCGCCGGAGCCCGGCGGCCCCGAGGAGGAGCCGACGTCCAAAAAGTTCAAGTTCCCGACGGCGTTCACCGTCCTCTTCGCCGTCCTGCTCCTCGTCTGGATCGCCTCGTTCTTCGTGCCTGCGGGCGCCTACAAGACCGACGCGACCGGCTCCCCCGTGCCCGGCAGCTACCACAAGCTGCCGTCGTGCAACGCACCGGCGGAAACCGCGCCGGCCATCGACGTCGAGTCGCCGACAGAGAGCGGTGTCGCGCCGACCGACGCCGAGTCGGCTCCCGGCGCCACGATCACGGCGGGCGAGGCCGGGCAGCCGTGCGTCGAGACGGCGTTGAGCTTCCGCTTCAAGCAACTCTGGGACGCCCCGCCGAACGGCCTCTACGGCGTCGAGAGCGCCAAGGGATTCGTCGGGCCCTGGGAAGAGGGCTTCCTCTACGGGTCGGCGGCGATCTTCCTCTTCGTGCTCGCGGTCGGCGCGTTCATCACCGTGACGATGAAGACCGAGGCGATCCAGACCGGGATCGGCCGCCTCGCGCTCCGGTTCCGCTCGAGCGGCGAGGTTCTGATCGCGATCCTGATGTGCGTCTTCGCCCTCGGCGGCACCTCGTACGGGATGTGGGAGGAGACGCTGGGCTTCTTCGTGCTCCTCGTGCCACTCTCGCTCGCGCTCGGCTACGACCGCATGGTCGCAGCGGCGATCATCTTCCTCGGTGCGGGGAGCGGCGTGATCGCCTCGACCGTCAACCCGTTCTCGACCGGGGTCGCCTCGGACGCGGCCGGGATCTCGATCGGCGACGGGATCGGGCTTCGGATCGCGATGTGGTTCGTGCTCGTCACCCTCGCGATCGCGTTCGTGATCCGGTATGCGCGGCGCGTGAAGGCACACCCGGAGACGTCGATCGTCGGCGTGTCCGCGTCGGACGCGTCCGACGCCGAGGAGCTGATCAGCGACGTTCCTGCCCTCACCGGCCGCCAGAAGGTGATCCTGGTCCTCTTCGCGGGGACGTTCCTGGTGATGATCTATGGGTTCATCCCGTGGAACGACCTCTGGAACGAGGGGTTCAGCAAGAACTTCCCCCTGCCGACGTTCGCCGACTTCTACTTCCCCGAAGCGGCGTCGCTCTTCCTGGTGATGGCGGTCGTGATCGGCCTCATCGCGAAGCTCGGCGAGGAGGGAACCGTCACGACCATCGTCGCCGGAGCGGCCGACTTCCTCGGTGCCGGGCTGATCATCGTGCTCGCGCGCGGGATCACCGTCCTGATGAAGAACGCCTACATGACCGATACCGTCCTGCACTGGATGGAGAACGCTGTCTCGGGCAAGTCGCAAGGCACTTTCGGCGTCCTCGCCTTCCTCGTCAACCTGCCGATCGCCTTCCTCGTGCCGTCGTCGTCCGGGCATGCCGCGCTCGTGATGCCGATCCTTGCGCCGCTCGCCGACTTCGCCGGCGTCTCGCGCGCGGTCACCGTGACGGCATTCCAGTCGGCCTCGGGGCTCGTCAACCTGATCACGCCGACCTCGGCCGTGATCATGGGCGGCCTCGCCCTGTCGAAGGTCGGCTACGACCGCTACCTGAAGTTCGTCTGGCCCTTCGTCCTCGCCGTGTTCGTGATCTGCTGCTTGTTCATCGGCATCTCGGCGGCCGTCGGATGAGATCCTCGAGAAAGGAGACCGAATGAGCACTGCCACCGAAACCGCTCTTGGCACGAACTCCGAGGTGGGGAAGCTCCGCACGGTGATGGTGCACCGGCCCGACCTGGCCCACGAACGGCTGTCGCCGACGAACTGCCACGAGCTGCTCTTCGACGACGTGATCTGGGTGCGCCGCGCCCGCCAGGAACACGATGCGTTCGTCGACCTGATGCGCGAGCGCGGCACCGAGGTCCTGCTGCTGCACGAGCTGCTCGCCGAGACCCTCGAGCACGCGAAGGCACGCGAGTGGCTGCTCTCACGCCGGGTCAGGCCCGAGGACGTCACCGTGATGTTCGTCGAGCCGCTGCGTGAATGGCTCGACGAGATGCCGGCCGAGGAGCTCGCGACGCGGCTGACCGGCGGGATCACGCTCCTCGAGCTGCCGGACGAGATGCGCTCGGCGATCGGCAAGGCGCTCCACCCGACCGACTTCATTCTGCCGCCGCTTCCCAACCAGCTCTTCACGCGCGACACGAGCGCGTGGCTCTACGGGGGCGTCTCGCTGAACCCGATGTTCTGGCCTGCCCGGCAGCTCGAGACGCTGAACGTCGAGGCGATCTACCGCTTCCACCCGCGGTTCCACGCCGCCGACTTCAAGATCTGGTTCGGCGGCGCCGACCACGACTGGGGGGCAGCCCGGATGGAGGGCGGCGACATGATGCCCGTCGGGGACGGCGTCGTCCTCGTCGGAATGGGCGAGCGCAGCACCGCCCGGGCCGTCAGCATCCTCGCGCACAACATGTTCGAGGCCGGTGCGGCGCGGCTCGTGATCGGCGCGCAGATGCCGCGCGAGCGCGCCGCGATGCACCTCGACACGGTCTTCACGTTCTGCGACCGCGACGTCGCCACGCTGTACGAGCCGGTGGTCTCGCAGATCCGCCCGATCCTCTTCCGTCCCGGCGGGGCCTCCGGCGTCGAGGCCGAGGTATCCGAGCGCCCGTTCCTCGACGAACTGAGGGACGCGCTCGGAATCGAGGGCATGAAGCTCGTGACCACGGGAGGCGACGAGTTCGAGGCGGAGCGGAACCAGTGGGACGACGGCAACAACGTCGTCGCCCTCGAGCCCGGAGTCGTCGTGGCCTACGAACGCAACGAGGCGACGAACACGAAGCTCGAGAAGGCCGGAGTCGAGGTGCTCGCGATCGCGGGCCAGGAGCTCGGCAAGGGCCGCGGCGGCGGCCACTGCATGACCTGCCCGATCGTCCGAGACGCATGAAGAAGGGGGACAGAGAAGCATGAGCACCACAACCAACCTGCGCGGCCGGCACCTGATGAAGCTGGCGGACTTCACGCCCGAGGAGCTCACCTACCTGCTCGATCTGGCAGCCGAGCTGAAGGCGGCGAAGAAAGAGGGGACCGAGGAGAAGAAGCTCGCCGGCAAGGAGATCGCGCTGATCTTCGAGAAGGACTCGACGAGGACCCGCTGCTCGTTCGAGGTCGCGGCCTACGACCAGGGCGCCCACGTGACCTTCATCGGCCCGTCGGGCTCGCACATGGGCCACAAGGAGACCGTGAAGGACACGGCGCGCGTCCTCGGCCGGATGTACGACGCGATCGAATACCGCGGCTTCACCCAGGATGCGGCCGAGGAGCTCGCCCGGTGGGCCGGCGTCCCGGTCTACAACGGCCTCACCGACGAATGGCACCCGACCCAGATCCTGGCGGACTTCCTCACCTTTCGCGAGCACCTGGGAAAGCCGCTCGACGAGGTCTGCTTCTGCTACCTCGGCGACGCGCGCTTCAACATGGCGGACTCCTACCTCGTCGGGGGAGCGAAGCTCGGGATGGACGTCCGGATCGCGAGCCCCAAATCGCTCTGGCCGCGCGAGGAGATCGTCGAGCTCGCCCGGTCGGTCGCGGCCGAGACGGGCGCCACGATCACGATCACCGACGACCTCGCCGAGGCCGTGAAGGGCGCCGATGCGCTCCTCACCGACGTCTGGGTTTCGATGGGCGAGCCCGACGAGGTCTGGAAGGAGCGCATCGAGCTGCTCACGCCCTACCAGGTGAACGCGCAGACGATGGCGCTCACCGGCAACCCCGACGTGAAGTTCATGCACTGCCTTCCGGCCTTCCACAACACCGAGACCCAGGTCGGCAAGGAGATCTTCGAGAAGTTCGGGATGGACGCGCTCGAGGTGACCGAGGAGGTCTTCGAGTCGCCGGCATCCCTCGTCTTCGACGAGGCCGAGAACCGGATGCACACGATCAAGGCGGTCATGGTCGCCACGCTCGCGGACTGACGATGCGTGTCGTCGCGGCTCTCGGCGGAAACGCGCTGCTGCGACGCGGCGAGCCGCTGACCGCCCAGAACCAGCGCGCGAACGCGCAGACGGCGTGCGCGGCTCTGGCCCCGATCGCACTCGAGCACGAGCTCGTGATCTCCCACGGCAACGGCCCCCAGGTCGGTCTGCTGGCGCTGATGGGCTCCGCATACACGGCCGTCGAGGCCTACCCGCTCGACCTCCTCGGCGCCCAGACCGAGGGGATGATCGGGTACCTGATCGAGCAGGAGCTCGGGAACCTCCTGCCGCAGGAGCGGCCGCTCGCGACGCTGCTTACGATGATCGAAGTGGACGGCGACGACCCCGCTTTCGGAAACCCGACGAAGCCGATCGGGCCGGTCTACGAAAAAGCCGAGGCCGACCGCCTCGGGGCGGAGAAGGGCTGGACGTTCAAGCCCGACGGCCCGAGCTTCCGCCGCGTCGTGCCCTCCCCGGTCCCGAAGCGGATCTTCGAGCTCCGCCCGGTGAAGGCGCTACTCGAGCAGGGCACGGTCGTGATCTGCGCCGGAGGCGGCGGGATCCCGACCCGCTACACCGACGAGGCCGTCCCCGCCGGCCGGCGGCTCGTCGGCGTCGAGGCCGTGATCGACAAGGACCTCGCGAGTGCGCTGCTCGCGATCGAGCTCGAAGCCGACAGGCTGCTGATCGTCACCGACGTCGACGCCGCCTACGTCGACTGGGACACGCCGACGGCGCGGCCGATCCGCCGCGCCGACCCGGCGACGCTTCGGAGCGAAGGGTTCGCCGAGGGCTCGATGGGCCCGAAGGTGCTCGCGGCGTGCGAGTTCGTCGAGAAGACGGGCAAGCAGGCTGTGATCGGATCGATGACCGACACCCCGGCATTGCTCGCAGGCGACGCCGGGACAACCGTGACCCTCGACGCGGACGGCCTCGAGCTCGGCCCTCCCCGCTGAACGCAAAGCAAGAACCCCCGAGACCCATTTGCAACGGAAGGAGACTCACTGATGGCGACGACCGAGGAAGCCACCGCGAACGGCACCCCGGCCGTCGCGTGGTACGCGCTCCCGCCCGCCGAGGTTGCGAGCCAGATCGGGGTCGACCCCGCTCGTGGCCTCACGGCAGCCGAGGTTGCCTCCCGCCGCGCCTCGGTCGGGCCGAACACGTTCGCGGTGGCAGCGGTCGAGCCGCGCTGGCGCGCCTTCGTCCGCCAGTACCGCGACCCGATGCAGATCGTCCTCCTCGTCGCCGGAATCGGCAGCCTCTACCCGCTGAAGGAGCTCGGGACAGGCCTCGTCCTGCTTTTCCTGACGCTCTTCAACGCGGTGCTCGGCCTTCGCCAGGAGGGCAAGGCGGCCGAGGCCGTCGCCGCGCTCCAGAAGATGATGATCGTGAAGGCGCGCGTCCGCCGCGACGGGGAGCTCGTCCAGATTCCGGCGGAGGAGCTCGTCCCCGGCGACGTCGTCCTGATCGAGGCCGGTGACGTCGTCCCGGCCGACGGACGGCTGATGTCGGCGGCGACCCTCGAGGTCGCCGAGTCCGCACTCACGGGCGAGAGCCTGCCCGTCTCGAAGGGTGTCGACGCGGTCGAGTCGCCCGATACGCCGCTCGGCGACCGGACCGACATGGTCTACATGAACACGAACGTGACCCGCGGCGCGGGCTCCTTCATCGTCACCACGACCGGGATGGCGACGGAGGTCGGCCACATCTCGCGCATGCTCGCGGACACCGGGGAGACGGACACGCCGCTGACGAAGCAGCTCAAGAAGCTGACGAGCCAGATCCTCGTGATCTCCGGCGCGGCCGTCGGCATCTCGATCGTGCTCAACCTGTCGCGCGGCGAGAGCTTCGATACGGTCTTCACCGCGGCGATCGCCTTTGCGATCTCGGCGATCCCGACCGGGCTTCCCGCGGTCGTGACCACGATCCTCTCCTACGGGACGCAGCAGCTCGCGAAAGCGAACGCGATCATGAAGCGCCTCCGCTCGACCGAGACGCTCGGCTCGACCTCGGCGATCAACTCCGACAAGACCGGGACGCTGACCCTGAACCAGATGACGGCGGTCGAGCTGACGATCCCGGGCCGGCGCTACACGGTGTCCGGCGGCGGGTACGGCATCGAGGGGACGATCAAGCACGCGTTCGGCCTGACCGAGGTGCCGCTCGATCAGTTCCTGCTACCGATGGCTCTCTGCGCCGACGCCGTCGTCAAGGACGGCGAGCTGATCGGCGACCCGACCGAGGGCGCACTCGTCGTCCTCGCGGAGAAGGGCGGCATCGACGCGATGGCGACGCGCGAGCAGTACCCGCGCGTGGCCGAGCTTCCCTTCGACGCCGCCTACAAGATGATGGCGACGTTCCACCGGATGACCGACGAGAGCGGCGCCGAGGTCGTCCGCTGCCTCGTCAAGGGCGCACCCGACCAGCTGCTCGCGCGGGCGGTGTCCCGCCCCGCACCGGAGGACCTCTCGCTCGTCCCGGTCGACGACGAGTTCAAGCAGCGCTACATGGAAGAGAACGAGCGTCTCGGAAGTCAGGGGCTTCGCGTGATGGCGACCGGCCGCAAGGACTTCGATCCGAAAGCCTTCGATCCGTCCGCCGACCTGCTCCCGCTCCTCGACGGGATGACGGTCCTGGCACTCGTCGGGATCGTCGACCCACCCCGTCCCACGGCGAAGGTGGCGATCGCGACCGCGCACGAGGCGGGAATCCAGGTGCGCATGATCACGGGCGACCATGCCGTGACGGCCGCTGCGATCGCGAAGGAGCTCGGCATCACCGGCCGCGCGATCGACGGCGCCGAGTTCAAGGCGATGAGCGACGACGAGCTCGACGCTCAGATCGGCGAGATCGGCGTGATCGCGCGCGTGGCGCCGGAGGACAAGGTGCGGCTCGTCGACAGCCTGAAGCGGAAGGGAGACATCGTCGCGATGACGGGCGACGGCGTGAACGACGCGCCGGCGCTGAAGAGGGCCGACATCGGGATCGCGATGGGGATCACCGGCACCGAGGTCTCGAAGGAGGCCGCGACGATGATCCTCACCGACGACAACTTCGCGACGATCGTGAAGGCGGTCGAGCTCGGCCGCGGGCTCTACGACAACCTCACGAAGTACATCCGCTTCCAGATGGGCGTGCTCGTCGGCTTCATCGTCACGTTCCTCGGCGCGAGCATCTTCAACATCGTCGGCGGCGTCCCGTTCGTGCCGCTCCAGACGCTGTACGTGAACTTCACGACCCAGGTCCTGCAGGCGATCGGCCTCGGCTACGGCCGGCCCGCCGACGGCCTGATGAAGCGCAAGCCGCGGCCGTCGGACGAGCAGATCCTGCCGAAGCCGTTGCTCGTCTGGGTCGCGATCGCCGGCCTCGTGATGGGCGGAGGCACGCTCGGGCTGATCTGGTGGGCCGACGACCACTACAGCTCCAGCGCGCTCGCCCGCACGATGGGCCTGACGGCGTTCGCGCTCAGCAATGTGTTCTTCTCGTTCTGCGCGCGCGACGAGCACCGCTCGGTGTTCTCGCTCGACGTGCTCGAGGACAGGATGTTCCTGCTCTGCAGCGCCGGCTCGCTCGCGGCGATCCTCTTCGGAACCGAGCTCGGGTTCCTGCAGCGGATCCTCGACACCGTCCACCTCGACCTGCACCAGTGGCTGCTCTGCATCGTGATCGGGTTCCTGATCGTCCCGGTCTCGGAAGTGCAGGCGGCTCCTGCTCGCACGGCAAGAGCCGTCGCCGGCGGAGCAGACGGAGGCCGTGCCCGCCGAGGGTAACTAGACACACGCGTGACGACCGGCGACGACGCGACGCTGGGGCCGAGGCCGCCGAGCCTGCTCGACGCGGTCATGCCGGTCGTCGTGCTGATCTTGCTGATCGCGCTGACGATCTGGCTCTTCGGAGTGAGCGCGACCGACGGCCCGCTGCAGGTCGCGCTTCTCCTCAGCGCGGCCTTCGCGAGCCTGATCGCGTTCAAGAACGGCTTCACCGTCTCGGCCGTCGCAGATGCGGCCGTCGGGGGAGTCACGACGGCGGTCGGCGCGATCTTCATCCTGCTCGCGGTCGGTGCGTTGATCGGCACCTGGAACATGGCCGGAACGATCCCGACCGTTGTCGACTACGGGATCAGGCTGCTCAATCCGAACATCTTCTTCCTCGCCACGGCGGTGATCTGTGCTCTCGTCGGCGTCGTCACCGGCAGCTCCTGGACGACCGCGGGAACGCTCGGCGTCGC
Organism: uncultured Actinomycetota bacterium; assembly: GCA_963720045.1. Classification (GTDB taxonomy): domain Bacteria; phylum Actinomycetota; class Thermoleophilia; order Gaiellales; family Gaiellaceae; genus PALSA-600. Next base: position 440,285 of record CAVREC010000002.1, on the reverse strand, counting down.
GTTCGTGGCGATGTCGAAGCTGATGGGGCTCTCGCCGGACATCGCCGCCGGAGCGGTGATCTGCGGCGCGTACTTCGGCGACAAGATGACGCCGCTCTCGGAGACGACGATTCTCGTCCCGAAGCTCGTCGGGCGCGGCCTCACCGTCGCGCGACACATCCGGAACATGTTCTGGACCGCCGGCCCGGCGCTGGGGATCAGCCTCGTCATCTTCCTCGTGCTCGGCCTGAACGCGACGCCGGACGGCGAGGTGAGCACCGATCAGGCGCGCGAGATCCTCGGCAAGGCCTTCAACATCTCGGCGATCAACCTGCTTCCACTCGTCGTTCTCGTCGTGTTCACGGTGAAGAAGGCGCCGCCGTTCCTCGCGATCCTCGGGTCGGCGCTGTTCGCCGGAATCCTCGGCTGCTTCACGCAGTGGACGAACGTGAAGGCGTTCGTCGACGAGCCGGGGCTCGGGACGGTCGCGACCGGGATCAAGGCGATCTATACCGCGATGGCCACCGGCTACGTGCACTCGAGCGGCTATCCCGCCGTCGACAAGCTCTTCTCGCGGGGTGGGATGGCAAGCCTGCTGACGACGATCTGGCTCGTCCTCGCCGCGCTTGCATTCGCAGCGATCCTCGAGCACGCCGGGTTTCTCGAGCGGCTCCTCCGGCCGGTCGTGGAGCACGCGAGATCGCGAGGGCGGCTGATCCTCGCGGTCAACGCGAGTGGGTTCGGCCTGAACGTGGTCGCCGGCGACCAGTACGTCGCGATCGTCTTGCCGAGCCGGATGTTCCGAGGTGAGTTCGAGCGGCGCGAGCTCGCGCCGGAAGTGCTCTCGCGCGCGGTCGAGGACTCGGGAACGGTCACCTCGGTGCTCGTGCCGTGGAACACCTGCGGCGCCTACATCTCGGGGGTGCTCGGAGTGCCGACAGCCTCCTACCTCCCCTACTGCTACTTCAACCTGCTGAGCCCGGTCCTCGACATCGCGTACGGGTTCCTCGGGTTCAAGGTCGCGAAGGCGAAGCCCGGTGGGGCCGAGCTCGAGGCGCCGGGCCGGCCGAGTAACCGGCGCGGAGTGAACCTGGCAGAGCCTCGGGGCTCGGGCGAACAGGAGACCGGCGTCCCGGTCGAGCGACGCATCGAGCTCCTGATCGGGTTCGCGCGGGTGGGTCACGACGCCGGCTACCCGACCGCCGACCTCGAAGAGCGACTCGCCGCGCTTGCGACGGCCCTCGGCTTCGAGGACGCCCAGGTCTCGGCCACCCCCACGATCCTCGATGTCTCGCTCGGAGCGGTTCCGGACCAGCGGACATTCACGCTTCGCGTCCGGCCGACGGCGGTCGACCTCGACGCGATCGCCCGCCTCGACGAACTCGTCCAGGACATCCTCGGCGGCCGGGTCGAGCCCGACGCGGCCCTCACGCGGCTGGCGGAGGTCCAGACCCGCCCACTCGTCCGCCCGTGGCCCGTTCGGCTCGGGGCCTATGCGCTCGCCGGCGCGGCCGTCGCGCCGGTCCTCGGCGGCGGCTGGCGCGAGACGCTCGCGAGCGGCGCGGTCGGCCTCCTCGTCGGCCTGATCGCGCTCGCCTCCAGCCGGGCAGCCGTGCGGGCGGAGCCGATGCTCGCCCCGATCGCAGCCGTCACGGCCAGCTTCTCGGCGTCGCTCCTCGCCGAGCTCGGGCTGAAGATCGCGCCGGACGTGGTGACGCTCGCCGCGCTCGTCACCTTCCTTCCGGGAATGGCGCTCACGATCGGGATGCGCGAGATCGCGACCCAGCACCTGCAGTCGGGCGTAGCGAACACCGCCAACGCCCTCGTCCAGTTGCTCGGGCTGGTGTTCGGCGTCGGTGTCGGCCGCTCGATCGCTGCAAACTGGTTCGGTGCCCCCCATCAGAACCTGACGCATCAGAGCTTCTCGAGCATCTACGTGCTCGCAGCGGCCGCCGCCGGGCTCGCCTTCACCGTCACGTTGCGCGCTCCGATCCGGAGCGCCCCGGTCATGTGCTCCGCGGCGATTCTCGCGATCCTCGTCAACGCGGCCGGCAAGGCACTGCTCGGGGCTCCGGCGGGAGTTTTCGTGGCCTCGCTCGCACTCGGCGTGGTGGGCGGCGTCTCGAGCCTCCCGCTGCGGCAGCTCACCGCTCGTGTTCATCGTCCCGGGCGTCCTGATGCTGGTACCGGGAAGCGCCGGCTTCAACAGCCTCCTCCAGCTGCTCACCGGCCAGACGGTGAGCGGGATCGAGGCCGGCTTCAACACGTTCGTCACCGCGATGGCGATCGCCTACGGGCTCATGCTCTCCGCCGTCATCCTTCCGAGCCGGTTCACGCAGATCGGGCCCGGGTGAGGCCGTAGAGACTACGCAGGCTCGCCCCCGCGCTTGCCTCCGTCGGCATCCGGCTCTACTGTGCTTGCTGAGGGGTGAGCTATGGGACCGGACGTTCAATGACGAGCGGCATGGACGCGATCGGCTCGGCCGGGTCCCGGGAGCACCCCGAAGCTCTTCTGCTCGCCGAGGCGAAGCTCGCGCCGCCGAGACTCCGTCCCGGCCTGGTCGTCAGGTCGGAGCTCCAGCGAACGCTGGACGACGGCGGAGACGCGGTGCTCACCCTCGTCGCGGCGCCTGCCGGCTATGGAAAGACGACAACGGTCAGGGAATGGTGTGCCGCCCGGGGCTCGGCGCTCGCCTGGGTGACCCTCGATGCCCAGGACAACGACCCCGTCCAGCTCTGGCGCTACATCGCCACGGCCGTCGAGCGCGTTCGCCGGGGCCTCGGAGACGCCACCCTCCGCCGGCTGCGCCAGGACCTCCGGTCAGCTCGAGGCTCCCGTCGATGAGCTGATGAACGGAATCGCGGCGTTCGGCCAGGAACTCATCGTGGTGCTCGACGATCTCGAGACCGTCACCTCGAAGGGCTCGATCGCGTCGCTCGACTACGCGCTCACACGCCTTCCCTCCTGTGCACGGATGATCGTGCTGACCCGCAGGGATCCGGGCCTGAGACTCGCGCAACTCCGCGCGCGCGGGAACCTCGTCGAGCTTCGCGCCCAGGACCTTGCCTTCACGGTGGAAGAGACCCGGCGGCTGATCGTCGACCGGGCGGGAATCTCGCTCGGAGATGCCGAGATCGGGTTCCTGCACGAGCGTACGGAGGGATGGCCGGCGGCCCTGCTCCTCGCCGCGCTGTGGCTGCGCAGCGTCGACGACCCGCAACGCGCCGTGCACGAGTTCCGCGCAGACCAGCGGTTTGTCGCCGACTACCTGAGCGACGAGGTCCTCATGGCGCTCGAGGAGGGGCTGCGCTCGTTCCTGCTCCACATCTCCGTCCTCGGCCGCTTCACTCCCGAGATGTGCGACGACGTCCTCGAGCGATCCGACTCGGCCGCGCTCGTCGAGGAGCTGGAGCGGCTGAACCTGTTCACGACCCGCCTCGAGCTGGGAGGCTGGTTCCGCATCCATCCCCTCTTCGCGGAGTTCGCGCGCTTCCATCTGGCGGCGCTCGATCCGGAGCGCAGCCGCCGAGATCCACCGCCGCGCAGCCGACTGGCTGCGCTCGAGGCGACAGCCGGTGGAGGCGATGCGACACGCCGCCGAGGCGGAAGACGACGAGCTCGTCGCCGAGATCCTCGTCGAGTATCACCTCGTGCTGATCAGAAACGGCAGCTGGCAGACCCTGGTGCACTGGGTGAAGTCCCGCTCCGACGAGGTGATCGTGGAGCATCCTGTCCTCGCCACCGCCGCCGCGACGGCAGTGACGCTCCTCGGCGGATCCGGCCTCGAACGGCGTCGGTTCCTCGCGCTCGCCGACCGCAGCCGGGCCGAGCGGCCCGACCTCTGCGACCCGCTGATCGAGTCGGCCGCGAAGACGGTGCGCGCGATGGCGCTCGAAGGAGGTGTCGCCCAGGCCTTGTGGGACGGCCGGTCGGCGGTCTCGATCGCCCGGGCCGCCGCCGACGAGCTGATGGTCAGCTCCCTGGCCGCGCACGCACGAGCTCTCTACCACGCCGGAGAGATCGACGAGGCGCGAAACCGGGCGATCGAGGCGCTCGAGCATCCAGATGTGGAGCGCCGGCCGCCCGAGAAGGCTTTCGTGCGTACGACGCTGGCGCTCGTCGCCCTGGAGAGCGGGCAACTGCAGGCAGCGCGCGCACATGCGGAGAAGGCGAAAGCGATCGTCGGCGGCATCGGCAGCAGCCGGAGCTGGCTGGGAGCACACGCCGCTGCCGCGCTCGGAAGCGTCCTTGCGGCAGAAGGCGACCTGGCGCAGGCCGAGCGCGAGTTCGTCTATGCGGAGCGCTTCCTTCGCGACGACTTTCCTTCCGTCCATCATGCGTGGCTGCTCGTCCTGCTCGCCCGCGTCCGTGTCCACCGAGGTCGCCTCGAGGCGGCGGAGGACGCGATGTGCTCGGCCCGCGTGGCCCTTTCCGAGCTCGAGGACGCCGGATGCGCGCCCCAGCTCGCGGCGGAAGTCGAGGACGAGCTGGAAGCGGCGAAATGCCGGGCGAATGGAGGGGAGATCCTCGAGCCCCTGAGTGCCGCCGAGCTCGCCGTGCTCACCCTGCTCGAATCCGACCTCTCGGCGCCCCAGATCGCGACGAAGATGTTCCTCTCCGCGAACACGGTGCGCTCGCACACCCGTTCGATCTACCGCAAGCTCGGCGTCAACTCCCGCATCGACGCCGTCGCCCGGGCCGAAGCGATCGAGGTGCTCGCGAGAACGGATTCACCTATGTGAAATGCCGCCTGCGGCTGTCGTCTCCGAACCCAGCGGCTGATGCTTCAGCGGTGCAGGAGCGTGAGTACCGGCTCGTCGTCGAGGGGGAGCTCAGCGAGCGTGCAGGACAGGCGTTCACCGGCATGAGCCTGGCTCGGAGCAACGGGAGGACGACCCTCTCGGGTCCCGTGCGCGACCAGGCCGAGCTCCAGGCGCTCCTTCAGCGCGTCTCCGACCTCGGACTGACGCTCCTCTCCGCGACGAGCGTCGACACGCTGCTCGAGAGCTGACGCCGGCGGGCAGCCGAGCGTCCGGCCAGCCACCCGCCCATCCATCGATCAGCCGGCGCTGTCTTCAGCGCCCGAGTTCGCCGGTGGGGCCGGTGTCGCGATCGGCATCGTGGCGAGCGTTGTGCCCGAAGGCGACTGGCCGACCAACGATGCCGCCGCCGACGCCGCATCCGCGGGGAGCGTCAACAGGAACCATCCACTGTCGGCACGCGCCTGACCGAGCACCGCGCCGGAGGAGTCGACGACCTCCACGTTGGCAACCTCGCCTGGTGCTTGTCCGAAGAGCGTGGCGGCGCCGCTTGCCCCAACCTGGAGCTGTGCGCTCACGCCCCGATCGCCGAACAGGTCGCCGAGCGTCATCGTGCTGCCGACCGAGTGTGATCCCGCCTGGTCGGTCATCGCCATCTCGCTCATCCTCCCGTCGCCGGCAATGCTCACCGCGCAGCTGATCGGCCCCCGATCCGCTGGTGCGCCGGACGCATCGAGCCGACGGAGGTAGGCGCACGTGCCGCCACCGGTCGTCGGCGCAGTCCACAGCTCCAGCGTGCCGCCGTCGGCCGTAGGTGCCGAGGTGCGCTCGACCGCCTGGTCGACCTCCGGGGTGAGCGCTGCGTCCGGGTTGTGTTGGGCAGCGAGGCCGAGTGCCTGCTGGACGTCGTTCGGGACGACTCCCGCCGCAGCCGCCGTGCCGACCACGGCCACCAGGGCAACAACGATCCCGAGCAGGATCCGACGTGGACGCGGGCGCGGCAGCCTGCGAGGAGCGACGGTCGGCGCGTCGGCGAGTGTTTCCATGAACGCGGTCCTTTCCCGGCCCAGAGCGGCGTCGGTCGGGCCGGCGGCCGCCAGCCGGAAAGAGCTGAGCATGTCGAGCACGTCGTTCATCGTGATGTTGCCTCCTTGGGGATCGGAACGGCCCGGTCCTCTCGGGTTCTCCCGTTCGACTCGAGAAGTTCCCGCAGGCGTGCCTTCGCGCGATGAAGCTTGGAGCGGACAGTGCCGAGCGGCAGCTCGAGCACGGCTGCCGCCTCCTCGTAGGAGAGCTCGTCCCAGGCGACGAGCAGAAGCAGCTCGCGGTCCGTGTCCGGCAGCGTCAGGAGCGCCGCCCGCATCATCGCCCAGTCGCCCGGTGCGTCGAGCCTTCGGTCGGCCAGGCCGAGATCTGTCTCTCGATCGGCCGTTCGGACGTCCGAGGAAACTCGCTCGACGGCGGCGAGATACCGGGCGAACCGGCGGCGCTCGTGGAGGATCTGCCTCGAGGCGATCCCGAGCAGCCACGGGAGCGCATCGACCGCCTCCCGCCGGAACGAGCCACGTTTGGCGAACGCCCGTGCGAAGGTCTCGGACGCGACCTCGGACGCCTGGTCACGGCCGACCCGGCGCTCGGCGAAGCGGAACACTGCCGCGAAGTGCCGATCGAAGATCTCTGCGAACCGTGCCGGCTCGGCCAGGGAGCTCGCGATCAGCGCCGCGTCGCTACGAGCAGGCGCCATTACGTGCTTTCTCCCGCTGCGACCGGAAAGTTCCATGCCGTCGGCGGGCCTAGATCAGCTCGGCCGCCGCCCGCTGCAGGTGGGCGACCACCTGACGCTGGGACAGCCCGGCACGTCGCCGTAGCTCGACATAGGTCTCGAAGCTCGTCAGGACGCCGAGGATCGGGACACTCGGCGCGTCGACCCAGCGGCGGAGGTGCTGGTACCGGTCAAGAGTCTGGCGCGCCACGAACTCACGCGCGGCGGGGTCGACGGCCGCCGCGTCGTAGAGCTGGCTCATCAGCGTCTCCTCTCGCGCCCAGAACTCGGACGTGCGCTTCAGGAGCGTTGCGACATCGGGCGAGGCCTTCACGGCCGACAGGTCGAGGCTGTCGCAGATCGCGTCGACGAGCCCGACGCGCGAGCCGAACTGCTGGTAGACGGTCGCGCGCGAAACGCCGGCTCGAGCCGCCACCTGCTCGACGGTCGACTCGTGGAAGACGCCCTCCTGCAGGAGCTCGCGCACCGCCTCCATCACCCGGCGCCGGCTCTCGGGCGGCTGCCTCTTCCGCGGCACATACATCGGACACAAAGTCTAGACATCGCGTCTGATGTGTTGTAAGGTTGACACGCTGTCAAGACATATCGTCCAGAAAGGAGAAATGAAATGCCCAAGCTCTCGAACACAGCCACACCGAATGCAGCCGCCGCGAGTCGCGAGCTCGACGAGCTCGTCCGCGAGTTCATCGAGTTCAACGAGACCGGCACTCCACCGCCCGATCTCTTCGCCGACGACGTGTTCGTCGACTTCACGATGCCCCACTGGCGGCTTCAGGCCGGCGACCGTGACGGCCTCATCGCGCTCCGCCGCGGCGGACATCCCGACCCGAGCCGCGTCGACGGCTATCGCGTCGACTCGACCGAGAAGGGATTCGTGATCGAGTGGACCGAACGCTGGACGGACAAGGATGGGATGGACTGGTACTGCCGGGAGATGGCCCGCGCGGACGTCGAGGACGGCCGGATCAGCGACCTCTCCGTGTACTGCACCGGGGACTGGGACAGGAAGTGCGTCGAGGAGCACCGTGCGGCTGTGACGCTGCTCCGGCCATAGCTCCGTTGTGGCGGAGACCGCCGGCGGCCGTTCGCGTTCACACGGGTGATTGAGCGATTTTTCGGGCTGCCGGCGGCCGCGGGCTCGTACGGTTGAGCTCCGTTCAGAAAAAGGTTCGACCGACCAGGAGGTAACGGTGGTAGCTGCGTACACATTCGGCGACGTGCTCTGGAGCATGTTCGTGTTCTTCCTCTGGGTGCTGTGGTTCTGGCTCCTCTTCACCGTCTTCGGAGATCTCTTCCGCCGGCACGACATCGGCGGCGGGGCCAAGACGCTTTGGACGATCTTCGTGATCGTCGCGCCGTTCCTCGGCACCTTCGTCTACCTGATCGCCGAGGGGAAAGGCATGGGCGAACGGCAGCTGCAGCGAGTGCAGGCGTCCCAGACCCAGATGGACAGCTACGTCCGGACCGTCGCTTCCTCGAGCAACGCAGCCGAGCAGATCGCCAAGGCGAAGGAGCTGCTCGACAACGGCACGCTCACCCAGCCGGAGTTCGACCAGATCAAGGCAAAGGCCCTCGCCGGCTAGAGATCGAAGCGCGATACCCAGGCCGCGGGCGGCCCTCCGCGAAGATCAGCGGTAGGGCCGCTCGGCCCGCCTGGCGAGGTACTCGGCGGTGTGGGCGCGCCGGCATCGACGAGTTCCCACTGTTAGCGTGGGCCGCAGTGGACCGCACCCTTGCAGCAGGGGCCGATTGGTGTCTCCCGGCGCACGGGACCGCGTGCTTCGACATGCTGCCCGCGACGGTCGTGAACGTGTTGACCGGGGCAGGCTCGGATCACCGACTCGAGCTCGGACCGCTCGCTGGGCGCTATGACCGCGTGCTGCTCGTCTACTTCGACGCGTTCGGCTGGCAGTCGTACGAACGTCATGCCGCGCATCCGCTCCTCGAGCACGCTCGAGCGCAGGGGCAGGTATCGAGGCTGACGAGCCAGTTCCCGTCGACCACCGCAGCGCACATGACGACGATCCACACCGGGCTGCCGGTCGGCGAGCACGGCGTCTACGAATGGTTCGTCTACCTGCCGAAGGCGGATCGGATCATCGCTCCGCTCCTCTTCTCGTTCGCGGGCGATGCGCTTCCGAACACGCTCCTCGCCCATGGTTTGTCGGCAGGCGACGTCTTTCCGGACGGTGACTTCTACCCGACGCTTCGCGATGCCGGCATCGCCGCGCATGTCGCGCTCCCCTTTGCGCTCGCCGCCAGCACGCCCGGACGGATGCTGCTCCAGCACAGCGACCTCCACCCCTTCTCCGACACCGCCGGAGGAGTCGCCGCGCTCGGCGAGGCCCTCACCAGGGCCGATCGCGGCTACGGGTTCGTCTACTTACCGGACGTGGACACGGCGATGCACAAGCTGGGCCCGGACCATCCGGACGTCGAGCGGCTCATCGACGAGACGCTCACCGTCCTCGAGCAGAGCCTGCTTCGCGGATCGCTGCCCGGTGGAACGCTGGTCCTGATCACCGCCGACCACGGCATGGCCGCGATCGATCCCGAGCGCACGCTCTTCGTGAACGAGCTCTGGCCCGAGCTCGGCGACCACCTCGAGCTCGGGGCCGACGAACGGCCGCTTGCACCCGCGGGTTCGAGCCGTGACCTCTTCCTGCACACCCGCCCGGAAACCCACGACCATGTCCGCTCGACGCTGCGGACGCTTCTCGGCGAGAGAGCCGAGGTCCACAGCGTCGCCGATCTGATCGAGCAGGGCGTCTTCGGCCCGTCGGTCGGCGAGCGGCTACGAGAGCGGGTCGGCCACCTGGTCGTGCTCCCGCGTGCCGGCGAAGCCGTCTACTGGAACGAGCCTCCGCGGTTCACCCAGCCCTACCGCGGCCAGCACGGCGGCCTGGCACACGCCGAGATGGAGATTCCCCTCCTCGCTTTCGTCGCCTGAGAGGCGGTTGCGCTCGACGGAGCGGATGACCATCATTCCAGTGTGGGGTCGAGCCGGGAGTTCGAGCGATTTCGCCGTCTCGTGATGGCCGACCCGGAGCTGCAGGTGGAGCTTCGCTCGCACACCGACTGGCCCGCGTTCACAGCTGCTGCCCTCGCGGCGGCGGGTCGGCACGGGATCGAGCTCACCGAGGGAGCCGTGACCGTCGCCCGCAACGAGTCCTTGCGGGCATGGCGCGAGCGGTGGGTTTGAGGGCGTCGCCGTCGTCCTTCGACGGGTGGACTCCTGTGCGTGTCCACTGGCGCGACGAGCCCGTCGTCGAATGGTGCTGGACGGACGGGATCGCGTTCAGCGAGCCCGCGTTCACGCAGACGATCGACCGGGCCCTGCGGACGCCGTTCAGCCTCCTCTTCCGGCGCGAGACCCCGATCGCCGCCCTCGATGGGCTCGAGCCGGGATTGGAGCCGAGCGGGTTCGTGTTCCACGTTTCGCGTTGCGGCTCGACGCTCGTCTCGGGGATGCTCGCGTCGGTGCCCCAGTTCCTCGTTCTCTCGGAGCCGCTTCCCGTCGACGACGTCCTCCGCGCCTCCGTCGCAGAGGGCGACAAGGTGCGGTGGCTGCGCTCGCTGGTGTCGGCTCTCGGTCGCCGCCGACGCGGGGACGAGCGGGCCTACGTGCTGAAGCTCGACGCCTGGAGCGCGCTCGACCTGGGCACCGTGCGCCAGGCCTTCCCGGACGTCCCGTGGGTTTTCCTGTTCCGCCGGCCGGTGCAGGTGCTCGCCTCCCACTTCCGGCAGCGCGGCGCCCACATGGTTCCCGGCGCGATCGACCCGGAGCTCTTCGGCCTCGAGCGGGAGTCGGTGAGGCGGATGCCGCCCGAGGAGTACTGCGCGCGCGTCCTCGCCGCGATCTTCGGCTCCGCACTCGAGCATCGCGATGCCCGGGCGCTCTTCGTCGACTACGACGAGCTTCCCGGAGCTCTGTACGACCGCATCCTCGAGGCGTTCGGGCTGGAATGCGATCCGGACGAGCGGGCGCGTATGGAGAAGGTGACCGCCTTCGACGCGAAGAACCCTCAGCTCTTCTTCGAGCCCGACGGCGAGGCGAAGGAGCGTGCGGCTTCGCCTGCCTTGCGCGAGGCCGCCGAGCGCTGGGCGCAGCCGCTCTACGACGAGTTGCTCGCGTGCTGAGCTCGATCCGCCTGCCGTTGCGGTTCGACCCGCTCGCGCTCCAGGCCGACGTTGCGGCGTTGCCGGCCGAGGACTGGGTCCCGCACTTCAACACGAGCTACTACGAGGGCGACTGGAGCGGCGTGGCGCTTCGCTCGGTCGGCGGCGTCGCCCGGCAGCTCTACCCCGACCCGAACCCCCGAGGCTCCTGGGAGGACACCGAGATCCTCGCGAGCTGCTCTGCGCTCGCCGCCGCCGTCGCCGCGTTCGAGTGCGAGAAGCTGTCGGTGCGACTGCTCCGGCTCGGCCCGGGCGCGAGCGTGCGCGAGCACACCGACTACAACCTCGGCTACGACGACGGCGAGATCCGCATCCACGTGCCCGTGCAGACGAACCCCGCCGCCGTCTTCGAGCTCGAGGGACGCGCGCTCGAGATGCAGCCGGGCGAGAGCTGGTACCTCGACCTCAACCTGCGCCACCGCGTCGCCAACGGAGGAGACGCACCGCGCGTCCACCTCGTGATCGACTGCGTCGTCAACGACTGGGTCAGCCGGACGCTGGCGGCGGGCGATCGGGGCTGAGCGGCCGCTCGATCGACACGAACACCGGGTCCTCCGCAACGACGACGAACCCGACCCACGCGCTGAATGCGAGCGATGGCACGTTCGTGCGCTCGACGGTGGCCCGCACCGGCACTCGACGACGGTCGGCTTCCGCGAAGACCTCGCCGAGGACCTGGGTTCCGATCCCGCTGCGCCGTTGCTCCGGCAGGAGCGTCAGGTCGACCATGCGGCACTCGCCCTCCGCCCAGGCGACCCAGGCCCGGCCGATCGGCCGCCCGTCGAGCAGGATCAGCTCGTGCGCGGAGCCCGGGAACCGCTTCTCCCACCCCGTCCACTGAGCCCCGAACTGAAGGTCGAGGAACGTCTCGCGCGCCGCGTCGTCCCAGCCGGCGACGTCCGGCCGCGTGGTCGCGAAGAGCTCGCGGAGAAACGCCTCGTCGCCCGCGGCGACGAGCCGTCGCTCAAGCCGGGAACCGTTCAGTTCCGTGAGGGGAAGATGCCCTGCAGGGCGATGATGTAGTTCATCGCGAGGTACGGCTGCACGTTCTCGTGGGCCTGATTGCTGCCGACGATCGAGGTCGGCGCAAGCGCCGAGCCGTCGCTTGACGCAGCGTAGACGCCGCCCCGTGCAGGCACCGCGCCGTTCGGCCGGTTCGTGCCCTCGTCGGCATTCGAGGCCGGCTGGACGTGCTGGTGCCCGGGCAGCTGGCCGGAAGTCAAGATCACGCTCTCGACGCCTCCGGTCTGGCCCTCCACATAGGGCGAAAGCCCGGGGCCCTGACCGAACCCGATCGGTACCCGGCTACGCAGGTCGGGCAACGCGAAGTTCGATGTCCCGTTGCCGCCGTAGGTGGTGCCGAGGATCGAGAACAGCGCCGTGTTCTGGCTGATCGGCAGGATCTGGCCGTCGCACATGGCCCAGCCCTTTGGGGCGAAATTGCCGGCGAAAAGAAGGATCGAGCCGAGAAACGGTTCAGCCATTGAGGCCTCCTACGTCGAGATCCGGTTGATGACGGCCTCGAGATCGAGGCCCTTGACGCCCCGGCCAACGGGGCTGAGAAACACGTCGAAGTCGCCGAGCGACGGATGCTCGAGGCGATAGGTGCCGCTCGCAACCCCCGCCCGCGCCCGACCGTGGAAGAGCAGCGAGAAGGCCTCGCCGACGCTCGGCAGCTGCTGCGCCTGGATCAGCTTCACCCGCAGCGTGCCCGCTCCGGGACGGTGGACGCTGAAGTCGGTGCCGACGAGCGGGATGTAGGTCTCGTGGCGGAGGAAGGCCGGCCCGCCGCTCGGCTTCCCGAGCCCGGACCCAGGCCCTCCTGCGCCGGTAGCCCCGGCGAGCGCCCGCTCGGTTCCGCCCGCCCCGAACGCAACCGCGGCCACCGCGCCGGCCTTGATCAGCCCGTGGCGGGTGAGCCCGCGACTCTCGGGTTGCTCGTCCATCACGTCGCAAGCTTCGCCGACCAGCCCACATTCCGCAGCAGGCCCGACGCGTTGGTGATTCCGACAGCGATCGTGTCGCCGGCCGAGACGGCGACCGTGTGCGTGCCGTCGAGGCACGTCGCCGAGCCGGAGGCGATCGAGCAGGTGACGCTCGTCGCGACACCGTTCAGAAAGAGCGTGAACACGACGGTGCCGGCGGCCGAGGACGTCAGGTGTCCCCGGAACCCTGAGATCGTCCCGGCGGCCGGAGTCTGGGAACCGGCGGCGGCGACGGTCAAGGCAACGTTCTGCTCGCCACCGATGCCGATGAAGCCTGCAGTGTCGGCTGGATCGACGAACGTGGCGGCGCCCGAGACCACGGTCGGGCCGCCGGGCGGCCCGGTCGGACCGGCCACGCCCGTCGCGCCCGTTGCACCCTGAGGCCCGGTCGCACCCGTCGCGCCTGTGGCGCCCGCGGAGCCGGTCGCGCCTGTGGCGCCCGCGGAGCCGGTCGCGCCCGCGCTGCCGGTCGCGCCGGCGGTGCCCGTCGCGCCGGCGGCGCCGGTCGCCCCGTCGGCGCCCGTCGGGCCTGTTGCACCGGCAGCACCTGTCGCACCCACGGCGCCGGTGGCACCGGCCGCACCCGTCGGGCCTTTGTCTCCCGCAGCGCCTGTCGCCCCGGTCGCGCCCGCAGGACCTGTTGCACCGTTCGCCCCCGTCGCACCCGTGGCCCCACTCGTGCCGGTCGCGCCCGCAGGACCTGTTGCACCGTTCGCCCCCGTCGCACCCGTGGCCCCACTCGTGCCGGTCGCGCCCGTTGAACCAGTAGCGCCGGTGGAGCCGGCGGAGCCGGTCGCGCCCTTGGCCCCGGTCGCGCCTGTCGGGCCCTGAGCTCCGGTCGCACCGGTGGCGCCGGTGGCGCCCTTCTGATTCCAGCTGATCTCGATCTCATGGCTCCTGCAGACCTCGCCGGCCTGGGCGTCGATCACGCGCAGGCGGCCGTTGTGCGCGGAGTAACAGCCCGTGATCACCGCGGCAGGCGTGCTCGGGATGGTCGCGATTGCCGTGCCCACGGTCCCGGCGACGATCAGGGTCAGAAGGCTCGCGGCGACTGCGGTCGACAGACGCGAGGAGAAAACGCGCGCAACGAGCGATCTCATCTGAGCTATACCACCTCCACCGCAGTGCTTGTGGGCTGTGGCCGAGAGCTGACCCTAAACCCGGACGGTGTCACTGTCAACACCCGTTCGCGTTACCTCTTTCGGTGCGGGAGCAAAGTGTGTGGTTCTCCCCACTACCGCCGGAGGATCGCGCGGTCCTAGTCTTCAGGGTCGTGAAGCTCGAGCCTCTCGAGCCCGGATCGGCACCGCCGGTGGCTCCGTGCACCCGCCGTGGCCGAGGGCTGCGCCGGTTCGCTGCAGCCTTGGTGCTGGCGACCGGTGCGATCGGCTTCGCCCACGTCCACGCGGCCTCGGCGGCCACGTTCCAGGCCTGCGGGCGAAGCGGGGTCGCGAACGGCGGTGGCGTGAGCTGCATGACGCTCTCTGCCGCGATCGCGGCCGCGCAGGCGACGAACGGCTCGGACACGATCGAGCTCTTCCCGGGTAGCTACTGCCCGATCGCGATCACCGATGAGACCGGTGGAATCACGATCCGCGGCATCGGGCTCGCGGGAATCCAGGCGGGCAACGGCCCGACCGGGCTCACCGGGTCGGAGGCCGAGCTCGCGACGTTCTCGTGGGACTCCTCGTGCGGCGGTTCCGCGCCGACCGCCCTGATCACGATCACGAACCCGGGCAGCCACTCCGGGTCGATCACGCTCGGCAACCTCGCGGTCGACGGCTCTGGCGGAGGCGCCGACGACGGGATCGACATCACCGACCTCAGCGGAAACCTCGCCACGCTGAAGGACGTCGAGGCCGAGAACAATACGCGCTTCGGGATCGACTACTTCGGAAACGACTTCGAGATGGACAACAGCGCGGCGATCGGAAACGCGTACGGCATCGAGTTCGTCGGGGAGGGCTCGGCCGTCGACAGCACGTTCGCCGACAACATGAACGTCGGCGTCGAGCTCTCGAACTACGACTTCCACCTGATCAACGACACGGTCAGCGGAAATCTCTGGGGCGTCGATGCGCCCGGCAGCGGAAACCACCTCCAAGTGGTGGACACGATCGTCGCCGGCAACGGCACTATCGGCGCGACTGTGTCGGGCGGCGACTGCAAGTCGACTGTCGACTGGGAGAACGCGTTCAGCTCGCACGTCCTGAAGGGCCCGAGCTGCACGACGGGGAGCAGTGACGACGGCTCGGACATCGCGTTCGACACCGCGACGACGATCCCGGCACCCGCGCTGAACGGTGGCCCGACGCCGTCGATCCTGCCTCCGTCGCAGGCGGTCGGACACGGAACCTCGTGCGCCTTCTCCGTCGACCAGCGCGAGTTCGTCCGCCCCGTCACGTGCACGATCGGCTCGGTCGACCCGAGCGCGAACGGCACGCCGGATCCGATCGTGCCGACGAACCCGCTCGATTTCGGCCAGGTCGAGGCGGGAGTGACAGCCTCGCGGTCCGAGACGGTGTCCAACTCGGGCGGTGACTATGTCGGCGTCTCGAGCGTGTCGGCTACCGGGGGCTTCACGATCGGCTTCGACGGCTGCACCTATGCGAGCCTCGCGCCGTTCGGCTGCTCGATCTCGGTGTCGCTGCCGACCCCGGCCGCCGGTCACTACGCCGGCACGCTGACGATCGACACGACAGGCGGCGACATCTCTGTCCCGCTCTCGGCCGACGCGGTCGTGCGGCCGGTCGGGAACACAGACAGCTACAACGTCGCCTTCGACCGTCAACTCGTGGTCTCCGCGCCCGGAGTGCTCTCGAACGACGCGGCCGGGACGACGGTGTTCGACGCGGTCGACCAACCGAGCAACGGCATGCTCGAGGGCCCGAGCTCGAACGGCTCGTTCACCTACACACCGGACAACGGCTTCTCGGGCTCGGACTCGTTCAGCTACCGGATCGTCGACGGACTCGGCGCGCAGAGCAACCCGATCACTGTGAACTTGGCCGTGTCGGCCGCGACCTTCTATGTCAACTCGGCCTGGGTCGGAACGACCCCCGGCACGGATCCAGACGGCTCGGGCCCGGCCACCTCGTTCGGCGTAGACGGTTTCGCAACGATCACAAGCGCTCTCGCTGCCTCGCGCGACTCGACCATCATCCACGTCGAGGCGGGGACCTACAGCGAGTCCTCGCCGGACATCGAGAACGCGAACGTGCAACTCCTCGGTGAAGGCTTCGACACGACGCACCTCACGGTCGCCACGTCGCTCGTGATCGAGGGCGGCTCGGACCTCGTCAGCGGCCTCGACATCCACGGAACGCCCTCATCCGGCGCTCCCGCCGTGCTCTTCGACGACGAAGGCTCCACGCTTCGAGCGAGCGCGGTCAGCGATGCGGAGACCGGCGTGTTCGCAGACGGGAGCGGTAGCGGGGCGAGCGGACGGAGGCGACGATGCGGCGCCGCTCGACCTACCTGCCTCCCCATTCGACGCCAGCGCCTCGGTGACCATCTCGGACGACGACATCCACGACGTCGCGATCGGAGTCGACTTCAGCGGGGTCGGCGACGGCGTCATCGACGGCAACCACATCCACGATCTGACCGGGTCGACAGACGACTACCTGGCCGGTGTCCTGCTCGAGGACGACTCGGACAACGCCCCGGCGGACGGGAACCTCGTCGACGGGAACTCGATCGACGCGGGAGCCGACACGGGCATCGACGTCGAGACCTCGAACAACTCGATCGACGGGAACGGGATCAACGGAGACGACGTCGGCATCTACCTGAGCGACGACAGCGAGGACCAGGTCGACAACAACGCGATCACGAACAACGCGATCACCCTGAGCGGCGAGGACGGGATCCAGCTCGAGTCGGGCGTGGACGGACTCGACATCGACGGCAACACGATCTCCGGCACACAGGACGCGGGCTCATCCGGTCACATCGAAGACCAGTACGGCGCCGCGATCCTCCTGGCCTCGCTTCGGCCCGACCGGGGTCACGATCACCCACAACTTCCTGACCGACAACACCGGCTGGGGCATCCTCCAGCAGGACTCCGACGGCGCCGCGACCGGAAACAGCGCCGACCACAACGACATCGTCGGCAACGATGTGAACGGCGTCGAGAACGACGACACCGCGAGCTTCGACGCGAGGAACAACTGGTGGGGCTCGGCGAGCGGCCCATCCGGCCAGGGCTTCGGCACGGGTGACGGGGTGAGCACGGTAGTGCTCTTCGATCCGTGGCTCCTCTGCCCGTTCGAGGAGGACACGTGCACGGCAAACGAGCCTCCGACCGCGGCCTTCACGGCGACGCCCTCGAGCACCCCCGGCTCGCTCTCGGCCGCCTTCGACGGCTCCGCCTCGAGCGACTCGGACGGCACGATCGCCGACTGGAGCTGGAGCTTCGGCGACTCGACCTTCGGCGACGGCGAGACGGTGAACCACACCTACAGCGCTCCCGGCACCTACACGGTCACGCTCACCGTCACCGACGACGGTGGCGCGTTCGACTCGATCTCCCACGACGTCACGGTGCCGGCGGTGCCGGCGATGGAGCCGCCGGTCGCGGCGTTCACCCTCACCCCGTCACTCAATCCGGCGACGCCGCTCCTCGTCTCGGTCGACGGCACCGCCTCGCACGAGCCCGACGGGACGATCGTGGGCTACTCCTGGGACTTCGGCGACTCGACGTCCGGGTCGGGCGCGACCACGACCCACACCTACGCGACCGGAGGCACGTACACGATCACGCTCACGGTCACGGACGAAAACGGGGCGAGCGACCACGTCTCGCATCCGGTGACCGTTCCCGTGCTCTTCACGCTCACCGTGTCGACGAGTGGGATGGGCACCGTAACCTCGGGAACCGGCGGCATCGTCTGTCCGGGCACGTGCTCGGCTGCGTACTCCCCGGGGACGGTGGTCGCGCTCACCGATACACCCGGCGCCGGCCAGCAGTTCAGCGGCTGGACGGGCGCATGCAGCGGCACGGGGCCGTGCAGCGTGACGATGAACGCGGCGATGAGCGTGAGCGCCACGTTCTCGTCCACGAGCGGCCCGCCGCCACCTCCGCCCACCCCGTCGGCCTCGATCGGAGACGTGACGCATCCCGAGGGCTTGACGGGCGACACCCCATTCGTGTTCACGGTCACGCTCTCGGGTGCCTCCAGCTCGACGGTCACGATCGGGTACGCGACGGCAGACGGGACTGCGAGCTCCACCTCCGACTACGCCGCCACCTCCGGGACGCTCACCTTCGTGCCCGGCCAGACCTCGGCCACGGTCACCGTCGCGGTGCACGGCGACTCGACGCCGGAGAACGACGAGACGTTCACGGTGAATCTCTCGGGCGCCACCGGCGCGACGATCGCCGACGGGCAGGGGCTCGGGACGATCCAGAACGACGACCTACCGACCATCTCGGTCTCCGATTACTCGCACCTCGAGGGGAACACGGGCAAGACGGCGTTCACATTCACGATCTCGCTGTCGGCGGCGGCCCCGTTCGAGGTCAGCGTCGGGTACCGCACGAAGAACGGCACAGCGACCGCTCCGTCGGACTACGTCGGCGCCAACGGCACGGCTGCATTCGCTCCGGGCCAGACGACGAAGACGGTCACGGTCCAGGTCATCGGCGACAGGACACCCGAGGCCGACGAGACATTCAGCCTCGTCCTCGGTGGCGCCTCACACGCCACGATCGCGGACGGGACGGGGATCGGGACGATCAAGAACGACGATCCTGCCGCCGACCTGTCGATCACGAAGAGTGCCTCGGTGAAGGAGCCGGACGCCGGGGAGACGATGACCTACACGATCGAGGTCTCGAACCTCGGCCCGCAGGCGGCCGCCGAGCCGGTTGTCGTCGACAGGCTTCCGGCCGGTGTGATCTTCGGCT
Source organism: uncultured Actinomycetota bacterium (assembly GCA_963720045.1). Lineage (GTDB taxonomy): Bacteria > Actinomycetota > Thermoleophilia > Gaiellales > Gaiellaceae > PALSA-600. The sequence continues at coordinate 421,684 of CAVREC010000002.1, read as the reverse complement.
CCGCCAGCTCGGGCTGCAAGGAGAAGGGGAGCCCGGCGACGGTGACCTGCACCCTCAAACCCATCGCCGACCATGGCTCGGTGAAGCTCGTGCTCGTCGTCATGCCGAACATCGTCGGCACGGTCACGAACACGGTGACCGTCTCGAGCCCGACCGCCGATCCGGTGCCCGCGAACAACACCTTCAAGCTGTCGACGAAGGTGGGCGCCGTCGTTCTCGTCAACCCGTCGGGCCCCTTCCCATGCGGGATCCAGGGGACGGCCGGTTCGGACACGATCACGAGTGACGCGCACGCGGTGAAGATCTGCACCGGCGCCGGTGACGACAGATCGACGTGAGCGGCGGCGGCGGCGAAGACGTCATCGACACAGGCTCCGGCAATGACGTCATCAATGCGAGGAACGGGAAGGTGGACACGATCGACGGTGGCTCCGGCTACGACACCTGCATCTGCGATCCCAGTGACCACGTCGTCAACATCGAGAGGAGAGTGGGCCAGTGAACGACCCTGTAACCACGCGGCGGAGCGTTCTTCGCCGTGCACTCGGGCTGGCGGCGGGAGCCGTCGGTGCCGGCGCGGCAGCGAGCGCCGCCCGCGCCTCGTCGCAGGCTCCGGTCAGGATGATGCTGACGGCGCGGCACATCGAGACACGTGGGAGCGAGGAGCGGCGCTACGCCGTGCTCCAGGGCGGTGACGGATCGACCGTCGGCCACCTCCACGGCGCGGTGCTCACGCTCGCTTCGCCCTTCGGCATCCCGAACGCCGCCTCATCGCTCGAGCTCCACTCGGTGTCCCTCCCCGGCGGGACGCTCTTCGCCCAGGGTGCGTTCCACGGCCAGACGGGAACGTTCCACCTCGCCGGCGGCACCGGCCGTTTCGCAGGCGCCCACGGCTCCTACCTCTACGAGCTCGGCCCGGGTGCAGCCAAGCTCGCCCTCAACATCGTGATCCGGGAGGAGTACTAGATGCCAATCCGTGCGTACTTGACCCTCAAAGGCCAGAAGCAGGGCGAGATCAAAGGGGCGGTGACCCAGAAGGGCAGGGAGGGGACGATCGAGATCTTCGACGTCTCCTACGCCGTGGTCAGCGGCCGCGATGCGCAAACCGGTCTGCCCACGGGCAAGCGACAGCACAAGCCGGTGATCCTCACCGCCCGACCGGTCCCCAGACGCCGCTCGTCTTCAGCGCGGCCACCCAGAACAAGAACATCACGGGGTTCACGCTCAACTTCTACATGCCGGACCCGGCGGGCGTCGAAAAGAACGCCTTCAGGATCGAGCTCACCAACGCGAGCGTCTCGGAGTTCGACCTGAACTTCGAGGGAGCCGAGCAGGCTCCACCGCCAGCTCGCTCCTCGATCAGTACAGCTTCACCTTCCAGAAGATCACGCTGACCACGCTCTTCCCGACTACCACCAGCGCCGAGGACGACTGGGAGTCGCCGGTGTCGTGATCCGCCCGTCAGATCGCGACGACAGGCACCACACGGTCGAACTCGTGGGCGTGGCCGCCGAGGTCGGCCGAGTCGCTCTCGAACAGGAAGAAGCAAACCTCGTCATCGGGGACGTACAGCGCGGTCACGAGCTGCACGCCTCCGCGCCCGGTGATCGCGGTGTTGATCCGATCGGCCTCGCGGGCCAGCGAGGCTCCGTCCTGGCCTGCGAGGTAGCGCTCCGCGAGGAAATGGCTCACTCGTTCGAGGGTACGCCGCTCGCGTGGGGGGCGGTAGTGGGGGATTCCCCACACTTTGGGCGGAGTCGTCAGGCCGGTGTCCGGGTTGCAACCGCCCCGAGCGAGTTGGGCCCGCGAGCGCAGCCCGAGCTTCGCGTAGATCCGGGTCAGATGCGCCTCGACGGCGCTGACGCTGACGACGAGCGTGGTGGCGATCTCCTTGTTGCTGAGCCCCCCGGCGAGCAGGTCGGCAACCCGCGCCTCCGTCGGCGTCAGCCCCTCCGCTGCTGCGCCGTCCGCCGAGCCGGTCGAGCTCGGCACGCGCCCGGTCTGCGAAGACGGGTGCGCCCGCCCGCTCGAACAGTGCGAGCGAGGCATCGAGCGAGGCGCGCGACTCGCGGCGGCGCCGCGCTCGCCTCAGCACCGCTCCCTGGGCGAGGAGCGTCCGCCCCTTCTCGAGCGGGTCGGCCACCTCGTCGTGGTGTCGGAGCGCCTCCTCGAACCGCCCGGCTGCGGCGTCGAGCTCACCGCGCGAGGCGAGCAACAGCCCGCGGCCCACGGGCTGCGACCGCCAGCGTCCGTGCTCGCGGGCGCGATTCGAGCCGGCAGATCAGGCGCTCTGCGTCGGCTCCGAGCTCGAGCTGCACGGCGGCCTCGATCGCGTCGCCCTCGAACAGGAAGATCCCCGGGCTCGGCGATCCCGAGCTCATCCAGATCCTCGGCGAGCGATCCGACCGCCTCGAGCGTCTCTTGGTACCGGCCGACCGACGCCTCGAGAAAGCCGAGCGTGACGCGATTGTGGAGCGTGTGCCACCTGTCGCCGACAGACCGCGTCCGCTCCCCGCTCTCTACGAGTAGCGCCCGCGCCCAGTCGAGCTCCCCGGCGTAGGCGGCGACGTGCGCCCGCACGCCGAACGCGGCGCCGAGCACCTGCGGGTAGCCGGCACTCCGGGCGAGCTCGAGTGCCTCCTCGACGTATCGCTCCGAGACCTCGGGTCGTCCCGCCCGGAGCTCCAATCGCGCGAGGTAGAGGCAGACGTTCGGCCGGCAGTCGTCCATCGCCGTCTCGATCGCGTGCAGGCGCAGCTCCTCGAGGAGAGGCCGTGCCCGATCGAGATCGTCGCGCCAGAGCAGTCGCCTCGCGTAGTGGTTCTTCGGGCTCTTGACCGCGCTCAGGATCAGGGTTTCCGTTCAGCTCCGCCTCGTACTCGAGCGCTTCCGCGAATCCGTCTTCCGGCTCCCCGACGCCGAGCAGCGTCTCGAGATTCGCGCCGCGTGCGAGGGCGAGGATCAGCAGCGCCGGGTCCGTGCCGCAGCGGGCGAGCCTCTCGGCCTCGTAGGCATGCGCGATCGCGACGTCGAACTCGCCGCGAACGAGTTGCACCTCGGCGAGCGCCACGTGGAGCGCCGCGCGCACCTCATCGCTTCCTGCCTGCGCCAGGGCCTCGCGGCCGAGGCGCGACCGGGATCGCCGGTGGCGGCGGCCGAGTCGAGCAACGTCTCGATCGCGGCCGCCCGGCCGGGGCCGCGCGGTAGCAGGTCGATCGCGAGCCTCATCAGCTCGCCGCCCCGTACCGCATCCCCGACCTCGGTGAGGAGCCGGCCGCGCACGGCCGGCGCGACGCGAACAGCGGACCGTGTCGGCCGGGTCGGTCAGAGCGAGCGCGAGCTCGGCGAGCTCGGCCGCCGCCGGATGGGCTGCCCCGCGCTCGGCCCGGTCGGACGCGGAGTCGAGCTCGGCCGCGACTGATTCATCCGGGCCTGCAGCCGCAGCCGCGAGATGGCGCGCCCGCTGCTCGGGCTCGCTCACGAGGTCGACGAGACTCGCATGGATCTCGCGGATTCGCTCCGCGCCTGCCGCATCGACGATCGCGGCGGCGAGCAGTGGATGCGTGAACCGAGCGGTGCCGCGCGACAGGTCGAGGACACAGGCCTCGATCGCCGGACCGAGCTCGACCGGGCCGACCGAGCGCAGCCTCGAGTACCGAGACCTCGGGCTCGAGGCCGACCGCGGCGACAAGGAGGGCATCGCGCACCTCCGGCGGCAGCGAGGCGAGCCGTTCCTGGACGAGCGACTGGAGAGTCTGCGGGCACAGGCAGGATGCCGGACGGCGAATCGCCGGCGCCCTCGCGGATCGCGCGGGCGAGCTCGAGCGCGAAGAACGGGTTCCCACCCGAGCGCTCCTCGAGCTTGCGAAGCACCGGTCTCGTGGGGCTGACAGTCGAGCCGCAGGCGAAGGATCGCCGCCAGCGCGCCGAGCGTGAGCGGGCCGACTCGAACCTCCCGGCACTGCGGGACGCACCGTGCCGAGTCCGAGCGCGGTCGCAGCCGAATCCTCACGTGCCGCGAGCAGGAACAGAACCGGCTCGTGCCTCAGCCTGCGGGCCGCGAACGAGAGCAGGTCGAGCGTCGTCGCGTCGAGCCAGTGGACGTCGTCCACGCCCACGACGAGCGGGCCGGCCGCGGCAAGCTCCCGGAGAGCGGCGAGGAACGACACGGCAAGCGCCCGCGGCGGCAGCGGCTCGTCGGCGTCTTCGATCAAGAGCGCGGCGGCGAGCGCCCGTCGCTTCGGCGCCGGAAGCGCTCGGAGCACGGTCTCCTCGACGCCGTCGAGCAGGTCGCCGAGCGCCGCGAGCGAGAACCGGGCCTCGCCATGCGCACCGCGCGCCTGGCACACCCGGTAGCCGCGAATCGCGCCGCCTCGGCCAGCGCCGCCTCCCAGAGCGTGGTCTTGCCGATCCCCGGCTCACCGATGATCACGACCGAGCCGGGCCCCGCCTGGGCGTCGGAGAGCGCGTCTCGGAGTATCGCGAGATCGCGATCGCGCCCGACCATTTGTTCTGCCCCCGTATTCATCCCCTGCCATACCGGCCGCGACGGCGCGCTAAGTCTAGGACATGCAGGAGGACGCGGTGCGGCCTCGATTTCGGGCTCGCTCAGCCTGCGATGTCGATCGGCCCGCGACGGCTACGGTGGCCGCATGACCAGCGTCATCGATGAGCTGCACGGATTCGACCTCGCGAACGTCGCGCGACCGTCGGACCGACGTCGTTCAGCCGCGGCCGGGCCTATGCTCGCGGCCGTCGCGTCCTCTCGGTCGGCTGGGATCCGGACAGGCGCGAGCTCACCGGTTCGGTGGTCGGCCACGACGCGCATCTACCGCACGACGGCCTCCTTCAGCGGAGCCGACGGCGAGCTCACGCTCGTCGACGGGACGTGCAGCTGCCCGGTCGGGCGGCAGGTGCAAGCACGTCGCGGCGCTCGTGATCACCGCGGCCGACGAACCTCAACGCGGGCGATTTGCACCGGTTCCGACGCACCGCGCGCCGGCACGGCACCGCGCCGCCGGCGCCCGCCCCGGTCGCCTCGAGCTGGGAGACGCCGTTGCGCGCCCTCATCGACACGCCGGAGCTCTCCTCGAACGGCGCTCCGCTCGCGATCGAGCTGGCGGTGCTGAACAACGGCTTCGGCGGCGGAGGAGCGCCGCGGCTCAAGGCCCGCCTGATGCGACCGGGCGCGCGCGGCGGCTGGGTCAACGGCTCCCTGACCTGGAACGGCCTCGACTCGCTGGCAGGGCCAGCGCGGCGAGTACCGCGCCGACCAGGTCGCCGCCCTTCGGGAGCTGCGCGCCGCCCAGCAGGCGCGCCGAGGCAGCATGAGCTACTACTACAACTACAACGAGAAGGCACTCGACTTCAGCGACTGCAGCGCTCAGCTCTGGCCGCTGCTCGACGAGGCGCTCCGCCTCGGCGTGACGCTCGTCCACGCGCACGCGACCCTCGGCGAGGTGCCGTTGAACGAGGGCGAGGTGGCGCTCGACGTCACGCGCAGTCGACGGCGGCGGGGCACTCGTCCAGGCCGTGCTGCGGGTCGGCGACGACACCGTCCACGCGCGCCTCGAGCCCGCTGCTCTTCCTCGGACACGGAAGGGCACGGCCTCGTGTGCTCGGAGCCGGCCGCCGGCCGCGATCCGAGGAACCCGCAGCTGCGGCTCGTCCGGCTCGCGCGCCCCGCCCCGAGGCGGCTGCAGAAGCTCCTGCTCGACCGCGAAGCGCCTGACGATCCCCGCGGGCGACCTCGAGCGCTTCGCGAACGAGATCTCGCCGGCGCTGCGCGGCATCGCGACGGTCATCTCTTCCGACGGCTCCTTCGCGCCACCCGAGATCTCGGAGCCCGAGCTCGTGCTGCACGCAGCCTACGGCGACGACCACCGCGTCGAGGTCGCCTGGGAGTGGGTCTACACCGTCGGGGCGACGCCCCACCGGATCCCGCTCGGGGCGGGCGGGCCCGCGTTTCGCGACCGCGACGCCGAGCGACGCCATCCTCGCCGCCACCCAGATCGCCGACACCGGCCTCGGGCGGTTCGGGCTTCTCGACGACGCCGGACGGCCCACGCATGCGGCCGTGACGCTCACCGGCCTCGACAGCCTGCACCTGACGACCGAGGAGCTGCCGCGGCTCGCCGCGCTGCCAGGGCTCACCGTCGAGGTGACCGGCGAACCGGCGGATTACCGCGATGTCGGCGAGTCGCTCGAGATCGCGGTCTCGACCGGAGGAGCTCGAAGGCGAGCGCGACTGGTTCGACCTCGGAGTGACGATCACCGTCGACGGGCGCGAGCTGCCGTTCGCCCCGGTGTTCACGGCGCTCGCGCAGCGGCGAGTCGCAGATGCTGCTCCCGGACGGCGCGCACTTCTCGCTGCTCGAGCCGCGGCTGCAGTCGCTGCGCGAGCTGATCGACGAGGCCCGCGCGCCTCAGCGACCGGCCGTCGCAGGGCCTGCGGATCAGCCGCTACCAGGCGAGCCTCTGGGCCGAGCTCGCCGCACTCGGCGTCGTCGCCGAGCAGGCGCAGGGCTGGCAGCGGCAGATCAACGCGCTGCTCGAGCTCGACTCGATCGCCGAGCACGAGCTGCCCTCGACGCTCGACGGCGGAGCTGCGGCCCTACCAGGTCGAAGGCTTCCGCTGGCTCGCGACGCTCTGGGAGCTCGAGCTCGGCGGCATCCTCGCCGACGACATGGGCCTCGGCAAGACGCTCCAGGCGCTCGCGCTCGTCTGCCATGCCCGGGAGCGGGATCCGGGCCTCGGCCCGTTCCTCGTCGTCGCACCGACGAGCGTCGTCCCGGGCTGGGTCGGCGAAGCCGCCCGCTTCGCCCCCGGGCTCACCGTTTCTCCGGTAGCCGACACGCTCGCGAAGTCGAGGCGGACGATCGGCGAGCTCGCGGAGGCCGACATCGTCGTGACGACCTACACGCTGCTTCGGCTCGACGCCGACGCCTACCGGTCGGTGCCCTGGGCCGGGCGTGATCCTCGACGAGGCGCAGTACGTCAAGAACCACCAGTCGCAGACCTACAAGTGCGTGCGCGAGCTCGCCACGCCGTTCAAGCTCGCGATCACCGGCACGCCGATGGAGAACAACCTGACCGAGCTCTGGTCGCTCCTCTCGATCACCGCACCCGGCCTCTTCCCCGACCCGAAGCGGTTCGGCGAGGAGTACGCGAAGGCCGATCGAACGCGGCGGCGACTCGCGAGCGCCTCGCTCGGCTGCGGCGCCGGATCAAGCCGCTCGTCAAGCGGCGGACGAAGGAGCTCGTCGCGCGCGACCTGCCGCCCAAGCAGGAGCAGAGCCTCGAGATCGACCTCCATCCGCGCCACCGCAAGCTCTACGACACCTACCTCCAGCGCGAGCGGCAGAAGATCCTCGGGCTCCTCGGCGACTTCGATCGCAACCGCTTCACGATCCTCCGCTCGATCACCCTCCTCCGCCAGCTCAGCCTGCACGCGGGCCTCGCCGATCCCGATCACGACGCGATCCCCTCCGCGAAGCTCGACGCGCTCGTCGAGCAGCTCGGCGACGTGATCGGCTCCGGCCACCGGGCGCTCGTGTTCAGCCAGTTCACCGGCTTCCTCGCGAAGGCCCGCGCGACCCTCGAGCACGCCGGGATCTCGTACTGCTACCTGGACGGCCGAACGCGGAAGCGCGAGCGCGTCCTCGACGCCTTCAAGAGCGGCACCGATCCGGTGTTCCTGATCAGCCTCAAGGCGGGCGGCTTCGGTCTCAACCTGACCGAGGCCGACTACTGCTTCCTCCTCGACCCCTGGTGGAACCCGGCGACCGAGAACCAGGCGATCGACCGCATCCACCGGATCGGCCAGACCCGGCACGTGATGGTCTACCGGCTGCTCGCACGCGACACGATCGAGGAGAAGGTCGTCGCGCTCGCCCAGCGGAAAGCAGCGCTCTTCCGCGGCGTGATGGACGACGGCGACCTGTTCGCGAGCAGCATCACCGCCGACGACATTCGAGGGCTCATCGACTGATTCGCGCCGGCCGGCACCCGGCGAGGCCGGGTTCTTCCGGTGTCAGGCGACCCCGACGAGCGCCCGGGCGCGTGCCAGCAACGCCGCCTCCGCCGAGGATTCGCGCTCACGAGCCGCCTTGCTCCACGCCTCGTTCGCGGCCAGCGTCTCGTCGAGCCCCTCGAGCATCGAGCCGATCGCCGCTTCCGACGAGGAGCCGATCTGCCGCCGGGCCGCGGCGCACGCCGCGGGGTCGAGGGCGGCGCGCAGCGTCTCCTCGTCGAGCTCGACCGGTCTCCCGATCGCGGCCTCGGCGGCAGCAGACAGGCGCTCCGGCGTGAGCGCCGCCGGCGGGTCTCCGCCCTCGACGAGGTCGCGAACGGCCCGGCCGACAACCTTGTGAGCGCTGCGGTAGTCGAGGCCGCCTTCGAGCGCGAGCACGTCGGCGACGTCGGCCGCCGTCACGAAGCTCTCGCGTGCGATCTGCTCGAAGCGCGCCGGCCGCAACTCGATCCCGTCCAGGACGGAGGCGGTCAGCCGGGCGATCGCGACGGCCTCGTCGAGCGCGCGCGGGACGGTGCCGTTCAGGAGATGGAAGTGATCCGTGCGAGCCGAGCCCGTGTGGAGCACCGCGAGCGCAGCGGCGACGTCGCCGGCGGCCTGGGCCGCCTGGGTGCGGATCGCGGCGAGGGCGTACGGGTTCTTCTTCTGCGGCATCAGCGCGCTCGCGCGACTGTGAGCATCGGCGAGCTCGACGAGCCCGAACTCCTGGCTCGCGTAGATCTCGAAGTCCTGGCCGATCTGGCTCTGGTGCGTCGCCGCGATCGCGAGGGCTGCGAGGAGCTCCACGTAGACGTCTGCCTGCCAGGCCGCATCCTTGGCGTGCTCGATCATCCCCTCGCAGCCGAGCAGGCCGGCGAGCAGCGTGCGATCGAGCGCCCAGCGCGAGCCGGCGCTGCCGCCGGCGCCGGCGACGCTTTCCCCGAGGGCCGCGTGCGATGCCCGAGCGCGATCGGCGTCCCGCAGTGCCGGATAGGCGTATGCCAGGAGCAGGTGGCCGACGGTCGTTGGCTGGGCGGGCTGAAGATAGGTGTAGTCGGTCGCGAGCGCGTCCCGCGTGGCGCGAGCATGTCGCACGAGAGCCGCGGCCTCGTCGGTGAGCGCGTCATGAAGGTCGAGCACGGCGGTTCGCGCCGTCAGCCGGAGCCCGACGCGAAATGCCTCCCGGCGGGGGCGGCCCGCGCTCAGCCACCCCGCGGCCGACCGGCCGGCCCGCCGCTCGAGCTCGGCCTCGCGGGCGTTGAAGGCATCCCCGAGCGAGGGATCCCACGGAAACGCTTCTCCCGGGATCGCGTGCAGCTCGAGCAGCCCCCGCACGAGCGCCCCCGCGTCCTCGCCGGCGAGATCTCCGCCCTCGATCAGCGCGACCGCATGCGCGAGGTCTGCGAGCGACAGGCCACGAGCAAGACGTGCCCCGTGCGCGCTCTCGGCGGCGTACGCGGCCGCGACGAGCTCTCCGGCGGCCCCACCCCGCAAACGCCCGCCCCGGCCGAGCTCCTCTGTCTCCGTCATGACCCGAGCCTAGATGACTCGTTCCCGTCCGTGAGCCGCGCGCCGCTACTCGCAATGTGGCTGAATGCAGGACGTGACCGTCGTGCCGCCTGCCGTTGCTCACGACCTCGCGCCGACAGGCACGCTGCGAGCGGCGATCAACCTCGGTAACCCCGTCCTGGCGCAGGGAACGCCGGCGGCGCCGAACGGAGTCACCGTCGAGATCGCACGCGAGCTGGGCCGGCGGCTGGACTTCCCTACAGAGCTCGTCTGCTTCGATGCGGCGCGGAAGTCGTTCGAGGCACTGATCGCCGGGCGGGTCGACATCTGCTTCCTCGCGATCGAGCCCGCCCGCGAAACGGAGGTTTCATTCACCGCGCCCTACGCGGTGATCGAAGCCGTCTTCGTCGTGCCAGAGCACTCGGCGATCCGCACACCTCCGGAGCTGGACGAGCCCGGCATGCGGATCGGCGTGAAGGAGGGCTCGGCCTACGACCTGTACCTCTCCCGCACCCTCGTTCACGCGACGGTGGTTCGCGGAGACGAGGGAATCGACGTCTTCCGGGAGCTCGGCCTCGAGGCGGCCGCGGGCATCAGGCAGCCGATGACGAGCTTCGTCGCCGCCGAGCCTGGCTTTCGCCTCCTCGAACCTGGCGTCATGGAGATCCTGCAGGCAGTCGGGACGTCGAGGGCGCGCAAGCCCGAGACCGTCGAGGCCCTGCACGGGCTCGTCGAGGAGCTAAAGGCCACCGGCTTCGTCGCAGAGGCGCTTCGACGCTCGGCTCAGGACGGGGCGACGGTCGCGCCGGCAAGCCGTCTCCCGCCGCGTTGAAAGCGGCCGGGCGCCGCCTTCGGAGACGACGCCCGGCCGGCTCGAAGCTACGACCAGTGAAGCGTGACGGTGTCCGCGTTCGTGTTGTCGTTCACCGTGACCGAGTGGATGATCCCGCTGACTCCCTGGTAGACGCCGGTCCCGCCCACGATCACGATGTTCGTCGGCGCGTTGCCGTAGAACTTCGTCTGCGCCATCGCCATCAGCGTCCCCCCTTTCAGCGCGTAGATGCCGTAGCACGGGCCTTGCGCGCGCTTCCCGCCGAGGGCGACCATGCAGGTTGCTTCGAGCATCCCGGTATGCGCGCCCGCCTTGGTCGTGAGATTGGCCGCGAACGCGAGCTGATCGCCGATCAGCGGCGGAGCCTCCGTGCCCTGCCTCGGCGGGTTGTCGATGAAGTTGAAGCCGATGTCCTTCTCGACGATCTGGAACGTGACGGTTTTCGTCGGGGTCGCGGCTGCCGCGCTCGAGGCGACGACGGCAACGAGCACGAGCAGCGCGGCAGCGGTCGCGCCGAGCATGAACCTGTTTCGCATTTCTCTCTCCTTCTCGATTGAGCCGACAGTCGGCCTGAAGATCTCGCCGGGGTTTCTCAGCGGAGAGAAGAGTCCGAAGAGCCGCTTAAGACGCGCTTAACGCGCACTTGTTGGAGGTTGAGATGAGCGCGACCGAAGGGCGACCGGCATGCGGCTTTCGCCCCTATTCTGAAGCGGCGAGATGAAGAAGGCGGCCTGATTTGACGACCGATCCCGGCCGTGACGACAAGGTCGTCTTTCGCCTGCTCGGGCCCCTCGAGGCACGGGTCGAAGGCGACGCGGGCGCCCTCGGCGCACCCAAGCAGCGGCTTTTGCTGGCGCTGCTCATCTTGCACGCAAACGACGTCGTCTCCCGCGAGGCGGCCGTCGACGCGCTCTGGGAAGACGACCCGCCGAACAGCGCGGAGGCAGCGCTCCAGGTCTACGTCCACCACCTCCGCCGTCTCCTCGGCCCCGACAGGATCGTCACGCGCGGGACGGGCTATCTCCTTCGAGCCGACCCGGACGAGATCGACGCGCTCGTCTTCGAGCGGGGGCTGTCCGAAGGCCGGGCCGCACTCGCAGCCGGCAACGATGCTCGCGCGAAGACCGCCGTCGACTTCGCGCTCGAGCTCTGGCAGGGGGAAGCGCTCGCCGGCCTCCCGTTCGTCAGGTTCGTCGGCGCCGAGCGGGAGCGGCTCGCGGAGTTGCGGCTCGTCGCCGAAGAGCTCCGAAACGAGGCCCGCCTTGCCCTCGGTGACCACATTGCACTCGTCCCGGAGCTCTCGGCGCTGGTCGTCCGGCACCCCTACCGCGAACAGGTCTGGGGGCAGCTGATGCTCGCTCTCTACCGCGCGGAGCGCCAGGCCGACGCGCTCGAGGCGTATCGCCGCGCCCATTCGAAGCTCGGCGGCGAGCTCGGGGTCGAGCCGAGCCCGCAGCTCCGCGAGCTGGAGCGGGCGATCCTCCGCCACGATCCCTCACTTGCGGTCGAGCCGCCGCCCGAAGCAGCCGCGCGCCTGGCGCTGCCGCGCCCCGCCACGCCCCTCGTCGGGCGAGAGGGGCAGATCGCTGCGGTCGTGAACCTGTTCGAATCGAGCCGAACCCGGCTCGTGACCCTCGTCGGTCCCGGCGGGGTCGGCAAGACGCGGCTCGCGATCGCGGTCGCCGAATCCCTCGGAGCGAGAACCTCGGAGGGCGCCGTCTTCGTGGAGCTCGCGAACCTCGCCGACGCCTCGCTCGTCCGTTCTGCCGTCGCAACGGCCGTCGGGGTCGAGGACGAAGGCGACGAGTCGAGCGGCGCGCTGCTCGTCCGGCTCGGCACGAGCGATCTGCTGCTCGTGCTCGACAACTTCGAGCACGTTCTCGAGGCGGCGCCCTCGATCGCGCAGTTGCTGGCCGGGGCGCCCAGGCTCCGCGCCGTGGCGACGAGCAGGGCTCCGCTGCGGCTTTCGGGCGAAAATGTCTACGCCGTGCCTCCCCTCGAGACGCCTCGCGCCGGACTCGGCCTCGGCGAGCTCGAGCAGAACGACTCGGTGTCGGTGTTCGTCGCCCGCGCCCGCGCGATCGACCCGGGATTCGAGCTGACCGAGGCGAACGCGCCGTCCGTCGCCGAGATCTGCCGCCTCCTCGACGGAGTCCCGCTCGCGATCGAGCTTGCAGCGGCCCGGAGCAATCTCCTCTCCCCGGCGGAGATCCTGGCGCGGATCGCCCGCCCGCTCGAGCTCCTGGCCGGAGGAGACCGCGACCTGCCTGTTCGCCATCAGACGCTGCGGGCGACGATCGAGTGGAGCTACGACCTGCTGGCCCGGCCGGAGCAGGCGCTGTTCGAGCGGCTGTCGGTGTTCGCGGGGAGCTGTCACCTGGAGGCGCTCGTCGAGGTCTGCGGCGCCGACCTCGACTCGCTCGCTGCGCTCCTCGACCACAGCCTGCTCCGGCGCGAGCAGGAGCCCGGAGGCGAGTCGCGTTTCGGGATGCTCGCGACGATTCGCGACTATGCCGACGGACGCCTATCGGGAGCCGAGCGGCCGGGCCTTCGCCGCCGCCATGCCCTCCACTTCCTCGCGACGGCCGAGCGGACACGCGAGATCATCGCCGGCTCGGGCGCCCGCGAAGCCGAGTTCCTCGCGGAGCTCGAACGTGACCACGACAACTACAGGGCTGCGCTTCGCTGGGCGCAGGAGACCGGCGACAACGACACGCTCCTTCGGCTCGTTGCCGCGCTTCGGCTCTTCTGGATGGTCCGCGGTCACCTCGCCGAGGGACGGTCGTGGTTCGAGACCGCGCTGTCGGCGCCCGGCGGTGAGGACGGCGAAACTCGCGCGGCGGCGCTGTCGGCGGGCGGCATTCTCGTCTACCGGGCGGGAGAGTTCGAGCTCGCGCGCCGCTGGTGGGAGGAGGCCCGAGACCTCTTCGAGCAGGCCGGCGACGCTTCGGCATCGGCCCGGACGCTCGGGAACCTGGCGGGAATCGCCCACGCGGAGGGTGAGCTCGACCGGGCGACCGAGCTCTGGCAGCAGAGCGCGCAGGAGCTGCGCGATCTCGGCGACGAGATGCGCCTCGCGATTGCGCTCGGGAACCTCGGTGTCGCCGCCTCGAGCCACGGGCGCTACGAGCAGGCCGTCGAGTTCCTGGCCGAGTCGCTCGTGCTCGCCCAGCGTGCGAACAACTGGATCACCGAATGCTCGATCCTCTTCAATCTCGGCCGGGCGACGTTCGAGCTCGGCGACGTGGCCCGGGGACGGGAGCTGATCCAGGACGCGTTGCGGATCGCGGACCAGCTCGGCTACCGGGAGCTCGTCGCCCACTGTCTGCTCGGGCTCGCAGACATCGCCGCCGCCGAGGGCGACGATCGGCCGGCCCGCCGGCTCCTCGGCGCCTGCGACTACCTCGCAAGCACGCTCGGCATCCGCTTCCAGGGAGACGAGCTCGCGATCCGCGAGCGAGCCGTCGCCCGCCTCGGACTCGACGTGGCGCCGATCGGCCCGACCGACGCCGTGGACGTCGAGGCGACGGTCGCCTCGGCGCTCACCTGAGCTCGACGGCTCAGGGACGTACGGCTTCGAAGATCTGGAATGCGAGGGGGAAGCGGGAGAGCTCCGCATCCACGACGAATCGCTGCATGTACTCGGCGGTGGCTGCCCTTGCGGCCGGGAGCTCGTCGGCCGGAATGCCGAGGAGCTCGAGCTGGACATCGTCGACGACCGCGTCGTGGGGCGCGTCCACGGTGAGCTCGTGCGCTACCCGGCGGACATTCTGGAATCCGGCTGAAGTCAGGATCGCTGTCGTTCGCTCGGGGTCGGCGAGCGAGAACGGCCCCGTCGGGCTCTTTCCAGGTGCCGGCTCGGGTGGTGCCGGCACGAACTCGTTGACGGCCAGACCGAAGAACCAGGGATTACGGTCAGTCCCTTGCCAGGAGGCGAAGGCGAGCCGCCCGCCGGGCCGGAGCTGGGCCCGGATGTTGCGGAACGCCGTGACCGGCTCGTCGAAGAACATCACGCCGAACTGGCTGATCGCGAGCTCGAACGGGCCGCCGAGGACCGTGTCCGCCTGCATGTCGACGAGCTGGAAGCTGACGTTCGCGACGCCGGCCTCGCGGGCGCGCTCGGCGGCAAGCGCGAGGAGGGGCGCCGAGATGTCCGCGCCGACCACCGCGCCGCCTGCACCGACCGCAGCCGCGGCGGCGAGGGACGTCCGGCCCCCGCCACAGCCCACATCGAGCACGCGCTCATCCGGTTTCGGCGCCGCCGCCCCGAGCAGGAAGGCCGTGACCTCGTCGGTCAGTCGTTCGCGCTTCGGCCAGATGCCTGCACGGCGCTCGTCGTTCCACCGCCGGCGCTCGATCTCGTTCGTCTCGATAGTCGGCTCCACGGGAATCTCGAGCATCCTAGACCGAGTCCGCGGGCCGAACTCATCGCCTTGCCCACTACCGCGCGGGATCGCCGGTGGAGACTCCGTGGTCGGGGTCGAGGATCGTTCCGGGGCACGCGCGCCAGAGGCCCTCTCCGACACGGCGGGCCGCATTCGCGTCGTGCATGAGCACGGTTGCATAGCTGCCGCGGACGCCGTCGAAGAAGTACGGCGCGGCGGCGGCCCACGAGACAGACGGCGTCCGGCGCGGCAGTCGCGCCGGACGCCTGAAGCCGTCGACTCAGTGCTTGGGAGCAGCCGAGCGCGTGTAGGCGAGCCTCCGGCTGAATCCGGCGAGGTAGCCGGGGCCTGCCTGGTTCACGCTGAACGCGATCCGCAGGCTCGAGCGGCCCTTGGGCAGAAGCGTCGCCAGGAAGGTTGCGCTCGAGTTCGGGTTCAGCCGTTCCCTCGAGATGGTCTTCCACCGCCCGCCAGACCACACCTGCAACTGCACGACATGTCCCGCGAACGACGTGCCAGTCCCCACGTGCGCGAGGTAGCGGTGGCCGGAGATTCGCCGGAGCGTGATCCCCGGGGTGACCGCGACGAGGACCGAGCCGCTCGTCCCACCCTCGGCCGAGGCCGTGTAGGTCGTCAGGATCTGCGGACGTGCGGGGAAGCTCCAGTTACCCCCTGCGCCGGTGAGCACCGTGGCGATGGTCGCCGGCGCGCTCTCGCCGAAGGGCTGTGCCTGGATCGCCACGCTCACACCCGCCTGGCCGCCCCAGGCCGTGCCGCGAAGCTGGACGTAGTGCCCCATGATCACGTGTGAGGCTGTGGGAGCCAGCACGACAGACCCCGGGGTTTCGAAGGAGGCGTCCGAGCTCGCATTCGTGCCGGCCTTGCTCGAGGCCACGAGCCGGAAGTGGAGGGTCGAGTTCGGCGGCAGAGCGGAGACGGCGGCGCTCACCCCGGTCGAGGCGGATCCGGAGCCGAGACTCTGGGTCGGGGTGACGCTTCCATACGCAGTCGTCGTCCCGTAGTCGAAGTGCCAGCTCGTCGTCGCTCCGTTCGGAGCGAGGGTGCCGGTGAGCGTCGCCGAGGTCGGCGTCAGCGACTGGACGGTTCCCGTCTGAACGCTGGGGGAGCCGACTGTTACGAGGACTCGATCGCCGCCGTACCTCGTTCCCGAGGCGTTCGCTGCGATGAGCTGGAAGTGATAACCGGTCGTCGCGGCCAGTCTCGAGATCGAGACCGAGACGTTGACCGAGCGGGTGCCGTGGCCGACGGACTGCGATGCGGTGCGTGAGCCGTACGCCGTCGTCGTGCCGTAGACGAAGTACCAGCTCGTGGGGAGCCCATTCGGATCGACCGTTCCCGTAAGGCGTGCTCCCTGGGTGCTGATCGCCGTCGCAGAACCCGTCACCGCACCGGGCGCGCCGGCGGCCCAACCATTGCCGGCGAACGCCAAGGAGGCGATCAGGCTCACAACGCCGATAGCTGACTTGGCAATACGTGAAGGGTTCATGTCCGCAGTGATTCCCACCGTCCGTAAAGGCATGGATAAGAAACGGGAAACGTTTTGCCACGGGTAGCCTCCCTGGCGTGGCGACCATCGAGGTGATCCGGAGCGAGCGGTTCCCCGATCTCGACGACGAGGTCATGTACCCACGGCTCTCGGACTCGAAGCTCGAGTGGTTCGGCAAGCGTGGAGAGCGCCGCTCGTTCGCGCCCGGCGATGTCCTCTACGAGCACGGCGTGCGGGAGGCGCCTTTCTACGTCCTCGTGAGCGGCCGCGTCGAGTTCATCGACCGCAAGCCCGGCAAGAACGTCGTGATCGCGCAGGCCGACGGCGGCACGTTCCTCGGCGACATCGCGATGTTCACCGGCGAGCCGACGCTCAGCGCGTGCGTGGCCGTAGAGCCGACCGAGGCGATCGTCTTCGACCGTGCCGGGCTGCGCAAGCTCGTCGCACGCTGGCCGGAGTTCGGCGAGCACATCTTCCGCACGCTGCTCGCCCGGCGTGCCTGGCACGAGGCCGAGGGCTACGGCGTGATGCGCCTGATCGCCCCGCGCAACTCGCGGCGCGCGTTCGAGGTGCGCGACCTGCTCGAGCGCAACCTCCTGCCCGTGCGCTGGTACGACGTCGATACCGACACCGAAAGCGCTGCCATGCTCGACTGGCTCGAGATTCCGCGTTCCGAGACGCCTGTGCTCGTGCACGCCACCGAGGTGATGCGCAACCCGTCGGCGGCGCAGGTCGCACGCGCTTTGGGGTTGCGCGCCGAGGTCGATGGGCAGCGTTTCGACCTCGTCGTGCTCGGAGCCGGCCCGGCCGGGTTGGCGAGCGCCGTCTACGGCGGATCGGAAGGCTTGAGCACGTTCGTCGCGGAGGCCTGGGCTCCAGGTGGCCAGGCCGGGACGAGCACGCGGATCGAGAATTACCTCGGCTTTCCGAGTGGCATCTCCGGCACGGAGCTGACGCGCAAGGCAACCCTCCAGGCCCGGCGCTTCGACGCGGTTCTCTCGAGCTTCCATCGCGTCGTCGAGCTGGCCGACGGATCCGAGGGCCTCGTCCGGGTCGACCTCGACGACGGCCAGCACGTGCTCGCGCGGTCGCTCGTGATGGCGACCGGAGCGCGCTGGCGGGAGCTCGACGCCGAGGGCATCGAGCGCTTCCGCGGCGCCGGGGTCTATCACGCCGCGATGTCCACGGACTCGGAGCGGGCCCGCGACGAGGACGTGATCGTCGTCGGCGGCGGCAACTCGGCCGGGCAGGCCGCAACGCACCTGGCCACCCGTGCTCGCAGCGTCCGGGTCGTCGTGAGGGGAACGTCCCTCAAGTCGACGATGTCGCACTACCTCGTCGATCGGATCAAGCGCTCCCCGCGGATCGAGGTGATGACCGAGACCGAACTGATCGCGGTGCACGGGACCGCGACGGTGGAGTCCGCGAGCCTGCGCGATCGGCGCGACGGCAGCGTCGAGCAGGTTCCGACGGCAGCCGTGTTCGTGATGATCGGCGCCGATCCGTGCAGCGAGGCGGCCGCCGGGATCCTCGCGGTCGACGAGGCCGGATTCCTGATCTGCGGCGAGGGCGCGGCGAGCTGTGAGGGCCATCTCAGCTGGCCGCTGAAGGATCGCGAACCGAATCTGCTCGAGACGATCCGACCTGGAGTCTTCGCGGCCGGCGACGTCCGCGCCGGAGCCTCGAACCGGGTCGCCGGCGCGGTCGGCGACGGCGCGATGGCCGTGCGGTTCGTGCAGCAGGTCCTGGCCGGGTAACTCGCCCGGCGTGAAGCAGGTCGAGGTCTGGACCGACGGCTCGTGCAGCGGCAACCCCGGCCCGGGCGGGTGGGCGGCGATCCTGCGGTTTCGGGATCGGGAACGCGAGCTCTCGGGCTACGAGCGGCACACGACGAACAACCGGATGGAGTTGATGGCGGCGATCCGCGGGCTCGAGGCGCTGACCGAGCCCTGCGAGGTGGCTCTCCACTCGGACTCGACCTACCTGATCAACGCCTTCACCAAGCACTGGATCGGCGGCTGGCTCGAGCGCGGGTGGGTGACGACCGCGCGTAAGCCGGTCGAGAATCGTGAGCTCTGGATGGAGCTCATCCGCCTCGTCGGCTATCCCGGCGCCGAACCGGGTCTGCACCGCGTCGGTTTCGTGAAGGTCGAGGGGCACGCCGGCGTGCTCCTGAACGAAAGGTGCGACCGTCTGGCGGTGGCGGCCCGCGATCGCCCGCTTTGAGCCGGTGATCGCCGCAGGTTCCGAGCCCGCCGATTATGGTTGCGAGTTCTTCGGCCCCGCAGCGGCCTCCGAACAGCCATGACATCTCACGAACCGACCACCCAGAGCGTTTCCAAACGCACGCAGATCGGCGAGCTCTTCCCCGATCTGCCGGCCGTCGAGCTCGACGAGCTCGCAGCCGTGATGATCGAGCTCGAGCTCGACGCAGGCACCGGGATCACGACGCTCGACGACGATGCAACCGCCGTCTACTGCATCCGGGAGGGAGAGGCAGACGTCGTGACGGATGCCGGAGAGACGCTAGCGCCCCTCGGGCCCGGAGATGCCTTCGGCGAGATCGCCCTCCTCCTCACGGGGCACCGCACGGCCACCGTGACGGCCCGGAGCCCTATGAGGCTCCTCGCGCTCTCGGGGCAGGACTTCGAGCGCATCCGGCCGCGCGTGCCGGGGCTCGAGGAGTCGCTGCGGAAGCTCAGTGCGAAACGCACCGGCCGGTCGGCTTCAGCGCCCGGCTCCTAGGCTGCGCGGGCCGCTTTCGCCGGCTCCCGGACGCGTCCCAGCCCCGGCGCGCCGTAGCGAGAATGGAGCTCCATGAAGCAGAGATCCACCGCTCAGGCCGCGCTCGCGGTCGGCGCGCTCGGCGTCGTCTTCGGCGACATCGGGACGAGCCCGCTCTACACGATCCAGACGGTTTTCAACCCGAGCGACCCGCATCCGGTCAAGGTGACGAACGAGTCGATCTTCGGGGTCGTGTCGCTGATCTTCTGGTCGGTGACGATCATCGTCACCGTCACCTACGTCCTCCTCGTGATGCGCGCAGACAACGACGGCGAGGGCGGGATCCTGGCGCTGATCACCCTGATCCGGCGGCGCGGGGTGAAGGGCGGCCGGCGGACGAAGATGGCGCTCGCGGGGCTCGGCGTCTTCGGTGCCTCCCTCTTCTTCGGCGACAGCATGATCACGCCGGCGATCTCCGTGCTCTCGGCCGTCGACGGGGTGAACGTGGCCGCACCGTCGGTCAGCCACCTGATCGTGCCGATCACCTGCGCGATCATCATCTGCCTGTTCCTCGTGCAGCGGTTCGGCACGGGCGCGGTCGGACGCCTGTTCGGGCCGGTGATGGCGGTCTGGTTTCTCTCGATTGGGGCCCTCGGCGTCGACGGGATCGCCAAGCATCCGGGGATCCTGAAGGCGCTCTCCCCTTCCTACGCTGCGGGGTTCCTGTTCGGCCACTTCTCGCTCGCGTTTTTCGCGCTGGCGGGCATCGTGCTCGCCGTCACCGGCGCCGAGGCGCTCTACGCGGACATGGGCCACTTCGGGCGGTCACCGATCACGCGGATCTGGCTGTTCCTCGTTTTTCCTGCCTGCGCCCTCAACTACATGGGCCAGGGGGCGCTGATCCTCGGCGATCGGACGGCTGCGGCCGGCAACCCGTTCTTTCTGCTCGCCCCGAACTGGGCTCAGGTGCCGCTCGTCTTCCTGGCTGCGGCGGCGACGGTGATCGCGTCGCAGGCGGTGATCTCGGGCGCGTTCTCCGTGACCCAGCAGGCCGCGCGGCTCGGCTACCTGCCCCGGCTCCGGATCACGCACACCTCCGAGCGGACGATCGGCCAGATCTACGTGCCGTGGATCAACTGGGCTCTGCTCGCCGGAGTCCTGACACTCGTGATCACGTTCAAGACCTCGAACGCGCTCGCCTTCGCCTACGGGGTGGCCGTGACGGGGACGATCACGATCACGACGCTCCTCTTCTTCTACTTCGTCCGTTGGCACTGGCGACAGCCGTTGTGGATCGTCATCCCGAGCGCCGCGGCCCTGATCGGCTTCGACCTGCTGTTCCTGGTAGCGAACGCGATCAAGATCCTGCATGGCGCCTGGCTCCCGATCGCGATCGCGATCGCGGTGTTCACCGTCTTGACGACCTGGCAGAAGGGGCGGGGCCTCGTCACCAAGCTGCGGAGCCGTGACGAAGGCCAGCTCCGGGCGTTCATCAAGGAGCTCCACGAGCTCGATCCTCCGCTGCCGCGCGTCCCCGGAACCGCCGTCTTCCTCAACCGCGGCAAATCCACCGCGCCGCTCGCGCTGAGAGCGAACGTCGAGCACAACCACGTCCTGCACGAAAACGTCCTGATCGTCTCGCTCGAGACGAGGCCTCGTCCGCACCTGCCGGACGAGAAGCGCCTTGCGATCGACGACCTCGACTACAAAGACGACGGGATCACCCATATCAGCGCGCGCTTCGGTTACATGGACAAGCCCGATGTGCCCGGGCTGCTCCCGCTGATCCGGGCCGCCGGAGTCGACTGCGGGCTCGACGAGAACACCGTCTCCTACTTCCTCTCGACGATCGAGCTCCACCCCGGGTCGACGCCGGGGATGAGCCGCTGGCGCAAGAACCTGTTCCTCGCGACCTCGCAGCTCACCGCCGACGCCGCCGAGTACTTCCGCCTCCCGCCCGACCGCACGGTGATCATGGGATCGCGCATCGACTTTTGAGTGGATTAACCTGCGCTTCGATGACGGACGCCCCACCCGATCGAACCGCGGAGCCTGCCGGCGCCGGGAGCGGCGACGTCGACTCGCACCGGCTCGAAGCATTCAGCGACGGAGTGATGGCGGTGATCATCACGATCATGGTCCTCGGCCTCCGAACGCCGGGCACTCCGGATTTCCACGGGCTCCGGACCCGCTTCCCCTCGCTGCTCGTGTACATCCTCAGCTTCGTGATGGTCGGCATCTACTGGAACAACCACCACCATCTGCTGCGCGCAACGAGACGCATCAGCGGCGCCGTGATGTGGACGAACCTGCTCCTGCTCTTCTGGCTCTCCCTGATCCCGTTCGCGACCGAGTGGGTCGGAACGGCACACCGAAACTCGTTCCCCGCGGCGGTCTACGGCTGTGTCGCGCTCGGTGCCGCATTCGCCTACTCGGCCCTCGTTCGAGCGATCCTCCTCGCCAACCCGAACGACCCCGACATCAAGGCCGCCGTCGGGCGCGATCTCAAGGGGAACATCTCGCTGGTCATCTACGTCTCGGGGATCGCGCTCGCCTTCGTGAGCCCCTACCTGGCCTATGCCTGTTATGCCTCGGTCTCGGTGATCTGGTTCATCCCCGACCGGCGGCTCGCGACAAGCTAGGCGGACTGCTGGGCGGCCGCCTGTTCGGCGATCGCCTCGTCGATCCGTTCGTTGATCTCCTGCTCGCTCTTGCCCTGCCGCTGTAGCTGCTCGACGAGGAAGAGGAGCCGGTCGTGCTGTTCCGGGTCGTACATTGATCTTTGTTTCATAGATAATCCTTTCCCTTTCGGTTTCAACTATATGATAGCAACACTTGACTGCACAAGCGAGTCGCCGCTAGGGTTGACGGCACAACAACTTGTGCGCGCATGTATTTCTGGAACGCCGCACTGTGAGGGGGTTCAAATGTCCGAAGACACTGAAATCGCGCGTCCGTCCGTCGCCGTGATCGGCGGTGGCTACGCGGGATACGCAGCCGCGAAGGGACTCGACGAGTTCGCCGACGTCACACTCGTCGAGCCTCGGGACGCCTTCGTCCACAACGTCGCCGCGCTCCGGGCGCTCGTCGAGCCGGAGTGGCTGGACGAGATCTTCCTGCCCTACGACCACCTGCTCGCGAACGGCACCGTGCTGCGGGACCGCGCCGTCGACGCCGACGCCGGGCGGGTCGTGCTCTCCTCGGGAACGACGCTCACCCCCGAGTTCATCGTCCTCGCGACCGGCTCGACCTACCCCTACCCGGCAAAGACCGGGACCGACGACACCGCGCTTGCGATCGGCCGCTACCGGCAGAGCCACGAGGAGCTCGCGCGAGCCGAGCGTGTCCTGATCGCGGGCGCCGGGCCGACCGGGCTCGAGCTCGCCGGCGAGATCAGCTCGCGCTGGCCGGAGAAGAAGATCACGATCCTCGAGCCCGAGCCGGACATCCTGGCCGGTCCCTACAAGCAGGAGCTCCGCGACGAGGTGCGCCGCCAGCTCGAGGAGCGGGGCGTCGAGTTCATCCTCGGCGAGTCGCTCAGCGGAGAGCCGGAGAGCCCCCCGGCGACGCTCGGGCAGTTCGCGGTCACGACCTCGACGGGCCGCACGATCACGGCCGACATCTGGTTCCGCTGCAACGGCCTGCGGCCCGTGAGCGACTACCTTGGCGGCGGCCTCTCGGGTGACCGCACGGCAGACGGCTGGATCGAGGTGAACCGCTACCTCCAGGTCGAAGGGCAGGAAAACGTGTTCGCGATCGGCGACTGCTCCACGATCGACCTGAAGACGGCAGCGCGTGCCGGGCGGCAGGCCGAGCTCGTCGTCGCGAACATCCGAGCGCTCACCGAGGGTGGCGAACTGCAGGCGTACGAGCCTCCGCCGACCGCGATCGTGATCCCGCTCGGCCCCGGAGGCGGCGCCTCGGAGCTTCCCGGCATGGACGAGATCGCCGGCGCGGAGACGACCTCGAGCATCAAGGGCGAGCACATGTTCCTCGACCGATACAAGGAGCTCTTCGGGCTGAAAGAGCCCGCGCCGGCGGGATAGAGCACTATTCGGGAGGTTATTCCGCGATTGGTTCACCGAGGGCGCAGACCGGAAGCGGACTGATCGAACCACGCGCCGAGCCCGGAGCGAAAGCGATACTGACCGTGTGGCTTTCGTCCCGCCCGTCCGCCACCTCCAACGCGCCAAGGACCTGGCCGACGCGCGATACCCCGATCCGCTCGGCGTCACGGACCTCGCCCGCGCCGCCGGCCTCTCGAGAACGCACTTCAGCCGCGAGTTCCGGCGCGCGTTCGGAGAGTCCCCGCACGCGTACCTGCTCACCCGGCGGCTCGAGCGCGCCGCAGCGCTCCTCCGGAACACCGACCGCTCGATCTCCGACATCTGCTTCGCCGTCGGGCTGCAGAGCGTGGGCTCGTTCACGACGAGCTTCACACGTACCTATGGAATGCCGCCGGGCGCCTATCGTGCGGCCTTCCCGCCGGCTGCGACGCACGCGCTGATCCCGGCCTGCGTCCTTCGCGCCTACTCGCGCCCGCAACACGGCACAAATCGAGAAGACACCTCGGCGATGCCCGCCTAGCATCGGCTGCGACCTTTCAGCGATCCAGGAGGAACCGATGATCAAGCTCTCGACCACACAGCTCTGGGTGCACGACCAGGACGAAGCCCTCGCCTTCTACACCGAGAAGCTCGGGTTCGAGACCCGCATGGATGTGACGATGGAAGAGATGGGGAACTTCCGGTGGCTCACCGTCGCCCCGCCCGGACAGGACGAGATCGCGGTCGTGCTGATGGCGATCCCGGGGCCGCCGGTGATGGACGCGGAGACGGCCGACCAGGTCCGGGCACTGATGGGAAAGGGCTTCGCCGGAACGCTCTTCCTCACGACCGATGACTGCCAGGCCTCGTACGAGGAGCTCAAGGGGCGCGGCGTCGAGTTCGTCGAGGAGCCGGAGGACCGGCCTTACGGGATCGACGCCGGGTTCCGCGATCCGTCGGGCAACCACCTCCGGCTGACTCAGGTCCGCGAGCTCGCCACCCTCTGATGAGGCGCGCTGCCCGGCGCGGCCCAAGGGGCGGCGCCGGGCAGCGAGGCCTTCACATGAGCCACGGAACGAATCGATGGGGCGTCGCCTGCCGATAGGCCGGGTAGCCCGCGTAACGCTCGGCGAGCCAGGCCTCCTCGCGAAGCGACTTGAGGAAGAAGACGACGGCGAGCACCGCCGTCGGCGCGAAGACGAGCGGAGAGCGATGGAGTGAGATCCCGACGCCGCCGATGAGCACGGCGCCGTAGACCGGGTGGCGAACGCGGGCGTAGATGCCCGTGCTGCGGAGGGTCGAGCCGTCGCGAGGGCGCGGGAGCACGGTGAACGACGGCCCGAGCGTGACCTTGCTCACGATGAACATCGCGACGGCCACCGCTTCGAGTGTGAAACCTGCGATCCGGAGCCAGGGCTCCGACGCTGAGGGCCAGGGAGGCCCGAACGCCGCGCAGGCGGCGACCGCGAGGATGACGATCGACTGCAGGACGACCCAGCCCTCACCTCGCCGTCCCAGCGCAGGCGGGACGATGGTCAAGACACGAGTGTAGTGAGCGCCGATCGCGCGTTCCGTTGCCCACGCAAGCGCTCTACAATTCGCGTAAGACCCGCGACTTCAGGAGCCGACTCGATGGCCGTCTGGACAATCTCTGCGCAGGAAGGCACGCCCGGCGACCGGATCGCCGCCGAGCTCGCGGCCGCAGCAGGCGTCCCGCTCTACGACCGGCCCGGGCTCGCGGAGCTTGCACGCGGCCTCGAGCTCGAGATCCCCGCGCTCGACCACATCGAGGAGCGGTTCTCCGGACGTTACGCCCACCTCCTCCTGATGGCGGCAGGAGCGGCGGCTATTCCCGACACGATCTCGGAGCTGAAGCTTCGCGAGGCACTCCCCGAGCTCGGCCGCCGGGTCCTCGGCGAGGCTGCACGCAACGCCTGCGTGATCGAGGTGGCGGCAGCGTTCGCGGTGCTCCGGGAGCATCCGGCGGCCGTTCACGTTCGCCTGCGAGCCCCGTTCGCGCATCGCGTGAACGCCTACCAACGCGAGCATCTGGTCGATCGCCACCGCGCCGAGAAAGCTGTCCGGCACGCCGACCACCTCCAGCACGCCTGGGTGAGGACGCTCTACCACCTCGATGTCGAGGACGACTCCAGGTACACGATCGCGCTCGATACGAGCCGCTTTTCGCTCTCCAGGCTCGTCGACATCCTCCTGGCGGCCGGAGGGGCCGCCTCGGCCTTCGGGGGCGGCCAGGCAGCCCTGACGTCCCAAGAGCCCGGGCCAGAGGCCGTTTCGCAGCTGGCCGACGTCGAGTTCGACGCTGCGCCGAGCTCGGGCTGACAGTGAGAACTCGAGCCGGCCCGGGCGCCTGCGGTGCTTGCATCGTTCTCCGAGGATGCGACACTTCGAGTGATGGCCGCGGACCCAGAGGTCGAGAAAGACCCGCTCGTGCCCGAAGAGCGGCGCCGGCTGATCATCGAGGTGCTCCGCGAGCGGCGGAGCATCACGATCGGCACCGTCGAGCAGCAGTTCGGCGTCTCGCCGATGACTGCCCGGCGTGACCTCGCGATTCTCGTACGCGAAGGCCACGCGCGACGCACCCACGGCGGGGCGGTGCTCCCGGATCTGGCCGCCCACGAGGATTCGTTCAGACACCGGCTCGAGCTCGAGAGCGCCGAGAAGGAACGGCTTGCGCGTGCAGTCGTCTCGACGCTCGAGGGAAGCGCAACGCTGTTTGTGGACTCGTCGACAACGGGGTATTACGTCGCCCAGGCGATCATCCAGGCGGGAGTCGCGGCGACCGTCCTGACGAGCTCGCTCCCGGTCATGAGCCTGATCGGCAACGCCGATGCACCGAATGTCGACCTGATCGCGCTCGGTGGGACGTTCCGCAAGCTCACCCACTCGTTCGTCGGCCCGGACACCGTGCGCGCCCTTCGCGGATACCTGGTCGACCGGGTCGTCTTCTCGGTCAAGGGCGTGACCCGGGAAGGGCTCCTCACCGACGCCGATCCGCTCGAGGCCGAGGTGAAGCGCGCGATGATCGCTCACGCCCAGACGGCCGTGCTGCTCGCGACGGCGCAGAAGTTCGAGGATCGAGGGCTGGCTGTGGTCTGCCGGCTCTCGGAGGTCGACATCGCCTACGTGACGGACGCTCCGCCGGAGGCGATGCGCATGCTCGAGACGCACGACGTCTCGGCTCATCGCGCATAGAAGCTCTACGGGAGGCGAGCGGCCGCCGCCGCGCTTCCGCGGCGGGCCCGCCGCTTGAAGAGCTCGCGCGTCCGCGCGGCGAACGAGGAGGCGTTCGGGACGAGCACGCTCACGAGCAGCAATCCACCGGTCACGATCCCGAGCGCGAGCTCGTTGAAGTTCGAGAGGAACAGGGCGTTCTGCAGCCCGGCGAAGACGAAGACGGCGAGGACGACTCCGAAGATCGAGCCTTTGCCGCCGAAGATCGAGACGCCGCCGAGCAGGACGATCGCAACGGCGTTGAGCTCCAGCCCGAGTCCGTTTCCCTGGACGGCGGTCGAGAGACGCAAGGTGTAGAGGATCCCCGCGCCGGAGCAGACGACTCCGGAGACGATGAAGAGGAGCAGCTTGATCCGCTTCACGCGGATCCCCGCGAAGAGCGCGGCCTCCTGGTTCGTCCCGATCGCATAGAGCGACCGGCCGAAGCGCGTGAAATGCAGGACGACCCCGAAGATCACAGCCAGGATCAGGAAGATCAGCACCGAGTACGAGAGAAACGCGACATGCGGAACCGGGTCGACGCCGATCTTCGTGTAGGTGAACGGGAAGTCCGAGATCGTGTCGGGCCCGAGGAGGATCACCGCGATTCCCCGGTAGAGCGTGAGCGTGCCGATCGTGACCGCAAGC
Source organism: uncultured Actinomycetota bacterium (assembly GCA_963720045.1). Taxonomy (GTDB): domain Bacteria; phylum Actinomycetota; class Thermoleophilia; order Gaiellales; family Gaiellaceae; genus PALSA-600. The sequence continues at coordinate 394,790 of CAVREC010000002.1, read as the reverse complement.
GACGGCAGCCCGACGCGGGTGATGAGCAGGCCGTTGAATGCGCCCGTCAGGACACCCGTCGCGAGCACGGTCACGATGATCAGCGGCATCGGCCAGCCGTGCATCCAGAGATAGCCGACGAGCGCGCTCGCAAGGCCGAGGGTCGAGGCCACCGAGAGATCGATCTCGCCCGTGATGATGATGAAGGTCAGCGGCAAGGTCATGATCGCCACCTCCCCGACCGAGATGCTCAGATAGAAGAAGTTGCCGTTCGTCAGGAACTGCGACGAGACGTCGAACCCGAGCAGCACGACGGCGAGAGCCGCGATCACGAGGCCGGTCTCCCACCGGACCAGCGACCGCATCGCCGAGCCGGCGGGGGGCCGGCCGCCGACGGGCTCGGTGCCGGCGACGGGGAACCGGCCGGGGTCAGGCTCCACGGCGCGACCTCCGGCGCAGGGCGGCGGTGAGCTGGACGGTGATCAGGCGATCGAGCGCGATCGCCGCGATCAGCAGGAAGCCCGCAATCGCCTGGTCCCAGTAGTTGGAGATGCCGAGGACGTAGAGCGCCGAGTTGATCGTGTTCAGGAGCAGCGCTCCGAGCGCGGCGCCGACGACGGTCCCGCTGCCGCCGAAGATCGCGACGCCGCCGACGACGACGGCCGCGATGACCTGCAGCTCGTAACCGGTGCCGGCGGTCGAGTCGATCGTGCCGTACTGGGCGGCCCAGAGGACGCCGGCAAGCCCGGCGAGGGCGCCGCTGACGACGAAGGTCGTGAAGACACGGCGTCCGATCGGAATGCCGGCGAGCCGCGCGGCGTCCGGGTTCGAGCCGATCGCGTACAGCTCCCGGCCCGAGCGGTACGAGCGGAGGTAGTAGGCGACGAGCCCGACGCCGGCCGCGATCACGATCGCGAGGTTCGGGATCCCGAAGGTGGTCGCCTGCGGGATGTTGAGGAACGAGTTCGGAAGCGAGCTCGCGACCACCTGTCCGCCCCCGACGACGAGGACGTCGATCCCGCGGATGATGTAGAGCGTGGCCAGCGTGACGACGAGGCTCGGCACCCGGCCGATCGTGGTGAGCAGCCCGTTCGCGACCCCGCACGCGACGCCGATCCCGAGCCCGATCGCAAAGACGGTGACGATCGAGGTGCCCGGGTGCTTCCCGAACATGTCCGCGGAGAGAAAGGCCGAGAGACCGAGCACCGAGCCGACGGACAGGTCGACGTTCCGCGTCAGCACGACCATCGTCTCGCCGATCGCGAGCAGCGCGAAGATCGTCGTGTCGACGAGAACGAACTGAAGCTCCGAGATGCTGAGGAACCGCGACTGGATGAGCGCGGTGACGAGCACGAGCAGGCCGAGCACGGCGATGATCCCGAACTCCCGGATCCGGAAGACGAGATCGACGAGCTTGCTCGGATTCGAGGCGACCGTCGCGGTTTCGGAGACCGCCGTCACGCCACAGCCGCCGGAGCCCGGACGACACGTCGAAAAAACCCGTACCGCGGGGCCGAAACGCGGTCTCTGACACCGTTTTTCGGCGTCGGAATCGAAGCTGAGCAGGTCTGTCGCCAACGGGCACGAGGGCTGAAACGCGGTGTCTGACACCGGTTGGCAACGCGGCGGAAGCTCACGCCGACACCCTCTCCTGCCCGGTCGCCGCCGCGAGGATCGTCTCTTCCGAGGCGACTCGGTGGTCGAACTCGGCAACCAGTCTGCCCTCTCTCATCACGAGGATCCGATCGGCGACGCGCAGCACTTCGGGCAGCTCCGAGGAGATCATCAGGATCGCCACCCCCTCGCCGGCAAGCTCGTCCAGCAGGTGATGCACCTCGGCCTTCGTCCCGACGTCGATGCCGCGGGTCGGCTCGTCCACGATCAGCAGGGACGGGCGCCGGGCGAGCCACTTGGCGAGGACGACCTTCTGCTGGTTTCCACCGGAGAGCGAGCTGACCGGGTTCGAGAGCCGGCCGTACTTGATCTGCAGCTTCACCGCCCAGTCGGAGGCGAAGCGGTTCTCGACCGACCGGCGCAGGAAGCCGAGCTGCGCGAGGCGCCTGAGCGACGCGAGCACGATGTTGCTGGCGATCGACGCGGGCATCACGAGCCCCTGCTGCCGGCGGTCCTCCGGTACGAAGCCGACGCCCGCCGACATCGCGGTCGTGGGCGAGGCCCGCCGAAGTCGGCGGCCGGCGAGAGTCACGGATCCCGCGTCGTAGGCATCGATGCCGAAGATCGCGCGGGCAACCTCGCTTCGTCCCGCGCCGACGAGCCCTGCGAGCGCGACTATCTCGCCGGCGCGAACGCCGAAGCTGACATCGACGAAGACGCCCTCGCGCGTGAGGCGCTCGACCGCGAGCACGGCCGCCCCGGGTGCGTGCTCCGAGACCTCCCGCGCCGGGAGATCGCGCCCGACCATCGCACGCACCAGGTCATCGGAATCCATCCCCGCAAGCTCCCGGGTGACGACGAGCCGACCGTCGCGGAGAACGGTGACGCGCCGGCACAGAGCGAAGACCTCCTCGAGCCGGTGCGAGATGAAGAGGACGGCGACGCCCGACTCCCGCAGCGCCGCCGCCACCCCGAACAGGCGGTCCACCTCGACGGCCGAGAGCGCCGCCGTCGGCTCGTCCATCACGACCACGCGCGCATCGAGCGAGAGCGCCTTCGCGATCTCGACGAGCTGCTGCTCGGCGATCGAGAGGCCACGGGCGATGCGGTCCGGATCGAGCCGAACCCCGAGCCGTTCGAAGATCGCGTCGGCCTGCTCGCGCATGGCGCTGCGGTCGATTCGCCGTCCGGAGCGGAGCGGCTGGCGGCCGATGAAGATGTTCTCGACGACGGTGAGATCCGGGAAGAGCGAGGGCTCCTGGTAGATGACGGCGATCCCGGCGTCACGTGCATCTGCGGGCCCGTCCATCGCGACCTCGACCCCGTCGACGAGCAGCCGCCCGCTATCCGGTGGATGCACCGCGGCAAAGATCTTCACGAGAGTCGACTTACCGGCACCGTTCTCGCCGACGAGGGCGTGCGCCTCTCCGGGATAGAGGTCGATCGAGACGTCCTCGAGCGCATGGATCGCTCCGAATGCCTTCGAGACGTGCTGGAGCGAGAGGAGCGGAGTGCCCGCCGGCGGCGTCGAGACCGGTTCGCCGGCCCCACCGTCCTCGATCGACTCAGATGCCACTGAGAATCACCACATCCTTCGACGTAGAAGCCTAGAGAGGTACGTCCTCGAACAGGATCCAAGCCGACCCGTAGAAAAAGGGGCCAGGGGCGCCGGCGATGCCGCCGGCGCCCCTGGCGTCAGCCGTCTAGAAGTTGAACTTCGAGATGTTGCCCTTGTTGAACACGAACGGGGCACCGAGGAGGATCGTGTGGTCGGCCCCGACCTTGAACTGGCCGAGCTTGCCGGCGGTGAACGCCTGGCCCTTGGCGTTCGTGATCGCCTTCGAGGCGTACTCCACGCCCGCGTAGGCGGCCAGGTACCCGAGGTCCGCCGGGTTCCAGAGCTCGAAGGCCTTGACCGTGCCGTCATTCACGTACTTCTTCATCGAGTTCGGAGTGCCGAGCCCGGTGAGCTGGACCTTGCCGCGGTACTTCGCCGTGTCGAGGACGGCGGCCGCAGCGGCGATCCCCACCGTGGTCGGGGAGATGATGCCCTTGAGGTTCGGGTACTGCTGGAGGAGACCCTGGGTGACCTGTGTCGAGGTGGTCGGGTCGTCGTTCCCGTACGCGATCTTGACGAGCGTCATCTTCGGGAACTTCTTCAGCTCGTCCTTCATGTAGCCGATCCAGACGTTCTGGTTCGGAGCAGAGCTCGCGGCCGAGACGATCGCGATCTGACCGGACTTGCCGATCTCGCTCGCGAGCAGGTCGACCTCGCTGGCGCCGATCCCCTGCGGCGTCGCCTGGTTGATGTAGAGGTTGCGGCAGTTGGGCGCGTCGGAGTCATACGTGACGACGGTGATCCCCTTCTGCATCGCCGAGTTCAGCGTCGGGCAGAGCGCGGCGGCGTCGGTGGCGGACACGAGCAGGACGTTCGCGCCCTTCGTGATCGCAGCCTGGATCGCCGGGATCTGCGACGCCGGCGTCGCAGCCGTGCCGCTCGTCTCGGTCCCCGACTCCTTGAGGGCGTTGAGCGCCGCGATCGCGCCGCCCGACTTCGCGCTGTCCGAGGTCGTGAAGTATGAGTTGCCGAGGTTCTTCGGAATCACGAAGACCTTCAGGCCTGTCTTGAGCGGAGCTGCGGCCGTGGCGGCCGTGACCAGCGCGGCGCCGCAGAGGCAGAGCACGGCGAACGCCGACCCTACCCGCAGCATGCGCTTCTCGAGAAAACGAGTCATGTGTCGAGTCCTTTCCACGAAGCTAGAAGAGGTTGACATCTCACCCAGTCCCCCACCGTCCTTCCTCCGCCGGCTCCCCGTCGTGAGCCACCGGCGATCCCGTTCCGGCAGTGATCGGGCCTTCCCTGGAGCACCTTGTATGATCGTCTGGTCGATTGTGGTGAGTTGAGCACCAACACGGTGATTTGCGATCATAAGCGATCAAAGGGCACGATGCTAGTCTCACCGCATACCGAGCGCCGCGGAGGCCCCGAATGTCCGAGCTCGTCGATTCGATCCTTGGCGTTCACCGCCTTCCGACTCCCGTTCCGCCGGCGAGTTAGGAACTCGGGGCCGAGCGCGCGGTGAGCGATTCCGTTCAGGTCGCATTCGATCTCGGTGCCGAGAGCGGTCGTGCGATCCTCGGGCGCTTCGACGGCACGCGCGTCGAGGTCGAGGAGGCGCAACGGTTCGAGAACCGGGCCGTCCGGCTGCCCGACGGCCTCTACTGGGATGCGCTCGGCCTCTACGGCGAGCTCTGCTCGTCGCTCGCGAAGATCAGCGCGACCGGAAGCGTGGTGCGCAGCATCGGCATCGACTCGTGGGGCTGCGACTTCGGCCTCCTCGACCGGGCCGGGGCGCTGCTCGCCAGTCCGCTCCACCACCGGGACGGGCGCGGGGCGCAGGCGATGGACCGGGCGTTCTCCCGCGTGCCGGCCGCCGAGATCTACGACGAGACCGGAATCCAGTTCCTGCCGTTCAACACCCTCTTCCAGCTCGTCGCGCTCGAAGGCTCGGCGCGGCTCGAGGCCGCAGAGACACTCCTGCTCATTCCCGATCTGCTCGGCTTCTGGCTCAGCGGCGAGCGCCTCGCCGAGAGCACGAACGCCAGCACGACGCAGCTGCTCGACGTCCAGACCGGCAAGTGGTCGCACGGCCTGATCGAACGGCTCGGCATCCCGAGCGGGCTCTTTGCGGGCCTGAAGGCGCCGGGCGAGGTGATCGGCGGCCTTCTGCCGCACGTCGCAGAGCTGACCCGGCTACCCGAATCGACGCCGCTTCTCACCGTCGCCTCCCACGACACGGCCTCGGCCGTCGTCGCCGTCCCGTTCGAGCCGGGGAGCGGTGCCGCCTACATCTCGAGCGGCACCTGGTCGCTCGTCGGGGTCGAGCTCACCCGTCCGTGGGTCTCGGATGCGGCGCGAGCCGCGAACCTCACGAACGAGCGCGGCTTCGACGGCAGCATCCGCCTGCTGAAGAACGTGATGGGGCTGTGGCTCGTGCAGGAATGCCGCCGCACCTGGGTGGCGGAGGGCGCGACGGAGAGCTACGCCGACATGGCCGAGCTCGCGATGAACGCACCGGCCGGCGGACCGCTCTTCGATCCGGACCTGCCCGAGCTGATGGGCCCGGGCAACATGCCGGCGCGCATCCGCGCGGTCTGTGAGCAGTGCGGCCAGCTTGCTCCCGATGAGCGCGACGTGCTGATCAGGGCGGTGTTCGAGAGCCTCGCCTGCAAGTACCGGCTCGTGCTCGAGGAGATCGAGGGGGTCACCGGCACGAAGATCGAGGTCGTGCACGTGATCGGCGGCGGTGCCAGAAACGAGTTCCTCTGCCGGCTGACTGCGGACATCGCGCGGCGCCCGGTGCTCGCGGGCCCTGTCGAGGCCGCCGCGCTCGGGAACATCCTCGTGCAGCTCGGCACGGTCGGCGAGCTCGCCTCGGCGACCGAGATGCGCGAGCTCGTCCGGAGCTCGATCGAGATCCGGATCTTCGAGCCCGATCCGGATGCGTCGCGCTGGGAGGCGCTCTACGAGCGCTTCCTCGACATCGCCCGCATCCGTCAGGGAGCACCGGCGTGACCGCCTACGACCTGCTTGCCGCCTCGCTGGCCGACCGCGGGACCGGGATCGAGCCGATCGAGGCCGCGCTACGCGCCCAGCGGATCGAGACACCGTCCTGGGCCTTCGGCAACTCGGGCACCCGCTTCGGCGTCTTCGCCCAGCCGGGGGCGCCGCGCACGACCATCGAGAAGCTCGAGGACGCGGCCGAGGTTCACCACCGGACAGGAACCGCGCCGTCGGTCGCGCTCCACATCCCCTGGGACCGCGTCGAGGATTTCGCGGAGCTTCGCGAGGCGGCCGCCGGGCTCGGCCTGCAGCTCGGCGCGATCAACCCGAACCTCTTCCAGGAGCAGGACTACCGGCTCGGCAGCGTTTGCAACCCCGATCCCGCCGTTCGGCGCAGGGCGATCGACCACATCCTCGAGTGCATCGAGATCGCCGGGCTCGCGGGCTCGGACTCGATCTCGCTCTGGCTCGCGGACGGCACGAACTATCCGGGTCAGGACTCGCTCGCGGCCAGGCGGGAGCGGCTCGTCGAATCGCTGCAAGAGGCCTATGCCGCCCTGCCCGAGCCGATCGAGCTGCTCGTCGAATACAAGCTGTACGAGCCCGCGTTCTACTCGACCGACCTGCCCGACTGGGGCGCGGCGCTGACCCTCTGCCAGGAGCTCGGGCCGCGCGCCCGCGTCCTCGTCGACCTCGGACACCACGCCCAGGGCGTGAACATCGAGCAGATCGTCTCGCAGCTCCAGCGGCTCGGCCGGCTGGGCGGATTCCACTTCAACGACCGCAAGTACGGCGACGACGACCTGATCGTCGGCTCGATCGACCCGTTCCAGCTCTTCCTGATCTTCGCGGAGCTCGTCGCTACCGGGGCATTCGAGACTGGAGTGCGGCTGACGATCGACCAGTCCCACTCGATAGAGCCGAAGGTCGAAGCGGTGATCCAGAGCGTGGTGAACCTGCAGGAGGCCTACGCCAAGGCGCTCCTCGTCGATCGCACCGCCCTCGAGCAGGCGCAGCAGGCCGGAGACGTGCTCGCGGGCCACCGCGTGCTGCTCGATGCGTTCGCCACCGACGTCCGCCCGCTCTGCGCCAAGGTCCGCATGGACCTCGGCGCCTCACCCGACCCTGTCTCCGCACACCGCGACTCGGGCTATGCGGCCGCCGCGGCCGAGCGGCGGGCCGCCGGGAAGGCAGCCGGATGGAACTGACAATCCTTCATCTTCCAAGAGGAGCAAACCGTTCATGGCAGTGACCGTCGCGACGCCGACTAAGAACATCTGGGACCCGCAGCGTGTCAGCGGGCTGGACGAGCTCGACGCGCTCGTCTATCGCTCGAACCTTCTCGCCTCCGACCGCTCGATCGTGAACTTCGGCGGGGGCAACACCTCCGTCAAGGTCAGCCAACCCGATCACACCGGCCGCGAGACGACCGTGCTGTGGGTCAAGGGCTCGGGCAGCGACCTCGCGACCATCGATGCGGCAGGCTTCGCCGGCCTGCGGCTCGACGAGATCCTGCTGCTGGCCGAGCGAGACGCGATGACCGACGAGGAGATGGTCGGCTACCTCGCACGCTGCCAGCTCGAGCCCTCGATGCCGCGGCCCTCGATCGAGACGCTTCTCCACGCCTTCGTTCCGCATCCGCACGTCGACCACACCCATCCCGATGCGATCGGCTCGATCGTCGGTGCGGCCGACGGAGAGCGACTGGCCAAGGAGTGCTTCGGCTCGGACGCCGTCTGGATCGAGTACATCCGCCCCGGCTTCACCCTCTCGAAGCTCGTGGCCGACGCCGTTTCCGAGCACCCCGAGGCGAAGCTCGTCCTGCTCGCGAAGCACGGGCTCGTCACGTGGGGCGACACCGCCGCCGAGTCCTATGCCTCCACGCTCGAGGCGATCAACAGGGCGGCGGCGTTCGTCGACGAGCATGCACGCGGAACCGAGGCGTTCGGCGGAGCCGGGCGCGCCGCACTCGACGACGAGAGCCGGCGCGCGCTGCTCGCCGAGGTCCTGCCGGCGCTCCGCGGCGCCCTCGCGCTCGACGGCCCGCGCATCCTCCAGGTCGACGCGTCTCCCGCCGTCCTCGAGTTCGTCTGCGGAAAGACCTCGCCCGAGCTGTCGCAGGTCGGAGCCGCCTGCCCCGACCATCTCGTCCACACGAAGAGACGGCCCGTCTTCGTCGCGTTCGACCCGGAGGCGGACGACGCGGAGTCGCTGAAAGCGCGGCTCGTCGAAGAGGCCCACGCCTTCCAGGAGCGCGAGCGCGCCTATGTCGATCGCTACAGGGGAGAGGACGACGAGCTGCGCGACCCGAGCCCGCGGGTGATCCTGATCGAGGGCATCGGGCTCGTGAGCGTCGGCCGGACGCTGAAGGCCGCGAAGCTCGCGCGCGATCTCTATCTGCGCGCGATCGCCGTGATGCGTGGAGCCTCGGCGCTCGGCGGCTTCGTCTCCCTCGACGACGAGGAGTCATTCGGGATCGAATACTGGCCGCTCGAGCTCTACAAGCTGTCGCTGGCCCCGCCGCCCGGCGAGTTTCAGGGTGTCGTCGTGCTGGTCACAGGCGGCGCCGGGGGCATCGGCAGTGCCGTGGCCCAGGCGTTTGCCGCCGGCGGCGCCTGCATCGTCGTCACCGACCTCGACGTCGAGGGCGCGGTCAGCGTTGCCGCCGGGCTCGGCGAAGTTGCGACGGGTGTCCGGGCCGACGTCACCGACGAGGCCTCCGTGGTCGCCGCCTACCGCGAGGCCGCGCTCGCTTTCGGCGGGGTCGACATCGTGATCTCGAACGCCGGCATCGCCTCCAGCGCGCCGATCACGGAAACCTCCGTCGAGCTCTGGGATCGCAACCATGACATCCTCGCCCGCGGGTACTTCCTGGTCGCGAGGGAGGCCGCGCGCCTCCTGATCGAGCAGGGGACGGGCGGCAGCATCATCTTCGTCGGCTCCAAGAACGCGCTCGCGCCGGGCAAGGGCGCGGCGGCGTACTCGGCCGCGAAGGCCGCCGAGCTCCATCTCGCGCGTTGCCTCGCCGAGGAGCTCGGGCCGCACGGTGTGCGCGTGAACACCGTCAACCCGGACGCCGTCCTCGAGGGCTCGCGGATCTGGGACTCCTCGTGGCGCGAGGAGCGCGCGCGCGCCTACGGGATCGAGGCCGACGAGCTCGAGGGCTTCTACCGGGAGCGCACGACCCTGAAGGTGAACGTGCTGCCGGCAGACATCGCCGCCGCGATCATCTTCTTCGCCTCACCTGCGCGCTCCGGCAAGAGCACCGGCAACATCCTCAACGTCGACGGCGGCGTCGCGCTCGCCTACCCGCGCTGACGCGTGCGCATCGCCCTCTTCGTCACCTGCATCGGCGACACGGTCATGCCGGAGGTCGGCCGGGCGACCGTGGAGGTGCTCGAGCGGCTCGGTCACGAGGTCGTCTTTCCGGCCGAGCAGACCTGCTGCGGCCAGCTCCACGCGAACAGCGGATACCGCGACGAGGCGACACGGCTCGCACGAAGGTTCGTCCAGGTCTTCGACGGGTTCGACGCGGTTGTCGCGCCTTCGTCGTCGTGCGTCGGGATGGTGCGAGAGGTCTACCCCGAGCTGGCCCGCGAAGCCGGAGACGAGGCGTTGGGCCGCGCCGTCGAGGCGCGCTCGGCTCGGGTGTTCGAGCTCTCCGAGCTGCTCGTGGGAGTCCTCGGCGTGACCGACGTCGGCGCAACCTTCCCGCATCGGGTCGCCTACCACCCGACGTGCCACTCCCTCCGGGTCACGCGGGTCGGCACGGCGCCGCAACGGCTGCTCGAGGCCGTGAAGGGTCTCGAGCTCGTCGAGCTTCCGGATGCGACTGAATGCTGCGGCTTCGGTGGGACCTTCGCCGTGAAGAACGCGGACACCTCGGGTGCGATGGTGATCGACAAGTGCCGGGCGATCGCCTCGACCGGCGCCGAGGTCTGTGCAGCGGTGGACGGCTCCTGCCTCCTGCAGATCGGGGGCCGGCTCTCGCGCGAGCGGGCCGGCGCGCGGACGATGCACCTCGCGGAGATCCTGGCCGCGCAGGAGCCGGTGTGACCCGGCCGTTTCCGGAGGCGGCCCGCGAGGCGCTCGCCGACCGGCAGCTGCGCACGAACATGCGCAACGCCACCTCGACGATCCGCGACAAGCGTGCCCGGGTCGTGGCCGAGCTGCCCGACTGGGAGGAGCTGCGCGAGGCCGGCCGGGCGATCAAGGCGCGACGTGCTCGCGAATCTCGACCGCTACCTGATCCAGTTCGAGGAGGCCGTCACCGCCGCGGGCGGCCGCGTCCATTGGGCCCGCGACGCGGCGGAGGCCAACGCGCACGTCCTCGCGATCGCGCGCAGTCACGGGGTCACCGAGGTGGTGAAGGTCAAATCGCTGACGACGGACGAGATCGGCTTGAACGCGGCGCTCGAGGCCGGAGGCGTGCACGCGATCGAGACCGATTTCGCGGAGCTGATCCTCCAGCTCGACGGCGACTGGTCGTCCCACATCCTGGTACCGGCGATTCACCGCAACCGCACGGAGATCCGGGATCTCTTCCGCCGGACGATCGCCGACGCCTCGATCTCCGACGATCCAGGCGAGCTGGCCGAGGTCGCGCGCCTCTACCTGCGCGAGAAGTTCCTGAACGCCCGGATGGGCGTGAGCGGCGCGAACTTCGGGATCGCGGAGACCGGGACCGTCTGCGTGGTCGAATCCGAGGGGAACGGCCGGATGTGCACGACGCTGCCCCCCGTGCTGGTCACGATCCTCGGGATCGAGAAGCTGCTGCCGAGATTCGCCGACCTGGAGGTCTTCCTGCAGTTGCTACCGCGCTCGTCGACCGGGGAGCGGATGAATCCGTACACCTCGCTCTGGACAGGCGTGGCCGAGGGCGACGGGCCTCAGGAGCTCCACGTCGTCCTGCTCGATGCCGGGCGAACGCGGGTGCTCGCCGACGAGGTCGGCCGGGAAGCGCTCCACTGCATTCGCTGCAGCGCCTGCCTCAACGTGTGCCCTGTCTACTCCCGCACCGGCGGCCACGCGTACGGGTCGGTCTATCCGGGCCCGATCGGGGCGATCCTGACTCCCGCAGCTGATCGGAATCGAGAAGGCGTCGACGCTGCCGTTTGCCTCGAGCCTCTGTGGCGCGTGTTACGACGCCTGTCCCGTCAAGATCGACATTCCGAGAGTGCTGCTCCATCTGCGCTCCAAGGCCGTGCGTGGCGGGCGGCGGCCGGGGCGAGAGGCTGCTCATGGGGTCGATCGGCTGGGTCTTCCGGCGGGCGCCGCCGCTACGAGGCAGCCCAGCGGATCGCGCGGATCGGACAGCTTCCGTTCGTGCGGGGCTCGAGGATCCACCGTCTCCCGCCGCCGCTCTCCGGCTGGACCGCGACGCGGGACCTGCGTCCCGTCGCCCGGCAGAGCTTCCGCGACTGGTGGAGCGAACGGCAATGAGCGCCGCACGCGACATCGTTCTCGCCCGCGTCCGCCGTTCGATCGCCGGGGCCCCGGCCGAGCCGGTATCGAGGGAGTTCCGTCGAGAGGGGCTGCTCGATTCGCGGTCGCGCGTCGAGCTCCTCTGCGAGCGGATCGGCGACTATCGCGCCGAGGTCAGGCGCGTCACGCACGAAGACCTCGAGGCGGCGATCGCCGAGGCCTTCGGGTCGCGAGGCGCGAAGCGCGTCGGCATCCCAGCCGGCATCCCGCCCGGGTGGCGCCCGCGCGCGCTCGACCTCGTTGCCGATACCGGCCTCTCGCCCGCCGAGCTCGACGGCCTCGACGGCGTGCTCACGGGCTGCACGCTCGCAATCGCCGAGAGCGGGACGCTCGTGCTCACCGCTGCGCCCGAGGAGGGCCGGCGAGCGCTCACCCTCGTCCCCGACCTCCACGTCTGCGTCGTCGACGAGCAGCAGATCGTCGAGCTCGTCCCCGAGGCGATCGCCGCCCTCGCCGGCCTCGCCACACGGCCGCTCACGTTCATCTCGGGCCCCTCGGCGACCTCCGACATCGAACTGATCCGGGTCGAAGGCGTCCACGGCCCGCGTACCCTCGTCGTCCTCGTCACCTCCAGGGAGCACACATGACCGAACGAAGCGGCTTCGTCCTGCACGTCCGCCCCGACAGGATCGACGAGTACGTCGAGGCCCACGGGCATGTCTGGCCCGAGATGCTCGAGGCCCTTCGCTCGGCCGGGATCCGCAACTACACGATCTTCCGGGACGGCACGAACGTCTTCGGCTACTTCGAAGCCGACGACCTCGAGGCGGCAGCTCGCCGGCTCGAGGCCGCGGAAGTGAACACACGTTGGCAGGACTCGATGGCTGACCTGCTCGAGGAACGCGTTCTGGACGGCGGCCCGCGGCCGCTCGAGGCGATCTTCCGCCTCGACTAGGACCTCCGGCGCCGGGGACCGCGGCACCCGCCGGCCGCTACCCTCACAGCCTATGGCCGGTGCCATCAGCCCGATTCTTTCCGCCGCCCAACTCGCCCTTCTGGCCGAGCACGGCGAGGAGCTGACCGCGCCGGTCGGGCATGTCCTCTTCAGCGTCGGCGATCGCCGGTATCCGTTCGTCGCGATCATCGAGGGCGAGGTCGCGGTGCTCGACTCGGCGGACAACGAGGTCGTCCGGCACGGCGCCTCGGGCTTCCTCGGCGAGATGAACCTGCTTTCCGGACAGACCGTCTTTCTCACCGCGGTCGTCACGGAGCCGCTTCGCTACATCGCGGTCGACCGCGACGAGCTACGCCCGCTCCTCTTCGACGACGGGCCGTTGAGCGACCTGCTGCTCTCGACGTTCATGGCCCGGCGCGAGGCGCTTCAGCGCTTCGAGGGGATCGGGCCCGAGGTGATCGGCCCCCACACCTCGGAGGCGACGACGCGGATGCTCGACTACCTGCGCAGCAACCGGCTGCCGTACGTCTGGCGCGATCCGGCGTCCGACCTCGAGGCGGCCTCGCTCATCGCCGGCCTTCCCGCCGGCGGCCTGCCGCTCGTGCGTCTCCCCGGCGATGTCGAGCTGCACGGCCCCTCGACCGGACAGGTCTCACGCGCACTCGGGATCGGCCTCGAGCTCGCCTCCCGCGAGGAGGTCGACCTGCTGGTGGTCGGCGCGGGCCCGGCAGGCCTGGCCGCCGCCGTCTACGGGGCCTCGGAAGGGCTCGACACCCTCGTCGTCGAGGGCACCGCGCTCGGCGGGCAGGCGGGCACGTCCCGGCGGATCGAGAACTACCTCGGCTTTCCAGCCGGGATCAGCGGCTCGGAGCTGACCACCCGCGCAGTGACCCAGGCGCGGAAGTTCCATGCGAGAACCGCGACGCCCTATCGCGCGGTCTCGCTGGAACCGGGGACGGAGCGTCACCTCGTTCGGCTCGAGGACGGCCACGAGGTCGCGGCACGGGCGGTCCTGCTCGCGACCGGCGCGCAGTACCGGCGCCTCGACGTCGACGACCTCGCAGACTACGAAGGGCTGAGCGTGTTCTACGCGGCCGGCCCTCCCGAGGCTCAGCTCTGCGGTGCGATGCGCGTCGGCGTGGTCGGCGGAGGCAACTCGGCGGCCCAGGCCGCGGTCTGGCTCGCCCGCGGCGGCGCGCTCGTCACGCTGCTGCACCGCCGCGGCGACCTCCGAGAGACGATGTCGGACTACCTGGTGCGCGAGCTCGAGCGCTACGGGGTCGCGGTGCGCGATCGCAGCGAGATCGCCGAGCTCCACGGCGAGAGCGGCAAGCTCGAAGGAGTGACGCTGGCCGACGGCGAGAGGCTCGCGCTCTCGTTCCTGTTCCTCTTCCTCGGGGCGCTGCCATGCACCGAGTGGCTCGGCGACGTCGTCGCCCGCGACGAGAAGGGCTTCGTCCTCACGGGCGAGGCGGCGGAGGCCGACAGCCTGCTCGAGACGAGCGTGCCCGGGATCTTCGCCGCCGGCGACGTGCGTTCCGGATCGGTCAAGCGCTGTGCAACGGCCGTCGGCGAGGGAGCGATGGCCGTCCAGTTCGTGCACGGCCGGCTCGCCGAGCTCGCGCGCGCTGTCGCCCGCTAGGGAGCCGGCTCGAACGAGGCGGTAGTCGCCGCGTGAGCATTGCAGGCCACTTCCTCACCGATTAGTCTCGGGCGCATTGCTCGAATACCAGGGAGGCCTCAATGGCGAATAGCTTGAAGATCAAGGTGAACGGGCTCACGCACGGCGTGAGTGCGAGCCTTGATACGCCTCTCCTCTACGTCCTGCACAACGAGCTCCACCTGCACGGCCCCCGCTTCGGCTGTGGCCTTGCGCAGTGTGGTGCCTGCTCGGTGCTGCTGGACGGCAAGGAGATCCGCTCGTGCGTGACCCCTGTGGCAGCAGTGTCAGGCAAGTCGATCACGACGCTCGAGGGCCTGCCGGCTCTCTGGGCGACACAGCGCGGGACGACGGCGGCGGCGCCGGCGCTCCATCCGCTCCAGCAGGCATGGATCGACGTGCAGGTGCCCCATTGCGGCTACTGCCAGAACGGAATGATGATCCAGGCAGCAGACCTGCTCGCAACGACGAAGAACCCGTCCGAAGACCAGATCCGCACCGCGATGAACGGACACCTCTGCCGCTGCGGAACCTATCCCCGGATCCTGACCGCGATCCAGCAGGCGGCCAAGGTCATGGCAAAGGCAGGTGCCTAGAATGAAAGACCTAACAGCGACCGGGCTCCTCAATGAGAAAGCCTTCTCCCGCACCTCGTTCCTCAAGGGCTCGGGCGCGCTCGTCGTCGGCTTCAGCCTTGCGGGCCTCGGGGCCAGGGCGGCCTCCGCGGCCGACAGCCCGTTCTCGAGCAACGCGCCCTACAACCCGCAGGCGATCGACTCGTTCATCGCGATCCACGCCGACAACACGGTGACGCTGAAGTCCGGCCGCGTGGAGATCGGCCAGGGCACCTCGACCGGCCTCCTGATGGTCGCGGCCGAAGAACTGAATGTCGACCTGGGACAGATGCACTGGGTCAACGTGGATACGAACGTCACCCCCGACACCGGCGGGACGTACGGCTCGAGCTCGATCAAGAGCTGCAGCCCGATGTGCCGGGCGGCCGCGGCCTACGCGAAGCAGACGCTGCTCGGCCTCGCCTCGACGAACCTCGGCGTGCCGGTCGCAAACCTGACCGTCGCAAGCGGCGTCGTCTCCGGCGGCGGCAAGACCGTCACCTACGGGCAGCTCCTCGGCGACAAGGTGTTCGCAACGAACATGGGCGCCGTCACGCTCACGCAGTTCCAGACGCCGGCGAAGCCGACCGGCTCCTACACGCTCGTCGGCACCGCCCCGCCACGGATCGACATCCCCGCGAAGGTGACCGGAACCTACGTCTACGTTCACAACATCCGCCTTCCCGGGATGCTCCATGCCCGCATCGTCCGCCCGCGAGGGCAAGGAGCCTACGGCACCGGCGCACCGATCGTCTCGGTCGACCCGAAATCGATCGCGCACATCCCGAACGCTCGCGTGCTCCAGAAGGCCGACTTCCTGGCGGTCGTCGCCCCGCTCGAGTACAACGCGATCCAGGCCGCCGCGCAGCTCAAGGTCACCTGGAAGGAAAACCCGCTCCTTCCCGGCAACGGGAACATCACGAAGCAGATGCGAGCGCAGTACAACGCCGGGCAGACCACGGCGACGGTCGTCCGCAACGGCAATCCCGACTCGGCGCTCGCCTCGGCCGCGAAGGTTCTCACCGCCAGCTACACGATCAACTACAACAGCCACGCCCCGATCGGCCCCACCTGCTGCCTCGCCGACGTCACGCCTCAGGGCGCGGTCATCTACACGAGCTCGCAGGACAGCTACGTGGCCCGCGGCAGGACGGCTGCGGTGCTCGGCCTGCCGGTAAATCTCGTTCGCTTCCGCTACTACGAGGGCGGCGGTGCGTTCGGCGGGCATCCGGGCAGGTACGACGCCCCGCCCGCCGTCGGGCTCATCTCGCAGCTCGCGGGCGCGCCGGTCCGGCTCCAGTACATGCGCTGGGACGAGCAGGGTTGGGACGCCTACGGCCCGACGACGCTCGAGGACGTGCAGGCCGGGATCGACTCCTCGGGAAAGATCGTCGCCTACCAGAACACCCGCTGGAACCTCCCCACGGCCGGCCTCGCGAAGCTCCGCGAGACGACCGAGGAGCTGCTCGGAATGCCGATGACGAACGCGCAGGCCCAGGGGCAGATCCCGGGGGCGTCACTCGAGCCGGGCGTCTACGTGATCCCGAACCAGGCGAACACGAGCCGGGCCGTGCCGTTCATCAACGGCGGCTACCTGAAGCAGGCGCCGATCCGGCAGGACGTCACAGCCCGGTTCGCGACCGAGCAGATGATCGACGAGCTCGCCTACGCCGCAGGAATGGATCCGATCGACTTCCGGATCCTGAACATGTCGGCCACGACGAACTCGCGTGACATCAACGCCCTGATGACGGCGAAGCAGGTCTCCGGCTGGGTGAGCAGGCCCGCAGCGTCGAAGCTGTCGAAGGCAAACGTCGTCACCGGCCGGGGCGTTGCCGCGACCGGAGCGACCGGTGCGGTCGTCGCCGAGATCACGGTGAACAAGACGACCGGGAAGATCATCGCCACGAACATGTACGGCGCGCAGGATGTCGGCCTTGCGATCAATCCCGGCCTCGTGATGAACCAGATGTCGGGAAGCCTCACCCAGACCTCCGGCAGAACGATCTACGAGGGCGTGGCCTACAACAGAAACCGGGTGACGGGCCTCGACTTCGTCACCTACCCGCTCCTCCGCTTCAAGGAGGCGCCGAAGGTGACGACGGTCGTGATCCAGCGGATGGATCAGGTCTCGTCCGGTGCGGGCGAGCCACTCGTCCCTGGAACGCCGCCCGCGATCGCGAACGCGTTCTTCGACGCAACGGGCGTTCGGATCCGCAACTACCCGCTCGCGCCGGGTCAGGTTCGCGCGCTGCTGGCCTCCGCGAAGGCCTAGCCGGATCGTGCTCCGGCTCGCCTCACGAGGCGAGCCGGAGCATTCCGTCCGCGTGCTCGAGCTCGAGCAGGAACTGCTTGCGTTCGAGGCCGCCGGCGTACCCCGTCAGCTTCCCGCCGGCGCCGAGCACCCGGTGGCACGGGACGACGATCGAGAGCGGGTTGTGTGCGACTGCGCCGCCGACGCGGCGGGCGAGCGCCGGGCTGCCGAGCTCCGCAGCGATCTCGCCGTAGGTGACCGTTCGGCCGTAGGGAATCTGCTCGAGTCGCTCCCAGATCCGGCGGCGGAACTCGTCGCCGGCGGCGACCGTCGCCAGCTCGAAGCTCGTCCGCTCGCCGGCGAGGTACTGATTCAGCTGCCGTTCGGCCTCCTCGAAGCCGCTCTCGGCCCGCTCGCCGAAGGTACCCGGATCGGGCTTCGTCCAGTGGCCCGGGAAGTAGACGCCGCTGAGCGCGTCGTCCTCGGCCACGAGGGTGAGCTCGCCGAGAGCCGTGTCGATCGTCGTGTGGGTCGTCGCCATCGCTTGCATCCTCCTTGTCGGGTCCCTTCTTGAAACGCGACGAATCGCGGATTCGTGAGACGCGATTTCGCCTCCGCGTGGCCGGGCGGGCTGTCAGTATGCGAGCGGAACGAGATGTCGGAGACCGCCGAGACCGAAACGGGAAAAGCAAGCCCGCCCGCGCCCGAGGACCCGACCGCGCGGTATGCCTCGCTGCTCGCAAGCGGCGAGCGTGTGCTGCTCGTGCGGCGGCGGCACTGGCTGACCTTCCTCGCGGCGGGACGGTGGTTCATGCTCGCGCTCGGCGCCGCGATCCTCGCCGGCGCGCTCGACTCGCAAGTCGCAAACGGCGGTGTCTCGGGCGTCCTCAGCACGATTCTCGGTTGGGCTGCCGGAGTCTTCCTGCTGATCGGGGTGCTCGGAGTCGGGTGGTACGTGATCGTCTGGCGGGTCGAGCGCTATCTCGTCACGACGCGCCGGGTGATCGAGACAGGCGGCGTGATCAACAAGTGGTCGCGCGACACCTCGCTCGAGATGATCACCGACATGATCGTCGACCATCCGTTCCTCGGCCGGATCTTCGGCTACGGCGAGATCGACCTGCTGACCGCCTCCGAGCAGGGCGAGAACAAGATCCACTTCCTTCCCGACCCGGACGATTTCAAGAAGGCACTGCTCGACGCGAAGCAGGAGCACGCGCTCGAGCTCGCGGGGGGCAACCGTCCCGTCGTCGAAGCACCGGCCGCGCCCGAGCCTGCTCCACCGGCAACCGCCCCGGAGCCAGAGCCCGACAAGCCGGCGCACGCCTCTGCGGAGGAGGTCGACGCCTCGCTCACGCGCCTCGCCGGCATGCGCGACCGCGGGCTGATCACGCAGGCCGAGTTCGACGAGAAGAAGAAAGAGCTTCTCGACCGGATCTAGCCGGCGACCACGGCATCGCCCACGGCCACCCGCCCCGGAGAGACGACCGAGCCGTAGACCCCGAACGGCAGCGGCTCGGAGACACCGTCGGGCCGGTACTTCGCAAGGGTGACGAGCGTCGGCAGGTCGATCTCGCCGGTGTCCGGATCCCGCGTGGTGACGACGCAGCGGCCGATGTCGCCGTTGAAGCGAACGGTCGCCTCCCCGATCCGGACCTCGCAGCCGATCCAGCGGTCCTCCTCGTTGGCCTCGACGCCGTCGATCTCGAAGAGCATCCGGAAGCGCCTCCCGTCGACCTCGTCCTCGACGCCGGCCTCTTCGCGCAGCCGCTCGAGCGAGGCCCGCGAGAGCAGCGAGACGGTGCCGCCCTCCGGCGTGCGATCGACCGCGCTGTCATCGGCCCAGAGAAGCGTCAACGGCGTCCCCGCATGCCGGGAGATCGCCTCCTGCCAGGGGCCGATCACCAGGTGGGAGGCGCGGGGCAGCCGATAGAGCTCGGCAGCGACCGGCTCGCCGAGCTCGACCACGCCCTCGACCCGCTTGCCGTCGGGAAAGGCCAGCGCGAGTCGGCGTGTGGCCTCGTCCCATTCGGGTCGGATGCCCTGCACCCATCCGTTGCGCTTTCCGTTGTAGACCGCACCCTGCTCGTCCTGCAGCCAGAACCGCCGGTCGCCCACCACTCCTCCGGCCTCCAGCATCACCTCGGCGGGATGGACGAGCCCGAGCGCTTTGACGGGCGCGATCGAGATTCGTACGACGCGCGACTCCACAGGGCCAGCCTATGCTTTCGAGGGCCATGGCCGACATCACCGTCTACATCAGCGAGCCGACAGATGTCTGCATGCGGGTCACCCGGCTCCTCGACGAGCGGCAACTCCCCTACTCGCTCGTGATGATCGAGACCCCCGAGGAAATGAGAGAGCTCACCGAGAGGACGGGACTCATGCGATGCCCGATCGTCATCGCCGGCGACACCGTGATCGGCGGCTTCAACGATGTGCGCGACGCCGACCGATCCGGTCGCCTCGCCGAACTTGCCGCCGCGTAGATCCGGGTAAAGCAATGGGGGCATGCCGCCGGAAGCTGCTGCGGAAGGAGGGCCGCTGATCACCGCGCCGCGAAGCTGACCTGACCATGACCAGAGAGTCGGGCATGATTGCGGATCGGATGAACGCGCGCACGCCGGACGGCCCTTTCTCTCGCTTCCGCCGCTTCGAGGCCCGCGCACTCGGCGCACACGGCTTTCCCACGATCCGCATCCGCCGCGGGTTCGGGCTCAACCGTTAATGAACCGACCCGGCAGTCCCTGTCGGCAAGCTTCATCGGTGCGTCCCGAAAGCCACGATGCCTGAGCCGCTGACCCGTGGGCAGCGCTACATGCCGGGGCTCGACGGGCTGCGCGCGCTGGCGGTGGCGGCGGTTGTCTTCTACCACCTCGGCTTCGGCTGGGCCGGCGGCGGCCTGCTCGGCGTCGGCGTCTTCTTCACCCTCAGCGGCTACCTGATCACCGACATCCTGCTTGCGCAGATCGCCGGGCGCGGGCTCCGGCTCAGCCGGTTCTGGCTCGGTCGGGCCAGGCGCCTCCTGCCCGCCCTGCTCTCGATGCTCGCGATCGTCTCGGTCTGGGTCGCGATCGTCGGCCCGGCGCAGCACCGGTTCGGCGAGGTCGTGGCAGCAGCGGTGCTCTATGTCAGCAACTGGCAGCTGATCTTCCAGCACGTCTCGTACTTCGCGCGTTTCGGACCGCCGACGCCGCTGAACCACCTCTGGTCGCTCGGGATCGAGGAGCAGTTCTACATCTTCTGGCCGCTCCTGCTCATCCTCGGCGTGCGCCTGATGCCGGAACGCTCACACGTGGGCGGCACGCGTCCTCGGCTCGCGATCGTGACCCTACTCCTGGCGGCGGCTTCGGCCGTCGAGATGGGGCTTCTCTACCACCCGAGCTTTGACAGCTCGCGGATCTACTTCGGCACCGACACGCGTGCCTTCGAGCTACTCGGCGGAGCCGCGCTCGCGATGGTGTGGCCGAGCCGCCTCCTGCGGGCGAACATCACGAACGGCGCGCGGCGCGCCTGCGACGGCCTTGGCGTGATCGGGCTCGTCGGGATCGGAGTGCTGATCTGGACGACGAACCAGTACTCGGCATTCCTCTACCAGGGCGGGTTCGTCCTGCTCACGATCGCGACCGTCCTCGTGATCGTGGCAGCGACTCACCCCGCCGGCAGATTCGGGCCCGCGCTCGGGATCCTGCCGCTGCGCTGGATCGGAGTCCGCTCGTACGGGATCTACCTCTGGCACATGCCGATCATCGCGCTGACGACACCCGCGGGCGACCACAGCGTCGACCTCTGGCGCTCGACGCTCCAGGTCGCGGCGACGATTCTCGTGGCGGCGCTCTCGTGGCGCTACCTCGAGCAGCCGATCCGCCACGGCGCGCTCGCGCGGGCCTGGGAGAGGTGGCGCAACGGCGATCGGCCTATCCGCGGCCTGCATCGTCGCCGGCCCGGCCCAGCCGCGATCGTCCAGTTCGGCGCCGTGGCGACCCTGGTCGCGATCGTCGCCGTCCTGACCGCAGCGAGCAGCGGCGAGCGCGACTCGACCGCACCTCCGGTCGTCACGCTCCCGGCACCGACGGAGCCCGCCGCGAAAGTGCCGGCCAAGCCGGCCGCGACCGGCAATCCCGCGCACAGCTCGTGCCATGCGGTAATCGATATCGGCGACTCGACCTCGGAGGGCCTGACCTCCCCCGACTACCTCCCGGACCGGGCCAACCGGATCGAGGCCAGGTTCGACGCCGTAGGCACAACCGTCCAGCACTACGCGTTCTCGGGCGCGAGGTCGATCGTCGAGACCTACGACGGACAGACGAACGCGGTGACGGTTGTGCAGGCCTGGAAACGCGTGCACTACCGGGGCTGCTGGGTGCTCGCCCTCGGCACGAACGATGTCGCGAACATCTACGTCGGCTCGAACATCGACCCGTTCGCGCGGATCGAGCAGATGATGTCGGCGATCGGCAGGCAGCCCGTGATGTGGGTCAACGTGGCCTCGCTGCTCACGACCGGGCCGTATTCCGAGCAGAACATGAAGGAGTGGAACGAGGCGCTCCTGCGGGCTTGCCAGGACTACCCCAACATGCGGGTGTTCGACTGGAGCTCCGCCGTGCAGGACACCTGGTTCATCGACGACGGGATCCACTACACGACGCCCGGATACAGGGCGCGCGCCCGGATGATCGCCCAGGCTCTCGGCAAGGCCTTCCCGACCGGCGGGCACAGCGCCGGCTGCGTCGTCAACTGACCTCGATGGCCGGGCCGCCGCTGCAGATCGTGCTCATCCGCCATGCGGAGAAACCGGCCGTCGCGACGGCCGGGATCGACGTGGCCGGCGCGGCCAGCGACCGCTGCCTCACACCGCGGGGCTGGCAGCGGGCAGGCGCGCTCGCCACGCTCTTCGCTCCCGCACTCGGCGATCCGCGCCCGCCGCTCACGCGGCCCGACCACCTTCACTCCCCGGAGTACGAGAGCGAGAGCCTGACGATCAACCACCGAACGTACGAGACGATCCTGCCGCTCGGCGAGCGCCTGGGCATCCCGATCAGGAGTGGCCACAAAGAAGGCCACGAGGCCAAGGTCGCCCGCCACATCCTGGCCGAAGAAAGCGGCACGAGCCTCGTCTGCTGGGAGCACACGCTGCTCCAGGCAATCGCGTCTTGCATCCCACTCCATCTCGACTCGCGGCCGATTCCGGCAGCATGGCCGAGCGACCGCTTCGACCTGATCTGGCTCTTCACACTCAACGGCCCCTTGGGCCGAACGGGCTATTTCTTTACGGAGCTTCCTCAGCTGCTCCTCGCCGGCGACGCCGCCGGCTGACCGGCGCGCGCCGTCAGGCGGAGCGAACGAGCAGGGCGTAGCGCTTCTTGCCCGGCCCGGGCGTGTAGAGCCAGCGCCCGGCGCTCAGCGCGACGGTCTCGGAGTGCCGGCCCACGAACCTCAGGCCGGTCACCGTCAGCGCGCCATGCTTGGCGCGCTCGAGCACGAAGCCGCTCGAGGCGCTCCTGTCGACGACGACGATCCTGTAACGCCCGGCGGTCAGTCTGGCGGCGCTCTTGCCCTTGAAGTCGAGGCTCACGACGCCGGCGGCGCTCACGCCCGCCGTGAGCGTGCCCACCACGGCACCGGAATCGGAGCCGACGAGATCCTGGGAGGCGGCCGGAGCTCCCGCCTTCGGGGAGACGGGCGTTGTGGGCGGGGTGCCGAGGACGACCGACGACGCGGTGAAGGTGTAGACGACCCCGGGCAGCGATTCGTTCGTCCACGTGTAGGTGGCGAGCGGCATGAAGTAGGCGTTGTCGGTGAGGCTGCCGACGCCGCCCTCGTTCATGTTCTCGAAGACGTTGACCGCTGGCCCGGTCATGGTGAAGTACGGCATCCCGGCTGCGACGTTCAGCGGACCAGAGAGGTGGATCGTGTAGTAGCCGGCCGGGATCACGGTCGGGGCGCCGCTCGTCGTGCCGACCGGAGTTCCGTCGGGGAGCGTGACCGAGATCGAGCCCGTGGCCGTGAAGGTCACCTGGAGCGAGAGCTCCGCGGCCCTCCTTGCCCCGGCGGCGGGAGTGAGCACGAGCACGAGCAACAAAGCGAGCAAGACGCCGACGGCGACGGGCCTCACGGCACTCGCCGGCACACGCCTCGACCGCCGCGACCCCACGCCGAAAGCGTATCGCGTGCGGCGCGCTCCGCCCGAGCCGGCCAAACGTTCACCGCTTCGACGTGAGTCGTTCACCTTCCGGGGGCAAGCGACCAGGTCGTCACGAAAAAGTCACCTGCCGGTAACCCGACCGCGCTCCACGCCTCGGTAGTAACGCTCCTATGAAAATCACACGTGCACGAAACTCAGGTTCCAGAAAGGGTCGTCGCGTGCGCGTGGCGACTTTCGCTGCGGCCCTCGCGGCCGTCACCCTCAGCATCGTCGCGGTCACCGGTATCGCCGCGACCAATTCCCTCTCGGCCGCACCGCCCACGTGCCCGGTCGGCAGCACCCTCCAGGTCCCGACGGGTGGCGGCGACGGTCAATGCGTCATCACCGCGACGGGCACCCCGGTCGGCGGCGTCAAGCATGTCTGGCTGTTCATCCTCGAGAACAAGTCCTACGACGAGAACTTCACCGGCCTCAACCAGAACAGCTACCTCTGGCAGACGCTGCCGCAGCAAGGCGCGCTGCTCGACCACTACTACGGCACGGGCCACTTCAGCATGGACAACTACATCTCGCTCGTGTCCGGCCAGTCTCCGTCCTATGCCACCCAGGACGACTGCGCGACGTCCGCGAACATGACCAACAACAACTCCGGGATCATCCAGGCCGGAACCGTCGGCACGGGCACGGACACCGATCTCACCACCGACGGCAGCGGGAAGAGCACGACCGCACCGAGCACGTCCGGGGCCGCCAACGGCAACTACGGACAGCTGCTCGTTCATGGCGGCGTCAACGCCGCGCTCGCGAACAACGGCTGCGTGTATCCGACCGATGTCGCCACGGTGTTCAACCAGTACAACGCGGCGGGCGTCCCTTGGAAAGCCTACGCCCAGGACCTCGGAGGCGCCCAACCGAACGGAGCGACCACGTACGTGACCGGCGCCACCCCCGGGGTCAGCGACACGGTTCCCGGTCGTGAAGACGGCGCGTGCGGCTACCCCGGCACGTCTGCCAACAACCCGGTCTCGAGCCCGACGAACGTCACCGGCCCCACCGGCGCGGTCTCGAGCTTCACCGGCGCCCAGCCGGCCAACGCCAACTCGAACGGCGACCCTGCCGACCAGTACGTGGCGAAGCACTTCCCGACGGGTTGGTTCACCTCTCTGACAGGAGAGTCGGCAGGCGCCCAGAGCGGTGTCAGCTATCCCCAGGAAGGGGCCCTCAACAAGCCCACGACGGCGGAGTACGACGGGCCGGGCGCGCCGACCGCCGGCGTGGCCGACTCCAACTGCGACGCCAATCACATCACGAACCTCGACGACCCGGCCTACGGGCTCGCCCACGACCTGACGCTCCCAGCGGCCCAGGTGCCGGCGTTCAACTGGATCACGCCGAACAACTGCAGCGACGCCCACGACGCGTCGTGCCAGGGCAACAACCTGTCGGGCGCGTTCAATGCAGACGGTACGCCCGACTACACCCCTGGCGGCCATCCGGCCTACGACCCCGAGGCGCTCCCACCGACGAACTACACCGGCGGGCTGTACGCATCCGATCTCTTCCTGCGCTACTACATCCCGCTGATCGAACAGTCGGCGGCCTTCGCGGACGGCGGCCTGATCGACATCACCTTCGACGAGGCCAATCCGCCCTTCACCACCGGCAACAGCTTCAACAACGAACCGGCTCCGGGTGACATCTCGATCTACTCCTCGCCTGCCGACCAGCCGACCTTCGGTGGGGCCGGGACCCAGTATCCGGGCGCGCACTCGCTCTACGGCGCCTATGGGGCCCTTGCCGATGCGGCCGGCGAGAACATCAACGGCAACAACGTGGGAACGGAGCCAACCGGGCCGAACGACCCCGAGGTGACAGACAGCTCGGGCAACCAGTTGCAGCCCGGCCCCGGTGCCGCGGGCTTCATCGATCGCCCGACGGGCCTGGCCGGCGAGAGCCTCAACGTGACCGGGTCTCCCGGGACGACGGCCGAGTCGGCGATGGTGGCCCCAGGCTCTAGCCTTGCGACGGACTCGAAGATCAACGCCCAGGACACGGGTCGCCTCGTTTCCGGCACCGACGGGGCCGGCAACACGATTCCGCCCGACACGTTCGTCGGAGCGGTCTCAGACACCGGGCCGTACGTCCTGCAGGCCAACACGAGCACGAGTGGAGCATCCAACAACTTCGCGAAGCCGTGGCTCGGCACCTTCCAGCTCCTCTCGGACAGCGGGCAGCCCGTGACGCTCGCCAACGGCTTCAACGGAAACATCACCCTGAGCGCCGAGGGAGCGACGTCCACGGTCGGCAGTGCCGGCTGTGCAAGCGGTACCGAGACGGCGACGAGCAGTGCCTGCAAAACCGCCGATCCCCTGTTCGACGCCACAGACTTCACGCCGGGCGGCGGCGACACCGGCACCGTGCTGATCAGCCCGCTGATCAAGCCGGGCACCGTGTCGAGCACGTTCTACAACCACTACAGCGCGCTGCGCACGATCGAAGACCTGCTCCTGACGGGCCGGACCTGCACCGACACGACGCTCGTCGCCGGCACGGTCTGCGGCGGCCTCGACGGCCAGGGGCATCTCGGCTATGCAGCGCAGGCCGGGCTCGGCGACTTCGGCCCGGATGTCTTCAGCGCCCAGTCGTTCACCCCGGCGCCCGTCCCTTCGGGGTATCAGGCGGTCTCCGGCACCGGGGCGAGCACGCTCTACTGCCCGAGTGACGCCGGCCTTGGGAATGCCGGCAAGCAAGGCAAGGCCGGCAACGGCGGCCACGGCGGCGCCGGGGGCACCGGAGGAACGGCCGGCTGCGGAGCTAACGGCGGCAACGCCGGCGACGGCGGCAACGGTAGTACCGCAACCGGCGTCGGCGGTGCCGGGGGCAACGGCGGCAACGGCCCGTGCCCGCCCGAGGAGTGGGCCGGGATCTGGTTGACCGCGGGCGGCGCGCCGACGGTGCCGTACGACACCGCGCCGTGCAGCGGCATGGGTGGCGACGGCGGCAAAGGCGGTAGCGGCGGCAACGGCCAGGACACGCAGCCCGGCGGTAACGGCGGTAACGGCGGCAACGGCTTCCCCGGGAACCACGGCGGTAACGGAGGCGACGGCGGCAACGCCAAGAAGAACGGCGGCCCAGGTCTGCCGGGCACGAACGGCACGGACGCCACTGCGACCGCGAACGGTCAGAACGGCAAGAACGGCGCCAACGGGTAGAGCCGAGCGTGAACCACGGTGAAACCCGCCTCTAACGCGGCCAAGTGCGAACCGAGCCGGGCTCTCGAGCCCGGCTCGGTTCGTGCCGCGGCCGTGCTCCTGCTCTCGATCACCGCCCTCGCCGGTTGCGGCGGCAGCGGCAGTTCGAAGTACCCCTCGTACCTCCCGAAGAGCACCCTCGACCCCCACGTGGACGCTCTCCTCACGGGCACGATCGCAAGACCGGCACTGACGGTCGAAGGCCTCCCGGTCGAGATCGAGACCAAGGCGTTCAGCGTGCGGGTGACCGTCGCAGGCCCGGCCGTTCCCGGCGAAGGCCTGCCGTATCAGCAGGACGCAACGACCTGTACGTGGACGGTCACGATGAGAGACGCCACCGCCGACGTCCCGGTCTCGCTTGTCGACTTCCACGCGGTGGACCACCTCTATTCGGTGACGGTCCCGGTGCTCGCGCCCGGACAGCGCCCCCTGCCGGCCGTCCTCCGCCCGGGCCAGGTCCTCACCTTTCGACTCCGCGCCTACCAGCTGGTCGGGGAAGGGACGATGCAGTGGGCCCCCGACCACAGGCACGAAGCCGCGATCTGGGACTACACCGTCGAGAACGACTGACCCGGCTAGGCTTGGGGTGTGTTTCGCAGGGGGATCGGCGTTCTCGTCGCGATGAGCGCAGCGTTGGTGGTGGCGACGGGAGCCGCCGCCGATGCGCCCCTGTTCTCGAAGACCGTCTTCTTCCACATCGTCTATCGGACGGATTGCACCTTCATGGTCACGATCGACGGAGGCATCTCGCTCGACTCGACGAATCCCACCCTGACCGCAACGATCCCTCCCGGGCCGTACCAGATCTCGGTCACGACGCCGCTCCCAGACGATCGCTGGAACAACGCGTACTGCTCGGTCGCGAACTTCTCGCTGACCGGGCCGGGCCTCAACTACGCCGCGACCCTGGGCCTGCTCAACGGCCCGTTCGGCGCATCCTTCACCCAGACGCTCTCACCGTCTTCGACGTACACGATCACGGACGCGACCTACCCTGCGAACCCGGTCACGATCACCACGGCTGCGACCGGTACGAGCACGGACCTCGAGCCGCCGCCCCCGCTCTCCACCGCGAAGGGCGGCTCCACGATCGACGACTACGTCGGGTCGGGGATCGTGCCCTACCGCGGCGCGCTCTCGGCCACCGTGGGCGCCGCCGGGAAGGCATCGCTCGCCGCCCGCGGCAGGCCCGTCGCCTCGCTCGAAGCCGGCCGCTACGACATCGTCGTCCGCGACGGCACGACGGCAGGCGGCTTCTTCGTCGAGAAGGCAGGCCACAAGCCGCAAACCATCGCAGGGGTGAGATTCCGCGGAGAGCGCAAGGTGCGGATCAGCTTCACCGCCGGCAAGTGGACGTTCTTCTCGAAGACCGGCCACGCGAGCTCGTTCGTCGTCACGCCGGAGACGTAACAGTGGAGTTCCGGGACGTGCTGCGGCGGCGGCGGATGCATCGCTCGTTCCTGCCCGACCCGGTCCCGACCGACCAGATCGAGCGCATCGTAGGGGTCATCCGCCACGCCCCGTCGGGCGGTTTCAGCCAGGGCGGCAGCATCGTGGTCGTCACAGACGACGCGAAGCGCGCCGAGATCGCGGAGGCCTTCGGTGACGAGCACTACTCGCTCGGAGGCCGCAACTACATCGCCGAGGCGCCGGTGCACCTCGTGATCTCCGCGAACGAGGCGCTGTACCACGCGCGTTACAACCAGGCGGACAAGCTCGAGGCAACCGGCGGGGTCGAGATCTCCTGGCCTGTTCCCTACTGGTTCGTCGACGCCGGAGCACTGATGATGCTCGTCCTCGCCGCCGCGATCGACGAAGGCCTCGCGAGCGCCTTCATCGGACACCCCGAGCAGAAGCGCATCTTCGACGAGCTGCTCGACCTGCCCGTCGAGGTCTGCCCGATCGGGCTCGCGCTCGTCGGCAAGCCGGGCCCGAGCCCGCCGACCGGGTCGCGTCTCGCCGAGATGCGCCGGCCCGCGGACGAGCTCATCCACTGGCAGCGCTGGTAAGCCTTCTACGTTCCGAGCTCGTTTCGCTGAGCGCGGAGCGTGGCGAGCTTCTCTGCGAGCTCCGCCGCAAACTCGTCGAGCTTGGCCTGCTGTGCCGAGACGAGCTCGAGCTGATGCTCGACGAGCGGGATCGCACGCTCGACTATCTCGGCGCGCTCCTCGTCGGAGGCGGTCTCCGCCCACTCGTCGCGGAGCACCGCGCGCGCCTGGCCGGTCTCGGCGAGCGCGGTCAACTCCTCGAGTGAGAGGCCCAGCAGGTCGCGGAGCCGGACGAGCTCGACCAGGCGCCCGACGTCGTCCTCGTCGTAGAGCCGGTGGGTGCCCTTGCTCCGGTCGGGAGAGGCGCCGAGCAGACCGCGCTCCTCGTAGTAGCGAATCGTCCGCGTGGTCACCCCGACGCGTTCTGCGACCTCGCCGATCCGGAACGTGTCGCTTTGGCCAACCTTCGGTCGTGACGCTCATCGGGCCTCCATCGCCTGCGGCGCCACGCCGGGAATGGCCTCAGGCTCGATCGGAGCCACGGCCACCGCCTCGAGATGGTGGTATTTCCCGCCACGCATGAACGAGGCGAGGGCGGCGATCAGGCAGGCGGCGATCGCGAAGCCGAACGCATAGACGAGCGCCGTATGGAACGGGCTCGAGATCAGGTGCGGGAAGAAGCGCTGGCTCGTGAGCTGCGCCGCCTGTCCGGGCGGCAGGTGCGCGAGCACGTGAGACCCGAGCAGCGTCGACATCGGGTTGTAGCCCAGGAACGAGGCAAAGAGCGTCGCCACCGGAGGCAGCGAGGCGACTCGCGCGGCGTCGCCGTGAGGGACGCCGTGGGCGAGAAGGCCTGCCTCGAGCGTGTGCGAGAGCCCGGCGGAGAGCCCGACGATCATCAGCGTGAAGAAGATGCCGATCGAGAGCACGCTCGCCGAGTTGATGAACGTGGCGAGCATCCCGGCGCCCGCGCCGCGCTGCCTGGACGGGAGCGAGTTCATCACTCCGGCGCTGTTCGGCGACGAGAAGAGGCCCATGCCGATCCCGTTCAGCAGCAGGACGAACGCGAACCAGACGTAGGAGAACCCGACGGGCAGCGCGATCAGGAGCGCGAAGCTGAGCGCCGCGAGCAGCATCCCACCCGTCGCGAACGGGCGCGCGCCGTAGCGGTCGGAAAGCCACCCCGAGGTCGGGCCGGCGATCAGGAACCCGGCGATCAGCGGCATCATGTAGATCCCCGCCCAGAGCGGAGTCTGCGAGAACGCATAGCCGTGCTCGGGCAGCCAGATCCCCTGCAGCCAGATGATCAGGATGAACTGGAGCCCACCCCGGCCCATTGCCGCGAGCAGGGCGGCGATGTTGCCGGCGGCGAACGCGCGAATCTTGAAGAGCTCGAGATGGAACATCGGCTCGGCGACCCGTTGCTCGATCACGCAGAAGACGACGAGAAGCGCGAGGCCTCCGAAGATCATCGTCAGCACGAACGGCGAGGTCCACCCCATCGTGTGGCCTCCGTAGGGCTGGATCCCGTAGGTGATCCCGACCATCACACCCACGAGCCCGAGCGCGAAGGTCGCGTTACCCCACCAGTCGATCTTCGCGGGGCGCCGCTCGCCTAGCTCGCGGAGCGACTTGTACGACCAGATCGTCGCGACCACGCCGACCGGCACCGAAACGAGGAAAACAGCGCGCCAGCTCACCGGCGCCAGGAGGCCGCCGAGGACGAGCCCGATGAACGAGCCGGCGATCGCGGCGATGCTGTTCACCCCGAGCGCGAGCCCGCGCTGATTCTCGGGGAACGCGTCGGTGAGGATCGCGCTCGAGTTCGCAAAAAGGAGCGCACCGCCGACTCCCTGGCCGACCCGCATCAAGATCAGCCAGAGCGCGGCCGTCGTGCCCTGCATCCAGGTCAGCGAGAGCAGGATCGAAAAGACCGTGAAGACGGCGAAGCCGAGGTTGAACATCCGCACCCGCCCGTACATGTCTCCGAGACGGCCGAGGCTCACCATCAGCACCGCCATCACGACCGGGAAGCCGAGGATCAGCCAGAGCAGGTAGCTCGTGTTCCCGGGCGCAAGCGGGTCGATCCCGATCCCGCGGAAGATGTCCGGGAGCGCGATCAGGAGGATCGAGGCGTTGATCGTGGCGACGAGCATCCCGAGCGTCGTGTTCGAGAGCGCCACCCACTTGTACTCGATCCGTGACCTCGCCAAGCCCTTGACCTCCACCCTCTCGGCAGCTACTTACTATTAACGTCAACGTCAACTTTACCAGGAGGAGAAGCATGAAGATCCGCTGGTACGGCCAATCCACGTTCGCGCTCACCGGCGTGACGCGCGTCGCGATCGACCCGTTCGGCGACATGTCGGCGGCGGCGGCGCATGGGATCCACTTCGACTACCCGCCGATCGAGGGGCTCGAGGCCGACCTCCTGCTGGTCACGCACGAGCACGGCGACCACAACGGCGTCGAAGCGGTCGGCGGCGATCCGGTCACGATCCGTTCGACTGCCGGCACGTTCGACTCACCGGTCGGCGAGGTCGTCGGGGTGGCCTCCGAGCACGACGCCGTTGCCGGAACTCAGCGCGGGCCGAACGCGATCTTCCGCTTCACCCTCGGCGGCCTCCGGGTCTGCCACCTCGGCGACTTCGGCCAGGCTGCGCTACGGCCCGAGCAGCGCTCGGCGATCGGCGAGGTCGACGTGCTCTTCGTCCCTGCCGGCGGCGGCCCCACGGTCGGCGGGGAGGCCGCCGCCCAGGTCGTCCGCGACCTCGACCCGCGGCTCGTCGTGCCGATGCACTACCGGACGCCGGCGATCGACTTCCTCGACCCGCCCGACGCGTTTCTCGCGGCACTCGGGGCGCCGGTCGAGCAGGCCGACTCGAGCGAGCTCGAGGTCGAGCCCCACCTCGGCGAGCACGGAAAGCCGAACGTCATCCTGCTCGCCCCGCCGCTCCGCAGCTGACCCTCCGACCCGCACCTCGGCCGGACCTCGAGAGCGGTGCCTGACACCGCCGTTCGGCCCGTCAACCCCTGTGTACAAAGGGTTTTCGAACTTGGAGCCGCCTTGTCAGGCGGTGTTGACGGCGGGCGGGAATCAGGGCGATTCGGAGCGGCCAAGCGGACCGCTCAGGAGCGGCCGAGCCGGTGTTCCTTGAGCGCCTGCATTGCCGCGAGGAGCTGCTCGTCCGAGAGCGCGGCCTCGGACTGTGGCGTTGCCGCAGCAGCCCGGAGGCCGTCGAGGAGCCAGTGGAGATGGCGCCGCCAGGCGTTCGGGGCGACCTCAGCGGTGGCGTCGATCAGCGGGCCGAACGACCAGAGAGCCAGGGCGAGATCCGGCAGGGCGAAGTCGGCGCGCAGCGTGCCCTGCTCCTGCGCGCGCACGAGCGTTCGCTCGAACACGGCGCGGAGCTCCTCACGTGCGCTCGCAAGCCTGCCCTCGCCGGGCGGGTAGCGCATCAGCACGTCCTTCAGCACTCGATCGCCTGCCTGGAGCTCGAGCGTCCGTTCGAGCACGAGCACGACGGCGAGCCACGCGTCCGGCTCGGCCTCCGCTGCCTCGCCGAGCGCGACGAGCTCGTCGATCCGGCCCTCGAAGATCGCCTCGACGAGCGCCTCGCGTGTCGCGAAGTGCCGGTAAAGGGTGCCGATCCCGAGCCCGGCCCGCCGGGCGATCTCCTCGAGAGAGGCCTCGAGCCCACGTTCGGCGAAGACCTCGCGCGCGGCCACGACAAGAAGCTCGTGGTTGCGTCTCGCATCGCTGCGCTGTCCCGCGTGCTGCCCGGCGACGTCGTTCATCGACCGAACCGTACCACGGAAGCGGAGGCATGCCTCCGCTTTCTGCTACGGTCAAGGCCATGGCCGCGCTCGCCCGCTTCTCCATCGCCCACCGCCGCCTCGTCGTCGTCGGCTGGATCGTCCTGCTCGTCGGGATCGTCGGCGCCTGGCAGGTCGCCGGTAGCCACTATTCGACCAACTTCACCCTCGGCCACACCGACGCGCAGCGCGCCGCCGACCTGCTCCAGAGTCACTTCCCTGCGCAGTCCGGCGACACCGACCAGATCGTCTTCCATGCGACGAACGGCAAGCTCACCGATCCCGAGGTGCAGTCGTCGATCGAGCCGATGCTCGCCGCCGTCGAGAAGCTGCCACACGTCACGAGCGTCACGAGCCCCTATGACCCGAAGGCCGGAAAGCGCATCTCGGAGGACGGAACGATCGGCTTCGCCACGGTCACGTTCGACGAGAAGCCGAACGCCCTCCCGATTTCCGCGATCAAGGACGTGATCTCGCACGCCCAGAGCATCGAGTCGGACGCCCTGCAAGTGGAGCTCGGCGGGCAGGCGATCGAGCAGACCGAGTTCGCGCCGCCGAGTGCGACCACCGGCATCGGCGTGCTCGCCGCCGTGATCGTCCTCCTGATCAGCTTCGGATCCTTCCTCGCGATGGGGCTTCCGATCGTGACGGCTCTCTTCGGGCTCGGCACGGGGATCGGCCTGATCGGGCTCACCTCGCATGCCGTCGGGATGCCGAGCTTCTCGATCGAGCTCGCGGCAATGATCGGGCTCGGCGTCGGAATCGACTACGCGCTCTTCATCCTCACCCGGTACCGGGAGACCTACCACGAGAACGGCGGCGAGGTGAAGGCCGCAGTCGAGATGGCGATGGATACCGCCGGACGGGCGGTCGTGTTCGCCGGGATCACCGTCGTGATCGCACTTCTCGGGATGTTCGCCCTCGGCGTCAGCTTCCTCTACGGGCTCGCGATCGCCGCCTCGCTCGCCGTCCTGCTCGTCCTCCTTGCCTCGATCACGCTGCTCCCGGCGCTCCTCACCTTCTTCGGGCACAAGGTCGGCCAGCCCGGCCGGCTCGCTCGCCTCGTGACGAGGAAACCCAAGCCGAAGCGGGAAGGGCCCGGGTTCTGGGCCCGGTGGGTCGGCACGATCCAGCGTCACCCGGGGATCGCCGCTGCCGCCGCGCTCTCGGTGATGCTCCTCCTCGCCGCGCCGGCGCTCTTCCTCCGCCTCGGGTCGAGCGACGCGGGCAACGACCCCGCCTCCTTCACGACGCGCCATGCCTACGACCTGCTCGCGCAGGGCTTCGGCCCGGGCTTCAACGGCCCGCTCACGCTCGTCGTGCAGCTCCCGGACTCGGGCGACACCGCTGCGCTCACCGAGATCAGCGACGCCGTGGCAAAGACTCCCGGCATCGTCGCGGTGGCGCCTCCTCACATCAGCCCTTCAGGCGACGTCGCGATCATCAACGCCTATCCGAGCACCTCTCCCGAGAGCGCGAAGACCCACGATCTCGTCGAGCAACTCCGGCACGAGGTGCTCCCGCCGCTCGAATCGAGCACCGGCTCCACGATTCTCGTCGGCGGCGCGACCGCCGCATTCATCGACTTCTCGAACGTCCTCTCGGCGAAGCTCTGGTTCTTCATCGGGATCGTCGTCGCGCTCTCGGCGCTGCTCCTGCTCGTCGTCTTCCGCTCGCTGCTGATCCCGCTCCAGGCGGCGGCGATGAACCTGCTCTCGATCGGCGCCTCGCTCGGCGTCTGCGTGATGGTCTTCCAGTTCGGCTGGTTCCCGGGCATCACCGCCGGCCCGATCGACGCCTTCGTGCCGGTGCTGATGTTCGCGATCGTCTTCGGGCTCTCGATGGACTACGAGGTGTTCCTCGTCTCCCGGATCCACGAGGAATGGAACGTCCGCAAGGACGCCCATGCCGCGATCCGCGAGGGGATGATCGAGACCGGCCGCGTGATCACGGCCGCCGCGGCGGTCATGGTCGCCGTCTTCGCCTCGTTCATCTTCGGCGGCTCCCGGGTGATCGCGCTCTTCGGCGTCGGGCTCGCGAGCGCCGTCTTCCTCGACGCGCTCGTGATCCGCTGCGTGCTCCTGCCGGCCGTGCTCGACCTGTTCGGCAAAGCAGCCTGGTACTTCCCGCGCGCCCTCGATCGCCGACTGCCGCGATTCGCGATCGAGCACACCGAACCGGCTCGCCCGGCGCTCGACGAAGCCTGATCCAGAGCGCTTAAAAGAAGGTGAACAGACGAAGGCCGGTGGTACCATGGGCTTCGGAATGGCGGCTTCAAAACGGCATCTCTGGACGTTCGGCG
The DNA here is from genome assembly GCA_963720045.1 of uncultured Actinomycetota bacterium. Classification (GTDB taxonomy): domain Bacteria; phylum Actinomycetota; class Thermoleophilia; order Gaiellales; family Gaiellaceae; genus PALSA-600. The sequence continues at coordinate 360,224 of CAVREC010000002.1, read as the reverse complement.
CGGTGCTCCTCCTGGCCGCAGCTCTGGTGTCGACGGGCAGCGCCAGCTCGCCCGGAACGACGCAGCAGACCTCCCCGACGATCTATTTCGTCTATGCAATGAACTGCACGTTCACGATCCAGAACGACGCAGGCCAGGCCGTGACCTCGATCGCACCCGGCAGCTACCAGGTCGACATCCGAACGCCGATCGCGTTCGGGACGGTGCCGGTGATCGGGCTCGCCCCCGGCGACATGACCGCATGCCGCGGGATGCCGGAGTTCCAGCTCACGGGGCCCGGCGTCAACATCTCGAGCACCGCGACGGCCGGCTGCCAGTCGGACGTGACCTTCCCGGCGACGTTCCAGGCGAGCGCGACCTACTCCGCCCAGGACAACAACCAGCCGACCGTTGCTCACGGCTCCTTCACGACGCTCGCCACCGGGACGCCCACGATCCCGCCGCCGACCACCGCGAGCGGCAAGGGCATCCCCTCCACCGACTACCTCGGCTCGGGGCTCAAGCAGGTCAAGGGCACGCTGAAGGGGATCGTCTCCTCGTCCGGCAAGCCGACCCTGACACTTGCAGGCAAGCCGGTCTCGACGCTGAAGCCCGGCCGCTACACCTTCTCGATCAGCGACCGCTCGGCGAGGGCGAGCTTCGGCGTCCTCGGGCCGACGAGCACCGTCAAGGACGCGCTCACCGGCGTGAAGTTCGTCGGGAAGCGAAACCAGACACTCGTGTTGAAGGCCGGCCGCTGGATGTTCTACTCGAGCCTCGGCCAGATTCACTACTTCGTCGTCGCGAAGTAGCGCGCTTCTAGCCGTTGGCATTCTTGGCCGGCGTGCAGGGCGTCTCCGGGCCGCAGCCGGGCTTGTCATAGTCGAGTGGAAACCCCTGCGGGCTCCGGCCGCGGTAGGCGTCGCGAAAGGTAGCGAAGGCCTTCTGCTCGAACCTCGGACAGATCGCGATCCGGCCGGTGCCGTAGAAGTGGTGCTCGTAGGCCAGACCCGGGTCGCCCTTCCAGCGCGGGTCGGCCGTCCACGCGGTGAGCGCGATCCGGTCCCCGAGGCCGGCAATCGGCGTGCCGAACATCCCCACCGGCTCCTCCTCGTAGAAGGCTTTCAGCTGGGCGATCGTCGCCTTCGAGACCTTCGGCCCCCACCAGATGACAACGCCGCCGTGCTCCTCGTTGTGGACGACCTGCCGCGGGTTGACCGGCCTTCCGTAGAAGCCCCAGACCGCCCAGAGCCGGAAGTGGCCGCCACCGGCGGGCGGGAACGTCGTCCAGTGCGGAGGCGTCGACAGGGTCGGGAAGTCGAGGTGGTAGTTCTCGGCGTGCTTCGGCGGGTAAGGAGTGACGTCCCGGTAGGTGCAGCCGGCCGCCTTCATCGTCGCCGCGACCGACGGATTTCCGAGCGTGAGCACGACGACCACCGCCGCGACGATCGCCACCACGGCGACCGCAGCCGCAATCCAGCCGAAGCGCCGCGACGTACTCTGAGCGCCGAGCGCCTTCGCCACCCGGCAAGCATAAGACCGGCGGGAAATCGGCCGCGGAACGGCAATCCAGTGGGCGGTTATCCGGGGTAAAGGAGTAAGCTGAATGTGATGACGGAAGGGCATGAAATGAGCGAAGAAGTGCCGTCGAACGGCTCTCCGACAGCGCCTGCGAACGGCGACGGTGAGGCCCCGGCGGTCGCTCCGCGCGGTCGCCGCGTCCGGCCCCGGCATGCTCTTGCCGGCGCTGCGATCGCCGCCGTCCTCGTCGGCGGCGCCCTGCGCCTCGTTCCGTCCGGCCAGGCCGCGCCGAACACCGGTCAGGGGGCGGCTGCCTCCACCGCCTGCTCGGCTTCATGACGGTAGGCACGGCCGAAGCTCACAGCGAGACCTCGCCCCACGAGCTGGCGTCGAGCCTCAACGCCCGCGCGGGCCGCTGGGCGCGCTCGGCGATCGTCTACGGGCTCGTCGCCGCCGTCGGAGCGGCAATCGTCGGCGAATGGGGCGGCGTCTCGCCGCCGGCGGCGTACGGCCTCTGCTCGGCCTGCCACGGCCGCGACTTGATCGACTGGACGCTGAACCACGTCGAGGGGACGAAGCTCTTCGTCACGGCCGCCGGTGCGAGCTGGCCGCTCTTCACCGTCGTCGGCCTCGTCGTCGGCTCGCTCGCCGCCTCCGTGAGGAACGGCGAGTACCGCGCACTGAACCTCGGCGGTAACACACGCCAGTTCGTGCTCGGCTTCTTCGTGATGTGCGTGGCCCTCTTCGTGGGCGGCTGCCCGACGCGCATCATCATCCGCACCGGCTACGGCGACGTCGCTGCGATGATCGCCCTCGGCGGGATCGCGATCGGGATCGTGATCGCGACCGTCGGGATGCGCTGGGCGGCCCGGCGATGATCGTCTCGTTCTCCTCGCTCGCACTCGGCCTCGTCGTCGGCTACCTCGGCCAGCGCTCGCGCATGTGCACGATCGGCGGGCTCCGCGACTGGATCCTCGTCCGCGACACGGCGCTCCTGAAGGGCGTCGCGGCGATGCTGATCGGAGCCTGGGTGTCCTTCAGCGTTCTGCGCCTCGCCGGCGGCAGCGCCTACGGCACGGGGTTGCTGGCCAAGGGCACCGTCCCGTCCGGCTGGACGGCCGTGCTCGCGATCTCGGTCGGCGCGGTCCTGCTCGGACTCCTCGCGACGCTATCCGGCGCCTGCCCGCTTCGCCAGCACGTCCTCGCCGGCCAGGGCCGCATCGGCGCCTGGTCGTTCCTCGGCGGCTTCTACATCGCCGCCGTCGTCTACACGAGCTGGATCGCGCCGCACATCGGGTCGTGGGTGCTGTGAGGAAGGACGTCTACCTCGACCACGCGGCCACCTCATGGCCGAAGCCGCCCGGCGTGCTCGCCGCGATCGTCGACTTCTTCGAGAACGCCGGCGGCAACATGGGCCGCGCCGGGCACCACCGCTCGATCGCCTCCTCGCGCGTCGTGAGCCTCGCGCGGGAGAGCCTTGCCGACCTGCTCGGTGCCGAGTCGCCCGACAGCATGATCTTCACGAAGAACGCGACCGAGGCGCTCAACCTCGCGATCAACGGCCTTGCTGTCGACGGGGCCCGGATCGTCACCTCCTCGCTGGAGCACAACTCGGTGATGCGCCCGCTGCGTCATCTCGAAAGCGCCGGCCGCGCGAGCATCGAGGTCGTCCCGGCCGACGGCTCGACCGGCGCGCTCGATCTCGACGCCTGGGCCACGACGCTCGGCGGCAGGGGGCCGCGCCTCGCGATCGCGACCCACGCCTCGAACGTCACGGGAGCCGTGCTGCCGATCGCCGCGATGGCCGCGGCGGCGCGCGAGGCGGGCGTGGCGATGATCGTCGATGCCTCCCAGAGCGCCGGGCACATCCCGCTCTCCCTCGCCGGGATCGGCGCAACCGCCGTTGCGATGCCGGGGCACAAGGGACTGCTCGGCCCGATGGGAACGGGCCTGCTCTACCTCGCGCCGGACGTCGAGATGGAGCCGCTGATCCGCGGCGGCACGGGGAGCCAGTCGGAGCTCGAGACGCAGCCCGACTTCGCGCCCGACCGGTACGAGAGCGGCACGCTGAACGGCCCGGGAATCGTCGGGCTCGGCGCGGCCGCCGAGTATCTGGGCGATGTGGGGATCGCCGAGGTCCACGCGCACTCGGTCGCGCTCGGCGCCCGCTTCCGCGAAGCTCTCGCCGGCGCCCCGGAGATCGTCCTCTACGCCCCCGACGATCCGGCCGACAACATCGGGATCCTCTCCGTGAACGTCGTGGGCGCCCCGTGCGCCACCGTCGCGCGCCTCCTCGACGACGAGTGGGGAGTGATGACGCGCGCCGGCCTCCACTGCGCCCCTGCCGCCCATCGTTCGCTCGGAACCGCACCCGACGGAACGCTTCGCCTGTCCTGGGGATACGACACGACCGAGGAGCAGATCGACACCGCAGCCGAGGCGCTGCGCACGATCGCTGCGCGCACCCGTGAGGGCGAGCCTGCAAGGACGATCGCGTGAAGTGGGGCGGCGTCATCTCTTTCTATGCCTCCGAGCACGCGATGCGCGGCGAGCGGGTGCTCGAGCGGGCCGAGCTGCCCGCGCGCCTCGTTCCCGGGCCCCGCGAGGTCAGCCCCAACTGCGGGGTCGCCGTCGCGTTCCGCTGGGACGACGAGCCCGAGGTCGAGCGGGCGCTCGCGGAGGCCAAGGTTCGCTACGAGGCGATTCACCGCTACGAGCTCGACGACGAAAGCGGCGCGCCGGGCGTGGTTCAAAAGGCAACGCTGTGAAGGAGGCGGCACTGTGAGAAAGCTCTTCTCGCACCGCTGGGTCGTCGTCGTCACGGTCCTCGGCGGCTTCGCGATCGTGCTCGGAGGCGTCGGCCTGATCTCGAGGGCGACCTCCTCGACCGCCGCGCCGGCCGTGACCGTCCAGCCCGCAGTCACCCCCACGCTCCCCGCCGTCACCTGGTACTGGACGATGGCCGTGTCGCCGACCGACCCGAACGTGCTGGCCCTGGGCACGAGCAGCGGCGTCTACCGTTCCGCCGACGGCGGCAAGACCTGGACGCAGACGGGGCTCAAGGGAATCAACACGACGAGCGTCGTGCAGTCCGGCAACTCGTTCTTCGCGGCCGGTGTCCACTCCGCGTTCACCGCGGGCCCGGTCGTCACGACGACGAAGGGCGGTCTCAAGGAGCGCTCCGCCCCGCCGGGGCCCGCCGTCTTCGCGACGAGCACCGACGGGGGCAAGACCTGGCAGACCATCCACCCGACCGGTCTCCCCAAGGTCGCGGTGCAGTCGCTGAGCGTCGACCCGTCGAACGCGAAGACGATCTATGCCCTCACCACGAACGGTGCGTTCTACAAGTCGAGCGACGGCGCCCACTCCTTCGCCGTCGTCTCACCGAAGCTCGGGATCCCGCCGTGGGCGCTCGCGGTCACGCAGGGCACGAACTTCGTCAGCGGCGACATGGACAACGGCGCTCACATCAGCACGAACGGAAAGACCTGGACGGCGACTCCGTTCACCGACGGACGCGGAACCCACATGGTGATGGAGTATGCGGTGCAGCCGGGCGACACGACACGGATCATCATGTCGAGCATCGGGATCGAGCTCTCCACCGACGGCGGCAAGACGTGGAGCCCGGCCCTGAAGTCGGCCGTGATGTTCGGCCCGATCGCGTGGGCCTCGGGCTCGTCGGGAGTCGCCTACGCCGCCGGGTTCGACGGCTCGCTGTGGCACACGACAGACAGCGGGAAGACCTGGACGCCCGCCACCTGACGCGCGCGAGCTGTTCGGGGGGAATGCGTACTAGAGCAAAGGACGGGTCAACTGAGAACGAATGCGCGCGGGCACAGAGCTTTGGCTCGATATCGCGCGAGCCGCTTTCCGGGATCCGGGCGGGCATCGATCGGAGCGAGGGGCGGTAGCGGGTCGGGCTCCGGGACCGGGTGCGGGACCCCCGGATCGGGAACCGGATAGGGCGTTCCAGGGTCGGGAGGAGAGGGATCGGGCGGCGCCGGCTCCGGCGGAAACGGATCGGGCGGTACCGGGTCGGTGCCGGGAAGGCCCGGCTCGATCAGGTTCGGTGCGGTGTCTCGGTTCATGACTCTTCGGTTCCCCGTTGCGCCGCTTCAAAACCCGGGCTGCTTACCAATCGGCGTTTTCGGGAAGGCAACGGGGTGCACCCCGATGATCGAAACCGAAGGCCCCCTCCCCCAACCGCTCACCGAGGCACGCTCGCCGGCGTTCCAGGCGTTCAAGGTCACGCTCGTCGTGATCGCGACGGTTGTCGGCGCTCTCGCCCTTTGGGAGCTGAAGCTCGTCGTCGCGCTCCTCCTGGCGGCGATCACGATCTCCGCGGCGATGCGGCCCGGCGTCGAATGGCTCGCGAGACATCGCGTCCCACGATCGCTCGGCGTCCTGTTGCACTACTTCGTGCTGCTCTGCCTCGTCGCGCTCTTCCTGGCGCTCGTCGTTCCGCGGCTGACGACCGAGGTGCAGGCGGCGCTCGACCTGAAAGCGCACGCGCATACCTCGAACCGCCTCGAGGACAGGGTGCTGAACGCGATCGCGCGACACCTTCACCATCTCCCGGCCGCGAGCCAGCTCGTCCATCCGGCGGTCGCGGCCGGGGAGACGGCGATGAAGGTGCTCGTCGGGATCCTCTTCACGTTCGCGGCGGCCGCGTACTGGCTTTTCGAGCGCGATCGGGCGATGGACACGATCGCAAGCTTCGTGCCGCGTCCCCGGCGCAAGAGGTTGCGCGACACCTGCGAGCTGATCGAGCAGAAGCTCGGCGCGTTCATCCGCGGGCAGCTGCTGATGATCACGATCGTCTCGACGCTCGCCTCGATCACCTTCTTCGCGATCGGCGAGCCCTACTGGCTCCTGCTGGGGATCACCACCGGCCTGCTCGAGGTCGTGCCGGTGGTGGGCCCGTTCCTGGCGATCCTGCTCGCGGCCGGAGTGGGGCTGACCGTCTCCTGGCACGTCGCGGCGCTCGCCGCCGGTTGCCTGCTCGTGCTGCGGCTTTGCCAGGACTACCTGATCTCGCCGCGCGTGCTCGGCGGGGCGGTCGGGCTGCCCCCGCTGCTCGTCCTCATCTCCGTCTCGGCGGTCGGGATCCTCCTCGGCCCCTTCTACGTGCTCCTGTCTGTTCCGATCGCCGCCCTCGTGGTCACGATCGTCGACGTAGTGGTCAGGGGCGCCGATCCGGCCGAGGCCGAGGTTCCGGCGGTGCTGTTCGCGCCCAAGGACACGGAGTAAGCGGCCTCCGGTTTGGGTTCCGGCATGTGCGGGAACCTTTTACTCGAGAAGCGATGAGCGAAAGGAGCGTCATGCCGAAGATTGCTCAGAGCGCGATCTACGAGATTGGAGCTTTCAATGCCAGGGTCGTTCGTGAACTGGCGTCACTGCCCGAACCGGTGCGGCACCTGAGAGCGGTCGATGCCGCGGCGAGCGAGCTCGACGAGGACGTGCGCATCCACGCCGATCCGGTCGAGGCAGCACGCCTCATGCGTGCGATCGTCGCGCTCCGCCGGTTCGACGTCGCGCTGGCCGAAGAAGACGGCAACTGGCACATCGACATCCGCGGCGGCGACGGCGTGGTGGGGGCGATCATCGAGCTCGTCGCCTCCTCGATCGACCGCGAGCAGCTGACCTACGCCACGGTGTGCATTGGCAAGCGCTCCCTCTCGTTCTCTCCGTTGCCGTCGGACGGCTCGCCCGCGCTCGCCGCCTGAGCCGCCGGTTCTCGACCCGACACCGGCGCGGACCAGGAACACTGGAGTCGTGGTCGCCCAGAGTCGGGGCTCTGCCGAGCTCGTAGCCGTCCGCGGGCGCTTCTGGCGCTCGCCGCTCTGGCGAAAAGCTCCGATTGCGCTCGCCTACCACCGGAGCGCGCTCCTCGCAGTCGCGGTTGCGGGCTTCCTCGTGGTGCTCGCCGCCTCCTCGGCGCCGTTCGTCACGACGGCGTCGGCAAGCTCGGCGCTCAAGGACAACCTCTCTGGGCTGAGCCCGCTCGCCACGGGCCTCGAGATCCAGGGCACCAGCGCACCCGCCTCGAGTGCCGCCGCGGAGGCCCGGATCATGGCTCGGCGGCAGGCGGCGATCCGGACGCTCACCGGCCAGCTCGGGCTCGAGCCGCCGGTGTTCACCGAGCAGTCGAACGCCCCGCTCGCCGTTTCGAGCTCGAACGGCGACCAGCCCGTCACGTTGATGGCCCGGAGCGGAGCACTCGCGCACGTGAAGATCCTCTCGCAGACGAGCGGCGACGGGGTCTGGGTATCCGACCTGACGGCCGATCCCGCAGGGATCCGGCCCGGCGGGAAGCTCAGGATCGTCTTCTCGGAGCGGGGCAGCGGCACGACCCGCACCGCCACCGTGAGGGTGAAGGGCATCTATCGGGCGCTCGACCGCTCGGTACCGGGCGCCTACTGGGCCAACCTGCTCCCGCAAATCTTCATCGAAGGCGCCGACCCGCCGCCGCCGCAGCGCTTCGTCCTGATGAGCCCGACGGATCTTTATGCGCTCAGTTCCAAGTTGTCGCACTTCAGCACGATCAGGACCAACGGCCACGTCTACAAGATCGGCGACGGGCCGACGCTCGGGACGATGGCCGAGCTCGCCGTCCCCCCGAAAGGGATGACACTCGCGAAGGCACGGAAGCTGGTGAGCCGTTTCGGCGCGCTCCAACATGCGTTGCCGACCTCGACGCTCGGCAAGACTCTCGGCTGTTCCGCGCCCCACCGCCGGTTCATCGACCCGACGAACGAGGTCGACCTGACGAATGGGAACGTGTTGCCGTGCCCCGTGTCGAGCTCGCTCTCCTCGGCGGTCGCGATCGCAGATCGGAACGAGAGCCAGATCTCGGCCGCCGTGACCCTGCTCGCCGGCGCGGGCACCCTGATCGCCCTTGCTGTGGCGGGAGCGGCCGGGATGTTCCTCGTGCGTCGGCGCTCCGCCGAAGCGGCGCTGCTCTATGCACGCGGCGAGAACGTCGCCGCGTTCGGCGCCCGCACGTGCCTCGAGCTGTTTCTCCCCACGCTCGTGGGCGCGGCCGCGGGGTTCGCGCTGGCGGTCGGACTGACCGGCGTGTTCGCCCCGACGGGATCGGTCGACAGCGGAACCCTGCACTCCGCGCTCGCCCGCGGCGGGCTCGCCGCAGCCGCCGGCCTCTTGCTCGCCGCCGGTGCCGCCTGCTTCATGTTCGTCCGGCAGTTCGATTCGGGGACGCGGCGCGCTCGCTGGCTCCGCTTCTTCCCGTGGGAGCTCGTGCTGCTCGCGATCGCGCTCTGGCTCCTGCACGAGGTCGAGACGGGCGGCGGTCTCGCCGGGCGCACTGCGACCGCGGCAGGCCATCCCACGCTCGCGGTCTTCCTGTTTCCACTTCTCCTGGTCGCAGCGGCGGCGGGCATCGTGACCCGGGTGCTTCGATTCGCGCTTCGGCCGCGGCCCGGCCGCGGTGCCGGGCTTCCCGTCGCGCCGTTCCTGGCACTGCGGCGGCTCTCGGCAGCTCGCGGCCTTCTTACCGCGCTGCTCGTCGTCTCGGCGGTGGCGTTCGGCGCCTACTTCTACGCGCAGGCCCTCGCTGCCTCGCTGACCCGGAACGTCACCGAGAAGGCCTACGTCGCCTACGGCGGCGACGTCCAGGGTCTCGCAGACGGCTCGACCCCCCTGCCGCGGAACTTCCCGTATCCGGCCACCGAGCTCGACTACGCCAATCAGTCCGCGACGCTGGGCGGCTTGTACGGCACCGGCACGGACGTGATGGCGGTGGACCCGGCAACGCTCGGCTCGGTGATCCGCTGGTACGGCGACTGGGGAGCCGACCCGAGAGCAGGCTTCTCCAACCTCGAGCCCGCCGGCCCCGGTCCGCTGCCGGCGATCGTCAGCGATACGGTCCCGCCGGGTACGAAGGCGATCTGGCTCCAGTCGACGCGGGTTCCGATCCGCGTGATCGCCCGGGTCAAGTCCTTTCCGGGGATGACCGCGGGCACGCCGCTCGTCGTGCTCAGCCGAACCGCGCTCAACGCGTTCGCGAGGAAGGCGAAGCTCTACGATCCGCTCGGCGAGGCGCAGACCTTCATCTGGGCCAAGGGGCCGACGACCGCCGTCGCGGGCGCGCTCGAGGCAGCGCCGATCCGCGCCTACTACGTGACGACGATCGACGCGTTCCGGCAGGACCCGGACGTGCTGCTGGCCACGAAGACGTTTTCGTACATGCGGCTCATCGCGCTCGCCGCCGGCGCGCTCGTCTTCGTCGCGCTGCTTCTCTACCTCCAGGCGAGGCAGCGAACGCAGGCTGTCGCCTCGGCGATGGCCGTTCGGATGGGGCTCGGTCGAGCCACTGAGATCGGCTCGCTGGCGCTCGAGCTCGCGGCGATCGCGCTCGTCGCGGCCCTCGTCGGCGGGATCGTCGCGATCACGGCGGCCGGGCCGATCACCGGCCACATCGACCCCTTGCCGTCCGACTCTCCTGCGCCGTCCCTCGTGATCCCGGTCGGGGCGATCGTCGGAAGCGCGATCGCCCTCGTCGTCGTCGGGATCGCCGCCGCAGCGCTTACGAGCCGGCTCGCGCGGCGCACGAACATGAGCGAGGCGCTGCGTGTCGCCTGAGCCGCTTGCCAGCTGCCGCGCGCTCTCGAAGACCTACGACACCCCGAGCGGGGGGATCGAGGCGCTGCGCTCGGTCGACGCGGGATTCGCCGTCGGCGAGATCACGGCGATCGTCGGCTCCTCCGGTAGCGGCAAGTCAACGCTCCTCCGGGCGCTCGCCGGGCTCGACCGGCCCTCGAGCGGCGAGCTCCTCGTCGACGGCCGCAATCTCGGGGCCGCCTCGCCGCGGGAGCTCCGCCGGCACCGCCGCGAGCGGGTCACCTACGTCAGCCAGAAGGCTGCCGACAACTTCATCCCGCACCTGACGCTCGCCGAGCACGCACGGGATCTACCGCGCCTCGGGGAGAGCCTCCTCGCAGACGTCGGTCTGGCCGACCGGATGGGCGCGAAGCCGATCGAGCTCTCGGGAGGCGAGCAGGCGCGCGCCGCGTTCGCGCTTGCCCTCGCGAGGGAGACGCCGCTCGTCGTCGCCGACGAGCCGACCGCAGAGCTCGACCGCGACTCTGCGGAGCTGCTGCTCGAGGCGATCCGCCGGCATGCGGGCACCGGTAGGGCGCTCGTCGTCGCGACGCACGACCCGGATGTGACCGCGATCGCGTCGAGCGTCCTGCACCTCGAGCGTGGCCGGGTGGCCGAAGGCGGGATGGCGGTCCAGGCCAAGGGCGGGGCTGCGCCGGCCGTGCCGGCGAGAGCCGAGGACACGGTCGAGGCTCGTTCTCTCTCCCGCTCCTTCACGCACGGCAGCGAGAGCGTCCACGCCGTCCGCGACGCGAGCTTCGCGCTGCGCCGAGGCGAGATCGGGATTCTCCTTGGACGGTCGGGCTCCGGCAAGTCGACGATCCTCACCCTGCTCGCGGGCTGGCAGCCTCCCGACTCCGGCGAGATCCTCTGGGCCGGGCAGCCGACAGACCCCGCCACGCTGCCCTGGGCCGAGCTCGGCTACCTCCCGCAGCGCTTCGGGCTGATCCCGGAGCTGACCGCGCGCGAGAACATCGAGCTGCCGGCGCGTCTGACCGGCCGCCGCGATGAGCTCGCACCGCGGATCGACCGCCTGCTCGAACGGCTCGGCCTGACCGAGCTCGCCGGGCGCGTCCCCTCGGAGACCTCGATCGGCCAGCAGCAGCGGATCGCGCTGGCGCGGGCTCTCGTCCTCTCGCCTCGCCTGCTCCTCGCCGACGAGCCGAGCTCGCACCAGGACGCAGGCTGGCACGACGCGGTCTGGGAGCTACTCGCGGAAGCGGCCGCCGAGGGCACGGCCTGTCTCGCTGCCACCCACGAGGAAGACGCTGCGCAATATGCGAACCACGTCTGGCGGATCGCAGAAGGGGTCGTGGCCGCCCCGTGAAGCTCACCTCGTAACGCTTCCGTGACGCTCCCGTGACGCCCGCCCGTCACGATCGGAGGCGACCTTGGTTTTCGAGCGACGGGAGGGACTCATGATCCGCACGGCAACGAGCGGTATGCGGGCTCGGCCGGGAGCCTCCAGAAACTCAGCATCGTCACGCCGAACTGATCCGATCGGGAGGATCCGCCGGCGGCTCCGGTGCCGGCGGATCGTCCTGCGGAACGAAGAGCCCGAGCACCCCGCGCCTGATCTGGGTCAGCACCGGCAGCCCGGGCACACCGCTGTCGGGGCGGGCCCAGGCGGCAGCGACCTCGGCCCCGAGCAGCAAGGCCGAGGAATAGAGGTACACCGAATACAGGAAGACGAGCGCGGTCGTGAGCGAGCCGTAGATGACGGTGAGATTCGTCGCCTTGTCGTAGACGAAGCTCGAGGCGAACGAGATCGCCTGGAGCAGCACACCCGTGACGATCGCCCCGGCGAGCCCGTCGCGGACACGCAGCCCGCGGGCCGGGACGAACCGGTAGAGCAGCAAGACGACGGCGACCGTGATCGCGAAGGCCACACCGTGAACGAGCGCGCGCGACAGGTCGCCTTCGGCCCCGACGCGCCCCATCGCCTTGTCGAGGACGCCTCCGACCACCGTCACGGCGGCGGTCACGATCACGAGCACCGCCGTCCCGACGACGAGCGCGAGATCGACGAGCTTGCCGCGCACCGTCGGGCGCGAGCGCGTCACCTCCATCGCCGCCTCGAGCCCCTGGCGGATCGAGGTCATCATCCCCGTCGCGGCCCACGCGAAGAGGACGAGGCTCAGGAGCCCGGCCGCGCTCGACGGGCTCGCGATCGCCGTGATCGCCTTCTCGACGTCGTTTCGCCCCTGTGGCGAGACGGGAAGCGCGTCGACCACGGCGTCGATCACGCGCTGCTTGTAGTCCTCGTTCTGGAGGACGAGGCCGAAGATCGAGACGAGCACGATCGCGAGCGGGGCGACCGAGAAGAGCACCCTGTAGGCGATCCCCGCCGCCTGTTGGGGGCAACGGTCGGAGTAGAAGCGCTGGCCCGCCTCGGGGACGACGCGAAAGAGCTTGCGCGCGCCGTCGCGGATCCAGCCGCCGCCGCGGTCACTCACGAGCGGCCGCGAGCTCCTGTTCGCGTTCCCGTAGCACCCGGCGCCGGAGCAGCCGTGCGAGGTAGATGACGATGAGGATGTTGACCGCGATCCCGCCGACCTTCCAGATCGTCGGACGATGGATCAGCTCGTAGATCTCGTAGGGGAGCAGGAGCGAGGTTGCGATCACCGTCAGGTACTCCGCCCAGAGCTGGTCGAGCCAGAGGCCGACTCCCTCGACGAGCTCGAGGAGGCCGTAGCCGATCGCGACGAGCGCGGCAATCCGGATCGCGCTCGTGTGCAGGTCGTGGAGATAGATGACGACGCGATGAAAGAACGGGCGCCGCGGGTCGATCTCGATCGCCTTCAGGATGTGGTCGGCGATGCGCCCGAAGTCGCTGTTCAGGTGCGTCAGCAGGTAGACGCCCGCCGCCATGAGCAGGATCGAGCGGACGATCCGCTCCGCGGCGATCAGCTTCAGCAGGCGACGGCTGCGAGGAGGATCGCCGCCTTTGGCCACGCGGCGATTCTATGCGGTGGCCCGGCGACGCACGCGTAGCACCTCGGCGACCGACCACGCCTGGAACGGACAGCCGGTTGCCGCGTGCGGGGCGGCGCCGTCGGCCGTCTCGGAGACCGAGCCGAGCCCCCAGTCGGCGAGGTGCGCCTCGATCCCCGCCAGCGCTCCGTCGGTCGGGAGCCCGGCAGCTTCGGCCGCGTCGAGATAGGGCCCGAGCAGCCACGGCCAGACCGTTCCCTGGTGGTAGGCCGCATCGCGCTCGGCAGGGCCGCCGCGATGGTAGGGCCGGTAGCGCCCGTCCGCGGGTGAGAGCGAGCGCAGCCCGAGCGGGGTCAGGAGCGAGTCGCGGCAAGTCTCGACGACGGCTTTCGCTTCACCGGCGCCGAGCGGGCCGCCGGGGAGAGACACGGCAAGAAGCTGGTTCGGCCGCACCGAGGCGTCGTCACCGCCGGGGCCGTCGACCACGTCCAGCAGGCCGAGGCCGTCCGCACGAACGAAGCGGGCGGCAAACGAGGCCGCCGCCTGCTCCCGGAGCTTCCCGCACCGGTCGGCGAAGGCCTTGGTGGAGCTCAGCTCTCGCGCCACCGAGAGCGCCCGGAGCCAGAGCGCGTTCACCTCGACCGGCTTCCCGGCCCGCGAGGTGACCGGGACGCCGTCGATCCTGGCGTCCATCCAGGTCAGGGCGAGCCCGTCGGCGCCCTGCCGGAGAAGCCCGTCGCCGGGATCGACGCCGATCCCGTAACGGGTGCCGTCGAGGTGGCTCTGCACGATCCGCTCGAGTACCGGCGCGAGCTCGCTTCCGAGCTCGGCATCGCCTGTGACCGAGACGTGACGGCCGAGCGCGTGAACGAACCAGAGCGTGCCGTCGACGGTGTTGTATTCCAGCGATCCGGTGTCGGCTGTGTTTGCGAGCATTCCCTCCGAGACGGTGGCCGCCGAGGTCCGCAGCACTTCCCGGCCCTCCTCGGCCCGGCCGGTCGAGAGATAGAGCCCCTCGTACGACGTCATCAGGTCCCGTGACCACTCGCCGAACCACGGGTAGCCGGCGACGGCGGTCGGGCGGCCGGAGGTCGCGATCGCAAACTGGTCGGCGGCGAGAATGAGCCGCGCGTCGAGCTCGTCGTTCGCCTTTGCCGTAGCGACGAGCCCGGCCGCGCGGCTCCGGGCCGCGGTCACGATCTTCGTCGCCGACGGCGGCGCCGGCTCCCCAGATGCCACAGCGGTCACCTCGTGGCAGCCGCCCGGCTCGAGCTCGGCCCGGAAGACGCCGGCCGCCCAGAGATCCTCGCGATCGGTGAGCCCGCGCGCCGCCTCCTCGCGCATCCGAACGTCGCGGTACCAGCTTCCGCCGGCCTGCCAGCCGGCGCCCTCGACGCGATAGGCGCCCTCGAACGCAAAACCGTTCCCGGCCGGCCGGACGTCGGGATCGCCGTTCGCGTGCCGGTCCCCGTGGACGCTTCGCCAGGTGCAGAGCGGCGTCAGCTCGAGCGTCACCGGCCGGTCGGCTCCGATCAGCCGGTGGACGACGCCGACCGCCGCGGAGCCGTGAACCGCTGCGAGCTCGCGTTCGAGCAGGATCCCGCCGAGCTGCCAGCGCCAGCGCGGCACGCCGTCCTCGAGATCGAACGACGCGAGCAGCTCGTGGCCCGAGGGATCGACCGTGCCGGAGCCCCACTCGTCGGTCGCGAGGCGGATCCGCTGGTCGCCGAGCACGAGCACCGGGTCGAGCGCCGCGAGCCCGAGCATGCGGGCGCCCGGCCCGTCGACCGCGACCACGAGCAGCCCGTGGTAGCGCCGCGTCCGGAGCCCGGCCACCGTTCCCATCGCGTAGCCGCCGAGCCCGTCGGCAACGAGCCATTCGCGCGGGGCGGCCTCGGCGAGCGAGCCGCAGGTCTGCGGCCCGAACGCGATCCTCACACCGTCGCCTCGACCTGGTCGCCCGAAACGAGCTCCCCGAGCGTCGGCACGTGGCCGCCACAGTGGCGGAAGACGATCTCGGCGATCACGCCCGTCCAGCCGGTCTGGTGGCTCGCGCCGAGCCCCGCGCCGTTGTCGCCGTGGAAGTACTCGTTGAAGAGCAGGTTGTCCTTCCACTCAGGATCGGTCTGGAGCTTCTCCACCCATCCGAAACAGGGCCGGCGTCCGTCCTCGCCGACGAGGAAGAGCGACATCAGCCGGAGCTGGAGGTCGCTCGCGATCTCGTCGAGGGTGTGCTCCTTGCCGGAGCCTGTCGGATACTCGAGCTTCAGCTCGTCGCCGAAGAACCGCGCGTAGCGCCTGAGAGCCTCGATCACGAGCAGGTTCACGGGCATCCAGATCGGGCCGCGCCAGTTCGAGTTGCCCCCGAAGAGGCTGCTCGTCGACTCGGCGGGCTCGTAGTCGATCGTCGAGCGGACGCCGTCGATCTCGAGCTCGAACGGATGGTCCTCGTGCCAGCGAGAGACGGCGCGCAGCCCGTAGGGCGAGAGGAACTCCGACTCGTCGAAGAGCTTCTCGAAGACCCTGAGCACGCGCGGCATCCCGACGACCCCGAGGAGCAGCCTCCGCTCTCCGGCCGCTCCTGCGACAGGGTGCGCGACGCGAAGCATGTCGGACGCCTTCTTGTTCACGATCTCCGCCCGCTCGACGACCGCTTCGTCGACGGCAACGACCCCGAGCAGCGGAAGCACGCCCACGATCGAGCGCACCTTGATCGGCTCGGTGCGCCCGTCGGCGAGACGAAGCTGGTCATAGAAGAACCCGTCGGTCTCGTCCCAGAGGCCCTGCGATTCGAGAGCGGCCGAGATCAGGGCGAAGTGCTCGAGGAACTTCAGCACGAGGTCCGTCGCCGGCCGTCCCCGGCGGGTGAGGATCGAGGCGATCGCGGCCATCCCGAGCGCGTAGAAGCCCATCCACCCGGTGCCGTCGGACTGTTCCAGGAACTGGCCGGTCGCGAGGTGCGAGCGGTCGATCGGGCCGATGTTGTCGAGGCCGAGGAAGCCGCCCTCGAAGATGTTCGAGCCGTCGGCGTCGAGGCGGTTCACCCACCACGTGAAGTTCACGAGCAGCTTGTCGAAGATCCGGCTCAGGAACGCGACATCGCGGCCGCCGTCGATCGCGAACACCTCGAGCGCCGCCCATGCCTGCACCGGCGGGTTCACGTCGTCGAACGACCACTCGTAGGCGGCGAGCGCGCCGTTCGGGTGCTGGAACCACTCGCGGCAGAGCAGGATCAGCTGGTACTTCGCGAACGCCGGGTCGACCCGGGCGAGCGCGACGCAGTGAAACGCGAGGTCCCACGCCGCGAACCACGGGTACTCCCACTTGTCCGGCATCGACATGATGTCGAAGGCGTCGAAGCTGCGCCAGTGGGCGTTTCGGCCGATCAGCCGCGAGGCGGGAGGCGTCGGCTGGGCCGGGTCGCCGTCGAGCCAGCGGGCGACGTCGTAGGCATACATCTGCTTGCTCCAGAGCATCCCGCCGAGCGCCTGCCGGATCACGAGTGCCTCGTCGTCGTCGGCATCGGGCGGGGTGAGCTCGGCATAGAACTCGTCGGCCTCCGCCTGGCGCCTCGGCGAGTCGTCCGGTCGAAGCCGGCAAACGGGTCGCCGCGCTTCGTGGTCGGCCGCAGCCTGACGCGCACGGTCTTCGTCTCGCCCGGCTCGACCTCGAGCTCGTACCAGAACGCGGCCTTCGTTCCGGCGCCGTCGCCGAGCGTGGCCGCGCCCGAGACGACGTGATCGTTGATCCCGTCCTTCGGCGCCGCCGTCGTGGCTTCGCTCCCGAACACGCGCTCCATGTTCGTCTCGTTCTCGCAGAAGAGCACCTTCGGCAGCCCTTCGGCGACGATCTCGAGCTCACCCAGGAAAGGGTGTTCTGTGCGCAGTGACGAGGTGCCTGCGAGCTGGAGCTCGGGCTTCGGGCTCTCGTCGAGCCCCCAGGCCCAGGTGTTGCGGTACCAGATCGTCGGCAGCACGTGGAGCGTCGCGGGGTCGGGGCCGGCGTTCGTCACGCGCACCGTCATCAGCAGGTCGTGCGGGTCGCCCTTCGCGTAGTCGACCTCCACGATCCAGTAGCGGTCATCGTCGAAGATGCCGGTGTCGAGGAGCTCGTACTCCGGGTCGAGCTTGCCACGGCGGGCGTTCTCGGCCACGAGGTCGTCGTAGGGAAACTCCGCCTGCGGGTAGTGGTAGCGCCAGCGGTTCCAGGCGTGGCTCGGGAGCGCGTCGAGGTACCACCAGTACTCCTTGGCGTCCTCGCCGTGGTTGCCCTGGTTGCCGGTCAGGCCGAAGATCCGCTCCTTCAGGATCGGGTCCTGCCCGTTCCAGAGCGCGAGCGATACGCAGAGCCGCTGCTCGATGTCCGAGAAGCCTGCGAGGCCGTCCTCGCCCCAGCGGTAGGCGCGCGAGCGCGCATGATCGTGAGGCAGGTACTCCCAGGCGGTGCCGTCGGCGCTGTAGTCCTCACGCACCGTTCCCCACTGGCGCTCCGAGAGATACGGCCCCCAGTGGTACCAGTCTCCCGCCTGCAGGAGGCCATTTTCCAGGTGGCCGAAGGTCTCGACCCTTTCGCGCTCGGCACTCATCGGACGGATCTCACGCTCCCCTCATCTCTCGATGACGCGCCTCCCCGCGGCGCGCTGCGAGCGCGAAGTCGCCTCCGCGCCCACTCATCGAGATCATGCCTGCCTCGGCCGGGTCCTGCCAACCGCCGTTCACCATAAGGTCAAAACCGGACCCGTCGCGCGATCCTTCCCCGCTCTTCCCGCCCCTGGCACACCATTGACCTCGCGTCGCCCGCACCGAGCAAATGGGTCGTCGCGTTAGGCTTCCCGCCGAGCACGTGACGAACCGTCTCGCTTCAGCTCCGATTTCCGATGACACTCCTCCCCCTCCCCCTCCGTGGCCGTCCTGGTCGACCACGCTTCTTCGGTTCGCAATGAGGCGCCCGGCACTCCATGACCGAGGCTAGGCCGTGAGCCCCGGCTCGGACGACGGAGCTCCGGCCGGGACCGCCTTCGTGGCGCTGACGAGGTCTCCCGGGTTCTGGCTCCTGATGCGCTATGCGGCGTTCTTCGGCGTCGTGCTTGCGTTTGCGGCCCTGATCTACCTGGGGTTGATCAAGGGAGGGACCGACCTCTGGTTCACGCTTCCGAAGAACCCCGGTTGGATGGACGGAAGCCTCTGGTGGGTGGCGGTGACGGCGGGGGCTGGACTGAGCGTCGGCGTGCTGCGGCGGGTGTTTCGCCTGCCGGCCAAGATGGCCGGAACGGTCAAGGAACTGAGCGATCAGCGCGTGGAGCCGTCCACCGTTCTCCAGGCGGTCGCCGTTTCCGTCGTGTCGTTGGCGGGTGGTGCGAGCCTCGGGCCGGAGGAGGGGCTCGGTTTGCTGGGCGGCGGGCTTGGAACGTGGCTTTCGGAGCGGCGGGGTCTCGATGATGACCTGTGCCGGACGAACACGCTCAGCGGCATGGCGGCGGCGTACGGCGGCCTCCTGTCGGCGCCGATCCTCGCGACGGTGCTCGTGTTCGAGCTCGCCCGTCCGAAGGCGGCGCGTTTCATGGACACGCTCGTTGCGGCGCTCCTCTCCTCGACGGTCGCGTTCGCGGTGTACTTCCCGATCGCGGGCTCGACGTTCCTCGGCGTGTACTCGCTGCCCTCGTTCAAGTACGAGGACTGGCAGCTGCTGGCGGCGGTACCGCTCGGGCTGGTCGCCGGAGCGCTCGCGTTGATCACAATGGTCGCAGTCGCCCTTGTCACCCGACTGGCAGGCCGTCTCGGCGAGCGCACGATCCTTCGCGCCACGATCGGGGGGATCGCCTTCGGGCTCGTCGGCGTGGCGCTGCCGCTGACGCTCTTCACCGGAACCGATCAGCTCGCGACGCTCATCCACGACGGAGCGGCGCTCGGCGCGGGCCTCGTGATCGCGATCGTCTTCGCGAAGATCCTCGTGTTCGCGATCTGCGAGGCGACCGGCTTCATCGGCGGGCCCTTCCTCGTGATGTTGTTCACGGGCGGCACGGCCGGGATCGCGGTCCACTTGTTGATCCCGGGGGTGCCGGAGGGGCTCGCGTTCACTGCGATGTTCGCCGCGCTTCCAGGGTCGCTCGTCGCCGCCCCGCTCTCGCTGATCCTGCTCGCCGTGATCACGACCCAGATCGGCGCTCTACAGACGGCGCCCGTCACGATCGCCGTCCTCACCGCCTACCTCGCCGTCTCCGGGTCGGGCCTCCTGATGAAGCTCGCACAACGGCAACGCAAGCCCGAGCCCGCCGGCGCGTAAGCAGAAGCCGCGCCGGCCTGCCAAAACGTTCGGCGATCGCCTCCTTCAGCCACGGCAGGACCACGCTCTCGCGGTAGCAGCGCTGTGAAACACCCGCGATAGGCTCGCCGCGTGAGCTCCTTCGTCCGACGGGCAGTCAGCGCGACCAGGGGCTTCATCCGATCGGCGGCGCCGGATCGCCGCTTCCTGAGGCAGGACGCGGTCGCCGGCATTCCCGGCGCGATCGGGAGCGTGCCCGACGGGATGGCCTCCTCAGTCCTCGTCGGGGTGAACCCGATCCACGGGCTCTACGCGAGCTTCGCCGGCCCGATCGTCGGCGGGCTCAGCGCCAGCACGCGGCTGATGGTGATCACGACGACCACCGCCGCCGCCCTCGCGGCAGGATCGGCGCTCCACGGAGTCAAGGGTGCCGACCGAACGGAGGCGCTGATCCTGCTCACGGTGCTCGCGGGAGCAATCATGGTCGCCGCGGGCGCGTTCCGGCTCGGCCGCTTCACCCGGTTCGTCTCGTACTCGGTGATGCTCGGCTTTCTCTCGGGCGTTGCGGTGAACATCGTCTTCGGCCAGATCCCGGGTCTCACCGGCTCGTCGCAAACCGGCTCGGTCGCCACGGCCAAGGCGTTCAACGTCGTGACGCATCCGAGCTCGATCCACTGGCAATCGCTCGCCGTCGGGCTCGCCGCGCTCGCGATCATGTTCGGCCTCGCGAACACGCCGATCGCATCGTTCTCGTCGATCGTCGCGATCGTCGTGCCGACGGCGCTCGCCGCACTGATGAGCGGCGTCGCGAAGGTCTCGGACTCGAACCAGATTCCGACGGGAGTTCCGCGGCCGCACCTCCCTCACCTGAACGTGCTCTCGTTCGACCTCCTCACAGGAGCCGTCGCAGTGGCGGTGATCGTGCTCGTGCAAGGGGTCGGGGTCAGCGAGTCCGCACCGAACGCCGACGGCTCCGTGGGCGAGCCGAACCGTGACTTCATCGCGCAGGGAGCGGGCAACCTCGCCTCAGGCCTCTTCGCAGGCCAACCGGTCGGCGGCTCCGTCGGGCAGACGGCGCTGAACCTCGCGGCCGGCGCCCGTACCCGGTGGGCCTCGATCTTCTCGGGCATCTGGATGCTCGCGATCCTCGTGGCGTTCTCCGGAATCGTCGGCAAGGTCGCGATGCCGACCCTCGCTGCGATCCTGATCTACGCGGCCGCGAGCTCGTTTCGCTTCGCGGAGATCGGCACGGTCTGGCGCACCGGCGTCAACTCCCAGATCGCGCTCGCCGCCACGTTCATCGCCACGCTCGTCCTCTCGGTCTCCGAGGCCGTCGGCGTCGGCGTTGCGCTCTCGCTGCTCCTACAGTTGAACAGAGAGGCGCTCGACCTAAAGGTGGTGGAGATCGTGCCGCTTCCAGACGGCCGCCCGCTCGAGCGCCCGGCTCCCGCCCTGCTCTCGAGCCGGAGCGTCGTCGTCCTCGACATCTACGGAAGCCTGTTCTACGCGGGCGCGAAGACCCTGGCCGTCCAGCTCCCTGATCCAGGAGAGGCGGAGTCGCCCGTCGTCGTCCTCCGGCTCCGCGGCCGAACGACGCTCGGCGCGACTGCCTCCACGGTGCTCACGAGCTACGCCGCCCGCCTCGCCCAGCGCGGCGGCCGTCTCTACCTGAGCGGCGTCGATGCCGGGGTCGTCTCCCGCTTCCAGGCCGCCGGCCGCATCGACGCGAGCGGCCCGCTCCGCATGTTCGAGGCCACGGAGATCCTCGGCG
The DNA here is from genome assembly GCA_963720045.1 of uncultured Actinomycetota bacterium. Taxonomy (GTDB): domain Bacteria; phylum Actinomycetota; class Thermoleophilia; order Gaiellales; family Gaiellaceae; genus PALSA-600. Next base: position 339,136 of record CAVREC010000002.1, on the reverse strand, counting down.
AATCGACCGCCCATGCCCGCGACGAGGCCGAGGCCTGGCTCCTCGAATCCGGCCCCCCTCCCTCACCCCGGCCTTAGCGGAAGCGTAGTATCGACCTCGCTGAGGGGACCGAGCGCGGCCGCCGGCCGCGTCCTCGATCTTCCGGCAGCACCGACATCGACGTGCAAACGGTCGACACCCTCTCCGAGCTCTCCCTGACTCCGACGAAGAAGGCGGTCGAGCTTCGGCTCGCGACGGTCGCGGGGCCGCCGGAATGACGGCCATCGTCCCGCGCTGGGAGTGGCGCGCGTTCGGCGAGGGGCTCGGCGAGGCGGCGGCGTCCCTTGCTGCCCTCGGCCATGCCGAGCTCGTGGAGGAGAGCGACGAGCTGTATCTCGTCTCGACCGCGGGCGACGAGTCCGTGAAGGTGCGTGCCGGACAGCTCGACCTGAAGCTGCTCCGACAGCAGGGAGCGGACGGGCTCGAGCTGTGGTTCCCAGAGCTGAAGGCGAGCTTTCCGATCTCCGCCGCAGACCTCGAGAAAGTACTCGCGGCGCTCGGCGCCCCGGTGCCGCTCGAGCGGGCCGCGTACACGCTCGACGAGCTCGTCGACGAGGTCATCGGCCCCGCTCCGGGGCTCCTGGCGGTCCAGCTCCACAAGCAGCGGCGCCACTACGAGCTCGACGGCTGCCTCGCCGAGACGACGGAGCTGACCACCGCGGCCGGAACGGCACAGACGATCGCGATCGAGTCACCGGATCCACAACGCGTGGTCGCAACCCGGCACCGACTCGGGCTCGACGGCCGCGCGAACGTCTCGTTCGTCCGCGGGCTGAAGACGCTCGTCCGCTTCGGTGGACGGCGGTATGCCGTGATCGACGTCGGCACGAACTCGGTCAAGTTCACGATCGGCGAGCGCGAGGCCGACGGCAGCTGGGTGACCCTCGCGGAGCGCGCCGAGGTCACGAGACTCGGGGAAGGCCTGAGCGCAAGCGGCCGGCTCGGAGCCGAACCGATCGCGCGAACGGTCGAGGCGATCGCCTCGATGGTCGCCGAGGCCCGGGAGGCGAGTGTGCTCGAGCTCGCTGCGGTCGGCACGGCGGGCCTGCGGATCGCTCCCAACGGCGCCGAGCTCATCGATGCGGTCGAGGAGCGCGCGGGGATCCAGGTGGAGGTGATCCCCGGGGACGAAGAGGCCCGGCTCGCCTACCTCGCGGTCACCGCCGAGCTCGCGAGGGACGACAGCCCGGTCACGGTGTTCGACACCGGCGGCGGCAGCTCGCAGTTCACGTTCGGGCACGGAACCCACATCGAGGACCAGTTCAGCGTCAACGTAGGTGCCGCCCGCTTCACCGAGCGGTTCGAGCTCGATCAGGCCGTGAGCGAGGAGCGCCTCGCCGAGGCGCTCCAGGCGATCGGAACCGAGCTCGCCGAGCTCGACGGGCGAACGGTGCCCGACACGCTCGTCGGCCTCGGCGGCGCCGTCACGAATCTCGCGGCCGTGAAGCTCGGCCTCACCACCTACAGCGGCGAGGCGATCCGCGGAACCCGCATCGACCGCGCCGAGGTCGAGCGCCAGGTCGAGCTCTACCGCGGCCTGCCGGCGGCCGGGCGAAGCGAGATCCCGGGGCTCCAGAAGGGACGCGGCGAGGTCATCCTCGCCGGCGCCTGCATCGTGAAGACGGTGCTGGCCAAGCTCGGGGTCGACTCACTCGTCGTCAGCGACCGCGGTCTCCGCCACGGGCTGCTCGTCGACCGCTTCGGGCGCTGAGGCACCGTTCGCGGCCTCGGCCGCGTCGTTTGCAGAATCCGCCGAGTCTGCCGCGCCGGCCGCAAGTTCGCCCGAGAAGTACTCGAGTGCCTTCTTCGTCTTCGTCTGCTGGTCGCCGGAGAGCTCGATCCCGATCCCCGCGAGGTAGACCCGCGTCTCGGCCGCAACCTGGAACGCCTCTGACGGCGCGCACTTCGTCGAGAGCTCGAGGATACGGGAGCCGTCCGGGTAGAGCCACATCTCGACGACGAGCCGGCGGCCGAGGTCCTCGGGATTGAGCCGCCCCTTGAGGACGAAGATCGGGCCGAGCAGAGTGAGGTTGTCGAGCTCGAGCCCCTCCGGAGCATGCTGGCGGTAGAAGCGCCGCTGCTCCTTGGAGAAGAGCTTCCGCAGAGGGTGGGTGCCCGCAACGACGCTCCGCGCGTCGACCGTCCCGAGCGCCCACTTCATCGATCCGGAGCAGACGAAGCCGCCCGGCATCGCGTCGACCTCGATATTGAAGTTCTCGGAGACCCTGACCTCGGGCGGAAGCTCCGCCGGCACGACGGGCCGTAGCTTCACGACCGAGTCGGCGCCCTTGCCCTGAATCCGGCGCGCGCGCACGACGACTCCTGCCGCATTCAGCGTGAGCTCGGGCGTGTCGAAGAAGAACACCTGCCGGATCTGTGCCTCGAGCGGATCGATCCCCAGCGCGGCGATCGTGGAGCGGTGGATCGAGTCGGGCACCGTCAACTTCAGCTCCACGCTGTCGGCGTCCTTGATCAGAGCGGCCATCTCCACGAACTGGTCATCGGAGAGCCGCGGCGTTACGGTCGAGGACAATGCCCCTCCTTGCTGTCGACGGTGCGTTCACCCGGATTCTCCCAGATCCGGGCCGAGAAGGTGGACGAGCTCAAGCCGAGGCGGGATCCTCGGTCCGGACCGTGATCCGTCCAGGTCGCTCGTGGGTGAACCCGGCCCAGGTCCAGTCGACGACCGCCTTTGCCCGGTCCTCACCGGTCGAGAGCAGCGAGAGGTGGACGACTCCCCAGGCGAGCGATGCGGCCTTGCCCTTCATCGTTCGGCCGCCGCGAAACTGGACGACCGCAGCACCGCGCCCGATCGTCGCCATCGTGCCCTTGTCGTCGTAGACGAACGGCTCTGCCGTGGCTCCACGCGCGAGCCGTGCGATGTTCTCGCCCGCGTGCTCGCCGGCCTGAAGCGCCACCGAGCCGAGTTGCGGGAGCACGTCGCCCGTGCCGGTATCGGTGATCCAGGCATCGTCGCCGACGGCGAAGACCTCGGGATGCCCGGTGACGGAGAGGTCGGGGCCGACGGACACCCGGTTTCCGTGCTGGAGCTCGAGCCCGAGCGCCTTGACGAGATCGTTTGCCTCGAGCCCCGCGCCCCAGACGAGCGTGTGCGCCTCGAGCGTCTTGCCGGATTTCAACGTGACCCGCGTCGGCTCGACCGAGGTCACGATCTCGCCGAGCAGTAGCTCGACGCCGCTTTTCGCCAGGGTCTTCGCCGTGTACTCGCGAATGTCCTCGTGGAACATCGCGAACACCTCGGGGCCCGCCTCGACGAGGATCAGCCTGACCTTGTCGTGCGGAACTCCCGGGTAGTCCTTCGTGAAGATGCTGCGGTAGAGCTCGGCGAGCGCTCCGACGGTCTCGACTCCGGTCGGGCCGCCGCCGACGACAACGACGTTGAGCGCGCCGTCCTCGACGAGGGCCGGGTCGCGGTCCGCCGCCTCCCAGCGCTCGAGGACGTGCTCCTTCAGCCGCTACCGCGTCGGAAAGCGTGTACATCGGGAAGGCGTGCTCCGCCGCGCCCTCCGTGCCGAAGAAGTTGACCTGCGCGCCGAGCCCGAGCACGAGGTAGTCGTAGGCGAGCGGCGCCATTTCGGCGAACTGCACCTCACGACCCGGCGAGGTCGATCCCCGTCACGGTCGCCTGATGCACCGCCGCGTTCGGCTGATCGTGGAAGAGGTCGCGAAGCGCATGGCCGACCGCGGCGGTCTCGAGCAGGTCTGTCGCGAGCTGGTAGAGAAGTGGTTGAAAGGTGTGGTAGTCGTGCCGGTCCACGAGCACGACGTCGACATCCGCGTCCTTCAGCTTGCGGGCGGCGCCGATGCCGCCGAACCCGCCGCCGAGGACGACGACTCTCGGGCGAGACGGCTTGCCCTCGGTCGAGCTCACGCGTAGGCTCCTTGCGGCATCAATTTCGCGCGCGCGCTGCTCACGGGGAAAATTGACGAAAGGTGTCCGCTTGACTGCTCTTCGACGCGACAGACTCGCCACATGCCCGACACTAACGCAAAGCAGACGGCAGACCGGTTCGTCGTCTTCGGGATCACCGGCGATCTCGCGAAGGTGATGACGTTCAGATCGCTCTACCGCCTCGAGGCGCGCGGGCTCCTGACCTGCCCCATCGTCGGCGTCGCCGTCGACGACTGGACGGTCGAGCAGCTCGTGCAACGCGCTCGCGACTCGATCGTCGCGACGGGCGAGGAGCTCGACGAGGACGTCTTCAAGCGCTTCGCGGCCCGGCTCTCCTACGTCCAGGGCGACTTCTCGGACGCTGCCACCTACGGACGGGTCGCCGACGCGATCAAGGGCTCGAAGCTACCCGTCTTCTATCTCGAGATCCCGCCCTTCCTCTTCGGCACCGTCGTCGAGGGGCTCTCCAAGGCCGGGCTCACGGAGAACGCCCGCATCGTGGTCGAGAAGCCGTTCGGCAACGACCTCGCCTCGGCGCGCGCCCTCGCCGCCCAGCTCCACGAGTACGTGAAGGAGGAGCAGATCTTCCGGATCGACCACTACCTCGGGAAGATGGGCCACGAGGAGATCCTCCATCTCCGGTTCGCGAACTCGATGCTCGAGCCGATCTGGAACCGCAACTACCTCGCGTGCATCCAGATCACGATGGCCGAGGACTTCGGAGTCGCCGATCGCGGGCACTTCTACGACCCGGTCGGCGCGCTCCGCGACGTCGTCGTGAACCACCTGATGCAGGTGGTCGCCGCCTGCGCGATGGAGGCGCCGGCGCGCGGCGACCCGCAGACGATCAAGGACGCCGAGGTCACGCTCTTCCGGTCGGTCAAGGAAGCCGACCCCCGCCACTACGTGCGCGGCCAGTACGACGGCTACCGCTCGATCGACGGCGTCGCGCCGGATTCGACCACCGAGACCTTCGCCGCCGTCCGCCTGGAGATCGAGAACTGGCGCTGGGCGGGCGTGCCGTTCTTCATCCGCGCCGGCAAGTGCCTGCCGGTCACCCAGACCGAGCTGCGGCTCGTCTTCAAGCAGCCGCCCAAGCTTGGTTTCGCCGACTACGACACGCACGTCGCGCCGAACCAGGTGATCGTGAAGCTCGATCCCTCCACCGGGATCCGGCTGATCGTCGAGGCGCACAGGGCAGACGGGCCGGGCCCGATCGAGCTCGACATGGAGTTCGGCGAAGAGGGCGGCGAAGGCCCGACGCCGTACGAGGTGCTGCTCTACGCGGCGATGATCGGCGACGCCACGCGCTTCACCCGCCAGGACGGGGTCGAGGAGACCTGGCGCGTGATGCAGCCGCTGCTCGACTCGCCGCCGCCGGTGAAGCCGTACGCACCCGGGACGTGGGGGCCGGAGGCCTGCAACGCGCTCCTCGGCGAGCACGAGCGCTGGCACGGCCCCTGGATCGTGCCCGAATGAGCGATTTCGACGTGATCATCGTCGGCACCGGCGCCGGGGGCGGCACCCTGGCGCGGCATCTCGCGCCGTCGGGCAAGCGGATCCTGCTCCTCGAGCGCGGCGGCTGGCTGCCGCGGGAGCCGCAGAACTGGATCGTCCGCGATGTCTTCGTCGAGAACCGCTATGTCTCGCCCGACACCTGGTACGACGAGACGTGGCAACGCCTTCCAGCCGCAGGTGCACTACTACGTCGGCGGGGCGACCAAGCTCTACGGCGCGGCGCTCTACCGGCTGCGCGCGAAGGACTTCGGCGAGCTGCAGCATCACGACGGGATCTCACCGGCCTGGCCGATCTCCTACGACGAGCTCGAGCCCTATTACACGAAGGCCGAGACGATGTACGAGGTGCACGGCGCCCGCGGCGAGGATCCGACCGAGCCGCCGGCGAGCGGGCCCTACCCGCATCCGGCCGTCTCGCACGAGCCGAGGATCCAGCGGCTCTCCGACCAGCTCGAGGCCGCCGGCTACCACCCGTTCCACGCGCCGTGCGGGATCCGGCTCGAGGAGACCGACCTGCCGAATAGCCCGTGCGTCCGGTGCGTGAACTGCGACGGCTTCCCGTGCCTCGTGCACGGCAAGTCCGATGCCGAGGTACTCGGCGTCCGCCCGGCGCTCGAGCACTCGAACGTGACGTTGCTGATCGACGCCCGGGCGACGAAGCTCGAGACCGACGAGAGCGGCAAGAACGTCACCGGCGTCGTCGTCGAGCGCGACGGCGACGAGGAGCAGCACACGGCCGACATCGTCGTCCTCGCCTGTGGGGCCGCGAACACTGCGAGGCTGCTTCTCCAGTCGGCCTCCGACAGGCATCCGAACGGCCTCGCGAACGGCTCCGACCAGGTCGGTCGCAACTACATGTTCCACGCGAGCCGGGCAGTGCTCGCGCTCTCGCGTGAGGAGAACCCGACCGTCTACCAGAAGACGCTGGGGCTGAACGACTTCTACTTCGGGAGCGACGAGCACGACTACCCGCTCGGGAACATCCAGATGGTCGGCAAGTCGCAGGCGGACATGTTCCGCGGCGAGAAGCCGGGCGAGACGAAGCTCGCGCCCGAGTGGACCCTCGACCGCGTCGCGAAGCATGCGATCGACTTCTGGCTCTCGACCGAGGATCTCCCCCGCTCCGACAATCGCGTCACCGTCGACCGCGACGGGAAGCTCACGCTCTCCTACAAGCCGACGAACGACGTGCCGAAGGATCAGCTCTACGGGAAGCTCAAGTCGCTGCTCGGGAAGCTCGACATGGATCCCGACCATCTCTTCCACCGTTTTGCCTACCTGAAGAACGAGATCCCCGTCGCCGGCTGTGCGCACCAGGCGGGCACGGCCAGGTTCGGCACCGACCCTGCGAGCTCGGTGCTGAACGTCGACTGCAAGGCGCACGAGCTCGACAACCTCTACGTCGTCGACACGAGCGTCTTCCCGAGCATCGGCGCGGTCAACCCTGCGCTCACGGCGATGGCCAACTCGCTCCGGGTCGGCGATCACCTGCTCGACCGGCTCGGCTGAGCCGGGAGCCTCCCGGACTACGTCGAGGCTTTCAGGGTCTTGCAGGCAGTCCGCCTGAGCGAACGCCGTCTTCAACTCGCCCTTCGGATCGAGGCTCTGCAGGCTCGTGAAGGTCGAGGAGATCTCGGTGGCCATGGTCGAGAGCGTTGTCGTCGCGGTCGAGAGCGCGCCGAGCGCGTCGCTCACTCCCGTGACGCCCTTGGCCGTGTCGGAGATCTTCTGGGTGCCGTCCTGGATCTCCTGGGAGAGCTGGTCTACCTGCTGCTGCGCCTGAGCCCCCGCCGCGGTGTTCGGCTTGCCGAGCTTCTTCACGCTCGAGACGAACGTGTTCGTCGCGTCCTGCAGCTCGTTGCCCGCGTTCTGGATGGTGCTCTTCGAGAGGTTGCCGTTCTGCAGCGGCTCGGCCGCCTGCGTGACGGAGGTCTTCCACGTCGTGACCGCCGTGCAGAGGCTCGCCGCCCACTCGGTGGTCGTGTCGGGCTTCTTGCTGCTGCCGCAGCCTGCGGCCATGACGACCACGTGACCACGAGAAGCAGCGCCGCTGCGCGGTTCGGAACGAAGTGCACAGCCCTAGGTTATGCATTCCGCGCGTCCCGCGCCTACATCCGGAGGCGCCACCGAGATCCGAGGATGAGTTCAGGCCGCGCTGTGACGGCGGTGGCGGAGGATCAGGTAGAGCGGGATCGTGATCGGCGCCAGGCAGGTGAGCGCCACGAACCAGAGGATCTTCCCGCCGATCGAGATCGAGTCGAGAAGCAGCAGGAACAGCGAGACGAGCCAGGCGAGAGCGAGCAGCCCGAGCACGACGATCGAGACGACGACCCCGGCGCCCGAGGTGAGCTCGAATGAGGCGACCACCGCGATCACGCCGGTAGTACACCTGATCGCAAGACCAAGCGCCTCCGCAAGCCGAAGACCCGGTGCCTGGCACCGTTACCGCCAGGCGCGATGCCCGAGCCTCAGCCTCCGGCGGCGGCAGGCAGGTTCGGGGCGCCGCCGATGCCCTGACGGTCCGAGATGCGCGCGAGCTCGAGATCGCTCGAGCCGCCGAACGTCTCCGCGACCGTCGCATCGAGCCGCTCGAGCTCCTGCTCCACTGCCGCCCTGTATTCGGGGAGGACGGATTCCCGAAGCGCTTCCAGCATCGAGCGAAGCCGCCGGACGACCTGGATCGTCGAGCCGCCGTACCGCCGGATCTCGGTCGTTCCGAGCGAGAGGAACTCGTCCCAGCGCGGAGCCGGAACGATGACCCGCCGCCGCCCCGAGCATCGCGAAGCTCGTAGCGGCCGTCGAGCCCCTGCGTCTTCCCGATCGTCGTGAGCAGATCCTCGACGTTGTCGATCACCTGCACGGCGGTCGTCGGATCGTTGATCGCGGCGGAAAGCGCCTTGTTCGCGATGTCCACCATCACCCGCAGCGCGAAGGCGGGATCCTGGTCGATCGTCCGCTCGGTTCCGAGCGCGACGAGACCTCGTAGCGCCTCCTCGTCGTCCGAGCCGATCGGCCCGCCGTAGAGATCGAAGAGACGCGAGCCGCCGACCAGGAAGTCGCCGATCCCATGCGGCATCACGAGCACTCGCTCGGCCCGCGTGGCCCAGGCGACGAGCCCCCTCGTGTTTATCGCCTGCACGGCACCCGACCGATCGCAGCGCACCTTCGCGGTCGGATCGCCGGCAAGTGCCGACTCGAAGGAGTCGACTCGGCCCGCCCGGCCCACGAGCTCGGCCGCCTCGGCGTATGCCGTGACCGCCTCCTGGCCCGCGACGACGACGATCCGGGCGACCGCGACAGGCCTCAGCCGGTGGAGGTAGCGATCGAGGAAGACCAGGAACAGCACGAGCCCGGCCCCGACGAAGACGCCCGCCAGGGTCACGCTGATCGACGGCACGGCGTTCTTCTCGACCTTCCCGAGCAGTGCGAACGAGAAGAACAAGGTGCCGAGCAGCACCGCCAGGACGAGCTTGAGGACGAAGTCGCGGTACCAGATGCGCATGTAGCGCGGCGAGAAGGTCTGCGTGGACATCTGGACGACGAGCACGGTCACCGTCACGACGAAGCCGGTCAGCGCGACCATCGCGCCGACGATCGTCGTGAGGATCGTCTGGGCCGTTCCCGGCGAGTATTCGAACCCCGACGGAAGGGTCAGCCTGCCGTCGAGCCATCTGCCTCCGAAGCTCAGCAGCCACCCGGTCACACCCCCGAGCAGCGGCACGACCCAGAGGTTGCCCTTGAGGTTCTGGCGGATCCGGAACCTGAGTGCCCACGACACGGGCGCAAGCGTACTTCGCCTCTCGCACGGCCGTCCGGGGCGCCAAGGTACGATTGTCTGGTGCAGGGGGGAGCTACGGCACCTTTGCCGAGAACCCGATCCCTGATGCCGACCCTTCCAAAGCACGCACCGCATCCGAGCGCGCCCCCGGTCAGCCGAGCGTGACAGAGGCGGGCATGACCGAGCCGAGCGTGGCCGAGCCGAGCTCGACCACCGCTCAGGCAGAGGAGTCCTGGCGCCGGATCCTCGCTCCGTACATGAAGCCGAGCGTCCGGCTCAGCGTCCAGAACGTGCTCACCTCGGTCGTGCCCTACCTCGCGCTCGTGCTCGCGATGTGCTTCGCGCTCGATCGCTCGGTCTGGCTCGTGCTCGCGCTCTCGATCCCCGCAGCCGGCTTCCTGACCCGGACGTTCATCGTCTTCCACGACTGCGCGCACGGCTCGTTTCTCCCCTCGAAGCGGGCGAACGGGCTCCTCGGAGCAGCGCTCAGCCCGCTCGTCTACATGCCGTTCGCGAGCTGGCGGCACGAGCATGCGATCCACCACGCGACGACCGGCGACCTCGACCGCCGCGGCGTCGGCGACATCAAGACGCTGACGATCGACGAGTATCTCTCGTCCCCGTGGTGGAGCCGGCTCGCCTATCGGGCTCTCCGCAACCCCTTGATCCTCTTCGGCCTCGGGCCGCTCTGGGTGATCCTCGTCGGCCCCCGGCTCGTCCCCCGCGGCTCGAGCAGGCGCATTCGGCGCAGCGTGCTCGGCACGGACCTCGCGATCGTGGTGATGGTCGCCGCCGGCTGCTTCATCCTCGGCTGGCAGGGATTCCTGCTCGTCCAGGCGCCTGTGCTCCTGCTCACGAGCGCGGCGGGCATCTTCCTCTTCTACTGCCAGCATCAGTTCGAGGACACCTACTGGCAGACGAACGAGAACTGGTCGTACGACGACGCCGCGCTCCAGGGCAGCTCCTACCTGAAGCTCCCGCGTGTGCTGCGTTTCTTCACCGGCAACATCGGTCTGCACCACGTCCATCACCTGAGCTCGCGGATCCCGAACTACAACCTGGTGGCCGCGCACGAGCGGATCGCCGAGCTCGAGAGCATCCCGACCCTGTCGCTCTGGGACGCCGTGCTGACGGTACGGCTGAAGCTCTGGGACGAGCAGAATCACCGGCTCGTCACCTTCCGGGAAGCCCGCCGCGGTAGGCAAGCCGCGAGGGCGCTCACCGGCACCACGCACGCCCCTCCGGCCTAGCCTCCCCGCCGGCAGCTATCCTGTAGCCACGGCTGCCAATGGGGCGGCCGGGAGATTCAGCTTCTCGTTCCACCCTTTTTGCGGGCGTTTCGAGGTTCTTGCGTCTCGACCCCGTATTAAAAGGAGTGAACAACTTGTCTGAGCTTTCAACTGCGCTGTCTTCACCTGCGCCGTCTTCCGCTGTGCCGTCGTTCTCCGAGCTCGGCGTGAGCGAACCTGTCGTCAGGGCGCTCGCCAAGGGCGGCATCACCGCACCGTTCGCCGTCCAGAGCTTCGTGCTTCCGGATGGCCTCGCCGGAATCGACATCCTGGCCGCCTCACCCACCGGGTCCGGCAAGACGATCGCTTTCGGGATCCCGATCGTCGAACGGATCTCGCCCGGCGGCGGCAGGCCGAGCGCGCTCGTGCTCGTCCCGACCCGTGAGCTCGCCTCTCAGGTCGTCGCCGAGATCCGCCCGCTCGCCGCGGCCCGCTCGCTTGCGGATCGAAGCCGTCTACGGCGGCGCTCCGCTCCCGAGTCAGGCCAAGCGCGCCCGCGGTGCCGAGATCCTCGTCGCAACGCCCGGCCGCCTCAGCGATCTGATCGAACGGCGCATGATCTCCCTCAACTCGGTGCGGGTGCTCGTCCTCGACGAGGCCGACCGCATGCTCGACATGGGCTTTCGCCCGCAGGTCGACCGGATCCTCGCCGGGGTGCCGCGCAACCGGCAGACGATGCTCTTCTCGGCCACGCTGGAGGGGCCGGTCACGGAGCTCGCGCGCTCGTACACCGCGAACGCCGTCACGGTTCGGGCCAATGCCCCGGAGTCCGCGAGACCGGGTGAGATCGACCACGAGTTCCATCCGGTCACCGCCGACAACAAGCTCCGGAGCCTCGCCGAGCACCTCGGGCGCGACCGCGGTCTGGCGCTCGTCTTCGTCCGCACGAAGCACGGCGCCGACAAGCTCGCGCGCAAGCTCCAGCGTGAGCACGCCCAGCGCGCAGCGGTGATGCACGGCAATATGTCTCAGAACGCACGCGAACGTTCGCTTGCGCAGTTCGAATCGGGTCGCGTCACGACGCTCATCGCGACGGACGTCGCGGCCCGCGGTCTCGACATCGACGACATCACCCACGTCATCAACTTCGACCCGCCTCGCACCGAGGACGACTACGTCCATCGCGTGGGACGGACAGGCCGGGCCGGCCGGTCGGGAACCGGGCTGACGCTCGTGCTCCCGGAGCAGCAGCACGAAGTCGGAAAGCTCGCCGACAAGCTCGGCCACAGCGCAGCGTTCGCCGCCTCGGGGATGCGCGCCAAGCAAACGACGCCCCGCGGCCCAGAGCGGCAGCGGCGCCGGCGCAGATAGCGCCGAAGGGAGGACGACCAGATGGCTTCGAAACGAAGTCCCCAGACAGCCGCCAAGCGAGCCCGCGAGCAGGCGATGCGCGAGAAGCGCGAGCGCAAGCTCTTGAAGAAGCAGGCTGCGATCGCTGCAAAGAACGCCCCTGAGCCCGTCGAGGGCGAAGACGAGCTGCTGCTCGAAGACGGCGAAGAGGCAGAGGCCTCCGACGCCGCGCCAGACAGCGTCGAATAACGAGCTCAGGCGCCCGCCGGATTCTTCCGGCGGGCGCTTTTCGTTTGTCTACGAGATCGTGCATCCGGACACGCGAGATCGTGGAACAAGTCATCTAGACTCGCCCCGAGGTCAATGTCGCGCAACCACCACCAGAACGGCATGGCGTGCATCACGCCGTTCAAGCCGACAAGCCGCTCCGGCTCATCCGGGACTCGAAGCAGTCGGAGCCGGACAAGCCGTAGTACCTCTGGTTCAGCCCCGGCGCACACCGACGTCGCCGATGACGCCTACGTCGAGGTCGAACGGCACCTCGCCGCCGCTCTGGCCCGGGATTAGCAGCCGCAGTGGGGCAGGCGATCGGGGAGTTCCTCCCGTCGGCACTCGGCGTGGCGATCAGCCCGCTGCCGATCATCGCGGTGGTGCTGATGCTCGTCACCCCGCACGGCAGGGTGAACGGCCCGCTCTTCGTCGTCGGTTGGGGAGTCGGGCTCGCGATCGTCGGGGTGATCGTCCTCTCCGTCGCGGGTCGCGCCGGCGCGACCGGGAGCGACGGGCCTGCGAGCTGGGTCGACTGGCTGTTCCTCGTGCTCGGGCTGGGCCTCGTTGGCCTGGCGGCCAGGCAGTGGCGCGGACGGCCGCGCGGAGACGAGGAGCCGGTGACCCCGAAGTGGATGGGCGCGCTCGACCACTTCACGCCGGTGAAGTCCGCGGGCGCCGGCGTCGTCCTCTCGGCGCTGAACCCGAAGAACCTCCTGCTGGCACTCGCCGCCGGGATCGCGATCGCCGACGAGGGGATCTCGACCGGCCAGGAGATCGCCTCCTACGTCGTCTTCGCGCTGATCGCGTCGATCGGCGTCGCGACACCACTCGTCATCTTCTTCGCGATGGGCGACCGTTCCGCAGAGCTCCTCGGACGCATGAAGACCTGGCTCGGGCACAACAACGCGGTGATCATGGCGGTGCTCTTGCTCGTGATCGGGGTGAAGCTGATCGGGAACGCGATCTCCGGCTTCTCGGCTTAGATACAGCCGTGGAACTGCCGGTCTACAGCTGGCTTCCGGGCTACGACCCCCGCTGGCTGCGGGGCGACGTGATCGCAGGGTTGACGGTCTGGGCGGTGCTCGTTCCGGAGGCGCTCGCGTACGCCTCGATCGCCGGAGTCTCCCCGGTCATCGGCCTCTACGCCGCACCCGGGGCGCTGATCTTCTATGCGGCCTTCGGCAGCTCGCGGCACCTCGTCACCGGGCCGATGGCCGCGACGGCAGCGCTTTCGGCCGCTGCGGTCGGGGATCTGGCGGCCCCGGGCAGCGACGAGTTCCTGCAGCTCACGATCACCCTGGGGCTCGTGGTCGGGGCGCTCGCGGTCGTCGCGGGCCTTCTGCGACTCGGCTTCCTCGCGAACTTCATCTCCGAGCCGGTGTTGAAGGGGTTCATCGTCGGCCTGGCACTGACGATCATCATCGGCCAGGTGCCGAAGCTCTTCGGCATTCCGAAAGGCGAGGGCGACTTCTTCCGGCAGACCTGGGATTTCGTCACGAATCTCGGCGAGACGAGCGGCCTCACCCTGCTCGTCGGGGCGCTGTCGCTCGCGCTCGTCGTCGCGCTGAAGGAGTACGCGCCGATCGTCCCGGGCTCGCTCATCGCGGTGCTCGCGGGGATCCTCGCGGTGCGCGTGTTCAACCTCGAGTCCCACGGCGTGGAGATCGTCGGCGAGATCAAGAGCGGCCTCCCGTCGCTCGGGCTTCCGGACGTCGCCGCGCACCGCTACCTCGACCTGGCGCCGGCCGCGCTGGGAGTGATGCTCGTCGGCTTCGCCGAGAGCCTCGGCGCGGCGAAGACCTACGCCGCGCGCGACCACTACGAGATCGACGCCAACCGCGAGCTACTCGGGCTCGGTGCGGCGAATCTCGCCGCGGGTTTCTCGAGTGGGATGGTCGTGAACGGGAGCCTTTCGAAGACCGCAGTCAACGCCGGCGCCGGGGCGAAGTCGCTCGCCTCGGGGCTCGTGGTCGCGGCGCTGACCGTGGTGACGCTGCTCTTCCTGACGGGCCTCTTCGAGAAGCTGCCCGAAGCGACGCTGGCCGCGGTCGTGATCGCAGCGCTCGTGGAGCTCGTCGACGTGCGCTCGCTCGTCCGCTTCTACCGGCTCTACACGGCCGAGCTCGGCAACGTCTACGGCTTCGCTGCGCGCCCGGACTTCATCGCGGCGATCGCCGCGATGCTGGGTGTCCTCATCTTCGACACGCTGCCCGGCCTCTTCATCGGCATCTTCGTCTCGGCCCTGCTCCTGCTCTACCGCGCCTCCCGGCCGAACGTCGCCGTGCTCGGGCACGTTCCCGGTACCGCAGGCCAATGGGGCGACGTCGCCCGGCATCCCGAGAACGCCACGGCCTCCGGGATCGTGGTCCTCCGTCCCGAGAGTGGCCTCTTCTTTGCGAACGCCGACGAGGTCCGGGACCGCGTCCGGCGAGAGGCCGAAGCCGAAGGGACGCGCGCGATCGTCCTCGACGCCGAGACGATGCCGTTCATCGACCTGACCGCCGCGACCATGCTCTCGGAGCTCGACCGCGACCTCGAGCGGGCGGGCGTGAAGCTCGTCCTCGCCCGCGACATCGGCCAGGTGAGAGACATCCTGCGCACCGCCGGAGAGGACGGCGGAGTCCCGTCCGCCTACGCCACCGTTCAGGCCGCGGTCGACGCCCTCGGCCAGACGTACACCGATTCTCACTGAGTCGCGACCCACAGAGAGGTCTGTCCCGTTTTTCAAACGGCCGCGGAGAAGGCATGTGGAAAGAAGCGGCGGCCGGGGGCCTCAGGGGCGCACGATGCAGCGGAAGCCGATGTGGCTCGTCGAGGTGTCGACGGCCTCGCCCTGGCGTGCGGCAGGGCGGTAGCGGAGGCAGTAGTTCGGGGCGCAGAGGTGCGAGCCGCCCTTGATCACGCGGCGCGGGAAGCGCTCGCCCTCGATGAGCGGAGGCGCGCAGCACGGCGAGCTCGCGGCGCCCGGTGACGGGCTCGGTGAGGGGCTGAACCAGTTCGTCGTCCATTCCCACACGTTCCCGCAGACGTCGCTGAGCCCATAGCCGTTCGGCGCGAACGAGCCGACCGGCGAGGTGCCCTCGTAGCCGTCGAGCTTCAGGTTCTGCCACGGGAACTCGCCTTGCCAGGTGTTCGCCGCCGGCTTCCCGCCCGGGAAATGCTCGTCGCCCCAGGCGAACGTCTTTCCCTCGAGGCCGCCGCGCGCCGCATACTCCCACTCGTCCTCGGCCGGCAGGGACTTCCCCGCCCACGTCGCGTAGGCCTCGGCGTCCTCGAAGGCGACGTGGACGACCGGGTGGTGGTCTCGGCCGTTCGTCGTCGTCCCGCGCCCGCCCGGCCGCTTCCAGTAGGCGCCGGGCAGGTACTCCCACCAGCTCCGCACGTCGTCAAGCCGCACGGGGCCGGCCGTCTTGCGGAAGACGAGCGAACCGGGCACGAGCAGCGCCGGGTCGGCATCCGGGTAGTCCGCAGGATCGAGCGGGCGTTCCGCGAGCGTCACGTACCCCGTCGCCCGGATGAACCTGCGAAATTCCGCCACCGTCACCGGATGCTCATCGGCCCAGAACCCGCCGACCGAAACCTCCCGCACCGGCCCCTCCTCCGGATAGAAGCCCTCGGATCCCATCAGGAACGCCCCACCTGGAATCCAGCGCATCCCCGCCGGCGCCGGAGCGGTCTCCGAGGGAGGCGAAGCCGAAGCGGTCACGAGCTCAGCCTACTCACGCCGCCCGGTATCGAGGGCGGCCCGCCCTCGCGGCCCAGTCCGCTTCCGCCGCCCGGATCTAGGCGGGTTGCGGCTCGGGCGCGGGCTTCGGGGACGCCGGCTCGAGGAGGGACATCGTGAGCCACGCAGCCGCAGCCGCGAGGACGACCGCCGGGACCGCGTCCGCGCCTTGAAGCCCGACGAGAAGCGTCCCGAAGAGGATCGAGGTGAGCAGGAGGCGCGTGGTGGCGCACATCCCGGCAGCCGCGCCCGCCGCCACGGCGAGGGTCGGCGAGACGCCGAACCAGTCGACGGCGAAGGTCGCGACCGCGATTCCGAGGAAGATCGCGGGAAACACCGGCCCGCCCCTGAAGCCGCAGCCGAGGCAGATCGCGTACCCGAGCCCCTTGGCGACCACGAGGATCACGAGCACCTTCGTCGAGGCCGGCATGGCCAGCGCCGGAACCGACGCCTGACCCGAGAAGAGGACATCCTGCGAGTTGGCGCCGAGCAGCTCGGCCAGTTCGGCGAGGGCCCCCACCGCGAGAGCGCCGAGCAGAAGCAGGCCCGCCATCCCGAGCCGCCGGACCCCGGCGACGAGCCGCCCGAGCCGCCGGATCGGGGCGATGAGCGCCGCCGTGCAGATCCCCGTCCCGATCGCGACCAGCAGGTCGTAGATGTGGGTCCCGTGATAGGGCGGAAGCCCCGGGACGGTGAGCCCGGGGATGTTCAGCCCGCCCCAGCGGCCGAAGCCGATGAAGACCACATAGCCGACCGCGGCGGCGACGAAGCCCGGCAAGAGAGCCGGAATCAGGGCCGCGCCGAGCGTCGGCGCGCCCGCCTCGACCATCATCACCCCGCCCACGATCGGCCCTCCGAAGAGCGCCGAGATCGCCGAGAACGACCCGGCCCCGGCCAGCGCCGCCTTCACACGACCTGTGACCCGCAAGAGCGGAGCGAACGCGAGCGCCGCGACCGACCCGAGCGCGATCAGCGGCCCCTCGGGCCCGAGCACGGCACCGAACCCGAGCGTCCCGAGCGCCGCCAGCGCGACTCCCGGCCCGTACGAGAAAGGGGTCGGACTCGCGTTGATCCCCTCGATCGGCGAGTGGCCGCCGTCGCCGGGAAGCAGCGTGCGGGCGAGGTACACGACGAAGGCGCCCACCACGGGAAGCCCGAGCACGAGGAACCACGGCGGCGAGGAATAGCCGAGGTGGCTCGGCAGATCGTGCCAGAGCCAGTCTTCGAGATCGTGGGAGAACGCGAGGAACAGCGCGGCGACGAGCGCCGCTGGGATCCCGATCAGCGCCGCGAACCCGACGAGCCGGAGATACTGCACTCCGCTCGGCGCCGACTCCTCGGACGGTGTTCCCGCCTCAACCTGCGCCACGGAGCTCACCCCGCGCACGTTACGGCGCTCACCGGCCGAACGCACTCCAAACGGCGTTCGACGGGTCGTCTAAGCTCCGCGCATGAGCGAGCGTCCGGCGCAGCCGTGGTGGCACCAACGTCCGGGCACAACCCGCGTAGCAGGCGCCTGATGAAGGTGGCCGCCTGGCTACTCGGAACCACGCTCTTCGTCCTTTTCCTCCAGTTCGTCGGGATCGACGTCAGAGGTTGGTTCTCGGATCTCTGGAGCCAGATGAAGGCGGTCCCGCTCAGCTACATCATCGCCGCGCTCGTCTTCCAGTCGGGCCAGACGATCTTCGCGGGCCTCTCGTACTACGGGATCCTGAAGGCCGCCTACCCGGCCGAGGTCACGCTGCCGCCGATCGTGACCGCCTATGCGGTCGGCGTGGCGATGAACAACTTCCTGCCCGCGAACATCGGCACGTTCGTGACGCTGCTGATGTTCGTCGCGCTGATCCCTTCGTGCACCGTCGGGGGCTCGATCGCCGCCTATCTCGTGCAGAAGATCTTCTTCGCGGTGGCAGGGGCCTTCGTCTATCTCTACCTCTTCCTCTCGGTCCCGAACTCGTTCAAGGACAACCTCGGCAACGTCTCGGCCCACCCCGCGCTCGCAGTGATCATCGTGGTCGGCGGGGCCGTGCTGATCACGATCGTCGCGCGGCTCTGCTGGCGGCAGGTGAAGAAGCTCTGGGCCCAGGCGAAGCAGGGCGGCGTGATCCTGTCGACGCCCAGGCGCTACTTCACGCGCGCCTTCCTGCCGTCGTTCCTCTCCTATGTCTGCAAGTTCATCGTGATCGGGATCTTCCTGGCGGCGTTCGCGATCCCGGTCACCTTCGACTCGCTGATGTGGATCGTCGGCTCGGGCTCGCTCGCGAACGTCGCCTCCTTCACGCCGGGCGCGGTCGGCGTCACCCAGGCGACGAACGCGCTCGCACTCGACATCTGCTGCAACGTCCCGAAGAACACGACGATCGCGTACTCGACGGCGCAACAGCTCATCACCACCGCCTGGAACGTCCTCTTCGCAGTTGTCCTCGTGATCTCGGTCTTCGGCTGGACGGGCGGAAAGCAGCTCGTCTCGACCTCCTATGCCGGCGCCAAGGAGCAGGTCGCCGAGCGCAAGGAGGAGCACCGCAGGAAGAAGGCCGAGAAGAACGCGGCGGAGTCGAACACGCCGGGCGACGACTGATCCGCCCGTCACCAGGACGACCGCAGATATTCACCAGAATGACTCACGAACGCCGCTCGGGGCCGCCTACCCTAACGGCCGTGCGCCGAAGGAACGCTCATGACTGAATCCGGGGTGCAGGACGAGTACCTCGCGCTGCTGATGCGCAGCGGCGAGGCGGAGTCGTTCGCCGCCGGCGCGAAGATCTTCGACGAGGGCGACCCCGCAGACAAGGTCTACCTCGTGAAGAGCGGCGAGGTCGAACTGACGACGGGCGCCAACCACGTGCTCGAGATCGTGGGACAGGGCGGCCTGTTCGGCGAGATGGCCGTGATCGAACGCGACACGCGCTCTGCCACCGCGGTTGCGCAAAGCGACTGCGAGCTCGTGACGATCGATCGAAGGCGCTTCTGGTTCCTCGTCCAGGAAACTCCGTATTTCGCGGAGATCGTGATGCGGGTCATGGCCGACCGCCTCCGCCGCGAAACATCGCGTTACTAACGGATCTCGCTCGCCCGCGTCTCAGACATACTACGATTCTGTAAATTCTAGAATCGGTCCGGTATCGGGGATCAGCGGCAAGGGGAAGGGGAGCGATGCTAACTGCGTGTAGGTCCGTCATCACTGTGCCCAGGGGAATTCTGGCCGGGATTGTGCTCGTGACATTGCTTGCAGCCGGGCTCACCGGCTCTAGCTCGGCCGCGAGGCCGAGCCTGGCGCTCACCGTGCAGCTCCTCCCCGGTGTCGTCTCGCCGGGCCAGCCTGAGCTCGCCGTCGCGACGTTCCGGAATTTCTCGCCCGTGGCGCTCCCCGGCGTGGTCGTCACCGTGCATCTGCCGCAGGGCTTCACGATCGTGAATCCGGGCAAATGCCTGATCGTGAAGACGACGGCCGGAACGGTCGCCTGTCCGCTTGGCCAGGTCGGCCCCCATTCGACGACAAGGGCCGGCGTGATCGCAAGGGCGCCGAAGACCATTTCCGAAGAGACGAGCGTCAATGCGACGTTCGCACTTCGTGTCGGCTCGAGCAAGCCCGATCCGATCCTGACCGGTACCTCGGCGAAGGTGCTCGCATCCAATAACGGCTCGGAGAGGGGGAGCTGCTCGACCCGGCCGTCGGCGATCACGGCGACGCTGAACGATCAGCAGACGACTCTCGTCGCGCCGTCGGTGGCCGCCGCCTCACTCGGACTGCTCTGCACCCCGCTCACGGTCGGCGTCGAGTCGAAGCCCGCGTCGGGCCAGTACAAGACCCAGATCTCCTCCGTCGGGCTGCCGCAGCTTTCCCACCCGACGGTCGTGAAGCTGACCTTCGCGAACGAGACCCTGCCCGATGAAAGGTGGATCGACGACATCAAGCCGGGTACGAAGCCGGTGTTCGACAACAGGAACCCGCTCTGGATGCTCGATGCGAAAGCGCCCGGCGGGAGACGGGTCGTGCCGAAGTGCACAGCCGGCGGAGCACTCCCCGCGGGGTGGCTGACCTGCGTGCTCCAGGTTCACGCCGTCGACCCGTACCCAGGCGACTACGACCAGGGCTGGATCAAGCTGCTCGTGCAGGGCACCGGGTTCGGCGATCCCCGCTACATCGGCTGACCAGCGGGAGCTCAGACGAGAGCCGGTGGCTTCGCCAGCTCGGCCTCGACACGCGCGAGGCCGACGAGGTGCTGCTTCTTGGCGTAGAGCGAGCGGGCCTCCTCGAGCGCCGAGCGCCGTTCCCCCGCTGCGTCGTCGAGCACCGACGAGACATCGAAGAGCGCGTCCGCCCGCAGGATCGGCGCGTCGGTCTGCCCGGTCAGCTCGATCGCGGCGCGCGCCCGGACCTTCGCGTCCTCCGGGTGGCCGCGGGCCCCGAGCAGCCGCGCCTGCACCGTCTGCAGCAGCGCCTGCGCCTCGACATCCTCGGGGTCGGAGAGCCCGTCGGCGACGGCGACGAGCTCCTCAGCCTCGTCGAGCCGGTCGAGCTCGTACAGGGTCTTTGCGAGCAGCGCCGCGATGTTCGGCAGGAAGTACCGCTCGTCCATCGCGGTCAAGGCGTCGTAGTCGGCCCGGAGCTTTGCCTCCGCCGCCTGCGGCTCGCCTGCCATCAGCTCGATCCGCGAGGAGAAATCTGAGGTTCGTGCCGCGAGCACCGTCGCGCCGAGATCCCGGAGGAGCTCCGCACCGCGCGCGCTCAGCTCGCGCGCACGGTCGAAGTCGCCGGACATCGCGTGGAGCGGAGACAGCGTGAGCAGAGCGATCGCCTCGGCCTCACGTCCTGCAAGCCCGTGGCCGAGGACTTCGTCGGCGCGCTTGATCGCCTCGGGCGCGGGAGTGGTCCCCTCGGCGAGCGCCATCACGTACGACGCGGACAGACGCGCGACCTGACGGTCCTCGCCGGCGAGACGTGCGCTGCCGATTGCGTGCTCGAGCGCATCGGCGGTCTCCTGCCACCGGCAGACGGTGCCGTGTACGAAGGCGATCATGCGCCACGCCTTGGCGAGAGCGGCAGCCGAGCGGTTCTCCTCGAGCATCGGGATCAACCGCTCGGCCTCGTACTGCACCTCCGATCGCCACGCATCGAGGTCGTCGACGGTGTGGTGGGCGACGAGCAGCCTCGTGAGGATCGCCTCCGCCTCGAGCGTCCGGTCTCCGAGCGCGGCGGCACCGGCGACCGCCTCGTCGAGGAACGTCTGCGCCGGCCCGAACTCTCCGATCTCCATCAGCGCCTCGCCCAGGTCGGGTAGCAGCTCGAGCCGGGCGCGCGAGCCCTCCGGCAGCAGGTCGACCGAGCGGCGGAAGAGGTTCGAGGCCGCCCACATGTCGCCGCGCCCAAAGGCTCGCCGCCCCGCAGGGCCGAGCTGGGCGGCGGCACGGCGTCCGAGCTCTCGGCCGACGTCATCGAGGGGCGCCAGCTCGACCAGGTAGCGTCGCGCCTGCTCGAGGTGATAGCCGACGATCTCTTGGAACTCGATCTCGCGGTCGCGCTCGCGGTTCACCCGCTCGGCCCAGTCGGCGAAGCGCGAGTGCAGCATCGAGCGCGTGCGCTTGGGCAACCGGTTGTAGGCGGTGTCCTTGATCATGATGTGGTGGAAGCGGTGCACGTCGGGCCCCGCGTCATCGACCTGCTGGATCAGGCGCCGCTCGATGATCCGCTGGAGGCGGTCGTCGAGATCGGCGGCCGCGTCGGGCGAGAGCTCGGCGACGGGCTCCTTCGGGAACTGGAAGCCGATCACCGAGGCCGACTCGACCACGGTGAGCTCGCTCATCGGCAGCAGGTCGAGCCGGGCCGTCAGGAGCGCCTCGATCGACGCCGGAACGGCCATCTCGCCCGAGAACTCCGCTGTCGGGACCCAGCTCTCACCTTCCTGCCGCAGCATTCCCTCCTCGACGAGCATCGTCACGAGCTGCTCCAGGAAGAGCGGGTTGCCCTGCGAGGCCTGGCTGATCTGGGCGCGCGCCTCCTCGGGAAGCGAGCCGCCGAGCACGTGCTCGACGAGCCGGTCGACATCTTCGCCCTGGAGCGGCTCGAGCTGGAGCCGCTCGGAGCCTGGGACGGCAGGCCAGTCCGGCTGCTTCTGCACAAGATCCGGCCTCGAGGAGCAGACGAGAAGGAGAGGAGCCGAGACTGCGGTCGAACCGACGTGCGAGAGCAGGTCGAGCATGGCGGTCTCGGCCCAGTGGACGTCCTCGAAGACGGCGACGACCGGTTGCCGGCGCGAGAGCGACTCGAGGAACTTCCGCACCCCCCAGAACAGCTCGTCGAGCGGGAACTTCGCCTCCGAGAGACCGACCGTGACCGCGATCCTGTCGGCGACCGCACCGTCGCCCGCGAGCTCCGTGATCTTTGCGCGGGCGGCCTCGGGAGAGTCGTCATCGGCGATTCCGGCCGCCTGCCCGACGATCTCGACGAGCGGCCAGAACGTGATCCCCCGTCCGTACGGCAGGCAGCGGCCGCGCACGGCGAGGCCGCCGCGCGCGGTCGTGAGCGCCATCAGCTCCTCGATCAGCCGCGACTTGCCCGTCCCCGCCTCGGCGAACAGCGCCACGAACCGTGGAGTCGACTCGACGATCGCTCCGTCGAGCATCTCGGTCAGCAGGCCGAGCTCGCGCTCGCGCCCGATCAGCGGCAGATCGGTTCGACGCGGCGGGCTTCCGGCCTCGGTCACGGCGAGCAGCCGGTAGGCGGGAACGCGCTCTGCCTTGCCCTTCAGCTCGAGCGGCTCGACCTCCTCCACCTCGACGGCGCCGCGAAGCAGTCTGTAGGTCGGCTCGCCGATCAGCACCTCGTACGGCGGTGCGGCCTGCTCGAGCCGCGCCGCCGTGTTCACGGTGTCCCCGGCGACGAGCCCCTGGCGCGTCGAGGCATCGCCGGAGGCGATCACCGAGCCGGTGTTGATCCCGGTGCGGTTCGCGAGCGTGACTCCCCACCGCAGCTCGAGCTCCTCGTTCAGCACCGCGAGCCGCGCCTTCATCTCGAGCGTCGCGCGTGCCGCCCGGAGCGCGTCGTCCTCGTGCGCGACCGGCATCCCGAAGACGGCCATGATCGCGTCCCCGATGAACTTCTCGACGGTGCCGCCGTGCAGCTCGAGCGCGCCGCTCATCTCCTCGAAGTACCGCTTCAGGATCTCGCGCACCGCCTCGGAGTCGATCCGCTCGCCGAGCGCGGTCGAGCCGACGAGATCGGAGAAGACGATCGTGACCGAGCGGCGCGTCTCGTGAGCCGGCTCGGGCGGCGGCGCTGCTTCGAGCGGCCCCCCGCAGAAGCCGCAGAACTTGAAGCCGGCCGGATTCTCGCCGGCGCACGCCGGACAGGCGATCATCGACACGGTGTCACCACGTAAATATCCCTGAGGACATCCCCAAATCGTATAAGCCTGACCTCCGGCGGTCCGCGCGCCGGGCGGCGATCAGAGGTCGTGGAAGACTTTCTTCCAGTCGTTCTTGACGCTGATGACCGTCCAGTCCTCGGCCGCGGCGGCCTCGAGCGCACGGTCGGCTCCGGCCGTGTAGTCGAACTCCCGCTCTGGATCGTCGTGAAGGACGAGCAGCCGGAGCGCGGGTCTCGAGGGCCCGCCGGCGTAGCGGAGCATCTCGATGTCACCGTTCGAGTTGCCGCAGGCAAGAATCGGCCGCCGACCGATCCGGCTCCAGATCCGCACCGGCTTCATCGGGCCGTCGTCGAAGAAATCTGGCTGCGCCTTGTAGACGATCGTTCCCCCGTGCTCGCCGGCCTCGTAGCCGAGCGCGTTCGAGCTGCCGATCACACGTTCCGGGGAAATGCCGTAGACCTGATCCGTGACCGTTCTCATGAAGTCGCGGTCCCCACCGGAGACGATGAAGGTCGTGAAGCCGTTTGCGGTCAGGTGGTGGAGCAGTTCGACCATCGGCAGGTAGCTGCAATCGCAGTAGCAGCGGCCCAGCGTCGGGTGGTCGTGCCCGGTCAGGAACTCATGCGCGGCCCCGGCGTACGCATCCACCGTCATCCCGGAGAACGCCTCGAGGATCCCGCCCATCAGCACCTTCACGACACTGTCGTCGCCGGCGTAGTGCTTCGCGACCGCGCCTCCGAGCCACTCGTAGTCTCCCTCGTTCGCGGCCTTCCACGGCTGACGTTCGGCGAGAGAGCTGTCTGCCGCGACCATCTCCCTGAACCGCCGCAGGATGAAGGCGAGCTCGACCGGCATCGGCTTCTCGCACCAGAGCGTGCCGTCGTTGTCGAAGACGGCGATCCGCTCGACGGGCGGGACGAAGTCGCGGGAGCTCTCGTCGGTGACGCGCTCGACGAACTCGGCGATCGCCGTCGTCGTCGTGCCGTCGTGCCATGAAGGGAGCGTCGCCACCGAGGCGGCGAAGGATATCGGTGTGCAGCCAGGAACGATGTTCCACATCCCCGACCGCGCGACGAGCGAGGCGAGAGTGAAGTTCTGGCGTTTCTTCGAGGACGACCCCGGCGAGGAGCCGGCCGCCCCGCCCTCTGTGGTGGAGCACCAGACGACGATCGAGATCGATTCCGACGAGCTGCGGGCGCTTTCGAACGTCTTCTCGGCGCCGAAATGGCTGCGAGACCTCGGGCATCGCCTCGTGGCTCCTCGCGGGAGTGACGATCGTGCTCGTCGGGATCGTCTTCTTCGCCGCGCTTACCTCGACGATCGTCGACCCCGTGCTCATCGGCCTCGTGATCGCGACGGTCGCCTCGCCGGCGGTCGGCTGGCTACACGGCCACCGTGTCCCCCGGGCCGCCGGCGCCGCGATCGTGCTGATCGGGATCGTCGCGATCGTCGTCCTGATCGTCCTGCTCGTAGTCGGCGGGATCACGAGCCAGTCCGACACGATCGGGTCTCAGGCCTCCGCCGCGGCGCCGAAGGTGCAGCGCTGGCTCAGGGATCTCGGCGAGAGCGCCCCGGGCGCCTCGGGCGCCTCGGACAGCGTGAAGACTGCAGTCCCAAAGGTGATCTCGACGCTCGTTCACGGCCTCGCCCACACGATCAGCGGGCTCGCGTCGCTGGCGTTCGGCATCTCGTTCGCGGCGCTCGCGATCTTCTTCCTGCTGAAGGACGGGCCCGGGATGAGAACCTGGGTCGAAGGCAGCATCGGTGTCTCCCGGCCGGTAGCGCGCGTGATCACGGCCGGTGTGATGCTGTCTCTCCGACGGTACTTCCTGGGGGTGACGATGGTCGCGGCGTTCAACGGCGTCATCGTCGGCGCGGGCGCGCTGGTACTGGGCGTCCCCCTCGCCGGGACGATCGCGATCGTCACGTTCGTCACGGCCTATGTCCCCTTTATCGGCGCGTTCGTGGCCGGCGCGTTCGCGGTCGTGCTCGCGCTCGGGTCCCAGGGGGCGACAACGGCGCTGATCATGCTCGCGATCGTGCTGCTCGCGAACGGGCTCCTCCAGAACATCTTCCAGCCGATCGCGTTCGGCGCGACCCTGAAGCTCAACCCGCTCATCGTCTTGATCGTGACGATCGGAGCGGGCTGCCTCTTCGGCATGCTCGGTCTGATCCTCGCCGCCCCGCTCACCTCGGCGGCACGCCAGATCACGCGCGAGTTGCGAAAGGCGCGCGGCGCCGTGCGCCCGGAACCGCCCCCAGAGGCGGCTCAGCCCGTCCCGGTCTAGCCGGCAATCACAACCGTGACGCCGACCGTCTCGTAGGTCGGGCGGGCCCGCCGGTCGCGGGTCGCCAACTGCGCCCCGTGCTCTGCGGCGGCCAGGGCCACAAGCGCGTCGTAGACGGCACCGCCGGCGATCTCGAGCCCGCTGAGGGTCTCCGGCAGCCGCCGGGAGGCCTCGAGGCCCAGGAGCAGCGGCTCGGCGAATCGTTCGCCCAATAGCCGCGCGGCGTCTTGTGCGGCCACACGCAGGTCGCCAGGCAGGCGCGTGAGCACCGAGTAGGTCTCCGCGAGCGCATGCCCCGCGAGGGCCAGGCTGCGACCGTCCGACCAGTCGACGAGATCGCGATGTGCCTCGTGTGTCATCACGAGCAGGGGAATCGCAACGCTCGTATCGACTCCGAGCGAGGTCAGCGCCTGCCCGCGTCGATCAGGGCGAAGACGTCCTCGTCGCCGATCCTCGTCTCGCCGCCGACGACGAGCACGCCGTCCTCGACGACCAGCCGAGCCGTGCGGCCCGCCGGTA
This sequence comes from uncultured Actinomycetota bacterium, assembly GCA_963720045.1. GTDB lineage: Bacteria > Actinomycetota > Thermoleophilia > Gaiellales > Gaiellaceae > PALSA-600. The sequence goes on along the minus strand of CAVREC010000002.1, from coordinate 313,141 downwards.
TCAGTTGCAGGCCGGCGCCGTAGCGGGAGATATCGAGCGTCGAGCCCGGAGTGAGCCCGAGGGCGTCTCGAAGCGCCTTCGGGACGACGATCCTTCCCACCGAGTCGATCGTGGTCTTCACTGGTAATAGCCTACCAACCAAATCCCAACGGCGGCCTGTCAGAGATAACTGCGCCGCTGAAGCCAGCGCAGCGCGAAGAAGCCCCAGACCGGCGGCAGGTAGAAGGTCGCGATGCGGTAGAGGAGCACCGCGGCGAGCGCCGAGGACTCCTCCATCCCCGCGGAGGTGAGGCCGACCGTGAGCCCGAGCTCGGTCACGCCGATCCCGCCCGGTACGGGGATGAAGCTCGAGAGCAGCGAGACGCTGATGTTGATCACGAGCAGGTCGGTGAGCCCGATGCGCGAGCCGAGGCCGAGGGCGAAGAGACCGAGCGCGACGGCAAAGAGGATCTCGGTCGCGAGGCTCCCGAAGACGATCAGGGCCAGCTTGTTCGAGGAGCGGAGCGTGCCGAGCGCGCTGCGAACCTGCGGCCACCAGGTCTGGAGGCGGCCGGTCACCAGACGGCGGAGCCGCCCGACGAATACGACGGCCAGCACGACCGCGACGAGGAGGCCGAGGAGGATCAGGACGATCACGAGCAGCCCGCTCGAGGGCGTATTCAGATCGAGGTCGAGGTTCGCCTCGCTGAAGAGCACGAGCAGGACGAGCAGGATCGCCTGGATCACCATGCTCGCGAACGAGTCGATCCCGCCGGCGGTCACTGCGGCTGCCGGCGGTACGCCCTGGCGCTGGAAGAAGCGGATGTTGATCGTCAGGCGCGCGGCGACGGACGGGAGCGCGAGGTTCATGTAGCCGGTTGCGAGCTGCATCGCGTAGACAGGTCCGAATCTGAGGTCGGCACCCACCGAGCCGAGCGTCGAGGCCGATTGGGTGAGCCGCGGCGTCTGGGCGACGATCGCACCGACGATGATCCAGCCCCAGACCGCGTCCCCGAGAGCCGTCGCGAACGCGTGCCAGTCGATCCCGGTCGCGAAGGAGAGCAGCGCGAGCGCGGCGAGGAGGAGCAGCCCGATCTGGATCACCGAGCTCCAGGTGACCCGGCGCAGCCTGACGAGGCCCGGTTCCTTCGTGTCGACGAGCGCCGCCGCTTCCTTGCGCAGCTCGTCGATCTCGATCCCGGCTTCCTCGGCTGCGTCCTGAAGCGAACCTTCGAGCGCGGCCGACTGGAGGTAGGGCAGGAGCTCCGCCACGCCTTCGGTGCCGAGCACCTCGACCGCGGCGGCGAGGGCCCGCTCTCCGCCAAAACGGGTCGCGGTCGCGACGAGTAGCTGGGTGCGGTCGGTCAGCAGGCGATCCTCGGTTGCCGCCGTCGTCGCGTAGCCGAGGTCGGCGAAACCGACCTCTCGGTCGAAGAGAACGATCGTGTCCGGGTCGAGGTGGCGATGGACGATCCGCGCCGTGTGTAGAAGGCGCAGCGAGTCCCAGCTCCGGGCGAGGAGATCGTCGTCGAGCTCGGCGGCACGCAGCGACCCGAGCGGGCGCGCATCGCCGCGAAGGACGAGCATCCCGTTGTCTCCGGTCGTCGTCCCGGCGCGGAGCACCTCGTAGGCGGGCACGTCGAAGCTGCGGGCGAGGAGGGTCACGAACGCCTCGTACTCGGCGACCTGCCCGCGGCTGAGCCGGAGCGGCGGCCCTCCGTCCTCGTACCAGAGGAACCGCCAGATCTTCTCGAGGAGCTGGTTGTCGTAGGCGTCGCGGCCATGCAGCTTGATCGCGAGCCGTCCGCCCTCGGCGTCCGTCGCAGAGGCGAGTACGACACCGGCGGTTTGCCGCTCGGCGAGCTCGAGCTGAGTTGCCTCGATCCCGAGCTCCGCGAGCGCTGCCGCGATCTCGGCGAGGCCGGGGCGGCCCGCCGCCGTTCCGAAGATGAGGCGCACGGCGGAGGCGGCGACAACCGCCACCATCAGCGCGGCGAGGTTGCCGCTCGGGGACGCGTGGTCGAGGAAGAGGCCGCCGCCGAAGCCCAGCACCAGCACCAGCTGATTGACGCGTTGCGCGGGCCTGATCAGGTACGGGCTGATCGTCAGGATCACCGAGGCGGCGAGCGCGACCCGGACGGCCGGGAACGCGGGTGCGTTCGAGCTCTCCGCGAGCGCGTCGCGCACGTCCGGCCAGCCGCCACTCGCGAGCCGCGCGGCGACGAGCGCGACTGCGAACGCAAGTGCGGCCGCGACGAGCGCCTGCACGGCCGCCGAGGTGCGCCGCGCCACGACGACGATCACCACGAGCACGATCGCCCAGAGCCAGAACAGGTCGAAGACGAAGCCCCAGACCGGGTCGATCCAGCTCGGCAGGGCGTTCAGCGCCGCGGCGACTGCCCGCTCGAACGGGCCCGGTGGATATGCGGCGACGAGGACTGCGAGCGCGATCAGCGCCGGAACGAGCAGGATCACGTCCGTCGCGCGGCGGAACCGCTGTCCGCCCGGCTTCGAGGAAAAGAGGCTCACGCGCCAGCGCGCGGCTACGAACGTCGAGTCAGACACCGGTGCCCACCGTGGGGAGCTTCTCGTCGCGCCGGCTCCGGCGGGTCGCGAGCGTCGCGTTGATCACCGCCGAGGCGACGATGAGGCGTCCGATCAGGAACAGGCTGAGCAGGATCGCCGAGGCGGTGCCGAGCGTGCCGTAACTGCTCCGGCGCTGCTCGTGCAGGAGGTCGAGCAGGTACTTGTCGAACCCGCGAACGAAAAGGAGCCCGACGCCGTAGAGGATCGCCCCCGGAATCAGCGCCGTCCACGGGGCCTGCGCGTGTGGCAGCCGCAGCGACATCCCGAGCCAGATCGCGGCGAGCGCGAGGCCGAGCGCGGTGAGCGAGAGGACGTAGGCGAGCACGGACTCCGGCCTGAACCCGCCGAGAACTCCGAGCGCGACGAGTTGCGCCAGGAGCCCGAGCGCGAAGATCTTCCGCGAGCGGCCTGCCTTCGCCGGCACGGCGCTGTTCTCCCAGGCGAGCGCGTGCACGACGGCGACGGCGCGGTGGAGCACCACCGTGACGTAGGCGAGCACGACGATCGAGACGAGCGCGACCCAGAAGCCCGATCCCTGCTGGGCGGTGGCCGCGACCTCGTTCGTCACGAGGTTGACGATCCCGATGTCCTTCGAGACCCGAAGCGGCTTCGTGCCCGTCCAGTTCGCGACGAGGCCGAGCACGGCGATCAGGAAGAAGCCGAGCGGCAGGAAGAAGAGGAACAGCCGGTAGGCGAGAGCCCCTGCGAGGAGACCGCCTCCGATCTGTGAGTCGCGCTCGATCACCTGGAGCGAGGCATCGAGCATCGGCGTGCGCGTCCTCGCCCCCTCGATCCTCCTCCGCAGCACCTGCGTCTCGTCGATCGCGTGCCGGAGCCGCTGGATCGTCCCTGGCTTCGGGTCGCTCGCGGGGCCGGGCATGCCGTTGAGCGTAGTCGCCCGCGTGTTTCCGTTCAGGCAACCGATGCTCCGTTACGCTCAGCGAGATGGCCGAGCATTTCGTCTCCACCGGGGATCTGCCGCCGATCGACATGGTCGGCTCGCTCGTCGAGGATGCCCTCGAGCGCTTCGGGCAGAACACCGACGGCAGGCTCTCGGACGTCTACCCCGCCCTCGAGCGGGCCGATCCCGGCCTGTTCGGGATCTGCGTCGCGGGCGTGCGCGGCTCCGTTCAGACCGCGGGTGACGCCGACCACGGTTTCACGATCATGAGCGTTTCCAAGCCGTTCGTGCTCGCACTCGTCTGCGAGGCGCGCGGCGCCGACGAGGTGCGCCGCCGGATCGGCGTCAACGCGACGGGACTTGCGTTCAACTCGCTGTCCGCGATCGAGCGAAGCCCGGACGGGCGGACGAATCCGATGGTGAACCCGGGTGCGATCGCGACCACGAGCCTCGTGCCCGGCACCGACGCGGCGGGGAGGTGGCGGGCGATCGAGGACGGCCTCTCCGCGTTCGCGGGCCGCCCGCTCGAAGTCGACGCCGAGATCTACGCCTCGGCGTCGGAGACGAACCACCGGAACCAGGCCGCCGCCCGGCTGCTCGAGAGCCTCGGCCGGATCTACATCGACCCGGCGGAGGCGGTGGATCTCTATACGCGGCAGTGCTCGCTCACGGTCACCGCCTGCGACCTCGCGACGATGGGCGCGACGCTGGCCGACGGCGGCGTGAACCCACTCACGGGCGTGCGCGTGATCGGAGAGACGGCCTGCCGCCATACGCTCGCCGCGATGGCGACTGCCGGGCTCTACGAGACCTCGGGCGACTGGCTCTACGAGGTAGGGCTTCCCGGCAAGAGCGGGATCGGCGGCGGGATCGTCACCGTGTCGCCCGGCAAGGGCGGCCTCGGCACGTTCGCTCCCCTGCTCGACGGTGCCGGCAACAGCGTCAAGGGGCAGCTCGCCGCCCGCTTTCTCTCCCGGGAACTGGGGCTCGACCTTTTCGCGTCCGAGCCGCTTGCTCTGATGCCTTTCTTGACGCGAACGCGAGGGCTCATCTAAGGTCGGGATCGGCAGGTCGTCCGGCCTGTCAACCCCGTGCAGATGTCGACAGTCGCCACCGAGCCATCTCCAGCTCCCGACAACGGGTTCATGGCGAAGATGCTCGACGGGATCGAGCGGCTCGGGAACAAGATGCCCGATCCGGCGATCCTGTTCCTGTGGCTTTGTGCGGGCGTGATCGTGCTCTCGCAGGTCCTGTACTGGTTCGGGGTCAAGGCGACCTTCGAGGTCGCGAGCCCCCCGCCGGTCCCGACCGAGCAGGTGTACTACGGCGGGTCGACCGAGCCGGCCGACGTCGGGCCGACGCAGCCCGCGCCCGCCCCGGCCTACCAGATCCATACGGAGACGGCCAAGGTCAAGGGCCTGCTCACCGGCGAGGGGATCCGCTACCTCTTCACCTCGTTCGTCAGCAACTTCCGCAACTTCTCGGCGGTCACGATCATCCTCGTAGTGATGATCGGCGTCGGGCTGGCCGAGGCCGCCGGGCTGATCGGGGCGCTGATCCGAAAACTTGTCGGGGTCTCCTCGAAGAGCTCGCTGACGTTCATCATCGTGCTGCTCGGGATCATCTCCAGCATCGCCTCGGACGCCGGCTACCTGGTGCTCATTCCCTTAGGTGCGGCCGCGTTCCTGAGCGTCGGGCGCCATCCGTTAGCAGGCATTGCCGCGGCCTTCGCGGGCGTAGCTGCGGGCTTCGGCGTGAACTTCCTGATCACCCCGCTCGACGGCGTCCTGACCGAGATCACGAACGACGCCGCCGGGACGAGCCAGCACCACATCGACCTCGCCGCGAACCTCTACTTCGGGATCGGCTCCACGATCTTCGTCGCGATCGTCCTCACCTTCGTCTCGGCGAAGTTCGTCGAGAACCGGCTCGGCACCTACAACCCCGCCGATGCCGGCAAGGGCGAGGAGCTCGACGCGAACCCGCCGCTCGAGATCTCACCCGAGGACGAGGCCCGCGGACTGCGCTACGCGCTCTTCGCCACGCTGGCGGTCGTCGCGGTGATCGCATTGCTGACGCTGATCCCGGGCGCACCACTGCGGAATCCGCTCACCGGCTCGATCATCGGCGACTCGCCGTTCATGGACAGCCTGATCGTGATCATCACGATCATCTTCTTCGCCGCCGGGCTCGCGTTCGGCTACGGCGCGAACACGCTGAAGGGCAGTGCCGCGATCCTCGGCTCGATCACGAAGTCCTGGCAGGGCCTCGCGAGCCTGCTCTTCCTGTTCCTGCTGATCGCGCAGTTCATCGCCTATTTCAACTTCACGAACATCGCCGAGATCCTGGCGGTGAAGCTCGGCGACTGGCTCGAGCGGGCGAACATCGGGACGATCTGGCTGCTGATCGGGCTGATCATCATCACGATCATCGTCGACCTGATCATCCCGGCCGCGATCGCGAAGTGGGCGCTCCTCGCCCCGATCTTCATCCCGCTCTTCCTGCGGCTGAACGTCGCCCCGCAGACCGTGCTCGCCGCCTACCGCGTCGGTGACTCGCCCGCGAACGTGATCACCCCGCTGATGGCCTACTTCCCGCTGATCGTGATCTTCACCCAGCGCTACCGCAAGGACGCCGGTATCGGCACCGTCGTCTCGCTCATGATCCCCTACGTGGTGATCCTCTCGGTCGCGTGGGTGCTGTTCTTCATCGCCTGGTACCTGCTCGACATCCCGCTCGGCCCGGGCTCGCCGGTACACCTGCACTAGCCGCCGCCGCGCAGCGCCCGGCCCGTTGTTTTCAGCCGTGCCGTTCGGAGCCATGCGCGAGGGCGTTTCGTCACAGTTTCGTTCCAGTGTCTGACCCCGCCTTTCCGCCTGCTGTGTCCGGGAATTCGGGCTTCAGGGCCCCGTCGTTTCAGGCTGTGCCTGACCCCGCCTTTCGCGGCTCGTGGCCGACCCGGCGTTCGGTGCGAAATCGTCTACCCGCGGCGCTGCTCTGCGAACAGGCGGAAGAACTCCGCCTCGGCGACGATCGTCTTCTCGAACTCGTCGAGGATGACGCGCTCGTTCGGGGCGTGGATGTTGCTGTAGCCGTCCGTGGCACCGAGCAGCAGGATCTCTGCCCCGGGCACTGCCTCTGCGAGCGCATTTACGAGCGGGATCGAGCCGCCCGTCGCGACGATGGCCGTCTCGTCGCCCCAGGCCGTCTGCATCGCCTGTTTGGCGGCGACGTAGGCGGGGCCCGAGGTCTCGGCGAGGAAGCCGTTACCGATCTCGAGCGCGGTCACCTTCAACGGCACGCCGAAGGGCTTCAGGCCCTCGAGGTAGCTCACCACGGCCGCCTGGGCCTCCTTCGCATCCTGTGCGGGATGGACCCGCACGTTCAGCCTGGCTGCGGCGTGTGGCTGCACCGCGTTCAATGCGTTTGCGACCGACGGGGCGTCGATCCCCGTGACGGTGATCGCCGGGCCCGACCACAGGCGTGAGCCGAGGCCGCCCGTTCCCTGGAACGGCAGGCCGTCGTTGATCTCCGCGAGCGCGCGGAACTCCTCGTCGCTGTAATCGGTGCCCGACCACTCCTCGCGCCGCAGCCCCGGTACGGCGACGTCGCCGTTCTCGTCGTGCAGAGCCGCGAGAGCCTGGATCAGGACGACGAGGGCGTCGGGCGCGGCGCCGCCGTACTGGCCGCTGTGCTTGGCGCCCGCAAGCGTGCTGACCTCGATCTCGATCTGCGCCATGCCTCTGAGACCGATCGTGAGCGTCGGAACCCCTGGCCGTACGCTGCCGGCGTCGCCGATGATCATCGCGTCCGCCTCGAATCCCGCAGAGTTCGAGCGCGCGTAGTTCATCAGGTCGCCGCCGCCGACCTCTTCCTGGCCCTCGATCACGAGCTTGATCCCGACCGGCGGCCGGCCGTCCCAGACGCGGAGCGCCCCGATGTGGGCGATCACGTTTGCCTTGGAGTCGGAGGCACCGCGGCCGAAGAGCGCTCCGTCGCGCTCGGTCGGCTCGAAGGGCGGCGAGCTCCAGAGCGATTCGTCACCGGCGGGCACGACGTCGTAGTGGCTGTAGAGCAAGACCGTGGGCGCGCCCTCGGGCGCCGGGATCTCGCCGACGATCACCGGCGCCGTGCCGGGAAGCGCGAGCGACTGGAGCTGCGTCACGCCGGCGCCGTGCAGGAGCTCGACGACGAGGTCGTGCGCCTGCAGCACCTCGTCGCTCACCTTGGAGGTCGACGAGATCGACGGGATCCTCGACAGGTTGACGAGGTCGGAGGTCAACTCTGGCATGAGAGCCCGCACCTTCTCCTGAATCGCTGCTCCGGTCATCTGCGTTTCGGTCATTGCGTGCTCCTCCCGTTTGCTCCATTGACGCCGCACCGCCAGGGTACTGGTCCAGTCGTTAGGTTTCCAACGAGCCCTGGCGGCTCAGCCGTGTGAGCCACTCGACGATCACCTTCCTCGTCCTCGCCGCGGTCGTCGTGGTGTTCGCGCTCGACCGGGTGCCGGTGGCGATCGTCGCGATCGGGACGGCGCTCGCACTGTGGGCGACCGGCGTGCTCGACCTGAATCAGGCTCTCGCCGGGTTCGGCGACCCGACGGTGCTCTTCATCGCCTCGCTGTTCGTGGTCAGCGAGGCGCTCGAGGCCTCGGGGGTCACCGCCTGGGCGGGGCAGACGCTGATCGAACAGGTGGGCGAGAGCCGGACGCGGCTCATCGTGCTGATGTCGCTGCTCGTGGCCGGGCTCACCGCACTGATCAACGTGAACGGTGCCGTCGCGGCGCTCGTCCCCGTCGTCGTCGTGATGGCGGTACGGCTCAACCGGCGCCCGGGGCAGCTTCTGATGCCGCTCGCGTTCGCCGCGCATGCCGGCTCGCTGCTCGCGCTGACCGGCACTCCCGTCAACGTGATCATCTCCGAGTCGGCGAAGGATGCAGGCGTCGGCGCCTTCGGCTTCTTCTCCTTTGCGCTCGTCGGGGCGCCGCTCCTCGTCGGAACGATCGCGATCATCCTCCTCTTCGGCGAGCGGCTCCTCCCGGACAGACAGCCACGCGTCAGCTCCCCGAACTTCAGCGAGCACGCCCGGACACTCGTCGACACCTACTCGCTCGACAACGATCCCGACGCGTTGCTCACGAAGCGCTCAGGCGTTGCGGAGATCGTTATCCCACCGCGCTCCGAGCTGATCGGCGAGCACGCGTATCCAGGGATGATCACCGACAGCGGCGACCTCGTCGTGCTTGCGGTGCAGCGGCTCGGCGAGGACATCGAGCCCGGCGAGACGGTGCTGGCCGCGGGCGACTCGCTTCTCCTCCAGGGCTCTTGGGGAGCGCTCGAGCATCATCTGGACGACCCGTCGGTGCTTGTCGTCGACTCGCCGGAAGCGGTTCGGCGCCAAACGGTGCCGCTCGGGCTCGGCGCCTGGGAGTCGATCGGGGTGCTCGTGACGATGGTCGTGCTGCTCGCCACGGGTGCTGTGCCGCCGGCCGTCGCCGGCCTCCTCGCGGCCGGGGCACTCGTGCTCCTGCGCGTGCTGACGATCGACCAGGCCTACCGCGGGATCTCGTGGACGACCGTGATCCTCGTCGGCGGGATGATCTCGCTCTCGACCGCGATGACCGAATCCGGGGCCGCCGAGAAGCTTGCGAACCAGCTCGTGAACATCGTCGGCGGCCACGGCGGCTACGCGCTCCTCGCCGGCCTGTTCGTGCTCACGGCCGTGCTCGGCCAGCTGATCAGCAACATGGCGACCGCGCTGATCGTGATTCCGATCTCCCTCTCGGCCGCCCACGACGTCGGCATCTCGCCGAAGCCCGTGCTGATGTGCGTCTGTGTCTCGGCCGCGGCGTCGTTCCTGACCCCTGTCGCGACGCCGGCGAACCTCATGGTGATGGGGCCCGCCGGCTATCGCTTCGGCGACTACTGGAAGCTGGGCCTGCCGCTGCTCGCGCTCTTCGGCGCGGTCGCGATCTTCCTCGTGCCGGTGTTCTGGTCGTTCTAGGAAGCGGTCGCTTCCGGCGATTTCACGTACTGGACGTAGCCACGGACGTCGGCGGCCGGCTCCGAGTAAGCATCGCCGAGGGTCGATTCCATCCGCGCCATGAAGTCTGCCGCCCACTGCGGGAAGTCGTAGTCCACGGAGTGCAGGAACTCGAAGGTCGCGGCCAGGCGGATGTCTGCGATCGACGGCGAGTCCCCGCCGATGAACGGCTTGCCGGCGAGGAAGAACGTGTTGTAGACCTCGAGCGGGCCCGCGAGCGCTGCGTGTGCGTCGGCCGCGGCCTTTGCCTTCATCTCGTCCGAGGCGTCCGGCGACGTGCCGACCTCGCCGGCGTACTGGCCGAAGGACAGCGTGGGATAGGTGGCGCGCGCCACGAGCGGGTAGAGCGTCGCGAGGTGGTAGGCCATCGCGCTGTCGATCATCGCCCGTTCCCCGGGGTCGGTCGGGTAGAACTGGTCGAGGCCGTGCTTGTTGCAGAGGTACTGCATGATCGCGCAGCTCTCCCACAGCGCGCCTCGTGGTAGGCCGTCGCATTCGAGCAACGGGGTGAGCATCGACGGATCCTTCGAGACGAACTCCGGGCTCTGCTGCTGGCCCCAGACGTCGATCTCCTCGAAGTCGAGCCCGGCGGCCCGGACGAAGATGCGGGCGCTCAGGTTGTTGACGCTCGGCTTCAGGATGCTCAGGGTGTTGTCTGCCACGTGGTTCCTCCGATTCGGGACGGTTACTTGGGGGTGGGCGTACGGTAGGGGTCTTTCGGCGAGCGGTCATCCGAAAGAGACTCGCGGGAGCGCTCCGTGAGGGCCTCGATCGCGTCGGCGAGATGCCTCTCGTCGATGTTGTAGCCGCCGTCGGCCTCCTTCAGCTTGTGCGCCTCGAACAGCACGTCGGTATGGGTAAAACCCTGCGGCGGCTCGAAACGATAGGACGCAAGCTCGATCGTCAGCCCGAGCGGATCCTCGAAGTAGATCGAGTCCATGAAGCCGCGGTCGCGGACCGCGGGTTTGATCCCGCGCTCTTCGAGTCGCTCGACCGCCTGCGCGAAGGTCGCGTGCGAGACCGAGAGCGCAATGTGGTGCACGCAGCCGGGATCGGTCGGAGTGCGAGCTGGGTCGGGGACACGATCCTCGTTCGTGAAGATCGTGATCAGCCGGCCGTCACCCGGATCGAAGTAGAGATGGCTTTCGTCCGGGTTATCGAGATTCGGCTGCTCGAAGACGAACGGCATCCCGAGCACGCCTTCCCAGAAGTCGATCGAGGTCTGGCGGTCGGCACCGACGAGGGTGATGTGGTGCACGCCCTGGGACTGGAGCTTGCGCACGGAAGGATCCTATCTCTGCACGAGGTGCGATTTGTACTCGCTGCGGGCGAGGCTGCCGAAGGGCACGAGCTCCACCTGGGTCTGGACGACAAGCGTGCTCCTGAGCTTCTCGCGGATCGCCTCCGCCAGGCGCTCGTCGGGGCCGGCCTCGCTGGAGAGCTCGACCGCCACAGGAAGCGGCGGCTCCTGCTTCACGCCCTCGGCGGCCGGCTTGACGAGGATGTTCCCGCTTACCGCGGGGGCGAACGCACTCACGACCTCGCGGATTGCCGAGGGAAAGACATTCACCCCGCGGACGATCAGCATGTCGTCGGTGCGGCCGATGCAGCGGATGCGCGGGGCCGTGCGGCCGCAGGAGCACGGGCTCGTTCGCACCTCGACGTGGTCACGGGTGCGGAAGCGAAGAAGCGGCGCGGCCCTGTGGCGAAGGTGGGTCAGCACGAGCTCCCCGGTCGCGCCGTCCTCGACGGGGAGCGCAGCGGTCGTGTCCGGATCGATCAACTCCGGGTGGACGAAGCCTCGGGCGCCGAGATGCATCCCGTCCTGTGCCTCGCACTCACCCCAGAGCGAGACGCCGATGTCACCGATCCCCATCGCCTCGGTGACCTTCGCGCCCCAGCCCTCCTCGAGCTTCGCCCTGAACGCCGGCTCCCCGCCGCCGGGCTCGCCGGCCACGAGGACGCGCATGACGGTGGAGCCCCGCAGGTCGCGCCCACGCTCTGCGGCCCACTCGACGAGGTAAGCGGCATACGACGGAGTCAGCACGGCGGCATCGGGCTTCAGCAGCTCGATCGCGGTGACGAGGCGCTCGGTGTTTCCTGTGCCGACCGGGATGTGGCAGAGCCCTATCCGGTCGAACGACTGGAGCGCGGCTCCGGCGACGAAGGGGCCCGCGTTGTAGGTCGAGACGATCCGCTGGCCTGCGCTGATCCCGGATGCCGCGTAGCTGCGCGCGGAGCCGGTCACCCAATTGTCCAGGTCATCGCGGGTCAGCGGGATGAAGCTCGGGGCGCCTGTCGTGCCGCTCGTCGAGTAGATGCGGACGACCTCTTCGGGCCTCGCGCAGAGATGGGCGCCGATTGGATTCTCGGGAGTGACGGTCTCGCGGAGCTCGCGCTTCTCGGTGAACGGAAGCTCGGCGAGCAGGCCCAGCCCTCCGGCGGCGTCGGCCGAGGCCACGCCGACTGCGGCGAGCTTGTCGCGGTAGAACGGCGAGCGGTCGAAGAGGTAGGCGAGCTGAAGGCGGAGGCTCGCGTCGTCCAGTTCCAGCTGCTCCTCCCACGACCGCGTCTCGACTTCGGGCTCGAGCATCAGCCGGTCTCGTACTCGACGGCGTCCTCGGCGGCACCGGCCATCAGGAACCCGAGCGGGTGCTCGCGCTCTTCGGCGAGATGAGCGAGGAGCCCGGCCGTGCGCGCGAGGATCGGCACGGACTTCACCGCGGAGGGCGGGAAGCCGAGGTCGAGCATGACCGCGGCGATCGGAAGCGAGACGTTCATCGTCAGCGGCTTTCCCCAGACCTCGGCGACGCTCTCGCGAAGAGCTCGGGCGAGGGCGACGTGCGGCCCGCTCACCTGCTTCTCGTCGGCGAGCTCCAGGATCCGCTCCGCGCGGGGGTCGAGAGGCTTGTGGACCGGGTGGCCGAATCCGGGGAGCCTGCCGCCGGCAGCGTGCGTCGCGAGCGCGATCTCGTCGGAAACGGCCTGGGGATCTCCGCCGGCGAGCACCTGCGCCTGCGCCTCGGCGAGCATCCGCGCGCAGGGCTCGGCGGTCCCGAGCAGGACGGGCCCGGCCCCGAGGATCCCGGCCGCAACCGCCCCCTGGAGCGAGTCCGGGTCAGCCGCGAGCGTCATCCGTGCGGCAACGTTCGTCGGCATCATCCCGTGCTCGGCGATCGCGACGAGCAGCACGTCGAGAAAGTAGGTCTGCTCCGGGCCCGGCTCGTGCCCGGTCAGGAGCAGGTGGAAGTACTGCGTGAAGGTCAGCCGGCCCATGAGCTCGGTGAGGTCGCGTCCCCGAACCTCGACCCGGTCCGGGTAGGCCTGGCTGATCCGCGTCACCGGCGATCCGGGCTTCCCGATCATCGGCTCAACCTAACCGAAAGCCGGTGCCAGGCCCCGCCCGCCCGCGACACCTCCCAAGCACGCCCGATCGCTGCCATGCACCGATAAGCGCCCGAGGGATGGCCGCAGCTGCCGTTCGACAGCCGAACCGAGCTGACAACACCGGTGCCATGCACCGGCCTTGGACGCCCGAGTCCGATCGAGCGATGGAGCCAAACCACGCCATCACCCGGCCGAACCGAACTGACAACAACGGTGCCATGCACCGGCCTCGGACGCCCGAGTCGCGATCGAGCGATGGAGCCAAACCACGCCATCACCCGGCCGAACCGAGCTGACAACAACGGTGCCATGCACCGGCCTCGGACGCCCGAGTCGCGATCGAGCGACGGAGCCAAACCACGCCATCACCCGGCCGAACCGAGCTGACAACAACGGTGCCATGCACCGGCCTCGGACGCCCGAGTCCGATCGAGCGATGGAGCCAAACCACGCCGTCACCCGGCCGAACCGAGCTGACAACACCGGTGCCATGCACCGCTTTGGACGCCTGGAGCGCAGTCGCGGGCACGCGGCTGGTCGGCGTCCAAACCGGCTTGCCAACCGGTGCAGGCCGCGGGTGATGCTTCGTGGAGGTTCAGCCCCAGACTTCGGCTGCGGTCTCGACGACCAGGCGGAGCTTCGCGAGCTCGTCGCCGATCGTGAGCTCGTTGCCCTCGACCGTCGAGGAGAAGCCGCACTGCGGCGAGAGGCAGAGCTGGTCGAGGGGAACGAACTTCGCTGCCTCCTCGATCCGGCGCTTCAGCTCGTCCTTGCGCTCGAGCTCGCCGCGCTTGGTCGTGACGAGGCCGAGGACGACCTGCTTGCCGGGCGGGACGAACCTGAGCGGGGCGAAGCTGCCCGAGCGCTCGTCGTCCCATTCCATGAAGAAGCCGTCCACCTCGAGCTCGTTGAAGAGCGCCTCCGCGACGAACTCATAGTCGCCCTCGGCGACCCACGAGGAGCGGAAGTTGCCGCGGCACATGTGCGTTGTGACCGCCATCCCCTCGGGCCGGCCGGCGAGTGCCTCGTTGATGTGGCGGATGTACTCGACGTGCTGGCGGTCGGGATCACCGCCGATCGAGGCGACGTACTCGCGCTGGTGCGGGTCGTTGAGGTAGGCGAGGCTCGTGTCGTCGAGCTGGAGGTAGCGACAGCCGAGCTCGCCGAGACGCCGCACCTCCTCCGCATACGCCGCCGTCAGGTCGGCCCAGAAACCGGCGAGCTCGGGGTAGACGGTCGCGTCGATCGAGGTGCGCCCGCCGCGGTAGTGGACCATGCTCGGGGAGGGAATCGTCAGCTTGGGCGTAACGCCCTCGGCCGTATCCCGCAGGAAGGCGAAGTCGCCGCCGAAGATCGTCTCGCCGAGGCCGATGCGCCCGTCGACGTGCATCGCCGCCGGCGTGAACTCGATCGTCCCGTCCTCGTTCCGGAACTCGACCTTCAGCTCGCCCGGGGCCTTGCTGATCCCCTCGAGCGCGTAGATGAAGTCCATGTGCCAGGAGGCGCGCCGCAGCTCGCCGTCGGTCGCCGACTGCAACCCGGCCTCGCGCTGGAGCGCGACGACCCCGCGGATCGCCTCGTCCTCGGCCGCGCGGAGACCCGGGGTGTCGAGCCGGCCCGCCGCGTGCTCGGCACGCGCCCGGAGCAGATCGGGCGGGCGGAGCAGACTGCCGACGTGGTCGGCGCGAAACGGAGGTGTCGTTCGCTGGGCCACGGCGGCAAAGTCGCAGGCTACCTGATTCTCGGGCGGATAACATCAGCTTCGTGCCCGGGATCGACCTCGATGCCGTCGTCGCGATCGACGTCCACACCCACGCGGAGGTCTCGCGCACCGGGCTCGACCCGCTGTCTCCCGAGTTGCGCGCGGGTGCCGCGAGGTACTTCTCGAGCGACCGGCTGCCGACGGCCGAGGACGTCGCGGTCTACTACCGCGAGCGCAACCTCGCAGCCGTGATCTTCGGCGTCGACAGCGAGTCGGTCACCGGCGCGCCGCCGATCCCCAACGAGGAGATCGCCGAGATCGCCGCGGCCAATCCCGACGTGCTGATCCCGTTCGCCTCGATCGATCCGGCGCGCGGCGCCGACGGCGTCCGCGCGGCCAGGCGGCTGATCGAGGACCACGGTGTCCGAGGATTCAAGTTCCACCCGAACTCCCAGGGCTTCTTCCCGAACGACCCCATCGCCTACCCGCTCTACGAGGTGATCGAGGCCGCCGGCCTGCCCGCGCTTTTCCACACCGGCCACAGCGGCATCGGCGCGGGCGTGCGCGGCGGCGGCGGCCTGCGGCTCAAGTACTCGAACCCGATGGTGGTCGACGACGTCGCGGTCGACTTCCCCGACCTGAAGATCGTGCTCGCCCACCCCTCGTTCCCGTGGCAGGACGAGGCGATCTCGGTCGCGCTCCACAAGCCGAACGTCTACATCGATCTCTCCGGCTGGTCGCCGAAGTACTTCCCCGAGATCCTCGTCCGCTACGCCAACAGCCTGCTCCGGGAGAAGGTCCTGTTCGGCTCGGACTTCCCCGTGATCACCCCCGACCGCTGGCTCGCCGACTTCGCCGAGCTGCCGATCAAGGACGAGGTCAGGCCGCTGATCCTGAAGGAGAACGCGATCCGCCTGCTCGGGCTTCGCGAGCTCTAAGGCGCGAGCTGCGTGACGAGCTCGGCGCGAAGCCCCGGCTCGGCCGAGGGCTTCTCGAAGATAAGGCTCCCGAGCTTCAGCACGGCCACGGCGTCTGCGACCTCGAGGCTCAGGTCGAGGTTCTGCTCGACCATCAGGATCGTGCAGCCGTGGCGCTCTCGCAGGCTCTTCAACGCCGCGCCCACCGTCGAGACGACGGCCGGTCCGAGGCCGTCCGAGATCTCGTCGAGCACCAGCAGGTCAGGCGAGCCGACGAGCGCCTTCGCGAGCGTCAGCATCTTCTGCTCGCCCCCGCTCAGAGTCCCGGCCCGCTGGCGCAAGCGCTTGCCGAGCACCGGGAAGTAGGAGAACACCTCTTCGCGAAGCTCGGCGCTGCAGCGCTTCCCTTTTCCCACCGTGAGATTCTCCTCGATCGACAGATCGCCGAAGAGCGACTTCTCCTGGGCGGCGTAGGCAACCCCCATCCTCGAGATCCGGTAGGTCGGCCAGCCGGTGACGTTGCGATCGCCAAACGACACGGTCCCACGGGATGGCTTGAGGTAGCCCATTACCGCCTTCAGCAACGTGGACTTGCCCATCCCGTTGCGGCCGACGATCGCGAGCGCGCCGTGCTCGGGCACGGAGAACCCGATCTCCTCGAGAATCACCGCCGAGCCGTAGCCTGCCCGCAACCCTGCGACCTCGACCTTCACGACGCCACCACGGTCCCGACGTAGGCCTCGCGAACGACCGCGGAGGCCGAGACCTCTGCCGGCGTCCCGGACTCGACCACCTTGCCACCGTGGAGGACGATCACGCGGTCGGCGACGCGGGCCACGAAGTCGAGGTCGTGCTCGATCAGGACGATCGTCATCCCGGCCCCGACAAGCCGGCGAAACACGTCGCCGATCACGCCGCGCTCGTTGCTCGTGAGGCCGGCGGTCGGCTCGTCCAGGAGCAGCAGCTCGGGACGCACGGAGGCCGCCGCCGCAAGCTCGAGCCCCTGCTTGAGCCCGTGGGCAAGCGCGGGCGAGGGCACGTCCTCGCGCCCGTCGAGGCCGGTCGCCCCGACGATGTCGAGCACCGACTGGGGCACCGCAACCTCCTTCGTCCGCCGCCAGAGCGACGGAATCCGGCCCTTCCGGGAGGCGAGGAGCAGCGTCTCGGCAACCGTCAGGCTGTCGAAGAGATGCGGGATCTGGAACTTCCTCGCGACCCCGGCCCGGGCGATCCGGTGGATCGGCTGGCCCTTGCGCACGAGCTCGCCCTCGTGCATGAAATACGAGATGTCGCCGCGGGCCGAAAGCTTCCCGTCGGTCAGCACGTTGAGCAGCGTCGACTTGCCCGCGCCGTTCGGGCCGACGATGCAGAGCAGCTCCCCCGCCTTGATCTCGAAGTCGACCCCGCGCAGCACCTCGAGCGCGCCGTAGGCGAACTGGACCTCGGAGACGACCGCGATCGGCTCGCCCCGCTCGCGCAGCGCCGGCCGGGCCCGCGGCGAGGGAACGAGCACGCGCGTGGCTTTCGCGGGCCGCCGGTGGAGCACCACCCGCCGCACCTGGCGCACCGCCGGCGGGAGCACACCGTCGGGCACGAACACGACCACCGCCACGAAGAGGAGCCCGAGGAACAGCGACCACTCCGTCGGGTAGGACGCGCTCAGCTTGTTCGTGACGAAGCTGAGCCCGATCGCACCGATGACCGGCCCGAGGATCGTGCCGCGCCCTCCAACGGCGACCCAGATCAGGATCTGTGTCGAGAACAGGAACCCGAAGAGCGGCGCCGAGACGAAGCCGACGATCGTCGCGTACACGCCACCGGCGCAGGCGGCGAGCGTGGCGCCGAGCACGAACACCGCGATCTTCACGAGCTCGACGTTCGTCCCGAAGAACCGCACGCGCCGCTGGTTGTCGCGGATCGACTTCATCACGAGCCCGAAGTCGCTGCGCACGAGCACGAGCGCGCCCGCGGTCACGACGGCGAGCAGGGCGGCGCAGATGTAGTACCAGGTCGTCCCCGAGAAGCGATGCGAGGCGAACCCGAAGAGACCGCTGTCACCACCGGTGTACGGGGTCTCCTGGCTGTACACGGTCGCCGCGATGACCGTCAGCGCGAGGGTCACGACCGCGATGTAGAACGGATCGGACTCGCCCTGGGAGAACGAGAGCAGCCCGACGACGAGCGCGACGGCCGCCGCGATCGCCATCCCGATCGCGATCCCGGCGACGTGGCGCCCGAGGCCGCCGTGCGCTCCGAGCACGAGCCCGGAGGGGTCGACGGTGGTCGTCATCATCCCGACCGCGAGCGCACCCGTGCCGAACCACAGGGCGTGGCCGAGATCGGGCATGCCGGTGTAGCCCCAGACGAGGTCGAGGCTGAGCGCGACGATTCCGAACAGCAGAGATTCGGCGAGCAGGCTCAGGTAGTAGGTGTCGAGCAGGTGGGGCATGGCAGCGACGATCACGACGATCGCGATGCTCCCCACCGCCCAGACGGCGGCGCGGCTCCTGATCACGATCGCCGCAGCGCGAGCCCTTGCGGGCGGAAGCGCAGGACGACGACGGCGACCCCGATCACGACGACGTTCGACCAGATCGCGTTCTCGTACCGCGAGAAGAGCGTCATCGTTCCTGCGAGCAGCACGCACGAGAGGACGAGGCCGACGAGCGTTCGGCCCGAGAGCAGCACGGCGAGGAAGCCCGTGGCGATGAGCGTCTGGCCGAAGTTCGGATCGACGCCTTCGATCGGCCCGAGGACGGCGCCCGCGAGACCCGCGAGCGCGGCACCCGTGATGAAGGTGAGCTGCCGGACGCGAATGGTGTTGATCCCATCGGCGCGAGCGAGCGCCTCGTTCGCCATCACCGCGCGGATCGTGAGCCCGAGGGTCGTGAAGCGGACGATGATCGCGAGCGCCGCGATCAGCCCGGCCCCGAAGCCGATCAGGATCAGGCGGTAGTTCGAATACGGCGTTCCGAAGACATCGGTGGCC
Source organism: uncultured Actinomycetota bacterium (assembly GCA_963720045.1). Taxonomy (GTDB): domain Bacteria; phylum Actinomycetota; class Thermoleophilia; order Gaiellales; family Gaiellaceae; genus PALSA-600. Next base: position 294,638 of record CAVREC010000002.1, on the reverse strand, counting down.
TTGATCGTCGGCAGGTCGAGGAAACGCTGGCCGGGCCCATAGATCTCGGTGATCCCCTGAACGAGGACGAGCGAGACGCCCCAGGTGGCAAGGATCGTGTCGAGCGGCCGGGCATAGAGCCGCCGGATCACGATCAGCTCGATCACGGCCCCGACGGCGCCCGTGACGAGCGCGGCGAGGACGAGGCTCGGCCAGAAGCCGACGCCGTGCCCGCGAAAGCTCACCTCCGCGTAGACGCCCACCGCCATCAGCCCCGCGTTTGCGAGGTTGATCACGTTCAGGAGCCCGAAGATCAGGAAGAGGCCCGTGACGACGAGTACCAGCGTCGAGATCGCGACGAGAAGGTCCAGCGTCAGACTCACGGGCCTCTACCTTATGTCTCTTCTAACTCTGAATCAGCGTCAGCAGGTCGGGTTGGCGGGGATCGGCGTGATCCGCTGGAACTTCCCGATGAGCTTTGCACTCCCGTCTTTCTGTTCGGTCACGAGATACGTCGTCATGCTCACGTAGTGGCGGTTCTTGAACGACAGGTCACCGCGAGGCCCTGAGGTCTTTGCGGTCATGAGCGCCGTGATCATGTCCGGGCCGCTCGTCGACTTGGCGCTCTTCAGGGCATGGGCGAGGACGAAGACCCCGTCCCAGGCGGCAGCTGCGGCACCCGAGATCTCGGCCTTGTCGCCGTACTTCTTGTTCATCGCCGCGACGAACTGCTGGTTGCCCTTGCCCGTGTTGTCCTTGAAGTACCCGGTCGAGACGGTCGTGCCGTTCAGGAGCGTTCCGCCGATCGACGCGGCGATGCCGTCGTCCATCAGGTAGCTCGCGGTCTTGATCCCGTTCGAGCGCGGGTCGGTCTTGAACTGCTTGTAGAACGCCGTCTCGTCGCTCCCCACGAGGATGTCGACGACCGTGTCCGGCTGCGCCGAAGCGATCTTCGAGATGTCGCTCGAGAAGTCGGTCGTGCCGAGTGGCTCGTAGGAGGTACCGGCAATCGTCGCACCGTCGGCCTGAGCCTGAGCGGTGACCGCTGCCGCACCGACGTGACCCGACGAGAAGTCACTGGCGACGATGTAGATCTTCTTCGTCCCGTTCTTCGTCAGGTACTTGATCAGCGGGTTCACCTGCTGGTTCCCGACGTTCGCGAGCGAGAAGTAGTTCGCCAGGCACAGCGACCCCGAGGTCGAGGTCTGAGCCAGGATGTAGGGCATGTTGTTGCTCGTCAGGTAGGTGTTGCACGCAGCCGTCGAGGGCGTCGACTCGAAGCCGAGGATCGCGCTCACATGGTTCGAGTTGACGAGCCGGTTGCAGACGTTGCCGGCCGTGACCGGATCTGCCGCGTCGTCTGCGTAGTAGACCTTGATCGTCCGGCCTGCCACGTTGTGCTTGTTGACGTAGGCGAGGGCGGCCTGGAGGCCCTGCGTCGCCGACGCCGCATTCGTTGCCTGGCTGCCCGTGAAACCGGTGACCCAACCGATCACGTACGGAGCAGGTGCGGCCTTGCGGGCCGATACTGCCGTTGCCGCAATAGCGCCGGCCAGGACCGCAATGGCCAGAACCGCCGTCACTGCCCGGCGGCCCCGGAGAGAAACCTTGAGAGCCGACATGTACGCGCCTCCTCGAAACGTTCGTTGTCCGCGGCCGAATGCGACCGGGTGGTGACACCGGCTTTTAACCGAGCCGGCGTTGATTGTCAAGTAGCCTGATACTCATCCTGGCGTACGGATAGGTTGCGCGAGCCGTGGTTCTTCGGGTTCCTGCCTCTCGCTTGCGCCACCCGGCTTTCCGCCGGACCTACGACTAGGACGACGAATCGCGGTCGTTAGATAGCGCCGGAGGCGCGCAGTTCTTCGACGCGCTGCGGTGTGTAGCCGAGTAGCCCTTCGAAGACGAACTCGTTGTGCTGGCCGAGTCGAGGCGGCGGGCCCTCGTACCCGGCTTCGGTCTCCGAGAATCGAACCGGAAAGCCGCTGCCGTAGATCTCCTCGACCGGGCCGAGCTCGGGATGGGCAAGCGGCATCGTCTCGCCGCGGCGGAGGGCGAGCGGATCGCGCACCGCGGCGGCCGTGTCCCGGACGACCGCGGTCGGGACGCCGTGCGCCTCCAGCGCGGTCGTCGCCTCGACGCTCGTGAGGCTCGCGGCCCAGGTCGCGATCAGCCCGTGCAGCTCCGCCGCGTTCGCAACCCGCCGGTCGCGGTTGGCGTACCGCTCGTCCTCGATCAGCTCGGGGGTGCCGAGGGCAGCGAAGACACCTTTCGCAAACCCTTCGGTCGGAGCGCAGAGGGCGACGTACCCGTCGCGCGTCTCGAAGATCCCGAACGGTGCGAGCCGCGGGACGACGTTGCCCGTTCGCATCGCGATCCCCGCGCGCTCCATCGTGTCCCACGGCTCGGTGGCGATCAGGGAGGTGAGGGCGCCGAGCAGCGAAACGTCGACGTGCTGGCCCTGCCCCGTGCGCTCCCGATGGTAGAGGGCCGTCAGGGTGCCGATCACCCCGAAGAGCGGACCGACCAGATCGCCGAACGGAACCGCGTTTCTCACGGGCTCGTCGCCGTCGAGTCCTGGAGTCGTCATCAAGCCGCTGAGCGCCTGGAAGATCGTGTCCATCCCTTTCCCAGGCTCGCCGGCACCGAAGCCGCTGATCGAGACGTAGACGATCCGCTCGTTGACCTCGGACGCGAACGCATAGCCGATCCCGTTCCGGTCGGCGGTGCCGGCGCTGTAGTTCTCGACGACGACGTCAGCCTGGCGGACGAGGTCCGCGAAGATTCCCTGGGCCTCGGGATGCTTGAGGTTGAGCGTCACGCTGAGCTTGTTCCGGCCGCGCTCGAGCATCGAGACCGACATGTCGCTCTCGTCGACACGGGCCATGTGCAGCCCGGTATCGCCGACGTAGGGCGCGTTGTTGCGCGAGGGATCGCCGCCTGCCGGGTTCTCGACCTTGATCACGGTCGCGCCGAGAGCGCCGAGGAGCTGGGTCGCATAGGGGCCCGCGAGCGCGATCGTGAGGTCGATCACGGTGATGCCCTCGAGAGGGCGGGGAAGCTTCTCTTGGGTCGCCACGGGCGCGAGGTTAGCGCAGTAGGGTTGCGATGTGGCCGAGCACACCGAGCGGATGCGCGTTGGCTGGATCGACACCGACGCAGGCGGACGAATCCACTTCACCGTGGCGTTCCGCTGGGCGGAGACCGCCGAGACGGGCCTCTACCGCTCACTCGGGCTGCTCGGGGAAGGCCGCGGCGACTACCCTCGGCGCCACGTCGAGGCGGAGTACATGCGCGTCCTCGTCTTCGAGGACGCGGTCGAGATCACGATCCGCGTCGAGTCGGTCGGCCGCACCTCGATCCGCTTCGCCTGGGACGTCGTGCACGACGGGGAGGTCGCGATCGCCGGCGGCCACACGATCGTCCACGTCGACGCAGAGGGCCGTCCGGACCCGATCGACGATCGCACCCGGGCATTGCTCGAAGCGTGACCGAGTATCAAGTAACCTGATACTCTCGGCGCGACGGAGGACGCGACGGGCGACTGGGATCCGAACACTTCCTGGCAGGGACTGATGAGCGACGCGGTCCCGGACGCCGGACCGGCGTACGCAGAGGCCCTCGGCCGCTGTCCGGTGGCGCGCGTCGACGAGGTCCTCGGCGGGTTCTGGGCAGTGCTCGGCCACGACGCGCTCGTCGAGGCCGCGCTTGCGACCGACACCTTCTCGAACGTCGTCCCGTTCTTCAAGACGCGGCGGCCGCCCCTCGAGTGCGATCCGCCCGAGCACCGGATCTACCGGCGGCTGCTCAACCCGTATTTCTCGCGCGAGCGAGTGGCGGCGATGGAGGCGCCACTGCGCCGGGACGCCGCGGAGGTGATCGACACGCTCGTCGCGGCCGGAGCCGGCGATTTCGCGGGCGAGTTCAGCCATCCCTTCCCGACACGCGCCCTCTGCCTGCTGCTCGACCTGCCGGCCGACGACTGGCGCGTGATCGCCGACTGGGGTCGTCGGGTCGATGAGATCGGCGGCCAGACGCCGCCCGGGAGCCCCGAGCGCATCGCGGTCGGCGAGGAGCTCCGCCCGTACGTGACGGAGCTGATCGAGCGGCGCCGCCAGGATCCGGGCGACGACGTCGTCAGCTGCCTCGTCCGGGGAGACCCCGAGCTGCCGCCTCTCGACGACGAGATGCTCGTCGGGATCGTGATGATGTTCATCTCGGCCGGGCACAACACGACGACGAGCGCGATCGGCAACGCCGTGCTTCGGCTGGCGCGCGACGAGCCGCTGCAGAAGAGGCTTCGCGCCCGGCCCGGGCTCCTCCCCGGCTTCGTCGAGGAGGTCGTCCGGCTCGACGCGCCACAACAGGCGATGCGGCGGATCGCCGTGCACGACACCGAGCTCGGCGGCCGCCGGATCGCGGCCGGCGACTACGTCTGGCTCGTCTTCGGCTCGGCGACCCTCGACGCGGGCCCCGCGGAGCTCGATCCGGAGCGCGCGCCGAATCGCCACGTCGGGTTCGGGCGCGGGATCCACCAGTGCATCGGCGCCCCGCTGGCCCGGCTCGAGGTGCGGATCGCTCTCGAAGAGCTCCTGGCCCGCACAGCGTCGTTCTCGCTCGGGGGCCCGGTCGCGCGACCGGCGTGGCCGCGACTCGGCGTCGACCGGCTTCCACTCGCATTCACCCCGGTGGAAGCCGCTTGACGGCGACTCGCGGCACATTCGAGCTCTCCGGCGGGCTCGTGCTCTCCTACCTCGAGCTCGGCAAGCCGGGCAACCCGGAGCTGCTGCTCCTGCACGGTGGCGGGCTGAGCGCCGAGGATTGGTGCGAGGTTGCGCCCGTGCTCGCCGCCGCCGGCTACCGCGTCACCGTCCCCGACCTGCGCGGCTGCGGTGAGAGCGACTGGGATCCCGAGGTGCGCTACGGCGTCGAGGACACGCTTTCCGACCTCGACGAGCTCATCGCACACCTCGGGCTCGAGCGGTTCTTCCTCGTCGGCCACTCGCTCGGCGCGGTCACCGCTTGCGTCTACGCGGCCCGGCATCAGGAACGCGTGATCGCGTGTGTGATCGAGGACGGAGGCCCGGCCGACCACACACGGCCTTCAGTCGCTCGAGAGCCCGACGATCGTGTTCGAGTCCGACGAGCACGCCCTCGCGGCTCTCGGCAAGTCCCTGCCTCGCGGAGTTCCCGACTGGGTGCTCGAGTCGCGCTTCCGCCGCCTCGACGACGGCCGGCTCACGTGGCGCAGCGACATCGCCGGTCGCGTCCGCTGGTCGGCCGCGGGCGGCGAGCCGCTGATCAAGGGCCTCTGGCCCTACGTCGAGGCGATCCGCTCGCCGACCCTGGTCGTCCGAGGCCGAGAATCGCCGCTCTTCAAGCGCGAGTACGCCGAGCGGATGGTCGAGGTGAACGCGATGATCGAGCTCGTGGAGATCTCCGATGCCGGACATCTCGTCCACTGCGAGCAGCCGGAGGCATTCACCGCCACGGTTCTCGAGTTTCTCGGGGACCGAGCGTGACCGCACTCGAGACCCTGACCGCCGCCTACGAGAATCCCGGGCGCGGCGATCCGGGAGTGGCAAGAGGCAGGCGGGCTCGTCGTCGGCTCGGTCGGCGCCGACGTTCCGCACGAGCTCGTTGCGGCGGCCGGGATGCTGCCCGTTCGACTGCGCGGCGAGGGCAAGCCCTCGCCGCTTGCCGAGGCCGTGCTCGGGCCACGTGTCGATCCCTCGGTTCGGCTGATCCTCGCCGGGCTCCTCGAGGGCCGGCCGCCGCTCGACTTCCTGCTCGTCTCACACGAATCGGACTCGACGGTCCGGCTCTTCACCTCGCTCCGTGTGCTCGCCCGCGACGAGACGCCGCCGCCCCTCCCCGGCTTCGCGATCGTCGATCTCCTGCATCTGCCGACCGAGACGACCGCCGCCTACGATCTCGGCCGGTTGCACGAGCTCGCGGGCGTCCTCGAAGGGTGGTCGGGACAGCCGCTCGACGAGGGGCTCGTGCGGGTTGCGATCACCGCTGCCAACTCGACAAGGCAGCTGCTGGGGCGGCTCGCGGAGCTGCGGCGAGCGGATCCACCCCGACTCTCCGGCAGTGACGCACTCGCGGTGCTCGGTGCCGGAACGGTGCTGGCCGCCGAGCCGTACAACGGCCTCCTCGAAGCGCTGCACGAGGATCCCGGACCGCCGCCGACCGCACCCCGGCGACGCGTCTACCTGACGGGCAGCGCGCACGAATCGACGGCCGTCTACCGCGCGCTCGAAGCCGAGGGTGCGATCGTCGTCGGCGAGGATCACGGCACGGGCGAGGCGATCGGAGACGGGCTCGTCGAGGAGGCGGGCGATCCGTTCGCGGCGCTCGCCGCCAGGTACCAGTCCGGCTCGGTGCTCTCCCTTCGCAACGACCCGGACGCCCGCGCGGCACGAGCGGCCGCCGAGGCCGAGGCAGCCGGGGCCGACGTCGTCCTCTCGTGGATCCGCACCGGCGACGACGCGCTCGCGTGGGGGATCCCTGCGTTGAAAGCCGAGCTGGCCGTGAAGGCGATCCCGCTCGTCGTGCTCGAGCATCGCGAGCTGGGAGCCCCCGTTACGACCGAGCTGGCGGCGCTCCGATGAGCTTCAAGGGCGCACGCGGCGCACGGCGGCTCGCCTCAGCCGCCGCCGCTTCTCGGTACCAGCGCGACTGGTTCGCCGGCCTCGCGCCGCGCGTGGCTGCGGGGGAGCCCCTCGTGCTGGCGGACGCCGACGTGCCGCACGAGCTTCTTCGTGCGATGGACATCCCCTACGTCGTGAACCAGTGGTGGGCCTCGATCTGCTCGGCCAAGCAGCGCGGCCCCCGCTACCTCGAACTGCTGCGCGAGCGCGGTTATCCCGACTGGGTCGAGCAGTACTCGGCGATCGCGCTCGGCTCGACGCTCGAGCCCGACCCGGCCGAGGCGCCCTGGGGCGGCCTGCCCGACGTCTCGCTGTTCCTGACCCAGATCTGGACCGACTCCCATCTCGGGATCGCCCAGGCGTGGCGCCGCGAGCGCGGCGTGCCGTTCTTCGCGCTCGAGAAGGCGGTCGTCCCGGAGCTCCCCGACCTGTGGTGGGAGCGGATCCCGTGGAGCTGGGAAGAGGTCGTCGGCACCGCGCGCCTCGACCTGATGACCGCCGAGCTCGAACGGATGGTCGGCTTCCTCGAGGCCGAGACGGGGCGCGCATTCGACGCGACACGGCTCGAGGAGGTGCTCGTGCTCGCAAACGAGCAGCAGGAGTGGAGCCGAAAGACGCGCGACCTGCTCGCCGCCACCTCGCCGGCGCCGCTCGACATCGTCGACAGCATCCCCGCCGTGATGCTCCCGCAGTGGCATCGCGGTACCGAGTGGGCCCGCGATGCCGCGCGCGCGTTCCACGAGGAGGTCGAAGGGCTCGTCGCCGACGGCGCCGCGGTCTGCGAGGACGAAAAGCTGCGGCTGATGTGGATCGGCCGCGGCCTCTGGTTCAACCTCGGCTTCTACCAGCACTTCCAGGAGGCCTACGGCGCCGTTTTCGTCTGGTCGATGTACCTCGCGATCGCGGCCGACGGCTATGTCCGCTACGGCGGCGAGCCGCTGCGGGCGCTTGCGGCGCGCTTCGCCGCGTTCACCGACCTGATCGGGATGCCCGGCTGGGCCGATGCCTGGTACGTGAAGGAGGCGCGGTCGCACCGCGTCGACGGGGTCGTGCACCTGGTCACCGCCGAGTCGCGGAGCAGCTACTTCGTCACGCGCGCGCTCGAGCGGGCGGGAATCCCGGTGCTCGAGATCGACGCCAACAACGCGGACGCACGCGAGTGGGACGAGGCGGCGTTCGTCAGCTCGCTCACGGAGTTCATCGAGACGCGGGTCGTGAAGCGCGCATGAGGCTGCTCCTGCTCGGCGACCTGATCCTCGACGAGCCCGATCCGGACAGCTTCTTCGAGCCGAGCCGCGGGCTGCTCGGGGCTGCCGACCTCGTGGTCGGGCACGTCGAGGTGCCGCACACGAGCCGCGGCGTACCGAGCTCGGTGGACATCCCGGCTCCTCCGGCCGACCCCGCTCATCTCGCGGCGCTCGCGCGCGCCGGCATCGAGGTCGCGACACTGGCCGGAAACCACATCTTCGACTCGGGCCCCGCAGGAGTCGAGGACACGATCGCGGAGCTGCGCCGGCTCGGGATCGCCACTGCAGGCGCCGGGATGAACATCGACGAGGCCCGCCGGCCGGCGATCGCCGAGGCCGAAGACGTGCGGGTCGGCGTCCTGAGCTACAACTGCGTCGGCCCGCGCGAGTCGCGCGCAACCTCACGCAAGGCAGGCTGCGCGGCGCTCGATGTGCTCACCCACTACGAGCTCGACTACGCCGGCCCCGGCGGGCCGCCGCGGATCTACACCTTCGTCACCCCGGAGAGCAACGAGGTGTTGCGCGCCGACGTCCTCGCGCTCCGCGAGGCCGTGGACATCATCGTCGTCGCATTCCACAAGGGAATCGGCCACCTTCCGGTCGTCGTGCCGGCCTACGAGCGTGAGCTCGCGCGCACCGCGATCGACTGCGGCGCCGACATCGTCATCGGCCACCACGCGCACATCCTGCGCGGGATCGAGCTCTACCGCGGCAAGCCGGTCTTCCACGGCCTCGGCAACTTCGTCGCCGTCACCCACGCGCTCACGCCGAGCGGAGCGAGCGCGGCCGAGCTCGACGCGTGGTCGAAGCGCCGCCGCGAGCTCTTCGGCTTCGCACCCGACCCGGGGATGCCGTTCTATCCCTTCCATCCCGAGAGCCGGAACACGATCGCCGCCGACTGCCGCGTGTCCCCGGGCGGCGGGATCGAGGCGGGTTTCGTGCCGTGCTGGATCGACGATCACGGCCGTCCGGTCCCGGTCGGAGACACCGAACGCGGCGACGAAGTCACGGCCTACGTCGAGCGGATCAGCGCCGCAGCCGGATTCTCGACGAGCTTCACCTCGGACGGCGAGCGCGTGCTCGTCGGCTAGCCGCTCGACGAGAAACCCGCGAGCCGTCCAAGCGGGGTCAGGTACAGCCTGAAACGACGAGGCTGGAAGGCCCGAATTGCCGCACCCAGCAGGCGGAAAAGCGGGGTCAGACACTGAAACGAAAGTGTGACGAAACGCTCCCGAACACAGCCCGAATCGAGAGGCCCGAAAACGACGAACGGCGCGGGGAGCTACTACCCCGCCGCCGCCACGCACGCGAGCGGCAGCCTCTCTGGCCCGTGCACCGGCCAGCCGAGCATCTCGGGCTCGCCGGCCCGCTCGAACGACGCGGTGCGGGCGAGCAGTTCCTCGAGCGCGATCCGCAGTTCGGCTCGCGCGACGGCGATTCCGGCGCACTTGTGCGGGCCGTGGCCGAAGGCGAGGTGCGGGTTCGGGGAGCGGTCGAGCACGAAGGTCTCGGGGTCGTCGAAGACCGCTGGGTCGCGATTGGCCGACGGCAGCACGAGCGCGGCCATCTCTCCGGCGCGGATAGTGCGCCCGCGTACTTCGACGTCGCGAGTCGCGGTGCGCGCGAAGCCCTGGTTCGGCGCGTAGAGACGCATCAGCTCCTCGAGCGCGGCCGGGATCAGGCCCGGATCGTCTCGTAGCTCCTGCTGAAGCGCCCCGTCGCGCGCCAGATGGTCGACCGCGCTTGCGAGCAGCGCGGTCGGCGCCACGTGCGCCGCGATCAGGAGCTGGCGCAGGCTGCCGGCGACGAACTCGTCCTCGAGCGGCTCGCCGTCGATCTCCACCGCAAGCAGGGCGCTGACAATGTCCTCCGCCGGATCGAGCGGGCTCTCCCGCCGTGCGGCCACGATCTTCCGGCACTCGGCGTAGAGATGCTGGTTCTCGCGTTCGGCGGTCTCAGTGTCGAAATGCGCCTGCGCGTGCTCGAACCGCTCGCCACTCGCGTTCAGCTCCCGCGCATCGTCGCGCGGGAGGTGGAGAATGTCGGCGAAGACGAGCCCCGCATACGGTGAGCTGAACTCCATGACGAACTCCCCGCCGCCCGCCGCGACGAACGGCTCGAGCAGCTCAGCGGCAAGCTCCCGCATCCGGGGCTCCATCGCCGGCACGCGCTCGGCGGCGAACACGGCGTTGAGGGGCCGGCGGTAGCGCGGATGCTCCGGCGGGTCGAAGTGCAGCGGCGCCCGCCGTCCCGAGACGGGGTTCTTCGGCACGACGATCCCCTGCGCGCTCGAGAAGTCCGCCGGCCTCGAGCTCGCGGCGACGATGTCGTCATAGCGGGTGAGCGCCCAGAAATCCCAGCGCGCGCCGCGCGCAACCGGGCAGCCCGCCCGTAACCGCGCCCACGTCGCGTGGGGGTCGGCAACGAAGTCGTCGGCGAGCGGATCGAAGTCGGCCGGCGGCGAGCTCACGGCTCGAACCGGATCGAAAGCAGCTCGTAGCCCGATCTGAACCCGACCGAAGGCACGGGCTCCCCGGCGAGCGAGAACGACCCCGTGCGATCGAGAAGCTCGTCGAGCACGAGCCGGAGCTCGAGCCGGGCGAGCGGGGCCCCGATGCAGATGTGCGGGCCGATTCCGAAGGTGAGGTGGCGGTTCGGCTTGCGCGCGAGGTCGCAAACACCTGCATCCGGAAACGCGTCTTCGTCGAAGTTCCCGGCGGCAAAGCCGAGGCCGACGAGCTCGCCGGCCGGGATGGCGATGCCCTCGAGCTCGACGTCGTGTGTCGCGGTCCGCCCGAGCAGGTGAAGCGGCGGCCCGACGCGAAGGAGCTCCTCGACCGCGGTCGGAATCAGCGATCGATCGTCGCGGAGCCGCGCCTGCTCGTCCTGATGGGTCGCCAGGTGATGGATCGCCACCGTGAGCGACCGGGTCGTCGTCGAGTGCCCTGCTGCGATCATCTGCCAGCCGACCGCAGCAATCGTTTCGTCGTCCAGTGGCTCGCCGTCCTGACGCGCGACGAGCAGTCCCGAGAACATGTCTTCTGCAGGATCGAGCGGCGACCGGCGCCGTTCCGCCACGAGCTCCGCCGCCTTGTCGATGAACAGCCGCGATACTGCCGCCTGCTCCTCGGGCCCGGAGCCGCCTACCGCCTGAACGGCCGCGCTCAGCTCCTTCATCGCGACCCACTCCGCGTCGGGCACGTTCAGGAACGCGCAGAGGACGCGCGCCGGAAGGGGGTGGGCAAGCGCGGCGTGCACATCGCCTTCGCCTGCCGCGACAACCGGATCGAGATGCTCGGCCACCAGGGCGCGGACGCGGGGCTCGAGCGCCTTGATGCGGCTCGGCGTGAAGTACGGCGCCAGGAGTCTCCGGAAGTAGGCGTGCCGCTCCCCGTTCGTCGAGAGCGGGATGAACTCGGGCGTCCCCGGCCGCTCGACGAAGGGCTGTCTGCTCTCGAAGGCCGCCGTGTCACGCGCCGCGGCCTCGATGTCGACGTAGCGCGAGAGCGTCCAGAACCCGCCATAGGCGGACGTATGGGAGACCGGGCAGCCGTCGCGTAGCTCGGCGTACAGCGGAAAGAGCGCCTCGCCGCTTCGCGCCTCGAGCGGGGCCCAGTCCTCGCCCGGTTTCGTCTCGGACGGATTCATGGGGCAAGCCGGGTCGGCACGCTCAACGTCCCCCACTCCGGCCAGCCGGTCATTGTCACCTCGCCGTCGAGCTCGATCGACGAGGCCCGCGCGAGCAACTCATCGAGCGTGACCTCGAGCATCAGCGTCGCGAGCGGCGCGCCCGCGCAGCGATGCGGCCCGGCGCCGAAGGCGAGATGCCGGGCGATGTTGGGGCGGTCGAGGACGAACTCGTGCGGGTTGTCGAACACCGACTCGTCGCGGTTCGCAGAGGCATAGACGAGCGCGACCGGTTCGTCCTTGCGGATCGTTCGGCCTCCGATCTCTATGTCGCGCGTCGGCGTGCGCGCGAAGCCGCGGTAGGGCGTCAGTAGCCGGAGGTACTCCTGCACCGCGGCCGGTACGAGCGACGGATCGTCGCGCAGTTGCGCCTGCAGCTCGGGGTGCTCGGCGAGGTGCACGACCATGCTGCCGATGAAGACGCAGGGCGCAACCATGCCGACGACGATGAACTGGCGGATCGTCCCGAGCAGCATCTCGGGCGGGAACGGCTCGCCGTCGATCCGCGCCTCGAGCAGGCCCGACACCGGGTCGTCGGCCGGGTCGAGCGGCTCGGCCTCGCGCATCGCGATGATCGCGCGGGCGATGTCGTAGAGCGCGACGCTCGTCCGCTTCACGCCGTCCATGTCGAACTTCTGCACCGCATCGACGAACTCGCGCGTCGCCTCGCGGATCGCCATCCCGAGCTCGGGCGTGAGATTGAAGAACTCCGCGAACACGTAGCCGGGAAGGCGATGCGTGAACTCCGCGCAGATGTCGGCGCCGCCTTTGTCGACGAGCGGCTGCAGGAGCCCTCCGACGATGCGCCGCAGCTCCGGCTCGATCGCGGTCATCTTCTCGACGGAGAAGTACGGGTTGAGCGCCCGCCGGTAGGGCGTGTGCTCGGGCGGGTCGAGATGCAGAGGCGGCCGGCGGCCGGTGAAGGCAAGCCTCGGAACGACGTTCTGGACGCTCGTCGTGAAGAGCGCGGGATCGCCCGCCGCGGCGAGCACGTCGTCGTAGCGCAGGAGCGCCCAGAAGCCGTTCCAGGCATCGCTATGGGCGACCGGGCAGGCCTGCCGGAGCGTGGTGAACTCCTCGTGGAAGCTCCCGAACGACTCGGCTTCGAGCGGGTCGAAGTCCTGGACCGGCCGCTCGGCGTCGACGGCCATCAGTCCTCCTCGAGCTCGATCGCGAGGTTCGGGCACGCATCGACGGCGTCGCGGACGGCCGCCTCGTGCTCGGGCGACGGCACGATCTCGTAGACGAGCTCCCCGTCGACGATCCGGAACACGTCGGGGGCGGCGTAGGTGCACTCGGCGTTCAGCGAGCAGACCTCCGCGTCGACCGCGATCTTCATCGGGCCACCAGTCGAAGCGGGAGGTACGAGACGCCCTGGCGGATGAAGGTGGTTCGGATCGGCTCGCCGGCGAGCTCGAACCACGACGTTTGGCCGAGGAGCTCCTCGACCGCGACCCGGATCTCGAGCCGTGCGAGGTCGATCCCGATGCAGCGGTGGATGCCGCGCCCGAAGGTGACGTGCTCGTTGGGAGTTCGGTCGATCACGCAGCGGTCGGGCTCGGCGAAGTGTCCTGGATCGCGGTTTGCGGCCGCCCACATCAGCATGAGCTGATCGCCCGCCTCGACCCGGCGGTCGTGAAGTTCGACGTCGTCGTTGGCCCAGCGTGGCATTCCCTGCACCGGGGTCTCGAGGCGCAGGAACTCTTCGATCGCAAGCGGGATCAGCTCGGGCTCGGCGCGGAGGCGCTTCTGGATCTCGGGCTCGGCCGCGATCCGCAGAAGAGAGTTGCCGATGCCGCCGGTCGTCGAGTTGTGGCCGGCCGTGAGCAGGAGGCGGATCAGCTCGATGCAGCTCGCCTCCGTGACCTCGTTCGCTCCATCGGTGGCGCCCAAGATGCCGGAGATCAGGTCCGTCTCGGGATCCCGCGGCCGCTCGATGCGCTCGCGGACGAGCGACCGCGCGTACTCGTAGAGCGCGTCGTTGCAGCGGGCCCGCGCGGCCGGATCGTTGCCGCGGCCCTCCTCGGCGAGGAAGAGCTCCTCGGAGATCGCCTTGAGCCCGGCCCACTCCTCATCGGGGAGGCCGAGCCAGAGACAGAGCGTGCGGGCGGGCAGCGGGTAGCTGAGCGTCTCGGCGAGATCGCCTCCGCCGGCCGCGAGCAACGGCTCGAGCATCTCGGCGACGAACCCGCGAACGGCCGGCTCGAGCTGCGCGATGCGCTCCCGGCCGAAATACGGCTGGAGCACCCGGCGGTAGAAGGTGTGCTCTGGCCGGTCGACCTCGAGCGGCGGCCGCCCGGTTCCGAACTGCGGGCCGCCCGAGTTGTTGAAGCGTCCCGAGTCGCGGGCGATCGAGACCACGTCGTCGTAGCGCGAGACCGCCCAGAACCCGCCCATCCGCTCGGTCCACGCGACCGGACAGCGCTCGCGCAGGCCGGCCCACGACGCCGGGGGATCGGCGGCCGTGTCCGGCTTGTAGGGATCCCACTCGACGGGGCGATTGACAGCGGTTTCGGTCATCGCGGGACGAAGGTCTCGCCGACGGCCTGCTGCTCGGGCTCCTCGATTCGCTTGAAGAGCCGGAACGCCTCGAGCACCGGCCGGTCGCTGATCACGAAGAGATCGGCCTCCTCGTTCGCCTCGTGGTCGACCGCGGCCCAGGAGGGAACGACGAACGTGTCGCCCGGGCCCCACTCGTACGCCGTCTCGTTGATCACCGTCCGGCCCGAGCCGCTGAAGACGACCCAGACCGAGCTGCCGGTGGTGCGCGTCGTCGGCGTGCGCGCGCCCGGGTAGAGCCGCGTCATCTCGCTCGAGAAGGTGCGGATCGCCGGGCCGCCCGTGGCCGGATTCAGGTACTCGACCGTTACCTGGTGGCCGCCCTGCAAGGCATGGAGTGCCTCGAGCCGGCGGACGGTGCTTGCCCGGCTGTAGCGCAGGAGCGGCGAGTTGAGCGGGTCGGGATCGCCGCCGGAAGGCGCGACCGGCCCCGAGTAGAGCTGCTCGGAAAGGTTGTGTCCCCTCACCTCCTGCGTCAGGTCCGGGTGGTTCTCGAAGAAGATCGACTCGAGCGAGACCATGAGCGGCAGGTCGAGCCCGTCGAACCACACCATCGGCTCGTCGCCGTAGTTGTTGTGGTCGTGCCACTTCCAGTTCGGGGTGAGGATCATGTCCCCGGCCTCCATCTCGCACGCGTCGCCGTCGACCGTCGTATAGACGCTCGAGCCTGCCATCACGAAGCGGATCGCCGACGGGGTGTGACGGTGGGCCGGCGCGCTCTCGCCGGGCCCGAGGAACTGGATCGCGCCCCAGAGCGTCGTGCTCGTGAACGGCAGGCCGTTCAGCCCGGGGTTCGCGAGCGCGAGCACGCGCCGGTCGCCGCCGCGCTCGATCGTGATGATCTCGCCCGCGCGCTTGGCGAGCGGCAGCACCGTGTCCCACTTCCAGAGCCAGGGCAGGGTGCTCGGCAGCGGGATGTCGGGCATGATCTTGCGCTGCAGGCTCCAGAGCGCCTGCAGGTCGTGGGCGGCGAGCGCGCCGCAGAACTCGTCGTAGCCGACCTCGACGGTGTGCGCACTCTTCACATCGATGCTCATCCGGGCCTCCTGTCGCTTGTTCTCGACGGCTCGCCATCCTCGAGCCGGTCGAAATGATCCTGCGCCCCCTGATGCCAGGCGGCATGGCGGCGGTGAAAGAACTCGTAGGCGCGGCGCCTCGGCCAGCCGCGCGGGAGGAGCTCGTCCGGCAGATCCGGATCGAGAAACGCGATCCGGCGCCAGGCATGGACGAGCTCGGTCTGCGCCCGGAACGAGGCGGCGCGGTCTCGCGGGCGCGCGCCTGCGAACCGGTCGAGGAAGCCCGCGTATTCCTCACGGAGCCCGTCCAGATCCCAGGCGTCGAGGAGATCCTCGGGGCGGCCGAGTGTTCCGAGGCCGGCCATGAACGAGATCGCCTCGGCACCGGCGTCGGCCGCTCGAAGAGCAGCGGCGACGAGCGGCTCGCGGTCGGCGTGTGGTGCGATCCATACGCCACCTCCGAGCGAGCCCATGCCCGCACGCGCGAGCCGGGTGCGGACGTGGTGCCTCACACGGCGGCGCTCTTCCGGAATCCGGAGAACGACAACGAGCCAGCGCTCGTCCCAGGTGGTCTCGCGGCCGAACCCGAAGATCCGCTCACGGCCCTCCGCGAGCATGTGCTCGGTCTCGGGCGTGACGGTCATCCGGGTGCGGCGGCCTGCGCGCTCGCCCGTGAGCCAGCCGTCGCGCGTGCTGCGGGCGACCGCCTGCCGCGCGGTCTGCTCCGTGTGGCCAAGGGTCACGAGCGCTGCGATCAGCCGTTCCTGCCAGACGACACCGCCGCGGGGCATCACGTACTCCCCGAGCACGGTCATCAACACCGAACGCGCGGCGGGCGGACCGACGCTGCGCCGGCGCATCGCCCCCGAGAGCGCGCTGCCCGGCGACGGGCTCGCGAGTGCCGTCATCCGCCGACCTCGAGCACGAGCGCTGCGCCGGTGTCGCCGGCCGCGCAGCCCGTGAAGAGCCCGACTCCGCCACCGCGCCGGACGAGCGCATACATCAGCTCGACGACGCCGCGTGCGCCCGTCGGGGCCTGCGGGTGTCCGTAGACGAGGCTCGATCCGAACGGGTTCAGCTCGTTCGCATCGACCCCGAGCTCGCGCGCGAACCAGACGTCGTTGACGGCGAAGGGGTTGTGCGTCTTGATCACGGCGATCTCGCCGATGCCGATGCCGGCGTCCTCGAGCGCCGCGCGGGCGGCCGGCACCGGGGCCTTCGGCATCGCCCCGGGCTCGACGCGCGCGAAGCCCGTGGAGCGGAGCCGCGCGACGGGGCCGTCGTATCCAGTCGCAGCGAGCGAAGCCCCGCTTGTGACGATCATCCCGGCGCAACCGTCGGCGGGATGGGTCTGCGTCCCGTAGCTGACGACGCCGCCCTCCTCGACGGGCCGGAGCTCCTCGAGCTCCTCGCGGACGATCGGGCGGATCCCCCAGTCCTCGGCGATCTCGACCGGCTTGCGCTTGGAGCCGGCAGCGATCGGGATCATCCACTCGCGCTGGAATGCGCGATCGTCGGCAAGCGCATCGAGGTACTGCTCGTAACGGCGTACGGCGAGGTCGTCGAGCTCGGCCTTCTCGATCTTCCCCTCGGCGGCGACGCGCTCGGCGGTCGCGAGCATCGCCTGGCCTGTTACCGGGTCTCGGCCGAAGTTGTCGAGCACCCAGTTCTCGGAATCGGGCGTCGCGCCGGGCGCGCCGGTTCGGGGATAGACGAGGTGGGGGCCGTTGCTCGTGCGATCCGTCGCAACGACGAGGCGCGCGCCGCTGCCGTTCGTAGCCGCCCAGTTGATGCAGGCGACCGAGGTCGCGCACGCCTGGGCGAGCATCGGGCCGCTCGTGTGTCCGAGCCCGAGCCGGGCCGCAAGCGTCGGGGCGCCGTAGAACGATTCCTTCTGCGGCACGGTGATCCCGAGCACGAGCTCGGTCACCGGCCAGTCGATGCCGCTGCGGGCGAGGCCGTCGCGCGTGACCTGGAGCGCGAGGTCGAGACTCGAGATATCCGCCGCCGGTCCCTGCCAGCGCACGAACGGGCTCGACCACGAGGCGCTCACCGGAATGCATACGTCTTCCAACCTCACCTGGCATCTCCCATCGCAGATTGCCTGTCCGGCATTATTGACAGTTCTTTCGACTGCCGTCTAGTGTTCTGTCACATGACGATCCTAGCGCCGACGCACCGATGCGGCTCGTAACGGTCGCGGCTCCCGACGGCTCGACCGCCGCCGCCGTCCGCGAGGGCGAGGCGCTGCATGCGCTGAAGGACGCAGCCGGCGCGCCCTACCACGACCTCGGTGCGCTCTTTGCCGGCGGGCTCGACGACGCGGTGCGCGAGCCTCTCACCGGTGAATGGAGGATCGTCCGGCCGGTGACGAGCCCCGCGGCGACCGTCTGCGTCGGGATCAACTACGGCGCGCACATCAAGGAGATGGGCCGCGAGCTGCCGACGAGCCCAACGCTGTTCCTGAAGCTCGCTCAGGCACTGCTCGACCCCGAAGACGATGTCGTAATCCCGCCGGAGTCCGCGAAGGTGGACTACGAGGGCGAGCTCGTCGTCGTGATCGGGCGTGGCGGCCGCCGGATTCCGCGGGCGGAGGCGATGGCCCATGTCGGCGGCCTGACGCTCATGAACGACGTGACGATGCGCGACTTCCAGTACCGCTCGCTGCAGTGGTTCGCCGGCAAGTCCTGGCGCGCTTCGACCCCCGTCGGGCCCGAGGTCGTGACGCTCGACGAGCTGGACGGCCTCGAGTCGAGGCAGCTCGAGACAAGCGTGAACGGCGAGACGCGCCAGCAGGCAGTGATCGGCGACCTCGTGTTCGACATCCCCACGCTCATCGCCGACATCTCCCAGGTGATCGAGCTCAGCCCCGGCGATCTGATCGCGACGGGGACGCCCGGCGGGGTCGGACACGGAATGGATCCGCCCTCCTACCTCGCCGCCGGCGACGTCGTCGAGGTGTCGCTCGAGGGGCTCGGCACCCTGCGCACCCTCTTCGTCTCCGGCTGATGCCTCGACTGATGTTCCTCGACTGATGTTCCTCGACCCAGAGCAGCTCGAGCGACCCGTCCTGAACGGCCTGATGAACGGCCTCGTCGCCCCGCGCCCGATCGCCTGGGTCTCGACGGTGGGCTCGGACGGCAGGGCGAACCTCGCGCCGTTCTCGTTCTTCAACGCCTTCTCGTTCCATCCGTTCCCCACTGTCGGCGTCGGCCCGGGCGCCCGTGCCGGGATCGACAAGGACACGTTGCGGAATGTCAGGGAGACGGGCGAGTTGACGATCTCCACCGTCGACGAGAGCCTCGCCGAGCGTGCGAACGCGACGAGCGCCGAGTTCGGGCCCGAGGTGGACGAGTGGCTCGTCGCCGGCGTGACCCGCGCCCCGTCCGAGCTCGTGGCCCCGCCTCGCGTCGGCGAGTCGCCGGCCGCGTTCGAATGCCGCATCCACCAGATTGTCGACCTCGGCAGCGCCGAGGTTCCCTCGAATGCCCTCGTGATCGCCCGCGTCGTGCGGATCTATGTTCGGGACGACTGCGTCGATTCGGAGCTCCGGCCGTTGTCCGGCGCGCTCGCGCTCGTCGGTCGGATGGCCGGCAACGACTGGGTGCGGACGCGCGAGCGCTTCGAGCTGCGCCGTCCGACGAGCGTCGACCCGAACGAGGTGGCGCAGACCGTCCAGGGCGAGGGGTGAGCGCCGCGCTCGGGCGGCTCTTCACGCCGAAGTCTGTCGCGGTGGTGGGAGCCTCGGCGACGCCGGGCAAGGCCGGCAACGTGCTGATGCACAGCCTCGTATCGTTTCCCGGGCCGGTGACCGCCGTCAACCCGCGAGGCGAAAGCGTGGCCGGCCGACCGGGCGCCGAACGGCTTTCGAGCATCGGCGAGGCCGTCGACCTGGTGCTCGTCGCGGTACCTGCGGAGGCCGTGCCGGGCGTCCTCAGGGAATGCGCGTCTGCCGGCGCGGGCGCGGCGATCGTCCATTCGGGCGGCTGGGCCGAGGCCGGACCTGCCGGCGAGGTGCTTCAGGCAGAGCTCGCCTCGATCGCCTCGGAAACGGGGATCAGGATTCTCGGGCCGAACACCTCCGGCTTCTTCGCGCCGCCCGAGAGGCTCTGCGCGAGCTTCGTCCGCACGGCGGCAGACCTTCCGGCGGGTGGCCTTGCGATCGTCGCCCAGAGCGGGGGCGTGAATCACGCCCTCGCATTCCTCGCGGCGAGCGAGGGCCTCGGCATCCGCCTCGGCGTCGGTCTCGGGAACTCGGCGGATGTCGGCTTTCCAGATGTGCTCGAGGCGCTCGCCGGCGATTCGTCGGTCGAAGTCGTCGCGCTAGCGATCGAGGGCATCGCCGATGGACGCCGGCTCGTGGAAGCGGTCGAGCAGATCGCGGCGCGCGTACCGATCGTCGCCCTCAAGACGGGCCGAACCGACGTCGATGCGTTCTCGCGCTCCCACACGGGGGCCCTGAGCGGCAGCTGGCGCGTGACCCGGGCAGCGCTCGCACAGGCGGGCGCCGTCGTGGTCGACGACATGACGCAGCTGATCGATGCCGCGCAGGCGCTTCGGCTCGTCCGGCTTCGGCCCCGCGAGCCGGCCGGGGTCGGGGTCGTCACCGGCCAAGCCGGGCCGGGACTGCTGCTCGCCGACGAGCTCGGAAGCCTCGGCGTGCGCATGCCCGAGCTGCCGGCGGCTTCACTCGATCGGCTGGGCGAGCTGCTGCCCCCGATCACCTTCCAGCGGAACCCGGTCGATACGGGCCGCCCCGGAGAGACGTTCGGCGCGGTGCTCGACACCGTCGGGCGCGCCGCGGGAATCGACCTGCTCGCCGTCTACCTGCTCGACGAGCCCGACGCCGTCGATCCGGTTGCCCTCCTCGGCGAGGTCGAGGCGCCCGCCGTGCTCGCGCTGACCGCGACTCCTCCGGCCTTCGCAGCGGCCCGCGACGAGCTCGCAGGCTCGCGGGTCCCGGTGCTGCCGACACCGGAGCGGTGTGCGCGGGCCGTCGCGGCCATCGTGCGTGACGCGGCTCAGAGAGCGCGGCGTCCAACGGGGGCGGCGCAGTCCGAGGCACCGGCCTTCGCCCCTGCGGGGGAGTGGGACGAGGATCTCGCCAAGCGGCTCGTCGCCGAGGCAGGCCTGGCGGTGCCGGCAAGGATCGTCTGCTCGAACCACGACGAGGCGTTTGCAGCGCTCGGCCTGCTACGCCCCCCGCTTGTCGTGAAAATCCTCGACCCTGCGGTCGAGCACAAGTCGGACGTCGGCGGCGTCAAGCTCGGGATCCGCGACGAATCGGAGCTCGACGCGGCGCTCGCGGCAATCGATTCGCTCGGGCGCCGGGGGCACCGGTACCTGATCGAGGAGACCGCCGCCCCGGGCCCCGAGCTGATCCTCGGCGCTCGCCGCGACCCGTCGTTCGGCCCGATCGTCGCGCTCGGCGCCGGGGGCACGGCGGCCGAGGCGCTCGGCGACGCTGCCGTGCGACTGGCGCCCCTCGAGCCCGCCGAGGCGGGGACGATGTTGGACGAGCTGGCCGGCGCGGCGGCTTTCCGCGGCGCACGGGGCGCGCCGGCGGTCGATGCGTCCGAGCTCGCCGCGGCGATCGTGGCCTTCGGCGATCTGATCGCCGGCCGAGAGGATATCGCCGAGGTCGAGGTCAACCCGCTTCGCGTGACCGTGAGTGGGCTCGTCGCGCTCGACGCGCTGGTGGTCGCGCGATGATCGGCCGGACGATCGTCGTCGGCGCCGGGCCTGTCGGCCTGACCGCGGCGCTTGCGCTGCGCGCCGAGGGGATCGAGGTGACGGTGCTCGAGGCGGGCACCGCCGACCGCGTACGTCCCGGCAGCCGCGCGATCTTCATCCACGGGGCCTCGATCCGCCTGCTCGACGGGCTCAGGCCGGGGCTCGGCCGGGAGCTCGCGGATCACGGCTTGATCTGGTTGACGAAGCGCACGCTCTATCGCGGCCGCGAGGTCTACGCGAAGACGTATTCGCCGCCGCCTTCGGACGTGCTTCCTGCCGCGACGAGCCTGCCGCAGGTCGTGACCGAACAGCTCCTTCTGACGGCTGCCCACGCGGCCGGGGTGGAGTTCTTGTGGGAGAGCCCCGTCGCCGGCGTCGAGGCCGGCGAGGAGGGCGTGACGGTCGTCACCGAGGGCGGGTCGCGGCTCGACGCCGACTTCGCGATCGGCGCGGACGGTGCGCGCTCGAACGTCCGTGGCTCGCTCGAGATCCCGCTCGAGGGCCCGCGGACGCAGAACGCATTCGTGATCGTCGATGCGCTCGAGGATCCGGATGCACCGTTGCCTGCCGAACGGATCTTCCACTACGAGCATCCGGCGGTCGGCGGCCGCAACGTGCTCTTCGTGCCGTTCTCCGGGCACTGGCGGATCGACCTGCAGTGTCGCCCGGAGGACGATGCCGAGGCGTTCGGCGGCGAAGGCGTCAAGGACTGGCTGCCGCTCGTGATCGACGCGAAGTACGCCGAGCGCGTGACCTGGGTCTCGACCTACGTGTTCATGCAGGTGCTCGCGCGCGAGTTCGCCGATCCGGCGCGCCGCGTGCTGCTCGTCGGCGAGGCGGCACATCTCTTCGCGCCGTTCGGCGCACGCGGGCTGAACTCGGGCATCCCCGACGCGATCGTCGCGGCCCGCGCCGTCCGCGCGGCGCTCGATGCGCCGACGGCCGGCGCGGCGCGCGCCGCGGTCGACCACTTCGCCGAGTCGCGCCGCGCCGCCGCCGAGCGCAACCGGGCGGCCTCCAACGAGGCGCTTGCTCACCTCGCCCCGGCCGAGGAGGGTGTACTCGAGAGACGCCGAGCGGCCGCGGCCGCCGCGCCCGCCGACGAGGAGGCGGGCCGGTGGCTCGACTCTGCTCCCTACGGCCCGAGGCTCGGGCCGCCGGACTCGGACGGCATGCAGTACTGAGCCTCACCCCGCCAACGCACCGTCGGGTGCTCTTCCGTGCGGAAGAACCGTTACGAAGTTGGCACAAACACAGGGCTCCCAAAGCCGTAGAATTGATCTTGAGGGCGGAGGGGTGCGTCCCCACCCTGGGCGGGGGCTCGCTTGGGGAGCCGGCCGGAGAGGACAGGGCCCGATGCGGCACGGCTCGCGGCGAGCGGGCGGTGCGTCAGCCCAGGTTGAGCTCGCGCGCGAGGGCTTCGCGATCGATCTCGCGCTTCAGGATCTTCCCCGTTGGGCCCGTCGGGAGCGACTCGACCACGACGACGTGCCGCGGGTACTTGTAGGCAGCAACCCGCTCCCGTGTCCACTCGCGAACGGCGTCAGGATCGCAGCCCGAACCCGGCCTCCGCCGCACGAGCGCGACGACTTCCTCGCCGAGCTTCGAGTCAGGCACCCCGATCACCGCCGCCTCGAGCACGTCGGGGTGGGCGTAGAGCACCTCCTCGACCTCACGCGGATAGACGTTGTAGCCGTTGCGGATGATCATCTCCTTGAGCCGGTCGACGAGGAAGAGGTAGCCATCGCCGTCGAGGTATCCGAGATCGCCGGTCGGAAGCCAGCCGTCGGCCGACACAGGCATGAGCGCGGTTCCGGAACCGCGCCAGTAGCCCGGAATCACGCTCGTACCGCGGAACTGCACCTCACCGACCTCGCCTGCGGCGACCGGAAGCCCGTCCGGCGAGACGACACGGAGCTCGGTATCGCCGAGCGGCAGGCCCACGGATCCGGGCTTGCGAAGCTGGCCCTCCCGGTAGGTCGTCGCGATCCCGGAGATCTCGGTCAGGCCGTAACCCTCGTAGACCGCAGCGCCGAATGTCTCCTCGAAGACGCGCGTGACCTCGACGGGAACGGGCGCCCCGCCGATATGGGCGAGCCGAAGCGGCGGCAGCGTCTCCGCGCCGCGGGCCGCTTCGCAGAGCGCGATGCACATCGTCGGAACCCCGAGCAGCACCGTCGTGCCGGTCTCGGTCATCTGGGCGAGCGTGGCAGACGGCTCGAAGCGAGGGACGATCGCCACCGCCCCGCCTGTCATCAGTGTCGCGATGAGACCCGTCGACTGACCGAGGACGTGTGAGAACGGAGCCGCCCCGAGGACCACATCGCGCGGACCGAAGCCGAGCGCTGCGGCTGCGTTCCGAGCCGCCGCCGCGATGCTGCCGTGCGTCAGGACGGCGCCCTTCGAGACCCCCGATGTCCCCGAGGTGAACAGGATCACCGCGGCGTCGCCGCCGTTGCGCGGAACCACCGGTGCGCCGTCGCCGGGGAGCGATCCCTCGAGCGTGACGCCCGGCACCCCGCGCGCCGCGGCGAGCGGCCCGAGCTCGCGTTCTCGCTCTTCCGCGAAGACGAGCGCAGCCGGCGACACGGCCTCGAGCCGCTCGTCGATCTCACCCGAGCGCAGGAGGATGTTGATCGGGACCGCCACCGCCCCGATCCAGAGCGCGCCGAAATAGGCCGCGACGAAGCACGGCGCGTTCGGTAGGACGATCGCGACGCGGTCACCCGCACGCACCCCTGCAGCGGTGAGGGCCCCCGCCGCAGAGCTCGCCTGCGAGCGCAAGGCGGCGTACGAGCTCGTGGCACCGGCGTGGATGAGCGCCGTCGCAGACGGATCATGGCTAGGCTCGCTGAGGATGCAGGCGAGATTCTCGTTCACGGCGGTTGCTAACACTGTCAGGTTGTCTGACACTATGCGAAGATTGTCCCGTCAAGCGATCATTCGCCCCGTATGAAACGATCCCCCCGATGAGCGAGCCGGTAACCGTGGACCAGCGCGAGGAGGTCGAGCCGCGCATCAGCTACGTGATCGCTCGGCTCGAGCGAGCCGTTCGGGCGGCGATCAACGAGCGCGTACGGCCGTACGGGCTGACGACGCTCCAGTACACGACGCTGAGCGTGCTCGGCCGGCGCGGCGGGCTCTCGAACGCCCAACTCGCGCGCCGCTCGTACATGACGCCTCAGTCGATGAGCGAGGTGATCGAGGCCCTGGAGGGGAAAGGGCTGATCAGGCGCGATCAGCATCCGAACCACCGCCGCGTCTATCCCGCGCAGCTCACCGCCACCGGGATCAAGGTGCTCGAGGCCTGTGACGAGGCGGTCGGGAACATGGAAGAGGACATGCTCCGCGAGTTGGACGCCGACGAGCGCGAGGCGCTCTACGGAGGACTCGTCGCCGCGGTGCGCGCCTTGCATGCCGGGCTTCCCGAAGGCTGAATATCAGGTAGCCTGACGCCGGATTTTGGTAAGGCAGGCCCGAGGGAAACTCTTCGAGGAGGTTTTGGATGGGTGTGCTCGACGGCAAGGTCGCGCTGGTCACCGGCGCAGCACGGGGGATCGGACGCGCAGCTGCCTCGCTGCTCGTCGAGCACGGCGCGCGCGTGATGATCGCCGACCTCGACGAGGACGTCGCGCGCCGGGCTTCCACGGAGCTCGGCGAGGCGACCGCGGTGTTCGGCGGCAACCTCACCGAGGAGGGCGTCTGCGAGTCGCTCGTTGCCGCAACGGTGGAGTCGTTCGGGCAGCTCGACATCGTCGTCAACAACGCCGGGTACAGCTGGGACGGGATCGCGCACAAGATGGGCGACGATCAGTTCCGCGCGATGCTCGAGATCCACACAGTCGTGCCGTTCCGCATCCTCAAGGCGGCGGCGCCGCATCTGCGCGAGCCCGCGAAGCAGGAGGCCGCCGAGGGACGCGAGGTGTTCCGGAAGGTCGTGAACGTGACGTCGATCTCGGGGACCCAGGGCAACGTGGGCCAGGCCAACTACTCGGCCGCGAAAGCGGGGCTCGTCGGCCTGACGAAGACCCTGGCCCGCGAATGGGGACCGTCGAAGATCAACGTGAACGCCGTCGCCTTCGGTTTCGTCGAAACCCGACTCACCGGCAGCCCCGGCGAGGAGACCTTCAAGGCCGGCGACGTCGAGGTGCCACTCGGCATCCCCGACCGCATGCGCGAGCTCGCGGCCCAGATCATCCCGCTCGGACGCCCCGCGACGGCGGAGGAGGCCGCCGGCCCGATCTTCTTCCTCTGCTCACCATGGTCGAACTTCGTGCAAGGCCAAGTGATCACGGCAAGCGGCGGCCAGACGACCGGAATGACCTCATGAGCACGCAGGTCGAGCAGCTAAGCCTCGAAAATCTCGGCGTTCCGGGGCCCGTCGTCCGCTACGACGTGACGGCCGAGGTCATTCGCGCGTACGCGGCCGCGACGGAGGATGAATCCGATGGTCGCGTCGCGACGCCCGTGTTCGCGATCGTGCCTGTGTGGGAGGCAATCGCTCCGGCCTCCCGCTCGATAGCGACGGACGAGGCGCGGAAGCGCGTCGTCCATTTCGGACAGGACATGGTGCTCCACCGCCCCATCGAGGCCGGCATGACGCTCATCTCTACGGCAACTCCGACCGCACTCCTCCAACGAGGCAGCGGCACCGCCCTCGTGATCCATACGCAGACGCGCACCCTGGTCGGGGAGCTCGTGAACGAGCAATGGGTCACCGAGTTCTTTCGCGGCGTCGACGCACCAGAGAGCCAGGGCGAGCCGGCAGCCGATCACCGGCTTCCGCCCGAGGTCGCCGAGTCGGAGCCTCGCGCCGAGATCGTCCAGACGATCACGGCCGACCAGCCAGACCGCTACGCGGAGGCCTCGGGCGACCGGTTCGTGATCCATCTGGACGACGACGCGGCCCGCGCGGTCGGCCTTCCCGGCCGGATCCTGCACGGCTTCTGCACCCTCGCCTTCACGGGCCGCGCGGTCTGCGAGGCGGCCGGCGGCGTCGATCAGTCGCACCTGACGAGGCTCGCGGCACGCTTCTCGGCTCCCGTCTTCCCCGGCGATGCGCTGACAACGCGGGTCTGGGAGCTCGGCGACGGCCTGTTCGGCTTCGAAGCCTCCTGCGGCCCCGAACGCGTGGTGATCAAAGACGGTCTCGCTCGCATCAGCTCGCGCTGAACAACCGCGTAGCGCATGGCCCTTCACCTGTCCAAAAGAGCCCGCACGCCTGGGCCCCCGCCCAAGGGCGGGGACGCACCCCTCCGCCCTCAAGATCAATTCTAAGCGCTCGCGCTGCCTGTGTCTGTACCAACTTCGTAACGATTCTCAACCGACTCGAGGAGACCCGTCGAGAAGCGCCAGCGCGGAGGCCGCATCCGTTGCCTCGTCGAGGCCCAGGATCCGATCGGCTAGCGCCCGTGTGGTCGCGAGGTCGAGCGGCGAGGCGGCGTGGTTCATGCAGTCGAGGTATTTCGCGAGGAGCCGGCCGTCCGAGATCGGGTTCCCGGGGGCTCCGAGCGCGACCGAAACGTCCTCCGAGTAGAGCTGCCCGCCGATCGTCTCGACCTCGACCCGGCCGCCGGCGATCCCGAATCCCTCGGCTGCCTCGAAGCGAACACGGCCGGCGAGCCGGAGCGCGTCATCCGCGAGGGCGTGGCCCGGGGTGAGGGAGCCAAGGTCGAGAACGCCGTCGGCCAGCGCGAGCGCCACGGTCACGTAGACGCTGAACTTCGCCTCGACCACCGTTTCGGGCCGAAGCTTCAACTCGCGGGGCTCGGCCACGAGGGCCCCCGCGTCCGCCGAGCCGACGAGCCTCACACCGGCAATCTCATCCGGCAGGAAACGATGTTCGGCGCGGAGCGCGAGCGCGGCCTCGATGAACGGGTGCGTCGCCCGGCAGCTCGGCCAGGGCTTGAAGCTGACATGTTCGCCTGCGTAGGTCTCGCCCAGGTCGTTCAGCACAACCGCCAGGTCGGGTTCACCGCCCGCGTAGGCGTGAACGAGCCCTCCGACCCCTTCGAACGGGAGGTCGTACCCGCGAAGCCCCTCCCTCGCGAGCAGCGCGGAGACGAGAGCCGCATGCGCCGGGAATGCGTCGCGGACGCCACGCATCGCGGTCCCGCTGCTTCCGAAGATCGGCCCGTGGCTGCCGAGTTGTCCGAGGACGAGCGAAAACGCGTCGAGCGTCCGGCGCTCGTCGAGGCGGAGCAGGTTCGCGGCGGCGGCTGTCGCGCCGAAGCCGGCGACGAGAGAAGGCGGGTACCACCCGCGCCCGGAAAGCGTCGGCCCGAGCGCGCGCGAGAGCCGGCAGGTGAGGTCGCAGCCGACTGCCATCGCCCCGAGGAAGTCGCGGCCGCTCAGCCCGCCCTCGGACTCCGCGAGCGCAAGCAATACGGGGACGATCTGCGCGTTCGGATGGCACAGCGAGTCGTCGTCGGCGTCCTCGAAGTCGAGCGCATGGGCGAGCGCGCCGTTCACGAACGCGGCCCCGGCCGCCGACGCGCGCTCGCCGAAGCCCAGCATCGTGCAAACGGGCGCCGCCCGCTCCTTTCGTACGAGCGATGCGAACGGGCGGCACTCGGGCGCGAGCCCGCTCGCCGCCACCGACACGCCGATCGCGTCGAGGAGCGATCGGCTCGCGGCCGCGAGCGCGGCGGCCGGAATCGCCTCCGGCCGCGTCTCCGCCACGTGGCGCGCGATCCTGGCCGAGACGCCCATCGGGCGGCGATTATAAGCTCACCTGATACTGATGGCAGAACTCGTCTTCGTCGGCGATCTGATTCTGGACGCGCCCGATCCGGTGTCCTACTTCGCCCGCTGCCGCGAGGCGATCTCCGGGGACGTCGCGATCGCCCAGGTGGAATGGCCGCACACGGCTCGCGGCCAGGTGTGCGCGCTCGAGGTTCCGGCGCCGGGCGCGCCGCCCGAGAACCTCGCCGGCCTGCGCGAGCTCGGCTTCGACATCGCCACCGTGGCCTCGAATCACACGTTCGACCAGGGGCCCTTCGGCGTGCTCGACACGATCGACGGGCTTCGCAGGCTCGGGATCGGAACGACGGGCGCAGGGATGACGCTCGCCGAGGCGCGAGCGCCCGCGATCGTCGAGGCGGCGGGCCTCCGAATCGGCGTGCTCGCGTACAACGCGGTCGGCCCGCGTGAATCCTGGGCCACGGGCGTCAAGGCCGGAACAGCCTTCGTACGGATCTCGCAGCACTACGAGGTCGAAGGAGCCTCGCCCGGCTCACCGCCCACGGAGTTCACCTCACCCGACTACGAGACGCTCGAGGCGATGCAGGCCGACGTACGCGCGCTTGCGGCGACGGTTGACATCGTCGCCGTGTCGTTTCACAAGGGCGTCGCGTTCGTTCGCGCGGAGATCGCGCAGTACGAGCGCCCGCTCGCGCGCGCGGCGATCGACGCCGGAGCGGACATCGTCATCGGCCATCACGCGCACATCCTCAAGGGCGTCGAGGTCTACCGCGACCGGCCGATCTACCACGGGATCAACCATTTCGTGGTCGCGTATTCGCCAGAATCGAGCCCCGCGAGCCCCGACACTGCGACGCGCCGCCCGATCCCCGGCCGCTCGCCGATCTTCAGGCAGATCGGCGAGCCCGACCGTTCCGTCCTCAACTTCCCCTACCGGCGCGAGGCGCGCCACACGATTGTCGCCAGGGTGTCCGTCGATGCGGAGGGTGTCCGTTCCGCCGGATTCGTCCCGTGCTGGATCGACGAGCAGGCCCGTCCGGTCGCCCACGGCGACGACGAGCAGGGACGCGAGACGTTCGACTACGTCGCCGCGGTAACGAAGGAGGCCGGGCTCGACACCGAGCTGCGCTGGCGAGAGGGGCGCGGGGTGTTCTACGAGCGTGGCTCGACGGCCCAGACGGCCGCCCAGCCGTAGAGAAGGAGGCGGCCCGCGTTCCCCGAGACGGCGACGTACTCGCCGTGCGGGAACGAGAAAAGCTGCCGTCCGGTGCGCGCGTCCGCTCCCACGATCCGATGCGAGAACGTGCCGGCATACACGACGCCGTCGATCACCGTCGGTGACCCCGAGATCTCCCCTCCCGTATCGAGCGTCCAGAGCACGGAACCGGTCTTCGCGGAGACGCAATACAGGCGCCCCGTGTAGGAGCCGAAGTAGACGCGGCCATTCCAGACGGCAGGCGCGGAATAGACGAGGCCGCCGGTCGGGACGTGCCAGAGGTACTGCCCGCTCGTCGTGAACGCATAGAGCGCGCCGGCATCACGCGACGGCACGAACACGCGACCGTCGGCGACGGCCGAGGTCCCGTACACGGGGCTTCCGGCCGAGGCTGTCCAGAGCAGATGCCCGGTCGCGCGGTCGAGCGCGAACACGCGGCCGCAGTAGTCGCCGAGGTAAAGCGCGCGGCCCACGAGCGCGACGCTCGCGGTGATCTTGCAGCCGTCGTGGTATGTCCAGCGCAGCTTCCTCGTCTTCAGGTCGAGCGCGTAGACATCCCCCGCCCAGTCGCCGAGATAGTCGATCCCGTCCTCGACGACCGGCGAGGATTCGACCTCACCCGAGACGTCACGGCTCCAGAGGATCCGCCCGGTCGCTCGGTCGAGAACAAGCACTCGGCCGGCCTTCACGTGGGCGACGAGGTCGTTGCCGACGACCGCCGGTGACGAGTCCTCCTCACGCGTGTGCATGTCGAGGTGCCAGATCACCTTGCCGTCACGCATCGAGAGCGCATAGAGCTGACCGTGGAGGTTCGAGAGGTAGGCGACGCCGTCGTCGATCACGGCCGGAAACTCGAGGAGCGTGCCGAGGTTTCGGCCCCAGACGACGCGGAAAGGCGGGCGCAACCGGATCGCCGGCTGGTACTGGGCGCGGTTCGCGGACGCGCCGTAGAGGAGCCATTGCCCGGCCGTGCGGTAGAGGCTGAGCGTGAGCCGGGTGGCGCCGGGTGAAAGACGGCTCGTGACGGCTGAGTACCCGGGCGCTTTGCCGGTGACGACGAGCGGTTTCGTACGGATCCTGGTGACGAGAACCGAGCCGTGACCGTGGGCACCCGGAGCGCTCACTCGCGCGGCTGCGACCGTCTTGCCCGTGTCGCCGTCGAGGACCATCACCTGGATCCGCCGGGGAGGCGGGCCGTGGTGAACCACCGCGGCCGTCGTCGTGGGCTGCTGCTTTCCACCGCAGCCCGCAGCAACGAGAACGAGCACGCCGGCAATGACAGCCGCCGGACGCGTGCGTCGGGACGCGAGCACCCAACGAGCGTAGCGCTGACACCTGCCGTGTCCGTCAGACTGGGGCCGTGATTGCGTACAGGAGGGTCGGCGTGGCCGGGGTGCTGATGGCCGCGCTCGCGGCTCCGGCGGCCGGCGCGCTACGTCTGCCGACGCCGCTTCCAACGCGAGCGATCGACCTGCCGGTGCTGATGTACCACCGGGTCGGCCCGATCCTCGCGTCGCAGCCCGCGGTCACGCAGACCCTGACGGTGAGCCCGGCTGACTTCGCGGCCCAGATGACGTGGCTGCATGCCCACGGCTATCACGCCGTCACGCCGCTGCGCGCGTTCGAGGCCCTCGAATACGGGCGAGCCCTTCCCGCAAAGCCGGTGATGATCACCTTCGACGACGGCTACCGCGACATCCTCTGGCACGCCGCCGCGGTGCTCCACCGCCTGCACATGCCGGCGACCGCCTACATCATCACCGGCCGCGTCTCGGGGCCCGATCCGAGCTTCCTCACCTGGCCCGAGCTCGTGCGGCTCGAGAAGTTCGGGTTCACGATCGGCTCCCACACGGTGACTCACCGGGACCTCAGCCTGATGTCGAGCGCCGAGGCCTACAGGGAGCTGCACGATTCCCGACGGGCTCTCCAGCAGCACCTCGGCCGTCCGGTGCAGTGGCTCGCCTATCCGTTCGGTGCCGAGGACCCGGCGGTCGTGGCGCTCGCCCGGAAGGCCGGGTACGTCCTGGCGCTGACGACGCAGGGCGGCGTGATGCAGTCGAGCGCGGAGCCGCTCTTGCTGCACCGGTACGAGGTGAGCGACACGACGGGTGTCTCGGGCCTCGCGGGAATCGTCGGCGGCTGAGCGGCACTCTGGCGCTGCCGGCCGTGCGAGCTTCTAACGTTGCCGGCTGATGCCTGGGCTTCTCGTCGATCTTTACGAGCTCACAATGGGAGAGAGCTATCTCGCCGAGGGGATGGACGAGCGGCCGGCGACATTCCAGCTCTTCTGCAGGACGCTGCCCTCCGGCTGGGGATACCTCGTGGCGGCGGGAGTCGAAGAGGCGCTCGGATACCTCGAGAGCCTGTCGTTCTCGGAGGCGGAGCTCTCATACCTCGAGACGACCGGGTTGTTCGGGGCGTCGTTTCTGGAACGGCTGGCCGGGCTGCGGTTCACCGGCGAGGTGCGCGCGATGCGCGAGGGCACCGTCTTCTTTCCGGCAGAGCCGGTCCTCGAGGTCACGGCTCCGTTGCTCGAGGCCCAGCTCGTCGAGACGGCGCTGATCAATCGCGTCCACCTGTCCTCACTGATCGCGTCGCGGGCAGCCAGGTGTGTCGATGCGGCGGACGGGCGGAGACTCGTCGAGTTCGGGTTCCGCCGGGCGCACGGTATGGAGGCCGGAGTTGCAGCCGCCCGGGCGAGCTATCTGGCCGGGTTCGATGCGACGAGCAACGTCCTCGCCGGAGAGCAGTTCGGGATTCCGGTCGCCGGGACGATGGCGCACTCCTACATCGAGGCATTCGCCGACGAGACCGCGGCGTTCGAGGCGTTCACCCGCTCGTACCCGGACGGCAGCACGCTGCTGATCGACACCTACGACACCGTCGAAGGGGCGCGGCGTGCGGCCGCGGTCGCCCTCGAGCTCGCAGCGCGCGGTGGCAGGCTCGGCGCGGTCCGGCTCGACTCGGGCGACCTGCTCGAGCTGAGCCGCCGGGTGCGGGCGGTACTCGACGAGGCAGGACTGACGGGCGTGACGATCTTCGCGAGCGGGAATCTCGACGAGCACTCGGTCGCGGCGCTCCTCGAGGCGGGCGCACCGATCGACGGCTTCGGTATCGGCTCACGGCTCTCGACCTCGGCCGGGGCTCCGTACCTCGACCTCGTCTACAAGCTCGTCCAGTTCGACGGCCGCGGCGTGATGAAGCTGTCCACCGACAAGGCAACGCTGCCCGGATCGAAGCAGGTCTGGCGCCGGCTCGACGGAGACCGGTTCGCCGGGGACCTCGTGACCCTCGCCGCCGAGAACGCACCCACCGCCGCCGCCGAGCCCCTCCTCGAGCTCGTGATGTCGGAAGGCCGGCGCCTCGGTGAGCCGTCGCTCCTCGCTGCCCGGGAGCGAGCCGCCGCCCAGCGGTCGGCTCTGCCGTTCGATTGCCGAACGCTGGAGGCGGTGCCGCAGCCCGTCGCGATCAGCGCCGGCATCGATGCGCTCCGCCGGAGCGTCGTCGAGGGGCTCGCACGGCCCTGAACAGAGGGGACCCGCCGTCCGAATCGGCCATGGCCGGGGACAGTCCCTGGACATGGCCCGCGAAGACGTGCCTCGGATGGACAGGCGGCGAGACTACGGGACGATCGTGACCAGGGTGCCGATCGGCGTGTACGGCCAGATCTGGCCGGCCGTGTCGATCGGCGCTTCGACGCAGCCGACGCTCTGAGGGAAGCCGTACGAACCGCGGTTGAAGCCGTGGATCGCCTCGCCGCCGTTGAAGTAGCTGATCCACTTGATCCCGGGATCGACGTAGTGGCTTCCGTCGGGGTTCTGTCCGCGCATCGTTCCCACCGGGATGTGCTCGAACACCGCGTGCGTCCCGAACGGCGTCGGCGCGGCGGGGACACCCGTGTTGACTCGAGCGGTGAGGATCGTCTGCCCGTTGTTCCAGAGCGTCAGCGTCTGCGGGACGCTCCGATGCACGAGGACGTAGCTGTAGGAGTGGGCGGTCTCGCCCTGGAGCGCCGCCGAGATCAGCGTGTGCCAGACGATCGGCCCCGGGATCCCGTCGGTCGTCAGACCGTGGTCGGCCTCGAACGCCATCACCGCACCCTGCGTCATCCGCGTCCAGCCGTTCGGTTCCCACATCGCCTGGAGCTGGGCCGGGGTGTCCGGATAGCGCCAGGTGAACTTGCCTGAGGGAGCGTGGAGGGCGGCCTGCTTCTGCTCGAGCGCGGTGTCCGGCACCGCGCCCGGACGCCGGCGTCCAGGTGAGCGGCAGATAGCCGAGCTGGCTCAGAAGCTGCTGAAGCCGCAGCGTCGAGCCGACCGGCACGCTCCAACTGAGCGACCTGACGGTCTCGGTCGAGGAAGCCGAGAGGATGTCGGTCGCCGCCGGCAGCGTCACCACGACATGGCGCCCCAGTGGATACCCGCCGCCCCTCGGCTTGAAGGTCAACGCGTTCGACGCCGTCTGGATCCAGTTTCCGGAGGTCGCCGGCTCGATCGTCGGCCGCACCCGTCCGAGCACGGCGGAGATCGGCTCGGAGAACGTCACCTGGATCGGCGTCGAGGGCTCGAGCACCGAACCGGGCGCCGGCTTCACGACCGCCTGGAGCCGCTTGCCGATCGGGAACCAGCTCACCCGGGCAGGAGCGGAGAGCGTCTCCCACGGCCGCGCCGCAGCCGAGACCGTCAGGACGCCGAAGCGGTTCGGCCCCGTGGCGAGCACGCCGGTCGCGAACGTGCGCCGCGGTTTCGCGAAGGTGAGATGCTGCTCGTGGTAGCCGGGTAGCGTCAGGCTGAGCAGGCTCGCGCCGCCGGTGAAGTGCAGGACGACGGGCGCGTTCGGCGCGAGATGGAAGAAGGTGCTGCGAACCTTCGTCTCCGGAGTCGTCAGTGTCGTTTTGACGTGCTCGGTACCCCCGACGAGCCAGCCGACCCAGGACGAACGGCGCACGGTCGCACGAACCTGGAGGCGCTCTCCGGCCGGGAGCTTCCCGGTCGGCCAGATCTTTCCGGCACGCAGCGAGACGGCGACCGGCCGGCCGTGCGCGTCGCGCACCGAGACCGAGGCCACGTGCTCGCCGGTTCCCGCCACGGTGAGGTTCGCGAGCGCCTGTGGGTCGGCCGCGATTGCCGCGCTCGGCCACGTGAGGCGAACGGCGAGCAGGCCTCCACCCACGAGGAGAACGACCACGAAGAACAACCCGAGAACCACCGGAAGGCGCGAACGTTTGCGGCGACGGCGGCTCGCCGGATACCGCGAATACGACTCCCCTCGTGCGGACACGTCCTAAGGGTGCCAGGCGCGGCCGACCGCGCGCCGGATCCGTCCGCCCGTCGCGCCAGAATCGCGCCGTGCAGCGACACTCACGAAAGGGACGCCTAGACTCCAGGCCGATGAGCGAGCGCGAACCCGAATCGGGCCTGGAGATCGAGGGAGAAAGCCCGGCGCCCCGGCCCGGGGTCATTCCCGCTCAGGGACTGCGGCAGGCGATCGCCGACGAGTGGATCGTCTCCGATCCGTACCGAATCCCGCAGGGAAGCGTCCAGCCCGCGAGCCTCGACCTCCGGCTCGGCGAGTTTGCCTGGGCGCTTCGCTGCAGTTTCCTACCCGACACCTCCTCGACGGTCGAGGACAAGATCGCCGGGATCGCGTTCCAGAAGATCGACCTCCGCGACGGCGCGACGCTCGAGCGCGACCGGCCCTATCTCGTCCCGCTGATCGAGGGGCTCGCACTCCCCGACGAGATCCGCGCGAAGGCGAATCCGAAGAGCTCGACGGGCCGCCTCGACGTCTTCACCCGGGTGATCACCGACGGCAATCCCTCGTTCGACGAAGTGCCGTACGGCTACCAGGGGAAGCTCTACCTCGAGATCGTGCCGCGCTCGTTTGCGATCCAGGTCAAGACCGGGCTCGCCCTGAACCAGCTCCGCCTCTTCACCGGCGATGCCCGGCTGCGCGACGCGGAGATCCTCGAAGTGCACGAGGAGTTCCCGCTCCTCTACCTCGACTCCCACGCGCTGCGTGGATGGGAGCTCACCGTCTCGGACGGGCTCTTCCTGAGCGTCGATCTGAGCGGGCCGACCGACCGCATCGTCGGTTATCGCGCCAAGCGCAACAGCCTGCCGATCGACCTCGCAAAGATCCACGGCTATGGCTGGCGCGATTTCTGGGAGCCCGTCTTTCCCGAAGCCGGATCGCGGATCGTGCTCGAGCCGGAGATCTTCTACCTCCTGCTCTCGGCCGAGGGTGCCTGCATCCCGCCCGGCTACGCCGCCGAGATGACCGCCTACGATCCGACCGCCGGCGAGCTCCGGACTCACTACGCCGGCTTCTTCGATCCGGGCTTCGGATACGACGTGCGCGGACGAAGGCACGGCACCCGGGCTGCGCTCGAGGTACGGGCGCGAGATGTCTCGTTCATGGTCGAGCACCGCCAGCCGATCTGCAAGCTCGCGTTCGAGCGGATGCTCGAGCCACCGGACGTTCTCTACGGCGAGGATCTGGGCTCGAACTACCAGGGCCAGGAAACGATGCTCAGCAAGCACTTCGTCGAGCAGACAGCGGGTGCGGGCAAGCCCCGCCAGGGCCTTTCGAGCCCTTCCACCGAGACTGCTTGATCAAAGATCGCGCCTGCAGGGCGTTTCCCGGCTTCCCCGTAGCGAACACGAGCAGCGAACGCCGCTGGTGCGGACGCGGGAAGAACGCAGTCGGGCGCCTCAGACCCTTCGGCGCAGCCCGAGCAGCGACAGCAGGAACGAGGTGAAGAACACCTGGATCCCGATCACGACGAAGGTCATCGCCGTGATCGCGAGGCGCTCCTCGCTCAGGGTCCCGAAGCCGCGGTCGATCCAGATCCCGAGGACGACGCCGCCGAAGACAAGCCCGACGAGGACGATCGCGACGCCGAGCAGCAGACCGTGCTCGAGCCGGAACCGGCTCTGCATCCGCTCGAGCCACGGATCGCGCTCGCCCATCACGTACACGGCGTAGGCACGGCCGCACAACCCGAGCCCGACGACCTGGGTGCCGACGATCGCGAGCGCGGAAGCCGCGATCAGCGTGTGCACGTAGTAGGCGCGGCCAAAAAGGCTCAGGTGGGCGAACACGGCCACGCCGATCAGCGAGCCGATCGTGACCATCGCGATCCCCGGGATGATGAAGAGCGCCGTCGGGCTGTAGATCAGGATCAGCCGCAGGTGCCGCCAGCCGTCGCGGAACGGCGAGAGCTTCGACTCCCCGCCGCGGACGTGCAGCTCGATCGGCAGCTCGTGCACCTCGAGCCCGACCTTCGAGGCCCGGATCACCATCTCCGAGGCGAACTCCATCCCGGTCGAGCGCAGGTCGAGCTCGGGGAGCACCTCGCGGCGAAGCGCACGGAGGCCGCAGTGCGCGTCCTTCGCCGGCGTCGAGTGCAGGAGGTTCAGGAAGCCCGTGAGGATCGGGTTGCCGATGCGGCTCGTGATGCTCATCGCGCCGGGATCGATCGAGCCCATCCGGTTGCCCATCACGAGCTCCGCTCCGCCTTCGAGCTCCTTCACGAAGCGCGGAATCTCGTTGAAGTCGTAGGTGAGGTCGGCGTCGATCATCACGATGTAGTCCCCCGACGCGGCCTCGAAACCCGTCAGGTAGGCCTGGCCGTACCCACGGCGCGGCTCCTCGATCACGGTGGCGCCGGCGGTGCGGGCAAGCGCGGCGCTTCCGTCCTCGGAGCCGTTGTCGACGACGATCACCTCGCCCTCGAGCCCGCCGTTCCGGAGCGCCGCGAACGCGAGCGAAACGCACTCCTCGATGTTCTCCGACTCGTTCAGGCACGGGACGACAATCGACACGCGTCGAACCGCAACGCCGGGTTGCTGGATTGCGGAAACGCTCTTCATCGCCGGTTATCCCTGATGGTAGTCGGGTTACGTGACGCACTCAACTGGGCGATGGTCGAGCCGCAGGCGACGTCCTCAAGCATCAGCAGAATGACGCGCGTGGAGATATCCCTCGACGCACTTGGCGACGGATACGAGGCCCTTCACGCGAAACGGGCATCTGACCCGTCCGCTGAACATCGCCGCCGACCCCGGTTGAGGGAATACGACTTCCTTGCTCTGACAACGCTTCGAGACGACGTCCAGCGCCTCCTCGACCGTGTTCAAGGCCCGGGCCTCGCGCTCGACCTCGGTTCGGGGATGAGCCCATATCGCGCGCCGGTCGAGCGCCTCGGCTTCGAGCTTCGCACACTCGACGTCACGCCCGACACGGCTCCCGACTACGTGGGGACGGCAGAAAGCACGGGCCTCGACGATTCGATGTTCGATCTCGTCATCTGTACCCAGGTGCTCGAGCATGTCGCCAACCCGTGGGCCGCGGGGCTGGAGATCCAGCGGATCCTCCGTCCGGGCGGCCGAGCGATCCTCACCGTGCCCCACGTCTGGTTCTTCCACCCTCACCCGCATGACTACTGGCGCTTCACCCAGGAGGGAGTGGTGCGTCTCGTCGAGGCAAGCGGGATGCAGGCAGAGGTGCTGCTCGGCCAGGGCGGCAGCGTGCTCGCGCTGTGTCAGATCGTCAACTTCCTCGCCTACGGAATCGCCGGAAAGGTCGGGGCGCCGCTCTACGCCGCGATGAACATGCTCGCCCGTGCCGATGCGAAGATGCCAAACGAGCTCTTCTGTCTCAACTTCGCCTGCCTCGCTCAGCGTCCCCAGCCCTAGGTGCTCGAGCAAGCCGCGAGCCTGTCCACCCACGAACGCACCCGCTAGCGAGCAACCTTTGCGCGTCCTCATCGTCAGCGCGAACTTCGCCCCTCATGTCGGCGGGATCGAGCGGTTCGCGGAGAGCCTGGCAAGCGGCCTCGCAGCCCGTGATCACGAGGTCACCGTGCTCTGCTGCCGCGCCCAGAAGGCGCCCTAAGCGGGAGTCCGGCACCTACGAAACCGTTCGCGTCCCCTCGACATACGTTCTCGAGAGCCGACTCGGCGTGCCCTATCCGGTCCCGTCCCCGGCACTCGTGGGACACTCCGCCACCTGTTCGGCGCGGACCGACGTCGTGCACGTGAACGACGCGGTCTACGCCACCTCTGTGGCTTCGCTCCTTGGCGCGCGCAGGCGTCGTCTACCGAGCGTCTTACCCAGCATGTTGGGTTCGTTCCGCAGGCCAACCTTGCACTCGACGCCATCAGAGCGGCTCGCGCTTGCGACGATCGCAAGCGGCGCCCGGCTGGCGACCGTCGTCGCCACCCTACAACCCCGCCGTCGCCGACTGGGCCGCGAAGACCTGGCGGATCGCGGAACCGCGGGTCCTCCCGGTGGGCGTTCCCGAACCACCCGGGGCGCGGGACCGACCGCGCTGCGGTACGCCGCTCGTTCGGGCTTCCCGAAGATCGTTTCGTCGCGCTCTTCGTCGGCCGTGACGTCCCGAAGAAGGGGCTCGACATCTTCGCTCGCGGCCGGCGACCCGGCGTACGAGCTCGTCGCGGTCACCGACCGTGCCGGCAGCGCGACCGGGCTCGAGACTCCTGCCGTTCATGCCGCCCGATCGGCTCGGCGAGCTGCTCCACGCCGTCGACGCCTTCGTGCTTCCGTCGGAAGGCGAAGGATTCCCGCTCACGCTGCAGGAGGCCTTCGCCACCGGGCTCCCCGTTGTCACGACGATGCAGCCCGGGTACGAGCACTACCTCGATCCGGCCGATGTCCTCGTGATCGAGCGCACCCCTGACTCGCTGAGGAGCCGCGCTCGCGCGCCTCGCCGGCGACCCCGCGCTGCAGCATGCTCTCAGTGCTCGCTCGCGCGCGGTCGCGCACGAGCATTTCGGCCTCGACCGGTTCGTCTCGGCCTACGAGGAGCTCTACGTCGAGGCGATCAGGGCCGAGGCGCTCAGGCACTCGGGGTGACAGCCTCGATCCAGTCGAGCTCCTTGCCGCAGAGCGAGCTCGCATCGGCAGGGGCGACGGTCACGAGCTTCGCGTTCGTCGCCGGCGAGCCGAGCTCGAGCGGGCCGAACCCGAACGCGTAGCTGCCCGCCGCCGGGCCGGAGCCGGTCGCGTGCGTAGGAGATCGTGAAGACGTGAAGCCCCTTCGAGAGCCTGATCGGAGCCGAAGGGCACGGCCTGGCCGCTCTCGGAGAACTGCGCCGTCCGCGAGCCGACCGCCGTCGTGTCGACCGAGATCGAGACCTTGTCCCTGAACGTGCCGCCGAGCCACACGCCGTAGGTGCCGCGCGGCAGGCACCTGTGACCCGGACGAACATCACTCCCGAACCGTGGGGAACGACGGTTCCGTCGGGGTCGAGCGTCCAGGTCGGCGGCCGGGCCGCGGCGCGAGAGCGTGCCGACCACGGGCCGCAGGACGTTCCGAGGCGAGTAGCGAACCGTGTGCCGTCGCGGCAACGCCCGCGAGCCTCGTCACCTCGCTGCACGCGGGTATCCCGTCGGGCTCGATCGGCGTTCCCAGCGAGAGGTGCTCGAGGATCGTCTGCCCGGCTTCGGGTCGCTGCCAGACCTCGTAGTAGCGCCCCTCCCAGACCGGCTGGTACACCGAAGGAGGGCGGCTCGAGACAGGTGAGGTGCGCAGGACGAGCGTGCGGTAGACGAGAACCGAGCCGAGCTCGAACGCGTCGATGTCCGCCGAGGAGCCCTTGGCGAGCTCTCCGCCGGTCTGGAGCAGCACCGGCCGCGCACGCCGCTCGGAGGCGCCTTCCGGGTCGAGCGCTCGGAGGAAGTGGCGTACACCGTAGGGCTGGTACTCGGTCATCAGGGTCGGCCCGTCGCCGGCAAAGGTCTTGCCGATCGTCTCGAGCTCGGTGAGCTGCGATCTCGGGGCGAGCCACACGTTCGCGTAGGCGAGCGCGTTCGACCAGAGCACGCCGGCCGCGATCGCGGCAGCAGCGACGCCGCCGACGATCCGCCACGGAACCGCGATCCTCGAGCAGGACGGCCGCCCCGACGACCGCCGCAGGTCACGAACGCGGGCGAGGCGGTGGCGAGCGCCTTGCCGTCGAGCCACGGCGAGCCGTGACCGATCTCGCCGAGCACGACGACGGCAAGCGCTCCGCCGCCGGCCGCGCCGACGTAGAGCGCGAGCCCAGGCGATCGCCGCCGGATCGAAGCGACGAGCCCGGCGACACGGCGACGACGGCCACCGCGAGCAGGACGTATGTGAGCGGCATCGACTGCGGCCGCGTCCGGAAGTCGCCCGTCGGCCAGATCCCGAGCACCTGGAGATCGCTGAGCGGATGGAGGAGGTTGCCGAGCCCGGCCGCGCCGCTGCTCGTGATGTCGCCGCTGTCCGCGACTCGACGAACGCGCGCGCCTGGAGCCAGCGCAGGGATCGCGAGCACCGAGACGAGCACCGTGATCGCACAGGTCAGCCGCCCCGCCAGGCGCCGGTGACGGGAGGCCGAGGAGAAGCGCCGCGATCACGGCAAATCCCGCGAACCAGACGACCCCTACGATCAGCGAGCACGTCCAGCATCGCCGCGGACAGCGAGCGCGATCGGCAGATCGCGTCGCGAAGTCTGCGCGTCCTCGCGGAGCAGCGCCGCCACGAGCGCCGCGAGGAGCGCCACGAGCAGAGCCGCGGTCACCTCCTTGATCCCGCTCCAGAACGCGTAACCGAAGAGCAGCGCCGCCTGCGCGCCGAGAAACGCGGCGGCCGCCCGCAGCGGGCGGCTGCGAACGAGCGGCTCGGCGAGCGCGTAGAGCGCCAGCGACAGCATCGAGGCGAGAAACGCGATCTGCGGCTGGAAGAGCCAGGCGGAGTCGACGCGGGTCAACTGATGGCCGATCCCGAGCGGCAGGAACGCACCGAGCGGGTACCCGCCGCTCAGGTAGTCGTGGAGGACGGTCTGGTAGGTCGAGGGCGCGAGCTGCGAGAGATCGCGCCCGTGCACCATTGCGTTGTCGGAGAGCGCGAGCCACGTCGCGGTGTCGTCGAGCGTGATGTAGCCGGCGAACGTGGCGCTCCCCGAGAGCACGATCGGCGCGGCGAACACACGCGAAGACCCCAAGCGCCGCGACAGCAGGCCACAGGCGCGGGCGGCGCAGATCTCCGACCGAGAGCCCGAACCCGACCACCGCGAGCGCGACGACGAGCGGTGTCGTCAGCTGCGCGGTGTGAGAGCTCGCGGTCGTGAGCGAGGAGACGACCACGACGACCGCGAACCCGGCCGGAGCGACGAGCACGCCGGGAAGCCGTCGCCCGGAGACGAGCTCGAGCAGGAGCCCGCAGCCGAGAGCCAACGCCAGGGCTACAAGCGGGTAGGCGACCCAGGCAGCGAGCACTTAGTGCGGCCTCTCCAGGCGTTTCTCCCGGAACTCGGTGATCTGGTCGACCGCACGATGAGGGCGGCCCCTTCGCGCCCGGCAGTGTGTCGGGCACCTCGCTCCGCTTCGCGGAGGGGCCGCAAGCGGCGTGAGTGCCGACTCGTTTCTGCCCGGCGTTGTCGAAGGGCGCACTGCGAAAGGTTCTAGCTGACGGCTGCGGATCAGATGCCTGCCGACCGTGCTGTGAGCGACGGCCGCCGACGAGTCGAACATCTCGATCCGCTCCTCGACGCCCGGGAACGCGACGTACACGCTCGCCGTCCGCTTGACCGCAACACAGACACTCCTAGTTCAGCCGCGCCGACCGAAGCCGGCGCCCTTTCGCAGTAGACGCAGAACGCCGCGACGACGGCAGGGTCGAACTGCGAGCCCGCGCAGCGACGCAGCTCGGGAGCGCCGCCTCGGAGCTGACCGCACGGCGGTAGGGCCG
Source organism: uncultured Actinomycetota bacterium (assembly GCA_963720045.1). Classification (GTDB taxonomy): domain Bacteria; phylum Actinomycetota; class Thermoleophilia; order Gaiellales; family Gaiellaceae; genus PALSA-600. The sequence goes on along the minus strand of CAVREC010000002.1, from coordinate 253,104 downwards.
GTCGGAGGTCATCGCGGCATAGGCGTCGCAAACGGCGATGATTCGTGCGGCCAGCGGGATCGAGGTCTGGGCGAGCCCGTCGCCGTACCCCTCACCGTCCCAGCGCTCATGGGTCGCACGGACGATGCCGGCAACCTCGCGCATCCCGGGCGCACCGGCGAGGATCCGCTGCCCGATCAACGTGTGCTGACGGACGAAACGCCACTCGTCGTCGGTCAGCGCGCCGGGCTTCTTCAGGACGGCGTCCGGAATCGCGACCTTGCCGATGTCGTGGAGCTCCGCCGCGACCCGGAGTTGCTCGAGCGTGTGTCCGGAGAGACCGAGCTCCTCACCGAGCGACAACGAGAGCTGAGCGACGTCGAGCAGGTGCTCGCGCATGCCGGGCTCGCGCTCGGTCAGGGCTCTCAAGAGAATCTCGTGCGACGGCTCCCCGGCCTTGTAGAGCCGGCGCTTGAGTGCGTAGAGACGCTCGTCGGCGAGCCGGAGAGCGTTCGTCGCGTCGGCGGCCTCGCCGGGCAGGACGACCGCACCGAACTCGGCCCCGACATGGAACCCGTCGCCGTCCTCGCTGAGCGCCGCGATTCCGAGCTTCACCACCTCGTCGAGAGCGTCGCTGCCGGTCGGGACGAGGATGCAGAACTCGTCGCCGCCCATCCGGAAGGCCTGCCCGTGCCGGCCGACAGCCTCGCTCAGCCTCGCCGCGAACCTGACGAGGAGCGCATCGCCGCTTGGATGGCCGAACGTGTCGTTGTACGTCTTGAAGCCGTTCAGGTCGAAGATCGCGAACACGGTGGTCACGCCGTCGGAGCGACGGAACGGGCGCTCGAGCGCCGTCATCAGACTCCGCCGGTTCCCGAGCCCGGTCAGCGGGTCGGTCAGAGACAGCGCTCGGGTTCGCTCGAGGAGGCGAGCGTTGTCGAGGAAGCTGACCCCGGTGCGAAGGAACACGACGAGGATCGCCGCGACCGCAAGCGCGTCTGCGACCAGGTTGTGGGGATGGAAGCGCGCGGCAACGAGCACGGCGAGCGCGAGGAGGCCGCAGAGAAGCGGAGTCGCCGCGAGGAACCGCCCCTCGAGCTCGACGGAATGCCCGCGGTCGACCGGCTGCCAGGCGGCGACGGCGAGCAGCAGCATGGCGGCGGGCCACAATGCGTCGAGCAGCGTGCCCTCTGCGTAGCCCCCGGTTGCGTTCAGATACAGGAAGACGCTGTCGGCAAAGGTGATCAAGCCGAACGCAAGCCCCGCTGTCGCCCAGGCCAGTCCCGGCCGGCGCCCGGTGAGCGCGAAGACGAGGATCACGATCGCGAGCAGGATCAGGTCGGCGACCGGGTAGGCGAGGTTGACGAACATCGTGAGGCGCTTGCCGTGGGTGTGCGTCAGCACGACCTGCAGGACGACCGAGGCGCTGAGCGCCGAGAACGCGAGCGCCGCGATCAGGCCGTCGAGCCAGACGCTGCGGTCGAAGGACGAGACGCGCGAACGCACGAGCAGCGCGAGCGCCGCGTAGCAGGCGGGATAGAACGCCAGATAGAAGGCGTCGCAGATCGAGACTCCGGGCGGGCTGCCGTTGTAGACGAAGTCGAAGCAGATGTCTCCGAGCGTGAACGAGAGGATCCCGAGCCCGAGCACGAGCCACGCGGCGCGCTCGTCACGCGTGGAGGCCGCGCGCATCATGCAGCCGGCCGCCGCCAGCAGCTCGAGCCCGTCATAGACCCAGCGCTCGCTGAACTCGTCGAGGCGAGGGCCACCGAGCCCGAAGGCGAGATGCGCGACCAGGAAGACGAATCCGACGCACGCGAGGAGCCGCCAGAGGCGCATCACGGGCGTACTCGACCACGTGAGCACAGGGCGTGGAAGGGCCTCAGCCATCAGTGCGGCCTCTCCGGGCGTCTGATCTGGAACCGGCCGGGCCGGTCGGCCGCACGGAGTGGTCGGGCGCTTGGCGCCCGACAGTGTGCTCGGCACCTTGCTCCGCCTCGCGGAGGGGCCGCAAGCGGCCAGGGGTACCGGTCTTCGGACCGGGAGCTGAGAGATGGCGCACCAGGAACTGCATCGGCCTAGAGATCTCCACCCTTTAGAGGGATTGAAACTTCTTAGCCGCCGTTCGGCTGGGGCGACGCCGGATGAATGGGTCGTCGGTAGGATCCCGGGCGTGAGCGAGGCAACGATCACGACGAACCGCGGGCCGATCGGGGTCGAGCTCTTCGACGCCGATGCCCCGAAGACGGTCGCGAACTTCGTGAAGCTCGCGGGCGACGGCTTCTACGACGGCGTCATCTTCCACCGGATCATCCCGGACTTCATGATCCAGGGCGGCGACCCGACGGGGACGGGGATGGGCGGGCCCGGCTACAAGTTCGAGGATGAGCCGAACCAGCACCGGATCGTGAAGGGCGTGCTCGCGATGGCCAACTCGGGCCCGAACACGAACGGCTCGCAGTTCTTCATCGTCACCGCCGACGCGTGCCCGTGGCTCGACGGCCTGCACACCGTCTTCGGACGTGTCACCTCCGGCATGGAGCTCGTCGACGAGATCGGGAGCACGGCCACAGACCATCAGGACCGCCCGCTCGACGAGGTCCGGATCGAGTCCGTGGAGCTCGCGGCGGACGACACCGCAGGCTGACGGGCCGCCGGTAACTTTCGCCGGGTGACCGGCGAGCACGTTCAAACGTCGAGGCCGACCCTGGTCCTTGCAGTGCTGGCGCTCGCAGGCGCCGCCTACGCGCTGCTGCAGTCACTCGTCGTGCCGGCGCTGCCGGTGCTGCAGCATGACCTGAACACCTCGACGTCCGGCGTTGCCTGGGTCTTCACGGCCTACCTGCTGGCGGCTTCGGTCGCGACCCCGATCGCCGGGCGGCTCGGTGACCTGTACGGGAAGAAGCGCGTGCTCGTAGTCGTGCTCGCAGGACTGGCGTTCGGCAGCGGGATGGCCGCGCTCGTGACCACGCTGCCGCTGATGATCCTGGCGCGAACGATTCAGGGCCTCGGCGGCGCGATCTTCCCGCTCGCGTTCGGGATCGTGCGCGACGAGTTCCCGCGCGAGCGCGTGGCGGGCGCGATCGCGCTGATCTCCGGGATCCTCGGGATCGGCGGCGGGCTCGGAATCGTCCTCGCCGGGCCGATCCTCGAGAACCTCAACTACCACTGGCTCTTCTGGATCCCGCTCGTCGTGACGCTGATCTCGATGACCGCGACGATCTTCCTGATCCCCGAGTCGAGCATCCGGGCGCCAGGCGATGTCCACTGGGTCGGAGCGATCCTGCTCTCCGCATGGCTCGTCGCCCTCCTGCTCGCGGTCAGCGAGGCGCCGACCTGGGGCTGGGGCTCGCCGAAGACGCTCGGATTGCTGGCACTTGCTGCAGTGCTCGCGGTCGTCTGGATCTACGCTGAGCTCCGCTCGAGGCACCCGCTGGTGGACATGAACATGATGCGGCTGCGCGGTGTCTGGACGACGAATCTCGCCGGCTTCCTGATCGGCTTCGGGATGTACAGCGCGTTCATCCTGATCCCGCAGTACGTGCAAGCGCCGAAGTCGACCGGATACGGCTTCGGCTCGACGGTCAGCGAGGCCGGGCTGTTCCTGATCCCGACGACGCTCGCGCTCCTGATCTTCAGCCCGATCGGCGGCCGGATCTCGACCTCTGTCGGCTCGAAGGTCCCACTCGTCCTGGGAACGTGCGTCACGGTCGTGTCGTTCGTGATCCTCGCCCTCGGCGGCTCGCCCGAGAGCATCTACATCGCCGCCGGCCTGCTCGGGGTCGGGATCGGCTTTGCCTTCGCGGCACTCGCGAACCTGATCGTGGAGGCGGTCCGCCCGGACCAGACAGGCGTCGCCTCGGGGATGAACACGATCGTCCGCACGATCGGCGGTGCGATCGGCGCCGAGGTCGCCGCGAGCATCCTCGCGGCCAGCGTGCTCGCGAGCGGCTATCCGAGCAAGCACGGCTACACGGTCACCTTCGCGCTCTGCGCCGTCGTGCTCGCGGTCGGCGTCGTCGCCTCCCTGCTCGTCCCGGGGCGCGCGAAGGGCCGCCTCCGCGCCGGCAAGCCCGCCGCCGCGACCGAGTAACGGTCGGAGGTGAGGCGCCGCCGCGCCCCACCTCCGGCGTTCGACTACTGGACGCAGTCCTTGAGCCCCTGCGCCTCCGGCAGGGACTCGAGCTTCTTCAGCGTGTTGTTCTCGATCTGGCGGATGCGCTCTCGCGTGACGCCGAAGGTCTTGCCGACCTCCTCGAGCGTGCACGGCTGCGACCCGTCGAGGCCGTAGCGGAGCTCGATCACGCGGCGTTCGCGAGGCGGGAGCGAGGAGAGCGCGTTCTCGATGTCCGAGCGGCGGAGCGTGAGCGAGGCCGAGTCGAACGGCGACTCGGCCTGGTCGTCCTCGACGAAGTCCCCGAGCTCCGAGTCCTCCTCCTCGCCGATCGGCTTCTCGAGCGAGATCGGATGCTGCGCCATCCGCAGGATCTCCCTGACCTCGTACGTCGTCATCTCGAGCTCCTCGGCGATCTCCTCCGGCAGCGGCTCGCGGCCGAGGCTCTGGACGAGCTGGCGCTCGATGTGGACGACCTTGTTCAGCTTCTCGACCATGTGCACGGGGATCCGGATCGTCCGCGCCTTGTCGGCGATCGCGCGCGTGACGGCCTGGCGAATCCACCAGGTCGCATAGGTCGAGAACTTGAAGCCCTTGCGGTAGTCGAACTTCTCGACCGCACGGATGAGCCCGAGCGAGCCCTCCTGGATCAGGTCGAGAAACGAGAGCCCCCGACCGAGGTAGCCCTTGGCGATCGAGACGACGAGCCGCAGATTCGCCTCGATCATCTGCGCCTTGGCGGTCATGTCCCCGCGCTCGATCCGCTTCGCGAGATAGACCTCCTGGTCGGCCGTCAGGAGCGGCACGCGGCCGATCTCCCGTAAGTACAGCCGCAGCGAGTCGAGCGAGGGCTCGACGGTGAGATCGAGCTTCGGCGAGTTCTTCTCCTCGGCGGCGAGTGGCTCCTCGTACGGAAGCGCCTTGTTCTGCTCGCCCTGCACGAGCTCGACCCCGTGATCGATCAGGTACGTCGTAAAGTCTTCGAACTGCTCTTTCGTGAGCTCGATCTCCTCGATCCCGGAGATGATCTCGTCGTACGTGAGAAAGCCCTTTTCCTTCCCGGTCTCGACGAGCTTCTGAAGCTCCTCGACTTCTGGAAGGGCAATATCGACCGTGAGCATTGACCCCAACCTCCGGCTTGGCTTACCGATGACGACTTACCGATGATTCAGACGAGCCGTCATCCCCTCCGACTCCCCAACGCGCGCCGGACTTTACACCACCTTTCCGCAAATTGGGAAACTTCTTTACACAGATGCAGACAGGTCTTGTAGGGGCACGAATCCTGGTCACGGGAGGATCAGGCGGAATAGGTGCCGCCTGCGTTCGCCTGTTCGCCGCCGAAGGGGCTCGAGTCGTCGTGCAGTACCACGGGAATCGAGCCGGTGCGGAGGCCGCCGGAGGCGCGGCGGTCGTCCAGGCCGACCTGACCGACGAGGCCGACGCCGCCCGTCTCTTTGCCGAAGCGGGCGAGCTCGACGCCTGCGCTGCGGTCGCCGGCGTGTGGCCGGAGCCCGAGGTTCCCGTCTCGGAGCTGACGCTCGAGCGCTGGCGCGCGACGGTGGACGCCAACCTGACCGCGACGTTCCTCACCGCGCGAGGCTTTCTCCAGAACCTCGGCGAACGCGAGGGCTCGCTCGTCCTCGTCGGCTCGACCGCCGGGCTCTTCGGCGAGGCGGGCCATGCGGACTACGCCGCCGCGAAGTCGGGGATCCTCGGCGGCCTCCTGCTGTCCCTGAAGAACGAGGTCGTGCTCCGCAATCCGCGCAGCCGTGTGAACGCGGTCGCGCCGGGGTGGACGGTCTCGCCGATGACGGCGGACGTCCTCGACGAGGCGAAAGTGGCGAGGATCACGCGCACGATGGCGCTCGCGAAGGTCGCGACCGCCGACGATGTCGCGGCACAGGTCGTGGCGCTCACCTCGCCGCTGATCTCGGGCCACGTGACCGGCCAGATCGTCACGGTCGCAGGCGGGATGGAAGGCCGCGTGATCCGGGACTAGACGGCCGGCACGACCGGCGGCGGCAGGCGGAAGAGCTCCGTGAAACGCCCCAGGAACGCGGAGTCGCCCTCGACCCCGAGCCCGTCCGCGACCGCTTCTTCGGGGGTCACCTCGCCGGCCATCAGCCGACGGAGCGCCGGCCCCGCCTCGATCACGAGATCCGGCTCGGCCACCGGGCCCTCGCCGATCTCGAGCAGCCCGTCGTCGACGAGAGCGTGGATCGTCGCCTCGCCGAGGTGAAGCTCATAGCTCGCCTCGACCTTCCGTGCCGCGTCGGGCTGGAAGGCGGCTCGAAGCGCAATGAGCAGTCCGCCAGGGGTCGGGACCTCCCCCTCCCGGGGATCGCTGAGCGAACGCGCACCCCAGAGCCCGAGGCGGAGGACGATCTCCTCGAGCTCCTGGCCGTACTCGGTCAGCTCGTAGACCACCGAGCCGTCCGGGCGTGGCAGCACGCGCCGATGGACGATCCCCTGCTCCTCGAGCCCCTTGAGCCGCGCGGTGAGAACGTTGCTCGGGATGCCGGGCAACCCACGGCTCAGGTCGCTGAAGCGGCGCGGGCCGAGGATCAGGTCGCGGACGATCAGGAGCGCCCAGCGCTCACCGACGAGATCGAGCGCGTAGGCGAGCCCGCAGTACTGGCCGTAGGAGCGCGAGGTCATTCACCAATCATACTCCATCTGCAACTTTACTTGCGTAGAGCAAGTGAACATGTTTATACTCACCATCGTTGTTACCTCGCTGTAAAGACCGAAGGAGCTGAGATGCAGGAAGTTGCCCCCGACCCACGCCGATGGTTTGCACTCGCGCTCCTGTGCGGTGCGTTCTTCATGGTGATCCTCGACGCCGCGATCGTGACCGTGGCGCTGCCCTCGATCCAGAGCGATCTCGGCTTCTCGCCGGAGAGCCTCCAATGGGTCGTGAGCGCCTATGCACTGACCTTTGCCGGGCTGCTGCTGCTCGGCGGCCGCGCGGCCGACCTGCTCGGCCGGCGGCGCGTCTTCATGGTCGGACTCGTGGTCTTCACGGGCGCCTCGCTCCTCTGCGGCCTCTCCTGGTCGCCGGACGCGCTGATCGGGGCGCGCGCGCTCCAGGGTGTCGGCGCGGCGATCATGACTCCGACGGCCCTCTCGATCATCATGACCACGTTCCAGGATGGGCCGGAGCGCAACAAGGCGCTCGGGATCTGGGGCTCCCTCGGCGGCGTCGGCGCGACGGCGGCCTGGCTGATCGGCGGCCCGCTCGTCGACGGCCCGGGCTGGCAGTGGATCTTCTTCATCAACATCCCGGTCGGCGTGATCGCGTTCGCGCTCTCCCCGGTCCTGCTCCGCGAGAGCAAGGCCGACACGGCGACACGGAGCTACGACCCCGCCGGCGCGCTCACGATCACAGGGGCGCTCGGCCTGCTCGTGTACGCGGTCGTCGAGGCACCGACGAAGGGCTGGGGCAGCGCGCAGACGATCGCGATGCTGGCCGGCTCTGCCGTGCTCCTTCTTGCCTTCGTGCTCGTCGAGTCGCGGCAGGCAAACCCGCTCGTGCCGCTTCGCTTCCTTCGCTCCCGGACACTCGTCGGCGCGAACAGCGTGATGCTCTTCTTCGGCGCGGTCGTCTACGGGATGCCGTTCATCCTCACGCTCTACACCCAGCAGGTGCTCGGCTATTCGGCACTCCGGTTCGGGCTCACCTCGATCGTGTTCCCGATCGGCGCGGCCGTCGGGTCGATCTCGGGTCAGGCAATCGTCCTCAAGGTCGGGTTTCGTCCGGTCGCAACGCTCGGCATGGTGCTGATGGCGGCCGGAGCGCTTCTGCTGACGCAGGTTTCCGTGAACGGCACCTACTTCGGGGACATCTTCTTCGGCCTGCTCGTCTTCGGCCCCGGCGTCGGCTTCGCCTTCGTCACCGCCTCGATCGCCGCGCTCCACGGGGTGCCGGACCACGAAGCCGGGCTCGCGTCAGGGCTCTCGAACACCTCGTTCCAGATCGGAGCCGCGGTCGGAGTCGCGATCGTCTCGACCGTCTCGGTCACCCGGACGAAGGACTTCCTCGCAGCGAACGCCGATGCGGGCAAGCTCGCAGGGCTCACCCACGGCTTCCAGGCTGCGTTCCTCGCGAGTGGCATTCTCGCCGCCCTCGGCGCGATCGCGGCGGTCACGCTACTCGGCCGCCGTGAGACGTCGAGAGCGAGCGAGCTCCTGGAGCCGCTTGCGGCCGACTGAGCGCGTCGTCGAAAGAGAGACGGCGGCCCGGAAAACCAGGGCCGCCGTCTCGTCCAGCTCCGCAGGAATGATTGCCGTCAGTTCCCGCGCCAGGGAGTTCCTGGGTTCTCGCTGAAGCCTGCCGAGCCGACCTCGCCACATCAAGCCGTCCCGACCCCGCAATAGTTGTCGTTCGGGCGCCGGTTCATCTATCCCCGTTAAGGTGGTTCACCGCTTCACTTGACTGCGGTGGGCCATCGTTTGTCTAGGTTCCGTGCATGGCCGGCCGCTTCGTGACACGCCTGAACGAGGGGCCCCCGATCGTCGCCGACGGCGGGATGGGGTCGCTCCTCACCGCGGCGGTGCCGCGTCTGCGCTCCCCCGAGGAGGCGAATCTTCGGGCGCCGGAGGCGGTCGTCTCGCTCCACGTGAGCTTCATCAACGCCGGAGCGGAGCTGATCGAGACGAATACGTTCGGCGCGAACCGCCGTAAGCTCGCCGCGCATTACCTGGAAGACGAGCTCGAGCGGATCAACTCGACGGCGGTGAAGCTCGCCCGGGAGGCGCGGGAGCTGACGGGGCGCGACGTCTTCATCGGCGGCGCGATCGGCCCGCTCGGCGAGGTCGCGAGCTCCGAGAAGCGGCTCGAGCTGTTCGCCGAGCAGGCGGCGGTGCTCGAGGATCGCGGCGCCGACCTCTTCATGCTCGAGACGTTCTTCGACCTCGAGGAGCTCGTCGACGCGATCGCGGCTGTCCGGAGCGTTTCGTCGCTCCCGCTCGTCGCGCTCCTGACCTTCGACGAGGACGCCGAGACGCTCGCAGGCGTCGGCGCCCGCCAGGCTGCAGAGCGGCTCGCGGGGCTCGAGGTCGAGGTCATGGGCGCGAATCACGGCGCCGGGCTGCTGGCGGCGCTCACGGCACTCGAGGAGATGCAGGCGCCGGGCCGCGCGCTCGCCGCCCTGCCGAACATCGGCCTCGCGAGCCTCCTCGCCGGCCGGGTGATCTATCCGCACGCGACCCCGGACTACTTCGCGGAGTTCGCCGCGCACGCGCGCGATCTCGGCGCCCGGGTGATCGGCGGGTGCTGTGGAACGACCCCGACCGAGATCGCCGCGATCAAGGCGGCGATCGACGCGGAGCGGCCGGTGCGCGCGCTGCTTCACGCCGACGCGCGCGAGATCGCCGTCGCGCTCGGTGAGGAACAGCTCGAGACGCGGCTCGCGACGGCGCTTCGCGAGCGCGAGTTTGTCGTCTCGGTGCAGCTCGACCCACCGCTCGGCGGCTCCTCGCGCGGCCTGCTCGACGTCGCGCGTGAGCTCGAGTCGTCGGGCCTCGTCCGCTTCGTCGACGTGAACGACAACGCGACCGCACGGGCGGGGATCAGCGCGCTCATGGTGTCGGGCGCGATCGAGCGGGCGACGAGCCTCGAGACGATCCCGCACCTGACGACGCGCGACTCGACGGTCCTCGGAATCGAGTCGCAGCTCCTCGGCACGCATGCAGACGGGGTGCGAAACGTCCTCGCGATCACCGGCGACCCGCCCGAGGTGGGCGACTACCCGGGCTCGCAGGGCGTGTACGAGATCGACTCGATCGGGCTCACGGGCCTGATGACGCGGCTGAATCGCGGCGAGGACTTCAACGGCCGGCCGATCGACGCTCCGACGGCGTTCTTCCCGGGCGTCGCAGTGAACCCGACGGCCGACGACCTCGAGCTCGAGGTCGAGCGCTTCGCCGCGAAGCTCGCGGCCGGAGCGAGGTTCGCGATGACCCAGATCGTCTTCGACCTCGACGTCATCGACCGCTTCGGCGAGCTGCTCGGCGGCTGGCCGGTTCCGGTGCTCGCCGGGATCTTCCCGCTCACGAGCTACCGCCTGGCGCTCCGGCTCCACAACGAGGTGCCGGGGATCATCGTCCCCGACGGGCTCCAGGCGGAGCTCGACGAGGCCGGCGCCGGTGCCGCGGAGGTCGGGATGGCGCATGCGAAACGCCTGCTCGACGAGGCGCGCGAACGCTGCGCCGGGGTCTACGTCGTCGCACCGTTCCGGAAGCCGACGTCGGTGCTCGAGCTACTTGCCTAGCCGCGCCTGAACCTGCGATTCGAAGCGCACGAGCTGCTTCTGGACGCGGAGGATGTCGTGTGGCGAGGCGACCCGGTCGAGGCGCCGAAGCACCTCCGAGTGGCGGACGGTGCGGCGGACCTTCGGCTGACCCGGGACCTGGAGCGCGACCGCGCCGATGACCCAGCAGAGCGCGAGCCCCCAGATCGCGCCGATCGCGAGCCCGGCGAGCGAGTCGAGCGTCCGCAGCGGCGGCAGGAGCCGAAGTCCGTTCCGGATCACGCCGGCGAGGAGCCCCGCGGCGATCTGGGTCACCGCCACGCCGATCGGTGGCGCCGACGAGCCCGACGAGCGCGGTATAGCGCGAGTGCTCGCCGGCCGGCAGGAAATGCGGCGCGATCCGCGCGCCGAGCACGGCGCCGACGACGAGCCCGACGAGCGCGAACGCGGTCCTGATCAATCCTCGCTTGTAGCCGCCGAAGGCGGCGAACGCCACGACGGCGACGATGATCCAGTCGAGCTCGGTCACCGCCTGTAGTTCTGCGTCAGCCGGCGCTGCCCTGCGCTGCCGGGTGGCCGGGCGTCTACGTGTCGACGTTGCACTTCTCGTGCTTCCCCTCGCCGGCCGGCAGTCCGTTCGCGCCGATGTCGACCGCCTCGCAGCCGAGGTCCTTCGTCCCGGCGAGCGTGAGCTTGATGAAGCAGTGATGCACCCCGATCTGCCCCGAGACCTGGCAGCAGGCCGAGAGCATCCGGATCGGGTTGCCCTGCTTGATCGCCTTCACGTTGTAGGAGTGCACCCACGTCGGCCCGAACGTGTCGCAGCCCGTGCTCCGGCGTGCTCGAGCCTGTCGAGGTGGACACGCTCGTTGACGCAGCGTGCTTGCCCCCACCCCCGCACGCGGCCAGCGTGAGCACGATCACCGCACAAAGCACCACCGCAGCCGCAAGCGATCCGCGGCCGCGCAGCATGAAGCGGCTGCGGACCGCCTGCCAGGGTTCGCTCATCGAGAACGATGGTACGGGTCGCGATCGCCTGGAGGCTCCCTGAACAGCTCCCGGCGGCTACACTGCCCTCCGCCTGGGGGCGTAGTTCAGCTGGTTAGAACGCCGGCCTGTCACGCCGGAGGTCGCGGGTTCGAGTCCCGTCGCTCCCGCTGCTGAAAGCCCTGCTCACGCAGGGCTTTCGTGTTCTCGGGAGGCTTGCATCCGTTCCAGTTTGCTCGGATTGGAAACGGATTTGGAAACGAGTGATCCACTCGCCTAACCCGGTCGACGGTTTCAGGGCGGCCACCCTCGTATCGTTGGGCTCGCGCTCATCGGCGTAGGAGGTACATGACTGGCCGCGCCAGAGATAGGTGTGATGGTCGGACGGGGAGGGGTGGGCGCTGGGGCACGGGTTCTGATGCGCCATGTCCGCATGTGTGGAAGTGGCCGCAAGGCCAGCAACGCAAGCGATCGCCATGAGCGAAGCGGTCCCTCGACGTTGCTTCGACCAACGAACTCGCATCCGGTTGATCGTACGACGCTCCATGCGGTACTGCCCCGACGCCCGACGCCAGCCAGCTCGGCCGCGTCGCGCCGGATTGACCCACTCGGGTCAGAGACGGCGCACTTGCTCACGGATACCGTCGTATTGAGTGAAGTAGGACGACCCACGATGTCGTACCCGTAGCCCGCGTGAACGCGGCGCATCGGAGTTTGTGGGTGCGTCGAAAATTCGCAGAGACGGAAGAACGACGCATGAGGCGTGTTAGTTACCGCTGCGCTCGTCGCGGCGCTCGTAGGAGGAGACGGTCCGGATGTTGAGAGAGTTCTGTCCCGGGTGTGGAGCTGTGAGATCGGAGGGTGCAAGTTTCTGCGCTTCATGCGGTCGTGGGCTGACGTTGCGGGGACACGCGACACCCGTTACGCCCCCGCCGCCAGGACCGACTCCTGAGCCGCGGCGCTCTCACCGGCAGCTGCCGGCGACCATCGTCGCGGTCGCGTTCATGCTCGTTGCCGCGACCGCTGCGGTGCTGCTGCTTGTCGTGCACAACGGCCACCCCGGCAGCGCGAAGACTTACGCGGAGTCGGTAAACACCCAGCTTGCGCCTGTGAGGAAGACAGATCACCAGCTGGCAGTGGCGCTGGCGGCCGCGGAGCAACCACGGTCGCTCAATGTCGTCGCCACGGCCGCCGGTTCAGTTTCGAGCGCGGTGACACGGGCGCAAGGGGCGATCGGCATCCTGCCTGTTCCGGCGTCGCAGCCGCGGACCGCCCGGTACCTCAACGACGCTCTCGCCTCGAATCTCTTTTACGCGCAGCGGGTCGAAACGGCGGTCCGCTCACTGAACTCGGCGAGCGCAGCAGCTGCGGCCGGCGCCGCCGGCGCCGCTCGCATCGCCTACAAAGAGCTCGTCGCGGCGAACGTCGCCCTCGACGTGCCTTCGGGTCGCAGTTTCGAGGCTATGAATCTAACAACGCTTGCCGCCAAAGAAGCGGCGCAGGCGAAGAACAAGAGTGAGTCGTTTGCCGATCTCGTTGCGCATACCCGCAGCGGTGTCGTCGAGATCGACGTCAACACTTGCGATGGCTCGGTAAGCGGTACCGGTTTCCTGATCGGCCCTCAGCTTGTCGCTACGGCAGACCACGTCGTCGACGGGGCTACCTCGATCACGCTCATGCGAAACGGCGCGTATCTGACGAGCGCGACCGTCGTCGGCTCGGACCCGATCCGCGACCTGGCGCTCCTTCGCACGGCGCAGCCGATCAACGGCTACCGGTTCAGGCTCGCTTCGCGGGCGCCCAGGATCGGCGAGCAGGTCGCAGCGCTCGGCTTCCCGCTCGGGCTGCCTCTGACATTCACTCGCGGTTCGATCTCCGGCCTCGGCCGTACCGAGCCGATCGAGGGGACGATGCGGCAAAGCCTCGTCCAGACCGACACGGCCGTGAACCCCGGCAACAGCGGCGGGCCGCTCATGACCGAGAACGGCGAGGTCATCGGGCTCGTGGATGCGACGGACACCGAAGCGAGCGGCATCTCGTTCGCCGTGAGCGCACTGGTTGCACGACCGCTGCTCGCCGCCTGGAAATCCTCGCCGCAAGCACAGGCGCTTGGTTACTGCGGTTCCCCCACCGTCGCGGCGCCGCCGCTGACCGCGGCCCCGGCTGCGCCATCAGCTTCGACGGAAGCGGTGGCGGCGACCGTCCGTGAGCACTGGAAGCTGATCGACGCCGGAGACTACTCGGACGCCTACGCGCTGTTCTCACCGCGGCTACAAGGCGCAGGGCGCCCGGAGCGCATGGATCGCCGACAAGTTGCGCGATCAACCCCAATCCTACGATCTCGAAGTCCACGACGTCACGTTCAACTCGGCGACGACCGCAACGCTCTCGCTGACCTTTCGCACGATAGGACAAGAGACGTCGTCGACAAACACCGGCTGCAACGACTGGGACGGCGTCTACGACATGGCCGACGTGGGCGGCGCTTGGCTGATTGACTCGTCCCATCTCAATAAGGCGCCCTGCTAAATGGACGCGGCAGGAGCAGAGATGCTTGCCCAGAGGATCGAGCAGCACAGCCACTGGCGTCAGGCCGAGTCGGTGCTCGACGGCCGCCAGCCTGCCCGCGACCCCGAAGGCGAGTCCCTCGTCAGCATCGGCGACGGGATCCGGGTCTACGCGCAGCCAGTTACGCGCGACAGCGCGCGCTTCTGCAAGCGGCTCGTCAATGGCATCTGGGAGCCCGGGACCATCGAGAGCCAGCCGACGCCCGACGCGAAGCAAGCAGCATGACCTTCTCGCACCGGCTCGTCACCGCCCTGCTCGTCATCGCCGTCGCCCTAGCGGCTGCACTCGCCGCAGCTTCCAGTCGCCGCTCCACTGCGGAACCTTGAAGGCGGGTGCTGTGGGTCGCTGGTCGCTCGCTCAGACGTTCTCCTTCTCCTTCTCGGTGAGGACGGGAGTCTTGTGGGGCGGGATGTGGTGCGGCCCGCCGGGGACAACCACTGCCGTCGCGGGGTTGGTGCCCACGAACAGCTGCGCGTTTCCCGGAGTGATGTTCGGGGCGTGAAACGCGTAGCGGCCCTGAGCGTCTGCCACTGTCGCGTGGACTTTGCCGCCTGATTCAAGTTTGACGACCGTTCCTGGTGCAGCATCGTGGCCCGAGACGACAGGAGTGCCAACCGGCTGTACCTGCTGGAAGGCCCAGGTGCCGAACAGGCTGTCGTACCAAATCGTGACCACGAAGTTGTCGCCCGGGCCGGATTGCAGGTTGGCGGCGAGGGTGACGGTCTGTGAGACATCGCTTGCGTTGGCGGTGGTAATCGTCGTCGTTTTCTGACTTTTCGAGCTGCCGATCCCGAACATCCCCAGGATCGGGCCGGGGCTCCAGGTATCGGTGTCTGTCGTGTACGACTTCTGACTGGAGAGCTCCTTGACGTCGCGGGTGACGGTGTACTGCTGGTTCCACGTGGAGCCACCGCCGTATTCGATGCTCGCCTGAACCCCGTCGGGGACCGTGAACCGGCCCTCCGGCAGTTGGACGAACGGGCCACCGGCCACGAATGGGTCCAGCGACAACAGCAGCTGCTGATCGGATGCCGCGATCCCGATCTGGGCCGGATTGTCCTGGATCTGCGCGGCAGTCTCGACCGTTTCCGTCCAGCCGATCGGGCAAAGCTGCAGGGAGCCGCCCTCGTAAGCCCAGGCAACGAGAACATCCTTGAAAAACACGATCGTGTCGCCCACGCCTGGGCCGCCACCCGCGGCAGTGGTGCCGATTGTCGACGTGCTCGTATAGGTGACCGTGACGGTCGACGAGTTATCGGTCGCGAGGCCCTGCTGTTCGTTCATCGCGTCGCTCGGCAGTAACGATGCGAACGTGCTGAGGTCCTTCGCAGAGTCCGTATCGGCAGTCGCAGCGGCAGCGTCGCCAGCAGCGGAAGCCCCCGCTGCACTTGCAGTGAGCCCCACCCCCACGACGGTGAGGAACGCGCGAAACGCGGTTCCATCGGTGAAGGCCGGTTCGGCCGTCTGACTCGAGTCAGTGCTGAAATCGTAGGTGACCGACGTACCGACGGTGTTGCCCTGTGCGTAGGTCGCGGTGCTCTTCTTGCCTGAGTCAACTGGCGGTGCGTAAATGATTGCAACCGGGAGGACCGGAATCGTGAATCCGCCAGCGGCGGGGATGCTCGACTTGCGCTGAATCATCAAACGGTCCTCATGAACGGCGTTACCGACCTGCAGAGTCCATCCCATCGACGTCAAATCCCAAACGTTGACGGAGACGCTGCTCTGCCCAGCGGGAACGCTCGTTGTGTAACCGGCAATCGTGACGCTCCACGGGCCGCTGGTATTCGCGACGTTGAACTGCAGCAAGACCGGCGCGACCGGAACGATCGGGGCCGGGACCCGCGTGATTGTCCTCCGCCAGTGCGAGTCAATCTGACTCATCTCAAACTCGGCTCCAACGAACCGCCCCGGCGGGTTCGTCGGGTGTTGTCCGGACTCATGCTCCACCGGCTCCGGATCGGTGGTGACCTGCGTTTTCAGGCCGGTGAATGTACCCGCGGCAGCATCGAAGGTGCCGACGTCAACGGTCACAAACGGCGCGGGAATCGGAATCTTGGCCTCGGCGCTCTTGATCAGCTGAAACAGCTGCCCCGCCGTCAGCGAGGACACTGTGAGTCCCTCGCGTTGCGTGATGAGCCACTCAGTCTGAAGTCTTCGGGTGCGGTGCCAGTCATGCTTCAACCCCCTCTTCATGTGGTAAGCCAGCCATTCCCCAACGAACGGGATCGATGGACCATCTCGCTTTTCGCAGCACGAGTCAAGACGATTTCTCGAGATGCGACTTCGCGCGGTCGGGCTCGCCCGCGAGCACCCTCAAAGACCTGAAGACCACAGCCGGCGACGCGAGGTCGTCCTCTTCCCCGAGCTTGCCTCGTTCCTCCGACAGCACAAGGCAGCGTCGCGATTCTCGCTTGCGCACGACTACGTGTTCACAAGCGCAACCGGCACGCCGCTCAACTACCGCAACGTCGAGAGCCGAGGCTTCGACCACGCCGTGACCACCGCCAGGCTCGACCTCAACCACGACACGAAGCCGGTCCTTCACGACTGCCGTCACACCTTCGCGTCGCTCCTGATCGCGCAGGGACTCGACGTCGTCTTCATCTCGCGCCGGCTCGGGCACGCGAGCCCGGCGACGACCCTCCGCGTCTACGCCCACCTGTTCGACAAGGCCAACCACGCCAACAGCATGAGCGACGTCCTCTCCGCTCAGTTCGGAACCCTCCTGGATGGAAATCTCCGGGAAACAACTCCCCGCAATGGAACGAAACATCGCACCCCGAAGATGGCTCAACTAGGCGCCGTGGATGGTTAGCCGCAACCCGGCGCAACCCCTCGAGCACACCTGTCACGCCGGAGGTCGCGGGTTCGAGTCCCGTCGCTCCTGCTCTTTTTATACCTGCTGATCGGATGGTTCTGTCGTCCGGTTCGGCAACGATCAGATGCCCTCCCATGACACCGCCTGTTCTACCGGGTTCCCGATCGCGTGTGAGTACACCTTCGTCGTGATCGCAGGGTTGCCGTGGCCGACAGACTAGGACGCGGTCGCGAGATCTGCCTGCTGATCGCGTCGCTCGCCTCGTCGCGGCGCCCGATCATGACGAGCCGCCATTCGATCTGGTCTCTTAGCGCCACTCGAGCAGTCGAAAGGCTGGATTCGCCGAGTAGCCCTACGGACACCTACGTCGTTGAAGACGGTTGCCTTGATCACGCGCCATCCAACCTGAATATACGGCCACAATGAAGGCGAATGGATCTTAGCCTCTTGGCGGCCCCGTTCACGTTCCCGGCCTCGGCCGAACAAGCCGCCGGCGTTTGGAAGAATGGTGCTTGATGGCATCGCTACCGTCCCGGCTCTCTGTGATTCCGGCGCTCGGGCTCTTGGCCGTGCTCGCCGTACCCGCCTCGCCTGCTAGAGGGCAGCCGACTGGGAAACCGCTGACGACCTTTGCCGCAGCCGGAAACCGTGCCGTCGCCACCTTGCTTCATGACTACTATGGGGGAAACGGCCTCTGGAACGTCTGCGATGTTCAGGACTGCGGGCAGGCAAACACCGACTGGGGAGTCGACTCCCTAACCTACGCCCTCTACCTGCGTTGGAGCACGGCGCGTGATCCGAGCGTGATCCCGGCGATGACGGCGCTCCTCGGCACCGCACCGACCTACGGTTCGCCCTGCAATCTCCCGTCGTGCGGGTCGTGGAGCGACGTTCCCGAATGGGATGCGATCGCAGCGTTGCGCGAGTACGAGGCGCTCGGAGGCAACCCGCAGGCACTGGCAAAAGCCCGCGCCGCCTACTCCTTCGTGCAGGACGGAACAGCGTTTGTGCTCGGGGCGTGCCCCGACATCCGCTACCAGGAGCCCGGGGGAGGCAGTAACGACCTGAAGACGCTCGAGACCGACGGCAACTCGATCAAGGCCGCGATCCTCCTCTATAAGGCGACCGGCGACAAGACCTACCTCGACGAAGCGGTCACGCGCTATGCCGCCGTCCGGGCGCGGTTCCTCGCTCCCGACGTGCCGCTCTACACGGTCTACGTGATCGACGACGGGACGACATGCACGCAGCTGCCGCACCGATTCTTCGCCTCGGTCAACGGCGACATGATCTGGAGCGGACTGGAG
The DNA here is from genome assembly GCA_963720045.1 of uncultured Actinomycetota bacterium. Taxonomy (GTDB): domain Bacteria; phylum Actinomycetota; class Thermoleophilia; order Gaiellales; family Gaiellaceae; genus PALSA-600. The sequence goes on along the minus strand of CAVREC010000002.1, from coordinate 235,074 downwards.
CTTTCGCGCCTGACCGGCGCGAGCGAGTACCTGACCGAGGCACTCGCAAGCGCCCGCGCAGTCGCCGACGACTTGGCCGATCCTGCCGGCATTTTCGCCGACCTCCAAGCGGAGAACGACATCGTCGAACCGCTGGTCGAGGCGATGTACGCGCTCGCGACGGACGCAGGAGCGGGCTTTGCGCGCACCTGGATCCTCACGAACGCTGCCGCCGCGCTTTCAGCGCGAACGCCGGACGGCTCCTTCGGCCGGTTCTTCGACGGCCCTCCGCCTACGACTACGGTCACGGCCTGGCAGACCGTCGGCGGCCTCTCGCTCGAGATTGCCGCAGCGGCGCTCGATCCCGCCGGGAAGGTAGAAATCGTCGACGCCTGGGCCGGTGCGCGCACGATCGCCCGCTCGGTCGGCCCGACCGACGAGATCACCTTCACCGGCTCGGCAATCGCGCTGCTCGGCACGCTCGGTGAGTCATGCTGCGAGCCGGGCCACGTGCGGGTCTTCGTCGACGGGCACGAGACCTTCGACGAGACGGGCATTTGGCAGAACAAGTCGAGTTCGGGACAGCGGATTCCCCACACTGTTCTGTTCGCGTGGCGCTGGCCGAAACCGGGAACCCACACCATCCGCTTCGAGCCCGGGGTTCCGAACGCCAAGGAAGGCGGCTCGTTCCTGCATATCCGGGCCTACGTCGTCGATCAGGCTCCGGCGAGCGGTAGGCAACGAGCGGAGCGACGTCGACGAACTGCGCGGAGGCCGTAACGAGGCTTCGGTGCCTGATCAGCCTGCCCGTCTTGCCGGAAGCGCGAACGCCGTCGTCATCCGTCGCACCGTAGACACTGCCTGAGCTGTACTGCGAGCCCGTTTCGACCGTAGTTCGGGGCGCGAAAGCGATGCTCCCAGCGAAGCTTGCCCGTCTGCGGCGAAATCGCGTACAACGCTGGTGAACGGATCCTGAACGTAGATCGTGTTGCCGGCGACGACGGGTGTCACGGTGACTCCCGCGGATTGTCTCGGGCGCCGGCACCGGGCTGCGCACGGCAGAGTGGGTGAAATGGAACTGCCAGAGCACACCGAGCTTTCCGCCCTGGGCGGCCGTGATCGAGTTTGCAAGGTTCAGGGTAGAGCCCTTTGTTCACCACCTGATCCCGCTCTCACTGATGCCCTGTCGTGAACCTCTGCCTGAACCTACACCGATCACGCTATATGGTACCGCTGACGGGAGGGCCGCTAGGTCGAGCGCCCCCCGTCACAGCCCTCCACGTACGCACCGAAGCCCGCCGAATGGTCCCGTACCTGCTCCGTCATCTCGCGCTCAACCTCGCCCGAGCGGTCGACCGTCCGCTGGCAGGAGCGCGTCGAGCGTCTGTCGTCTCGAACTGGTCTACGAATGAGCTTCGGTTCACCGGCGCTGCTCCTCGTGCTGATCGCCGTCCCGATCTTGGTGCTCGTGTACCTGCTGCTCGAACGGCTGCGATCCCATCGCGCCAGCGCATGGTCGACGCCGGCGCTGATGCCCAACATGATTGCTTCGTCCCCCAGTTGGCGCCGCTACGTACCCGCGGGATTCTTCTGCTCGCGATCGTCGCGCTCCTCGTCGGCTTCGCACGGCCCGAGGTTCACGTCAGCAAAGCGGGCGAGGGCGCGACGATCGTGCTCGCGGTCGACATCTCGGGTTCCATGGCCGCCGATGATGTCACTCCTACGAGGCTTGCCGCCGCCAACGCGGCGATCACGGAGTTCTTGAACGCACTGCCGCCGAAGTACCGGGCCGCACTGCTCGTGTTCGCCGCCCGCGCCTCGGTTCCGGTCCCGCCGACCTACTCGCGTGCCGAGCTCATTGCGGCGCTCCCGAAGCACACGGTGGTCCAAGGCACTGCGCTCGGCGACGCGATCCAGGGTGCGGTTGCAGGTCGCAAAGAAGAACGACAGCCACGATCAAGACAAGCTCCTCGAAACCCACCGCCGCGGTTCTCCTCGTCTCCGACGGGGGAGGGAACTCCGGCCGTATCCAGCCGGACGTCGCCGCCGCGTTCGCCAAGAAGAGCGGGGTTCCGGTCTCGACTATTGCTGTCGGAACCTCGAAGCGGCTCGGTGACGCAGAAGCTCACCGTCGGGGGGAAGACGTACTCGAAGGAGACGCAAGTTCCCGTCGAGACCGCCACGCTCCAGCAGGTCGCCTCGACGAGCGGCGGAGCCTTCTACCAGGCAGGGTCTGCGCAGGCGCTCGAGCAGGTCTACGAGCATCTCCAAGGCCTGCCGTCCGCAGGGAAAGAAACCGCTCGAGATCACGGGCTGGGTCACGGCCGGGGGCCTTGGGCTCGCACTCTGTGCAGCGTTCCTCTCGGGCTTCTGGTTTCGGAGGCTCGTGTGAGTCGCCTCCGGCGAAAGCCGGTGCCGATCGTGGTCGCCCTGGTCGTGCTGGGCTCAGTCCTGGCAGCCGATTCCGCTGCTGCCGGCCTGCCACAATCGCCACCGAAGACCCATGAATGCACGGGCGTGCCAAAATGCGTCAGCGTCCCGGGGCCCTGGGTGATCGTCCCGGCACAGGGCGGAATCACCTACCTGCTCACGTGCCCCCAAAAGGGATCGTTCGCCGCAGGTGTGGACTCGCTCGCCACCTCACGGGACGTAAGGGTCACGTTCGCCGGGCTCATGGGTAGCCCGGTCGGCTCGGGCAAGACGACCGAGGGAACGATCCTCTTCCAGGCGGTCTCGGTGGACCACGAGCGCGGGGCTTTCAAACCGTTGATCGGCTGCATCCCAGTCACCAGCAACCATGTCCAGACTGTCTCGTTCTCCCCACCTCGAGCTCGGCTCTCGTGGCAGACGGAGCGGCGCGAGCGATGCTTGCCGCGCCGAAGAAACCAGGCCCGGGTACGAGCATCACCCCTTCAGGCCCCCCGCTCTCCCTGAGCGCCACGACGGTCCAGCTGCAACCGGGATCGCTCAAGAAAGCGGCCTTCAGCTGCGCGAAAGGTAAGAGATTCGTCGACGGCTGGGCTGCAACCGCCTTCAACACCGAGTCGCCGCCGATGCTTGCCTATGCCGACGACATTCACGTCCGGCTCGTGGCGCACGCGAACGGTGTGTCGGCCTCGATCTCGACGAGCAATGCCCTTCCCGGGGACACGGAGGCCGAGGTTCAGCTGGGCGTCCGCTGCGCGCGACCCTGATCGGCCGCCAGGCGTGCCCGGCGCTAGAGCGCGGGCCCGACAATACGGGACAACAGCGCCGCTCCCGCGAAGATGATCGCCGCTGCAAGCGCGAACCAGGCTGTCAGCACCTGCTCCTTATGCTCCCGCGCCAGAGAGGTTCCGAGACCTTTGTAGACACTCGTCGCCTGTGAGGCTGTTTGCGCGGTGAACGTCCGGCCTCCTGTGACCTTCGCGATCATGTCCATCGTTTGCGGGTCCGGGGGTACCGGAACGGGATATGGGAAGCCCTCGAAGCTCACCTTTCCCCCCGGGGTGCCGAACGCAATCGTGTAGACGGGAACGCCGGCCGCCTTAGCGCGTGCGGCCGCCTTGGCGGGCAAGACGGTCCCCGATCCTGCGCCCCGTCGGAGAGAAGCACGATCGCTCCGGGCGCTCCGCCACTCGCGCCCCACACCGCTCTGCTTGATCACGGCGATCGCCGTGGTCAGCCCGTCGCCGATCGCTGTCGCTCCATTCGGAGCGAGGTATTCGAGCGAGTCGAGAATCCTCTCGTGGTCCGTCGTCGGAAGTGCGATCACCTGCGGCTCGGTGCTGAACTCCACCAGGCCGACATCCGCCTGCGGAGGGAGCCGGCTGACGAAGCCACGCATCGCGTTGGCGGCAGCGACGATGCGGCTCGGCCTAACGTCCGTCGCCTCCATCGACCCCGAGACGTCGACCAGCATCACGACGACGGAGTGCTTGTCGGCGACTGTTGTCTCGACCTGAGGCCGCGCTACAGCAACGCCCGCCGCGGCAAGCCCGAGCAACAGCAAGACAATCGGAACCCACCGGCGAAACGATCGGTTCCGATCCTGCTCTCGGCACCTGCAAGCACGCTCAGATTCGTGAAGCTGACCGGATAGCGCGCCTGCCGGCGACCCACGAGAGCGCCGAAGACCAGCACGAGCGGTACGGCGATCAGCGTCAGTAGGAGAATCGGCGCCTGGAAGCTCATGTCCGGCTGCCGGTCTTCATGCGGGAAGGCTTCGGAGGGCACCGTAGCCGCCCGCCACCGGCCCACCCGGCGACGAGCAGTCGGCCCCTCTCAGCGGCGGCGAGCCGGATCACCGGTCGGCGAAGCTCGATCCGATCGAACGCGCACGGGCAGGGCCCGGTCGTACCTCGCTACCCGATGGCGCGTTCGGCGAACCGAACAGACAGGGACATCGCTCCGGGCTCGTCGGACAGGACCACGCACCAGCGGATACCACCTCTGCAGACCACCTCGCGTCCGGGCCCTCTAGGCGCTCAGGCAGGGCTTCGCCGTCGTGCTCGTCTGGCCCTTCGTGCAGATGGGCAAGTCCGGTGCTTCGCTGTTCAGGAACGACGGAATGTGGTAAGGGACGGGGGTCATCGAGGTGATGTCCGTGCTGCTGCCGACGATGCCGTAGCAGGTCCAGTACTTCCCGTTGAAGCTCGGGCCAGGATTTGTCGTCGCAGTGAAATTCACGGTCATGACACCACCGGTGAGACAGGTGCACTTCGGCGGCGCGAGGCCCTTCTTCCCGCCGACACAGGCGATCATCGCCGTCCCGGTGCTCGAAGTGCCGAGATGGCAGTGGCCGCCCTCGGAGCTGGTGATCGCAGTGATCGTCATGCCCGGCGGCGGCACCCAGTCGAAGGTATTGATGTAGCCGATCCCGCTCGTGTTATCGACCTCGACCTGGTACTTGTTGGTCGAGGGGTCGAGGAAGCCGGAAAACCGTCACCGCGTCGGTCTGCTCGCTCCGGGTGCCGGTATTACCGGGATCCTGCACGCCTCCGGCGGGGGGTGCCGTCGTAGTTGGAGTCGCTCCGACCGGAGTCGTCGAGGTGTTCGCCCTGATGCACGGCTTCGCCTTGGTGCTTACCTGCCCGGCCTTGCACGTAGGCGTGGCACCCAGCGCTTCCTGCCCGGCGAAGATGCAAAAAAAGGCGGCAGTCAACACCACCGAAGTGACCTGCCACGACCTCACTTCTCCAATACTAGGCCAAGCACGCTCCCGCCACAACTTGGAGTCGAGCTTCAGAGTGTGGTGTGGCTCGTCCGGTCTTCAGGCGAGGGTCATGACATGTTGATTTTGGCGACTGTCTTGTCGCGTGGCACCTCGTAGTAGAAGAAGCCTGCGTCGATTGGGTCTGAAACCCAGGTCACAGCCGGTACTGCGGTCGTGCCGTCGGTGAAGTCGATCTTGACCTCGGATATCTCCGGAGACGAGACTGTTCCGATGACGAGCCGTTGAATCCGGCCGATTGAGAACGGGCTGAGTTGCAGCTTCTCGCATCCTGCTGCGGAACCGGTCCACTGGTAGCAGAATCCGCCGTTGCGGCCGGGTGATACGTAGAGAGCGCGGCGGCTGTCGCCGAGCCGCAACGAGGTGATCAGCCGTGTTTGCGACGGGATCGCGTCGGGCGCTATCGGTGGTGCTGCGAGTTTGAAGCTGCGAAGTCATGGCGTGGGATCACCCGGGTTCAGCGTGGACTGTGGACCGCGACGTGCGATGACAAGCTCAGCGGGATCACGCCTGACGTCGAGATTCCGCCAGCAGGGCAATCGCGGCAGCGCCAGCACCCAGACTCGCGGGCGGCGTGCTCTTCCGGCGGAGACCTACGCCCAATCCTGGCGGCTGATCGGCTCGTCTAACCCGAGGATTCGATCTCGCATTGCCGGGCCGAGTTCGTCCAGGTAACCGCGACTGCCGGATTCTCGATCGTCGGATCTCACCCGGTCATCTCCTCACCAAATGCCGTTGGTTTCCGGGCGCCGCTGGGTAGCCCGAGCGAGTCTGGGTCTCCGAGCGCTACCGCGAGGTCGGCGCGCGCTTGAGCGATTGCGGCGGCGACTGTGCCCTCGCTGATCTCGCACACGGCGGCGATCTCTCGATAGCTCATGTCTGCGAAGTAGCGGAGAAAGAAGATCAGCCTCCGCCGCGGCGGTAGTCGACGCAGGGCGTCCGAGAGCCATGGGTCTCGGGCGGCTCGACCAGTCCCAGGTCGACGAGCTCCCCTAAGACGTGTCCTGCGGCCTGGGAGCGTTCATCAAGCGCCACCCGCATCGCGATCCGCCAGACCCATGCTCCAAAGGGAGCCTCCCCTCGAAACTGCCGTCTTTCGGCAATCGCTTTCGTGAATGCCTCTTGCACCACGTCGTGAGCTGTTTCGTAGCTCCCCGTCACCATCGCGAGGGCTCGGCGAAATCCGAGATAGCGATCTCGGTACAGGCTCTCGATCTCTCGTCTCGATGCGCCCATCAGAAGCTAGAGACGCCTCCCGTCCGCGAAATCTTTATCGAAGCAGCGTACAACACTCCCGCCTCGCGCGCTGCCGATCGTGTTGCCAGTTCATCCACGTAGCTCGAAGTCCAGTTCGGCTTTCGTTCTTCACCGCGGGCCTGCCGGACGGTTGGTCGCAACTTAACCCGTGAGCCCGAGGTATTTGCCTGTGCCTCCGGTGATCCGAGGAGTGAGCGGATGTCGGTGAAGTCGACCGGCCCTGAGGCGAAGAGCGTGCTGCCGTTGAGGTTGTAGAAGGCGTCGTATGTCGCCTGCTGGTTGAAGTTGAAGTTGCACGTATAGAGGGCCGATCCGATGCTCTGCTTGAGCTTCGGGTCGGCGTACAACTTGAAGCTGAAGAACACTGAGTTCCCCGGGAGCGACGCGGTCTTGCCTTTCGTCGTCGGGACGAACTTCTTGCCGTCGATGTCGAACGGGTTTTGGTACTGGGCGCGGGTGATCCCGTCCGAGTAGTCGACGTATTGGGCCCGCGTGGGGACCCGCGTAGATCGTGAAGTTCTGCTTGGCGGTAGCGGCAGCGGCCCCGGATTCGGCTCCGGCGAGGGCGGAAAAGAACAAGAATCACGGCGAAGACGGCCGGATGAAGACCTCGAACGGTTCTGCTCAAAGCACTCCTTCTCTTTTCGGTGCAGGGCCGATATTGCGGCGGCGCGGGTCGGAGTGATCAGTTGACGGGCGCGAACTGGAGCCGCTGGGCGTTCCGTGTCGGAAGCGTTTCTTCCGCCACCTGGCCTCGTGCGCCTACGTATCCGCTCGTCCCGCCGGTGACGATCAGTGCGAAGCCTTTGCGCTTGAAGTCGACCGGGCCCGAGGCGAGCAGCGTGGTGCTGTCGGGCTCGAGCGAGAAGTCGGCGTCGCAGAAGGCGTTCTTGTCGTAGCTGAAGTAGCAGGTATATGTGGCCAGCCGGCGACCCTCTTCAGGCTGGGATCGCTGTACAACTTGAACGCGTAGATGGCGGGACGTCACCCGCGAACGGCCCCGTGCCCTTCCACGTCTACTTGGGCCGGAGCTTGTTCAGGGCGGTGTCGAAGGGATTGTTCGTCATTCCCCGTGCTTCGTCGTCTGCGTTGTTGAGGTATTGCACCTGGCTGGCGACGCTGTAGACCGTGAGTTTCCGAGCGGCCATCGTGTGCGCGGAGCCAGGTCCAACGTCCCGGCGATCAGCGCGGCCGAAGCACAGAGCAACACGAGCGAGATGCGGCCCCTCATGAGCCGAGGAGGACGAAGTCGAGCCGCTCGGCGTTCTTGAGCCCGTGGCCGGCCGGGGCCGCGCGACCGCGCAGTGTGCTCCGAGATACGACTGGGTGCCGCCGCCACCGAGAGCATGAAGCGGGAGCTGCCAAAGGGGATCTCTCCCGACGCCAGCAGCTCGCCGCCGTCCAGCTTGTAGTAGGTCTCGCACTCGCGCGTTTGGCGAATGCGTAGTAGCAGGTGAAGAACGCTGAGCCGTTGCTTTTCGTCAGGTTCGCGGTCGGGTAGAGCTTGAACGTGTAGAGGATGTCGTCTCCTGGGAACGGGCCTTTTTGCTTCTCCTTGCCGTTCGACACGATCACGAGTGCCTGTTCGTTCGGTATGAACGGGTTCGCGCTCATCCCGCGGATGCGGTCGTCAGCGTGGTTCATGAACTGCGCAGTCGTAGCGACCGCATACACGGTGAACTTCTGCTTGCCGCCGGCAGCGGACGCCCTCTGGGCCGTCATGCACGCCGCCGAGGACACCGCCACGAGGCCCCCGCCACCAGCAACCCGGCGCCGAAGACCCACGAATGGATCTAGCTCTCACGCCCCCTCCTTCTGTCACCGGGCACACACCGTGACCCAAGCAAGGGACGTTCCAGACCCCCGAAATCTTTATTCCGCCGCCAAGCTCTGCCGTCCAGCGGCTCCGTAACCCCTCGTTGCCTCAGGCGTTGGGCATCCCAGAACGGGGTCGAGGGCACACAGGTTCGGGTACGACACCCCGGGATGGTGCGGGTTCACGCACGTCGAGTTGAGAAACACGAGCTGCGGCGACTGCTTATGGAACGCAACCCGAACCGTGCCTCTGTAGGACTGGATCAGGGTTGCCTTCCAGGAGCAGCTGAACCGCGTCACCGTGACAGGAGTGCAGAGGATCTGGCCGGAGTCATCTCCGGCGACCGACAGCCAGTGCAATGCCCCGTTCGAGCCGACGCGGACCGAGCCCACGAAGTCGAGCGCGTTGTCGAGGGTGTTGTAGATCGCGCGCTCGGCCACGACCTGCGTCCGCGTAGGCGCTGAAGGAGCGGCTACGGCGCTCGATATTCCTGCTGAGCAGAATGCCGTGAGGATGACGAGCCCGTCCCCAAGATCGCACGAAAGCGCACAGACCTCCGTGCCCAACCCGCCGAGATCATGATCTGTATGCCCGAGGCAACGGCTTTCGCGGTGTGTGCCGTCGCGCGAAGGAAGTCGTCTCGGCGGAGTTGGCCCTCATCCCATATCCTGGATGAGTAGTTCCACGGTCGAGGTCTCGGCTGCGGGGTAGAGACGGCAGTCGGAACTGCTGCCCATCGAGTTTCCTCGGCGGTTCCATTGGGCTAGAGACGACCCCAAGCCCTGAAGTCTTTATTCCGCCACCTCAGGGTACTCGACGAAGAGCCTGCGCTGCCGGCACGGGCAAACTTTGGGTGTTACCTCACTAATGGCCGACAAGAATGAAGTCGAGCCGGGTCTCGTTCTTGGCCTGCAGGATCGGAACCGGGTCCACTCGTGATGACCTCGCCGCTCGCTCCGAGATCGAGCTCGTCCCACCCGTCACCGCGAGCGGGGCCTCCGTGGTTCTGAAATCGACAGGGCCGGAGGCGAACAGGGTGCCGTCGTTCAGGTCGTAGTACGCGTCACATGTCGCATGCTGGTTGAACGTGAACGAGCAGGCGTAGAGGTTGCGGTCCCGATGCTGTGCTTGAGATCCGCGCTCGAATAGAGCTTGAACTTGAAGAACGCGGAGTTGCCCGGGATCGCTTCCCCCTTGGCCCTTCTGCGGCACCGGCAGCTTCGCGTCGGCGTTGAAGGGATTGTGATCGTGCGCCGGCGCGATCTTGCCGACGTAGTTCACGTACTGCGCCTGCGTCGCAACCGCGTAGATCGTGCGCTTCTGACCGTTCGCCGCAGTAGCCCCGCCTGCCAGGAAACAGGCGAGGACCGCGATACAGAGCAGCATCGACGGAGCCGTCGGGCGCAGACTACGAACTCCATCGTTCATCGACCGCTCCTTCCGGCCTCTCGGCCGCCGCACGCCTCCGACGACGCTGGGAACCAGAAACGGGAGCTCGATCGCCCCTGGCCAAGCATACACCCCCACCATCCGGTCGATCTCGGGCCCTGGCGAGCACCCCTACCCGGCGACGAAGAGGATGACAAGTCGCTGCGCGCTCTTCTTCACAACCGGAGTTTCGGACAGCTCGCCTCGCGCACCAAGGAATTTCCCCGTGCCGCCGGTCACCACCAACGTGTACCGCGTGTCGTCGAAGTTGACGGGACCGGAGGCGACGATCGTGCCGTTGCCTCCACTTTGTGACGACAAATCGGCGTCGCAGAGAGCCCGCCGGTCGTAGTTGTAATAGCAGGTGTACGACGCCGTTCCCAGCATCTTCTTGAGCTTGGGCTGTCATAGAGCTTGAAGCTGAACACGGTGATATCACCGGCGAACGGGCCGTTGCCCTTCCATTGAGCTTCGGCTTGAGCTTGTTGGTCGCGGGGTCGAATGGATTGTTCGTCGAACCGCGGGCCTCGTCGTCGGCGTTGTTCAGGTACTGAACATTCGTGGCGACGCTGTAGATCGTCATCGAATGCTCTGGCCGCCGCCGCAGTCGCACCCGTCGAGCCCGACGACGACGCACCCTGCGACAATCCCGACGAGCACCGCGACCGTGAAGGCCAAGCGCGAGCTTCGCTTCGCATCCTGCAAGCGTGCCGGCTCGGTGTGCGAAGTCGGCCCTCATGATGCGAGCAGTTCGAAGTCGAGGCGCTGGGCCTGCTTTGCCTTCCAGGGCGGGTCGCCGCCACCAGGTCACCCTGTGCGAGGCGAGATAGGCGTTGGTTCCGCCGACAACCGAAAGCGTGAAGCGCGTGCTGTTGAAGCGGACCTGCCCCGAGGCCAGGACAAGGCCGGTCTTGAGCTGGAAATACGCTTCGCACGTTGCGCGCTTGATGAAGGTGAAGTAACACGTGAAGAGGGCCGACCCGTTGCTCTTGCTGAGCTTCGAGTTCGGATAGAGCGCGAAGCTGTACAGCACGTCGTCACCGGGGAAAGGCCCGTTTTTCTTCTCTGTGCCGTTCGCCAGGATCACGAGCGCCTGCTGGCTCGGCGTGAATGGATTCGCACTCATTCCGCGAATCCGATCGTCGGCGTGATTCATGAACTGCACGCGAGTCGGGGCCGCGTACACCGTGATCCTCCGCTTCGCGTCGCAGCCGCCGAACCCGAGACGAGTTCACCAAGGCACAGCACTACCCCGACGAGCAGAGCCAGCACAATAACCTGATACCTCGGCATCGCTTGGATCACAGCTCGCTCCTTCACCTGAAAGCGTACTAGTTGTTGAAATCGACGGAGCGGGGCGCCGGGCCGGGCAGGAACGTGCGGCCGCACACGTGGAGCTGGACAACCGGCACGGTGGAGATCGTCAGCGTCCCGGTCGCCCCTTTGGCGCACGCCGCCACCTTCGAGGCGGTCACCTGCACCCTGAACCTGACCCGGCCGCTGACCTTCGCGCTCGCCGTCCGGTAATCGATACCTTCGATCAGCTTGATCGTGAGCGGCCGTGTCCCCGCGCTGGTTCTCAGCTGAAGCGCCGCCGTCAGCGCACTGATCTTCGTGATCGGGTACACCCCGCTCTTCTTCTTCGTCTGCGAGGTATAGAAGGTGTCCTTGAGATTCGCTCCCGCAACATAGATATCGAACTGAACCTTCGCCGCGACCTTGGTCGGCTTCGTCACGAGGCTGCAGGAATGCCCGTAACCCGCCGCGTTGTCGAGCAGCTGACGCGTCACGTCCTCGAACTCCGGCACCTCACTCGCCGAGAGATCCCCGTAGGCGTCATCGAGCGTCGCCAACGCCCACTCCTTCGGGCTCGAGACCCGGAACACCCGCGTCGAGGCGCTCCAGCTCACCGCACCCGTCCCACACCCGAAATCAAAATCAGCGAACGGATTGGGATCGACCGGGAGGGCGTAGCTCACGACTACATCCACGGCCGTGGCGGCCGTGTGGTGGTAGCTGCAGGAGACGGTCGCCGCGTTGCCGCCTTCGGCTTCGAGCTCACCGCCGTTGTCGGGGTCGAGCGCGTCCGGGACCGTGTCCGGCGTGATCACGCTCTTCGAGACCGCCGGACTGTCCCAACCCGAAGGCGGGGCCGGGCAGCCGATGCTGTTCGGATCCTTCGTCGCGGCAGGCGCAGCGGCACCCGCCGCAGCCACGAGAACAAGACCAACGAGCGCGGCACACGAGGTGAGGAACGGCCCGGCCGATGGTCGCAGCCAGCCCTGAGTCCGGGCGAGAGTCACCGTTCCACCGGCCGAGCCTTCAGGAAAGCGCACTTGTTCGCAGTTCGACACCATAGCTCTGGATGCTGAATGCTTCGGCGCATGGGAGCCCTCCTGGGACTCACCATGCGCCGAACGTGACACGCCAAACGCTCAGCCCTCGCTCAAAGCGAGAAGACCGTCAAGTGGTCGGTTGGATTTGTCCCTACGGTAGGCGCGTCGGCCATGATCGCAACGTACTCCTTGCTCCCGACCGAGTAGATGACCGAGGAGCCCCTCATTACGCTGCCCTCGTTGTTCGCCCAACTCCACAGGATCTTGCCGGTCTTGGCGTCGAAGGCGTCGAACTCGGCGGGAATCGGGTTCGGAGTCGCGTCGCCGAGGATGGCGGAGTTCTGCGCGACGAACATGATGCCGCCGGCCGTCGTCACGGCTCCGCTGTAGCAGGTTCCGTTCCGTACCTCAGGCCCACCGGGCGAGGTGAACGGCAGCGGGATCTGGTACTGCCAGTCGATCTTGTTCGTCGACATGTTCAGCGCCGTGATCGTGCCGCCGGCCTTGTCCGAGCCCACCTGGGACTGGGCGACCGTGTTCAGCCCTGCCGCCTCGTGCGCGAACAGTTGCTGCTCGCACAGACGTAGAGATCGTTGGTCGCCGGGTTATAGGCTTCGCGGGGCCAGTTGATCGAGCCTCCGGCGCCCGGCGCCAGACGAGGTACGAGCGTATTGATGGGCGCGGCGTATTGGCAGGTCAGGACGATCGGGGTCCCGTTTGCGGCTGTCGGATAGCCCGGAAGGACAGCCGCGGCAGGTGGCCGCTGAGGTGCAGTGCGGGACGATGTTGCCCGCACCTCCGTCCGGTTCCGGTTGAGTCGGCCATTGGTGGCCAACGCGGCACCCACACCGCTGTTGAGATCCGGGACCGCCACCTCCGGGATCTTGAAGTTCGGGACGGTCCCGCCGTTGTTGGCATTCAGCACGAAGATGTAACCGCTCTTCCCGCCGATCGCGACGATCGGAATGCGCTTGCCGTTGATGACCGGATTGATCCGGACGGGCGGATTCGACCGTCGAAGTCCCACTCGTCGTGATGGACGGTCTGGAAGTACCACTTCAGCGCGCCGGTCTGCAGGCCGACCGCCATCACCGTGTCCGTCCAGAGCTCCTTCCCGGGAGAGCCCCCGGTTTCCGGGTAGTGGTTTCCGGTGCCGAAGTAGATCTTCCCGAGCGAGTTGTCGACAGACGGGAGCGACCATGACGCTCCGCCGCCGATGACTGCCTCGGCCGGGTTACCCAACTCAGGATGAACGGGATCTGCGTCGGATCCGGCGTGTTCCACGTCCGCCACACGAGCACACCCGTCTTCGCGTTGTAGGCGTCGAAGTGGCCGCGTATCGGACTAGTCCCCACCGTTCGGCGCCGAGAACACGAGATCCTGCGCAAGCTTGTTCGTCGTCGAAGCCCCGTCGAAGATCGACCACGGGTTCGACTCGCCATGAGTGTTCCCGACCCCGCGTCGTTCCGGCAGCATCGGTGTCCACAGTCCACACCGGCGCACCCGTCTTCGCGTCCAACGCCACAAGCGAACCGTCCTGCTGACCCCCGAAGATGTAACCATCACCGTAGGAGATCGACCGCGCCCCGATCTCGAGCAGCCCGTTCCCCTTCGTCAGCGCGCCCTTGTACTGCCAAAGAATGTCCCCGTTCGTCGGATTCAGCGCGACCAACCCATAGTTGGTCTGCATGAACATCGTCGTCTTCATCGGCAGATTCGTGATCGGCTTCCCACTCGCATCCGGAGAGCCCATCGTCAACACGATCGGCTGATTCTCAGGCTTATACCCGGTACCCGGAGCGGGAATGTTGAGCGACGCCAACTGGAACGCCACATGCAACTTCGAAACGTTCTTCGTATTGATCTGATTCAACGTCGAATAATCGGAACTGGCAGGATCGCCGCCCGACGTCGGCCAGTCCGCGCCCGCGGGCGTCACGCCCGGCGGGAGCCACGACAAATCCGCAGCGGTCTTGGCTGCCGTTCTCCCCGTCGTCTTTGCTCCCGACGCGAGCCCGACAACCATTGCGGCTGCGAGCCCCACGGCTACTACACCCAGCAGAAACCATCTCCTGATCATGCCGACCATCTCCTCGCCGTTTTTGGGTCCTCCGACCTGAACGCATGGAACCGCACCGACATCGCCCCGTACGATGTGACCATCCTGTTACTGCGGCAACGGTAGCGCGGTCGATTCGGCTCCGCAAGAAACGGCTTCCACGATTTCTGATACGCCGAGAAAAAATCGCCGAGCTCGAGTCCGATCAGGGACGATCGTAGGCGTCCCGGCGGGCGGTTCAAACCGGCGCGTACCCTCGGCTACCGCCGACCGTTGGTAACCTGCGGCTAATGAAGCTGCCGCTCAATCGCAGGCGTGGGCTGCTGCTCGGACTATGCGCCCTCGCCCTGGTCGCGGTCGCCGGTGCTGCTGTAGGCCTGGCCTTCAGCGGCGGCGCCAGCGCTCTGCCCGCGATGCCGACGACCGGTCAGTACGCACCGATTTCGGTTCCCGTGCCGATGACCGGGCTGCAGGCACTCGCGCGCGGGGTCGATCCGGACTCGATGAGCAAGATGGGGACGGACGTGGGCGAGACTCTCTCAAGGGGGTCCGGGGCTCAGTCGAACCACTTCAAGTTGACGATTTCAAATGTTTCGAATGTCGGCTCGATCGACTCCCTCTACTGGTCGCCGCCCCCGGGCCTGACGATCGTCAAGGTGACCGGAAGCAGCGCCGGAAATTGCGCGCTCGCGGGGTCAACGGGGCTCGGTGGGAGTCAATTCCCGACGGCTGGTCCTGAACCCGAAGATCTCGTGCGACAGCCTCGGCCTCAAGCCCCCCACCTGTACCTGTCTCAACGATGGCGGCAAGCTCGTGATCTCGTTCGTGGCCGCCGGCTACTCGGGTCTCGCCGGCTCGATCGGAATCCTCTCGATGACGCCGACGCTCAAGATCATCCCCTCGTACGTCCAGACGCCTGATCTGCCGAACTGCGCCTCTGGCGAGGTCAGCACGACGGCGAGGCCATGCTACCCGGCGGGATAGAAACCGGACTCTCCCAGGATGCAAGACCGTCTCCGCCGAGGAGCCAGCCTGGTGGCCGCAGGACTCGCAGGCGTCGCGGTGCTCGCGGGCTGCGGGAGCAGCAAGGACTCGGGCGGGCTCACGGCAGGCGACCGGACGGCGGCGCAGGTTGCGATGAACGCCCTCCAGACCTCGAACATCCCGCAGCAGCTCGTCTCTTTCACGACGACCGCCGGGCTGGCTCCGGCAGCGTGTCGAGTTCATCTGCGTATCTCGGAACCCGACCACGTTCAAGGTCTACGTCTTCTGGATCCCCTTCATCGGACCGCACTCCTATACCTGGATGGACATGACGATCACGAAGGATTCCGCAAAGGACAAGTTCCATCTCGGAGCGCAGGAGGCCGTGCTCCCAGGGGGCCTACAGCTCGCGAACGGCCAGGTGGTCGCGCCGACGTTCTCGGAGTACGACACCCCGCTCTCGCAGCTCGGCAAGCGGCAGAGACTGAAGAACGCTCGCGTGCTCTTGGCGCATGCCGGCGATGTCTTCACGAAACCGACCGCGAGGTGCCAGGTTCTGATGAACGGGTACTTGAAGCTCCTGCCGAATAACTAGCGCCCCGCCGGTTTCCCAGCTCGTGACGGGCCGGGCCCGGTGTGCAGCTAGCCGTGGAACGAGCTCGCTGGCACACCGGGCCTGCGCCCTGATCTGCTTCGCCTAGAGCGAGAACACCGTGAGGTGATCGGTCGGCGGCGCCGTACCGTTCGCACCTACGTTGGGTGCCGTCGCCATGATCGCGATGTACTGCTTCTTCCCCACCATGTAGGTCATGGCCTGGGCCCTCATGACGCTGCCCTCGTTGTTCGTCCAGCTCCACAACTGCTTCCCGGTCTTCGCGTCATAGGCGTACAGGACAGCGGGGATCTCCGGGGTCGGAACGCCAACGGGCTTGGAGTCCTGCGTCGCGAAGACGATGCCACCGGCCGTCGCGAGCGTCCCGCCGTAGCAGATCGAGTTGCGGACGATCGGGCCGCCCGGTGTCGTATATCCCGGCGGAAGGTTGATCTGCCAGTCGATCTTGTTCGTCGACATGTTCAGAGCGGTGATCGAGCCGCCCGCGGCGTCGGAGCCGATACTCGACTGGATGACGCTCGTAGGCGACGCATTCTCGTGCCCGAACACGCCGACGACCGCGCACGTGTACAGGTCGTTCGTGGTCGGATCGTACGCCTCGCGGTTCCAGTTGATACCTCCCGCAACCGAGATTCCCCACACGAGGTAGGCGGCTGCGGTCGGCGATGCGTACTGGCAGGTTGGGATCTCGGGCGTCCCATTCGGTGCGGTGGGGAAGCCCGGGAGAAGCGCCGCCGCCTGCTCCGC
This sequence comes from uncultured Actinomycetota bacterium, assembly GCA_963720045.1. Classification (GTDB taxonomy): domain Bacteria; phylum Actinomycetota; class Thermoleophilia; order Gaiellales; family Gaiellaceae; genus PALSA-600. The sequence goes on along the minus strand of CAVREC010000002.1, from coordinate 218,643 downwards.
GGTCGTGCAATGCGGAACGATCGCACCGGCCCCACCTTGAGGCTCGGGCTGCGTCGGCCACGTCCCGTTCAGCGCTTGCCCGGCCCCGCTGTTCAGATCGGGAACCGCCACCTCCGGGATCTTGAAGTTCGGCACCGCGCCGCCGTTCACGGCGTTCACCACGTACAGGAAGCCGTTCTTGTTACCGAAGGCGAGAATCGGCATTCGCTTGCCGTCGATCACCGGATTGATACGAACCGGCGGGTTCGACAGGTCGAAGTCCCACTCGTCGTGATGGACCGCCTGGAAGTACCACTTGAGCGCTCCCGTCGGGAGGTCGACGGACATCATCGTGTCGGTCCACAGGGCCTTACCCGGCGATCCGCCGGTCTCCGGGTAGTGGTTACCCGTGCCGTAGTAGACACGCTTCAGGGTGTTGTCGACGGCAGGCAGCGACCACGCTGCGGCACCGCCGACTGCAGCCTCCGCCGGGTTGCCCCAGCTCAGGATGAACGGGATCTGCGTCGGATCCGGCGTGTTCCAGGCGCGCCACACGAGCACGCCGGTCTTCGCGTTGAAGGCGTCGAAGTGGCCTCTCATCGGGCTGTCGCCGCCGTTCGGCGCCGAGAACACCAGGTCCTGCTTCAAGCCGTTCGTGGTGGAGGCCGCGTCGAAGATCGCCCACGGATTCGACTCGCCGTAGACGTTCCCGTCCGCGGCGGATCCGGCGGCTTCCGTGTCGACCGTCCAAACCGGTCTTCCCGTCTTCGCGTCGACAGCGGCAAGCGACCCGTCCTGCTGGCCTCCGAAGACCAGACCGTCACCGTAGGCGATCGACCGTGATCCGATGTCCGGCGGTGCTCCCGGGAGGGCGTTCCCCGCCTTCGCCGTGACTCCCTGGTACTGCCAGAGGACGTCGCCGTTCGTGGGGTTGAGCGCTACGAGCCCATGGTTTGTTTCCATGAACATCGTCGTCGCCATCGGCAGGTTCGTCACACCCGGCTCACCCGTCGAAACCACGAGAGGCGAGTTCTCCTCCTTGTAGCTGTTGCCACCCGGGATGTTGAGCGGCTGAAGCTGGAACGCCACCTTCAGCTTCGAGACGTTGGAGGCGTTGATCTGCGACAAGGTCGAGTACGACGTGCCCGACAGATCACCCCCGGCCGTAGGCCAGTTCGCACCGGAGGGTGTTACGCCCGGCGGCAACCAGGATTTCGGGGGCGACGCTGCCGCGGACTTCCGGGCCTGCGTACTTGCGCCCGACGCCAACCCCACCAGGATCACCGCGGCCGAACCACCGGCCGCGGCCACCAAAGACCATCTTCCCAGCATCAGAGCTCACCTCCATCGAACTATCGGTCGAACGGACACCGTCCGCCACCTAGAGCGGCCGGAACACATCAAGACGGATCACGTATAACCCCTTGCCGCAGCAGACAACAAGAACACAGGCAGTGGTTTACGGCCCCCGAGAGGAAGTCACAGACGCCGACGCCCCCCGCTCAGATCCGGATCAGCGCTTTCCGAGACGGAAAGCTAGCGTAGGCAATGCCGGGGCGCAAACGACAGGCGCTCCGCGCGGCCGTTCAGTTGTTGAAGCGGACGCCCGGCGGAGGGCCAGGAAGGAACGTGTGGCCGCAGACGTGGAGCTGGACGGCCGGCACGGTCGAGATCGTCAGCGTCCCGGTCGCCCCTTTCGCGCACCCCGTCACCTTCGAGGCAGTCACCGCCACCTTGAACCGAACCCGGCCGCTGACGTTGGCGGTCTCGTTTCGGTAGTCGATGCCCTGGAGCAGCTTGATCGTCAGCGGCCGCGTTCCGTTGCCGGTGTTCACCTGCAAGGGGGCGGTGAGCGGGCTGATCTTCGTGATCGGGTAGACACCGCTCTTCGTCTTCGTCTGCGAGGTCAAGAAGGTGTCCTTCAGGTTCCCACCCGCGACGTAGATATCGAAATGGACCTGCGCCGCGATCGTTGTCTGCTTCGTCACGAGGCTGCAAGGGTGTCCGTAACCCGCCGCGTTGTCGAGCAACTGACGCGTCACATCCTCGAACTTCGGCACCTCACCCGCAGGCAGATCGCCGTAGGAGTCGTCGAGTGTCGCCAAAGCCCACTCTTTCGGGCTCGAGACCCGAAACACCCGCGTCGAGGCGTCCCAGCTCACGGCACCCGTCCCGCAGCCCAAACTGAAATCACCAAATGGATTGGGGTCGGTCGGGAGCGCGAAGCTCACGACGACATCCACTGCCGTGGCGGCCGTGTGGTGGTAGATGCACGAGACGGTGTCCACGTTCCCACCCTGCGCGTAAAACTCGTTGTCGTTGTCGGGGTCGAGCACGTCCGGGACGGTCTGGGGTGTGATCACGTTCCTCGAGACCGGCGGATCGCTCCAACCCGACGGCGCAGCCGGGCAGCCGATGCTGTTCGGATCCTTGGCGGCGCCAGGCGTAGCGGCACCGGCGCCTGTCACGAACACGAGACCGACAAGCGCGGCACACGCGAGCAGGAGGATGCCCGCGCGCAATTGCAGCGATCGCTGGGCTTGATCGAACGTCAACGTCCGATCTCGGTGAGAATCGACGGCAACCGGCTCACGCCTCAACGATAGCGCTTCGAATCCCCAAAAACGATCGTTGTGACCAACCTGGTAGCGGCGACGAAGGAACAAGAGCCGGACAGAGCCTCGAAGGTGTTCGCTCGAGGCTCTGTCCGCTGGAGGGTCTGTCCGCGGAAGGCTCTGCCCGCTCCCTGGGGAGTGTGGCTTTCCTACGCGTTCGTGCTTACGTACGTCGCAACGTCTGCGATCTGCTGGGTCGTGAGCGAGTCACCGAACTCCGGCATGTCACCCCCGCCGCTGTAAACCTGGATCTCGACATCACTGATCGTCGGCATGAGGAGGTCGAGGTTCGGGCCGACATCCCCGAGCGAGCCTGCAGCCTTGAGGATGTGACAGGACCCGCATCCAGCCGAGTTGTACACGGACGCTCCGTTGGCGGCATTCCCGGTCGGGAACGTGATCTTCGGGATCGTGGTCTTCGGGGGAGTCGTCGTCGTGGGCGGCGTGGTGGTCTTCGGCGGTGTCGTCTTGGGCGGCGTCGTGGTTGTTGTCGTGCCCTTCGGAATCGTCTGGGTGGTTGCCGGCACGGCAAGCGCGACGCCGATCAGCCCTTTTTTCCCGAGCGCCGTCTGGCCGCTCGTCGTGACGAGAAACTCGTACTTGCCCTTTGCCAACGTCATCTTCAGAGTTGCCGACTGGCCATGAGTTGCCACCGTCACCGCCTTACCGGCGCAGGTATTCGCGAGGGTCGTTGCTGCCTTCGAACAGAGCTTGAAGGTGTGCTTGACCTTTCCGCTGTTCGTCACGTCGAACACCACCGATCCGGCCGGGATCTTCGACACTTCCGACAGCTTCACCGAGAGCTCGCTCGGCCCGCCGACGGTCACCTTGATCGTCGTCTTCGCGGTTGCCGGCGCCTTGACGCCGCCACCCAAGGCCTGAACCGCCGGAACCGCGGCGAAGACGGCAACGACCACCGTCACCCCCGCTAGTCCTCTCCCTCTAGGCAACGGAATTGATTGAAATCTCTGCACTTGAGTAGACCCCCCTTTCGCAAATAGCCGATGAATGAACGCCGGCAAGCTTCATGCCGAACCCACAGCTCCCACGCGTCTCGTGATACGTCGTCACGTTGCTCTTCTCCGTTAAATCCATGTCCGATAATCCGAGTCCGATACTCGCGCCAACCGGCGCTTCAGCGAGCGTACCACGCGGCTTGGCCCTCAATTATTGAAGTGAACCGGTGGCGCGGGGCCGGGAAGGAACGTCTGACCGCAGACCGCGAGCACGATGACGGGCTTCGTCGAGATCGTGAGCGTGCCGGTGGCACCCTTCCGGCAGGCCGGTACCTTCGACGCCGTCACGACAACATGGAATCGAGCCTGGCCGGCGGCGTGAGGGGTCTGCGAGCGATAGTCGATGCCGCGCGTGAGCTTGATCGTCAGCACATGCGTTCCGGCGCTCGTCTTCACGGGCAGCGCCGCTGTCAGCCCGGAGATCTGGGTGATCGGAGAGACGCCGGCCTTGCCGCTCTGCGAAGTGTAGAAGGTGTCCTTGAGGTTGGCCCCGGCGACCAGAATGTCGAAGTAGACCCTTGACGAGATCCCCGTCTGCTTCGCGGCCAGGCTGCACGAGTGCCCGTAGGCCTGGGCGTTCTGGAGCAGCTGGCGGGTGACGTTCTCGAATCGCGGGACGTCTCCGCCGGCGAGGCTGCCGTAGGCGTCGTCCAGCGTTGCGATTGCCCACTCCCTGAGGCTCGAGGCGCGATAGACACGAGTGCTGCCGTTCCAGCTCACAGATCCGGTACCGCAGCCCAGCTCGAAGTCGCTTGCCGGATTGGCGTCGGCCGGGAGTGCGTAGCTCACCGTGACGCTCACGAGCTTGGCGGCCGAGTGACGGTAGGTGCAGGACACGCTCACCGCGTTTCCGCCCTGCGCATAGGTTTCGTTGTCGGTGTTCGGGTCCTGTGCGTTTGGAACCGACTGGGGGGTGACGACGTGTTTGGTGACCGCCGACGCGCTCCATCCCGAGGGCGCCGCCGGACAGTTGATGTCGTTCGGGTCGTTTGACGCCGCGCGGCCCGTGGGAGCCGCCACGAAGGCGACGGCAGCGGCACATGCTGCAAGCAGGAAGACCGTTCCCACGGCGAGCGGTGTGAGCTTCTTCATGTCGCGGTCAAACCCATTACGAAACCCGGGTGGGACACCATTCTCCAATCGTTTATACACGATGCCCCTCGCCGCTGAGGGCGCTCTACCCCAGCGCCGTCACACGTTGGGCTCCGCCGAAAGCAGGCAAGACAGGCTGGTGCGCGGGAGCCGTTAGCGGCTCCCGCGCACCAAAGACCGGTGCCTCTTAGACGATTGACCCTCCTCGCTAGAGCGAGAAGACCGTCAGATGGTCGGTTGGGGTCGTACCCGAAGTGGGTGCATCCGCCTCGATGATGACGTATTCCTTGCCACCAACCGTGTAGGTCTCGGACGAGCCTCTGATCACGCTGCCTTCGTTGTTCATCCAGCTCCAGAGGATCTTCCCGGTCTTCGAGTCGAAGGCGTCGAACTCCGCCGGAAGCGCTGCCGGAGTGGCGTCGCCGAGGATCGCCGAATTCTGCGCGGCGAAGGTAATCCCACCGGCAGTCGACGTGTCTCCGCTGTAACACGTGCCGTTCCGGACAGTCGGGCCGCCAGGAGCGCTATTTCCGACCGGGATCTGGAACTGCCAGTCGAGCTTGTTGGTGGACATGTTCAGCGCGCTGACAGAGCCGCCAGGAAGCCCGCCGCCGATCGAAGTGGACGTCTGCGCGGTCGTGGACGTCGACTCCTTTGCGGTGATGCCGTAGTTCCCGCACACGTAGAGATCGTTCGTGGCCGGGTCATACGACTCCCTGGTCCATTGGATGCCTCCCGCTGCCGTCGGCCCCCAGACCTCGTACTCGTTCGGCACAGGCGCCGCGTAGGAGCAGGTGGGCACCATCGGTGTGCCGTTGGGAGCGGTCGGGAATCCCGGAATCGTCGCAGCAGCGAACGCCGAAGTCACGCAGTGCGGGACGATGCTGCCTGCACCACCAACCGGCTCCGGCTGAGTCGGCCACTCCGTGAACTGAGTGGTCGCGGCACCGCCGCTCGGATCCGGGATCTTGACCTCCGGAATGCCGAAGTTCGGTACTGCGCCTCCGTTGTTGGCGTTCAGGATGTACATGTACCCGTTCTTGCAGCCGATCGCGACAACCGGGACTCGCTTGCCGTTGATCAGGACGTTGATACGAACGGGTGCGTTCGACGTGTCGAAGTCCCACTCGTCGTGATGGACGGTCTGGAAGTACCACTTCAGCGCGCCGGTCGAGAGGTTGACCGCCATCAGGGTGTCCGTCCAGAGCGCCTTACCGGGCGAGGCTCCACTTTCCGGAAAGTGGTTGCCGGTGCCGTAGTAGATCTTCTGCAGGTTGTTGTCGATCGCCGGGAGTGACCATGAGGCTCCGCCGCCGACGACTGCCTCGGCCGGGTTACCCCAACTCAGGATGAACGGGATCTGCGTCGGATCCGGCGTGTTCCACGTCCGCCACACGAGCACACCCGTCTTCGCGTTGAACGCGTCGAAGTGGCCGCGTAGCGGACTATCCCCACCGTTCGGCGCCGAGAACACGAGATCCTGCGCAAGCTTGTTCGTCGTCGTAGCCCCGTCGAAGATCGACCACGGGTTCGACTCGCCATGAGTGTTCCCGACCCCGGTCGTTCCCGCAGCATCGGTATCCACAGTCCACACCGGCGCACCCGTCTTCGCGTCCAACGCCACAAGCGAACCGTCCTGCTGACCCCCGAAGATGTAACCATCACCGTAGGAGATCGACCGCGCCCCGATCTCGAGCAGCCCGTTCCCCTTCGTCAGCGCGCCCTTGTACTGCCAAAGAATGTCCCCGTTCGTCGGATTCAGCGCCACCAACCCATAGTTGGTCTGCATGAACATCGTCGTCTTCATCGGCAGATTCGTGATCGGCTTCCCACTCGCATCCGGAGAGCCCATCGTCAACACAATCGGCTGATTCTCAGGCTTATACCCGGTACCCGGAGCGGGAATGTTGAGCGACGCCAACTGGAACGCCACATGCAACTTCGAAACGTTCTTCGTATTGATCTGATTCAACGTCGAATAATCCGACCCGGCAAGATCGCCGCCCGTGGTCGGCCAATCCGCGCCGGCGGGCGTCACGCCTGCCGGAAGCCACGGGTATGTGCTGTTCGTCGCCGGTGGGGCCGCCTTGACGGCCTTCTGCACGGCGATCGCCTTGTGTGTCGTGGCACTCGCGCCCGCCGCCAACCCTACCGTTAGAGCAGCAGCCAGCGCACCGACGCTTCCGAACAAGAGCGCTCTCCTAGGAACCGACCATTTCCTGGACATCTACCACGCACCTCCGACTCAAAGGGACTAATTGGCGCAGGTTATCGCGATCTTGCTGCCGTTGCAACTTTGAACTCGTTTGCGCCACCGGCTTTGCCCGTCGAGGCGAGGCCGCCTTCTCCGCCTCGGCATCAGTTGTCGGCCAGGAGCGAGACATGCCCGTTGACCCCAACCGAGCACCGCTCGAGCGGTCTTGCGAATACATCCCCGTGCCCCGATCGCAGCGCCTCGACCTTGGGCGAGTGGCTCGTCGCGCCGGCGAGGTTGAAGCCGTCCTCGGCGAGGTTCGGCCCGACCGTTCCTTCGAGCCAGGTGTAGGTGCCTCCGTGACCGTGACTTGGCGTCCAGAAGACGAGCAACCGGAACGTCTTCGCGTCCTCCGACTCGAGATGGACGAGGCACTGCGCCGGCGCGGCCACAGTTGAATAGCTGACGATCAGGATGTCCCGTGGAATCGTCGTCTTCGCCAGGCGATCCAGGGCGTGCTGCGCGCTCACACGATCGCCGGTGGTGAACCCGCCCTGGTTCGCTTGGCGCCACCTCCGCAACCGGCGACCGTCGCCGCGGCCAGAAGCGCAACGAATGTACCGCCTGAAACATCAGGCCACGGCGAGAGGTCAGGACATTCGTAACGTCGTGCACTCGATCCATCGTGGCGCCCGCCATCGGCTCCCTTCTAGCCCTGCCTGACGCAGGACGCAACGACGGTATCGCGATGCCCCGGACCACAGAGTGGAAGCGACCGCGCGGCACTCTCCGTCGCCTATGCCGGGATCGCGTAGAGGACAGGCGTGACGGAATCGATCGTCAATCCGGAGGTCTGCGGTTTCGACAGGGTTCCATTGGGCCGTCGATTCGAGGTCGCAGTGAAGTCGACCGTCACGCTGCCCCCGTCGCCCTTGCAGGTACATGATGGAGGTCGAATATCGACGGTGGAACACGCGATCGCCCGGCCGATGAGACGACAGTGGCCGGCGCTGCTTCCCGTCACGGTCCCGAACTGTGGTGTCCGGCGGGAGCCATGTGAACCCGTCGATGAAGCCGACGTCGCTGAGGTTCACGACCTCGAGCTGAAAGCGGCCCTCGCCCATCTCCCTCACGATCGTCTGGGCCAAGATGCCGCGAGCAAAGTCGGGTAGGGCTTGCTGCCCGCAGGCGGATGGAGCGGCTTCGCGGTTTCGCGGCTGGTCGAGGTCGCCGTGGCCGCGCCTTGACTGCCGCAGCCGGCCAGGTAGCTGCTTGAGCGCCAGCATGATCGAACCGGCTAGGGGGACAAGCAACCGTCGCACCATCCTGCTATATACCACGGCCTGGCTGGATACGTCTCGAACGGCACGTCGTCTGGAAGAGTCCTCCGGACGACCTCCTGATGCGCGCGATGTACGGGGCGCGGCTGCCCCAGGGCCCGGCGTGGGCTCTTACAGGCCGCGCTGGCGCTTGAATTTGGCCTGGGTGCCAGGGATGAAAGATACGGGACCGGGGTCATGCGCGTGATCTTCAGCTTGGCCCCCACCGTCCCGAAATGCTCCGGGGCACCCTTCACGGTCGTCGGGCGAGGGTGCCTTCATGGCGAGATCGATCTTCACGTCCCCGCCGTTCCCGAGGCAGAGGCAGCCCGGCGGGATGCCTTACCGGTGCACGTGACCATCTGGGCACTCGCGTTCAGTACGCACCGGGCACCCTTTGCGGCCTTGAGCGCGGTGATCTTCCAGCCGTGCGGGGGAGTCCAGGCAAAGCTTTTCAAGTACCCGATTCCGCTTGTATTGAGGACCTCGACCTGGTGATGGCCGTTCGGAAGGGTCCGGCTTCAAGGATCGTTTCCGTGTCTGTTCCCGCGAGCTGCTCCATATGGTAAGCCCCGCTATCGTGGCGTGCACCAAGACCTGACGCGAGTTGGCGACGTTCCAGTTCCAGCCGAACGCGGTCTGCGGGCCCTTCTGGCAGCCGCCTGCATACGCGTGGCCGTTCTGGTCGGGCCAGGCTTCGCACACGAATCCGGCCGGAACCTCTATCTTTTTCCCGGGTTCCCGACCTTCGTCACGTGAACGGGGAGCACGGCGAGTCGCTTCGTCCAGGCCCTCGCCTGGGCGCACGGATAATGAATCGAGAACGATTCGTTCACGCGCTACTCGCGATCTTGGCAGGGCCCGGATAGGTCTCCTTTTCCGCTCCTTGGACGGGAGCGCACTCGGGCAGAAGTACCTGATGCGCGGTCGTCAAGGCCGACGTGGCAGCCGGCTTCGACGACCCATTGTCCACCACGAGAGCGACAACCACGGCCGCCCCGACCGCCACGACCACAACGACGGCCGCGAGCAGCCATATCCGCCGGCCGCCGCCGCGCTTCGGCGGCGCTTTTCCATTCTTCGTCTTCGACGGCACCGGGCAGCAGTTTAACGTCTAACTCTCAATAGACCTTTAGAACGCCCGCAAACGCAGGCTTGCCTTTGTCGAGCGTGCTCCTGCACGAGAACTTCCCCCGATGGATCAGCGCGATACTGAAGTGCGCCTTGCCGCCGGGCTTGAGCGTCTTCGTCTTCTTCCCGAACGCCGCGAAGTTATGCGGGTGCTTGCCCTTGTTCGTGACCTGAAAGGTGACCACCTCTCCGCGTAGCAGCGCGTTCGCGACGAGGAGAGTCGGCTCGCCCTCTTCGACGATCGACTGCCACATGGTATACGTGGTTCCCTTGTCGGTCTCGGTGACGTAAACGATGACCGGGGCGAGCCCGGGGTTGGTCGTCCGGCTCGCAGCGAGCGATCCCCCCGGGAGCATCAGGACGGCGACCGCTGCGGCACCCCACATCAACAAGCGCTTCATCCGTGCCCTTCCTTCCTCGCAACCCTTGTTACCGCCCAGAGCCGGTACGGCCAATGTAGCAAGGTCGACAGAGAACGGCGCCCGCGCACGAGCCACTTTCACCCGCGTGGAACGACCGTTCTCACCATCCCTCTCGCGACCGGAGAGACTTCTTTGCTCCGACCGCCGACGGACGTGCTGTGCGCGACCCGCGACGGAGGGCTGGACGGCGAACGAATGCCGCTCCGAGCGGAACGAGCGCGAGAAGGGCGACCAACGGAGCGAGCGAACGGCGCCGCACGAGGCGTCCCTCGCTCACCGACGGTCCGGTCCCGAGATCCGCCCGCTCTCGCAACGCCGCAGCGTGGAGTGCGCCCTTCGTCGTAGACGGCCGCGCCCGGTATCGCGTTGGCCAACGTGGCGAGCATCAGCCCGCTCGTGGGAGCTCGCGGTACCCCTGTTCTGCGTGCGCACCATCGAATACGGCCTCACCGTCTGCCCAGATGTGCACGAACACGACGTGGACTCCTGGGCCGGACCCGAGAGCGTGCGCGATCTGTCCGGCGTCGAATGGCCTGCTCTCGCCGTCGGTCAGCACGACGGCGAGCCTCTTCTTGACGCTCGCCGGGAAGTAGTTATCCGTTCCAAGGGCACCGAGCGCGTCGAGCGAGGTAGCGACGACATTGTCATTGTCCGGCGGCGGCTGTCCGAGCGAAACCCGCGTGGGTCATCGTGTCGTCGAACACCGAACTGTCGGGATTCGGAAAGAGGCTCGGGAGGACTCGATCGGTGAGCGTCGCGATCCCCGCGGGCATGGTCGGAATCGCCGCACGCAATGCGATCGCGTCCTTCACTGCTCGAGCGAACCGCGACGGTTGGCGCGGCCCCTTCGAGGCGTCCATCGAGCGAGAGACGTCGATCACGAAGTACGCCTCGGCGTCGGTTCGCACTCGGGCGTTCGTCGTCGAACTGAGCACGGGCTGGGTCGCCGCCAGGGCGAGCAGGAGCGGAACTGCGGCAAGCGCCACCAGGCGGCCGGCGCGATGGCGGCGGGGCGCAGCGCCAAGGCCGAGAAGCGTCCGTGCGCGCCGCGCGCGGCGCGCAGCAAGCGCCGCGCCGGCCAGCGGCAGAGCGACCGCAACCGCGACGAAGCCCCCCGCGGGCGTCAGGTAGACGACGGAGCCGGACAAAACTAGTACCCCCTCCCGGGCAGGCCGCCGCCGGCGCCCTTATGACCCTTGGCGGGGCCGCTCGACGAGCCGTTCGAGCCGGGGCGCACGCCTTTTGCGAGCAGATTCCGGAGCAAAAGCTCGAGGTTCGCCTTGGCGTCATCGTTCGCCGGGTCCAACTCGACCGCCGCCTGGAAGTCGGCGACGCTCCGCTCGACGGGCGCCGGAGCGTTCGGGCCGAGCTGTCGTGAGTCCTGAAACGCAAGGATTCCGAGGAGGTTCTCGGCCGCCGAGTCCTCGTGCTGGTCGCCGCCTCGCGCCAGGTTCGTCAGATCCTCTTCGAGCGCCCCCCGTGCGCGCGACTCCGAATACCCGTTGTCGATGCCGTTCCCGGCGTCGACGACCGTGACGAACCGTCTGGCTGCGCGCCGGAACGCGAGCTGGTTCGAGATGCCCACGATCCGCAAGGCCGGGTCGGACGGGAGCACCGTGGAGGCCTGCCAGCGCGCGCTGGCGGGTTCCCGGGCAAATGCCGCATCGCCGGCGCTCACCGCCTCGCGCCAGTTGCGCAGATCCGCAGCGAGCAGCGCCGCCACCACTGCCAGCGCGAGCACGACGAGCCCGAGCGTCACCCGGACGACCCTCATGCGGTCGCGTCCGGCCGTGGATGGGAGCCCCAGTCGAGCCGGGCCGCCCGCACCTCGACGAGGGCAAGGAGCAGCGCGACCACTGAGGCCAGGACGACGAGCCAGACAGGGAAGGAGGTCCCGACGGACGGGGGTGCGGCCTGATTCGTCGAGAGCCCCGCCGGGACGATCGAGCTCGCCTTTCCGACCAGGCTCCGGAAACGTGCAAGGTCGCTCGGATCTGCGTTCAGCGCGATCACGCGAAGCTTGATGTGCTCGACCTGGTACTCGTTGAGCACCGTGTTCAGGCGCTGAAAATCGTTCGGGTCGTCGGCGAGGTCGCTGATCAGGAGCACCGCCGGGTGCTTGATTCCCTTCGCGAGCTCGATCGATCGGGCGAGGTCGAGCCCATTGGAAATCTCCGTTCCTTGGGTGAAGGAGTCGCTCCAGGGGTTCTTGGGGAACGTCGGCTGTTCTCCCTGGACGACATGCGTGGGCACGACGAAGTAGCGCGCGATCGGCTCGAGCGCGGAGGCGGGCGTTCCCGGCGGGAGAGCCTCGTAGGCCACGGTCGAGAAGAGAACAAGGCCGTACCTTCCGCGGCGCTCGACGAGCTGCTGAAGCGACTCGTGGATCCTCGAGTAGGTGTCGGAGGTAATGCTTGCAGAGAGATCGAGCACGACGACGCCGCCTGCCTTCGCCGGCAGCAACGGCTGCTTGCCTGCGTGAGGTTGACGGGCGACGAGCGCCGCGGCGACAACTAGCAGCACGACGAACACAAGGAGCACGCGGCGGACCAGCGCCCCCCGGGCAGCGACTGCTCGAAATACCCTCGCCTGCGCGTACGGAATCGAGCTCATGAGCGCTCCATCGTGCCCAACCCGGCCGCCTGGTCGGCTACTTCGACGGCTTGTTCAGATGTGGGCGGAACCTCGGCCCACGCCGCCTGCTCGGCCGCGTTCGCGACCGTCGGGTTCCCTTCGGCGGCGAGCGTCTCGGCCAGCAGCTCGAGCGCCTTCCGCCGATCGGCCGCATCGCGCCTCGACGCTGCGTCCCGAACGAAGGCGAGTGCCGACTCGAGTGCCGTGGGCGCGGCGGCCCGCGCCCGACGCCGACGGAGCAGAGCGGCAAGCTCGAACCCGAGGAGACAGGCGGCGACCACACCCAGGATTCCAGCCACGATCGTAAGCGCGAGCGCAAGCCCGCTGGGCGACGTCCCGTAGACCGGAGCAGGGAGCGGAGCTGAGTGCCGGAAGCGCAGCGCGGAGCCCCGGAAGTCCGACCTGCCAAGCCGCGATGCGAGCGTGACTGCCGGCCAGGCAGCCGTCACCGTCTTCATCCGCCCAGCGGTGCGCGCTTCACCGTCACAGCCGGAAGCTGGACGGTGCGCGGACCGGTGGTCGGGAGGCAGCCGTCGCTCACACACTGGATCGTGTACCGGTAGTCCAGGCTCACGTCCCTCCCCACCGCACTCGAGGAGACAACGGGCGGCGCGGACTCCACGTACGGGGCGAAGCTCGGCTGCACGTGAACGCTGCCCGGAACCACCAGCCGAGAATCGAGGTCGACCGTGACGTCGGCCACCACGGGATCGCCGAAGTACGCCGCGGCAGGCAGTAGTCGCGTCTGCACGGAAAGCGGACGAGGGAGGGCATGCCCGGAAGCGCCGCCGTTCCACCATCCGAGCGCGGTGCCAACAAGAAGCGTGACGAGAACGACGCCGACGAGCCCGACTATGACTTGGGAGCGAACGATCATCGGCGGCGGAGGCTGCGGCGCCGGTCGGCCCACTCGGCGAAGGCCCGGTCGATCAGCGAGTCCTCACTCGTCCCGACGAAGACAGGCTCCAGCGCAAGCGCCCGAAAGCCCCCGAGCAGAGTCTCGAGCCGCGCCTCGTTTGCGCGCCGGCGCGACCGTGCCTCACGAAGTGACAGGCGCACGTCGAAGACCTCCCCGTTCTCGGGATCGGAAAGCGGAACGACGACCGACCCGACGAGCGGGAAGCTTCGCTCCCACGTTGGATCCTGAACGACGACCGGCACGACCTCCCAGCGTCTCGCGACCGCCGTGAGCAGCGCCGAGTCGTGAAGCTCGGGTCCGAGAAAGTCGGAGATCACAAAAATGAAGGTGCCAGACGAGAACTCGCTCCGGAAGCGGGCGAGAAACTCGAGCCCGAGCGCAATCCCCTCGTCGGGCGCATCGAACTCCCGCGCCTCCTGCTGCCGCGCCTCGATCTGCGTCGCCGCGGACCGACCGGTTGGCGCCAGCCAGTAGGGCTCACCGGACCGCTCTGATGCTCCGGCGTAATCGAGGTAGGCGACGGCTGCGTTACGAGCTTCCGCGCTCGCAACGATCAGCTCGATCGCAGAGCGGACGGCCTCCACCTTCGAGAGCCACGGGAATGGCGGAGGGTACAGGGCCATCGATGGCCGGCGGTCGCACAGGATGACCACATGGGGCGCCTCTTCGGCGTACCGTTCGCGGACGACGAACTCGTCCTGTCCGCGGGCGGTCGAAAGCCTCGCGCTCGCACGCCAGTCGATCGTCGAGATCGGGTCGCCGCGAACGTATGCGCGGGAGCCGGCGACGTCCGAGCCGTGGCCTCGACGCACGCTCGGGCCGCCCCCGAGTGGGAGCCCTGCGACGCGGAACTTCGGGACAAGAGGGAAGACGCTACGGACGCTCGACGGCACGGGAAGACTCGCGGGGGCTAGGCCGCTTCGCCCCGGGCGGCCCATTCCGAGCTTTCGCCGACGCCCTCCACTTGCCAGTCCGGACGCGGCGCGGGGGCCTGCTCGAGGCAACGCTCGCGGATGCGTTGGAGCGTCTCGTCACGTGTCAGGCTGCGGGCCTCGGCAAGGTAGGTGGGCGAGAGCATCAGGCGGTGCCCCAGTACCGGGACGAACAGCGTGTCGACGTCGGACGGCTTCACGAACAGCCTTCCGTGAAGCAGCGCCCAGGCTCGTGCGACCTTCACGAGTGCCAGTGTCCCGCGCACCGACGCCCCGACCTCCACTTCGTCGAGCGAACGGGTCGATCTCACGAGCCGGACGATCCAGCTGTCGATGAGCTCGTCGACGTAGACGTCCTCGGAGGCGTGGCTGAGCTGGGTGAGCTCGGTGAGCGAGATGACGGGCGTAAGACCCTCGAGCGGATGCCCGTGCCTCTGCTCCCGGACGATCAAGAGCTCCTCCGCCTCGCCGGGATAGCCGAGGCTCGAGCGGAGCGCGAAGCGATCGAGCTGGGCCTCGGGAAGCGGGAACGTCCCCTCGTACTCGATCGGGTTCTCGGTCGCGATGAGGAAGAACGGTTCCGGTAGAGCGCGGGTGATCCCGTCGACGGTCACCTGACGCTCCGCCATCGCCTCTAGCAGCGCCGACTGGGTCTTCGGCGTTGCCCGGTTGACCTCGTCGACGAGGAGGACGTTCGCGAAGAGTGGCCCCGGTTGAAACTCGAACTTTCGGCTCTGCTGATCGAAGACGCTGAGCCCGGTTACATCCGTGGGCTGGAGATCCGGCGTGCACTGGATCCGCGACGGAACTGCGTCTTCGATGCTGCCGGCGATCGCACGCGCGAGGACAGTCTTTGCGGTTCCCGGAACGTCTTCGAACAGCACGTGTCCGCCGCTGATCAACGCGGCAAGGACGAGCCGGATCTCCTCCTGCTTCCCGTGGACAACGGTCTCAATATTCCCGAGCAGCCTTCGCGCCACCGCTCCGGCCGCGCCCGTGTTCCCGTCGCCCGATTCGCTCTCATTCATAGCTGCATTCTCCCCAGGACTGGCGCGTCACGCCCAAGCCGGTGCAGTAATCGCAACGACGCGAAAGCCCATCGTAGACGACGGATGCCGCGGCATCTGCTCCAGCCGTCTATTTGAAGGTCAGCCTGATTAACGATCAACCCGGGAGCTTGAAGGTCGCGAGACCCTGGGGCGCGTTCGACGGAAGCGTCTTGGGATAGATCGCCGGATCGACGACGGCGCCAGGCGTGGCCGTCTTCGTCGAGAAGAACTGACGTTGCGCCTCCCAGAAACTGACGGCGAGCCCACGGGCCGAGCTCGGCAGTACAAGCCGGAACTTGCCACTACCGTCGGGCCAGGTCGCGGAGATGGGCTTGATCACTCCACCCTTGCCGCCGACGACTCCGACGAGCAGACCCTGGTAGATCGCACCGGCGATCGTTTGCGGGTTCAGCGAAGTCTTCGGAAGCGGTGTGCTCGGTGACGCCGGAAGCTGAACGTTCAGCAATGCGCTCTGCAGCTTTGCGAAGTTGATCTGGTCAGCAGCAGGCTCGGCGTACGCAGTATTGCCCACCGCGACCCCCACCTCCATTGGAACCGGGTCGTCGCCCTCTTGATCTGCCGCGACGAGGAACGACGCGTAACTCCCGTTCGCCGCCGTTGGCCGGGACTGCGTCCAGTACTGGCGATCGTTCGTCCGCGTCGTCACGATTGCGCCCGCAACGGGATTGCCGTTTGCGTCCGTGATCCGTCCCGTGAGCTCATAGCTATAAAGAAGGACGGTCGGAGGCGGCTGCGGCGAGTTCCCGTACGACAGACTCCCTGTCAGGACGACGTCGCCGTTGGACTGGGTGTGAGCCGAGATGTTCTTCACGGCGTAGCCGACACTGATTCCGGTGTTCCGCCCCAGCAGATCGTCGCTCTGAGTGGCGGTGAGGGGCTTGCCGCCGATCTTCGCGCCGGCGACGCCCGAGATGGTCGCGTCGTGCCTGTAGGGCGTCGTGATGTCGACGGGGTATTCGAACGCACCGTTCGCGTCGGTCGGCGCCGCGGCCCAGCCGTCGATGTTGACGACGGCCCCGACGACGGGCTTCCCCGCGGACAGGACGTGACCCTCGACGATCTTCGTGTTGGAAGAGTTCGGGTCCCAGGTCTGCACGAGGAGGGCGCCTGGCGCCGTCACGTGCGCGGCCGAGCTGTTACGGCCGGCGGCCGAGACCCGCGCGTGGCTCGACGTTGCATGCTGCGCCGTAGCAGCAGTGACGCTACCTGCCTTCCTGATTCCCGCCGTGATCGTCGGAGGCGTGGACTGCGTCGTGCTGCCGCCGAGCGAGAAGACCTGCACCTGCGAAGCGACCGTGCCGCCCGACGAAGAGGTCGGGGTCCCGCCGACCGCAATCGCGACGTATTCGGTGCCGTTGACGGAGTAGACAGAAGGTCCCGCCGAGATCTGGGCTCCCGTCTGGAACGTCCAAAGCACCTTTCCCGTCTTCACGTCGAAAGCCCGGAAGTTGCCGTCGCCGCCGCCAACGAAGCCGATCCCCGAGGCTGTCGTCGTGGGCCCACCGCGCTCGGGCTGCGGGGTGTCGAACTTCCAGACGCGCTTGCCCGTCGCGACGTCGATCGCGCTCACCGAGCCGTAGTCTTTCCATCCGGTCTGCAGGTACTGGCCGTAGTCGCCGTTCGCGAGGCCGAGGAACACGTCGCCGGCGAGTAGCTTCTGCCGCTCCTCTTCAGCCGAGGTCTGCTGCACGAGGACGGACGCGGTCTCCGCCGCGGCGTTGTAGACGTAGTCCGTCTGTGGGTCGAACGACGCAGGCGAGAAGTTGAGCCCGCCGAGAGACGAGGGATAGATCACAACGGGCTTTCCCGGCTTGAGGTTCGGGTGCTCCACGTTGTCGATGACCTTGACCCGCTGGTAGATGGGTGCTCCGGTGGCGGCGTTGTAGGCAAACCAGACGCCCTCCATCGTCGCCACCGAGACGATCCGCTGCGACTTGCCCCCGATCTTCGCCGTGTAGACCATCGGCGGCTGGGAGGTGTCGTACGACCACTGGTTCGACGACAGTTGCTGCTGCCACCACTTCATCTGGCCGGTCATCAGGTTGATGGCGATGAGCGAGTCAGCGCGCGGGTCGGGACCCGGCCGGAGCGACGGGTAGTAGGGCGGCGTGGCTGCGCCGGTGCCGACGTAGAGCGTGTTCGTCGTCGTGTCGACGGTCGTCGGCGTCCACACGACGCCTCCGCCCACGACCCGCGCCGCCTTCCGCCACTCCGTGTCGTTCGGCGGAATCGTCCAAAACGGGTTCGCCCAAGCGGGTGTCAAGTCGGGAGTGTTGTAGGCCATCACGAACCCGCGCGCGCCGTATTCCGACCCGGCTGCACCGACGATGAGGTGGTGCTCGGCGCAGATCGGCGCACTCGTCTCGGAATAACCGTAGTTGGCCTGGGCGCCCGGAACCGCCTTGGAGATCGGAACACGTGCGACTTGCTGACCGGTGGCGGGATCGAGTGCGACGATGGTCATGTCGAGCGTGAGCAGGTAGACGCGGTTGTCGCAGTAGGCGACGCCGCGATTCGCGACGATCCCGAAGTTCTTGAAGGTGGCGACGTTGTTGGGCGCGTAATGCCAAAGAAGGTCTCCCGTTCCGGCATTCACTGCGAACACCTGGTCGTCGCCCGAGGTGATGTACATCGTCCCGTTGATGACGATCGGATAGGTCTGCTGTCCCTTCTTGATCCCCGGAACGAACTTGTTCAGATCGACGGTAAACGCGCGCCCGAGCTGCCCGACGTTGTCAGGCGAGATGCTCGTCAACGGCGAATAGCGATTTTGGTTGAGCTCGTTTCCCCAGCTCGACCAGTTCGCGTTCCCCGCCGCGAGGTGCTTTGCCGAGGCGCCCGATGCGGTCAGCAACACGCCGGCGACGGCAGCGGTCAAGATCGCGTAGAGAAGTGTGCTGCAGCGAGAAATTATCGCTCAACCGTACTCGATCTTCGGTTCAAGAGCAACGGGACGGTGCGAGTCACCGCGCTCGACAGGCCGTCAAACCTTCTGATGACGGCGCTCGGCAGGCATGCGTCCGAACGAACGCTTTCATCGAACCAAGGAGCCAAACTGCTTGATCCGGGAAAAACACGCGCTCGCAGCGGTACGCTCCGGTTCGTCCGAAACCGGCCGGAACGCTTCCTCTCAGTCCCGTTTCTGTCCGTGTTCATTGCAGTCTCGATCTTCGCGCGGCGACACCGTCCGTCGAAGCCCAGACCCCGTCTTACCCGACCCACACGACTCGAGCGTCCGCAAGCCCGGGAAGCAGCAGCCTAGACAGAATCGACTCGCGGCCTCCACGCGAGCTACTCGCAGTTGTGCAATGCGGATTTCCAGGTCGGAACCACCAAGTCTCAACCCGTAGCGTGTCGTCGACCGCCGACCAAACGAGCCTCTGGTTCCAAGTTCGATCCCACCGAGCGTCAGGCACTTTGCAACCACGGACGCCGGAAGATGCAATTAGGATTTGCTCCGCTGGGCGGCAGGAAAGCAGGGGACTGCTGGTCTATCTCGTGACGTACGCTGACTACTATTCCAACCACCGGAATCGAGTTCGATCGCGGTATGCCGGCGTGCGAAAAACACGACAGCCCGGACAGCGGGCGCCGCCACAAAGACTTGGCGGTCGCGCATTGGTCGGGCTCGTCGAGGTGTCGGCGAAAAAGCGTGCAAGCAGAGGAACGAGACCAAGCACTCACTTGGATTGTGGCTGATAACCGCCCAGGGGTTATTTGCCCCGTTCTGTGCGGGGTTTTGGTTCGGCGAGGGGCGCGCATCGGATGTTGTCGAGATCTGCGTAGCGACTCAATCTGCACGGGTTGGGGCCGCATGACCTGGATGTCCGAGGTTCGGGTCCTCTTCGCGTCATTGCGGTCGGCGATCAGCGAGTCGAGGATCGGCGACGTCTTTGCCGATAGGCAACGCGTGAGCCGACTCTTCGATCTCGGTGTTGTCGAGGCGGCCCGCCAGGTGGGGGTCGCGCAGCGATATCCGCAGGACCTCTCGCGTTCTTCGTGCCGACCTGCAGATGCCGGTCGGGCGGCGAACTGATGCGCAAGGGCTCTTGTTTCGCTATCTAGCTCTCTACCCGAACCGGTTCCGGAGCGACGGCTGGCTCGAGGTCCAATCGGACGATTCGGAAGCCGTGCGCGATTGCCGTCAGGAGGCGATTCGGATCGGCGTAAACGGACGCGGGGTCTATTCCACCTCCGCCGCTGACACGGACTTACTCATGTCTGTTGCCTGCTTATTTGAGGAGATCGGGAGGGGGTCGGCGCGCGCGTTCCAGGTGCGCGCGCCGACCCTCTGATGCGAACTCCGGAGCGGTTTTCGCGGTTGAGCTCCGGTCTCGGGGATAATAGTTGATTTGAACTGCTGTCGGAAACATGCAGGCTGCGGTATGTCCCCAATTCGGTGGAGTCGCGTCTCTTGACTCAGGCTGCCTGGCTGTTGGTGTCGATCTCCGTCAATTCCAATCCGGTCGGGGTCACCCAAGGTCGATTGGGGTCAGCATGCCTAGACTCGAGTGGCGGCGACGACGCCTGTGGAAGACCTCGATGTATTCGAAGATCGCGTTCGCGAGCTCGACCCAGGTCTTCCAGCGGCGCGAGTCGAGAAGCTCGACCTGCATCCTGGACCCGAACAAACTCCATCATCACGTTGTCAAAACAGTCACCAATTCTTCCCATCGATGGCAGCCGCCCGGACTTGCGTGCCCGGTCGCTGAACGTCCAGGCGGTGAATTGACCGGGTGCCGTGGTCTGAATGGATCCCGGTCACACGAATCGCGTCGTGTTGCTCGCTCGCCTTCCCGAGCGCCGTTACGACCCGCGATCCTGGCCCTGTGCGTCAGCATCGCGACCGCGCTATGGCCGACCTGGATCCCACGTACATCTAGGGCAGTGCATACGCAATCAACTGGAAGGGCGGGCGAGGCGTCTCGGTCGTACCGCTCCCCGCCGGGACGAGCAACAGGTTGCCGCTCAGCGCCGGACAACCGCTGATTCCAGCGGGTGCCTGCACCTGCCAGACGGTCTTCCCGGTCTCAGTGTCGAAGGCATAGAGATGCCCGTCAAAGGTCGAGGTGAACACCACGCCGTTTGCGACGGTGGCGCAGCCGAGGTCTGGCTTCGGTAGCCGCCGACGCCATTCGATCCGTCCAGTATTCGGATCGAGCGCCACGAACTCGCCGGTGCCGTCGAGGGGATTCACCGTGTGCACCGTGGCGTAACCTGAGGCGCTCCCAAGAGAGCAAAGATCGACGATGGGGACGAAGAGTCTCTGGTCCGCATACGCCATCGGCGTCTCCACGCCACCGTAGAGACCCGGGCATACCGACACCATTCGCGCGGGAAGAGAGCCCGAGTCGTTCTGGTGGCGCCCCACTCGAACTTGCCACACTCGCTTGTGGCTCTCAGTGTTCCAGGCGATCACGATGCCCGCTTTTCCCGCTCCGAAGACGATCCCATCGGGGCCAAGAACCGGCGGTAGCTGGAAGTCATGGTCTCGCACGTCGTGAGCCGTGACCTGGTCGTACCAGCGAAGCCGCCCCGTTTTTCCGTCGAGCACGAGCAGGGAGTCCGTGTACAGAACCGACCCCGGATAGGCTCCGCCGTTCGGCTTCGCCGGGCTCCCTCCGACCGGATAGGGGTTGGCGGTGCCCCAGTAAACGTTGCCGGCGGAATCAACCGACGGCGTGTACCACGCACCCCCGCCACCAGCCCCTCGGTTGCGCCACGGCCTGCGGAGCGTATTGAAGCGCCAACGAATCGTGCCGCGATGCGCGTCGAGTGCGTAGAGCGTCCCTTGGCCGCCAGGCGGGTACCCAACAGTGCTCACATACACCAGGTTGTTCGCTATCAACGGCGCGATATCGACGTACTGCTGCACCGGCGAAACGAGATTCCGCTGCCAGATCAGCCGGCCGGACTTCGCCGAGAGCGCGAATGCGGTGGTGTCAGTCGCACCGTAGACGCTTCCGGAACTGAACGACAACCCGTTCCGACCGAAGTTCGGGGCTCGGAAGCGATGCTCCCACCGAACCGCCCCCGTGTTCCGGTTTAGCGCATAGACGCTGCTTGTCGCATCCTGAATGTAGACCGTATCCCGGGCCACGATCGGCGTCGCGACGATTCCCCGAATCGCTGCCGGCGATCCGCCCGGATACGAGACGTGCGCGCCGACGAACCGGAACCTCCAGAGGACGCGAAAGCGACCAGTGTTGGCCGCGGTAATGGGGCTCCCGGTGACTGTCCGTGTACTCGACCAGCCACCGTTCGGCACGGTCCAGTCTCGGCCAACCGAGCGCCCCGCACTGGCCGGCGCAACGGCAGCAAGCCCAACCAAAAGCAAAGCTGCCAGGAGTCTTGGGACGCAGGGCACGTCAACACATCGTAAATCCGGCATCCTCACTGTCGCGGGCCCATCGACCAGCTGACTGCCCAATCGACGATCTGAGCCATCCTGGGTTTGACGGAGACTTTGATCGCCGGGTTTTCCGGCGAGAGAGGTCTGTCATGCCGAGAGCGAGGAAGTACCCGGTCGAACTGTTGGAGCGCCCGACGCGGCTGGTGTTCGAGTCGGGTCGTCCGATCGCGCACGTCGCGGCTGATCTCGGGCTGCCGTCCGAGACGTTGCCGAAGTACGTGCGCCAGGTGGAGGCTAAAGAGGGGCGCCGTCCGGATCTGCCGACGGCTGAAGAGCGCGAGGAGACCAAGCGGCTGCGGCAGGAGACTTCGAGCTGCGACGCGCGAACGAGATGTTGAAAGCCGCTTCCGTGTTTTTCGCGGGCGAGGTCGATCCGCACCGTCCGAAGTGAGCGCGTTTGTCGATGAGCACCGCGATCGCTTCGGGGTCGAGCCGATCTGTCCGACCCTGGGCGTGTCGGCGTCCGCCTACTACTACCGCGCGAGCGGAAACAGATTTGGAAACGGGAGGGGCTAGAGCGGAGTCGAACCTTCCGTGTAGGCGTTCTTGATTTATGACGGAGCGTGTTGAGCGGCAGATACCAACATGGTCGAACATGCTCTATCTGCGGCAAGCCGAAGGGTTCACACGAATGATCGGCAAGCAGAATCTTCTGCGGGTGGTCAGCGAGGGAAGAAGGGCTTGCCGTCGCAGAGGCCGCAGCAGCCCGGGCGATTTCGCGCAACTCGACTCGCTGAGGAGGCGAACCTACCTGAGGCGTGAGCCCAGTGGCGCGTTCAACACGCCGTCATCGTGAACGCGTAACCGCTGATCAGCAACGGTGCTGGATTTCAGAGGGGGGAGCCTACGCGCCTCTCTGACCTTTTGTCGGGACATGCTGGAGTCGACGCCTGTCGGGCGTGAGTGCTTCGCCGGTCGAGAGCCCCCTGTATCCCCACCGAGCGGTCGGGGAGTTGGCGTCAGCCACCCCACGGCATCGACCGCGTTCGCGTTCACCGGGAGCGGCTCCGCCGCAGGGCGCAGTGCGGTCGCGGGACACGCCGGATTTGCTCCCCGAGTAGCAGTCGGGCCGTCAAGGGTGTCTAATCCTTGTGGTGAGTTCCGGACATGCGATGCCGACGGGGACGGTGACGATGTTGTTCACCGACATCGAAGGCTCGACGCGTCTGCTGAAACAGCTCGGCGACAGGTACGGGGAGTTGCTGGCCGAACACCGGCGGCTGCTTCGCAAGTCGTTCGCCGCTCACGGTGGGCGCGAGATGGACACGCAGGGAGATGCGTTCTTCGTCGCGTTCGCCCGGGCGCGGAACGCCGTCGAGGCGGCGGTCGAGGCCCAGCTTGCGCTGGCAGAGCACGCTTGGCCCGACGGGGTCGAGTGCCGTGTCCGGATGGGGCTCCACACCGGCGAGCCGTCGGTGGGCGAGGAGGGCTATCACGGGATCGGTCTGCACCGAGGCGCCCGCATCGCCGCCGCCGCGAACGGTGGTCAGGTGTTGCTCTCGAACACCACCGCCGACCTGATCCAGGACGACCTGCCTTCCGGGGTGAGCCTGCGGGACCTCGGCAACCGGCAGCTGAAGGACATCGACAGGCCGGAGCGGGTCTACCAGCTCGTCGCCGACGGCCTGCCGTCGGAGTTCCCACCGTTGCGGACCGCCAGCCTGAAGCGGCCGCGAAGTCGCCGGCTCACGGTCGGCGCCGTCGCGGGAGTTGCGGCCGTCGTCGCTGCCGCGGTGGCCGTCATCGTCGGCACGCGAGGCGGCTCGGCCCCGGCCGCCAGCGCCGCCGCCGTCTCCGCGGACTCGGTCGGGACCTTCAACTCCGCGAACGGCCGGCTGACCGGCCAGGTCTCGGTCGGTGCATCCCCGAGCGCGATCGCTGCGGGCGACGGCTCGGTCTGGATCACGAACGTCGATGCACGCACCGTCTCCAGGGTCGACCCGATCAAACAAGTGGTGATCCAGAGAATCCAGGTCGGGAGCGGCCCGGACGGGATCGCGGTCGGAGGCGGGTTCGTCTGGGTGACAAACGGCCTCGACGGCACCGTGACGAAGATCTCGCCGATCACGGACAGCCCCGTCGACACGATCCAGGTCGGCAACGGCCCTGCCGGGGTGGCGACGGGTGCGCGTTACGTTTGGGTCGCGAACTCCAATGACGGCACGGTGACGCGGATCGACGAGCGCACCGACAAGCCTCTGGCGCCGATCGACGTCGGTCAGAGCGCGGACGGGATCGCCGTAGAGGACGGTTCGGCCTGGGTGACGAGCAACGTGAGCGGAACCGTGACGAGGATCGACGCGACCGGGAACGTCGCGCAATCCGTTACTACCGGCAACGGCGCGGATGCGGTAGCGGTCGCGCCAGGCTCGATCTGGGTCGCGAACAACCTCGACGGGACGGTGACGCGGGTCGATCCGACCTCGAGCAAGGGGCCGGTAACGATCGCGGTCGGCGACGGCCCGAGCGGGCTCGCGGTGTCCGGAAGTGGAGTCTGGGTGAGCAACGAGCTCGCCGGGACCCTCTCGAGAATCGACGCTGTGCGCAATGTCGTTGTTCAGACGGTCACGACCGGTAACCGGCCGGAGGGGGTCGCGGTCAGCTCGGGCCAGCTGTTTGTCGCCGTACGTGCCTCAGGCAACGGCCACCGCGGCGGCACGCTGACGATGCTAACCGTGAACGCGGGATTCGGTAGCGATGATCCGGTCTCGACCGGGGGCCCCCTCCAAGGCCAGGTGTTCGCGCTAACGAACGACGGGCTGACGGGCTTTCGAAGGGTGGGTGGGAGCGCAGGTACCCGTCTGGTGCCTGATCTCGCCGTCTCGCTTCCCTCGCCGACCGACGCGGGCCGTTCGTACAGCTTCCAGCTGCGGCCGGGTATCCGCTACTCGACCGGCGCCCTGGTACGGCCGCAGGATTTTCGTCGCACGATCGAGCGGACGCTCGATCTGGCTCCGGGCCTGGCCACGTATTACGGCCGTATCGTCGGCGCCCGACGGTGCATGGCTAACCCGAAGAAGCCGTGCGACCTCTCGCAAGGGATCGTGACCGACGCGGCCTCGAACACCGTCACCTTCCATCTCACCGCCCCCAACCCCAACTTTCTCTCCGAGCTCGCTCTTCCCTACGTGTACGTGGTTCCCGCCGGGACGCCTCTCCATCCCCATGGCCCGCTACCCGCAACGGGCCCGTACGAGATCACCCCGGGCTCTACCGCGCGCGGCATCCGGCTGAGCCGCAATCCGAGGTTCCGCGAGTGGTCGCAGGCGGCGCAGCCGAGTGGCTTCCCGGACGTGATCGTCGAGCGCTATGAAGGCTCGCCGGACTCGCACGTCTCGGCGGTCCTTCACGGCAGGGCCGATCTCGCCTCCGATGCGGCGAGGCCGTCGCCGGCCGTGCTTGCCTCCCTGAGGACACAGCATCCGGGCCAGCTCGAGATCAATCCGTGGGACGTCACCTGGTCCATCGCGCTGAACACACGACTCGCACCGTTCGACGATGTACGAGTGCGCCGGGCGCTCAACTTCGCCCTCGACCGAGAGCATCTGCTGGGCCTCACCGGGGGCCAGGGCATCGGCCAGGTGACCTGCCAGGTTCTTCCTCCCGACTTCGACGGCTATCGACGCTACTGCCCCTACACGACTGGGCCGACCAAGGCCGGGGCCTGGACGGCTCCCGACCTGCCACGCGCTCGGCGGCTCGTGCGAGCCTCGGGCACGGCCGGGCAGGCCGTCGCGGTCTGGATGCCCTCCTTCATTCCCTTCGGCAACGCAGCGGGCAGGTATGTCGTCTCGGTGCTCGACAGCCTGGGCTACAAGGCACGCTTTCGGGCCCCCAGGTTCGATCCCTTCCTCAGGGAAAACAGGCTCCACGTCCAGCTCGGCTTCTGGGGGTGGGGCCCGGACTTCGCGGCGACGCCGGCCGGCTTCATCCCCCCGGCGTTCGCTTGCAGCTCCTACAACCCGGTCAGCTCCCAAAACCAGGCCGTCGCCGAATTCTGCGATCCAGCGATCGACCGCGAGATGGCGCGCGCCGAGTCGCTCCAGGCAACCGACCCCGAAGCCGCGTCGCAGCTGTGGGCCAAGGTCGACCATGACGTCACCTGGCAGGCGCCCTGGGTCCCGTTCGCGAACGGCGTCGTGCTCGAGGTCGTCTCGGAGCGGGTCGGCAACTACCAGTACAACCCGCAGTACGGCACCCTGCTCGACCAGCTCTGGGTCCGCTGAGTGTGGGGGACGCCGATACGTAGGCATTCCCAGCGTGGCGATGTGATCCTCGGCCGTGGCCGCTCCGGAGTGCGGTCAGCGGGGCGAACGCGCGACGGGCGAGTGGGCGCTCGCCCAGGTTCATCGGCTCCGAATCGTGAGTCGGACTCACTGCAACCAGCGAGACGAACATCGTCAGACGCTTGCCGCCAGACGTGCATGCGGCCGTAGGGTAAGGCGCAGTGTCGCGACCAGGTCGCGGAGGATCACGTCGAGAAAGACGCGTGCGATCGTGTCGTCCCGGCCGAAGAGCTGCTTGAACGGATCGTGAGGCAGGACGAGCAGCAGGGTTCGTTCGCGCGTGACCGCGGTGACCGGCGACGGGCGACCGTCGATGAGGCTTTCGTAACCGAACGCCTTGCCCGGGCCCGCTAGACCTACGCGGACTTGGCGGTCGCCTCGGATCAGCACCTTCTCGACTGCACCGTTGATCGTCAGGTAGCACGCTGCCGACGGGGTTCCTTCGACGAGCAGCGTCCTTCCAGGCGGACACATGGCATAGCTTCCCGACGTCAGGAAGCCCCACAGGGCCACGCCATCGAATTCGTGGAAGCTCGCCATGCGGCTCAGGTACGCGCTGTCGGGCGGGCCGCAGGGCTCGAGGTCGGCAAGTCCGAGGACAGCGTCGTCGCCGGCCGCGCCGGTCAGCTCGCCGCTCAGCGTGAGCGCGAGCTGTGCGAGCTGGTTGCGCAGACGACCGGTGAACTGCGAGGCAAGGCGGCGTTTGAGCTCGAATGCCGACGAATCCGAGCGTGCGAGCAGCGCGGCGAAGTCGTGACGGCTGAGCGCGAGCATCGTCGTCGGCTCGGTCGCCTGCACCGTCATCGTGTGCTCTCCGCCCTCGAGCAACCCGATCTCGCCGACCGTGTCGCGTGGCCCGGCCCGGCCGATCTCGACCGAGCGGTCCCCGGGCACCCGAAGCGATGCCGAAATGCCGCCCTCGACGATGAAGACCAGCTCCCGCGCCTGATCGCCTTGGCGCCAGAGGACCTCGCCCTCGGTCACCGTTCGCCGGCGGAGCACGCGAGTCAGCTCTAAAAGGTCTATCTCGTCGCGGCCCTCCAGCAGCGGGACCGTCGCGAGGAACTCGGCCGTTTCGCGCTCAGACATCGAGGTCGCGCGTCTCGAATTCGAGCCCGTTCGGGCCGAGCTCGGCAGTCAGCATCGAGTACTCGGGCACCTCGAGCCATGACGAGTGATCGCTCGTCAGCGGCTCCGAGGCGATGATCACCGAGCGCGGGTTCTCAGCCGCTGTCATCTGCCAACCACCGTTGTGCTCGGCGTACTCCCCGCCGATCGCGTACCAGAGACTGACAAAGGGAAGATCCGTTTCGAGAAACTCGTCCTCGGGCGGGTACCAGCCGTAATCGAACGAAAAGCGGGTCGCAATGACTGTTCGGCCGGTGCTGACGCAAAGGTTCACCGGCGAGGACGTGTCGATGCCGTGAGCTGCGCGAACTCTCCGGAGAATCCGGAGAGAGGCGGCCGTCGCCTCGGCGAGCTCGCGCGTCTCCGGAAGCCCGTAAGGATCCTCGAGCTGTGACAGGATCAGCGCATAGATCCACTCGGAGTCGGTCGTCCCCTCGATGAGCTCGGCAATGTCCGGCCGCACGTGCTCGACGAGCGAGTAGCGCATACGCGCGAACTGACGCAGATGCCCGTTGTGCGCCAAGACGACGCGGGCGCCGCGGAAGCGAAAGGGGTGCAGGTTCGTGTCGGCGACCACGGCCTCATCCGTGTAGGTGACTCCGCGCACGTGGGCCACGAGACACGTCGGAGCGAGCTTGCCCGATAGGGACCGGAGGTTGCCGTCGAACGACGGGAGGGTGGTGGCCCGGTAGGTGAACGGATCGTCGGGTCGCAGTGAGCTTGGATCCCAGGCCTGTAAGCCGAACCCGCCGAGATTGAGGAACGTGTTCATCATCTGAGGGCTGTACGACTGCGCCACCAGGCTGTTGTCGGGATCGAAGAGCAGATTCCGCACAGGGAGCGGCTCTCCGAGGTATGCGAGAACCCGGCACATCCGCCGATCGTACTAACGGGCGCTCCACCCCATGCCCCCAGCGGGTCGCGGTGGCCGGGCTAACATGAGTTTTTGAGCAACGCACGAAGGAGGGGTCGATGAAGCAGTTCAATTGCGGGGATGTCGTGCCGGGCTGCCAGTGGGTCGGGCAGAACGAGGCAGATGAGAAACTGTGGGCGGAGATCGCCTCGCACGCCCGTGAAGCACACGGGATGGAGGAAGTCCCGCCAGACGTTGTCGACGCGATCCGGGACAAGATCACCGAGGTCTAGGTTCCGAAGCCCCCGGCGGGGAACGCGCCGCGCTCGAGAAACGTCTCGAGCGCCGCTTTGTATGGAGCGAGCTCGAGGCCCTGGTCGCGCACCCAGGCGTCGTTGTAGTACGTGCCGGCGTAGCGGTCGCCGCCGTCGCAGATCAAGGTGACGACGCTTCCCCGGTCGCCTCGCGAGAGCATCTCGGCGACGAGCAGCAGCGCACCCCAGACGTTCGTCCCGGTGGAGCCCCCGACGCTGCGGCCGGTGCGTTCGCGAACGAGGCGCATCGTCGCAATCGAGGCGGCGTCGGGGACCTGGATCATCCGGTCGACGATGTCCGGCAGGAACGACGGCTCGACTCGCTGGCGTCCGATCCCCTCGATGCGCGATGGGCGGCCGGTGAACGTCGACGAGTCGCCGGTCCAGGCGGAATAGAAGATCGAGTCCTCCGGGTCCACGACGCACATGAGCGTCGAGTGCCGTCCGAAGCGGGCGTAGCGTCCAATCGTCGCGCTCGTCCCACCTGTGCCGGCGCCGACGACGATCCACGTCGGGACCGGATGACGCTCGAAAGCCATCTGGGTGAAGATCGATTCCGCAATGTTGTTGTTGCCGCGCCAATCGGTCGCGCGCTCCGCAAAGGTGAACTGATCCAGGAAATATCCGCCGAGCTCCTTCGCCAGCCTCTGTGCTTCGGCATACATGATCCTCGGGTCTTCGACCAGGTGGCACGACCCTCCCTGGGCCTCGATCAGCGCGATCTTCTCAGGGCTCGTTGACGCCGGCATGACTGCGACGAACGGCAGGCCCAGGAAGCGAGCGAAGTACGCCTCCGAGACGGCCGTCGAGCCGCTCGACGCCTCCACGATCGTCGTTCGCTCGGTGATCCACCCGTTGCACAGGCCGTAGAGAAACAACGAGCGGGCCAGTCGATGCTTGAGGGAGCCCGTCGGGTGAACCGATTCGTCCTTCAGGTAGAGATCGATGCCCCACTCGGATGGAAGCGGGAAGTGGTGTAGATGGGTGTCGGCCGAACGGTTGGCGTCCGCCTCGAGCCGAGAGACCGCCTCGTCCGCCCAGGCCCTGGAACCAAGCCGCTCGCGGCGGAGGGGAGGTGTAGGCATTCGCTCAAGTCTGCCGAACGGCACTCAGGTCATGAAACGGACTCGACCCCACCGTTGGTGCGCCGACTAGCCCAGGGTGGTTCTCTCGGCGCATGGAGTTACGGGGATTCTCAGGTTCGAGCGCTGAGCGGTCGGTGCGCCGACTTCCCCCGTGTCCGATCCGATGCCGCCCCGATTGCTCGTCGATAGGAGCTCAAGATTGATCTCGAACTGCCGATATCCGCGTGACGGATGTTCTCAAATCAAACACGCGTGAACGCTCACGAGGAACTCGTGCTGCCGTGACCCTGGGGGGGGCGTACTAAGGGAAGGAGTTCTTCATGAGCAAAACGCTTGGAGCTCGGGCGAGTGATGCGGCGATTGGGCGTCGTAGCCGGAAAAACAGCGGGTGGTCCTCGAGGTCGAAGCTGGTGGGCGCGGTCCTCGGAGCCGCCGTCGCAGCCACCGGGGTCTACGCCGCGACGAACTGGATAGTCGGCTTGGCCGGCGGCTCCAGCGGCCAAGCTGCCTCGGGGTCGGTGACGAACCTCAGCATCGCTGCCGTCGCGGCGCCGTCAGCGAGCAACCTTCTCTATCCAGGCGGGACGGGTGACGTCGTCCTCACGATCTCGAACCCGAACCCGTTCCCCGTCACCGTCACAGCGGTGAATCTGCCGACGAGTACCACCTACGCCACGGGCTACACGACGAGTGCGCTCACAACCACGCAGGTCGGCTGTCTCGCGGCGAGCCCGAGCTACGTGAGCTGGAACTACGCGACCGCGGTCTCGGGAAGCTCGCACACATTGACCTCGCCGGTCACCGTCGGGCCGAGCGGTAACCCGAACAATCCGCTCACCTTGACGCTGACAAACGATGCGAGCATGACGTCCGCCGCCCCGGCTGCCTGTGAGGGAACCTTCTTCTCGCTGCCGGCTCTGACCGGAGTCAGCGCGAGCGGCGGTGCAGGCAGCGCGACCACGAGCCCTGCCAACGACGCCTGGACGAGCTAGCAGGCGGCGGGCGAGCACGATCAAAGGGTGGAGGGTCGGCGCCGTGGGCATCAGGCCGGGCATGTACTGGGTCCCTGTTGTTCTCGGCGCGGCCCTCCTTTGGTTCTGTGGTCCCGCGTTGGCGACGAGCTGGACAGTCGGGCTCGGGGCAGGTAGCTCCGGCGGAGTGCAAGCCCAGCCGACGCCCTCGGCACCGGCCGTCCCCGGCCGCCGTCTGCACGAAGAAGAACGGAACGACGATCGACGTCAACTGGACAGGCGTGGCGCACGTCTCGACCTACACGGTCTACGTATCCACAACCTCCGCTGGAACCGGCTACACCGTGGCCGCAAGCGGCGTCACCGCAACATCGTGGAGAAGCGCCAGCCTGGCAATCGGCACGTACTGGTACGCGGTCGCAGCCGTCGTGGGAACCAACTGGGCGAGCGCGAACTCGACTCCGACCGCACAGACCACGATCACGTCCAAGTGCGCACAGCCGTGACGTCTCGGCCGGAGCTTGCGCCCGTAGCCGTTGTCCTGAGCGAGTGCCCCATCAGCCCGGATGGCCCTCCTAGTGGCCGTGGCCGTGGGCCTTTGACCCGCCCGTCCGGCCCGCGGAAGGGCAGCCCCCGCGGCCGGTGAGCAGCACGTCGCCGTGCTTTACGTGGGGCCACACGGCGTTCGGTGGGACCTTGATCTTCACCCACGGATGGGCTGCAGATCCGGTTTCGTGACAGAGCACCAAGAAGTGAGGCGCAGGGGCGGTCGCCGTCGTCACGGTCACCGTCGTGGTGATGATGGTCGTCGCAGAGGTCGTTGCTCCGCTCGCCGAGGAGCCTCTGCCGTGTCCGGCATCCGGCGGCCGACCGGCGAGAGCGAACGATGCGCAGACGCCGGCCAGGAAGAGTGCGGCGACAGCTCCCTTGACCTTCACCGTCTATTGCATCGGCATCGCTCGTCGGTTCCTGAGCGAGCATTGCACCCGAACGAGTGAGGGAAGTCGGCGTTGAGATTCGGCGCGCATCCTCCCAAGGGTGCTGGTACCCACTGGGAGTTGCGCGCCAAATCATCCCCGTACCTCCGGCCGCTCCAAGGAGGGAGTCAATGAAGCGAGCGGGACATCCGAAGCCCTGGCCTAGGCTGCCCAGCTTCAACATGAGCCTAACCCGGTCAGCGGTGACAGGGTGGTGAACATCTGGTCTCGTTGCTTGGCGGCGCCGCCGAGACGGTGAAGCCTGAGCTGGCTCTCTAGCGCCGCATCGTTCGAACCGCGTCCTCGATATGCGCGAGTCGAGGAGTTCCTGTCCGGTAGACGACGATGACGTTCCGGGCGAGGATGACCCTGTTCCCCGGTGCGACCACGGAGTTGAACGCGAGGCCGTGAACCTCGGCGTGCGCCTCCGCGGCCGTGCGGGCGACGAGCACCGAGTACTCGAACTGCGTCGTACCGGCGGGGAGGAGCTGCGGCTCTCCTTGCCCGCTGCGAAGCCGAAGCGTTTCGCCGGTCTTCGCGAACGCCTTCACGACACCTGCGACAGACAGGGCGCTCGCCGGCGGAGATGCTCCGATTGAACGAGCCGTTCCCGGCGCCGCCACCACGAGCGCGCACGCCGCGATTAGCAGACCCAGAGGCCTTGCCGCCCGAATCATTCTGCGAGCACGGATAGTCGCTCCTTCGCCGACGGCAGGTGGACAGCGCCTCACGAGCCCGACCTCTTGTGCCAGGGGACCGGATCTCGTAGACAGCGCCGCTCGAACTGCGTCCTCGATATGCGCGAGTCGAGGAGTTCCTGTCCGGTAGACGACGATGACGTTCCGGGCGAGGATGACCCTGTTCCCCGGTGCGACCACGGAGTTGAACGCGAGGCCGTGAACCTCGGCGTGCGCCTCCGCGGCCGTGCGGGCGACGAGCACCGAGTACTCGAACTGCGTCGTACCGGCGGGGAGGAGCTGCGGCTCTCCTTGCCCGCTGCGAAGCCGAAGCGTTTCGCCGGTCTTCGCGAACGCCTTCACGACACCTGCGACAGACAGGGCGCTCGCAGGCGGAGATGCTCCGATTGAACGAGCCGTTCCCGGCGCCGCCACCACGAGCGCGCACGCCGCGATTAGCAGATCCCAGAGGCCTTGCCGCCCGAATCATTCTGCGAGCACGGATAGTCGCTCCTTCGCCGACGGCAGGTGGACAGCGCCTCACGAGCCCGACCTCTTGTGTCAGGGGACCGGATCTCGTAGACAGCGCATCGAGGGCCTGCGCCAGCTTCTCCTCAGCGGCCACGCGCTCAGATTCTAACAAGCCGGCGGCCTGCCTCCTCGCGGACGTCCGCGCGCAAGTTGCCTCAGTGTGAACGTCTGCCGCCCCTCCGGGACAGAGCTCCCGCCTGCCGAAAGGCTAGGAGCGGCCGCCGGTTAGATGTGACGCCAGGGCGTGCTCAGCGAGACCCTGCAGCCGAGGGAGCCCACCCGCCACGTGACCGTGGCGTGTGCGGCGCGGGGAGGCGTGAACGTGATCGAGAAGTGGTACGGGGTCGACCCGATCGTCGGCGAGAAACGCGCGTGAGTCCCGGTGATCGGAAGTCGTACGCGCGTGTCGACTCCCCCGGGAGCCCAGTTCGCGACATCGCTCGACGGGTTGGCCGCGCGGCAGGCGGCGGCGCCGCCCACCTCGTTGACGAGATCGCGGTTGGGGGTGCCGAGGCCGTGCTGACAGGTCATGACGAACACGATCACCGGCGCCTCGGCGACCTCTTGGCTCGACGAGGAGTAGACGCCGTTCTTCATCGGGCAGCCCGCATCCGCCTCTCGTCGCACGTTTGCGGTCGATCCCGCCGTCACGACGAGGCCCACGACGAGCATGGCCAGAACTCCCTTCACGCGTTGGAGTATTAGCAGACGGATACGCGGCGTGTACACGGCCTTGATTCAACCCTCGCCACAACGCCTCCCGAGCGCCTCGGCCTCCAACAGCCCACAGGTTTTACCTTCTCGTCGCCCCCGCTTCAAGCTCTGTTGAAGCGGTCCGTGTGAGGCTGTAGGATCGCAACCTTCGGTTAGACCGGGACAGTTCGGAGGGCGCTATGGCGAGTCGTGACCGAAGACGCGCGAGTCGTGTGGAACGGCGAGGCCCGTTCCGGCAACACGTGCTCGTCCTGGCGATTGCAGCGCTGCTCGCGGGAGGCCCGACGGGCGGCTCGACCGCTCCCGCCGGCGCATCCTCTCTGCAGGCCGGTTCGAGCGGGCTTCCGACGTGCGGGCCCGCAACCGCCCATACGCTCGCCGAGGACAACCAGGTCCGGGTCTACGTGATCGACGGATCGACCCGTGGAACCTACGCATGCGGATCAGGGCGGACGAGCCGGGTGAGGCTGGACACGGCTCTTCGCCCTCACGTTCACCTCTATGACCTCGTTGACCACGTCGAGCTGGCCGGAACAGTCGTCGCCTACGCCGGTTCCACCGTTTCTGTCGACTCCGGATCCACGGACATCGATGTCGTCGATGTCGCCAAAGGACGGAGGCTGCTCACCGTCAGGGACGCCGGAGGATTCGTGGATGCGGGCATCCTCTCGCTCCGAAAGATCGTCGATCTGGTCGTAACGCCTCGTGGCTCAGTCGCATGGACAGAGCACGAGACAGGTCATGTTTTCAAGAGGACGACCTTCACGGTCTCCCGCGCCGAGGCGTCGCGTCCAACCAAAGTGCTCGACACTTCTCCGACCATCGACCCGGAATCACTCCGCCTCTCCGGCCACACGGTGCGCTGGCAGGACGCGGGACAAAGCAGGTCGGCCGCGCTTGCCTAGCAGGCGTCCGAGGCTCCGAGCATTAGGCCGAGCACCTCGTCGAGCGTTGCGACGGGTGAGCTAGAGAATCGACGGTCTAGCGGTCGCGTATGCCGCGGCCCTCGCCGAGCACGAACGCAGCGTTGACGAGAGAGAGGTGCGTGAACGCCTGCGGGAAGTTACCGAGCTGCCTTTTCTGGTGGGGGTCGTACTCCTCCGAGAGCAGGCCGAGATCGTTGCGCAGGTCGAGGAGGCGCTCGAACAGCTCACGAGCCTCGGCGTGTCTGCCCTGGAGGCCGAGGACGCTGGCGAGCCAGAACGAGCAGGCGAGGAAGACGCCCTCGTCGCCGGGCAGTCCGTCGACGCCTGTGTCCTGGGGCCGGTAGCGAAGGATCAGCCCCTCGACGGTCAGTTCGCGTCTGATTGCCTCGACGGTCGAGACCATGCGCGGGTCGGTCGCCGGTAGGAAGCCGACAAGCGGCATCAACAGAACGCTCGCGTCGAGGTCGGTCGAGCTGTATGACTGGGCGAAGGCCTGCTTCTCCTCGCTCCAGGCGCGTTGCATGACCTCGGCGTGGATCTCGTCGCGGAGGGTTCGCCAGAGGTCGACTGGCCCTTTCCGATCGAAGTCCTCGTGGAAGCGGATCGCGCGGTCGAACGCGACCCAGGCCATCAGCTTCGAATGCGTGAAGTGCCGGTTCGGTCCGCGAACCTCCCAGATCCCCGCGTCCTCGAGCCGCCACCCCTCGACGAGCCACTCGAGCAGTTTCTGCACGAGCGACCAGGCCGCGTCGTTCGGCGGTGCGCCGTTCGCGCGCGCCTGGTAGAGAGCGTCGAGCACCTCTCCGTAGACGTCGAGCTGGAGCTGCGTCGAGGCGGCGTTCCCGACGCGCACCGGTTGCGAGCCTTCGTATCCGGGGAGCCAGTCGAGCTCGTATTCGTCGAGGCGGCGCTCGCCGGCGAGCCCGTACATGATCTGGACGTCGGCCGGGTCGCCTGCGACGGCGCGCAGGAGCCAGTCGCGCCACCTGATCGCCTCGTCGCGGTAGCCCGAGCGGAGCATGGCGAGCAAGGTCAGAGTCGCGTCCCGGAGCCAGCAGTAGCGGTAGTCCCAGTTTCGGACGCCGCCGATGCGCTCGGGGAGCGACGTCGTCGGCGCGGCGACGATCCCGCCGGTCGGTGCGTAGGTGAGCGCCTTCAGCACGAGCAGCGACTGGTGAATCTCGTCGTGGTAGTCGCCTTCGTGCGTACAACTTTCGGCCCAGGACAGCCAGTACTCCTCGGTAGCGGCGAGCGCCTGCTCCGGATCGATCTCGTCCGGCAGCGGCTCGTGCGATGGAAACCAGGTGAGCACGAACGGCACGCGCTCGCCGGGCGAGACGGTGAACTCCGAGACCGTGCTCATGTTTTCGCCGTGGATCTCGGCGGGCGTGCGAAAGCAGAGCGCGTCCGGCCCCGCGATCGCGACGCGTGCGCCGTCGACGCGCCGAACCCACGGCACGATGCGGCCGTAGTCGAACCGGATCACGAGCTCGGAGCGCATCTCGACTTCGCCGGAGAGGCCTTCGACGATGCGGACGATGTCGGGCGTGCGCCCGCGCGGCGGCATGAAGTCGATCACGCGGACGCTGCCGCCCGCGAGTTCGTGCACCGACTCGAGGATGAGCGTGTCGTGACGGTAGCGGCGCGTCGAGCGCACCGCTGTCGCGGCGGGCGCGAGCAGCCAGCGACCGTTGTCCCCGGCACCGAGGATCGCGGCGAAGCAGGCGCCTGAGTCGAACCGCGGGACGCAACACCAGTCGATGGAGCCTGCGCGGCTGACGAGCGCCACCGTCTGCAGGTCACCGATCAGCCCATAGTCCTCGATCAACGCCACGGGACGTTTCTACACGAGGGGACACCAGAGTGGCCCCAGCGTCACCGGTTCGGCCTGTGTTCGTCCCCGCGGTTTGCCGGACGCAACAATTCATTAAACGCGTACGCGGGAGCGACCTTCGCTCCCCACGCCATTCGAGAAGGGACACACACTTGGAACAGAAAGACGAACAGATCGCCGAAACCTGCGAGCTCTGCGGCCGACCGACGACGGTCACTCCCGACCCGTCCGAGCTCGAGGACGCCGAAACCGCCGGGATCCGGCCACCGGCGCTGATGGAGATCACCACGCCTGGTGGCCGCGTCTGGTACGTCGCGAATCTGAACTAGGAGCGGCGGCGGACAGGCGGGGACGGCCGGAGCAAAACCGGCGGCCGTCCTCGCCACGGCTGCCGCTGAGAAGGCCGGAGGGACGAGACGGGCGCTAGTGACCGCCGTAAACGCAGTAGCGCTTCCCCCCGCCGCGATTGCGCAGGCGCCGCGCGAGCTCGCGCTCGGCGTCCTCCGACTCCCGGCTCGTGGCCATCTCCCCGAACGCGCCCGCAAGCCGCGGGCGGAGGCGGATGCCGTACTTCCGGACGAACCGGGCGGCGCGGATGCCCGCCTGATGCTGTGCGAATCGATCCTCGGCGGTATGACAAGTCTGGCCCACATAGACAGGGATGCGGCCGCAGCGAGCTCCCTTGCACGGCGAACGTCTTTCCGAGCACGCCTCCTTGTCGAGCTCGATCACGTACACGATTCGCGTCCAGTGGGTGCCTGCGCCCTCATCGACGTACCTGGGCATGTCACTCCCCAGGGGTGACGAGACCGGATTCGTAGGCGACGACGACGGCCTGGGCGCGATCTCGCAGGTGCAGCTTGCGGAGAATGCGGCCAACGTGCGTCTTCGTCGTTTGCGGCGCGACGACGAGCGTGGTGCTGATCTCTGAGTTCGAGAGGCCGCGCGCGACGAGGCAGAGGACCTCGCGCTCGCGCGGGGTGAGAACGTCGAGCGTGACCGGGTCGGTTCTCGCGCGTTTCGGCTGCGAGACGAAGTCGGCGATCAGGCGGCGCATCACGGAGGGCGAGACGAGCGCGTCGCCGGCGGCGACGACCCGGACGGCATGGACGAGCTCGTCGGCGGGGGCATCCTTCAGCAGGAACCCGCTCGCACCGGCGCGGAGCGCATCGTAGACATACTCGTCGAGGTCGAATGTGGTGAGCACGAGCACGCGCGGGGCTTTGTCTGCGGCGTGTTCGAGGATGCGGCGGGTCGCTTCGAGACCGTCCATCACGGGCATGCGAATGTCCATCAGGATCACGTCAGGGACGAGCTCGTGCGCGAGCCTGACCGCATCGGCACCGTCGACGGCCTGGCCGACTACGGCCAGATCGGGCTGGGCTTCAAGGAGCGCGCCGAAGCCCTCGCGCACCATCGCCTGATCGTCGGCGATGAGGCACGTGATCGGGCCGTCCGTCACAAAAGCGTCTCTGCCAGCGGGAGTACTGCCGTGACGGCAAAGCCGCCGATGGCGTTCGGTCCGGCCGAGATCGAGCCGCCGAGGAGCGCCACGCGTTCCCGCATGCCGGCGATGCCGTGGCCCGGCCGGGTGGCCTTGATCGTGGCCTGATCGGCGGCGCTCGGCGGGCCGTTGACGACATCGAGCTGGAGGGCGTCCGGATTACCCTCGACCGTGACGAGCACGGGCGCACCGGGCGCGTGGCGGCCTGCGTTCGAGAGTGCCTCCTGGACGATCCGGTAGGCGCACAGCCCGACCGCGTGCGAGACCGTCACGTCTCCGTTCGCGGGCATCGAGAGCTCGACGCTGACACCCGCGCGCCGGGTCGCCTCGACGAGCGTCGCGACGTCGGCGAGCTGCGGCTGCGGCTCGCGCTCGGCCGGGCTATCGCTGCGAAGGATCCCGAGCAAGCGGCGAAGGTCGTTCAGGGACTCGCGTGCCGTCGCGCTCAGTGCCAGGAACTCCTCGATCGCCGCTGGACTGAGGTCGGTCAGCCGGTATCGCGCCGTTTCGGCCTGGACCGCGATCAGCGACATGTGGTGGGCGACGACGTCGTGCATCTCACGGGCGATGCGCGTGCGCTCCTCCAGCACGGCCCGGCGCGCCTCCTCGAGCTCGCTCTGTGCGATCTGTTGTGCGAGAGCATGCCCCGCCCGGCGGGAGACGATGGTCGCGTCGAGAGCTACCCCGAGCACGAGGAGCACCAGGGTGGCGAGCAGAGGGCGCTCTTGCCCGCGCATCAGCATCCAGACCGGCGGGATCATCAGCAGGCACATCGCCCAGGAGGCGGCCCGTCCGTGGCGCAGGCCCGCGACCCAGTAACAGAGGAGGAGCACGAGCGACAGCGGAAGCCTGATCGACTCGTCGCCGCCGACCAGCGGGAGCAGCAGCAGCGCCGCGTACCCGATCCTCCAGGCAAGCAGTGGGTAGCGGACGCAGAGGAGAAGAAGCGCGAGCACAACGGCCGCCTCGAACGACTTCGGCTGCTGAACGTCGAAGCCGCTTCCGGAGGGAGTGACGAAGATGGCGCCGCGCGGGGCGCTCCGCAACAGGGCGATCAGGGCAACGAACAGGAGCACCGCACTGAGCCAGGTCGCGAGGGCGACCATGGCCTTCGCCCGACGCGACCGCAGGACAAGCGGCGGATCGCGGGCGACCAGCACCTCGCCGAGCCCATGACGGAGCCCGAGCCCCCAGCCGCGGAGGGTCTCGCCGACGGGCGTGGGAGGCATTGGCGTCACGTACGGAAAGGTACGCCCACTCGGCCGATCTGTCGTCGTGCCTGGGGTGTCATACCCAGGGCCGACGGCGACCCACGATTCGGGTCGTCGTACCCCGGCAGAGCGACGGAGAAGTTGGCTCCCTGCGGCGATGACAGCACGCAGCCCCGCACCTAGGGTTGCTCGGATTCCGCGGAAGGGCCGCGGCAACGCTCACGAAGGAGTCGCGTGGACACGCTCATACGGTTCGAGGATGTCACCAAACGCTACGACGACGGCAGACCGGCGCTCGACCGGGTCAGCCTCGAGATCGAATCGGGCGAAGCCGTTGCGATCATGGGCCCATCGGGCAGCGGCAAGTCGACGCTCCTGAACCTGATCGCCGGGCTCGACCGGCCGACGAGCGGCGCGGTCACGGTCGCCGGCCGGCGGATCGACCAGCTCGGCGAAACCGGTGCTGCCCTGTTTCGCCGCGGCCGGGTCGGGATGATCTTCCAGTTCTTCAACCTGCTCGACGATCTGACGGTCGTCGACAACGTCCTGCTGCCGGCGCAGCTCGGCGGGATGCGGGCGGCCGAGAGCCGCGCGAGAGCCGACGAGCTGCTCGAGATGCTGCGGATCGAGCGGCACCGGGATGCCTATCCCGCTCGGCTCTCGGGCGGCGAGCGCCAGCGGGTCGCGATCGCCCGCGCGCTCGTGAACCGGCCCACGCTCCTGCTGGCCGACGAGCCGACCGGAGCGCTCGACACCCCGACGGGCGAAGAGATCGGAGCGCTGCTCGCCGGCCTGCACCAGTCGGGCCTGACGCTCGTGCTCGTCACGCACAACCCCGATCTCGCCGCCCGCTACGCCGGCCGCACGGTCGAGCTGGTCGACGGACGCGTCGCCGGCCAGGTCGGGACGGTCCTGCACGAGGTCGCGCAATGACCAGCGGAGCGACTATCCGTACCGTCCGCGGCGGGATCACCCGGAGACGGCTGCAGACAACGGTCATCGCACTCGTCGTGCTCGTCTCGACGGCCTCGACCGTTCTCGCACTCGCCCTCGTCGTCGACTCGAACGCTCCCTTCGACCACGCATTCGCGAGGCAGCACGGCGCCGACATCGTCGCGACGATCAAGCCGTCGAAGGCGAGCGCGTCCAGCCTCGCAGGCACGGCGCACCTCCCCAGGGTGAGCGCGACAGCAGGTCCGTACGCCGAGGCGACAGTGGCGGGACGAAACGCCGGGATGATGCTGCCGGCCCAGACTTTCGTCGGACGCTCGACGCCCGGCGGGCCCGTCGACGACCTCGTGGTCGAGGACGGACGGTGGGCGAC
The DNA here is from genome assembly GCA_963720045.1 of uncultured Actinomycetota bacterium. Lineage (GTDB taxonomy): Bacteria > Actinomycetota > Thermoleophilia > Gaiellales > Gaiellaceae > PALSA-600. The sequence goes on along the minus strand of CAVREC010000002.1, from coordinate 178,573 downwards.
AAAGACCGGCGAAGTCGTTCTCGCGGACGGAGGCGACCTCGGGGGCATCGGAGTCTCGGTCGGCTCGACCCTCACCGTCGGAACCGGATCGCACCGGCAGACGCTGACTGTCGTCGGGCTCGCGAACTCGGTCACCGGCTCGGCTTCGGGATGGGTCGTCCCGGCCGAGATTCCGGCCCTCCGCGCCGCAGGCGGGACGGGCGCGATCCAGATGCTCTACCGCTTCACCGACGCTGGAACCGACTCCGCGCTGCACGCCGACATCGCCGCTCTCACTGCCGCTCTCCCGCGTGGTGCGCTCGCCGGAACGATGTCCTACTACACCGCGAAGGTAAGCGAGAACGGCAACATCGCCCCATTCGTCCCGTTTCTGCTCGCCTTCGGGATCCTCGGGATCGTGATGTCGGTGCTGATCGTCGCGAACGTGGTCGGCGGCGCCGTCGTCTCCGGGTACCGCCGGATCGGGATTCTGAAGAGCCTCGGCTTCACTCCGGCTCAGGTCGCGCTCACCTATGCGGCCCAGGTCGCGCTTCCGGCTCTCGTCGGCTGCCTGGTCGGCGTCGCACTGGGCAACCTGCTCGCGGCGCCGCTCCTCCAGCAGAACGCCAACGTCTACGGCGTCGGCCGGCTCGGCGTGCCGATCTGGATCGACGTTGCAGTCCCGGTGGGGATCTGCCTCATTGCGTCGGTCGCGGCGCTCCTTCCGGCAATACGCGCCGGGCGGCTCAGCACCGTTCAGGCGATCGCAATCGGACGAGCACCCCAGACTGGGCGTGGGTACGGCGCCCATCGGCTGTTCGGCCGCGTCCCGCTTCCGCGCGCGGTCACGATCGGCATGGCCGCCCCCTTCGCGCGCCCCTCCCGCTCGCTCCTGACGCTCTCAGCGGTCCTGCTCGGCGCAACCGCCCTCACCTTCGCCTTCGGGCTGACCTCGTCGCTGAAGCGCCTGGTCGACGGGATTTCGCACCAAAAGGCCCAACCGGTTCAGATCGCGATGCCCGGCAACGGCAGGGTGGTCGGGCCCAAGCGCGTCAAGATCGGGCCGTCGAGCGTCAAGCCGCGAGCGGCGCAGGTATCGCCTGCGGCCGCCGAGAAAGCGATCCTTGCAGCGATCCACGCCGAGCCGGCATCCCTCCACGTCGTCGCCGAGGCGGACGACTCGGTGGACGTCGCCGGGCTCTCGGAGCAGGTCCCGGTGACAGCGTTCCGCGGCCCAGCCGCCTGGACGGGCTACGACCTCGTCAGCGGACACTGGTACACGGGCCCGAACCAGGTCCTCGTCCCGACGGGGTTCCTCTCCCAAACCGGCACGTCCGTCGGAGACACGATCGCGATCGGCCAGGGACGCAACCTGCTGCGCGTCCGGATCGTCGGCGAGGTCTTCGACACGCACGACCATGGCGTGAGCATCGTCACCAACTGGGCGACGCTCCGGGCGATCGACCCCGGTCTCGCTCCCGGTCAGTTCGACGTCGGCCTGCGCCCGGGAACCTCGGCCGCCGCCTATGCGAACGCGGTCGGCCGAAAGCTCGGCCCCGACTATCCCGTCGAGCAGAACGGCGGCGGCTCCGCCGTCGTCGACGCGATGATCGGCCTGATCACCACGCTCTCGCTGCTCCTCGCCGCAGTCGCGGCTCTCGGCGTCCTGAACACCGTCGTCCTCAACACGCGCGAGCGCGTCCATGACCTCGGGATCTTCAAGGCGGTCGGAATGACCCCGCGCCAGACGATCGCGATGGCGATCTCGTGGGTCGCCGGTATCGGTCTCGTGGCGGGCATCGTCGCCGTCCCGCTCGGGATCGCGCTCCATCACGAGATCCTTCCCGCGATGGCCTCGAGCGTCGGGCTGCGCCTCCCGGCGAGCTTCCTCGACGTCTACGGCGCGCCGGAGCTCGTCGCGCTCGCACTCGCCGGGGTGCTGATCGCGGTCCTAGGGGCCCTCGCCCCGGCCACCTGGGCCGCGAAGATCCGCACCGCGAACGCGCTCCATGCCGAGTGAGACAAGTGTTCGCTCGGGCCTTCACGGGCCCGTCGTCGTCGGTGTGGGCATCGTGGTGAGATCGGTGCCCGTCGCCGCCGTCGTGGTCGTCGACCCGGTTGCGCTTTCCGTTGCAGTCGTCGAGGTGGTGGAGGCCGTGGTCGTGGGATCCGTGGTGGCCGTGGTGGCCGTGGTGAGCGGCGGAGAGGTCGTCTCCTCGGGCGTGGAGGTGGAGGTCGCCGGCTCGGTCGTCGTGGTTGGTGTCGAATCGCTCGTCTGCACCGTCGTGGTCGCGGGGATGTTCGCCGGGGTGGTCGTCGTCGAGGTTGGCGCAATCACCGCCGCCGCAGTGGTGGTCCTCGGGACCGTCGTCTGCGACGTGGTCGGAGCCGTCGTCCCGACGACGGACGTGCGCGCGTCTGTCGCGGGCGTCGCCGCGAGGGGACCCGAAGCCGGCTGCGTCGCGCTCGTCCGCGAGACAGCTGCACGGGGCCGTGGCCCCGGTCTGCGGGTGTGGTTCTTGCGACGTTCAGGGGCGGTCTTCGCCGGGCTCGCAGCAAACGCGGCCTCGGTCGCGGTCGGTTTGGCCTTCGGTCCTTTCCGCGGTGCCACCCCCCGGTGCGCGCCGGCGAACGGCGCCGGTGTGCTCGACGACGCCGAACCCTCGGGAGGCCGGTTCGCCAGGACAGCGAGCGCAGCACCCGCGAGCGCGAGCACGAGCAGCGCAATCGCGGCGAGCGCTCGGGCCCGGCCGCGGCGCGAGGCGCCGACGACCTGTGCGGCGGCCGGGGCGAAAGCGACCGTTTGGGCGCCCTCTTCCGTTCCCCCCAGACCACCGAGCCACGCGACGAGCGCCGCACCGTCGGGTGGCCGCAGGGTGGGAACCTTGGCGAGAGTGGCCTCGACGGTCGAAGCGAGCGCCGTAGGCGTCTCCCGACGGTAGGCCGAAAGCGGAGGGGGTGCCTCCGACCGGTGCTGCACGAGCAACGCAAGGGGGTCGCCCGACTCGAACGGCAGCCGGCCCGTGAGCATCCGGTAGAGGATCACGCCGAACGCGTAGACATCACTTGCCGCTGTCACGGTCTCACCGGAAACCTGCTCGGGCGAGATGTACGCGGCCGTACCGAGAATCGTTCCCGCTTCGGTGGCCGTGCCGTCGGACGACGCGATCCGCGCGATCCCGAAATCGGCGAGCTTTGCGTGGCCGCCCTCGTCGAGGAGGATGTTCGCGGGTTTTAGGTCGCGATGGACGATCCCGTGGGCGTGTGCGTGTTCGAGCCCCCGTGCGATCTCGGTGGAGAGCCGCAGCGCCTCATCGTCTGGAAGCGGCGCCGCGGAGGCGAGGTATTGCTCCAGCGTGCCGCCGGCGAGATACTCGAGGACGATGAACGGCGTGCCGTCCGCCTCGCCGTAGTCGTAGATCCTCGTCACGTTCGGATGTGCGAGCAAGGCGATCGCGAGCGCCTCCCGCCGGAACCGTGCAAGATCGGCGCTTGGAGAGAGGAACTTGATCGCCACGGGCCGCTGGAGCTCGAGATCCTCGGCAAGGCGCACCTGCGACATCGCCCCGCGCCCGAGTAGCTCGGAGACGCGATAGCGGCCGACGAAGAGCGCCGACTGCCCGTTGTCAGCTTTTGGAACGGCCCTGGTGTTCGCTTCGATCATGACGCGGTTATGCTCGAACTCGCGGGTTGTTACACCCCACCCGGGAACACAACCCGACCGTTCGTGGTCAACAGGAGCTCCGCAGAGCCTCTGAGGCGTGTCCGAACGCTGCACCGACGCATCCCTGCAAAGGGCCTATGCGCCTCCCTTCCTCGTGCGGCGATACCTCTGGTTATTGGAACTGGATCGGGGGTAGGGACCCCCGCGAACCACTCAGGAATCGAGACGAAAGGGGAACAGCATGACGACGATGGAAATCTGGGCCTATCAGGAACAGTCGCTCGGTTCGCTCGACCTGACCGGATACGGGGTCGAGGCTCTTGACGGGTCGATCGGCGAGATCGACGAGACGAGCAACGATGTCGGCTCTGCGTACATCGTGGTCGACACCGGGCCGTGGATCTTCGGCAAGAAGGTCATGCTTCCGGCTGGTGTGATCACCCGGGTCGACGGAGACGACGAGAAGGTCTACGTCAACCGCACCAAGGACCAGATCAAGAACTCGCCGGAGTTCGATCCCGATACCTACCGCGACGACGCCTACCGGAGCGAGCTCGGGGCGTACTACGACCGCGGCGGAGCGGGCTGGCAGGACTCCTAAGCCGTTCGGTTTCGGGATTCACGGAGCGGTCGCGCGCACTCGTCTCCAGGTGCGCGCGACCGCCTGTGGCGTCGGTCGGCCGTGCTCGGGCTGCCGATTCGAGAGACGGCGAACGACGCAGTGCAGATCGCTCGAATCGCGGCCAATCGTCGGTCTTCGTCGTGGCGATGTCGGAACTCGGTTTGCATCCGGCGAGGCCGGGCAGAACATCCAATCACGGGATTCGGAACGAACGAATCCGTTCATCGGACAAAAAAGGATGTGCGAAATGGGCTACGGACTGGTCGGTATCCTCGTAATCATCTTGCTGGTCGTCGCGATCGTGTACTTCGTTCGTCGAGCGTAAGCTGGATCCGAAAGCAATCCGAGATGTCTGCTACGAAACGCATTCGGCTCGACCCGGGCGCCGGCGTCGGCGCGCGGTCGAAATGGTTCAAGCTACTCGGAGCTGGGGACATTGTGCGTGTCAATTTCTCGAACGGGGAGGGATCATGCCGCCACGCGGAGTGAAGGAAGGGACGAAGCGCGCCCGCCAGTACGAGCACATCAAGGAGAGCGAGCTCGACCAGGGGCGCTCAGAGGGGCTAGCCGAGGAGATCGCGGCGCGCACGGTCAACAAGGAGAGGGCCCGCGCGGGCGAGTCGCGCACCAGTTCGCGGACCTCGACCGACGACATCTCCTCTGGCCGTCGCGGCGGCCTCCGGTCGGGCACGAACCGGCCCAGGGGGCGCACGTTCGCTCAGCTCTACAACGAGGCGCGGAGCCTCGGCGTCAAGGGCAGATCGAAGATGAACAAGGCAGCGCTCGAACAGGCGGTTGACCGAAAGAAGTAGCTGCGACCGTCGGGCGAGTTTCCCGCTTGACGAGAGCGAGCCGGATCGGAACCGTCGAGGGCGGACCCCGCCGTCGCCTCGTTCGCGGCCCCTACGCTGGGGCGATGGTCTCGGTTCTCGTGGTCGATGACGACGTCTTGATCCGGCGGATGCTCGAGCGCACGTTGACGGCGGAGGGGTACCGGGTCGAGGGTGTGGCGGACGGGGGTGCGGCGCTCGCCGCGGTCGAACGTGCTGTGCCGGACCTCGTCGTGCTCGATGTAGCGATGCCGGGACTGGATGGTCTCGCGGTTTGCCGGCGATTGCGCCGCTCGGGGCTTGCGGTTCCCGTGCTGTTGCTGACTGCTCGCGACGCCGTCTCCGATCGGGTGGCGGGCCTCGATTCCGGCGGGGACGACTATCTCGTGAAGCCGTTCGCGTCGGAGGAGTTGCTCGCGCGCATTCGTGCGTTGTTGCGACGTGGGAGCGAACCGAACGAGGTGCTTGCGTTCGACGATCTCGTTCTCGATCTCCGGACGCGCCGGGCCCGGAGGGGAGCGGTGGAGATCGAGTTGAGCGGGCGGGAGGCGGAGTTGCTGGAGCTGCTGCTTCGTAACCCGAGACAGGTGATCAGCCGCGAGCTCGCGCTCGAGCGGGTCTGGGGGAGTGAGTCTGCGGCGAGCCTGAACGCGGTCGATCGCTGCGTGTCCTATTTGCGGCGGAAGCTTGGAAAGCCGCAGGTGATTCAGACGGTGCGTGGCGTCGGGTTCATGGTCGGGGGATGATTCCGCGTTCGCTCGGGGCGCGCTCCGTGCTGGCCGCGCTGGCCGCGATCGTGCTGGCGCTCGTTGTGGTCGCCGTGGGTGTCGATCTTCTCGTGGGCAGGCAGTTGCATCGGTCGCTCGACCGGTCGCTGCGGCAGCGGGCGGTGGAGGTGGCACAACTGAGCGCGACTGCCCCAGCGCTGCTTCTGGCTCCGGGATCGCTTGATGCACCGGCAAGCGGGGCGCAACTCGTCACGCAGGTTGTCGACCGGCGAGGGCGACTCGTCGCCCGGTCGCTGGGGCTCGGCGGCCGCGTGCTTCCGATTCATGCGGTCGCCGAGGGGGTGATCTCGAGCGGGCATGGCCGCTATCTCGATGCTCAGTCCGGGTCGGATGACCTTCGTGTCTATGTCGCCCCGCTTGCGGATTCGGGTGGCGTCGCGGCCGGCGGCGCCGTTGCGGTGGCGGCATCGACCGAGTCTCTCGAGCAGACGTTGTCGAGCGTGCGCGTCTTCGTGCTGGTCGCGGCACTGATTGCCGCGACGGTGGCGACACTCGCGTTGACATTCCTGATGCGTCGCGCGCTGGCGCCGCTCGGCCGGTTGACGCGCGCGGCGGCCGAGATCGAGCAGACGGGCGACCCGCGGCGGCGGCTGCCGCAGCCGGAGGGCGACGACGAGGTAGGTCGGCTGGCAGCGACGCTGAACCGGATGCTCGCGGCATTCGAGCGGACACGCGAGGGTGAGCGCCGATTCCTGGCGGACGCCTCACATGAGCTCCGGACGCCGCTGACCGCGCTCGTCGGCAACGTCTCCTATCTCGCCCAGCACGGGGCAAACGCCGAGCTGATCGCCGACCTGGAGCACGACACGGACCGGCTGGCCCGCCTGGCAAACGACCTCTTGACGCTCTCGCGCGAGGAGTCCTCGGCGACCGCGCCGCCCGACGAGGTGGTCCGACTCGACGAGCTCGCCCGCCGCCTGGAGGGAGCTGACCTCGAGGTGAAGGGCGAGCCCATCAGCGTGCGCGGCGACAGGGATGCGCTGGCGCGAGCGCTGGACAACCTGGTCGAGAATGCCCGCAGGTACGGGGAGGGCGTGATCACGGTCGAGACTCGAGCGGTCGCGGGGCTCGCGCTGCTCTCCGTCTCCGATGAGGGCCCGGGCGTGGCCGCCGAGGAGACGCGGGAGGTCTTCGAGCGGTTCTGGCGAGGTCAGACGCCCGGGCCCGGGTCGGGCCTCGGCCTGGCGATCGTGAAGGCGACAGCGGAACGGCACGGCGGCCGCGCGTACGTCGAGGGCGCCAGGTTCACGATCGAGCTCCCGGCTGTCAGAGATCTCTCAGAGTCCGCCGGTAGAAAGGACGGCAACGAGCGAGAACCCGAGAAAGGATCGCAATGAGCTACCTCCGCAGACTCTCGACCAGAGGCTTGATTCTTGTCCTTACCGGCATTTGCGTGGTCGCCATCGGCGGCGCCGCGCTCGCGATCGCCGCAGGCGGCGGAGGTCCGACCCCTCAGGCCAAGCCGCTCGATCAGGCGATCGAGGACGCGCTCACCGCGACCCATCCGGATGGTGTCACCGCCCGGGTCGATTTCACGAACACGCTCTTCCCGTCCGGGGCCCTGCTCGGTCAGACCGGGTCGGCGCTCATGTCCGGTGCTTCCGGCCGGCTCTGGCTCACGAACGACGGGCACGGCCGGATCGAGCTTCAGTCCGACAGCGGCGACGTTCAGATCGTCTGGGATCCAACGACGATCTCGGTCTACGACGCCTCCTCGAACACCGTCTATCGCGCCAACCTGCCCGCGGGCAGCGGAGGGAGCGCCTCGGATTCCGGCGGTACCGACTCGCTGCCCACGCTCGCCGACATCGACACGTTCCTGACGAACCTCGGTATGCACTGGGCGCTCTCCGGTGCGGAACCGACCGACATCGCCGGTCAGCCCGCCTACAGCGCCACGATCTCGCCGAAGCATGACGGCGGGCTGCTCGGCTCGGTCGAGCTTGCGTGGGACGCGACCCAGGGGACACCCCTGCGTGTCGGTATCTACGCGCAAGGCAGCACTACCCCCGTGCTCCAGCTCGCCGTCTCTGACATCTCGTACGGCCCGGTGGCTTCGAGCGACGTCGATGTGGCCCCTCCCGCCGGTGCGAAGGTCGTCGACCTCGGCTCCGGCCCGACCACCGGAAGCGGAACCGGGACCGAAGCTCCCGCAGTGACCGGGCTCGATGCGGTCACGGCTGCGGCGAGCTTCCCGGTCGTCGCACCGAGCTCCCTCGTCGGGCTGCCGCTTCAGGACGTTCGCCTCGTCGGCGGAGACACGGTGCTCGTGCTCTACGGGCAAGGGCTCGGCGGGATCGCGCTCGTCGAGCGCGCAGCGGAGCCGTCTGGGAGCGGAAGCAGCCAGCTTTCGGGTCTGCCGAGCGTCTCGCTCGACGGCGTGACCGCGCACGAGCTCGCCACACAGCTCGGAACGGTGCTCACGTGGCAGACGGCAGGGACGAGCTTCGTGCTGGCCGGATCGCTCCCGGCGGATGCTGCCGAGACGGCCGCTCGGGCCGTGAAGTGAGCGATGCGCCGCCGGTCGAGATGCGCGGGCTCGTCAAGCGCTACGGCGAGCTCGTCGCTGTCGACCACGTCAACCTGACCGTCGATCGAGGAGATGTCTACGGCTACCTCGGCCCGAACGGCGCCGGCAAGACCACCTCGCTGCGGATCCTCCTCGGGCTGATCCGGCCGACCGAGGGCTCGGCACGGCTGTTTGGCCGTGACCCGCTGATCGACGGCGCCAAGGCGCTCGACGGTGTCGCGGGATTCGTGGAGGCACCGCGTTTCTACCCGTACCTCTCGGGGCGGCGCAACCTCCGCTTGCTCGCCGACTACGACACGCCGCCGTCGGGCTCGCGGATCGACGAGGTGCTCGAGCTGGTCGAGCTTCGCGATCGTGCGAAGGACCGGGTCGGCGGCTACTCCCACGGGATGCGGCAGCGACTCGGGATCGCAGCATCCCTGCTCAGGCAGCCGAGGCTGCTGCTGCTCGACGAACCGACCACCGGTCTCGACCCGGCCGGGATGCGCGACATGCGCGAGCTCGTTCGCAGGCTCGCAAGCGAAGGAATCACGATCCTCCTCTCGAGCCATCTCCTCTACGAGGTGGAGGAGCTCTGCAACCGCGTTGCGATCATCCGCAAGGGAACGATCATCTACCAGGGCACCCTGCACGACCTGCTCGCGACCGCCAAGAGCGGTTACCGCCTTCGCGCCGTCGAGCCGGAGCGGGCGCGCGCGGCCCTGCTTGCACAGCCGGGGGTCGAGAACGTCGTCGCGAGCGACGGCGACCTCCGTTTCGCAGCAGACGAGGATGCGGTCGCGACGCTCACGCTCGCTCTCGGCCAGGCCCGGATCGCCTTCACCGCACTCGTCCCGGAAACAGAGAGTCTCGAGGATCTCTTCCTCGGGATGACGGGCGGCGAATCCTCCGACCACGACCGGCCGGCAGCGGTGGCCGTATGATCGGCGTCGCCCGCATCTACCGGTGGGAGATCGCCAAGCTGCTCGCCCAGAAACGAACCTATCTCGGGCTCCTCGCGGCAACGGTCATCCCGATCATCTTCGTCGTCGTGCTCGAGATCCAGTCGGGCAGCGGCCCCACCGACGTGCCGCTCGGGCGCTACCTGCGCGACACCGGGCTCGCCGTCCCCTTCGTCGTCCTCTTCTTCATGTCGATCTGGGGCCTTCCGCTCCTCACCGCGCTCGTTGCAGGCGACATCGTCGCCTCCGAGAGCCACAACGGCACCCTGAAGACGATCCTCACGCGTTCGCGCGACCGCGGGGAGGTGTTCGCCGGAAAGGCGCTCGCCACCGCGAGCTACACGATTGCCCTTGTCTTCCTGATGGGGATCGCCGGGGTCGTCGCAGGCAGCATCGCGTGGGGCTTCCATCCGCTCACGTCGCTTTCCGGTACCCAGGTCTCGGCGGGCCACGGGCTTGCCCTCCTGCTCGGAAGCCTTGCGATCTACACGCTGCCGCTCGCGGGCATAGCCGCGTTCGGCCTGCTTCTCTCGACGATCACCCGAAACAGCGCTGCCTCGGTCGTCGGCGCGCTGATGTGGGCCCTGTTCATGCAGCTCCTCGGCGTTCTCCCCGGCACCGAGAGCATCCGCCCATATCTCCTGAGCACGCAGTTCGATGCCTGGCACGGCTTCCTGCGCGTCCCCGCCGACTGGGTGCCCGTCACCCGCGCCCTCTGGGTCAGCGCCCTCTACATCGTGCTGCCGCTGTTCGGCGCATACGTCGTCTTCCTGCGACGTGACGTTGCGGGAGAATGAGCGCCGACGCCGACACGGCGATCGAGATTCGGGCCTTCCGCGGGACTCGAAAGTCGTCCGTCTATCTCGAGCATGTTCTCTCGAAGAACGCCTACCGCAGAATCCTCGCAGCCGGCGAACGGCGAGGACTTGCGGCGCTCTCGTTGCTCGACGAGCACGGACCGTACGAGCTCGACAAGCTGAACGCCCATCGGGTCGCCGACGAGGCCGGGAGCCTCCGCGCGAGCGGCGAGCTGATCGAGCTCGACGACGATCTCACCTCGATCGCCGAGCTCGCCCGCTGGTGCGCACGCTCCTCCGAGACATCCTGGATGAAGATCGAAGAAAAGGCCGCCGAACCGGGTGAGATCACGAACTGAGAGCCATCGCACCGGGGCGCGCCTCGAGCAGGGTGCGTCCTCCAGATCGGTCATCTCAATCGGGCTCGTTCGTGGGCACGAAGCGGCAGACGATGCCGCGGTTTTCTCCTCCTCCTCCTCTCATCATTGCCTGCTTAGGCTGGCGCCCTGCTTTCGCTCGCGGCGAAGCATCTGAAGCACCATGAGTCACGCAAGGGAGTCGCCTCGGAGTCGTCACCGCCGGCCGAAGGGATGCCTTGGCTGATCAGGCACTGCCGGTAGCTGCGCCGGCCGAGGATGAGCTCGTCGAGGCGGAGCTCGCGCGTGCGCGCTCGGGGCGACGTCGAGGCCGGGCGCGGATCATCGGGATCGTTGTCTCGATCGCCGTGATCGGCGTCGTCTTCGCGGTGGTGTTGCCGAAGATTGCCGGCTACCGCGAGGTCTGGGATGTCGTGAAGACGCTGACCTGGGAGTGGGTCGTGGCACTTCTCGCCGTCACGCTCATCAATCTGCTCAGCAATGCGCCTCCCTGGATGGCGGCCCTCCCGGGGCTTGGCTTCGTCAACGCGCTGAGGGTGACGATGGCGGCGTCGGCCCTCTCGCTGGTAGCCCCCGGAGGCACTGCGGTCGGAATGGCAACCCAGTTCGGGATGCTCAAGAGCTGGGGTCTCGAAGGCCGCCCGGTCGGGCTCGCGGTCGCGCTGACGAACATCTGGAGCCAGCTCGCGAAGTACGGGTTCCCGGTGATCGCTCTTGCCGCGCTTGCAGCCGAGGGCGGGAGCAACAAGACCCTCGAACTGGTCGCGCTGATCGGGCTGGTCATCTTCGTGGTGATCGTTGCGGGCTTCGCGGCCGGGCTTTCGAGCAAGCGGTCGGCCCGGACAGTGGGTGACCGGGCCGCCCGCGCGGCGAGCTGGAGCAAACGGCTGATCCGCAAGCGGCCGGTCAGCTGGAGCGGCGCGGAGTTCGTGCGGTTCCGCTCCGAGACGATCGAGCTGCTGCGCCGCCGCTGGCACGTCCTCACCGTCGCCACTCTTGCAAGCCAGCTCGCCGTCTTCGTCGTGCTCGTGGTCTCGCTCCGCGCGGTCGGTGTGACGCGCGTCCAGGTCAGCATCGTCGAGGCGTTCGCCGCCTGGTCTCTGACCCGCGCGCTCGGCTCGATCCCGATCACACCCGGCGGTTTCGGCATCGAGGAGCTCGTCCTCACCGGCACCCTCGTCGGCTTCGGAGCGGACAACGCGGCAGCGGTGGCTGCGACGCTCATCTACCGCTTCCTCACCGTCGTGCCGATTCTCGTGCTCGGACTGCTCGCCGCCGGCACCTACAAGGTCGGCAAGCCCAGGGTCCCGAACGGTGACGAGGCAATAGGAGCACCCGGATGAGCGCGGCTGCCCTGAGCCCCGGCGCGACTCCTGCGCGGAGTCGTGTGCGGACGATCGCCGTCTGGATCGTCGTGCTCCTCGTGATCGGCGCCCTCGCGCAGCTGCTCGGCTGGAACATCCGCGGCTGGCTCGACGAGGTGTGGGACACCATGACCACGATCTCGACGGCGAGCCTCGTTGCCGCGATCGCCGTCAAGTCCCTGGGGACGACGGCAACGGCGTTTGCGTGGTACTCGATCCTCCGGTACGCCTACCCGGGCGAGGTTCGCTGGCTCCACGTCCTCGCCGCGTACGCCGCGTCGGTCGCGCTGAACGGCCTCCTGCCCGCGAACCTCGGCACTCTCGTCTTCCTGATCATGCTCACGTCGGTGATCGCCTCTGCGGCCTTCGCGGGAATCCTCGGGGCCTACGGCGTCGAGAAGATCTTCTTCTGCGTGATCGGGGCGTTCCCGTACCTCTATCTCTTCTTCACGGTCGGGGGCTCGTTCGACATCAAGTTCGGCTTCGTGTCCAATCACCCCGCGGCCGTCGCGATCATGCTCGCGGGCGGAGCCTGGCTGCTCTTCCTCGCCGCTCGACGGATCTGGCCCAGGATCTTGCGCTGGTGGGAGCAGGCGAAGGAGGGGGGCAAGATCCTCGGGCAACCGCGCAGGTACCTGCTCCTCGTCGCGCTCCCGTCGTTCGTCGCCTGGTGCGCCGGGCTCATGGTGATCGCGATCTTCTTGCACGCCTACCGGATCCCGGTCACGTTCGACACGTTGATGCACGTCATGGCAGGGAACTCGATCGCGAATGTCGTCTCGGTCACGCCGGGCGGAGCGGGCGTGAACCAGGCGTTCAATGTCGCCTCGCTGAACGGCGTGACCACACCGACGAACGCGGCCGCCTACTCGACCGCCCAGCAGCTGATCACGACCGCCTGGAACATCGTCTTCGGGATCATCCTCATGACCTGGGCGTTCGGCTGGTCGGGGGGCAAGTTGCTCCTCACCGAGTCCTACGCGGACGCCAAGCAGAAGGCGGCCGAGCAGAAGGCGGCACGCGAGGCGCGCAAGGCTGCAGCGGCCGCCCAACAATCCTGAATGGGGAGCCGCCATCTCGAACTCCCGATTCCTTGTCGTCATCGGAGTGGCACGGGCTCGTTCTCGCCTCGCACGATCAGGGTTTTCCGCTGCTTCTCGCGGCGGCGCGGCATAGGCCCGAGGCAGAACACATTCCCCGCGGCGAGCCACAACGGCGCGCCGCGGGGAACACGAGTTAGACGAGAGCCGGAGCGAGCAGGCCGTCGATCTGGCCGATCGCGCCGGCCATCCCCTCCTGCATGCCCATCCCGAGCATCTTCTCCATCTGCTCGACGTCGACGAAGTGGGTCACCGCGGTCATCCGGGTGCCACCGTCGATGCCCTCGAAGGTGACGAAGCCGGACATCGGCTCGATGCCGGGGGCGGGCTCGCCGTCGTCGCCGGCGAGGCCGTTTGCGAACTCGAGGCGATGTGGCCTGTCGATCGCATCGATGCGCCACCAGCCGCGCGGCGTCTCACCGGCGGGGCCGGTCATGTGGTAGCGCGACTCGCCTCCGACGACGAAGTCGTGTCGGGTGAAGGTCGCGGGGTAGGTCGGTGGCCCCCACCAGCGCTCGAGCTTGCGCGCGTCCTCCCATACCTCCCAGACGCGATCCGGGCTCGCCTCGAACTCGGCGACGAGCGTGAGGCTCAGGGTTGCTGCGTCCGTGGTGCTGCTGACGACGGTCATTCAATGTCTCCTTCCTCACCGGCGAGCAAGCCGGCGATCCGATTTGCACGCTCGATCCAGAGCTGTTCGTAGGCCTCGAGCAGAGCCGCGGCCGAGCGGAGTGTCTCCGCGTTTCCTCGCACGATCTGCTCGCGGCCGTTTCGGTGCTTCGTGACGAGCGTCGCCCGCTCGAGTACCGCGACGTGCTTCTGCACGGCGGCGAAGCTCATCTCGTAGTGCCGCGCGAGTGCCGAGACCGACTGCTCGTGCTGGATCGCGCGCGTGAGGATGTCACGGCGAGTCGCGTCCGCCAGTGCGTGGAAGACACGGTCCGCGTCGTGGCCGGTCAGTTGATCTACAACCATATGGTTGTATGTTAGGGACGTTCGCCGTCCCCGTCAAGAGCGCGCCCGACCTCGCGTTTGGAGACCGGCTCGACCGGTCATAACCGATGAGCCGCGCCGACCATTTCCGGCGGGCGGCGAACGGAAGGAGAAATCATGGGCATTACATTCTCACTGCTTCTGAGCGCCGCAGGGGCGATTCTGATCTGGGCGGTCAACACCACCTCGTCGGGTTTCAACATCCACACGGCGGGCGTGATCCTGCTCGTCGTCGGGATCATCGGTTTCGTGCTCTCGCTTGCGTTCTGGTCGACGTGGGGCGGCTTCGGCGGCACACGGCGCACCGACGCCGGCGACACGCACACGACGGTCGTCCGGTAATCGCCCTTCCGGATCCGCGGCCGGGCTCGCGCTTCGAGCCCGGCCCGGCACGCGAGGGAGCGCAGGTTCCGCTCGCATTCGGCGGGATCACTGTCCGGGGTTCACCGGCTCGCGAGCTAACGTGTAGGCATCGTGTCGATTCGGCAACCATTCCCGGTCGTCGCGGTGGCCCTCCGTCGTTCTCGGCCTTGCGATCAGCTCGACAGCCTCGTTCGGGGCGCTGAAACCGGCCGCCTCGGTAACGGCAGAGCTCCACGGCCCAGGGGAAGGTGCTCTACCGGCAGTACTGCGGTCAGTGCCATGCTCTCGCGCAGGCGCTCGCCGCGGGCTTCGGGAACAACAGCAAGGGCATCGGCGCGAACGGCGGCCCGAGCTTCAACAACATGCGGATCCCGTTCGCGCTCAGCGTGTCGGTCGTCGAGGAGCCGACCGGCGGTCACGAGAAAGTAAAACCGAAGATCGCCTTCGCCGCAGCTTCGGAAGGTTGCGACCTACCTCGCCGGTGCGACGAGCCACAACCCGCTTCCGGCGCTACCCGACGGACGGCTAGCGGTGCGGTTCGACGCGCTCCGGCCGTGAGGCAGTCAGCTTCCTCGCGCCTGAGTTCCGTGCGCTCAGCAGGCGCATCCGGGGACTGCTGAGCCTCGGAATCCTTGTCACTGCCTGCACGGCCGCGAACGGCTCGGGAGCGGCCGTCACCGTCTCCCCCTTGACGGTCGTCGCGACCCATCTGAACAATCCGCGCAAGATCTTCCTCGGCCCCGGCGGCGCCGTCTTCGTCGCCGAGGCCGGAACGGGCGGGCGCGACAAGTGCATCGGGACCGGCCCCACGAAGACCTGCGTCGGGCTCTCGGGCGCGATCGTCAAGATCACCGGCGGCACGAAGCAGCGCGTGCTCACCGGGCTCTGGTCGGGCGCCAGGACGAACGGAGAGCTGGCCGAGGGCCCCGCCGACGTCTTCGTGAAAGGCTCGCTGTTCTACGTCCTGCTTCAGAACGGCTCGGTCAACGCGAAGGGCGCCAACGACCTCGGCCGGGACGGAGCGGTCGCCGGCGACCTGATCACTTCGCCGCCCGGAAGGGTATCGCCCACGATAGTCGCCGATCTCGCGCGCTTCGAAGCGGCCCACAATCCTGACCATGGCGCGGGGCCCGGAGCACGGTTCGGCGACCCCCCGATCGATAGCGATCCCTACGCCTTCACTCCCTACCGGGGCGGCTTCGCGGTCGCCGACGCCGCCGGGAACGACCTCCTCTGGATCAGTCCGAAGGGGACGATCTCGGTGCTTGCGGTCTTCCCGACCCAGACCGTCCGCCTCACCTCCTCGATTGCTGCGGCGATCGGCGCCCGGGGCAAGCGATCGCTCTCCGCCCAGTCGGTGCCCACGAGCGTCGTCGCCGGGCCCGACGGCGCCCTCTACGTCGGGGAGCTCACCGGCGTGCCCTTCGCGCCCGGGAAGGCCAGAATCTGGCGGGTGTCGGGCTCGAAGACCTCGCTTTATGCCTCAGGATTCACGAACATCAGCGATCTCGCCTTCGACGGGAAGAACCTTCTCGTGCTCGAACTGACGACGAAGGGCCTGCTCACACCGCGCTCGAGCGGGGCCCTCATCCGGATCGCTCCGGGCGGTGGGCGGAAGGTGATCGCGGAGGCAGGGCTCGTCGATCCCGGCGGGCTCGCGGTCGGGAACGGATCGATCTTCATCTCCAACAACGGCGTCTTCCCCGGTAGGGCGCGCGCGCCTCAGCGGAGAGCTCGTCAAGCTCCCAGCCTCGCTTGGTTCCTAGCCTCTAGGCTTGGCAGATCGCTAGGGAGCCACAGGGACGTATCCGGTTCCACACATCCCTGCGGGGATCGTCGAGGTGTCGACCACGCTGCGAGTTGCCCTTTGCCGACACGACGGCCGCCGGGGCGATGCTCAGGAAACGGACGTTGTAGTCGCCGAGCCCGAGGGGATCGGCGAGCATGTAGGCGCCGGCCTTCAGCCTTACCGTGAGCTTGGCGGTTCCGCCGGGTCCGAGCTTCGGCGTACGCGCGCTCTTCAGCCCGGGTCCCGAGATCGCGAGCACGTGATGCTTCTTCCCGTCGTTGACGACGACGAACGTCGTCGTGCCCGCCTCGAGGTTCGTGTTCGAGATACCGAGCTTCGTGTCGGTGAACGTCACGGTCACCTTTGCTGCTGCTGCCTGGCGGGTGCCGCCGGCGAGCGCGATCCCCGCCGTGCAGAGCGCGACGACGGAAAGCCCGATCATCGCCTGAAACACCGTGGCTCCTGTTGGCTTTCTCGTCATCTCTTCTCCTTTTGACGCTCTCGCGCCGATGCTCGGGGCCATCGACCTGAGCGCACCGTGAGGCGGGGCCAACGGCCCCACCCCACGATAGCGCGGTTTACCTCTACGACGCCATCAACGCCCGGATGTATCCGGTGACCAGGGGCAGCCGCCGCGGCATCTTGCCGGTCGCGTCGAAGACCGCCGAAGCGATCGCTCCCGGCACGAACCCGTTCGGGCCCTCGCCTCCGGCGCCGTAGTGCCCGGCGCTCGGGTTGTTGATGATCACGACGTTGATCTTCGGCAGATCCATGATCCGCAGGATCGGGAAGGTCACCCAGTCGTGGTCCGTGATCGTGCTCTTGTTGAAGTGGACCTGCTCGAGGAGCGCCTCGCTCGTGCCCATCGTCGCTCCGCCTTCGGCCATCCGCTTCAGCTGGCGCGGATTGACGACGACGCCGGGATCGACGGCGGTCGTGATGCTCAGCACCTTCACCCGCCCGGTCTTCGGCACGACCGACACGGTTGCCGCGCAGGCCCAGTAGGCATCGCGGATCATCACGCTGCAGCCCTGCCCGATGACGGCCTTGCTGCCCGTCGTCGCCGCGTCCTTGCTCGGCGAGGGGCGGGTCTCCCAGTTCGCGGCTTTCCTGGCGGCGTTGATCACCGAGATCATCCGGGGATCGTTCGTGTTGTTCAGGCGGAACTCGAACGGATCCATTCCGGCGGCCGCTGCCAGCTCATTGAAGAACGCCTCGCGCACGAAGTTCTGCTGGCGCTGCCCGGGCGTCCGCATGCTGTGAGACCGCAGTCCGATCTGCGTGTCGAAGTTCGGCAGCGTCGGAGTCGTCCCCAGGTTGTAGGTCCCGAACGCCTGCTCGAGCGCATTCGGCAGCGTGGGATAGGCCCACGTGTCCGACATCCCCCAGCTCAGGTACTGGATGAAGTTCGCGGGCGGAGGCGTCGTTGATCCCGGCGGAGCCATCGTCGGCAACCCGGCGAGGAGCGCTCCGACCGGACGGTCGTCTTGCCCCGCGTTCATGTAGTGATTGGCGGTGTAGGCGACGAGCTTGCCGTTCGCGTCGATCCCGCCCCTCACGTCCCCGTAGCTCGGTGAGTGCTGGGTCGACCACTGCATGTCGTCCCAGCGCATCCACTGGACGCGGACCGGCTTTCCGACGGCCTGCGAGAGGATGACCGCCTCCTCCTCGGCACCGGTGCTCCCTCCGTTCGAGCGGCCGTAGTGGCCGGAGCCGTCGAAGTTGCGGATGATCACGTTCGCCGGCGAGGTGCTCAGCATCTGCGCGATCACGGTGCGCATCGCCTGCGGGTTCGCGCTGTGAACGTAGAGCCACACGGTCCCGTCCTTCTGGTAATCGGCGACGGCACATGTCGGCCCGATCGGTGCGTGCTTCTCGACCGGGTACTCGTAGGTCGCCGACAACGTCTTCACCGCGCCGGCGAGTGCAGCGGCGGGCTGGCCGGTGTTCGCGCCCAGAGCCACGGCGGCCGGGTACGGCTGCGTCTTCATCGCCTTGAACAGGTTGTCGTGTCCGGGAAGCCCCTGCCACGTCGTCCATTTCGTCGAGTGGGCCAGAACCGAAGCGGCCTCGATCGCCGTGTACTCCTGCGGGTCGACGACCGCGACGAGGTTGCCCTTGACCACGATCTGGGTGTTCGGGAACTGCTTCTTGTCGAGGGTGCCGACCGAGATGAGCGTACCCCCGAGCGACGTCGGATGCACGACGCGGGCGTGCAGCATCCCCGGCAGGCGGACATCGCCGACGTAGGTCGCAAGCCCCGTCACGATCGGCGGGATCGTCCGCATCGGGACCGACGTCCCGATGATCGTGTACTGGCTGATCGGCTTCGTCGGGGGATTGCCGAGCACGGTGACGCCGAACGCGCCGTTCGGCAGGACGCCGGTCGTCGGGATCGAGAGGTTCAGCGACTGCCCCGACACGAGCTGGCCGTAGGTGACGGTCTTGCCGCCCCCCGAGACCACGCCGTTCGTCACGGTCAGATTCGCCACCGGCACGCCGAGATGCGCCGAGCCGAGCTGGAGGAGCGCCTGGTAGACGTAGGCGGCGACCTTGCGGACGTTCGGGCTGCCGCCGCTCATGTAGCCGGCCGAGAAGCCGCCGTCAGGTGTGCGATCGGTGTCACCCATGAAGACCTGCGTGATCGCCGAGTAGGGAACATTCAGCTCCTCGGCGGTGATCATCGCGAATGCGGTGCTCGCCGAGCCCTGCCCGAGCTCGACCTTGCCGGTGCGGATCGCGATCGTGTTGTCGGCGTTGATGTCGATCCACGAGCTCGGCTGCGACGGATCGAGCGAGCTCGAGCCGCCGTCGTTCGGGGCCGACTTCGCAGCCCCGGCGCCGGCCCCGGCAAGGCCGATGCCGGCGATCAGTGCGCCGCCGCCCTTGACGAACCTCGAGCGCGTCAGCGTGGCGCCGAACACGTCGGTGATGACGGTCTCTTCGGTAGCGCTCATCTCAGCCTCCCTTCGCCATCGACTTGGCGGCGGTCTGGATCGCCTCGATGATCGCCGTGTAGGTACCGCAACGGCAGAGGTGTCCGTTCATCGCCTGCTTGATCTGGTCCTCCGACGGGTTTTTCGTCGTCCCGAGGAGATCTGCCGCCTGGATCAACATCCCGTTCTGGCAATAACCGCATTGCGGGACCTGGACGTTGATCCACGCCTCCTGCAGCGGATGCAGAGCCGGGACGGCATCGGCCGTACCGCGTTGCGCGGCCCAGAGGCCCGGAAGGCCTTCGAGCGTCGTGATGCTCTTTCCGCTCACCGCCGCGACCGGCGTCACACACGAGCGGATCTCCTTGCCGTCGAGCAGCACCGAGCAGGCGCCACACTGCGCAAGACCGCAACCAAACCGCGGACCATGCAGGTGGAGCTCGTTGTGCAGGACATACAGGAGAGGTGTGTCAAGGCTGGCACTCACGCCGTGCGTGAGCCCGTTCACCTTGATCCTCAGACTACTCGCCATGGATCCTCCTCGCGAACCGCTTCGCGGCACGAACGTGCCGCACGACTTCAGGACAACCTGCTTTCACACGACAGCCCCCGAAAAGTGACTCAACACATTCTTGGAGTCACTCCACGTAACGGGAAACCTACACAACTCATCACAAAGATGCAATGTCTCCCCAAGCGGCCCGACCAGGGGCGCGTCGACGCCTCTGCGCTTCAGGCGTTGGGGGTCGCGACCGGGCTCGGCGATCCCGCGCCCAGGCGGCGGCGCTCGAGGGTGACGGTCGTGCCGCTGCCGTTCGACTCGATCTGGACGCTGTCCATCAGGCTGTTCATCAGCAAGATCCCGCGCCCGCGTTCGTCGTTCGGCTCCGAGTCGAACCACCGTCCGCGATCTGAGATCTCGATTCGCAGCAGATTCTCGTCGGCCGCGACGCGGAGGCGAACCGTGCCGACGACCTCGCGGTAGGCGTGCTCGATCGCGTTGTTGAGAGCCTCGCTCACCGCGAGCACGATGTCGGAGGCAGCGGCCTCGAATCCATACCGCGAGAGCCATGCGCGTAGACGCCGGCGGAGTCCGGGAAGGATCTCGGGCTGGCCCGCAAGCTCGATGTCGAAGCTCGAGGCCGGCTCGAGCGAGGCGAGCAACAGCGCAACGTCGTCGGCCGGCGTGCCGATCGCCTCGGAGATCGCCGACATCACCTCCCTGGCCGAGATATTCGGGCGCGCCGCCATCGTGCGCCCGAGCACTCCGATCCCGTCCTCGATGCTCTCGCCCCGCCGCTCGACGAGGCCGTCGGTGTACATCGCAAGCACAGCGTGCGCGGGCAACGGCAGGCTCCGCTCGATGATGTCGACCCCCTCGGCGACACCGAGCGGGGGCGCGCCCGCCTCTTCGAGCCTCACGACCTCCCCCGAGACGCGGTCGAGCAGGAGCGGGGGCGGATGGCCCGCGCTCGAGTACACGAGCATGCCCTCCAGGGGGTCGAGGCCGACGCAAACGACCGTCGTCATCTCGTCGTCGTCGACGTGACGGATCATCCGCCGGAGGATCTCGGCTGGGGAAAAGAAGTCGAAGGCGTAGGCGCGGAACGTGCTCCTCTGGCGGCCCATCACCGTGGCCGCCGCGGCACCACGACCGCTCACATCCCCGACGCAGAGCACGATCGAGCCGTCAGGTCGGAGAACGGCGTCGTACCAGTCGCCGCCGACATCGACACCGGTGCCCCCGGCGGCGTACTCGCCGGCGAGGGTCAGGCCCGGGGCCGTCGGAAGCTCCGACGGAAGCAGACTCTGCTGCAGGCGGAAGGCGACCTCGTGCTCGTGCTCGAAGGCCAGCGCCCGCTCGAGCGGCTGTGCGGCCTGGCTGGCGAACGCCCCGAGGAGCTCCCATTCGCTCGACTCGAGACGGCCGCGCTCGGTCAACACGCCGATCCCGCCGGCGGGCCTACCGGCAGGATCCAGGATCGGCACTCCGTGAAGTGCCCTCAGTCCGCGGCCGAACGCGAGGTAGAGGTCGTGAAGCGATCGCTGGCGCTCGAGCGACCAGCTCCTCGGCCCGTCTTGGGTGAGGTCGGCGACAGCGGCGAAACGCTCGTCGTCCCCTGCGACTCGCCGCCAGCCCGGAAGGCTCGAAGCGGCCCGGAGCTCCTCGCCGGTCTCGGAGTGGACGCTGACGACGATCACCGCGTCGGCGAACACCCCCTGAACCGATTCGAGCAATGCATCTGCGACCTCTGCCGGAGTGGAAGCCGCCGCCAGTGTGCTCGTGAGCCGGCTCCACGACTGCGCCTGCTGGCCCTGCTCCCGGATCTGGCGGCCCGAGCGCCGGATCACGAGCCCGAGGATCGCAAGGACGAGGAGGACGGCAACGCCGATCGAGGCGAGGTCGAGCAGGAGCGAGTGACGGGCGGCGGCATAGACCGTCGACTCGGGCGCGTCGACCGCGATCGTCCACCCCGGCAGGGTCGCCGTCGAAAACGCAACAACGTGATCGGAACCGCCCTGGAGACCGGAGGTTCCGCTGACGACGCCGGTCTTCGCTGCCTGCACCTTCCCGAGAAGCGCGGCATTGGACACGTGTCCGAGCCCCTTCTGGAGGATCAGCTGCCCGTTCCGGTCGACGACGGTCAGGCCCTGCAGCCCGAGCTCGTCGGTCTGGCGGCTCTTCCCCAGCGAGCCGAGCCTGATCCCGCCCGTCAAGACCCCGGTGAGACGCCCGGAGGGATCGAAGGTCGGGATCGCGACCACCACCACCGGCTTGCGAGATTTCTTGCCGATGAGCCCGGCGCTGACGTACGGCACGCGGGTTGCGAGCGCCTGCTGGAAGTACTCGCGATCCGAGACGTTCGCGGCGGTTACCCCGGTGCTGCTCGCCATCACGTTCCCGAGCGTGTTGCTCCACGAGATTCCGCCGTTGAAGAGCTTTCCGCCGGTGAGATCGACCCGCCTGAAGTAGGGGCCCATCTGAGCCGCGTCCGTGTTGCGCACCACCGGCGCCTCGGCGACCGTCTGGAGCGTCGCGACGCCACTCGAGAAGGCGGTGTTGATGATGAGCCCCGTGAGCCCGACCCGCGAGCTCAGATCTCTCACCGCTTGATGCTGCTCGGCCCGGTATTGCCGCCAGGCCAGCGAGCCCGAGACCGCGGCGAGTACGAGAACCCCGATCGCCGCCCCGCCGACAACCCTTCTCCTGACAGCACTAGGGGTTCGCAGAACGAGGCGCTCGACTGGCTCGCCGCCCGAGAGCCCTCGCTCGGCATAGCGAGCCCCGAGCTGCCACCACGGCGCTCTCGGTCTCTTCGTTGCCTCACCGGCATCGGGGCTTGCCACAGTCCCCCCTTCGATGACCATTCGCGGACGGTCTTGCCTGACCGAGCGTAGCCAGGTTTGCACGACGGCGTACGGGGGTAGAAGATTGGGGGCCATGGAATTCGGTGTGACAAGTGCGGACCTGGGTAACGGCGTTGCAAGCGTCGGGGTCACGGGCGAGGTCGACCTCTATACGGCCCCCCGCCTGAAGCAGGCCCTCGTGAAGTCGATCGACGGCGGCGCACGGAAGGTGCTCGTCGATCTCTCGCATGCGACGTTCATCGACTCGACGACCCTCGGTGTGCTGATGGGGGCCGTCAAGCGGCTTCGGCCGGCCGGCGGGGAGCTCGCGATCGCCTGCAACGACCCGAACATCCGCCGGATCTTCGAGATCACGCTGCTCGACCGCATCTTCGCGATCTACGGAACGCCCGACGAGGCGATCCAGTACCTCAGAAACGGCGCCGGCGCCCAAAGCTCGAGCTAGGACGCCTTCTCGCTCGAGAGGTCGGCCGGCGGAGCGCCTTCCAGGTGAACCGCTCGGCAGGGCTGCCACAGTAAATCGGGCCGCACCAGCCCGGTCCGCACTAGACCGAAAGCAGCTTCGAGAAAGAGATCCGGCTGCCGCTCGAGTCGCTCTCGATCTCGAGCTCGTCGGTGGTCGAGCGGATGATCAGCAGGCCCATCCCCTCGCCCTCGGCGGTGTGCTCTTTCGCTGCGGGGTCATCGGGATCGAAGCCGATGCCGTTGTCCTCCACCTCGATCTCGAGCCGTCCCGTCGCGAGCCGGTAGCGCACGATGAGCTCTCCGGCCTCGCCGTTCGAGTAGCCGTGGAGGATCGCGTTCGTGCAGGCCTCGGTCACGGCGAGCTTCAGATCGGCGAGCGCAGCCTCGGAGAGGCCCGCCACGCCGGCAACGCCGGTGAGCGCGAGCCGTGCGAGCGCGAGGTTCTCGGGGTCCGGCGGCAGTCTCAGCTCGACCGTGTCCGGATCGCCGGCGTGAATGCGGCCGCCGCTCCTCATGGCTTCTCGATCTCGTCGCCGAGCTGCTGGAGCGCCTGGCGGAGCAGGCGCGAGACATGCATCTGCGAGACGCCGATCGCCGCCGCGATCTCGGACTGCGTCAGCCCGTCGACGAATCGCATTCGCACGATCGTGCGCCCACGCTCGTCGAGTGCCCGGAGACCGTTCGCGAGGAGCTCGCGGTTCTCGGCCGCCTCGTATCCCGACTCCTCGACCTCGAGCAGATCGATCGGCTCGACGTCGGAATCCTCGCGGGAGTCGGGCGCGGTGAGCGAACGGGCTGCGTAGGCGCGCCCGGCCTCGAGTGCCTCGACAACCTCTTCTTCGGTGGCACCCGCGGCCTCCGCCAGCTCGGGGATCGTCGGCGACCTTCCGTTCGCAGCGGTCAGCTCGTCGAGTAGGCGGGAGACGAGGAGGTAGAGCTCCTTCAGCCGGCGCGGCACCGTGACCGACCAGACCTTGTCCCTGAAGTGGCGCTTGAGCTCGCCGACGACCGTGGGGAAGATGTAGGTGATCAGGTCGACCTCGCGATCGAGGTCGAACCGGTCGATCGCCTTCACGAGGCCGAGCGAGGCGACCTGCTCGAGATCGTCGAGCTGCTCCCCACGCCCCGCGTACCGTCGCGCGAGCGAGGAGACGAGCGGCATGAAATCCATTATCAGGCGGTCGCGCGCGGCAAGATCGCCCCGCTCGCGGTAGGCACGCAACATCGCGCGGCGCTCGACCTCGGAACTCTGAGCCATGGCCCTCGCGCTGCTCACGTGGCCGACGAGGGGAGCGTCTTCGTGAGTACGACCACTGCCTCGGGACTCTTCCGGAGCTCGACCGAATCCACGAGCCGGCGAAGGGACGCACCAAGCTCGACACCGGCGCCGTCCAGCGGTTGAAGCGGCTGTTCGAGCGAGAGCTCCCCCACCCCGCCGATCTCGATCGCGAGCTCGCCGTTGTCGCTTGCGAGCCGCAGGGTGATGGTCTCGTTCTCCGGCGAAAGCGCGTGGAGCACGAGCTCGATCGCGAGCTGCACGTCGTCGACGGTCTCGTAACCGAGACCGAGACGCGAAACGACGCCCGCGGCAACAAGCCGAGCGACTCTTTCGTAGCCCTCTCTGGGCAACACGATCGTGACAGGGGCCGCAGTCATCAACTCACCTCGTGATCTTCGGCTCAGGGTCAACTCGTCCTTGGTTGAAACCATGCAGCTTCGTATACCCGTGTAACGATTCCTCAAACCGACCTGCTGCGGTTCCTCTCAACCGGCGTATGCGCCGCCCGAGGTCTTCAGCGACGAGGCCAGCTTTCCGTGGCGCTCGGTCAGCAGGCCGGCGACCGCGCGCGCACCGCCGATCCTCACGTACGCGATGAAGCCACCATTCCCGTCCAGATCGGGCGCCACGTATCCGTCGAGGGTCACGCCCGCGATGTCCGAGTAGTTCACGAGCTTGGCGCCACCGTGCCTGTCCGGTCGGAGTGCACCGCCGGCGAGGCCGCCGACCCCGGTGTCGAGGCCGGCTGCGGTCAGCGACATCGCTTCGGCCTCGTGGAGCGTGTAGGTAGCGAGCTTCAGGGTCTCCGCGGCGGGGAGCTCTCCGGTCGAGCCCGCGGGCAGTGTCGGGATGGCCCCGAGTGGCGTCATGAACAGCGGAAGGCGCTCGCAGCCCGCGTGGTGGCGGCCCCGGAGCCAGCTCGCGACGATCGCGTCCGCGCAGCGCGAGCTTCCCGTGACGGCGTGTCCGGCGCCGGGAATCACGACGACCTTGCTGCGCGGGAACCTGGCGGCGACCCGCCGTGCCCCGGCGGTCGGGGTACGGAGGTCGCGGCTCCCGGAGAGAATCAGCACCGGAACGTCCGGGTAGGGCCCCTCCGGAATCGACGAGTCGGCGCTTGCCTGGGGCCAGTCCACGCATTCCTGCGCGGCTCCGCCGAGCGCCGCCCAGCTTCCGAACGGCCCTGTGGCGCCGGGTGCGAGCGTCGCGAGTGCCTTCCGGAGGAGCGCCGCGCGGGTGCTCACCGCGCTCGCCGGATCCCAGAAGAACCGGCCGTCGCTGCACTCGGTCGCGACATTCACGGCCAGGTCGATCCCGAGCGCCCCGGCGCCCGAGGCCTGGTCGTCGAGAGCTACGAGCCGCTCGAGCGGCGCCGGGGCGCCCCCGAGAGCCGCGCTGACGTCGGCCGGGAGCTGGACCGCGAGGCCGGGGTCGAGGTCGGTGTCGAGGCCGAGCTCGATCAGGGCGTAGCCGTCGAGCCGAACCCGTGTCGGGCGGCCCCCCGGACGCGGAACCTCGGCCACGACAGGGGCCGCGGCGAGCTCGTTCGCAAGCTTCACGAAGTTGGCGCCGGGAGTGCCCATGAGGCCCTCGCACCCGACACGGCAGAGCTGGTCGAGCGCTTTTGGAAATCCCTGGAGCACTCCCGTGTAATAGGCGTCGGGCCACGCCGGCGAGACCACCGAGTCGAGCACGAGACGGTCGACGTGCGAGGGGTAACGAAGCGCATACCCGAGCGCCTGCTTGGTGCCGTAGGAGACACCGAAGAGCGAGATCGAGCCGGCACCGAATGCCTGGCGGATCGAATCCATGTCGAACGCATTCGCGCGGGTCGAGTAGAGCGAGCTCCTCGGGCCCAGGCTGCGGCCGCATCGGCCCACGACCGCCGTCGTTTTCGCCGGGCTCGCCGTGACGACCGAAGCGAGCCCGGGGCAGACGAGGCGCCCGGAGCCACCGGTTCCACGGTCGTCGTAGGCAACGAGCGTGTATCCGGGAAAGAGCGCCCGCCAGAACGCGGCGGCGCCCCTCAGGTCGAATGCCTCCACAGAGGCCTGGCCGGGACCGCCCGCGATCAGGAACATCAGCTTCTGCGCCGCTGCCCCGTGTGTGGCGTCGAGCGTCGGAAGCTCCTGGATCCTCAGCTTCACCGAGCCGGGGTGGCGGCCGGACTGATCGAGCGGAACGACGAGCGAGCCGCAGAGTACCGGCGTGTACTGGTCGCACGAGTGGAGGGCCGGGGCCTCGGCGGCGGTTGCCTGCAGGCCGCTTCCCGCCGCCAGTCCGAGGGTCGCCAGGCACACCAGCAGGAACCCCCGTTTCACGTAGCGAGGGTAGCAGCGGAACCCGGGCCGACTATCGTGCCCGTGGATGGCTCGGACGCCCGCGATCGCCGTTGTGGAGCGGGCCGGAATCGCTTTCACCCTTCACGAGTACGAGCACGTCGCCGGGACGGAGTCCTACGGTCTGGAGGCGGCAGAACGGCTCGGGGTCGAGCCGGGGCGGGTCTTCAAGACGCTCGTCGTCGAGCTCGACGGGACTCTCGCCGTCGCGATCGTGCCGGTCGCGGCGCAGCTCGACCTGAAGCAGCTCGGGGGCAAGCGCAGCGCGCTCGCCGACCCGCGGCGGGTCGAGCGCACGACGGGATACGTGCTCGGCGGCGTCTCGCCGCTCGGGCAGCGAAAGATCCTGCCGACGACCCTCGACGACTCGGCGCTCGAGTTCCCGACGATCTTCGTAAGCGCGGGGCGCCGAGGCCTCGAGCTCGAGCTCGATCCGCGGGCGCTCGTGTCGTTGACCGGCGCGGAGGTTCGTCCGATCACGCGTGTCGGCTGAGCGCGCGTACGATCAAGGTATTCGCGCTCGCCTCTTGCAATCGCTCGCCGCCGCCCTTGCGGGCGCGGCACTCATGGGGGTCATGGCCGGCGGCTCGGGCGCCGTCATCCCGGGAATCCCGTCGATCTACATCGACTACGCCCCGGACTGCACGTTCGTGATGATCGCCGACGGCGGCTTCGCGATGAACTCCTCGACGGCCGGACCGACCCTGCCGCCGGGGAACTACCAGGTCGTCCTCCACATGCCGAACCCGATCTCCGGATATGCCTGCCAGGCCCCGATCTTCTCCTTCACGGGGCCGGGGGTGAGCACTGGAAGCACCTTCGCGATGGAGGCGATCGACACCGACGTGGCGGTCACGCTCCAGCCGTCGTCGACGTATGTCGCGATCGACCGTGCGGGCGGCCCGGCGACCCAGCGGATCTTCGCGACTGCGGCCACGGGGTCGAGCAGCTCGCTGCTCCCGACAACCACGACGACGGCCTCGGGCGGCAAGGGGGCTGTCCAGCAGGGTCTCGTCGGCTCGCAGGTCGAGGCCTACCGGGGCACGCTCACCGCCACGGTCAGCGCGGCCGGCAACGCGAGCTTCAGGCGGGGCGGCAGGGCTGTCGGCTCGCTGAAGGCGGGACGCTACGACATCACCGTCTCGGACGCGAGCTCGCGGGCCGGGTTCTTCATGGCGCGGCGGGGCGCTGATCCTCTGCGCGTCACGAGCCTGGCCTTCAAGGGGAAGCATGGGCGCGTGGTCACGCTCACCGCGGGCCAGTGGAGCTTCTACTCCAAGGTCGGGAAGCCCACGGCGTTCATCGTCGTCACCGCCTGAGCGGGGAGAGCGCACGGGCGCGCCCTCCCCGGAGACGTGATCTCAGCTCGGCTGTGTCAGCTCGGCTGTGTCAGCTCGGCTGGGGGACGATCCGGATGTAGGGCTTCGGCTCTTCCCACTCGCCGAAGATCTCCTTGGCCTCATCGTTCGAGACCGAGCCGGCGATGATCACGTCCTCCCCGTTCTTCCAGTTGACCGGAGTCGAGACGCGGTGCTTCGCCGTGAGCTGGAGCGAGTCGATCACGCGCAGCACCTCGTCGAAGTTGCGGCCGGTGGTCATCGGGTAGACGAGCACGAGCTTGACCTTCTTGTCGGGCCCGATCACGAAGACGTTGCGAACGGCCTGGTTGTCGGCCGCCGTGCGGTCGTGCGGGTCGCCCGAGACGTCGGCTCCGAGCATGCCGTAGGCCTTCGAGATCGCGAAATCGGCGTCGCCGATGATCGGGTAGTTCGGGCGCGTGCCCTGCGTCTCCTCGATGTCCGAGGCCCAGCGGTCGTGATCGGCGGCAGGATCGACCGAGAGACCGATGATCTTGACGCCTCGCTTGTCGAACTCGGGCTTGATCTTCGCCATGTAGCCGAGCTCGGTCGTGCAGACCGGCGTGAAGTCCTTGGGGTGCGAGAACAGCACCGCCCAGGAATCGCCGAGCCAGTCGTAGAAATCGATGTGACCTTCCGATGTCTCCGCCTCGAAATTAGGGGCGGTGTCGCCAATAGTGAGCGCCAACGTTTTCTCCTCTCGTGTGCTCGCAGCGAGGACCGGTCGCCGCTCGCGGACTTGTTGCCTCCCTCGCATCACAAGCATATTCGGTGGGCTCGGGCTTGCGAAGCCCGCGGCTCTGCGCCTGTGGAAAAACGGTGTCAGATAGCGGCCATGGTGCGTCGGCAAGCGTCTCTTTGAGCCAAAAACCGGTGCCAGACACCGGGTTACCGCGCCGTTTCGGGGCGGCGGTGCGACCCGGTCAGCCGGCGGCGTAGGCGTCGAGCCGGGCGAGGTAGGCGACGCGTTCGGCCTCCTCGAGCCAGCCGATCTCGAACGAGTTGCGAGCGAGCTGAAGCACTTCCTCGCGCGTCATCCCGGCCTCCGCCTGCGCGGCGGCGAGGTTCTCGTTCACGTAGCCCGGGAAGTAGGCGGGGTCATCGGAGTTGACGGTGGCTCGCATCCCGTGGTCGAGCATTCGCTTCAGCTCGTGCGCCTTGAGTCCGCCCGCGACATAGCCGTTCGAGATCGGGCAGACGGTGAGGCCGAGCTTTCGGGCCTCGATCTCGCGGACAAGCACAGGATCCTCGAGCGAGTTGACACCGTGATCGATCCGCTCGACCCCGATCTCGTCGAGGCACTGCCAGATGTGGCCGACGGAGTCTTCCTGGTCGACGTCGCAGTGCATGGTCAGCCGGTAGCCCTCCTCGCGGGCTCGCGCGAAGACGTCGCGGAACTTGACCGGCGGGTTGCCCTGCTCGTCGGAGTCGAGCCCGACGCCGACGATCCAGTCGCTGTACGCGAGCGATTCCTCGAGCGTCGCGAGCGCCGACTCCGCGGTCAGGTCGCGCAGGAAGCACATGATCAGCCGGCTCTGCAGGCCGAGCTCCGCCGCGGCGTCCTCCTGGGCCCGGTGGAAGCCCTCGATCGCCGTTCCGAACGCGATCCCCCGCGCCGTGTGCGCCTGCGGGTCGAAGAAGCACTCGGCGTAGCAGACGTTCTGGGAGGCCGCCTTGCGGAAATAGGCGGTCGCGAGGTCGTAGAAGTCCTGCTCGGAGCGCAGGACGCTCATCCCCTCGTAGTAGACGGCCAGGAACGAGGGCAGGTCGTCGAAGGCGTACGCCGTGCGCATCTCCTCGACCGAGCGATATGGAAGGTCGATCGCGTTCCGCGCCGCGAGCTCGAACTTCAGCTCCGGCTCGAGCGTTCCCTCGAGGTGCAGGTGCAGCTCTGCCTTCGGCATCCCCGCGATGAAATCGGTGAGGCCGGCATCCGCCACCCGGCAAGCCTACGCGGGCTGGGTTTGCGAGAGGTGTCTGCTCTGGACATGGCTGGGGACAGTCCCCGGCCATGGCCGGTTGGGCCGGGTCGCGAAAGTCCGTCGCTCGCCGCTACTTCGACGCGGCCTTGGCTTTGCCACGAGGCGCCTTTTTCGCGACCCCGAGCATGTGGTCGATGAAGCGCACCGTCGTCTGAGCGGTCTCGAGGCGGAAGTAGAGGACCGTTGCCTCGGTCGGCTCGCGGCTCGGGTCGACGTCGTCGAGGCGTGCTTCGAGCCAGGCGACAAACGGGGTCATCAGCGCGCGCTGGGCCGTGAGAAGCGGCTTCGGATCGAGGTCGAGGCGCTGGGCGAGCACGACCTTCAGCAGGAAGAGGGAGCGGATCTCGCGGACGTGCTCGACCGGCTGGAGCAGCCAGTCTCGCACCGCCTTGCGGCCCGCGGGCGTCGGGCCGTAGATCACCCGGTGTGGGCCGCGCTGACCGCGCTCGAGCCCTGTCGTGACGATCATCCCCTCGGTCTCGAGACGGCGCAAGCCCGTGTAGACGAGCGGGCGAGCGACCGACCAGATCGCCCCGATCTCGCCTTCCCGCGACAACGTGGTTGCAAGGCTCCAACCGTGACTCTGATGCTCGGACAGCAGGGCAAGCAGGCAGTACTCCCCCGGGGAAAGCTCATCGTGCTCCGACACAACCGCCACGTTACTACCAGGAGAGGTCGGCACGAGGACTATTCTCCCTACGCAGAGGATTCCGTGACGAACTACTTGGCCTGACGGCGAAAAACGTGCCCGGAGGAAGGGACGAGACCGGGCTCTCCCCCACGCTCCACCGCGTTGAGAGCCCGGTCTCGGAAGGACGACGCAGCGCCTGAGATCGCTTGGCGCGAGTCGATAGAGAGCATCCTATAGTCAAAATACTGAGTAGTCAAGGCTCTTACTACCACCGTCGACCGATGCCGCCGGGACATACGCCTCGGATCTCACGTGACCGGATTCGAGGATGCAGCCGAGGTCCTCACTCCATATCGTCTCGACCGCGAGGGGGGTCGTCTCGCCGGCGACCAAGTTCGGGCCGAGGCCAATCGTGAGAGAAGCAAGACGGATCTGCGGTTCCGGAACGACCTCTTGCGCATACGGGCGTCGATGAATACGGCAGTGGGACCGCCCCGACCGGTTCGGCGAACTCGGCACACGTTGCGACGATGTCCCGGCGGGTCGAAACAGTCGCACTCAGCGCGTCGAGTGCTTTCAGTTGTGGAACCGGCCTCTCAGGAGCAGTGCCGCGAAGAACCTCGCGAGCTTGCCGTGGATCACGGCGCCCGGGATCACGGTCGTAACCGAGGCCGAGTTGTTGCCCTGGTTGAGGTCGACCGGTGAGGTCGCCGAGACGGTCGCAGTGTTGGTCTGCGAGCCGGCGGTCGGGACGACCGTGAGCGTGAAGGTCGCCTTGGCCCCGGAGGCGAGGCTCGCGACTGTGCAGGTGACCGTGCCGGAGTTGTTGGCGCACCCGGTCGAGGCCGACGAGAACGTCTCGCCTGCTGGGAGCACGTCGGTCACCTTGACCCCGGTCGCCGTGCTCGGGCCTGCGTTCGAGACCGTGATCGTGTAGGCGAGGGCGCTCCCGGCCTTCGGCTTCTTGGTCGAGGCGGTCTTCGTGATCGAGAGGTCGGCGTTCGGTGGGTTGACCGTGGTCGTCGCCGAGCTCGAGTTGTTCGCCGTGTTGGGATCGCTCGTCGTGCTCGTGACCGACGCGGTGTTCGTGAGCGCGCCGGTGCCGGTCGCAGTGACCTTGATCGTGATCGTCGCCGACTTGCCTGAGGCGAGCGTGCCGAGGTTGCAGGTCACGGTCGTCGTCCCGGTGCAGCCGGTCGAGGCGGAGAGGAGCGTCTCGCCGCTCGGGAGCGGATCGGTGACCATCACCGCCGCGGCCGGGCTCGGCCCGTTGTTCTTCACGGTCAGCGTGTAGGTGACCTGGCCGCCCTGGAGCAGCGTGCCGGGCGAGCCGGTCTTCGTGATCGAGACGTCGGCCGATGGCGTTAGGGTCGTCGTCGCGGTCGCGCTGTTGTTGGCGGTGTTCGGGTCGGTCGGGCTGCCGCTCACCTTCGCGATGTTCGAGAGCGTCCCCGACGTAGCTGTGACCGAGGTGACAATCGTCACGGTCGCCGAGGCTCCGTTCGCGAGCGTGCCGACCGAGCAGGTGACGGTGCCCTTCTTCTGTGAGCAGGTGCCCTGCGTCGAGCTTGCCGAGGTGAACGACTCACCCGAGGGGAGCGCGTCGCTGACGCTCACGCGGGTCGCCTGCGCGGGGCCGCCGTTTGTCACCTTGATCGTGTACGTGAGTGCGCCCCCCGAGCCGATGCTGTCCGGCGCCGATTTCGTGATCGAGAGGTCGGCTGTGTTCGCGGCGACAACGGTCGTGAAGCACTCGTTCGTCGTCGAGGTGTCGGTCGAGCTGTTGTAGATGCCGCCGCCGGAGTAGACGGCGCGCCAGCAGTAGGTGCCGACCGCTGTCGTGTTCGAGCTGGAGTCGGAGGTTGCCGTGCCCGACGCGCTGAGCGACTTCGCCGCTCCGACCTGGCTCCCGCCCGTCGAGCAGTTGCCGCCGTTGGCTGTCACCGTGGACGGCTGGCAGAGGAAGAAGCTGACCGTTCCGGCGGTCGGTGTGCCGTCGCCTCCGGTCACGGTGGCGGCGTCGGTGACGGCCGATCCGGCTGCGAGGTTCGAGCTCGTGCTCGACGACTGCGTCGAAACGCTCGTGTCCTGCGAGACGGTCGTGAAGCACTCGTTGGTCGAGCTGACGTCGGACGAGCCGGCGTGGGCGACGTCGCCGCCGTAGACCGCGCGCCAGCAGTAGGTGCCGATCGACGAGGTGTTGGTCGTGCCGCTCGAGGTGGCCTGGCCGCCGACGAGGGTGACCGCGTTGCCGACCTGGGTGCCACCGGAGCTGCAGTTGCCGCCGTTCGTGCCCACCGTCGAGGGATTGCAGAGGAAGAAGCTGACCGAGCCGTTCGGCTGCGACCCTCCGGCCGGATTGTCGGCGACGGTCGCGGTGTCGTCGGCGGAGGTACCCGGTACAACGCCGCTGCCGGACGGGCTCGCCTGCGTCGAGGTCGACGTCGCGAGCTGGGAGGTCGTGAAGCACTCGCCCGAATGGTCGGTGTCGCTCGCCGGGAGGTAGACGGTGTCGCCGGAGTACTCCGCCCGCCAGCAGTACGTCCCGACGGCAGTCGTGGCGGTCGTCGAGCTCGACGAAGCCTGCCCGCCGGAGAGCGGCACTGTGGTGCCGACCTGCGTTCCGGAGCCCGATGGGCAGCCGGCCGAGGTCACCGCGGAGGGCCCGCAGAGGAAGAACGTCACCGTTCCGCCCGCCGGGCCGGAGCCGCCGGAGACCGTCGCCATGTCGCTCGCGGCGGTGCCCGGAACGACGCCGCCGCCGGTCGGGGTCGAGTTGGTCGCGACCGTCGCGGTCTGGCGACCGTCGTGAAGCACTCGACGGTGAGTCGGTGTGCGCCTTTGTGGCGTAGACCCCGTCGCCGGAGTAGACCGCCCGCCAGCAGTATGTCCCGACGGCGTCGGTTGTGGTGCCGGTGGTCGAGGCGGAGCTCGCGTCGCCGGAGCCGTCGAGCGTGACCGGGTTGCCGATCTGGGTGCCGCCGGAGGGACAGCTTCCTGAGGTCAGGTCGGTCGGGCCGCACAGGAAGAACGTCACCGTTCCGGTGGGCGTGCCCGAGCCGCCGGAGACCGTCGCCATGTCGCTCGCCGCTGTTCCCGGGACGGCGTTGCCGCCGGTCGGTGTCGAGCTCGTCGAGACAGTCGCGGCCTGGAGCGCGGTCGTGAAGCACTCGTTGGTCGAGTCGGTCGGAGCGGCCGCGTTGTAGAAGCCGTCACCCCCGTAGCTCGCGCGCCAACAGTACTCGCCGATCGCCGTCGTGTTGGCCGAGGAGCCCGACGAAGCCTGGCCACCGGAGAGCGTCGCCGCCGTTCCGACCTGGGTGCCGGCGCCGGCCGGGCAGGAGTCCCCGACGACGGCCGCGGGGCCGCAGAGAAAGAACGAGACGCTGCCGGTCGGAGTCGGGCCGCCCGCGATCCCGCTCACCGTCGCGTTGTCGGACACCGACGCGCCCGGCACCACGTTCGCAGTGTGCGGGCTCGCCGAGGTCTCGATCGTCGCGGTCTGCTTGCTCGGCGTGAAGCACTCGCTGGTCGAGTTCGTGTCGGTCGAGTCGAGGTAGAAGATGTCGCCCGAGTAGACGGTGCGCCAGCAGTACTTCCCTGTCTGGGTGATCGTGGCGGTGGCCGAGGTCGCCGTCCCGTCCACCAGCACCGAGACGTCGCCGCCGACCTGCGTGCCGCCGGCCGGGCAGCCGGCCGAGGTCACCTGGGCGGGCGTGCAGAGGAAGAAGTCGACCGTCCCGGCCGGGGCCGGGCCACCGCCGCTCACCGTCGCGATGTCGGAGGCGGAGGTCGTGGTCGCGCTCGACTGCGAGCTGACCGTCACGGGCTGCCTGGCGAGCGTGAAGCACTCACTGCCCGCGTTCGTCTCATTGCCCGGGTTGTAGATCGTGTCACCGGAGTAGACGGCACGCCAGCAGTAGCTGCCGAGCATCGTCAGCCCGCTCGCCGCAGGAGACGTCGCCTCGCCGCTCGCATCGAGCGTCTGGGAGCCGACGTTGGTGCCGCCGGCGGGGCAGCCCGCCCCGGTCGTCTGGGTCGGGTCGCAGAGGAAGAACGTCACGGTGCCGGTGGGCGTCCCCGCCGCGTCGCCCGCGACCGTGGCCGAATCGGTCGGCGCCAGCGAGGCCGCCGAGGACTGGGTCGTGATCGTGGCGTCCTGCATCACGGTCGTGAAGCACTCACCGGGCGAGTCGCTGTGGGCCGCCGAGCCGTAGACCGCATCGCCGGAGTAGTCGGCGCGCCAGCAGTAGGTGCCGATCGCGGTTGTCGCTGTCGTCGCGGTGGACGTCGCAGAGCCCCCGGACAGCGTTTCCGTGTCCACCAGCGTCCCGTTCGCGTGGCAGTCGCCACCGTTGGTGATCACGGTGGCCGGATCGCAGAGGTGGAACGTCACGGTTCCGGTCGGGGTGAGGCTGTCGCCGAAGACCGCCACGGAGTCGCTCGCCGACGTGCCCGGGACGACGCTGCCGCCGGTCGGGCTCGAAGTGGTCGCGACGCTCGGGGTCTGCGCGACGGTCGTGAAGCACTCGCTGGTCGAGTTCGTGTGGACGGCAGGGGCATAGATACTGTCGCCCGAGTACTCGGCCCGCCAGCAATAGGTGCCTACGATGCCGGTCGCCGTCGTCGGGGCCGAGGCGGCATCGCCGCTCGGATCAAGCGCAACGGGGCTACCGATCTTCACACCCCCGGCGGCGCAGTCGCTGTTCGGGTTGCCTGCGACCGTCGTCGGGTTGCAGAGGAAGAACGTGACCATGCCGCTTGGATTCGGGACGCTTCCGCTCACCGAAACCGAGTCGGTCACCGACTCGCCGGGGATGCCCGTCCCCTGCGCCGCGGTCGTGCTCATGGTCGGGGTCAACGAGGTTGCGTTCACGGTCTCGTTCGGGTCGAAACACGACCCGGCCGGGATCGGAGCGTTGTTCGCGTCGCCGCCGTAGCTCGCCACCCAGACGTACGAACCGGAAGCGGTCACGGGTACGGTCGGCGTCGTGTAGACGCCGTTCCCGCTCACCGACAGGCTCTTCGAGCCGGCCAGCGTCGTCGAGTCGCAGACCGCCGGGTTCGGCCCGTACAGGTTGTCCGTGATCGTGCCGGTCGGGAAGTACCCGCCCGAGAGGGTGGCCGTGTCGGTGACGGAGCCGCCAACCGGGACGCTTGCCGAAGCGCTCGTCGTCAGCGTCGCCGTGACAGGGGTGGTGGGCGCCGTCCACGCGACGATGACCTCGCCGTCGCCGCCGTTGATGCCGCCGGTGTTGACAGCCGACGTGAGGGTTCCGTTCGTCGCAGACGAAGCGATGAACCCGCTGCCGCCGCCACCGCCGCCGCCTGAGCCACCGCCGCCGCCGTTCAGCTTCAGCGTGCCGCCGCCGGCGGCGCCGCCGCCGCCGTACCAGCCGCCCCCGCCGCCGCCGCCGGAGCCGCCGCCGCCGTTTCCAGCCGGCGTGCTATTCCCCGCCCCGCCCGCCCCGCCGGCGCCGAAGACGCCGTTCGTGCCGTTGTTACCCGTGACGGTGTTCTGGCTGGCCGCTCCTCCGGCCGACTGTGTTCCGCCCCCGCCGCCCTGTGCGAAGAAGCCCATCCCGTTCATCGGGTTGGCCTGGCCGGTGGCGCCGGTGATGCCGCCGCCGGCGCCGCCGGGCTTGCCGGTGAAGCCACCCGCGAGGCCGCCGGGAGCGGCGCCACCACCACCTCCACCGGCGACGACTACACGGTCGTCGAGCGGAAGGTTGAGGTCGCCGCCGTCGGTGCCCGCCTGGCGGACGTCCGAGGATCCGCCACCGCCCCCGCCCGCGTCACAGCAGGGCGAGGTGGGACCGCCCCCGCCGCCGCCCGCATCGCCCGGGCCGCCGGCGTTGCCGCCGTTCGACCCGCCGAAGCCGCCCGCGCCGGTGCCAGTGCCGTTGCCAGTGACGCCCGCGCCGGCGACGTCGATCTGGAGACGGCTGCCGGGCGTCACCGAGAGCGTTGCGACCGCCTGGCCGCCGGCCCCGCCGGCCACCCCGCCGAAAGCACCTCCGCCCTCAGCGCCGACGACGGTGAAGTTGGCGCTGCTCACGCCCGGAGGCGGGTCGAAGCTGTCCGATCCGGTCGTCGTGTACGTGCACGACGTCATGCCTGCCGAGAGCACGCCGGTGGCGCCACAGACGTTCACCGACGGAGTGACGCTCGAGGCGACGATCGTCGTCTCCTCGGTCGGCGTCGAGCACACCGCGGTCGCAACGGTGTTGTTGCCGTCACCGGAGTAGCTCACGACCCAGCGGTAGATTCCGGCCGAGGAGGCCGTGATCGGCGGGGAGGTGAAGGTTCCCGCAAGGCTCACCGCGGCTGGACTACTGGCAAGCGGAGTCAT
Source organism: uncultured Actinomycetota bacterium (assembly GCA_963720045.1). Lineage (GTDB taxonomy): Bacteria > Actinomycetota > Thermoleophilia > Gaiellales > Gaiellaceae > PALSA-600. The sequence goes on along the minus strand of CAVREC010000002.1, from coordinate 141,725 downwards.
GCACATCGTGTCGCCCGGCCCGTAGACGTTGAACGTGATCGAGCCGGTCGGGTTGAATCCTCCGGCGAGCGTCGCCGTGTCCGAGATGCTCGTGCCGACCGGAGCCACGGTCGGGGAGACCTGGCTGACGAGAAACGTCGTCGACTTGACGACCTGAGACGTCTCGGCGGCGTTCGAGCACGAGCTCGCCGGAACGCCGTTGTTGCTCGTGTCGCCGCTGTAGCTTGCGACCCACTCGTAGCTGCCCGCGCTTGTCGGCGTGAACGCGGCGGAGGTGTAGGCCTTGTTGCCTGTCACGTTCACGGTCGAGGTGAAGATCGAGGTCGAGCAGCTCGAATCGCCGGGGCCGTAGAGGGTGAAGTCGATCGTCCCGGTCGGGCTCGACCCGCCGCTCAGCGTCGCGGTGTCCGAGATCGTCCCGGCCCCGACCATGACGCCGGTTGCGGCCTGCGTCGAGAACGTTGGACTACCCATCGGAGTGACCGGGTTGGAGGCTGCCGAAGCCGCGCCGGTCCCCTGGCTGTTCGTGGCCGTGACCGTGAAGGTGTAGGTGTCGCCGTTCGTGAGGCCGGTGACGGTGAGCGGGCTGGATCCGCCGCTTGCGGTCTGTCCGCCGTTGCTCGGGTTGGTGGTGTCGACCGCGGTCGCCGTGTAGGAGGTGATCGGGAGCCCGCCGTTCGAGGCCGGGGCGGTGAATGCGACCTTCGCTGAGCCGTCGCTGCCGGTCGCGGTGCCGATCGTCGGCGCACCCGGCGCGGCCGCGGTGTCGCAGAGTACGAGCGCCTCGCTGCCGAGGGTGGTGACGCCCCCACCGCCGTTCTGGGCGATCACCGTCCAGGAAGAAGCCGAGCCCGTGAGCGGGTTCCCGAGGCTGTCGCTCGGGTAGTCACCGATCACGTGGGCGCCCTGGGCGCTACCGCCGGAGACCGTCGCGAGGCTGCCGCCGTCGAGCAGGACGGTGCCTGTCGGGCAGGTCGCGGTCGCCGACACCGAAGCGCCCCCGGGAGGGTTGGAGACCGGGTTGCTCGCGGTGACGACCCGGGTCGGGACGGGCCCGTCGGTCGCGCAGATCGCGACAGCGGTGGTGGCCGTGGCGGTTGCGTTGTTGCTGTTGCCGGTCACCGTCCAGCCGGTCGGGTTGGTCGAGACGACCGCGCCGGAGCCGTCGCTCGGATAGCTGTCGAAGATCTTCGTGTTGTTGCTGCCGGGGAAGGAGGTGTAGCCGCCGCCACCGCCGACGAGCGAGTCGCCGCCCGGGCAGACGGCGGTCACGGGACCGAGCGAGTTCGTCGCGGTCGTCGTCACCTGGACGACCGTCGCTGCGGTCACGTTCGTCGAGCACATCCCGTACGAAGTGACGGTGTCGAGGCCGGGGGCCATGCCCGAGTACCCCGCGGTCGCCGTCCAGGACGACGGCGATCGTCGAGCCGGAGGCCACAGTCGCGCCCGCGGCGTTGCTCGGGTTGAGCCCGAGCGTCACGTTGCCGTCGTTCGAGACCGGGACGCCGTTGCGGATGAGCTCGTCCCCGCCGCCGACCAGCGTGGTGCCCGCCGGGCAAGTGACGGTCGCGTGGGCGACGCTGAAGTTCGTCGTTGCGGTCATCGGTGTGGCCGCCGCGACCGCCGTCGCTGCCGGGCCCGTGGCACTGACGACGTTCGTGAACTCGTTCGGGTCAGAGCAGGAGCCTGTCGTGGAGCTGTTGTTCGCATCCCCGGAGTAGCTCGCGACCCAGCGGTAGGTTCCGGTGCCGGCCGGCGTGAACGGCCCGGAGCCGTAGGTCCCGTCGCCGGAGACCGGGACCGTGTTCGTGAACACCGCCGTTCCGGCGCAGGTCGCATCGGTCGGGCCGTAGAGATTGAACGTGATCGTCCCGGTTGGGCTCGACCCGCCCGCAATGGTCGCGCTGTCCGAGCTCGAGCCGCCGAGGACGCGGACGGCCGGCGAGGCCTGGGTCGTGGCCGAAGGCGAGGCGTTCCCGACGACAACGGACTCGTTTGCATCGCTGCAGGACCCCGAGACCGGGGCGTTGTTGGCGTCCCCGCCGTAGCTCGCGACCCAGCGGTATGTCCCGGCCGAGGTCGGGGTGAACGGGCCGGAAGATGCGGTGCCGCCGCCGACCGAGCCCGTCAGCGCCGCCGCCGCGGTATTCGAGCACGACGCGTCGTTCGGGCCGAAGAGCGTGAAGGTGACGGTGCCGGTCGGGCTCGAACCACCGGCGAGCGTTGCCGTGTCGGAGATCGCTCCGGCGCCGAACGTGACGCCTGCGGATGCCTGCGTCGAGATCGTCGGAGAGGCCTTGCCGACGGCGACAGATTCATTCGGGTCGTTGCACGAGCCGCTGACGGCGGCGTTGTTCGCATCGCCTGGGTAGCTCGCAATCCAGCGATAGGTGCCTGCGGCCGCGAGCGTGGCAGGAGACGACGTCGCCGAGCCACCGGCGATCGCGACCGTCGAGGTGGCGACGACCGAGCCGGTGCAGTTCGCGTCGTCGGGCCCGTAGAGCGAGAACGTGATCGACCCGGACGCGTTGAACGCGTTCACGACCGTGGCAGTGTCGGTCGCAGAGCCGCCGATCGAGACGCCCGCCGAGGCCTGGGTGGAGATCGACGGGGAGGCCTGCGAGACCACGACGGATTCGTTGGGGTCGCCGCACGCGCCGGCGGCCGGGTTGTTCGTCGCGTCACCCGAATAGCTCGCGACCCAGCGGTAGGTGCCCGGCGCGAGCACCTGGACCGCGTCGGAGGTCGCAGCGCCGGCGTTGACCGCTTTCGTGGATGTTCCGACCAGCGCGCCGGTGCAGGTCGAGTCGCCGGGCCCGTAGAGGTCGAAGGTGATCGTCCCCGTCGGGCTCGATCCGCCGGCGAGCGTCGCCGAGTCCGTGAGCGACCCGCCCACAGGGATACCCGCCGACGCCGTGGTCGACAGTGTCGGCGAGGCCGCGATCACGGCCGACGTCACAGACGCCGTGTTGTTCGCCGTATTCGGGTCGGGCGTGGACGACGAGACGGTGGCGGAGTCGGTCAGAGACGTCGTGATCGCCGTCGGCTTGACCGTGATCGTGACCGTGTTCGAGCCGCCGCTCGGGAGCCTGCTCATCGAGCCTCCCATCCCGACGAGGCAGGTGATGGTCGTGGTGCCGGAGCAGGTCTGCCCCGTAGCCGAGTCGGTCGTGGAGACCAGACTGACTCCGGCGGGAAGGACGTCGCTCAGGCTGACGGCAGTGGCCACGTTCGCGCCTTGGTTCGTCACCCTGATCGTGTAGACGAGCGACCCGCCGACGGGAACCGGATTCGGCGTCGCGGTGAACGTCGTGATCGCGAGGTCGGTCGCGGTCGTGATGGTCGTATTGAGCGTCGAGGTGTTGTTCGCAGTGTTCGGGTCGGACACGGCCGAGACCACGGAAAGGGCGTTCGCAAGGGCCGTGGTCGACGTCGGAGAAAGGGAGAGCGACACGGTGATGGTCGCCGACCCGCCCGACGCGATCGTGCCGAGGGCGCAGGTCACCGTTCCCGAGGACTGCGAGCATGTCCCCTGGTTCGGTGTGGCCGACCCGAAGGTCGTCCCGGTCGGCAGCGTGTCGAGGAGCGTGACCGCGGTCGCAGCGCTCGGGCCCGCGTTCGAGACTGTTTCCGTGTAGGTGACCGATGCCGCCTTCGAGCGCGGGGCTCGGCGACGCGCTCTGACTCACCGAGAGATCCGCGGAGGCGTTGACCGTCGTCGACGAAGAGGCGACGTTGTTGGCCGTGTTGGGGTCGAACTCGTTCCCGCCGGCCTCGACGGTGTTCGAGATCGTCCCTCCCGCGTTCGGCGCCTGGACCGTCACCGACAACGGGACGGAGGAGCCCGAGGCGAGGGTGCCGATCGGGCAGGTCACGATGTTGGAGCTGTTCGTGCAGCCGCTCGTCGCCGAGACGAAACTCGTGCCGGCGGGAAGGTAGTCGGTCACGGTGAGGCCCGTTGAACCGGCCGGACCGTTGTTCGTGACGTTCAGCGAGTAGGTCACGTTCGCTCCGGCAACGACCGGGTTGGGTGTCCCGCTGTCGGTCGTGACCGCGATGTCCGCCGTGGCCGGAGTCGGCCCCACGAAGCAGAGCGCGAAGGCCTCGACGTTGAGATCGTCGAGCATCTGCCCGCCGTTCTCGGCGATGACCGTCCAGGCCGATCCCGGCGGGACCACTGATGACCGGAGAGCTGTGGGTCCCGTCCGCGGCGGTCCCCGGGAAGTCGCCGATCACGTGCACGCCCTGGACTCCCGAGCCGGGGCCGGTGTTGCCGTTCTGGCTGCCGGTGACATAGCTCCCGCCGCCGAGAAGGGTCGTGCCTTGCGAGCATGTCGCCGTCGCGGGCAGCGCGAGCCCGCTGCCCACCGCGGCGCTTCCTTCAGCGTGGTCGTCGTCGTTCGTTGCGGTCTCGACCTCGGTGGAGACGGTCCCGTCGGTCGTGCAAAGTGCGATTGCAGTCGTCGTGGCTCCGGCTGCGCTGTTGCTGTTTCCGGCCACCGTCCAGGCATTGGGCCCGAGCATGCCGTTCGCGGGGACGTCGCCGGCGGCGTCGCTCGGGTAGCTGTCGAAGATCTTCGTATTGTTCGATCCGTTGTTGAAGCCCGTGTACCCGCCGCCGCCGCCGACGAGCGAGTCGCCCGGAGAGCAGACCGCGGTCACGGGGCCGAGCGAGTTCGTGGCGGTGGCCTGAACCTCGACCACGGTCGCCGAGGTGACCCCGGCGGCGCAGATCCCGAAGGACGTGACGTAGTCCGTGCCCGGAGCCTGGCCGGAATAGCCCCCGACCGCCGTCCAGGACTGCGGGGTCGTCGCCCCTTGCGCCGATTGCGTTCCGCCCGCGCTGCTCGGGTACTCGCCGAGCGTCACGTCGCCGTCGTTCGTCACCGGAGTCGTGGAGAGCGGCGGAGTGCCTCCGGATACGCCCCCGGGCTCGCCCAGGTGGGTGAGCTCGCTGCCTCCGCCTACGAGGGTTCCCGATCCACACGTTGCCGTCACGGTGGTGGCCGAGAAGTTGGTCGTCTGCATCTGCGCCGCACCGGCGGTCACGACGTTGGTGGTGCCTGCGCCCGCGGGGGCGTTGAAGATCGAGGCCGCACCGACGGCGAAGTCATTCGACGAGCTCGGGTCCACCTGGTCGGCAGACACGGAGGCGGTGTTCTGATACGTGCCCGGGGTGTTCGACGTCACTGCGACACCGAGCGTCGCCGAGCCGTTGACGGCGATCGCGCCCAGGTTGCAGGTCAGCGTCCCCGACGAGACGGGCGAGCACGATCCCTGGCTTGGCGTGGCCTGGTCGAAGGTCGTACCGGCCGGGAGCGTGTCCGTCACGGTCGTGTTCGTCGAGCCTGTCGGGCCGGCGTTTCCGACCGTCAGGGTGTACGTGGCCGGCGAGCCGGTCGCCGCCGACGGGCTCGACGAGGTGATCGAGAGGTCCGCCATCGGCGGGCCGCTGGCGCTGAACGAGCCGCTCGCCGTGTTGTTCGGGAGGCTCGGATCGGTCGTCTTCGTTGTCGCTCGTGACGGTCGCCGAGTCGGCGAAGGTGCCTGACCGCGTCGGGGAGACGACGATCGCGATCGTCCCGCCCGACGGCGTCAACGCCGCACCCGAGGTGTAGACCGTGGGCTCGAGGAGGTCAGATTCGAGGATCGGGTACGAGCAGGTCACCGTGCCGGCAGACTGCGAGCACGATCCGCCTGAGCCGGCGCTCGGGGTCGCGGACACGAACGAGACGCCGCTCGGAAGCTGGTCGGTGACGACCACGTTGTGAGCCGTCACCGACCCGTTGTTCGCGAACGTGAGCTTGTAGGTGAAGCCGGCCCCGACGCCTCCACTGGAGGCGAAGCCGAGTCGGTGACCGAAAGGTCGGCGTTCGTCGAGGACTGCGCGATCGCAGTCACGTAAACCTGACTGCCACTCGAGTTGTTCCACTGGGTGAACTGGGTTGCGGTCGTGGGAAAGCTGGGGTTGGGAGGCGTGCTGAAGGGATCACCGCAGCCGCTGTCGCCGGTCACGTACGCGGTCCCGTTCGGGCTGACAGCGAGCCCTCCGGGCGTCTCCGTGCCCCCGCCGCAGCCGAGGTAAGTCGAGTACACGAGCCCGCTCGCCGGGTTGAGCTCGGTGACGAAGAGCTCCTGGGTCCCGGAGGTGGAGGGATCCGTCCCCTGGAAAGCGTTCAGGACCGGGAAGTTGGTCTGCGACGTCTGGCCCTGCACGTAGATGTCGCCGCTCGAGTCGACCGCGACGTTGTAGCCGTCGCTGAAGCCCGTGGTGCCGGGGCCGGCCAGTATCGTCGAATAGAGGAGCGATGTCCCGGACGGGTCGAGCTCGCTGACGAACGCGCACCCGTTGCCGTTGGTCGTCGTGCAGCTCGTCTCATACGCGCCACTCGTGGTCGGGAACGCCGTACCGCTCCCGGGATTCTGGGTGTCGCCGGTGACATAGGCATCGCCGGAGCCGTCGATCGCAAGCCCGCTGAGGCCGGAGAACGTGGAGCCGCTGAGATACGTCGAGTACTCGAGCGCACTAAAAGAATGGTTCAGCTTGGCGACGAACACGGAGAACGACGCCGCGAGGAACGACGTCTGAAAGGCGCCCGCGGTCGTGGGGAAGCCGGCTCCGGTCGTCCCGCCGACATAGACGCCCGTGGAGTCCACGGCGATCTGGCCGATCAGCTGGACCTGATTCGTGGACCCGAGGCTCGTACCGCCGAGGAAGGTCGAGTCGACGAGGGCGGTACCCGCCGGGTTGAGCTCGCTGACGGTGTAGTCGGTTGTGCCGGCAAAGGTCGACTGAAAGGCACCCGCTGTCACGGGGAAGTCCGAGGACTGGGTCGTCCCGAGCACGTAGGCCTCGCCAGACGAGTCGAGGGCGATGCCGAGCGTTCCGTCGGATACCGAGCCACCAAGGAAGGTCGAGTAGACGAGGCCTGTCCCGGCGGTGTTCAGCTCGGTGACGAACCCGTCGCCCAGGCCGCCGTGGATGTCGTTCCCACCAAAGGTCGTCTGGAAGGCGCCGAAGGTGGTCGGAAAGTTCGTCGACGTGGTGCTCCCGGTGACGTAGGCGTTCCCCGCCGGGCTGACCGCGATCCCGGCCGCCAGGTCGCTCGCCGACCCACCGAGGTAGGTGACGTAGACGAGCGCGCTTCCCGACGCGTTGATCTTCGCGACGTAGGTGTCGGGAGCGCTGGCGAGCGACCCCTGAAACGCGCCCGGCGTGACCGGCAGATCGGGCGCGTTGCTGAACCCGGTGATGTACGCGTTACCGCTCGAATCGAGCGCGATCCCGCTGACGCTCGGTGTTCAAGCCGGCAGGCGAGCTGACCGAGCCGAAGAACCCCGAGTAGACGAGGTAGACCGGGTCGATCACGAGCGTGCGCGAGCGGTCGTAGCGGCCGACGCGGAACCCGTAGGAGCTTCCCTAGGGATTCGAGAACGCGCTCGGCACGAGCACGCGCTTGCCGCCGACCTCCTGGTACACGACCGGGCGCTCGTCGACGAACCCGCCGATCGGCGTATCGATCCTCAGCGCCCCGCCGGAACCGACGCTGAGCCCGCTGACGCTCTGGTAGGCGAGCCGGACGTCGCTTGGATCTGCACCGGGGTGAACGATGAAGCTGTAGGCGAGGCTGCCCGATGCGGCCGTCGAGTACGTCACGTCGATTCCCGGCCAGACGTTCTTGTAGACGATCTTCCGGTGGTACGGGTACCTCGTACGCCAGTTCGAACGGGAGCCGACCAGATAGTTGATCTTCGTCTCGGCCTTGTCGACGCCGACCGGCGTCACGGCCGGCCGCCGGGGAACGTCACGCGCAGCGCCCAGGACGGAGCCTTTGAGCGCCCACTTGCGGCCGGCGGCCGCTCCCCTTGCTCAGCACCATCGTCATCCCGTTGGGAGTGAAGTACTCCGGGTTCTCGCCCGGAAGGTAGAAGGACGCCTTCGAGCGACCTGGCCCTTGTTCGCGACGAAGGTCGGCGCCATCCGTGCGAGCCTGGGCCGCGGCTCGGGACTTCGACGCGGAGTCGAGGCCGTCGTCGCCCGCGGTCGTCGCCGAGGATGACGCGGCACGCTAGTCGCGCTGGGGGCCACGGAGGTGTCGGACCGCACGACGACCAGGGTCAGGGCGGCGAAGAGCGCCGCGCCGACCACCAACGCGATCGCGCGCGCCGACGGCCGGCCGGTGGGCCACGAGCGCCGAGCTCGAAGGCACCCGTCTCGGACCGCAGCCCGCCGGAGACGGGACGCGCGGGAGGAGCTTCCGACGGCCTCGCAGATCCCGATGGCACAGACGCGTGACGCCCCCCCGAAGCTCGCGATCACTCATACCCACCGCCTCCTGTTGTCCGCAGCCTGATTCGCCGCCACTACATGTGACAGAGCTCGCCTATGCGATACCCGAGTGACTAGTATCACGTGTCCATATGCTCCGTCAACACTATTCGTTCGGACACAACCTTCCACAGGTCGACGTCACCCCGGGGCACCCGATCTGCCCCCCAACCTCGCCGCGTGTCGTTCCGACCGTTCCGTTCGGATCGCTGGACCGCGACCGGAGCCTCGCAGCGACGCGGCGGGCGGAAGCCGCGACGGGAAGGCGGGCTGGCCGAAGAGAGCCGACCACCCGACGCGACAGAGTGGGTCACGCTCTTGCCCGCCGCCTACGACCGAGACCGTTCAGCGCCGGCCACTTCGCGGCGCGCGGCAGGGCAGCTCAGCACGTGCGACGCGCGGAGCTCCGATCCACGACGCCATGATTCCGGCCCTTGTCGCGACCAGGCCTGAGTGCTTCGGAGCGGGTCGGTTGCACGTGACCAAAGTGCTCCCGCCGGGGAGAGCCGCCGCCGACCTGTAGCCGAGCGCAGCCGGCTCGCTGCGCGCCGTCAAACCGCTACCTTGACCGCAGCAGGCCGAAGATCGTCGCGTGCAGCGCCAGGATGTGGAGCTCGCCACGGCTGTCGCGGTACCAGCCGTCGGTCAGTCCCGGGAGCAGCGTCGAGGAGCCCGGAGCTCGGGAATCGCTGTCCAGTGCGTTCCGTCGACAGTGAACGCGGGGTGACGTTGCCCGGCGCGCCCGGGAAGGTGATCTCGAGCGGCGCGCTCGAGGCGCGTCAGTGTCCCGCTTGCCCTTCTTGACGACGACCTGATACGGCGGCCGTCGTTGCGGCGACGCCGTGCGACTCGGGGACGAATGGCGTCGCCGTGGACGACCGTCAGCGACGTGCCTCCCGTTGCCGCCTTCGGCCAGCTGACGGTCACGGCCTCGCGAACCCGAGCCGACCGTGAGCGAGCCCGGCTTTCCCGGCATGTAAGCTTCGCGGTCTTCGACTTGCGGGTGCCACCGTCTCGAGGCCGCCCGGGCCGCCGCCGTGCCGCGGGCGGCGTCGCGGTCGTCGTGGTCGTGGTCGGATGTCGAGCCGTGGTCGTCTCGGTCGTCGTCGGAGTCCCGCCGCCGGACCGCCACCGGAAGAGCCCGTGGCGCAGAGCGCGAGCGCCTGGTGCTGAGCGAAGTCAGGTTCTGACCGCCGTCCTCGGCGATCACCGTCCACGACCCGGCGGAGCTCGTGACGGGACTGCCGGACCCGTCGCTCGGGAAGTCGCCGATGACGTGGACGCCCTGGCCGCCCGTGCCGGGCCCGCTCGGGATTGTTCGCGATGATGCTGCCGCCGTCGAGCAGGGTCGTCCCGGAGGGGCAGCTCACCGTGGCCGGCAGCGTTGATCCGCCGGTCACTGCGTTGGCGGTCTGGCTCGAAGCGGCGACCTGGGTCGGCACCGCTACGTCGGTGGCGCAGAAGGCGATCGCCGTTGTCGTCTCGGCGGTGGCGTCGTTGCTGTTGCCCTGGAACGTCCAGGCGCGTCGGGCCGGCTCATCCCGTTGGCGGGACGTCGCCGGCCGCGTCGCTCGGGAAGCTGTCGTAGACCTTCGTGTTGTTGCTCCCCGGGAAGGAGGTGTAGCCGCCGCCGCCGCCGACGAGCGAGCTGCCGGACGGGCAGACCGCCGTGACGGGGCCGAGCGAGTCGGTCGAGGTCGTCGCGGCTTCGATCACCGTGGCCGCGGGCCCCCCGCTCAGGCACATTCCATAGGCGGTCACGGTGTCGAGGCCGGGAGCCATTCCCGAGTAGCCCGCGTACGCCGTCCAGTTCGTCGGCGTGGTCGTTCCGCCGCGCGACGGAGTTCCCGACGAGTCGCTCGGGTTGAGGCCGAGTGTGACCGCGCCGTCGTTCGGAACCGGTGTGCCGCTGCGCGTGAGCTCGTCTCCACCACCGACGAGTGTCGAGCCGGACGGGCAGGCAGCCGTCGCGTGCGCGGTGCTGAAGTTCGTCATGCTCGGCATCGGCGTGCTCGCGGTGACGATCGAGACCGACGAAGCTCGCGGCTCGCCCGGGGACGTCCCGGCGAGAAGGCGCCAGGCTTGCGACGAGACCGGCGGCGAGGAGAAGGCCGCGCGTGTCCATTTCTCGCCGTATCTGCTCATCGCGTTCCCCCGCGTGCTCTCGATAGGCATTTCCTAGACGATACGTACTCGGGTGTCACTACTCGCTCGATCGGCGTCGGTGCTCCGCGCTCGAGCGCGGCGCCGCCGAGCCGGGCCCATGCGAGGGAGGTCGCCGCCCGGGAGCGCGGCGCAGCCGGCCGCCGAAGGAAGCGACTTGCGCGGCTCCGGCCGCGGAGAAGACGGCGCCGCGCCGGCCGGCAGACCGGCCCAGCAGAGCCGGCGGCTCGCGGGGTCGAAGGTGAGCTCGACCCTCCGGCCCGCGACCGTTCCGTGCAGCTCGTCGAGACCGAAGGCACGCTCGACGGCCGAGTAGAGGTAGGCGACGCCGAGCGGCCCGACGTCCTCATAGGTCGGCGCCGAGGCGACGTGCCCGGCGCGCACCGCAGCTAGCCTGCGGAAGTACGGGCTCGACTCGAAGGTGGCCACGGCCGGACCGGCTTACCGAGCCGGTCTCGAGCAGGAGCGCATCGACCGGCGGCACGACGGTAAGGACGCCGACGAAGAGCTCGTCCGTCGAGCACGCCCGTCGGCGGCGAGGGACGGGCGGCGCACCGATTGCCGTACTGCTGTGGCCGCAGGTGCACGTTCCGAAGCCCGAGGTCCTGCTCGAAGACGGTCGCGGCCGGGTCGTAGTCGTCCACCGTCGAGAACGACTGCGGGGCGACGATCCGGAACAGGCCGATCGTCTTCCCGCGCACCTGCTCGCGGATCGCGGTGGCGCGGAGCTCGAGCCCGGCGATCACGCCGTCGGCCCGTTCGGTCAGGCCGAGCGGAGCCGCGACGGCGCGCACGGCGGCCTGCCAGCTCGTCGCTTCCTGGCCGCGCGCGTAGTAGAAGGTCGGCGCCGTCGCTGAGAGCTGGGATCCCCACCCGCCGCTCTTCAGCGACATCGGCCCGAGGATCGCGTCGGGTTTGCGCGCCCGCGATCGCGTCGAGGTTGGCCGAACCGCCGGTGCGCGAGCCGACGTTCTCGCGCCCGGGCCAGGTAAGGCGCGAGGGCGGGCGGCCATGCGGTCGAGGTCAGTCCGGCGGCGCCGACCGGACGGAAACCGAGCGAGAGCATGACGTCGGTGCTCAGCTGGTCGTCGGTGACGAGGCGGGCTCGGGCTCGCCGGGAACCCACCGCGCTGTGCCCGCAGCCGGCCAGCGCCAGCAAAGCCGCGAGCGCCGCCAGCCAGCAGCGGCGCTATTCCTCGCAGAGCGCGAAGACATGCGAGTCCGTGCCGGGTGTCGGCTGGCCGCCGGACTGGACGATCCCGGTCCACGACGACACGCCCGTCGCCTGGTCGCCCGACGGCGAGGCCCTTCGCGTTGCTCGGATAACTGCCACGAACGTGGACGCCCTGCTGCGGTACACCGCCGTCGGGGCCCGGCTTGTCGCCGTCGGCGAGCACGCCGCCGCCGAGCAGCGTCGTCCCGGGCTTGCAGGTCGCGGTCAGGATCACGAACGGGTCGCTGCCCGGCTGGAGGCTGCCGGGGCCGGCCGGGTGGTCGATCACGTCCTTCCGAGCCACGACGGTGTGGACGGGCGTGCCGACCGAGCAGAGGGCGAACACGGTGGTCGTGGTCGGCTGGCCCGTGCCGAAGCGCATGCCGCCCGGCGGCGCCGACCGCCGTCCACGAGCGCGGATCGAGCTGGCCGGCGACTTGAACGGCTTCCGCTTGCCGTGCTCGGATAGCTTCCGATCGTCTTCAGGCTCGGGCTCCGACGGCGGATGGGTCGCGCCACCGCCGCCGAACAGCCAGGTGCCGGACGGGCAGGTCACGGTCAGCTTCTGCTCGTCGCGGCGCCATCGGCGCCCTTGACGGTCTTCGAGACGACGAGTGTCTTGTCGGGACCGCCACTCGCGCAGAGCGCGAACGCCTTGACCTCGTCACCCGTCTCGCCCGTGCCGCCGAACCCTCCGACGCCCGTCCAGGAGGTCGGGTTGCGGCTCCGTTCTTCGCAAACGCGCCGGCCGGGGAGGACGGTACGTCGCCGTGCACCCGCAGGCCATTCGTCGGCAGCGAGCCGTTGTCGCGGTCCTGGAGAATCCCGCCGCCGACGAGCGTCGTCCCCCTCGTGCAGGTCGCGGTTGCCGGCGTCTCGGATGCGGCGGCCGGATTCATGGCGCCTGGCTTACGTGCACCTGGACGACAGCGGGCACGGCGCGGGCGCCGCCGCCGACGTCGACCGCTCTGCACGGCGCGGCGCTCGCCGCTCGTCCGCCGCCGAGCGCGAGCGCCGCCGAGACGACTGCCGTCGCGAGCAGCAAGCCGATCACGTACCTGCCGAGACCCTTCCCCATCCGATCGTCAGTAGTACCAAGCAGATCTAATAGAGGCAAGGAGTTGTCTAGGCATGACCGACGGGCCGGGTTCGTCTTGCCTCTGACCGCCGCGGGTCGTAAGCTCGCCGGTGATGCCCCGAGACGACCGAGCACTCGCGCGCGGCGAGATGGCGGTGCTCGCCCTTCTCGCCGAGCGGCCCGCGCACGGCTGGGCGCTCAGCCGCGAGGTCGCTCCTGGTGCAGAGATCGGCGAGATCTGGTCCGGCGACCGGCAGCGCGTCTACCGGGCGCTCCGCAAGCTGAACGAAGCTAGGGCCTGATCGAGGCGACCTGACCGAGCCCGGCGAGGGCGCCTACCGCACCGTCTTCCGTCCGACCCGTACGGGCCGGACGCGCACTGAAGAGCTGGCTCCACGAGCCGGTCGAGCACATGCGCGAGGCCCATTCGACGTTCGTGCTGAAGCTCGTCTTCCTGCAGCGGGCCGGGCCCGACCCGACGCCGCTGCTCGCGGCGCAGCGCGCGACCGTGGTCGCGGCCATGGAGTCGCTCGCAGGCGAAGGTACGTGCGACCGACGCCGAGCACGCAATCCACCTGCGCCTCCGGCTGGAGACCACGCGTGCGCTCTTGAACTTCATCGACGACCTGATCAACGCGTCCGCCACGCGTTCCCAGACGGTGCAGACGCACGGGCGGCCGGCTGGTTCGGCACCGTTGCTAGGCGCGGTCGAGCACGCCGCGCCCGGCTCCGTGCGCGGCGGAGGAGCGGGCGACGGCAAGGGCCGCGGCGTCCGGCGCGGGCGAGAGAGGTCGGTGGCCGTCAGCGACTTCTCGGGGCGCGAGCTCGGCGGCGAGACCGAGAGCGCGACGATCATCCTCCGCTTCGGCGATCACGAGCCGGCGGCATCATCGTCGCCACGGCGCATGTCGATGATCCGGTCGTCGGGGAGATCGCCGACGTCGCGCAGTCCGCGAGCCCGCGCCGCGCGGTGGTTAGCCGTTCGAACGGCTAGCGCTCAGGCGCTCATGGCAGCCGAGTAGTAGCACGCTAACCTACTTGCCACGAGACTCTTGCACAGGTATGCGCACCGACCGTGATCCCTCCTTCATCCTGGCGCCGGATCACGTTCGCGCCGCTACCTCGCGCTGCCGCGTGCGTTCTCTGGCGGGCGTCTATCGCCTCGCTCGCATTCGCCCACGGCGACCGGTCGGCTGCCGTGATCACGACCAAGGGCAGCCCCAAGCCGGGCCCGCAGGCCCTCGCGCTCGGGAAGGCGGCGTGCACCGACATGCGGGCGCCGGGTCGGTGAAATCGGTTCGCGAAGACGTTCAAGACGGCGAAGGGCTGCCAGGTCGATCATGGCCGCAGACCGCCCAGGAGCGGGATCGCCTCTGCAAGAAGCGCTATCCAGTCGGCAGCACCGCCGACCTCTACTGCATCCAGCTCGCGATCGACGTCCTCCCCGGTGAGCGGGCGGCTCGTCGCCGGGCTGCGGATCACGACCGGGAAGACGATCACCTACATCCCGGTGCCGACGGCCGGGCCAGGGGCGGGCACCGGCGTGGGAACCGGCGCGGGGACCGGCGGCGGGATTCCCGGGTCGCACGGCTAACTGCCGGCCTCCGGCCCGCTTACGACGGTGTTCGGAAATCGGGCTTGTCCACATCAGCTCGGGCAGAGCCCGTCAGGTCGAGTCGCATCGCGGGAAGCCACGCCAGGCAGCCGATGCTTTCCAGAGCCAGCCCTGGGTCGGCGAGCTCGGCCAGGTCGGCGGCTCGCGGCGTGTTGGGGAAGCGCGTCGAGGCAGATGTCTTCCTTGCCCTTGGCGACGGCGGCACGGCAGGGTCGAAACCGACGCCGGAGCGGAGGTCGATCTCGGCGAACTTCGGCTTGCGCGCGCCGCCGTAGTGGGGGTTCCGCTCCAGGACGATCTCGGCCGCCGCGTTGCGCGTCGACCTCGTACGGGCCCGCGGACGGCGGGATCCGGACGCCGCCGGGCGCGTCCGGGGTGCCTTCCTCGACGCGGGCAGAAATACGGCTCGGCGAGGAGTGCTGCCAGGTTCGGCGACCGGCCGCATTGTCGCGATCTCGAGCGTCGTGTCGTTCGCGGCGCGGACGCCCGAAGACGGCGCTTGCCTCGCTCGCGGCAACGGCGGCTACGCCGACGACGCTCCTTCATTTGCGAAGGCGGGGAGGCCATGTCGGGGTCGGCGTCGCGGGCGAACGCCTCGGCGAAGCTGTAGGCGGTGACGCGCGAGCCGTCCTGGAAGCGGTACCGCCGGCTGAGCTTGATCGTGTAGGTCGTCCACTGCTTCGGGCGCTGGGCGTTCCGGCCCGACGCGGGTAGCGCGGTTGCGATCTGCGGGACGATCTGCGCCGGTCGGGGAGACCGTGTAGAGGCGGTCGCAGATCGCGTTCTGGAGCATCACCGCGTCGGGGCTCTGGGCGAGCGCCGGATCGAGGTTGGGCGGCGTGCGCTCGGCGAGATGCAGCGTCCTCGGGGCTGCGGCGGTCGCGGTGGCGGCAAGTACGAACACGACGAGGAGCACGGCGGCTTTCATCCGGCGCGGACACCGGGGTCCGGGAGCGAGGCGATCAGCTCGCGCGTGTAGGGATGCTCGGGATTACGGAGCACCTCGAGCGCCGGGCCGCGCTCGCGGACGTGGCCGGCCTCGAGCACGAGGAGGTCGTCGGCGACGTGGCGCAGCAGGCCGAGGTCGTGGCTGACGAAGACGAGCGCGAGCCCTCTTCGCGGCGCAGGCCGTTCAGCAGCTCGAGCACGGCGGCCTGGGCGGAGACGTCGAGCGCCGAGGTGATCTCGTCGCAGAGCAGCACCTCGGGGCCGGCGATCAGCGCACGGGCGATCGCGACGCGCTGGCGCTGGCCTGCGCTCAGCTCGCCGGGGCGGCGGTCGAGAAGGCGGGGCGAGAGCTCGACGCGCTCGAGCATCGCGGCCGCGGCGTCGCGGCGCCGCGCGGGCTCGACGTCGGTCGCGGAAGAGCTTCAGCGGCCGGCCGAGTGCCGTCGAGCACGCTGTGGCTCGGGTTGAGCGTCGAGTCGGGGTTCTGGAAGACGATCTGGATCGCGCGGAGCTCGCCGCGGGAGCGGCCGCCGACCTGGGCCGCGAGTGGCCTGCCGGAGAGCGCGAGGCCGCCGGCCGCCGGCTTCAGCAGCCCGGCGATCGCGTGGAGGAGCGTCGTCTTGCCGCTACCGCTCTCACCGGCGATGCCGAGCGACGCGCCCGCGTCGAGGGCGAAGGACACGCCTTCGAGTGACGACCGTGCGGCCGTAGGTACAGCGGAGGCCGTCGGCGGCGAGCAACGCGGTCGCCGCCGGCTCCGGCCTCTCCGGCTGCCGCGGCCGAGGCTGAACCGAAGCGTGCCGGAGCGCCGCCGGGTCGGCCGCCCGGATGCAGCGCACGTCGCGACCAGGCGCGACCGGCCGTCAGCTCGATCTTCGTCAGACAGCCGTCGGTCACGAACGCGCACCGGTCAGCAAACCCGCAGCGGTAGCCGAGCGTCTCGAGCGGCGCCGCACCCGAGAGCCCCCGCGGCGAGTCGTCCGTCGTGATCGTGGGAAGCGCGGCGAGCAGGGCGGCCGTGTACGGGTGCCGCGGGTCGCAGTAGACCGCGCGGGCCGGGCCGCGCTCGACGAGCTCGCCGCGCGTACATCACGAGCAGCTCGTCACAGACCGTCGCGAGCAGGTGAGGTCGTGGCTCACGAGCAGCGTCGCGATCTGCGAGCTCGCGCGTGAGCTCTTCGACGAGCGCGACGACGTGCGCCTGCGTTCGCGCGTCGAGGCCGGTCGTCGGCTCGTCCAGGATCAGCGCGCTCGGGCTCGCAGGCGACGGCGAGCGCAAGCGCGACCCGCTGCTGCTCGCCGCCGCTCAGCTCGTTCGGCCGGCGCCGCAGGAGCGCGTTCCGGGTCGGGCAGTCCTACGCGATCGAGCAACGCGAGTGCGCGGCGCTCGGCGTCGGCCCTGCCGGCAAGCCCGTGAGCCCGCAGCACCTCGGCGAGCTGGCCGCCGACCCGGAGCGCCGGGTTGAGCGACGTCGAGCTGTCCTGCGGCAGGTAAGCGATCTCGGCCCCCCACAGCCTCCGGAGGCGCTCGGGCGACGCCTCGAGCAGGTTTTCGCCGGCGAAAAGCACCGTTCCGCCGGCCACGGTCGCGCCCGGCGGGAGGTAGCCCGCGAGCGCCAGAGCGAGCGTGGACTTCCCCGCTCCCGACTCGCCTGCGAGCCCCGAGATCCGTCCTGGCTCGAGCGCCACGGAGACCTCCGAGACCGCGACCGCCACCCGCTCTCCAGCCCGGTAGCCGACCGTGAGCCCGCAGGCCTCGAGCACGCTCATGCGGCTCGGCCCCGCGCCCCGAGCGCCTTCGTCACGGAGTCGGCGGTGAGGTTGATCGCGATCGCGAGCAGGGCGATCAGCGCAGCCGGGACGAGGACTCCGCCGAACGGGTGGGTGAAGAGCAGCGAGCGGTTCTCGGAGACCATCACCGCCCAGTTCGACGTCGGTTGCTGGACGCCGAGGCCGAGGAACGAGAGGGCGGCGATCGCGAGCACGGCGGTCGCCATCCCGAGCGCGGCCTCGACGAGGAGCGTCGGGACGATCCCGGGAAGGATCTCGCCGAAGGCGATCCACCGAACCGATTCGCCGCGAGCGCGGGCCGCGAGAACGTAATCGCGCGAGGCGACCGACTGGGTCGCCGCACGTAGGACTCGCGCGAAGCGCGGAACCTCGACGATGGCGACCGCCGCGACGACCGCTGCGGCGCCACGGCCGAAACCGGTGATCACGAGCAGCGCCAGCAGCACGCCCGGGACGCGAGGATCACGTCGAACACGCGCGTCGCGACCTGGTCCGTGGCGCCGCCGAGATAGCCGGAGACGACCGCGACGGCGGTCGCGACGACGAGCGCGATCACGACGGCGATCAGCGGCAGCACGATCACCGTCGGCCCGCCCGCGAGCACGCGGCTCAGGATGTCGCGCCCGGCAGTGTCCGTCCCGAGCAGGTGCGCCGACGACGGCCCTGCGCCCGTGTCCGCGCTGATCGCGGTCGGATCGTGCGGCGCGAGAGCGGCCACGGCCCGAGGACGCACGAGCAGGAGCATCTCGCCGAGCAGGCAGAACGCGCCGACCGCGGCTTCACCGCGCGTCACCGTACCGCCGCACGGCGCGATGAAGCCCACGACGCCCGTCGGCGAGCAGGTTGACGATTACATATGTCCCGGCGACGAGCAGTACGACCGCCTGGACGACCGGCACGTTCCCCGACGAGGCCGAGTCGACGAGCAACTGGCCGAGCCCGGGAAAGCCGAACACGTTCTCGGCGATCACCATCCCGCCGAGAGCGCCGCGAGCCGGAGCGCAAGCGAGCCGATGACCGGCGGCGCCGCGTTCGGCAACACGTGACGCACGGCGACGCGCGCCCGGGACCGAGCCCGCGCAGCCGCGCCGCGCGGACGTACGGCTCGCCGGCGACGTCGCGTGCGTTCGCCCGCGTCAGCCGCATCGTGTGTACGGCCCCGCCGATCGCGATCGTGATCGCAGGAAGCAGGTAGGCGGACCAGGCGTCGAACGGGTTCGAGACGAACCCCGCCGCCGACGAGTTCGCCGGCACCCAGTGGAGCCGAACCGCGAAGAGCGCAGAGTACGAGCGTCCCCGCCACGAACTCGGGGACAGCCGCGAGGCCGAGCGAGCCGGCGGAGAGGACGACCGTCGACCCGTCCGCCGCGCAGCCCCGAGAGCAATCCGAGCGGCACGCCGACGAGCACCATCAAGAGCCAGGCGAGCACGACGAGCGGCAGCGAGCGGGTGAGACGCGGCCGGATCACCGACCAGACCGGCTCGTTCGTGACGTACTGCGCGGCCGAAATCGCCCTGCACGGCGCCTTCGAGCCAGTCGGCGTAGCGCGTGAGGAACGGCTTGTCGAGCCCGTAGTCGTGGTTGAAGATCGCGACCTGCGCCGGGGTTGCGCCCTCGCCGAGCGTGCGGCGCGCCGGATCGCCAGGCAGTTCGGTCAGCGCGAACACGAGCAGGCTGACGGCAAGCAGCGTCACCACGAGCTTCATCGCGCCGCCGCCGACCGCGCGCACGGCCGCCGGCAGCGCCGCCGCTCGTGTGCCCGGGTCGATGTACGGTATGTAGTGCATAGGTGAAGGTCGCCTTACGTGTGAATAGTGCCAAGCGATCTAGATCAGCACAGGACGATTGACCGCGGCACCCTGCTGAGAGCGGGAGCGGTGGCCACGGTCGGTCTCGCCGTGCGGCCCTCCTTCGCACGCGCCGCGACGTCTCCGGCGCGCGGCGGGGTCCTCCGGGTCGGCACGAACATGCCGACCACCGACCTGCCCGACCCGGCGATCGCGACGAGCCAGTTCCTGATCCCGAACCTGTACGACCCACCGCTCCGGGCCGACCCGCTCTTCAACCTGCGCCCGGGCGGTTGCTCGGACTGGAGCCCGAATCGGACCGCATCGGTCTGGACCTTCTCGGTCCGCCGGGGCGCGACGTTCTCGAACGGCAGGCCGCTCACCTCGGCCGACTACGCCTACTCTCTGAAGCGCATCCTCGACGGCGCGACGTTGTCGCCGTATGCCTCGGCGATCGCCCCGTTTCTCGCGCCGACCGGCATCCACACGCCCGACCGGCACACGCTTCGCCTCGAGCTGAAGCGCCCGAACGCGTTCCTCGACATCCTGCTGTCGGGCCAACAGTTCGGGGCCGTCCCGAGCGGCTGGAAACGCGGCGACAGGCCGCTCGGTTCCGGCCCCTACAAGCTCGAGGAGTTCCAGGCCGGGACGAACGCCGTCCTCCTGCGCAACACGCGCTACTGGCGCGGCGGCCGGCCCTACCTCGACGGGATCCAGATGGAGGCGCTCCAGATGGAGTCGGCGCGGCTGCAGTCGCTTCTCGGAGGCGCGATCGACCTCGCCGACGGCCTGCCGACCTCGGGCTCGGCGATCGCGGCGGCGCACAACGTCGCCCCGGTCGTGCTGCGGGGCGGCTCGTGGGCGGGCGTCCACCTGCTCGGGAACCAGGCCGCCGTTCACCGACCCGCGGGTGATCCGCGCCGTCCAGTTCTCGATGAACCGCCTGCTAGCTCCTTCAGACCACCTCGTCGTTCGGCCACCACTTCGTGACGCCCGACTTCGAGGTCGTGCCTCCCGGAGACGTGTTCTACCCCGTGGGCCTCGCTCCGAGGAAGTACGACCCCGAGCAGGCTCAGGCTCTGCTCGCGCAGGCCGGGTTGGGCGACGGGCTGACCTTCAACCTCTACTGCGCGAACGGCAACGTCACGAACGCGATCGCGACCACCTACCAGTCGATCGCGAAGGCCTCCGGAATCACCGTGAACATCGTCCCGCAGCCCGGCACGATCTTCAACAGCACCGTGCCCGGGAACCAGAACATCGCCCGGAGCGGCCAGCGCCAGCACGCCGTGACGGCGCTCGGAAACAACTACTTCACCGGCGGCTCGACGAACTACACGCACTACTCGAACGCCCGATTCGACAAGCTCTTCTTGAAGCTCCTCGCGACCCCGAACGACGAGGGCGTGCAGCAGCGGCTCGTCGCCGACATGTGCGAGCTCGTCACGACCACGTGGGCCGGCGCCGAAGCCGGTGTGTTCGACCGCCTGATCGGCCGGGCAACGCGCGTGCAGGGCCTGCACGACGTGCGTACCGTTCTCGACGACGTGTGGCTCTCGAAATGACCCTGCGCGAGCTGAGCCCGGCAACGCTCGCGGAGACGCGCTTCCTCGGCTACGAGGACTCGACGGCGCTGCTCGACGAGCCCATGCGCTTGCAGCAGCGCCGCGCCGAGGGCGGCTATCTGTTCGTGCACGACGTCGTGCCGGCGGCGGTCGTCGACACGGTTTTCGATCAGGCCGCCGCCGTCCTCGAGGGCTGGGGCGTCGCCGAGCGCGCCGGCCGCGAGCTTCGCTGGACGGGGATCGAGCTGCCGAGCTACGACCCGCTCCCCTTGTACACGCTCCCGGCCGTCGAGGAGCTCTCGAGCACCGACGGTTTCGCCTCGCTCTGCGAGCGGCTCTACGGCGGGCCGGTCTGGGTCGGCAAGAACCTGATCTTCTTCTTCGCGCTCCCCGACGACCCGGCCCACATCACCCCGCCGCATCGCGATGCGTTCGGCCGCGCCTGGTTCGGCAAGGGCGACTACTGCACGCTCTGGGTGCCGCTCGCGCCGATTGCGTTCGCCGACGGCGGGCTCTCGCTGTTGCCGGGCTCGCACCTCGATCCGATCCCGGAATACGGCGACGAGCGCAACGACGAGCTTCCTGCCTACCGCGGCCGGAAGCAGACCGGCCGCGTCTCTCGCTCCGACCGCCGCGCGGCACTCGGGCCGGGGCAGGGCCCGAAGATCAACGCGGGCCACGGCCTGCGGATGACGGTCGACGACGACGAGTGGCTCGCCGGGTCGTTCGAGCCCGGCGACGCGCTCTTCTTCAGCGCCGACATGATCCACTGCGGGCTCCCGTGCAAGTCGGACTCGGTGAGGCTCTCGCTCGTCGCGCGCATCTATCCGGGCGATGGCCCGAAGCCGCACCAGATCTCGATGGGCGAGCGGCTTCGACAGGAGCGCGCGACGCTCGCCGCCGGTCCCGTCAGTACTGCTTGACGTGCTCGCGCGGCATCGCGCGCCAGTCCGGTCGCCTCGAGTCCGGGTCGAGGAGCAGCGTCGGCCGGCCGTCGAGCAGAACCGGCTGGGCATGCTTCCGGCCGACCGCGATCAGCTCACCGGGCTCCAGCTCGACCTCGAGCGTGCCCGATAGGAACCGCTCCACGCCGGCCTCGATGAAGACGGCCGCCGGCTGCTCGCCGACGAGGCCGCGGAGGCCCATCAGCTCGAGGAAGCGCCCGTCCTCGCCACTGCGCCGGAGACCCACCGCGGCGAGCGCGCCGACCACTCCGGTCTTCTCGCCTGTGAGCCCGACGAGCTCGATGCCGTCGTCGGCTGCGATCGAGTAGGCCTCCGCCATCGTCAGCACCTCGGCCTTTGCGCGGTGCCCCCATTCGACCTCCGCCGGCGAGATCTGGGACTCCTCCGCGACGCAGAGCCCAACATCGGAGCCGGGCGAGGCGATGAAGGTCAGGTAGGTCGAGCTCGCCTCGAGAAGGCGCAGAATCAGCTGCTCAGGGTCGGCGTCGCTCCCGAGCACGATGCAGGCCGAGCTGTTGTGCGACGTGTACGGGATCGCCGGGTCGAGCAGGAGTTGATGACGCGTGATCCCGAGATGCAGCGCGCCCGTCAGCTCGACGAGCTCCTTCGCGAGCGCGCGCGACTTGGCGCCCGTGCCCTTGTTCTGGCCGTCGTCGCCCTCCTGGTCCGTGTCGTCGATCGCGACGTAGTAGCGCATCCCGGGTCGATTGTCACGGTCCCCAGGGGTAGCGTCAAGCGCCACGTGCCGCGGCGGCCGCGCAGCTCGCCTCGAGAGGTGGGGCGTCCCGGAGCCGGTAGATCAGCGCGCCGCCTGCAAGCTGGGGACGCGCGAACGGGCGCAGCACCGGTCCCCAGAGCGAAGCTTCGAGCTCGTCGAGCACGATCGTCGTGACGTGTTTCAGGCGCACGAGCTGGAGCACGTCGCCGGTCGAGACGTCGGGCGGGATGTCCTCGGTTGCGACTCGCCCCATTCCCTCGACGGTGGTGTAGCCGCCGGGCGGGTACGGCGAGACGTAGCCGCCGGCGTCCTCGAACCAGAAGCCAGACTTCGCCTGCCAGATCATCGCGTCGCCGCGGGTGCCGAAGGGCAGGAGCAACACGTTCTCGTGCCGGCCGAGACAGCTTCGGTAGAGGCTCGTGGTGAAGAGGCGGGGCACCTCGGGAGTGCGGGCCCACTTGCCCCAGGCGAGGTTCGGGAGGATCGCGACCGCCGCGAGCGCGGGAAGGGCGATCCGCAGCCAGCGCGGGCGGGCCGAGGACGCCGCCCAGAGAGCCGTCATCAGCGAGGCGGCGAGGGCGGCGTAGACCATCAGGCGAACCGGCATGACGTTTCGAAAGAACGGGCGCTCGGCGAGATGCACCCACGGCAGGGTCAGAGCCTGATGGCCGTCGGCCGTGAGCCAGGTGCCGAGCGAGCAGAGCACGGCGAGCGCGAAGCCGACCACGAGGAAGCGCCCGGCGGCTGAGCGCCGCCAGCGCCAGGCGAAGAGACAGACGATCGCGAGCAGCGGGACCCCGAGATAGGTGCCGCGTTCCGAGTCGTTCGCCGGGAAGGCGGTCGCGATGTGACGCCCCCACCAGCCCCCGAGCGAGGCCTCCGTCGGGACGACCAGGTTGAGGAGGTCGCCGGAGAACGCCTCGGCCCCCGAGGGCGGACGGGAGCTCGTCCCCGTCGCCACGTAGTAGACGAACGGGAGCGTGAGCAGCGCGGCGAGCACGTAGGCGCCGGCGAGCGGCAGGAGCGACTGGACGACTCGCCTGCGCCGAGCCGGAACGAGCGCGAACCCGAGAACGAGCGAGGTCGCGATCGCGAGCGTCAGCGTGAAGAGGATCTCCGTGGAGAGGAGCATCTGGCCTGCGAGCACGAATCCCAGCCGCAACGCAAACCCGCGCCTGCTCAGCTCGCCCTCCAAGAATCGGACCGCAAGGAGCACGGCGACCGGGAGCAGGAACACCGAGGCGCTGAAGATGTGGGTCAGCTCTGCCGAGAGCACGTAGGTCGAGAAGCCGAAGAGGTAGCCGCCGGCGAGCGAGGGCCAGACCTTCCCGGTCAGCCGCCGGCAGAGCAGGAACGCCGTCCAGGCAGCGAGTGCCGGCATCAGGATGCTCGCGACGTTGTAGGCGAGGATCGGCCCGAAGAGGAGCGTCAGGGGCGCGAAGGCAATCGCGAGCCCGGGAACGCTCGTCGCCCAGGTCAGGTTGAAGCCGTCGGGCTCCCAGATCGCGTGGGTGAAGAACGGGTTCTGGCCGTGGAGGATCGCGTGCGGCCACCAGGCAAACGACCAGATGAAGATCTGCGGATCGGTGAAGAGGCCGCCGACCATGCGGCGCTCGGGATGCTCGGCCACGCGGACACCGATGAACGCGAAAGCGAGGACGAGATAGAGCGCGAAGGCCGTCCCCCCGCGCCGACCGGCGAGCCCTCGGCTGATGCGCGAGGCCACGGCGGCCAGTCTACGGATGCGCCCTGTCCCGCCACCCCGCCACGCCAACTCGGCCGCCGACGCACCTGGCCGAACCGGACATGGCTGGGGACAGTCCCCGGACAGGTCCGCGAGGGCGATCGAAGTTTCGACGGTGGCCTTCCGAGCCACGCCCCCGCGAGACATGGCCGGGGACAGTCCCCGGACCGGTCCGCGAGGGCGATCGAAGTTTCGACGGTGGCCTTCCGAGCCACGCCCCCGCGAGACATGGCCGGGGACAGTCCCCGGACCGGTCCGCGAGGGCGATCGAAGTTTCGACGGTGGCCTTGCGAGCCACGCCCCCGCGAGACATGGCCGGGGACAGTCCCCGGACCGGTCCTGCGGGGACATGGCTCGGGAGGATCCGCGGTGGGGGTCGGGGCGGTTTGAGTAGGGTCAGGCCTGCCGGTGGGACGCAAGCGGATCGGACAGGTGGGGGGTCTCGTCGCGCTCGGGCTCGTTTGCGCGACACTTGCCTCGGCGGCACCGTCGCCGGCCCCGCTCCCCCGCCTCACACTCTGGCAGCAGCTCCAGCACCGCTGCCGTTACCTCGCCCGCGACCGGCTGGCGGCCTACCCCTGGCCGGTCAAACCGTTCCATCGCATGCATCCGGTGAGGGGCGACTTCGGCGACCCGCGCACCGTGTTCACCGGGCCGGACGAGGGCGCGTTCTCGTTCCACAACGGGATCGACATCTCGGCCTGGCCGGGCAACAAGGTGTATCCGGTCAAGTCGGGGATCGCCGTCCGCGTCACCGGCGACCTCGTCTCGATCGAGACGCCCGGTGGCCGCCGGTTCCAGTACATCCATCTCGCGCCCGAGGTTCAGGTCGGCGAGGAGGTGACGGCGCTGAAGACGGTGCTCGGGCTCGTCCGGCCGCGCTGGAACCACATCCACCTGACCGAGCTCCGCGAGGATTGCGCCGTGAACCCCCTCATGCCACATCACCTCGAGCCCTATCGCGACACGACGAAGCCGACGATCCGCGCGATCCTCTTCCAGACCCGGTCGCGCGAGCCGCTCAGCCCCGAGGCCCTGGCCGGGAAGATCCGGATCATCGCCGACGCCTTCGACACGCCGGAGCTCCGGAGCCCGTACCCGTGGAAGCGGCTGCCGGTGGCGCCGAACCACGTCAGCTGGCGGTTGACGACGCTCGGCGGGCGGCTCGTCGCGAAGAACACCGCGGTCGACTTCCGCTACGGCGAGCCACCGCGCCAGGCCTTCTGCACCGTCTACGCGCCGGGCACCGAGCAGAACTTCGCGGCGGTCGACGGCACCTTCCACTACGGCAAGGCCGGCCGCTATCTGTTCGACCTCACCCCGAACCTGATGGACGTCTCGCGACTTCCGCCGGGCCGTTACCGCGTCGAGGTCACCGCTTCCGACGTCGACGGCAACTGGACCACCAGATCGGTCGTCGTGCGCATCGTCAAAGGGCCCGGGCCGGGCGGGACGACGACGCCCGACGCGCGCTGCGACTCACAGAACGCGGACTCGAACCTGGCCGACAGGGAACCCGTCGCACGCTGAGAACGGTCGCCCCGCCCCGGCCGGGCGTTACGCCGCGAGATCCATCCGCTCCCGGCCTTGCGACAGCTCGACTACCTCCACGGAGCGCCCTGCACGGAGCGGCACGAGCATCACGGCGGCGAGCCCGGCGACGAGGGCGACGGCGAGGGCGGCGTTCAGAAGCGCAACGGCAAAGATGGACATCCGGTTCTCCTTTCGGGATCTGGTCGGTAAGTCCAGGAGACCACCCGCGGCTGGGAGGTTCCCCAGAGCCGCATCAGAGTTCGCTGAGGGAAGCGTGTATATGCTCCTATCCGATGGAGAGCGGGCCCTCGCCGTCTGTCTGTGTGTGCGCGTCGCTCCGCATGGCGACGCGCCTTGTGACGCGCCACTACGACCACGCGCTCGCACCTGCCGGAATCTCGACGAACGGCTACTCGATCCTCGTGCGGCTCGGGGAGCACGGGCCGCTTCCACTCGGCGCGTTCGCGGCCACGCTCGGGATGGACCGCTCGACGCTCTCCCGTGAGATCGCGCCGCTCGAGGAGGCCGGGCTGATCGAGACGACGGCCGACTCGGGCGACCGGCGCCGCCGCGTACTCGCGCTGAGCCCTACCGGGAAGCGCAAGGTGCGCGAGGCCTACCCGCTCTGGAAGGCGGCGCAGCGGAGCCTGGCCGCCGAGTTCGGAGCCGACCGGACAGCCGCGCTCGTCGGGGAACTGAACGCGCTCGCCGGAGCCGGAACGTGATCGACCGCCTGATCGGCCGGCCGCTCCACTACGCGTGGCTGATCGTGGTGGTCACGTTCGTGACCCTGATCACGACGGCCGGCTTCCGCGCGGCACCGGGCGTGCTCATCGTCCCGCTGCAGCAGGAGTACCACTGGTCGCGCTCGACGATCTCGCTCGGAATCTCGCTCGGGCTGCTGATGTACGGGCTCTCGGCTCCATTCTCGGCGGCGCTGATGGACCGCTTCGGCGTGCGCCGGGTGATGCTCATCGCGCTCGCGACGATCGCCGCGGGCACGACCGCGACCACCTGGATGACGGAGGCCTGGCAGTTCATCCTCCTCTGGGGATTCGTCGTCGGGGCCGCGACGGGTGCGGTCTCGGTGCCGCTTGCGGCGACGGTCGCGAACCGCTGGTTCGAGAAGCGCCAGGGCCTCGTTACGGGGATCCTGACCGCAAGCAACGCGAGCGGCCAGCTGATCTTCCTGCCGGCACTCGCGTGGCTTGCGACCGCCTACGGCTGGCGGTACGCGACGATCGCCGTCGCGGCCGTCGCGATGCTGCTCGTCTTCCCGATCGTCGCGATCGTCGTGCGCGACCGGCCGCAGTCGATGGGACTCGAGCCGTTCGGAGCGACGGCGCCGGTGCCGGTGCCGGAGCGCTCCCCTCATCCGTTCCGGCCGGCGATCGACGGACTGACGCTCGGGTTGCGATCGCGGACGTTCTGGTTCCTCTCGGGGACGTTCTTCGTGTGCGGCCTCTCGACGAACGGCGTGATCGGCACGCACTTCATCCCGGCGGCGATCGACCACAACCTCACCGCGGTGACGGGCGCCTCGCTGCTCGCCCTGATGGGCCTCTTCGACGTCGTCGGCACGACGTGCTCGGGCTGGCTCACCGACCGGGTCGATCCGAGGTACCTGCTCGCCTGGTACTACTCGCTGCGCGGGATCGCGGTGATCGCTCTGCCGCTGGCGTTCGGGGCCGGCTGGGCGCTCGTCCTCTTTGCGATCTTCTACGGGCTCGACTGGGTGGCGACCGTGCCGCCCACGGTGAAGCTCACGGCCGACGCGTTCGGCAAGGAGCGCGTCGGGATCGTCTTCGGCTGGGTCTTCGCCGCCCACCAGATCGGAGCGGCCTCCGCCGCGTGGGCCGCCGGCGCGACCCGCCAGTGGACGGGCACATACAGCTACGCCTTCGTCGGCGCGGGCGCCCTGTGCCTGCTCGCGGCGGGGCTATCGCTCCGGATTGGCCGGTCGGAGCCCGTCCGTGGGGGTGTGCTGGAACCGCTCACGGCCTGACAGCCGAGACGCGGACGGCGCGGAAGGCGATCGTCGTGTACGGAAGCTCGAACGGCTGGGGAAGGCCGGCAGTGACCGCCTCTGTCGCAGCGACCATCTGCAGGCGCGTCCGCTCGTCGCCCGTGAGGTACTTCGACCTGCTCTTGACGAGATCGACGAGCGTCGCGGTCGTGTGCTCGACGCTGAAGCGGAACTCCGCCCGCTCGCGAGACGGGAACGCCGGACCGAAGTCATTGCTCTCGAAGGCTTCGACGGAGCTCGAGCCGTCGCCCTGAAGGACGCTCCGCGTGAGCTCGGCAACCCACGGCACGGAGTCGTCGCGAACGTTCCAGAGCGGGCCGAAGACGCCGCCGACGCGGACGACCCGAGCGATCTCGTCGCGCGCCAGGTCGTTGGCAAACCAGTGGAACGACTGCGCGGCGACAACGGCGTCGACGCTTGCATCGGCAAGCGGCATCGACTCCGCCGAGCCGGCGGCGGCCGTCACCCCGGGGGAGGCCTCTTCGAGCACGGCGCGCATTCCGGCGTCGGGCTCGATCGCAATCACGTCGTGGCCAAGTGCCGCGAGGACGCGGCTGAACTTTCCGGTCCCGGCGCCGAGATCGACGACCCGGAGAGGAACGTCTCCGAGGATGAAGCGCGCCGCCGCCGGCGGATACGAGGGGCGGATCTCGTCGTACAACGAGGCGGCAGGGCCGAACGAGAGCCGCCGCTGATCGAACCTCGGCCGCATCACGAGCGCAACGCCCCCCGCGCCGCGTGGAAGCCGCACATGCCGTGAACGCCCCCGCCAGGCGGGGTCGAGGCCGAGCAGAGAAAGACGCCGGGGAGCGGGCTCGCGTAGGGCGAGGCGCCCAACGCCGGCCGCGCGAGCGTCTGCCGCAGATCGGCCGCGCCCCCATTGATGTCTCCGCCCACGTAGTTCGAATTGTGGGCCTCCAGTTCCGCCGGGCCCATCGCCGAGCGCCCGATCACGAGCTCCCGGAACCCGGGCGCGAACCGCTCCACCTGCGCCTCGATCCGTTCTGTCATGTCCACCGGCGACCCGTTCGGGACGTGGCAGTAGGCCCACGCCGTGTGCTTCCCCGCCGGCGCCCGCGAGGGATCGAAGAGCGTCTGCTGGGCCAGCAGCACGAAGGGCCGCTCCGAGATCCCGCCCCGCCAGGGCTCTCGCTCGGAAGCGACGATCTCCTCGAGCGTCGCGCCCAGATGGACGGTCGCCGCGCTCGCGCACTCAGCCGCGCGCCACGGGATCGGCCCGTCGAGGGCCCAGTCGAGCTTGAAGACGCCCGGGCCGTAGCGGAACCGCTCGAGCTTCCGCCGGTAGCCGGACGGAAGCGCACCCCCCGCGATCTCGACGAGCGAGCGGGGGGAGACGTCGAACAGCGCGGGCCGCAGCGCCCCGAGCTCGGCCAGCCCGGCCACGCGTCGGCCCGTTTCGACCTCGCCGTCCAGCGACTCGAGGTAGGAGACGAGCCCGTCGGCGATCCGCTGGGAGCCGCCGCGCGCGAACGGCCAGCCGACCGAATGCGCCAGCACTCCGAGCACGAGCCCGAACGCGGCGGACGGGAGCCGGGTGAGCGGCAGCATCGAATGGGCCGCGAGCCCGGCGAAGAGACCGCGCGCGTGCGGCGCCGCGAAACGAACGCCGCGCAAGGACGCTCGCAGGCAGCGCCGCCCGCGCCGAGAAGCGCGCCATCGTCCCCGGACTCCGGGGCACCCGGATCGGCGCGAGCAACTCGTCGAGCAGCAGATCTGCGCGCTCGACGAGCGGAGCCATCAGCCGGCGGTAGCGCGCCGCGTCCTCACCGAGCCCCGCCGCGGTCTCGTCCACGGACCGAAGAAGCAGCGCCGCAGTCCCGTCGTCGAAGGGATGCGCGAGCGCCGCCGGCGAATGGATCCAGTCCACCCCATGCCGCTCGAGCGGCACCGAGCGCATGAACGGCGAAGCCACGGCCAGCGGGTGCACCGCCGCACAGACGTCGTGCACGAACCCCGGCAGGGTCAGCTCTGCCGAGCGGCAGCCGCCGCCGACAGTCTCCTCGGCCTCGAGCAGGCTCACCGAGCGTCCCGCACGAGCCAGAACAATCGCCGCGGCGAGCCCGTTCGGCCCCGAACCGACGACGATCGCATCCGGCATCCGGGTTAGACGCTACCCGTCGGGGCTCTTCCGGAAGGTCGAGGTGACGCTGTGCACGCCCGACCTGAACCCCGCGTTGTGCCGTACGTTCCCTGCGCGCGACCACTGCCGCCGCCGGTCGATGCAGACGATCCTCGTCTCCGGCTCGGCCTCCACATCGAAGCGCCGAGCCAGCGCCTCCAGGGTCGCGGCCCAGAAGGCGTTCTCCTTGCGGTGGCCGCCGAGAGTCAGGCCCATCTCGGTCAGTGGATCCTGTGCCCTCATCAGGATCTGCGCCTGCGCCACCGTCACGCCGTCCTGGGAGAACGCGCTGAACGTAACCCACCCCGCGAAGACGTGCCCCTGCGGCGTCATGAAGGTGAACGACTCCTCGTCCGCGTAGAGCACGAAGACGCCGGTCGAGAGCTTGAGGCCGCCACCGACCGAGCCCTGGATCAGCGCCACCTCTCCCGGCTCGATCCCGGTGAGCGGAGCGTAGAAGCGGTTCCCCTTCGGCCAGAACGCCGGAAACTCTGCTTTCCAGGCGGCCACCACTTCCTGCGGGGTTGCCTCGCAGCCGGCAAGCGTGATCGTGTAGGTCTTCTGCCACATCTTCCCGAAGCCCTGGATCGGCGAGAGCACCTGCTTGCCGCCGACCGTGTTCAGCGCCCCGTCCGGAACGTGCGACGCCTCGAGCCGATCGACCGGCTTCGCCCAGTTCGCTTCGTCGCGTGTCTGCTTTTCGCCCATCAGAGCCTCCTATGCCGCCGACGCGGCCAGCGCCTCGGCCTCGTCGTCGTAGATCGAGATCGCCTCGTCGAGCCGGGTCAGCTCGAGGATCTGCTTGTAGTGGTCTGAGAGGCCGCAGGCGAGGAGCCGCTGCTTCAGCCGGTTCGCGCGGACGAGCAGCGTCACGAGCAGCCCGATCCCACCCGAGTTCATGTACTCGAGCTCCGCAAAGTCAAGAAGCACAACGCGTACTTCGCCTTCGGTCGCCTCCGTATAGGCCGCCATCAGCGCCTCTTCGGATCCCGCGGTCAGGTCGCCGTGGATCTCGATCACGCTGACACCGGGGTCCGGATGGCGCACCGTCATCCCGTCTTCAGTCATCGCCGCTTTACTCCCTGCTGTCGAGAATGGGGTCGTCGAGAATGGTCATGAAGTCCGAGAGCCGCGTGATGCGGAAGATCTCCCGGTAGTGCTCTGCAAGGCCGCCGGCCTCGAGGGTCTGTCCGTTCTTGCGGGCCTCGGCGAGGATCCCGACGATCACCGCGATCCCCGTCGAGTTGATGTAGTCCACCCCCGAGAAGTCGAGGAGAACCTTCGGCTCCCCTGCCAGGCCGGCGTAGGCCGCCTGGATCCCGCCCTCGGCTGCCCCGCTGATCTGCCCGGAGAGGGCGATCACCGCGACCCCGTCGTCGTGCCTGACCTGCGCCGCGAACTCAGTCGTGTTCATGATCGCCCTCCTCGAGCTCCATCACGAGCTCGATCGTGTGGTCGGATCCGTCGGTCTCGACGCTGACGTCGTCGACCATGTTCCGGATCAGGAAGAGGCCCCAGCCGCGTGACTTCTGCAGCCCCTCGAGCTTGGCCTCGAGATCTGGTGTCTCGGCCTCGGTAACCGGCCGCTCGCCGCCGCGGTCGGTGATCCTCACGGTCATGCGCTCCCCGTCTGCGTGAACGGCGATCTCGACCGCCAGCTCTGCGTTCGACTCGTTGCCGTGCTCGATCGCGTTCATCGTCGCCTCGGCGACGGCCGTCTTCAGCTTCTCTGCCCGGGCGGGCGCAAGGCCGACCGCAGAGATCGCCTCGATGACCCGTTCGGCGGCCTGACGCTCGGTGCCGGGGACGCTCGGGATCGAGAACATCACGTCGAGCTCCGGCACCGATCCGGCAGACTCGCGGGTGAGGGTCACGAGCGTGATGTCGTCCTCCTGCTCCCACCCATCCGGGGTGAATCGGTCGAGCTCCGCGAGCACGCGTCCGATCACGTCGCCGTTCCCACGGCGCGCGCCGACGACATCCATCAGACGCGGGAAGCCGAACATCTCACGGCCGTCCCCGTGCGCCTCTGCGACGCCGTCGGAGTGCAGGAGCATCGTCTGGCCGGGATCGAGCACGGCCTCGGTCTCCTCGTATTCGATCCCTGGGATCAGCCCGAGCGGCATCCCGGTTGCACGGAGCTCGACCGTGCCCGAGCCCGTTCGCACGTAGGGCAGGTTGTGCCCAGCGTTCGCGAACACGAGCCGGCCGGACTTGAGATCGAGCACACCGTAGAGGCACGTGACGAACATCTTCGGGGGCATGTCCGGGCACATCAGGTCATTGACGCGCTCGAGCACGAGGCCCGGCGAAACCATCCGCTGGGCGGACGCACGCAGCACGCTGCGGGTCGCGGCCATCACCATCGCCGCCGGCACGCCCTTGTCGGTGACATCGCCGATCACGATCCCGAGCCGGCCGTCGGCGAGGTCGAGGAAGTCGTAGAAGTCACCGCCGACCTCCCGCGCGGGGCGGTAATGCGCTGCGACGCGCCATCCCGGCTTGTCCGGAAGCGATTTCGGCAGGAAGTTCTGCTGGATCAGCGTCGCGACACGAAGCTCCTGCTCGATTCGCTCCCGCGACCGGGCCTCGGCCTCCTGGCGCCGGACGAGCTGGGCTACCTGGAGCGCCGGCGCGGCCTGCGCGGCGAGCGAGTCGAGCAGCTTGCGGTCGTCGCTCGAGTACTCCTGCCCCGACAGGCGAGGCCCGAGGTTCAAGACGCCGACGAGCTCACCCTGGCTCACGAGCGGTGCGACGAGCTCGACGCCGGCCTCGCGTAGCTGAACGAGGGCCGGCGAGTCCATCTCGAGCCCGGCAATCGCAACCGGGCCGGAAGCACCCTGGAAGAACGCCACGATCGGGTCGTTGGGCGCGATCTCGAGCTGCTCGAGCTCCGGGAACGACGCCGCGACCGACGGGCCGTCGGGGGCAGCCGCCGGCTCCGCGGAACCGGTGCGCCGCACGAGACGGGTAATCCGGGAGGCCATGTCAGCGCTGTTCTACAACACGAAGCGTCCCGAGAACGTTACGGAATCGAAGTCGACCGCAAGCCCGTTGCAACTACGATCCGACCGGTGGGACTGCGACTCCTGTTCCTCGGCACCGCGACGGCCGAGGTGGACGGCGTGCCGCTCGCGGTGGATACCCGCAAGGCCACTGCGCTCCTCGCCTATCTCGCTGTCGAAGGCGGGGCGCACAACCGCGATTCGCTCGCCGGGCTGCTCTGGCCGGACTACGACGGCGAGCGGGCGCGCGCGGCTCTGCGCCGGACGCTCTCGACACTGCGTGCCGCGCTCGGCGCGCGATGGGTCGTCGTCCAACGCGACTCGGTCTCGCTCGACCCGGACGGCGTTTGGCTCGACGTGGACGAAGCGCGCCGGCTTGCCGCCGGGGGGAGCCTCGAGGCAATCGAGGGGGCCGCCGCCCTCCACCGCGGCCCGTTCCTCGCCGGTTTCGGGCTCCGTGACAGCGCCGCGTTCGACGCCTGGCAGTCGTTCCGCGCCGCGACGCTCGCACGCGAGCTCGGCGCGCTCCTCGACCGGGCCGCCGACGAACGAGCCGCTTGCGACGAGCCGGGGGCGGCAATCGAGCACGCGCGGCGGCGGCTCGCACTCGATCCGCTGCACGAGCCCGCGCACCGCCGGCTGATCGAGCTCTACGCCGGAAACGGCGAGCGGAACGCAGCCGTCGGGCAGTACCGCGACTGCGTGCGCGTCCTCTACCGCGAGCTCGGGGTGGCGCCGATCGAGAGCACGACCTCGCTCTATCGCGCGATTCTCGAAGGCGAGGTCGGCGAGTCCACGGAGCAGGCGCCGGAGCCGCCCGGCGAGCGCGCAGAGCACGCTCTCGTCGGACGCTCGAACGAGTGGCGCGCGCTCCGCGACGCCTACGGAGCCGTCGGGCCCGACGGGCTCCTCGTCGCAATCGAAGGTGAAACCGGGATCGGCAAGACGCGCCTCGGTGACGAGCTCCTCGCCTGGGCGCGCGCGAACGGCGCGATCACGGTGGGCGTCCGCTGCTTCGAGCACGAAGCCGGGCTCGCCTTCGGAACCGCGATGGAGCTCGTTCGCGGCGCCGTTCACGAGGGCAACCGGGAGGCGATCGACCCGGCCGCGGCCGCCGAGGCGGCGCGGATCGTGCCCGAGCTCGGGACGCCGCCGACACCGTCGCTCGACGATCCCGGCGCGCAGGCCCGCTTCTTCGACGGGATCGGGCGCGCCGTCCTCGCCGCGGTGGCGGGGAAGAAGCCCGCGCTGCTGTTCGTCGACGACCTGCACTGGGCCGACCCGCCCTCGCTCGAGGCGCTCGCCTACCTTGCGCGCCGACTGCGCGGCAACCCTGTTCTGCTCGCTGTGGCCTGGCGGCCCGAGGAGACACCGCCCGGACATCCCGCCCGCCGCGTCCTCGCCGACGCCGCCCGCGAGGGGCTCGGCCGGACGATCGCGCCGGAGCGGCTCGATGCCGATGAGGTCGCCGCGCTCGCGCGAGCAGCCGGAGCGGGCGACGAGCTGGCCGCCCGGCTCTTCGAGGAGACGCAGGGCATTCCGTTCTTCGTCGTCGAGTACCTCGACGTCCTCGCCGACGCCGGTCCGGACTGGCCCGTGCCGCCGGGTGTGCGCGAGGTACTCGAGGCGCGAATCGCCTCGAGTGGCGAGCTAGCGGGCCAGGTGCTGGCCGCCGGAGCCGTGATCGGGCGGTCGTTCACCCACGAGACGGTGCGCGACGTCAGCGGGCGCGGCGAGGAGGAGACGGTGGTCGCGCTCGAGGAGCTCACCGGCCGCGGCCTCCTCGCCGAGACCGACGGCGCCTACGACTTCCGGCACGAGCAGTCGCGGCGAGTCGCCTACGAGCGGACGAGCCGGGGACGGCGCCGCCTCCTGCACGGCCGCGCCGCCGAGACCTTGTCCGCACGCGCCGAGGCCCCGGGGCTGGCGGGGACGGTGGCGCAGCACCTTCGCCTCGCGGGGCGTGAGACCGACGCCGCCGAGTGGTACCGCCTCGCGGGGGAACGGGCGCGCGATCTCTATGCGAACGCCGAGGCGCTCGCTTATCTCGGAGAGGCGCTCGCTCTCGGCCATCCCGAGCCGGCGCTCATCCACGAGCAGGTCGGTGACCTGCTCACGCTGGCGGGCGACTACGGCGGCGCGCTCGCGAGCTTCGAGGCAGCAGCGGCTCTGGCCGAGCCGGAGCACCTCGCATCGCTCGAGCACCGCATCGGGCTCGTCCACCACCGGCGCGGCGAGTGGAAGCTCGCGGACACGTCGTTCGAGCGCGCCCTCGCCGCCCTCGCCGAAGCTGACGATGTCGAGCGTGCGCGCGTCCTCGCCGACAGCAGCTTGAACGCCCACCGGCGGGGAGCCGACGGCGAGGCACAGCAGCTCGCCGAGCAGGCACTCGAGCTCGCCGCCGCGGCCGAGGATCGCCGCGCTCTCGCCCAGGCTCTGAACATCCTCGGGATCCTCGCCACGGGACGTGCCGAGCCCGCAGAGGCGCGGCGCCGGCTCGAGCAGAGCCTTGCGCTCTCACCCGAGGGCGACCCGTCGGCGCGCGCCGCGGCGCTGAACAACCTGGCTCTCGCCTACCGCGCCGAGGGCCAGCTCGAGCTCGCCCTCGAGCTCACGGAGGAGGCGCTGGCCCTCTGCGCGGCAGTCGGCGATCGCCACCGTGAGGCGGCGCTCGCGAACAATGCGGCCGATCTGCTGAACGCCGCCGGCCGCCGCGAGGAAGCACTCGAACGTCTGAAGCAGGCGGTCATGATCTTCGCCGAGATCGGCGAAGACGGCGTGATGGAGCCAGAGATCTGGAAGCTCGTCGAGTGGTGAGGCGCTTCACGGCGCGCGGAGGCCTGTACTAGAATCCGTCTGCGCCCAGACCTGGCGCGGACGCCGTCGAGGCAGGCACCCTCTCCGACTGCCCTATCAGGCTAGGTGGTACGAGCAGCGAACGCACGAGCCGCGCCGCCATCCCGGTGACGCCGGTCCAATCAGGACGGAGGCTTCGATGCACCGGTCGCGCCCTAGCTCGAGCAAGCCCACTCGGTCGACGGCGGTCAAGGGCCTCGCGGCTCTACTGCTCGTTCTCGCTCTCTCGGCCGGTGCACCCGGTCGCGCCGGCGCCGCGCCACCGGCCAAGGTCGCGGTCGCCTGGTCGCACGTCGGCGATGCGGGAAAGGCCGGCACCTCGTCGCTGAACGGCGCGGTCTACGCGCTGAACACCTCGGATCCCGGAGTTCTCTTTGCGGGCGGCAGCTTCACAAGCGCCGGAGGCAACCCGAAGGCGTCCCATCTCGCCCGCTGGAACGGCACGACGTGGGCGGCCGTCGGCTCGCCGAGCCTGAACGGCGATGTCCACGCGATCGCCTATAGCCCCGGAAAGCTGATCGTGGGCGGTGTCTTCACGAACGCCGGCGGCAACCCGAACCTC
This sequence comes from uncultured Actinomycetota bacterium, assembly GCA_963720045.1. Taxonomy (GTDB): domain Bacteria; phylum Actinomycetota; class Thermoleophilia; order Gaiellales; family Gaiellaceae; genus PALSA-600. The sequence continues at coordinate 105,686 of CAVREC010000002.1, read as the reverse complement.
GACTTCGTCGCGGAGTGGAACGGGGTCAAGTGGGGCCCCGTGTGCGCCTCTTCCGGGCCGCTCGTGACGGCGAGCGTCAGCGCGCTCCAGATCGTCGGCTCGACGCTCTACATCGGCGGCTCGTTCGCAAACGGCGCCGGCATCGACTCGGCCGACTACCTGCTCGCCTGCAACCTCACGACCGGGGTCGCAAGCTCGACGATGCAGAAAGACGGGGACTTCAGCGGCGCGGTCTACGCGCTTGCGGCAACCAGCAACGGGACGCTCTATGCGGGCGGCGGGTTCACGAACCTCGGCGGAGTCCCCGGCGCGGACGACCTTGCCGCCTACTCTGGCGGCAGCTGGCATGCGCTCGGAACGGGCCCGGGACCGAACGGCGGCTCGATCGACGACTTCGTCCGGAGCCTCACCGCGAGCGGCTCGAATCTCTACGTCGGCACCGACTCGAAGAACATCGGCGGGATCGCCCAGGCCGACCACGTCGCCCGCTGGAACGGCTCGGCGTGGAGCGCCCTCGGCGCGAACAAGGCCGGCTCCGACGGCTGGTTTCCGAGCACCGGGTTCATCTACGGCCTCGCTCACTACGGCTCGTTGATCTTCGCGGCGGGCTCGTTCCAGAATGCGGGCGGCGATCCCCACGCCGACCAGATCGCCTACTTCGACGGCACCGCGTGGCATGCCCTGGGAGCGAACGGCGCGAACGGCCCGTGGGTCGGCTACGGCCTCGCGCTCGCGACCCTCGGCAGCAAGTTGTACGCGGGCGGCAACTTCACGAGCGCGGGCGGCGACACGCTGGCAGAAGGGGTCGCCTCGACGCCGCTTGCGGCGCTGCACCACTGAGAACCTCGCCGGGCTCAGGCGGTAAGGCCACGCGGGAAGCGCGATCCGCTGCCGCGCGACGTGCGCGAGCAACGCGAGCGGAGTCGCGGCTCGACGGCGGCCAGCAGGCGCGCGCCGAGCGAGCCGCCGGCCGTCGGAGTCGCGAGCCGGAAGCGCGGCCCACGACGGCTGCGGAGTTCCGGGACCGTTACGAGTCAGGAGTTCAGGATCGCGACCACGAGCAGGCCGACGAGCGTCACCAGCACCGCAGCGGGCACGAGGAAGATGCCCCACCACACGACCGAGGCAACCGTCCAGGCGAGCCGTCCACTCGTTCGGGTCGTCGCGACCCGCAACCCGAGGAGCCCGGCGATCACCGGCGCGAGCACCCACCAGGTGCCGGTCCAGGCGAACCCGAGCACGACGGTGAGCACCGCAAGCAAGAAGAGGATCACGAGCAACTCGAGCAACTCGGGCCGGGACAGATGCCGCAGGGGTTCGATCATCCCGCCGCGACGTTTTGGGATCGCAAGGTCGGGATCCCTCGCGACCGGAGCGCCGAGCGCATCGCGAAGGCCCGTCGCTCCGTTCGTGTCGAGGCCGACCATCAGGCGGAGGACGCAGTAGGTGGCGTCGGCGGCACCGCCCTCGAGGTGAAGCGGCTTGGTGCTGCGATCGACGAGTGTCGTCTCGATCGATTCCGCAACCGTCTTCGCGCCCGCGCGCCAATCGTCATCGGCTCCGATCAGGGCTGCCGGCTCCGACGCGGTCGCGAACTCGGACTTCGAGAGGATACGGAGGTTCTCCGCGAGGATCGTCGCCTGGGGCTCAGCGACGGTGTATGTCTCGCCTCCGACCTCGAACGTCACGTCCACAACTCGAGTGTAAACGAGGCGGCCGGGCGGGAGCCATGGGCGAGACCAAACGGCAGCAAAGATGCCCCGGAATGGTGAACTTGCTTGACACGAGACCCTTTGCATGAAATCGTGCGCAGCGCTGCGGGTCAAGGTACGGGGAAAGGAGTAACGTGGCTCTGGGGCAGGCCCGAGGCACTAATTCATGAGGATTTTCCTCGTGGACCCGCATTCGATCTATCGCCGAGGGCTCGTTGCTTGCCTGGACGGCGCCGACGGGATCGACTCGGTGATGGACTCGGCAACGGCCGAGGCCGCCTGGAGGCAGCCCGAGCTCTTCGACTCGGATGTCGTCCTCGTCGACCACGATCTCGACGGGGCGCACGAGTTCATCAGGGAGCTCCGGGAGCGGACTGCTGCGAGCGTCCTCGTCTGCTCGGGCCGCTCGGAGCAGCGGGAGCTGCTCGCGGCCGTGCAGGCCGGCGCGGTGGGCTATCTGTGGAAGGAGACGCTCACTCCCGACGCGCTCGTCGCGAGCCTTCGCACCGCTGCGACCGGCTCGGGCGTGATCGCACCGGACATGCTCGGAGATCTGCTCCGCACGATCGCCCGCGCCTCGAACGAGACGCTCGAGCCGCGCGGCCTCTCGCTCTCACCGCTGACCGTACGTGAGCAGGAGGTCTTGCGCCTCGTCGCCGAGGGGCACCCGACGCGCGAGGTCGCAAAACGGCTCAGCTACAGCGAGCGAACCGTGAAGAACGTCATCCACGACGTGGTCACGAAGTTCAACGCCCGCAGCCGCTCACAGGCCGTCGCGGCCGCCGTTCGCGAAGGCTTGATCTAAGAAGCTCTAACTGAGTGAGCACGTGCCGCCTGGGCGTGGCATTCAGTGAGAGCTCCTGAGCCCGGATCCATCGCCCGTTGGGGTTCGCCGCCGCTCCTCCTCCGGGCTCCGGCTCGGCCGGATAGCTAGGGACATGTCCAGAATCGACGACGCCGGGCTTTCCGGGCTGTCAGTTTTCGGGTACCCACCTCCCGCCCCAATGCCGTCAAGGCTACTCCGGAATGCGTGACGCGCGTGTACCGGTTTGTCCACAGAGGGAGGACCGGCGATGGGTCCGGATCGAGATGGCAGCAGCTGCCGGCGCCTCGTGGATCCAGGCCAAGCCAGGCTACGCCGGGATCACGAAGCCGAGCTCGATCAGGCGCCGCACGATCGGAAGGGCCCGTCCGATGAACTCCTCCGGCGGGAGGCCCGTACCGTCCGCGGCCTCCACGAGCACTGCCCCGAGCGGCTGTTCGCCGTCGAGGAGCAAGAGCATCCGCTCGGTCGACTGGCCGAGTGCGACCTCGAAGCGAAGCCCCGCGCTCAGGCGCAGGACGTTGCGGTCGACGAGCTCGCGGCCGTCTTCGATCCGGAAGGTCTGGTCGACTCGATGCTCGTCGGAGAGCGCGAAGACCCCATCCAGCATCTCCTCGTCGCCGGTCGCCGCCAGATAGTCCTGGGCCGCCATCAGCCGCAGGATCTGGTCGCTCGCGCCCGTGATCCGCTCGGTCGTCGAGGTGTAGGGGAAAAACCAGTTCTTCCCCTCCCGCCGGCGCAGGATCAGCGCGCCCCAGGAGATCTCCTCGACGCCGATCCGGTCGAAGTAGTCCATCCAGCGGGCGATCTTCTCCGCGTACAGCTCGGGGTTCGTCCGGAACGGCCGATTCCACGCGGCGGCGTAGTCGAGCGGCTCGTGCGCGGCATATCGGATCAGGATTGCATCGCAGCCGCTGTCCTCGACCCAGCGCCGGACGGGTGCGATCCAGTCGCCGCCGAGCGGGTGAAGCCAGCTCACGAGCACCTCCCCGATCCCGCCTGGTTCCAGGTAGCCCGGCAGCTCGCGCACGATCTTCTCGCTGAAGGAGTCGCCCGGAAGGCCGCCGTCGCGGTAGACGATGTCCGTCTCGGGCGAGACGACGTACGGGGGATTGCAGACGATCAGGTCGAACCGCTCGCCCGCGACCGGCTCGAACAGGTTTCCTTCGCGGAGATCGATTCCGCCGACGCCGTTCAGCGCCGCGTTGAACGCGGCGAACCGCAGCGCACGCGGGTTGATGTCGATCGCCGTGACCTGCTCGGCGTGCCGGGCGGCGAGGAGCGCCTGGTGTCCGTTGCCCGTCCCGAGGTCGAGCGCGCGGCCGGCCGGGGACCGAACCGTGAGCCAGGCCAGCACGCGTGCGGGCGAGGACACCCCGAGCACGTGGTCGCTCGTCGCGAGCTCCTTCTGGAAGGCATCGCAGGCGATCACGAGGTCGTCGAACGGGACGAGCTCGAGCGCCGAGGACACCCGATCGCCGAGGCGCCCGAGCACGCCCATCGTTTCGAGCCGTTCGAGCGAAAGGCCCGGCAGCGCCGTCTCCGCGTCCGCCGCCGGGACGTCGAGATCGAGCAGGAACAACTTGATCAGCGTCGCGAGCGCTCCGCCGCCCTCGAGCATCCGCAGGTAGAGCGGCAACTCCGCCGAGTCACGGCCGGTCGAAACCTCGGTCAGAAGCGCGTCGCGGACGCCGTCGGGCGTGTAGCCCGCTTCGACGAGGACCGAGCGCAGACGCGCGATCCCCTCGAGGTCGTCGCACCTCGGCCCTTGATCCCCACCTTGCGGCATTGCGCGCGCATCGTACGGCACGTACGATGGGGCACATGAAACGCGGGCACGCGCCAAAGGGCGCACGGCTTGCCGGGGTGATCTTCGTGATCGCCGTGCTGCTGCTCCCGGCGACGGCGTCGGCGACACCTGCCGCATCGGTGGGACTCTCGAATGTCCACGTCAGCGCGGTCTGGAATCAGGGCTGGCTCACGGGGAACCTCCACTTCACGATCACGGTCAGCGGCCCGGCGAGCGTCCAGGCTTCGGTCCGCCCGGTCGTGCCCGGCCCGGTGGCGGCGGTCAAGCAGTACTCGTTCACCAAGTCCGGCGCTGCCGCCGAGACGATCAAGCTCCCCGCGCGGCTCCCGCCACGGGACTACGTCCTGAAGGTCGGTAGCGCGACGGCGAAGTTCACGGTGCCGACCCCCTCCGAGGGCGTCGTCGACAACGGGGTCGTCAGCTCCACGCAGAACGGGAAGGCCACGAGGTCCGTCCCGAGCAGCACTCACATCCTCTGGGCGCGGTTCCACTTCCTCGTCCCACCGCCGGGCGCGAAGACCGTGAAGATCGAGTGGCGCACGCCGAGCTTCACCTACCTCGGCGCGGTGACCAAGCCGTACGCGACGACGGTCTACTCGTTCCTGAAGTCGACCAAGGCCCTTCCGAAGGGCACCTGGTATGCGACGCTGGTCGTGAACGGCAAGATCGCCAAGCGCCAGGACGTGCGCGTTACCTGATGTCGAGCTACGAACGAGAGCTCGAGCAGTCGCAGGGCGCAAAGCGCCCCGCTGCGCAGACTCCCGACATCCCCGAGGCTCAGCGCCTCGCCTCGACGATGGGCAACCAGGCCTTCTCGACACTTGCCCGCCAGGGCGCCGGGATCCTGCCCGACGGCCGCGCTCATCCCGACGTCGAGTCGGCGATCGCACAGACGCGCGGCAGCGGCCAGAAGCTCGACGACAGCTCGCGCGAGCAGATCGGCGGCGGACTCGGCGACTCGCTGCACGACGTCCGCGTGCACACCGACGACCACGCCGCGTCGCTCGCGCAGTCGGTCTCCGCCCGCGCCTTCACCACCGGCAGCGACGTCTACTTCGCCAAGGGCGAGCACAACCCGGGCTCGAGCGAGGGCCAGCAACTGCTCGCGCACGAGCTGACGCACGTCGTCCAGCAGCGCGGCGCGGCGACGAGCGGCCCGCTCCAGGTCTCCGAGCCGGGTGATGCGCTCGAGAACGAGGCGGAGGCAGCGGCCGGTGACCTCGTCGGCTGACCCGGTCCCCGAGCTCAACACTGCGCTCCATACCTTCGACGCACTCGACGGCCGGATCCGCTCCGCCGTCGAGGCGGTCGCGGCCACCGATCCGAACCCGGCTGACCCGTTTCGCGGCCTCTATATCTCCGACGAGCTCGCCGTCGAGCTCTCGCGCGAGGGCCCGGGCCAGGATCTCGATGACCGGATCGCCCGCGCCGCCCACCTCCTCGGACTGAGCGACGCCGAGGCGGCAGCGATGGCCCTCTGCGCCGCACCCGAGCTGGGCCCGCATTACGGCCGTCTCTTCGCCTACCTGCACGACGACGTGACGCGGAAGCTCGCGAGCCCGCGGCTCGTGGCCCGGCTCCTGGCCGATTCGGGGTTCTCGGCGGCGCAGGCGCTCGACTGCTTCGATCACGAGGCGCCGCTTCGCCGCACCGGCGCAGTCCGGCTGCTCGAGTCCGGAAGCCAGCTCCCGGTCGCCGACCGGCTGCTGAAGGTCTCCGACCGGCTGGCAGCGCACCTGCTCGCGAGCGGGCTCGACGAACCGGCGCGCGACGGACGGCTCCGTCCGGTGCCTCTTCCCGATTACGACCCAGGCCGGGCCGCGACGATCGCCGAGCTCCGCCCGCTGCTCGACGCCTCGACCCGCCTGCCGATTCTTCTCGTAGGCCCCGACGCCGAGGCGCTCCTCGCGGCCACGGTCGGCCGGCCGCTGCTCCTCGTCGACGCGGTCGATGCCGGAGATGCCGAGCTGATGCGCGACGCCACCGTCACCGCGCTGCTCGAAGGCCGCCAGCTCTGCTTCGACGGCCTCGACGACCTCGAGCCCGACAAGCACCTCCGCGTGCAGCGCGCCTTCGCCGCCCGCGGCGAAGGAGTCCTCATCGTCGCCGCCTCCGCGCAGGCCGTCGTGACGCTCGGCGAGGCCACGGCGATCGTCGTCGAGGCCTCGCAGCCGAGCTTCGCGGAGCGCCGTCGGGCCTGGGTCAGCGCGACCGGCAGCGACGAGATCGACGATGTCGCCGCGAAGTTCCGGCTCTCGATCGGCCAGATCAACGACGCCGCCGCCGTCGCGCGACTCTCCGCCGGCACCCGCGGCGAGACCGTGCCGGTCCGCGCCGACCTCGACCTCGGCGCCCGCCGCGCCTCGAGCACCCGCCTCGCCGAGCTCGCCACCCGCCTCGACTCGCCGTTCGGCTGGGGCGACCTCGTGATCGCCGAGCGCCAACTCGAGGTGCTCCATTCGATCTCGGCCTACCTACGCCATCGCGACCTCGTGCTCTCCGAATGGGGCTACGAGAAGACCGTCGCGCGCACCCAGGGGATCAAGGTGCTCTTCGCCGGCGAGTCGGGAACCGGGAAGACGATGGCGGGCCAGGTCCTTGCGCGCGACCTCGGCCTCGACCTCTTCCGCCTCGACCTCGCGACGGTCGTCTCCAAGTACATCGGGGAGACCGAGAAGAACCTCGACCGCGTCTTCGGCGCCGCGGAAGGCTCGAACGCGATCCTCTTCTTCGACGAGGCCGACGCGCTCTTCGGCAAGCGCTCCGAGGTTCGCGACGCGCACGACCGCTACGCGAACATCGAGGTCGCCTACCTGCTCCAGAAGATGGAGGGCTACCCCGGCGCCGTGATCCTCGCCACGAACTTCCGCCAGAACATGGACGACGCCTTCCTGCGCCGTCTCGACGTCGTCGTCGACTTCCCGTTCCCCGAGCCCGAGGACCGCGAGCGGATCTGGAAGCTCGTCCTCCCGACGGAGGCACCGCAGGCCGACGACATCGACCTCCACTTCCTCGCCAAACGCTTCCGGCTCTCGGGTGGGAGCATCCGCAACTGCTCCCTCTCAGGCGCGTTCATGGCCGCCGACGCCGGCACCCCGATCGGAATGGAGCATCTCGTCCGCGCGGTCGCCCTCGAGTACAACAAGCTCGGCCGCCTCACTATCGAGGCCGACTTCGAGCACTTCCTCGAAGTGATCAAGCCGACAACGGGCGCGTTCCCGGCGGTTCCCTAGTTCTGCGGGGACCACGATCCTCTAAGTTGGTCAACATAAGGCCGTAAGACAAACTTGGGCTAGGATCTGGGCATGGCCTCGCCCGTCCCCTCGATTCTTGATGCCGTCGTCCGACTGCGTTTGGCGATCCGGCAGACACGCGACGCGGAGCTCCGCGAGGAACTGCGGCAAATCGAGGTCGGTCTACGTCGCGAACTTCCAGCGGGCATTCAGAAGGGCCTGGCCGGCCAACTCCTGGGTGTCAGCGTCACCGCCCTTGACCGCTGGGTCGATCGCGGGCGGCTACCGGCGGTTGCCTACCCGCACTCATCCCGGCTCGCCGTCGAAACCGGCGCGCTGCTCGACCTTGCGGTGCAGGTCGAAACACTGAAGCGCGAGGGCGTGAAGCGCGGCCTTCTAGCGCGGGCTTTCCAGGAGCTCAGGTGGCCCGACCGCGGGGGACGTCTGGTCTACAGCTCCGAACTCGCCGCTCTTCCCCGCCCCAATCAGAGCTACGACGAGCTCCGCTACGAGTACGAGCGGACGACCCCCGAGGAGCGTGTGCTTCAGCTGGCAGCCCTCCATCGTTCGCTGAACAGACTGGCGGCGGGGTCATGAATCACATCGGCAGTTCGGTCCCGATCCCTCAAATCGACGAGATCCTGGATCTCCTGACTCGACATCGGACGGACTTTCTCGTCATGGGCGGTGTCGCCGTGAGCCATCACGGGTTCACGCGGACAACGAAGGACGTCGACATCATCCCTGCGCCCGACCGCGAGAGCCTGAGCCGCCTCTGGAAGGCGCTCGAGGAACTCGAGGCACGGCCTCTTGCCCTGGGCGCGTTCAAGGAGAAGGAACTGGCTGCGCCGTTGAGCCTCGACAGCCTGCTCGATCACGGGAACTGGGATCTAGCAACGAGGTTCGGGCGGCTCGACGTTCTCCAGTATGTGGCGGGCAAGTTGGAAACGCCCGAAGACTTCGCGGAGCTCAGGGAACGCGCGGCCGTTGCCCACTACCCGTTCGGCGACGTCGCGTTCGTAGGTTTCGATGACCTCATCGACTTCAAGAACATCGCCGGGCGAAACCAAGATCTGATCGACATCCGCGCGTTGCGCGAGGCACGAGGCGAAACGGCGAGCTAGAAGTGCTTCATGAACCCGAGCACCTCGGTCGAGTTCAGCCCGAGCCCATCCGGGCCCGGAGTCGGCGTGAAGGTCGCGGTGAAGGTCAGCGACGTCGTCGCGTCGAGGTGCAGCTCCGCCGTGCCCTGGCCGCTGACGGTGGCTGACGAGCCGTCGAAGCCGACCGAGGGGCCGACGCCGAGATCGAGGAAGCTGTCGCCGTTCTGCTTCACGTGGACGAGGAAGAGGTTGACCGCGGCGCCGCCGGCGGCTGCGTGCGGCTCGTCGAGGCCGACCGAGATGCTGGCCGACGGGTCGGCGAGGAAGTCGATGTCGAGCAGGCGCGAGCGCGAGCGCCAGAGGTGCAGGTCGGCGATCGTGTAGGTGAGCGTGACGTTGAACGGGTCGCGCGTCAGCGTCCAGTCGCTGTGCGGGGTGCTCGTGTCGCCGGTCGGTGCCGGCGTCGCCGCCGGTGTCTGCGCCGGAGCCTGAGCCGGATCGGGGGCCGGCGCCTGCGCCGTCGACGGAGCGGCGGGCGTGGTCGGAGCCGTCGTTGCAGCCGCGGCGGGTGGCCCCGTGTAGGTCACGGTGGCCGGCGGCGATCCCCCGGCGGACGCGAGGTCGGCCGCAGGGACCTGCGTCGGGGGCGGCTGGCCGATCGGCACGTCGTGGAGCTCCTGCGGCGCGGCGTGGCCGTCAGGCTGACGCAGAAGGAGCGACCGCGCGAGACCGGCCACGGCGCGATTCCCGATCGAGTGCTGGAGGGCGAGCATCGGGTGCTCGAGCTCGTCGCGCGTCGCGCGGCCGAGGCCCTTCGACTCGCGCGAACGAGGGGGCCGACGCTCGCGCTCTGCGTACATGGCCACGAACCCGATGATACCGCTAGGGCCTCGGCGCTCTGCGGGCGTTCCCGGTTGAGACCTCGGAACCGAGCGGGCCGAAATGAGGCTCGGCGGGGAGACGGATCGGGCATTCTCGATGCCCGATCACCTGCCCTTTCGGTCACGAAGCGCTACCCCACCCGCCCCTATCGGTTCCTCACCGATCTGACAGACTCCTTGCATGGCGCTGCCGATGAAGATCCAGGTTCCGATCAACACGATGCTCGCCGACCTGGACGAGTCGCTGAAGAACCTGCTCAAGCGTGACCTCGAGCGCCACGGCTTCGACGGGGTCGAGATCGAGTTCGACGCGCCCGACAAGGAATGGGCGGCGTCGCTCTCGAGCCCCGCGGTGAACCTCTTCCTCTACGACATCCGCGAGGCGAAGGACCTTCGGCCGATCGAGTGGCAGGAGCAGGTTCGCGAAGGGCGCACGACCGACCTACGGCCCCCGCTCCGCATCGATGCGTCGTACGCGGTGACCGCCTGGACGCGCGACGTGCAGGACGAGCACCGGCTGCTCTCGCAGACGATGGCGATCTTCTACGCCTTCCCGGTCCTGCCGGCCGAGATGCTGGCGGCCTCGCTCGCGAACGGCTCGCAGCGCTTCCCGCTGAAGACGACGACCGCACAGGAGCGCCACGAGGACGCCTCGGACTTCTGGAGCGCGGTCGGCGGCCAGTACAAGGCGTCCTTCAACTACGTGGTGACGCTTTCCTGCGAGTCCGGCGTCTCGCTCGAGCGCGGCCCCGAGGTGAAGACAGCGACGACCCGGCTCTTCGACCGCGATGCCAGGAACGCAACGCTGCTCGAGATGCACCGGAGCGGCGGCACCGTCGTGAACGGCAACGGTGAGGCGATCCGGAACGTGTGGGTTCTCCTCCAGGAGACGGGGCAGCTCGCCGTGACCGACGGCGAGGGCCGCTTCCGCTTCGATCGCCTCCACTCCGGCAAATACACGGTGGTTGCGCGCGGGCCCGACGGCAAGGAGACGAAGGCCTCCCTCGCGATTCCGGGCCAGGGCGCGGAGCTCGTGCTCGGCGGCGCGGCGAAGGCCGCCGCCGCGAAGCCCTAACTCAATCCCACTCGCTGACTGCGCGTGCCCAGCGCGTCCAGGCAGCAACGTGCTCATCGAGTTGGAGCTTCTTCGAGCGGCTGACGAACCGCCGGCGCTTGCCCCATTGGGGCGCGAATGCTGCCCTCTTCGATGCACCGGCGCCTCTGGCGCTCTGCGCCGGGAAAAACCACAGTTCACGCCATGTCTCGACGGGCCCTGATCGGGAACCTCGAGCCCGTTGCCAGGCTCGGAATGACACGGGTTCTCGAGGATGAAGGACTCGAAGTCGTCGGCGACGACGAGCTTCCGGACGCCTTCGTCGAACAGGCACGGGCCCTTCAACCCGACGCGATCGTCCTCGGCCTCGAGCGAAGCAGCTTGACCGACCTGGGCGACCGCGTCCGGATTGCCGCACCCGGGGCAAAGCTGATCCTCTGGCCGCGCGACGAGGCGGAGATGCAGGTGTTCGACCCCGGCAGCACCTCACCAAGACGCATACCAGCTTCCGCTTCCGAGGCACTCATTCGGGAGCTCCATACCGGTCGACCGACCTAAGAAGGAAGGGAGTGAGATGGCGACAAGTTATTTGACCCCGGGCGTGTACGTCGAGGAGGTTCCCTCGGCGAACAAGCCGATCGAAGGGGTGGGCACGTCGATCGCCGCGTTCGTCGGCCTGGCCCCCGGCGGGCCCGTGAACCGGCCGACCCGGATTGCGAACTGGACACAGTTCGCGACGATCTACGGCGACGCCCAGAACCCGGAGAACGGACCGTTCATGGAGGGCGCGTACCTCGCCCACAGCGTCTACGGCTGGTTCCAGAACGGCGGCGGCCTCTGCTGGATCGTCCGCGTCGGAAGCTCCGACGGCGGCGTCCGCCAGGCCGCGTTGCCGGCCGCGGGCGACGGCAGCTCGGAGGCATTCCGCGCGGTTGCCCAGAAGGGCGTCGACACGGACGTCAAGCTCGACCTGACCACCGAGGGAACGGGCGGGGGCGACGGCGACGACTCGCCGGCGACCTACAAGCTCGTCGTCACCGCGGGAAGCGCTACCGAGGAGTTCGACGGCCTCAGCGCCAAGAAGGGCCGCGCCTACATCGTCACGAAGGTCAACGCCACCTCCAAGCTGATCAAGCTCGAGGAGACGGGCGGGAGCCTCCCGGACGTCTCGCTCGCGACCGGAAGCTTCACGCTCTCGATGCCGAAGCAGTCGAGCGACGCGATCACCACCACGCAGTTCGAGGGCGATGTCGCCAAGCGCGAAGGCATGGGGGCCCTGGCGGCCGTGGACGAGGTCACGATGGTGATCGTCCCCGACGCCGTGACGTTCGCCGGGAACGGCGACGACACGGGCTTCCGCGACCTGCAGGGCAAGATGATCGCCCACTGCGAGAACATGGGCGACCGGATGGCGATCCTCGATCCGCCGCCGAACCTGAACCCGCAGGACGCGCTCGACTGGCGGATGAACTCCGCGGGGTACGACTCGAAGTTCGCGACGCTCTACTACCCGTGGCTCGAGGTCATGGATCCGATCTCCAAGCGCCCGCTGCTCGTCCCGCCGTCCGGCCATGTCGCCGGCGTCTGGGCGCGCACCGACGGAACCCGGGGCGTCCACAAGGCGCCCGCGAACGAAGTGACCCTCGGCGTCAACGGCGTCGCCTTCCAGATCACCGGCGAGGAGCAGGGCGGCCTGAACCAGCGCGGGATCAACTGCATCCGGGCGTTCCCCGGCCGCGGCATCCGCATCTGGGGCGCCCGCACGCTCTCGAGCGATCCCGAGTGGCGGTACGTGAACGTCCGCCGGCTCTTCAACTACGTCTCCGAGTCGATCATGGAGGGGACGCAGTGGGCCGTGTTCGAGCCGAACGACGAGCGCCTCTGGAGCTCGCTGCGCATCTCGGCCGCGAACTTCCTGAACCGCACGTGGCGGCAGGGTGCGCTCTTCGGCGCCTCGCCGAGTGACGCCTACTACGTGAAGTGCGACGCAGAGACCAACCCCCAGGACGTGATCGAGGCGGGCCAGGTCGTCGTCGAGATCGGGATCTGCCCCACGAAGCCGGCCGAGTTCGTGATCTTCCGGATCAGCCAGTTCGCCGCGGGCGTCAGCGAAATCGCCTAGACACAAAGAGAGGAGGAGCTAAATGCCGATCAGAGAGCCACGCCCAGCGTCATTCTTCCGCCTGACGCTCGGCGGCAAGGAGTCAGTGGGTGTGTTCAAGGAGGCCTCGGGATTCGACTCCGAGACCGAGGTGCTCGAGCACAAGTCGATCGACGCGAACGGCCGCCCTTACACCCGCAAGGTCGCGGGCGGGATCAAGTGGGCGAACATCGTCCTCAAGCGCGGCGTCGACGAGAGCATGGACATCTGGCAGTGGCGTGACGACGTGATCAACAAGGGCGCCGACGCCGCGAGAGTCGACGGCAAGGTCGAGCTGCTCGACATCGACGGCGGCACGATCGCCACCTACCAGTTCAAACAGGGATGGGCGATCAAGTACGTCGCCGCAACCCTCGATGCCTCGACGAACAACGTCGCGCTCGAGGAACTGCACATCTGCCACGAAGGGTTCACGAGGGAGTAACGAGCAACGAGGGGGTTGAGGAGGTCACTTGATGCAGACAGAGTTCCCGTTCACGCTGCCGCGGGGGTACGTGGACGCGGCAGGCAACGTCCATCGTCAGGGCGCAATGCGCCTTGCCACGGCGCGCGACGAGATCGAGCCGCTCCGTTCTGTCGAGGTCCGGCAGAACGAGGCGTACCTCTCGGTGCTCCTGCTGTCGCGCGTCGTGACGAAGCTCGGGGACGTCTCGGACGTCACGCCGGACGTTGTCGAGGGCCTCTTCGCGGCCGACTTCGACCACCTCCAACGGCTCTACGAGCGACTGAACACCGACGGCGAGTCGGTCGGGGCGGTGACGTGTCCTTCCTGCTCGCAGTCCTTCGAAGTGGACCTGACAGAGGTCGAGGACAGGCGCCTGGGGGAATGAACAGGCCGTCTCCGCATGAGCTGATCGCGGAGGCGGCCGAGCTCGCCTATCACTTCCACTGGCCGCTCGACACGATCCTCGACCTCGAACACCCCGACCGCCGGCGCTTCCTCGAAGAGGCCGATGCGATCTCGGCCCGCGTCGGGGGCTATTAGCGCACATGACCGGCCGGCTCAGACTGCTCGGACGGCGGGTCGTCGCGCGGCATGCCTCCGCGCCGCGGGTCGGCGGGCTGCGCCTGGCCCAGAGCGTCGTCGCGGCGCGGACGCCGGAGAAGATCGTCGAGAGCTCGACGCGGCTGGCGCGTGGCCGCTCGATCGCGCGCTCGGGACGGGTGGAAGAGGCTCCGATTCCGCGGCCGCCGGGGATGAGCGACTTCGCAGCGCGGTGGCTCTTCGGCGACGGGCCACCCGAGGGAATCCCGATCGCGGGCGAGGCCGCACTGAAGGACATGGCGCCGGTAGACAGGGAGCGCCCGGCGTTCCTCGTCGAGCGCGACCAGCGCGACGCCCGTGAGGCGCAGGCGGCCCAGGCCGAGACCGAGCGGCGGTCGCAGCCCGTCCAGCGCGGACGGGTCGAGGAGGTGACGTCGTTCAAGCTCTCCCGCAGGCCGTCGCCTGCTCCGCCGGTCGCCGCTCCCGAAACCCCGGCGCCGCCCGAGGAGCCGGAGGCTCCGGCCGAGCTCGAAAGCGCGCCGGTGCCTGTCGAGCCGCGGGCGACCACGACTCCGCCGGCTCCGCGAAACGTCCTCTCGACACGTCGGCCCGCGGTCAGGGCTCCCGCACCCGTCGAGCCCCTGACCGAGACGTCCAGGTCAGGCAGCCCGCAGTCGGTGGGCCCAGAATCGGTGGCTGGAGCGCCGCCCAGTGCGGGGCCGCCCAGTGCGGGGCCGCCCAGTGCAGGGCAGCCCAGTGCGGGGCAGCCCAGTGCGGGGCAGCCCAGTGGAGAGCCGCCAAGTGGAGGGCCGCAGGAAGCACCCGGTATCCCGGAGCCGCTGAGCTCCGAACCGCCCGTCGTTCCCGGGTCAGGAGCTGCGCCGCCCGAAACGCCGGCGGCTTCGGCCGCGCCGATGCCGCGCGCCAAGCTCAGCCTCGCACCCGCACCGCGCGAGGCCGTGCAGCGTCCAGCGCTCGAAGTGCGCCGGCGGCCCGCCGAGCCCGAGGCTGAGCTCGACGAGCCGCCTTCTCCCGCGCCTGCGGCTCCCGCCGAGGCGGTGCCCGCGCGTGGCCTCGTGCAGCGCGTCGTCGATGCCCTCTTGCGTCGTGAGCCCGAGGCCGTGACGCCGGGCCCGGCCGTCCCGACGGCGGTCGGGGCAACGTCCCGGCCGACGCCCCAGCTCACCCCTGCGCTCGCACGCGATTCCCGCGACCCGTGGGCAGACAGCGTGCAGTCTCCGGCAGGCGCCGCGCCGACAACTTCCGCCCCCGCGAGTGGCCCACCGTCCGAGGCCGGGCCCTCCCCGACGCCGGCACCGCCCGCCTCGCCAGGCGGGTCGCCAACAGGGCCCGAGACGCCGCCGTCCCCGCCTGCCGGGCCGGTTCCGGTGCCGTACCCGAACGAGGCCGAGGCTCCGGCAGGGGAGCAGGCGGAAAGCGCTGAAGGCCCGTCGTCAGGGACGGAGCCGCCGGCGCCCGCGGGCCCCGAGAGCGCGGGGCCGGCCTCGACGCCCGTGCCGCTCGAGCTCGTCGAGCCGACCGCCTCCGAAGCAGCCGCCCCGGCATCCGGTCCCGGCCAGGGCCCGGAAGCATCGCCGCCGAGCACACCTGCGCCGGTCACCGACGAGTCCTCGCCCGAGCCCCCTCCCGCCGCCGGGGGTACGCCTCCTCCTGCACAAGGGCCGGAGCCCGCCGCCGACGGCCCGCCTGCTCCGGCAGAGGGGGCCGCCACGACTCCGTCGCGTTCCGCCGCGGCAACGCCCTCGCCGGTCAGCGGATCCCCCGCCGAAGAAGAAGAGGTCGGAGCGGGAAGCAGCACGGTCGCCCGCGCGATCATGCGGCCGTTCCGAGCGCTCAGCCGCTCTGCCGCACCGGAGACGCCGAAGACCGCGCCCGCTTCCCAGGCACCGGCTTCCCCGGCTCTGGCTTCCCCGGCCAGGATTCCCGCCGCCGACCCGGCGCCGGTCGTTGTTCAGGCGGTCGGGCAGGCCGCGGCGTCGGCTGCCGCCGGCGAGCCCGGTGCGGCCGGGCGTCGCGGGGCCTCGCGTGGCAGAGCCCCCGTCGCCGAGCGCGGCGAGCTCGTTCCCGCGGCCGAAGAAGCTCCGATCCCGCAGGCAGCAGCCGCCTTCGCGGCCGAGCCGCTCGAAGCCGCGGCCGCGACGGGAACCGGAGCGGCGGGCTCGCAGCTCGCCCGCTCGGCCGCACCCGCGACGGCCGCTTCCGGCTCCGCCGTTGCCTCGCGCCGCGGTCGTCCCGCCCTTCGCCTGGTCGCCGCGCACGAGCCGCACGCGGCGACGGCGACGCTCGCCCGCTCGGAAGCACCGCAGCAGCTCCAGCGGGGCGCGGCAGGCCCCGGCTCCAGACGGACGCCTACGAGCGGGGCGAGGCTCGCCGCAGCGACCGGCGCCGCGATCTCGCAGGGCGACGAGGGATACGAGACCGTCGTCTTCCCCCGGCCCGCGGGCATGGCGTTCGCGCCCGCGATGTCGCTGATGCGGGCTGCAGGCCCGGAGCCGGCTGCGGGAGCGCAGCCGGCGGCGAGCGAAGCGCCGGCATCCCAGGGCGCCCCGGCGCCCACACCGCCGCCCGCCCAGGGCGGAGGAGGCGGCGGGGGTGGCGGGGACATCGAGGAGATCTACACCCAGGTGATCGAACGGCTCCGCCGCGATCTCCTGGCAGACCGCGAACGGATGGGAGACCTGCTCGGCGACCTGCCGTAGCAGCAAGGAGAGACGATGTCCGACTACACCGATTCAAGCGACCGTTCGAGCGCCGAGAGCGACTCGGCGAGCCTGCCCGACCCGGTCGGCGAGCTCCGGTTTCAGGTGCTGCTCGACGACGCCGTGATCGGTGCGTTCGCCGAGTGCAGCGGGCTCAGCGTCGAGTACGACATCTTCGAGTACCAGGAAGGAGGCGAGATGCGATACGTCCACAAGTTCCGCGGTGCGCTCAAGTATCCGAACCTCGTGCTCAAGCGCGGGATCACCTACGAGGACGCGCTGCTCCAGTGGTTCTACGACCAGGACTCAGACCGCGACGATCGCGGCAACGTCACCCTCAACCTGCTCGGCGACGACGGGCAGCAGGTTCGCACGTGGTCGTTCGCCTCGGCGTTCCCGGTGAAGTGGTCGGGGCCGTCGTTCAGCGCCAGGTCCACGAATGTCGCGACCGAGACCCTCGAGATCGCCCACCAGGGCCTCATGCCCCCGAGCTGACCATGCCGCTACCACCCCTCACCGGATTCGAACTTGCGAGCCTCGAGATCGAGGGCGGCGGCGACCCGATCGACTGCTGGTTCAACCCCAAGGACTACACGATCGCCAAGCAGAACGACTGGACGGTCAAACCGGTCGTCGGGACGGCGCTTCCGCCCGCGCAGTTCGGCGGCGGCCATCCCCGCAAGCTCACGCTTCAGCTTCTCTTCGACTCGACCGACTCCCAGAGCCTCGACGTCACCCAGGTGACCCAGCAGCTCTTCAACATGATGGAGGTGCAGGCGGGGCTCGCCTCGGGCTCCGCCCGAAACAGTGGCCGGCCGCCGATGGTCACCTTCGTCTGGGGCAGCGTCGTCTCCTTCAAGGCCGTCGCCGACAGCCTGAGCATTCAGTACACGCTCTTCCGCGCGGACGGCACACCCGTGCGCGCGCAGGCTCAGCTCTCGCTGATCCAGGCCGAGCGGGCGATGGACCCGTCGAGCCAACACGGCTCGGCGGCCCCACAGAACCCGACGACGCGATCCCAGCCCGGCCTCGGCTCGCACACGGTGCGGGACGGCGACAGCCTCGCCTCGATCGCGTTTCTCCATTACCGCGACCCGACCCGCTGGCGTTCGATCGCCGAGGCGAACGGGATCGACGACCCGCTGCACCTGAAGCGCGGCTCTATCCTCTCGATCCCGAAGATCGAGGAATGAGCCGCTCCGAGACAACAACGGTGCCATGCACCGAGGTTCCGGCGTGAGCGCCGTCTCCGGAGCGGAGGTGCGCGTAAGCGGGACGAAGCTCGACGACGAGGTCGGGCAGCGGCTCGTCGAGGCGCGGATCCAGGAGAACCTGCGGCTGCCGGATGCGTGCCTGCTGCGGTTCACCGACCCGGGCCTCGCGACGATCGACAAGTTCCCGATCCAGATCGGGAGCGAGATCGAGGTGCTCCTCTCGGCCATCGACGGAACCTCGCTGTCGAGCGTCTTCAAGGGCAAGGTCGTCTCGCTCGAGCCCGAGTTCGCCCAGGGCACGACGCTCGGCTTCAGGGCCTACGACGGCTCGCACCTGCTCCACCAGACGAAGGTCGCCGATACGTACCAGAACATGACGGCGGCCGATATCGCCCAGAAGATCGCGGGCCGGAACGGGACCGAGATCGGTCAGATCGACAGCAGCGGCTCCGCCTACGACTTCGTCCAGCAGAACAACGAGACCGACTGGGAGTTCCTCTGGAAGCTCGCCGGGCGGATCGACTTCGAGGTGCTCGTGATCGACCACAAGCTCTACTTCCGCAAGGCCGGCCCGCCCGCGGGCACGCAGGACATCAGCCTCAAGTGGGGCGACACCCTGATCAGCTTCAAGCCGCGCGTCTCCGCCGTCCAGCAGGTCGACCAGGTCACCGTGCGAGCCCGCGACCCCAAGGGGAACAGCTCGTTCGAGTCGACGAGCAGCATCCAGGAGCCGGCTTCCGCGATCGGGATCACCCGCGCAGCGGCGGCCTCGGCGCTGAGCGGCGGAACGATGGTCGTCGCCGACCGGCCGGTGCTCTCGCAGCAGGAGGCGTCCGACCTCTCGAGCGCGTACGCCTCGCACATGGGAGCGGGCTATCTCGAGGCCGAAGGGGTCGCCAAGGGCAACCCGGCGATCAAGGCCGGCTCGAAGGTGAAGATCGACGGGATCGGCACGAGCTTCGGCGGGACGTACGTCGTTTCGTCCTGCACGCATCTCTTCCAGGGCTCGCACGGCTACCGGACGCTCTTCTCCACCTCGGGGCGCTCGGCGCGCAGCCTCGTCGACCTGATGACCCCGAAGAGCAAGCGCGGCTGGGGCAACTCCGTCGTGATCGGGCTCGTCACGAACAACAACGACCCCGACAACATGGGCCGGGTGCGCGTGAGCTACCCGGCTCTCGGCGCGGATACGGAGGGGTGGTGGGCACGCGTGACGGGGCCGAACGCCGGCAACGCCCGGGGGTTGATGATGATGCCGCAGGTCGGCGACGAGGTCGTGATCGGCTTCGAGCACGACGACGTCAACCACCCGTACGTGCTCGGGTCGGTCTGGAACGGGCAAAACAAGCCCGGCCAGGATCTGGCGATCCAGGACGGCTCCTTCTCGCTCCAATCCGACCAGAAGATCCAGATGCACGCGAAAGACGTGATCACGATCAAGTCCGACAAGGACTTCAGCCTCGAGACGACGGGGAAGATCGACCAGAAGCCCCAGCAGGACATGACGCTCGACGGCGCCCAGTCGGTGACGATCAAGGGCGGCACCTCGATCTCGATCGAAGGCACGACCCAGCTCGAGATCAAGTGCGGAAGCTCCTCGTTCACGATGAACTCGATGGGCGTGATCTCCATCTCCGGCACCCAGATCAGCCTCGGCTAACAGACCAGGAAGGGGTAGATGTCCGACATCATTGGCACCGGGATTGCGTTTCCGCTCCGAGTCGACCGGCTCGGGGGGCTTGCGCTGAGCTCCGGCGACAGCGACGTTCAGGAGGCGATCGACCTCATCCTCGGCACCGCCCCGGGCGAGCGCCCCATGCGGCCCGAGTTCGGCTGCGGGATCCACAACCACGTCTTCGGGAACATCGACCCCTCCACGCTCGCGAAGATCGAGTACGACATCCGCTCGGCGCTCGATCGCTGGGAGCCCCGGATCGACGTGCTCGGCGTCGACCCCGACCTCACCGGGATGGCCGAGGGCGTGCTGACGATCGAGATCACCTACCGGCTGCGCGCGACGAACGACCTCCGCAACCTCGTCTATCCGTTCTACGTGATCCCCGCCGAGCCCTCGGAGGCTTTCTGATGAGCCGGATCCCCGAGGTCACCCTCGACGACCGCGGCTTCCAGGACCTCGTGAACGAGGCTCGCCAGCGGCTCTCGCAACGCTGTCCCGAATGGTCGGAGCACAACGTCTCCGACCCGGGGATCACGCTCGTCGAGCTGTTCGCCTGGCTGACCGAGACGATCATCTACCGGCTGAACCGCGTTCCCGAGAAGCTGCATGTGACGCTCTTGAACTTGCTCGGGATCGAGCTGGAGCCGCCGGTCGCCGCGACGACGCATCTTCGCTTCAAGCTCACCGCACCGCCCACCGAGCCGGTCGAGATCCCCGCCGGCGAGACCGAGGTCGGGACGATCCGAACCGCGAACGAGGCGGCGATCGTCTTCCAGACCTCCCAGGACTTCACGATCCCCCCGGCGCGGCCGGGCTTCTACGCGGTCAAGCGGGGCGGCGCAGTCAAGGACATCGGCGTCGCGAACGGTGTCGCGAAGCCGAAGGGGCCGGACCAGAACGCTTTCGGCACCCCGCCGAAGGCCGGCGATGCCCTCTACCTCGGCTTCGACGTCCCGCTCGCGAACATCCTGCTCGAGGTCGACGTGGACTGCTCCCAGGCCCGCGGCGCCGGCGTCGATCCCGAGGATCCGCCGCTTCGCTGGGAGGTCTCGGTCGCCGAGGAGGAGACGGGGTGGCTCGAGGCCGAGGTGGTCGAGGACCTGACCGGAGGCTTCAACTACGGGTCCGGGAAGGTGACGATCCAGCTTCCCGCCGAGCACACCGCCGTCCCGATCGCGGGCCACCGCGCCTACTGGGTCTGCTGCCGGCTCGACTCGAAGACGCGCTCGGGCGCGAGCGGCGGGGCCACCTACTCCCATCCGCCGGAGATCCATGGGATCACGGCGGCCCCGATCGGAGCGATCATCCCCGCCGCCCATTCCGAGCGCGTGAACGAGGAGATCGTCGGCGCGAGCGACGGGACGCCGGGGCAGGTCTTCGAGCTCCGCTACTACCCGATCCTCGACCCGACGCCCGAGGAGTTCCTCGAGGTGCTCGACCCCGACTCAGGGACGTGGGAGCGCTGGGATCAGGTGGAGTCCTTCGTCGAGAGCAAGCCGACTTCCCGGCATTACGTCCTGAACGCCGCGGCGGGACAGCTCGAGTTCGGCCCGGCGATCCGCACGCCCGACGGCAACTGGCAGCAGTACGGCGGCGTCCCGAAGAAGGATGCGACGCTCCGCTTCACCCGGTACCGGCATGGCGGTGGCCGCCAGGGGAACGTCTCCAGCGGCACGCTGTCGGTGCTGAAGAGCGCGATCCCGGGCGTGGACACGGTGACGAACCTCCGGCCCGCGTTCGGCGGAGTCGACCCGGAATCGCTGGAAAGCGCGAGGAACAGGGCTGCGCTCGAGATCCGGACGCGCTACCGGGCCGTCACCCCGGACGACTTCGAGTTCCTCTGCGGCGAGGCCTCGCCCCGGGTCGCCCGCGCCGTGTGCCTGCCGCCGGGCGAGGACGGGATGGTGCGCGTCCACATCCTGCCGATGGTCGCTCCCGCCGACCGTCAGCTCAGCGTCGACGAGCTGTCGCCCGACGAAGCGCTCCTGACCGAGGTCGCCGAGTACCTCGACGAGCGGCGCGTGATCGGGATGAGCCTCGAGCTGCTGCCGGTGAAGCTGCACGGCGTCAGCGTCGTCGTGAACCTCCAGGCCTCGATCAACGCCGACCTCGAGCGCGTCGAGCAGGACGTCGGCTACGCCCTCTACAGCTACCTGAACCCACTCGTCGGCGGCTCGACCGACGGCCTCGGCGAGGGCTGGGAGTTCGGGCGCTCGCTGAATCAGGGTGAGCTCTACGGGATCGTCCGCAAGATCGAGGGCGTCGAGTTCATCAAGATCCTCCGCGTCTACGAGACCGACCTTGCCAGCGGCAAGCAGGATCCGAAACCGGCCGGCAGCTACATCGAGATCGGCGAGGACGAAGTGATCGCGTCCGGCACGCACATCATCAAGGCCGAGCGGGCAGAGATTTGAGCCCGTCGACCGTTCAGGGCACCTCGCTCGCGCACGGGGTCACGACGCGCCGTGGCTTCTCGACGACGAACCTCCGGGCGCGGCTTTCGGCCGGAAAGGCGCCCGAGGTCGTCTCGATGCGCGGCTACCTGCGCAACAACATGCCGAGCATCTACCAGGACGGAGATTTCGGCCTGCGCTTCCTGGGCGCGCTCGAGACGGCGCTCGATCCGATCGTGGGCACGCTCGACGTGCTCTCGCTCTACTTCCATCCGACGCTCGCCCCGCGCGACGTGCTCGACCTGCTCGCCTCGTGGCTCGGCCTGAACGTCGAGGAAGGCTGGCCCGACGACCGGCTCCGCGAGGCGCTCAGCCGCGAAGGAGAGCTCTCGCGGCAGCGCGGGACGAAAGCGGGCCTCACGCTCGCGCTTTCGATCGCGTTCCCGAAGATCCCGCTCCGGGTCGAAGACGGCGGCGGGGTCACGTGGTCGACAAATCCTGAGACACGAACGAAGGCTCCCCCACCGAGCTTTGTGGTCTACTGCGACACTCCGATTCCCGAAAAGACCCAGCTCGCGATCGCGCGGGTGATCGAGGAGACAAAACCGGTGCATGTGACCTACAGACTGCGCGTCAAAGCTGCGAAAAAGCCGCCGCCGCCCGCTGACTGATGGCTCGCTGACTCATGGCCCCTTGTCCGAAGTGCGCGCACGAGAACGACGACGTCGACTTCTGCGTCAACTGCGGCACCTACCTGCGCTGGGACCCGACACGGCTCCAGCCCGCCGTCAAGCTGCCCGAGGCCGAAGCGCCCGCTGCGCCGGCCGAGCCTGCGCCGGTCGCACCTCCTCCTGAAGAGCCCGCTCCGGCCGAGGTAGTGCCGGCAGCAGCGGCAGGTGCGGCTGCCGCCACCGCCCCGCCACCCGCAGCCGCTCCGCCGCCGGCGGCTTCCGCACCGCCCGCAGCGCCGCCCGAACCGCCCGCAGCGCCGCCCGAGGAACAGCACGCGGTCGAGATTCCCGTGCCGGTGATGCGCACGATGGACATGCCCGTGATCCGTGCGGGCGATCCGAATGCCCCGAACATCCCGGGCGTCGCGCCGCTCCTTGTCACGGAGGCGGTGCAGATCACGCTGAACTACCCGGAGCTTCCCGGCAAAGAGCAGAAACTCGTCGTCGAGGCCGGCGGCCACGTCCCGCTGCCTGCGCTCGTCCGCAACCAGAGCGGCATCGTCGACAACTACGAGATCCAGGTGAAGGGGATGCCCGAGGAGTGGTGGAACGTCACGCCCCCGTCGGTCTACCTCGTCCCGTTCGGCGCACCGAGCGGCACCTACGAGCAGGACGTCCACATCAACTTCAGCCCGCCGCGCAGCGCCGAGGCCGAGGCGCGGATCTGGGAGATCGAGGTGATCGCCCTCTCGCGTGCCCAGAACGAGGTGACCGGCCTGACCGCGGGCAAGGTCGAGATCACCCCGTACGAGCAGATCGAGAGCGAGCTGCGGCCCGAGATCGTCGTCGGCCGGCGGCGCGGAGAGTACGCGGTGATGGTGCGGAACAAGGCGAACGCCCCGCTCGACACCGAGATCACCGCGGTCGACAACCAGAACGCGCTCAACTTCAACTTCGAGAAGCCGCGCTTCGTCGCCGAGCCCGGGCGGCGAGACGGAACGAAGTTCACCGTCAAGCCGAAACACAACCACTGGGTCGGACGCATCATCGAGCGCCGCTTCGAGGTCACGGCGAAGGGGGCTGTCGGCGAGTCCACCGCGAGGCCGCTTCAGGGCACCTTCCGCCAGAAGCCGTGGATCCCCTTCTGGGTGCCGATCGTGATCCCGGCCCTGATCGCGGCGGCGGTACTGCTCTATTCGCTGATCCCGCACAAGACGACGGTGCCGGATCTGCACGGGATGACGATCGCAGCAGCCCAGCTCGCGATCCAGAAGGCAAACCTGAAGCCGGCTTCGCAGCCGCCCGGCGAGGTGCCCTCGAAGACGGTCGCCTACCTCCATGTGGTCAGGCAGAACCCGAGCTGGCACAAGGGGCCCGTCCAGAACGGCCACTTCACCGCAAACAGGATCAAGACCGGGAAGACCGTCACGTTCTTCGTCGCCGAGCCGCGTGTCCCGAACCTCGTGGGCGCCACCCAGGCGCAGGCCCAGAAAGTACTGCCCGGATTGAAGCTCGTGCTCGGTCCCGCCAAGCCCGAGCTCGCCTCGCGGGCGAAGAAGAAGATCGGCACGATCATCACCCAGAGCCCGGCCGCGAAGACGCCGGTCGCGGAAGGGACGACGATCACGATCGTCGTCGCGGTCGGCAGCGGCCTCCGCACCGTGCCGAACGTCGTCGGCCAGGGGATCGCGCAGGCCTCGGCCCTGATCAAGGGCGCCGGACTGGCGCCGGTCCTGAACCCGATTCCCTCGACCGTGAACCCGACGACCGCGAAGATCTCGCTCCAGGTTCCGACGGCGCAATCGAGGGAGAAGGCCGGCTCGGCGGTGACGATCTACGTCAATCCGCCGAAGGTCGTGCCGCCCACGACCGGCGGGACAAAGACGACGACGCCGACGCCCGTCGCCGGCGGCGCCCTCGCCGGGCAGAGCGCTGCCGCTGCGGCCGCGGCGGTGAAAGCCGCGGGTGCGACGGCGGTCACGAGCCAGCAGTTCGACGCTGCGAAGCCCGGGACGGTCGTCGGCACGAACCCGGCGACGGTGACGAAGGGCGCGACCGTCCAGCTGATCATCTCCGCCGGCCTGCCTCCGGTCGCCTTCTCCGACGGCTCCTCGATCTACACGATGAGCGCGGTCAACGGCGCCGCCGCGAAGAAGATCGCGGCGTCGGGCGATGCCGAGGACGAGCCGAGCTGGCAGCCGAACGGCCATCTCGTCGCCTTCCGCCGCGGCCCGGCGGGGAACGCGAACGCGGGAAAGGTCTGGATGGTCGACACCTCGAAGGGCGCGACGAGCGCGCGGGCGATCACGGCGGGCCCGAACGACCGCAGACCCGCGTTCTCCCCGGACGGCAAGGTGATCGCGTTCATTCGCAAGACCTCGACGGGTACCGACGGCGACCTCTGCTTCGTCCGCACGGCCTCGACCCTCCATCAGGGCGCGTGCATCAAGGACCCGGCGTTCGACGTCGACCGCCCGGCCTGGTCGCCCGACGGGCGGGCGATCCTCGTCGTCGCACACGACCCGAAGGACAAGAACCAGATCGAGCTCGGCGAGTACACGACCGCCCGCCCGTTCTCCTCGAGCCCGAGCGACTGGGTGTGGCAGGGCCTCGTCACCGACAAGATGCACGGCTCGAAAGGCAGCGACGCCGTGATCTACGCCGCGTTCTCGCCCGACGGGACGCAGGTCGCGCTCGTCGCCAACTGGACGAACAACCAGGTCTTCCGGCTCTACACGGCCACGTGGTCGAGCGGCCAGCTCGGCACGCCGAAACCCGTCACCCCGACGGTTCGCGCCTGCGAGGTCACGTGGCGCGCCGACGGCGGCGAGGTGATCGTCACGCAGGCCGACAACGCATGCTCGAATGCCCTCGGCGCGCTCGCCCGGCTGCAGCTCGCCTCGGCGGGCACGGTCACCCAGCTCCGCGCCTCCGGGGCCCAGAACCCGTCCTGGCAATACGTCACACCCCCGTGAGATGCTCTGCCGAAGCTGCCGATGCCAGATCGCACGCGACGACGACGTCTGCACCGTCTGCGGCACGCCCGTCAAGGGCCGCGCGCCGCTCGAGCTCGTCATCGGCGACGGGCGCCGGATCCCGCTCGTCTACGGCCCGCTGACGCTCGGCCGCGGCAGCGAGAACCTGATCCGGATCCAGGGCGAGACGGTCTCCCGTAACCACGCGCGGATCGTGATCGACCCGGACGGGCCGGCGGTCGAGGACGCCGGCTCGACGTACGGCACGTTCGTCGACGGGCAGCAGATCACCGGCCGGACGCTGCTCCGCGACGGCTCGAAGCTCGGGCTCGGCGACGTGCAACTGACGATCGAGGCAAAGCGCAACGAGTCGGAGAGCGGCCGCACGGTCGTCTTCGGCGCGATCCCCGGCCTGCCCGACGAGGACGGTGCCGCGCTCCGTTTCCCCCGCCTGCGCGCCGGCTCGAAGCTGAAGCGGCTGGCCGCGGACGAGGGCGACCTCCGCTTCGTCCTGCGCGGCCCCGACGGCCGTTTCGTGCGGCTGAGCGCCGAGGACGCAAACCTGCTCGGGCTGCTGAACGGCGAGAACTCGCTGTCGAGCCTGATCGTGGCCGCGACAGGGCGCTTCGGCGCCGACGGCCCGAGCAAGCTCGCCTCGATGCTGGCAGACCTCGGCGAGCGGGGCCTGCTCGAGGGGGTCGAGGAGGCGAAGGCGCCGCCTTCGAAGAAGAAGCTTGCCCGTCTCTTCCGGATGCGCCAGTGGGACTTCACCTGGCTCGGCCCGGTCTTCACGAAGGTCTATCGCGCCGGCGGCTTCCTGCTCTTCACTCGGCCCCCGCTGATCGCGTTCGCGTTGATCTCGGCTGCCGGGATCGTCGCGTTCGCGGACCTGATCGGCAGCGGCACCGTGGCCCCGTTCGTGGTCGCGGGCAAGGTCGGAGTCGGAGGGATCGTGTTCCTCGTCGGGCGCTTCCTCGTCGTGATCGTGCACGAGTTCGCCCACGGGCTGACCGTCGAGTCGTTCGGCCGGAAGGTTCCGAAGGCCGGGATCAAGCTGATGCTGATCTTCCCGTACGCCTACGTGGACACCTCGGAGGCGTGGTTCGAGCCGGCGCGCCGGCGGATCGCGATCAGCGCCGCGGGCCCGATCAGCGACCTCACGATCGCCGGCGCCGCCGCGCTCCTCGCCGTCTTCTCGTCGCCGGGGACGCTGCAGGACGTCTGGTTCCAGCTCGCCCTCGCCGCCTACACGGGCGCGATCTTCAACCTGAACCCGCTGCTCGACCGCGACGGCTACCACATCCTCGTCGACCTGATGCGCGAGCCCGGGCTGCGCCGCCGCTCGCGCGAATGGCTCTCGAACCGCCTCTCCGGGCGGGAAGCGGAGCCCGACGACGCGGGCGTGCTCGCCACCTACGCGGTGACCGCGCTCGTCTGGTCGCTCGCAACCGCCGCGTTCACGGTCGTGATGTCGCAGCGCTACTACGGCTACATGACCGCGATCGCCCCGGCGAGCCTCGTCTGGGCGGTGCTGATCGCCTTCTACATCCTGATGCTCGTCCCGATCCTGGCAGTATTCTGGAAGGCGTACTCGGCACGCCGAAGCGACCGGGAGGCAGGAGTCGAAGGTGCAGTCGTCTGACGAAGCACGCGCTGCGGAGCTGCTCGAGAAGCTTCTGACCGACGACGAGTTCCGCGCGAGCTTCCGGCACGATCCGGCGAGCGCGTGCGAGCAGTTCGACCTCCCGGAGCTCGCGACCGAGTTCGGCGGCGGTTCCACGGCGAGCATGTTCCACACGCTCGAGATCCGCGAGTCCCGCTCGAGCCTCGCCGGTGCGTTCATGGCCGCCGCGTCCGAGGGGACCGGAGCCGTCGACCACCTCAAGAACCTCCATGACAACCACCTTCACGGCCAGGCCCACCGGGTCGTCCATCACGCGCTCACGAGCCCGAAGCTGCACGCGATCGATCCCGACAACCTCCACGGCTCGGGCGTCACCGACCATCTGGCGGGCTCGGGCTCATCGGCCCATCTCGCGAGCTCGTCGGACATCACGACCCTGCTTCACAACACGCACCTGACCTTCTCGCCGGAGGCACACGCAGCCCTCGCACGGGGCGGCGCCGACGCTCGGCTCGTGTCGGTGCTCGACGACCTGACGAAGCAGCACCAGCTCCAGATCGGGGCGCTCCAGGTGAGCCACGGGGCGGGAGGCGATTCGTTCGACATCCTCTCGGTCGACGGCGAGCGGGTGTCGCAGTCGAACATCTACGCACGCGACCTGGCCAACGAGCTCGCCTCGCTCGACCCGTCCTTGCGGCCGGCGCAGATCGTGACACCGTGGCCGATCGAGGCGCACGGCTTCACGCAGGGCGGCGGCCACGACGACCGGATCCACCTCATCTTCGACGCTCCCTCGTCCTCGGCCCCGGCCACGCACATGGTCGCCGGGACGAACGACCCCGTCGACACCTCGACGACGCCGGACACCGGAACGACGCCGCCTTCCCCGGGCACGACGCCGCCCGAGCCGGGCACGACGCCGCCGGATTCGAGCACCACGCCGCCGGCCGCGCCCTCCACACCACCACCCGACCCGACCACGACGCCGCCCGCCGCACCCTCCACACCACCACCCGACCCGACCACGACGCCGCCGGCCGCGCCCTCCACACCACCACCCGACCCGACCACGACGCCGCCGGCCGCACCCTCCACACCACCACCCGACCCGACCACGACGCCGCCGGCCGCGCCGACGACGCCGCCGCCCACCCCGTTGCCCACGCCACCAGAGCCACAGGGCGGTTCGACGCCTCCGGCCGACCCGGCGACCACGCCCCCTTCCGGCGGGACGCCACCCGATCCGGCAACGACCCCGCCGGCCGCGCCCTCGACGCCGCCTCCGGATCCGACGACGACTCCCCCCGCCGCGCCGACGACGCCTCCACCCACGCCGACGACGCCGCCCGCCGGCGGAGGCGCACCGCCCGATCCCACGACCACCCCGCCGGCCGCCCCGACCACCTCGCCGCCGGAGCCCGTGACGCCCGTGACGACACCCGGCGCGCCACCACCCCCGCCGACGCACCAGAGCATGGTCATCGGAGCGGTGCAGGGCCGCGAGGGTCACTCGACCTTCCAGTTCGAGGTGCCCGCCACGGGTCACGGCGGAGCCGCCGCGGAGTCGGCGCTCCAGGGATTCGACCCGAACGCGGCGGGCGGGCTGCCCGATGCGAGCGACACCTATCCCGGCGACAACGCCTCCCAGCAGGCGATCGCTGCGTGGATGGCGCGGCAGGCACACAAGGCGGGGCTGCCGGCCGAGCTGCCGATCATGGCGGCGCTCACCGAGTCGGGCCTGAAGAACGACAACTACGGCGACCGCGACTCGCTCGGCTTCTTCCAGATGCGGACGAGCATCTGGAACCAGGGCGAGTACAAGGGCTTCTCCGACCACCCGGAGCTCCAGCTCAAGTGGTTCATCAACCAGGCGCTCGAGGTCCGGCGCGAACGCCTCTCACAGGGCGATGCGAGCTACGGCCAGGACAAGAGCAAGTGGGGCGACTGGGTCGCGGACGTCGAGCAGCCCGCCGCCGAGTACCGCGGCCGCTACCAGACCCACCTCGACCAGGCCGACAGCCTCCTTTCGGCAGGTGGGCCGGGCGGGGCGGGAGCCGGAGGCACCGCGGGGCCCGACGCGGCTGCCGCAGCGGAAGCGCTCCAGGGCGCGACGGGCGCCGCGGCCGGAGGCTCGGCGGCCGGTGTCCAGGCGCTGACGATCGCGGAGAAATACATCGGCACGCCGTATCACTGGGGCGGCGACACGCCGCAGACCGGCTTCGACTGCTCGGGCCTCGTGGAGTACAGCTACGGCCAACTCGGGATCCACGTCCCGCGCGTCGCGGCCGACCAGTTCAACGTCGGCGAGCACATCTCGAACGTGAACGACCTCAAGCCGGGCGACATCGTCTTCTTCAAGGACTCGACCGGCTACGTGCACCACGAGGGCCTGTACATCGGGAACCACATGTTCCTCCACGCCCCGCACACAGGCGACGTGGTGAAGATCTCGAGCCTCGACGAGCCGTATTACAAGGAGCAGTTCGCAGGCGGAAGCGACGTCACAGGCCTTGCAAGCGGCACCCCCGAGCCGCCCGGTGCGGGCGCGGCGCCTCCGGTCGAGCCGCCCGCAGCACCGACCCCGGGGTCACCGACCCCGGAGCCGGCTCAGCAGGGCACCGGCAACAGCGGTCTCTTCGACGCGGTTTCGGGCGGCGGTTCGGGCACGCCGCCCCCGGAGCCGGGCGGCGGAACCGGGAGCACGGTGCAGGTCCTGCCGGCTGTTCCCGACCCGAACGCGTAAGCACGCTGTAGGCCTGGCCCCCGACGGGGCCGGTCATTCGACTAGCCGATGGTGATCCCGGTCGACGTTGGCGTCGTGGTGTGCGTCGGCGTCGTGGTCGGCGTCGTCGTGGGCGTCGTCGTGGGCGTCGTGGTCGGCGTCGTCGTCGGCGTCGTGGTCGGCGTCGTCGTCGGCGTCGTCGTCGGCGTCGTCGTGCGGCGTCGTGGTCGGCGTCGTCGTCGGCGTCGTCGTCGGCGTCGTCGTCGGCGTCGTCGGAGGCGGAGGCGGAGGCGGCTCAGTCAGGGTGAAGCTCACCGCACGGCCGTCTCCGGCGCGGGCTACGACGACCTTCTCGAAATCGCCGGCACGAGTGTGCAGGACGACATCGACACGCCCCGGATGTGAGCTCGTCGTGACCGAGACGCCTTGTGCGCTCTTCGTGCCGCCCTTCGTCTTGATCCCGCCCTGCCAGAGCGTGGCGGCAGCATGCCCGCCCGAGATCTTCGTGCTGGAGACCACGAGGCCTGACGACGGAAGCGTCCCGCCGTGGAGCGGCACGGTGACGGTGACGGTGCGCCCGTTCGCGACGATCTTCGGGGCCAGCGCGGTGATCGGCGGCGTGTTCGACCCGAGCGACGGGAGCTTCGAGACGCTCGTCACCGTGAGCGTCGCCGGGTTGATCTTCTGCGCGCTGTCTGTGGCACCGTTGACGACGTAGACCGAGCCGCCGGAGTCCGCGAGCGCGACCGGGCCTTTCTGCACCTTGATGAGCTTGATCGCGGGGGTCGCGCCGGGCTTGGTGAGCGTCAGCGCGGCGACCTGATTCGTGGAGAAGAGCGCAGCGAAGAGCTGCTTCTTGCCATTGGCGACGAGGGAGAGCGGCGAGACGGGAAGGGCGATCGTCGAGATGACCTTGCCGGTGGTCGTGTCGATCACGGCGATCCCTCGGCGGACAGGAACGTAGAGCGTCTTGCCGATCGCGACCGGATCGCCCTGAGGCTGCGCCGGCAGCTTGATCGGTGTGCCCGGAGTGAGGGCGGTCTTCGTCGCCGTGTAGGGAACGACGCTCGCCGAAGCGCGATCGGTGAGATAGACGACGCTCTTACCCGAGCTGATCCGGTGAACCCCGCCGCCCGAGGGGGCGAACGGAACCGTCACGCACGGCGAGACGGCCTGCGGGGTGACCGTGCAGATCTGGCCGCCGTCGACGCCGCGCCGCGAGAGGGCATAGAGCGGGAGGTTGGCGCCGCCGCCGGCAAGGGCGTAGGCCCCCGGGAGGCTGACCGCGTCGATCGGGCTCAGGTCGTTGAGCTTGTACGTCGCGATCGTGCCGTTGTCGGTCACGAAGACGCGGCCGTAGCTCTGGCTGATCGAGGTGGGCCTTCCCGGATCGGTGGTCGAGGCCTGCGGCTTGAGCGTCGCACCCGAGAGGCGCTCGATCGCACCGCCCGGCGAGGCGACGACGACCGATCCGCCGCCGGCACCGGCGATCGACTGCTGCTGGATCGCCGTGGGCGGAACCTCGGCGATGACGGGAGTCGTGGGGGTGGTCGTCTGAGTGGTCGTCGACGTCCGGCCTGTCGTGGTCGGAGTGGTCGTCGAGGTCGTCGCCGCCTTCTTCCCGCTGCTCCCGCCACCCGCGAGCACGATCACCGCGACGACCACGACCGCCACGAGGCCGAGGGCGACGAGGATCCAGAGCGGCTTGATCGTGGTCTTCGTCTCCTTTTCCTGGTCGAGCGCCTTGACCGCGTCGGTGAGGACGAAGCTCGGATGCTCGACGGCCTTCGGCGCCCTGTCCGGCGGGGCCGTGACGAGAAGATCCGGCGCAAGCGGCGTGGAGGACGGCGGCTTCTCGGGCGGAGGTGGAGGCGGCGGCTCTGGCGGCGCGGCAGGTGGTGAAGCTGCCGGCGGGGCAGCTGCGGAGGCAGCCGGAGCAGCGGCGGCCGCGGCGGCGCCGGCAACGGCAGCGCCCGCAGCCGCCCCGGCAATCTTCGCCCCTCGGTGCTTCTTCTCGTGCACCTCGGGGGCGGGCGCCTCCGGCGTCGCGGCAGCGGCTGCCGCTGCGGGCGCGACCGGCTCCCTCGTGTGCGAGACATGGGGGGTCGGGATGCTCGGCGTCCCCGGCGTGTCGCCGACGACCGCCTGCGCCTCGGCGACGTGCCCGGCGACATCCGGCATCGCCTCGTTGAACTCCTGGCCCGCCGAGGGGATCTGCATCTCCTGGGGCACCGCCGCAAGCTCCGCGTTTGCCCCGCCGATCTCGCCGGCGATACCCGGCGCGAACTGCTGGACCTCCGGAGGCAGGTTCGGGATGTTCGGCATGTTCGGCAGCTTCGGGACGTTCGGCTTCTTCAGCCTCCCGAGCCCGCGTTTCGGCTTCGGACTGGCTGCGGCAGCGGCTGCGGCGGCACCGGCGACGGCACCGGTCGCCGCGGCGGCAGCGGCCGAATGGTCGTGGTCGGGTTCCGGCTCGGAGTCCGGCGCGATCGGTTCGGGGGCCACAGGGGGAGCGGGAGCAGGCGGTGGCGCCTCGGCCGCCACGGGAACCGGCGGAGCGGCCTCCGGAGCAGGCGGAGCAGGCGTCTCGACCGGTGCAGGGCTCGGCGGGGCCGGGGCCGGGGTTTCGGCAACCGGGGCAGGCGCGGGCGGCTCAAGCGGCGCAGGCGCAGCGGGCGCCGCAGGCGGGGCGGCGGGTGCCTCGGCGACCGGAACCGGGGCCGGCGGGGGAACGACGGCTTTCTTTGCGCCGGGCGCAAAGGTGAGGTACATGTCCTCTTCCTCGTCGCCCAGGTCGAGCGAGCCTCCGGGCGTCGCCGGGGTATCGGCTGCGGAAGGAGGCTTCTCGGCTGCCGGCTTGGCCGCCTCGGGAGCGGCCGGCTCGTCGGCGGCCGGCTCGTCGACCGCGGGCTCCGGCGGGGCCGGCGCTTCGGCAGCAGGCACCGGCGCGGGCGGGTCCTCGGCAACCGGAACGGAGGGTTCGACTTCCACGGGCGCAGCGGGCCCAGGCGCGGCGGGGGCGGGAGCATCGAGCGAAGGCGTCGCCGCCGCTGCCGCCGCGGCGCCCGCTGCGGCCGCCGCCGCAGCTGCGTCAGTCGCTCCCGGGTCGACCGTCACATACTCGGGTTGAGGCGTCCCGAGCGAAACCTTCGAGCGCTCCTCCGAGAAGGGCGCCGGCGTGAGCGGCTTTGCGTCCTCGTCGGCGTGCGGCTCACCTTCGCCGTCGCCGAGGCGGGCCTCGCGCCGCCAGCGCGGGCCGAGCAGATGGATGATGATCTCCTCGAGCTTGTCCCAGGCGTCGCTGGCGCTCGGCGGCCGGTCCTTCGGATCCTTGTTCAGGAGCCATTCGAGCCACTCGCCGAGCTGTGGGTCGATCGACGGGTCGATCGACGAGGGCGCCGGGACGGTCTCGCTGACGTGCCGGACGAGCATCGACATCGGCGTCTCGGAGTCGGCGAACGGAACCTCGCCGAGCACCATCTCGTAGGCCATGATCCCGAGCGAGTAGAGATCCGTCCAGGGCCCGACCTCCTTCGCCATCGCCTGCTCCGGCGCCATGTAGGCGGGCGTGCCGATCGCGGTTCCGGTCGCGGTCAGGAATTTCGAGGCGTTTCCGGCCTGGTTGAGCGCTCGGCCGATCCCGAAGTCCGAGATCTTCACGCCGCCCTCGCCGGTGACCATCACGTTCTCCGGCTTCATGTCACGGTGGACGATCCCGCGGCTCGCCGCGTGCTGGAGGCCTGCGAGCAAACCCTCGAGCACACCGCCGATCTGCGCCAGGGTGAGGTGGCCGACGAGCGGGCGCAGCGAACCGCGCGCGATGTACTCCATCGAGATGTAGGGCGTCCCCTCGTGCTCGAAGTAGTCGTGGACGGTGACGATGTTCGGATGGCTCAGCGATCCCGCCATCCGCGACTCGCGCAGGAAGCGCTCCGCGAAGGCCTCGTCGGCGGAATGGAGGCTCGCGAGCTCCTTGAGCGCGACATGGCGGTCGAGGTCGGTCTGGCGCGCCAGGTAGACGGTCGCCATTCCACCGCGCCCGACCTCCCTCAGCAGCTCGTAGCGGCCGACGCGCTTGAGGATCAGCGCCAAGGTGGCGTGTCTTCCGCGTTCGTCTGGGATGAGCCCACCGCCTCGACCATTACGCCCGAGCTTAGCCCGATTTCGCGCTTCGCGCGAGCCGAGCCTAACCTCCCCCTGACACGATCCTTGCGTTGTCCACACGGGATCTGGGTAACCCTTACGCTCCGCACGGATACGCCACCAAGGAGGCGATGGAATGACCCATGCTCAACTTTTCGGCCGCCGATCGACCAAAGCGGTGCTCCTTGCCCTCACAGCGATCGCAATCGGCGCTGTGTTCGGCACGCTTCAGACGGAAACGCCGCGATCAAGGTGAAGCCCACGAACCAGAATCCTCCGACCGTCGCCGGTAACGCCCAGGAGGGCGCGACCCTGACCGCCGGCAACGGCACCTGGACGGGAACGACGCCGATCACGTTCACCTATCAGTGGGATCGCTGTGACGCGAACGGCAAGAGCTGCGCCGGGATCACCGGTCAGACGAACAACACCTACACGGTTCAGAAGGCCGACGTCGGTAACACCCTGCAGGTCGTCGTCATCGGAACGAACTCCGACGGGAGCGACTCGGAGGGCTCGGTTCCGACGGCCGTCGTCACCGCCGCGGCCGGGCCGACAGGCTGCCCGAGCGGAACCGGTGCGATCCAGATCGCCGACGTGAGCTCGCCTGCCCACCTGCTGATCGGCGGCGGGACTGTCACCCCGAGCCCGATCACGAGGACGTCCGGCACGATCCAGGTTCACTTCCTGGTCACCGCCTGTGGCGGACGGCCGGTGCAAGGTGCGCTCGTGTACGTGACCGCGACTCCCTACAACCAGTTCTCGATTCCGCCCGAGGCAACGACGGGTGCGGACGGCTCGGCCGTCCTTTCGATGAACGAGCTCCGCGGCTTCCCGGCCTCGAGCCACCAGCAGCTGCTGGTGATCTTCGTCAGGGCCCGCAAGAGCGGCGAAGACCTGCTCGGCGGCATTTCGGCCCGCCGGCTCGTCTCGTTCCACGTCAACCTCCACGCGTAGGGGATGAGGAGCGGGCCGGTTCCTTCGGGAGCCGGCCCGCCTCGGCCTGCTCCAGGAGCACATGCTGCCGAGGGCCCAAAGGCCGGTGCCGGGCACCGCGGTTAGGCGCCGCGCCGTGAGCCGGGAAGCCGCAGCTCAACCGGAACCGGGCAGGCAACAACGGTGCCATGCACCGATTTTCCCGCCGGCGACCAGTCGCCGCGAACAGGCGTCGGGCCGGTGCTAGCGGCGGACGCCGAAGTCGGCCGTGACGACCGTGACCGGATTCCCCGAGTAGATGCCGGGGGCCGAGCCTGTGCTGAGGGCTGCCACTGCCACCTGACGCCACTGCGGGTTGAGCAGATTCGCCCGATGCGGTGCGCTTCGCATCCAGAGGCCGACCATCGCGGCCCCGGACATCGAGCCCTTGCTCCAGAGCAGGTTCTCGCCGACGGCGTAGTAGAAGTGATGTTGCTGCGGGTAGTAGGTGTAGGCCCGCGAGGCGAAGCTCGAGCCGTTCGGCGCCTGGTGCCCGAAATAGCCGCCGTCGACCATCTGCTCGCAGTGCACGGTCGCCGAGCCGAAGAGTGCCGTGCTGAAGGTGAGCGGCCTGAGCCCGAGCGAGAGCCGGAGCTGGTTGATCTGATCGACGACGCTCACATCGAGTGCGGTCTCCGCAGAATGCGTCCGCGTCCCTCCGACGGCCCCGCCCGGCGCGAGGAGCGAGGCGGAGACGGCGAGCGCGAGCACCGCGAGGACCGCGGCAAGCCGTAGCTGGAGGCAGGGACGCCTCCCCTGTGAGACCAGAGACCCCATGTCGCCTTCGGTTAGTCCGTAGCTCCTACGCGCATACCGAACTCCCCTCTTCCCCCCAAGGAAGACTGCCTGCAAGTGGCGCAACTCTCGAGTTCTCCGCGCGAATGTAGCCGTGACTGACATCAGTGCCTGGAGCCGCAGGGTCGTCGGTACCGCACAGGCCGATCTTGCCGGGCCCGCCGCCAAAGCTGTACACGACGTTCGAGAA
Source organism: uncultured Actinomycetota bacterium (assembly GCA_963720045.1). Lineage (GTDB taxonomy): Bacteria > Actinomycetota > Thermoleophilia > Gaiellales > Gaiellaceae > PALSA-600. The sequence continues at coordinate 69,824 of CAVREC010000002.1, read as the reverse complement.
CGCCGAGAGGCCGAAAGCGGAAGGCCGATAGAGGCCACTCGGGTCTGACTGCTTCAACGGCTCGACAATGTAATACGTTCCGGTCGGTCTTGGCAACACCGACCGTCCTTTCCAGGCGCCCAGCCGACCGCCTCCGAAGAGGCGGACGGGGGACGATGGCGATCCGGCTGGTCATGAACGTGCGTGCGTCCCTGATTCGATCGGTGGTCGATGGGGTCCCAACCCGAAAGATCCAGCAGAGGCCGTTTGCACGACGCGCTTTCGCTGTCCTCTCGTTGTAGGCGCTTGGCGAACCGCGCTCTACGGCCAACGGTCTGGACCCACCGGCCGAAATGCCATACCCCTCGACCGAGGGAGAGCCGCCTCGCGCCCGAGGCCGATCGAGCGCCATCTTCAGGAGAACCAATCAAAGCCACCGTCGTCGACAACCTCGGCTACTCCGCCTCGGTCAGTCACACGATCCGCGTGCCGTAAACGGTCCGGGCCGCATCAAGCGAATGGTAGAATCCTACCATTCGTACTACCATCGACAACGCAGGCCGAGTCGTCATCCCCAAGCCCGTCCGCGATGCCGCCGGACTCGAAGGCGGCAGCGAGATCGAGGTCGAGTTCCGCGACGGGCGGATCGAGATCGAGCCGGCTCGCGTTCCGATGAAGCTGATCGGCCGCGGGGCCCGTAGCGTGATCGAAGCGTCAATCGAGATGCCGGTGCTGAGCGTCGAAGAGGTCCGCGAGACGCTCGAACACACCCGTCGTTGATCACGGTCGACTCGAGCATCGCCGTCGCAGCCGCGCTGCCGTGGCACGAGGCTCATTCGGACGCACGCGGTGCATGGTCGGACGAGCCGATGCGAGCGATTGGGCACGTCGTGCTCGAGACCTACTCCGTCCTCACCAGGCTGCCGCCTCCCAACCGCATTGCCGCTGAGCTCGCTCGCAGCTACATCGAGAGCGTCTTTGCATTCCCGCCGCTGACACTCTCATCCGACGGCTACGCCGAGCTCCTCTCGTTTGTGGCAGCAGAGGGGATCGTCGGAGGCGCCGTCTACGACGCTCTTGTCGCCGCGACCGCGCGCGAGGCGGGCGTGCTGCTCCTCAGCCTCGACCGCAGAGCTGCCGCTGTCTACGAGCGCGTCGGAGTCGACTACCGCATCGTCGGCTGATCCCAGACGCTGATCCCAGACCCGAGGAGCCGTTCGACTGCTCTGACAGAATCGCGCGGGGCGATGGTGCGGAAACCCGATCCGGTTGTGTGGGCTGTCGCCGGGTTGGCCGGACTTGCCGGGGCACTCGGGGTGATCGGGACAGACGCGCTCTGGCTCGTGCCGCTCGGGCACGAGATCGCTCACGGGCACCTGCCCTCGTCGATCCCCTTCGCGAAGGCGCCCACCTCGGGATGGCACAACGCGCCGGCGGCGGCAGAGCTCCTGTTCTGGGGGCTGTACCACCTGCTCGGCGGGGCGCGCGGGCTCGTTGCCGCCCAGGCCGCCGCGGCCGCTGTCGGGTTCGGCGCGCTCGCCTGGGGAGTCCGTCGCGAGGGGACGAGCGGGACGACGCTCGCGGTCTGCAGCGTGACGCTCGTCGGCGTGCTTCCTGCCGTCGTCGTCACCGGCGTCTCGTTGTTCTCGCTCGCGCTCTTCCCGGTGCTCCTTGCTTTGCTCGAGGCGGAGACGCGGGCACCGAGCCGCCGGGTCTGGCTGGCGGTGCCGCTCCTCCTCGTGTGGGGCAATCTGCACGGAGCCGTGCTAGCGGGGTTCGGGCTCCTCGCGTGCTACCTCGTGTTCGAGCGGGCGCGGCAGTCCTGGAAGCTCTCGCTGGAAGTGCTTGCGGCGGGGGCGCTGGCGTTGTTCGTCACGCCGGCGCTCTGGAACACGCCGGCCTACTACTGGGGTGTGCTCCGAAGCGAGCCCGCGCGGTCCGGAGAGGGCCTGTGGAGGCCGCTCGGGCTCGGCGGTTTCGACATCGTTCTCGTCGTCGCGGCCGTCGTGCTCGCCGTGTGCGCCTTGCACCGTGGCCGATGGCTGATCCGGCTCTGGGAAGGTGTCGCTCTCGGGGGGCTCATCCTCGGAACGATCGACGTGGCGCGCAACGGGACGTGGCTGCTCTTCGTCCTCGCCTACCCGGCCGCGCGGGGGTTGGATCTCGACGGGCTGCCGCGGCGGCTGCTCGTCGGGACCGGCGCGGTCAGCGGCATCGTCGCGCTCTCGCTGCTCGTCCGCGGGCCGGCCGATCCGGGCTCCGTGGCGCTCGCGCGCCTCGCGGCCCACGACCGTCAGCCGGTGCTCGCCCCGGCGGTGCTCGGCCAGCAGGTGGCGCTGCTCGACGGGAAGGTATGGGTGGGAAACCCGATCGACGCATTCCGGCGGGCCGATCAGCGGCTCTACCTCGACTGGGCGGCGGGGCGGCCCGAGCGGGGCGGCCGCCGTCTCGCATGCAGCGTTCGTGCTCGTGAAGACAGGTTCCGCGGCGGCGGCGGTCGCGGCTTCCGATCCCCGGCTCGCGCTCGTCGAGAGCGACCCGAACGCCGTCCTCTACAAGCGCAGACCCGCGAGCTGAGAAGGGCGCCCGGGGTGGGCGCCCTTCTCGGCGGTCGGGTCAGGTGGAACCCTTGGTCAGTGGTGCGGCCCGTCACCGCGGTGGTGGCCCGGTCCATGCTCGGGGGGCCGGGGCGGCTTCGTGCCTCTCGAATCACCGGCGTGCGGGTGCGGCGGGTTGGGGGCGCAGCCCGCTCCACCGGTGACTACCGCAGTGTTCGAAGTATTGCCCGCACCGATCGTCGCCTGCGTGCCGGAGGAGCTGAAGCCGCCGGTCGCGGAGAAGGTGGCGCTGAAGTTGCCGAGGAAGTGCACGCCGCCGCCGAGGTGTCCGAAGAGGAAGCCCTGGACGTTGCCGTTCGCGTTGACGGCGCCCAGCGCTGCGTGGAAATGGCCGGGTACGGGCGGAGTGGTCGTGCCTGCGATCTGCAGGTCGCCGGTGAGCGAGCCCGCCATCGTCGTCGAGTCGTAGACGCTCCTGACGTGGATCGAGACCGGGCCCGCCAGCCGCGTGTCGGTGCTCGTAGCGGTACCGGTGAACGTCGCGTCGGTGACCGTGATCGCGTCGTTGTTCGTCGCGGTGCAAGTCTTCGTGTGGCTGGTTACGAGCGTGTTCGCGTAGAAGCTGGCCGCGACGAGGCTCGTGCTGCCGGATGGGCCGCCCGGGCCGGCGATTGCGATCCCGGCGACGGCAAGCGCCGTGGCCGTCGCGGCGACGAGCAGCAGGCGTCGGCGCGGAACGCGCAGGTGGAGCGGTTTCATCGAATCCTCCTCCGATAGGTGGAAAACACGATCCGTGGTTTAGCCTTTGCCCGTCATCCGAGGATCTTCGCTCTGTTTTCGTCGTGTAAAAAACCGGGGCTCGCGCGCCGCGAGTCGTTTACGCTTCGTTTACAGGTGGAGAATCGTCCGGTAATCGCCCGCGGGGAGGATCTAGGGATGGATCTTCCAAGCAGCCTTCGTCGTCTGGCGCCTGTCTGCGTCGCCGCTCTCGCGCTGGGAGCCGCAGCGCCGGCGTTCGCAAGTCATGGAGGAGGCACCGGCGGCTCGTCTTCGGGTAACGGCTCGACCCCGACCAAGAACACTCCCGCCCCGCATCCGGGGCGAGGCTCGGGAAAGGTGAGCGTCCAGGGCGTCGTGCAGTCGGTTTCGGCCTCGGCCGTTTCCGTGAGACTCCTCGACGGGACGGTGTCGAGCGTCCCGTACGACAGGAAGACCCAGGTTCTCGTCAACGGCAGATCCGGCCGCATCGTCAACGTCCGGCCGGGGTTCGTCCTCGTCGCCTCGTGGAAGGCAGGGAAGCCGGCGGCGGTGCTCAGGTTCGTGAGGCCGGGCTAGTTGGCGTCGGGAAACGTCCTGCTGGTCGAGGACGAAGAAAGCCTTGCCTCGCTCGTCGAGGCATACCTCGCACAGGAGGGCTTCACGGTCAAGTCGGTCGGGACGGGCGAGGCAGCGCTCGAGGCGCTCGAGCTCGGCCCCGTGCGGCTCGTCGTGCTCGACCTCAACCTTCCGGACATGGACGGGCTCGATGTCTGCCGTCGGATCCGCGTGCACTCCAGCGTGCCCGTCGTGATGCTGACCGCCCGCGACGAGGAGAACGACATGCTCGTGGGGCTCGGCGCGGGCGCCGACGACTACATCGGCAAGCCCTTCTCCCCGAGAGAGCTGGTCGCGCGGATGAAAGCGGTGCTCCGCCGCTCCGAGAACGGCTCGGACGAGGCGTTGCTCGCCCTCGGCGACGTGGTCGTCAACCGGCCGGGTCACGAGGTGCACGTCGCGGGCGAGGCGATCGAGCTGCGTCCGAAGGAGTTCGACCTACTCGCGTACCTGATCTCGAACCGCGGCGCCGTGATCTCCCGTGACCTGCTGCTCGAGCGGGTCTGGGGTTACGACTACGCCGGCGGAACGCGGACGGTCGACGTCCACGTCGCCCAGCTCCGCCGCAAGCTCGGACGCCCCGAGCTGATCCGCACGGTCCGCGGTGCCGGGTACAAAGCAGTCCAGTCCTGACGGGACGGCTGTGGACGGTTTGCAACCGTTTCGTTCCGGTGCCTGACCCCGCCTTTGGCCCTCCGGGAAATCGCGGGTTGCAGGCCTTTGAGTGTTGTCAGTTGGCTCGGCGTTGCAGTTTCGTTCCACCGCTGTCTCACTTCCGTAGCAGTGCCTGACCCCCAGGGGCGGTGCGGTTTGCCGGGGTTCTGTGGAAAACTTTGCGGTTTGAGCGCCGCCTGCGCCAGGAGCGACCTCCCGGACGGTCGGCCGTGAACTCGCTGCGGGCGCGCGAGTTCGCGGCGATCTCGGTGGCGGTCGTGGCCGCGGTCGGGGTGACGCTCGTCGTCGCGGCGACACTCGTACGAAGCTCAGCCAGGCACGAGGCCCTGCGCTCGCTGGCGCGCCAGGCCTCGCTGATCGCGACCCAGCAGAGCGCCGACCAGACAAACGCCACCAAGCTCACCGGCCTCGGCGCCTTCTTCGACACACAGCAGGAGCGCCTCGCGATCCTCTCGCTCCCGCAGGCCGCGCTGCTGCTTCCGGCCGCCGGCGGCGCCGCGCTGCGTGCCGACCGGCCGGCTCAGGGCTCTGTCGTGGTTGGCGGCCAGCGCTACCTCTACGCCGCCAGTCCCGAAGGCAAGCAGGGCGTCGTGCTGCTGCGGCCGGCGAAGCTCGCATCCTCCGACCTGAGGCCGTTCACGATCGCGTTCGCGATCGCTGCCGCCGTGGGTGCCGCGATCGCCGCGATCGCCGCCTTCTGGCTCGCCCGCGCCGTGTCGCGGCCGATCGAGCGAGTTTCCGAGGCGAGTCTTGCCCTTGCTGCGGGCGAGCGGCCCGGCCCGCTGCCGGTTACGGGCTCCACCGAAGTGGCCACGCTGGCGGCATCGTTCAACCAGCTCGCCGACGACCTCGACCGCGCGAAGGACGCCGAGCGCTCCTTCCTGCTCTCGGTGAGCCACGAGCTGAAGACCCCGCTCGCGGCGATCCGCGGGCACGGTGAGGCGCTGATCGACGGCGTGATGACGGTGCCGAAGGCCGCCGGGGTGATCGTGCAGGAGTCGAAGCGGCTCGAGCGGCTCGTCCACGACCTGCTCGACCTCGCCCGGCTGAACCAGCGCTCGTTCTCCGTCCACCCGCGCGAGATCGACCTCTCCCGGGTCGTTGCGCAGGCCGTGAGCCGCCACGGCGCCGAGTCGGGTCGCGTCGGCGTCTCGCTGACCGGAGAGACGAACGGCCGTGCGCCGGCGACCGCCGACCCGGACCGACTGCTACAGGTGCTCTCGAACCTGATCGAGAACGCGCTCCGTTCGACGCCCGCCGGCGGCTCGGTGGTCGTCGCTGCGCGCCCCGGCACCCTGACGGTTTCGGACACCGGCCCTGGCCTTGAAGCCGACGAGCTTCCGCGTGCGTTCGAGCGCTTCTACCTCCACAGCCGGCGCGCGCAGAACGGCGCCGTGGGAACCGGCCTCGGCCTGGCGATCGTGAAGGAGCTCACCGAGGCGATGGGCGGCACGGTGGATGTGGAGAGCGAACCGGGGCGTGGAACGACGTTCACACTGAAGCTCCCGGAAGGCACGGCGCTTCGTTCACTCGACAGGTAGGCGATCTGGGCCCGCTTCGGCGGGCCCTCGTCGTTCATGCCGCGCCTGCTGCCCCTTTCGAGCGATGTTTTTGTAAATGTCTGCCCGATTGCTTCAGGGGTGCGCCGTCGCTGCCGACCACATGAGTAAGCAACCGGCGGCATGCCCGGGAGGCACACATTGAGTCAGCCGCACGTTCTGGTCGTCGATGACGACATCGCCCTCTGTCAGCTCGTGCGAGCGGCACTCGAGCTCGAGGGGATCGCAGTAGACGAAGCACACCACGTGCTCGAGGCCGACAAGCTCCTGCACGAGCGAATGCCCGACGCGGTCGTGCTCGACATCGGCCTGCCCGGCATCGACGGGCTCTTCTTCTGCGGGCGGCTGCGAGAGAATCCGCAGACGGCCGGGCTTCCGATCATCGCGATCAGCGGGTCGGATCTGAACGGCGCATCGGCCCTTGCTGCGGGGGCAACCGCGTTCGTGCAGAAGCCCTTCGACCCGCTCGAGCTTCTGTCGCTGCTCGAGCGGGCAATCGGCGTCATGCCGTTCGCGCACGCTTTCGGACCGGGCGTTTCGGACGAGGCCGCGAAGGTGAACGCCGCGGAGCTGCGTCGGCTGATCGAGTTCGGCCGCCGGCGGCACGAGGAACTCGACCGCGCCTACCGGCAGACGCTCGCAGCGATCGCCGGGTCGCTCGAGATTCGCGGGCTCGATACGGGCTCCCACACGCGACGCGTCACCGCGTATGCGATGCGGCTGACCGTCGAGGTCGCGCCCGCTCTGTCGGACGACCCGGGCCTCGAGTGGGGCTTCATGTTCCACGACATCGGCAACATCGGCATCCCGGACCGGATCCTGCTGAAGCGCAGCTCGCTGAAGGCCGAGGACTGGAAGATCCTGCAGCAGCACACGGCGATCGGAGAGCAACTGCTCGAACACGTGCCGCTGCTCGGCGGTGAGGCGCTGCGTGTCGTGCGCTCACATCACGAGCGCTGGGACGGGAGCGGCTACCCCGACGGGCTCGTCGGAGGGGAGATTCCCCTCGCGGCCCGGATCTTCTCGGTCGCCGACGCTCTCGACGCGATGACCGACCGCCGCCCGTATCGCCGCCCACTCCGCTGGGAGGCCGCACTCGCCCGGATCCGCAACAGCTCGGCGAGCCAGTTCGACCCGGACGTGGTCGACGGGCTCATCGCCTGCGAACCGGATCTGATTGCCATCCGCAACCGCTTCCTCGAGCAGGACAGAGCCGAGGCGGCCACCTCGATCCGACCCGAAACGGATGACGTCGCCTTCGCCCTTCCGACGGCGGCACCACCGGCCGCCTCGAACACCTGATCCGAAAAGGCACGTCCCCGCAGGCCATGGCTGGGGACAGTCCCCGTCCTAGTCTCTTTCGGCCACTGTCCGGGGCCTGTCCCCGGACTAGTCGGTTTCGGCCACTGTCCGGGGACAGTCCCCGGCCATGTCTCGGAAGGCCAGGGCCGCACGGGAGGGGCCTTCCAAGCCTTGGCGCTCGCGGACACGGCCTTTCGTGCCTACCCTATTGAGGTGGCACTGAAGCTAGTGCTCGGGGTTCTGGGTCTCGTTGCCGCGGTCACGGTGCTCGCCGGGGCCGCCGCGGCGCGTAAGCCGCTGCCCGCGGCGAAGGTCGTGCTCGCCGCGATCGACCGCCAGGCCGCGAAGGGGCACCTCACTCCGGGCGAGGCGGCCCGGTACAGAGCGACCGTCAACCGCACGGCGTTGCTTGCCCGCCGCCTGCCCCCCTCGCGCGCCGACCTCCTTCAGTCGCAGCTCGAGCAGGCCGCCGGGATCGCGCCGATCCTGACCGCCCCACGCGCGCTTGCGGTGTTCACCCAGCTCGACGCGAACGACGACTGGTTCGCCCGCCACGGCTCGCCGGCGCCGCAGTCGGACATCACCGATGCCGACGGCGTCGTCTACCGCTACTTCCCGGGAAAGGGGTTCGAGTTCCACCCGCTCGGGAACTTCGCAGCGCTGAACGCCGCCGTTGCGAGCAAGAGCGTCCCAGCGACCGCGAAACTTGCGAACGCGCTCGCCGATCGCGGCGTTCCCGATGCGGCCGGCGGCCTCAGCTGGGAGTACTACTTCGACTACTCGGGGGCGCACGCCCCCTGGCGCTCCGGCTTCGCGCAGGCGATCGCCGCCCAATCCTTCGCTCGAGCCGCGGCGCTCGACCGGCCCGATGCAGCGAAGTTCCTCGCGGCAGCGAACGCCGCGTACCGCACGCTTCCGGGCAAACTCGTCGAGCAGACGCGCTTCGGCCCCTGGATCAGGCTGTACAGCTTCAACCACGACGTCGTTCTGAACGCCCAGCTCCAGACGGCGATCTCGCTTGCCGACTACGCGAAGTCCACCTCGAACGCCGACGCGGCAGCGCTCGCGGCGAACATGCAGACGGCCGCCGCACATGCCCTCCCGAGCTTCAACACCGGCTACTGGTCGTACTACGCGCTCCCCTACGATCTCTCGTCGCTCAGCTACCAGGCATACGTCGTCCAGCTCCTCCAGACGTTGGCGCGGAAGGACGACCGCTTCGCCGATGCCGCCACCGCGTTTGCGAGCTTCGACTCGACCGCACCCTCGTTCAAGCTCGCAGGTGCCGGGGTCGGTGCCGTCACCTTCTGGATCTCCAAGCCCTCGTCGGTCAGCATCTCGACGCTCGGCCGGATCCGAAGCCTCTCGGTGGGAGGGGGCTGGCACACCGTCTCCTTCGCTCTTCCGTCGCGCCCGGGTGTGTTCCCTGTCTCGATCCACGCCACCGACTGGGCCGGAAACAGAGCGGGGGTCGACGCGCTCCCGATCGTCCACGTCGCGAGCCCGCCGAAGCCCAAACACAAGAAGAAGCCCGCTCGTAAGCTGACCGCCGCCGCGGCCGCCCTGCCGCCGCTCCTCGTCGGCGCCGGGCTCGACCAGCCGTCGCAGGCGGCGCTCGCACTGCAGCAGGGTTTCGGAGCCGTCCGGATGACGCTTGTCTGGCCTTCGGGCGCCTCGGCTCCCGATCCCGGCGCGGTTGCGGCGCTCGCGAAGCTACCGAGCACCGCGAACCTGACGCTCGAGCTCTACGTGTCGGCGATGCCGCTCGACGATGCCGGCCGAGCCGCACTCGCCGCGTACGCCGCCGCCCTCGCCCAACAGGTGCCGACGCTCCGAGATCTCGTCATCGGGCCGGGCCCCACCACAGCCGCAGCGGCGCCGGGATACGAAGCGGCCCTGGCGTCGATCTACGACGCCGTCAAGGCGGCCGCCCCGGCCGTCCGTGTGGCCGGCGCCCTCGGCGGCGGCCCCGCGCCGAAGGCCACCCTCGCGGCGATCGCGAACGCCTACCGGGCAAGCGGCCGCCTCGGGCCGGCAATGGACGAGCTCGCCTTCACGCCGGCGCCGGCGGCCGGGAAGAACCTCTGGCCCCTCGCGAGCATCCCGACTCTGATCTCGGCGCTTGCCTCGGACTTCGCGGGCACGGGCCAGCCCGGCGCGGCGCTGCCGTTGATCCTCGACGGCGTGTCGTTCGCCTCGACGATCCCAGAGACCGAGCTGTCGCTCTACGCGTCGCCCTCGCCGGGGCTCGACGAGGCGAGCCAGGCTGCCGCCTACGCGGCGGCGTTGAAAACGGTTGCCTGCCGCTCGAACGTCGTCGAGCTCCTCTTCGCGCAGCTCATGGACAGTTCGGCATCCGGGGCGCAGTCGGGGCTCTTCTACCCGGACGGGACGCCGAAGACGAGTCTCTCCGCGGTGACCCAGGCGATCGCTGCCGCACAAGGCGCGAGCCGCGGGTGCGCGACCGCTTCGCCCACGCCGGCGCCCTCGGCTCCGACCACGACCACGACGCCCGCGGCCCCGAAGCCGAAGCCGAACGCGCCACCTTCTCCGATCCCGGCGGTCGCCAAGAAGCAAGCCGCCGTGGCCGTGGCAGCGTCCGACCAGCTCGCTTTCCCGGCGCAGATCTCTCGATCGGCCGCACCGGCCGTTCACCTCGGCTGCACTGCGGCCTGCCTGTACCTCGTCACGCTCCAGCGGGCGCGTGACGGTGCGCCGGTCCTCGCGACGCGCGGCGCGATGCCCGCCGCCGGAGCGAGAACGGTGATGCTCCCGAAGGCTCCTTTTCCCGCCGGGAGCTACCGCTTCTCGGTCTGGATCGTCGGCGCGGCAAACCCCGGGCCGGTGACCGTCGAGCGCAGCGAGGTCGTCAGCGCGCGCTGATCGGCGCGGGGTCGTACGAGCCGGTGTAGGCCCGGATCCGTGCCAGGAGCGCGGTCGCGGGACATTCTTCGAGCGCGAACTCCCGCGCGTCCTCGTCAAGCCCGGGCTCGACGCCGGGCTCGGGTTCGTCGGCCTGCACAGGTGGGAGCGCGACGACCTTCACCCGCTCTTGCTCGGCCTCGACGGCCGCGGCGGCGTCGACAACGATCACGGGTAGCTCCATCGTGTCGTGCCAGCCGGCAGGCTCGCCGGGCTCGACATCCGCGTGCGCTGGGTCGGAGCCGATGATCGCCGCCGCGATTGCCTGCTGCACGAACTCCCGGCGGGCCCGGGCTGCTGCTCGCCGCGAGCTCCACGCCCGCATCGGATGCCCGAGGCCGTCCTGAGGCTCGGAACGAAGCTCGCCGGTGCGCGCGGCGGTGCCGAGCTCGAGGAGCCATGAGCTCGGTTCGGGGTTTCTCCCCTCGAGCTGGGTGGCATCACCGAACGACTCTGCGGCAACAGGCTCGTCGTGTGAGGTATCTGACACTGGCCCGATAGTTTCCACACGCTTCCGAGGCTGTCAAGCGTCGGTCGCGGCGCGAAGCGGGCAAGGGCTCGCTCAGGCGACCTGCTGGGCGCGCTCGACGATCTCCTCCGTCTCCCAGCCCCCGTCGATCAGCCGCTTGCTGAAACGCCGGGTCACGAGCTCCGTGCCACCGTCGCTTGGCTCCAGGCGGTGCCGGGCGCGATAGTGACGCACGAATCCACGGAAGCTTTCGAGCGCATGGCCGTCGGGGTCGATCGCAGGCTGGCGTCCGAGCCGGACCGCGAGAGCCTGGCGCCAGTTCTCCTGCTGGGCCAATCGCTGCCTGAGTATCTCCGCCCCGGCGCAATCCATGAGGTCCGGTGTTTTCGACTTGGGCGCGAAGATCCCTGCCTCCGGGGCCGCGGGCTCGGCCGCTGCAACCGACCGCCTTCAGCCGGTCCCCATCTAGGCCTTCGGGACGGTGGTGTGGAACACGGCGCGCTGGCCGTTCAGGGTGACCGTCACCGTGAGGTGGTGACCCGTGGTCAGCTCGACGTTGTTGCCGTAGTGGAAGTCGGAGACGCCCTCGCCGATGCCCTCCATGGTCGCGACCGGCACCATCATCATCGGATTCTTCGAGCTCATGTCAACGATCACGATCGTCGGATGGCCCTTGGTGAAGACGGCCCCGCCGCTCGTGCAGATATGCACCTCGAGATGGCGCACGCCCGACGGCGACATCGTCATCCCGGCCATGCCGCTCGTCATCGAGCCGGAGAGCATGACCTCGCCGCTCTTCGGATGCGTCGCCTTCACCTGGGCGGGCGTGTACATCGTCTCGACCGAGCCGAGGTCGAGGGCGAAGAGATAGGAGTGTGTCTTCACGACCTGGCCGGTCGCACACGGCCCGGGCTTGGCCGCGGCGCCCCCGGCAGCAACCGCCGCCACGGCGAGCGCGATCACGATCGACACACCGAGAGGAATACGGATCCGCATCACGACCTCCTGAGTTCGTTCCCGAGACTGAAGAGTTCCTGAGCGAAGCGACATGCCGCAAGCGAACGCGCCACGAGACCTGCCCGAGGGCGGCGCGTCGCCCGCGTGCCTGGCACCGGTTGCTGAGGTTCGTCGAGAGGGACAAGGCTCAAAGAGAGCACGCGCAGAGCGACCTGGCCAGCGCATCGACGCAACCGAGGCTCGAAAACCGGGGTCAGGCATCGCCTGAAAACGACGGGCGCTCGGAGCGACGAATTGCCGCAGTAAGCAGGCGAAAAAGTGGGGTCAGACACTGGAACAAAAGTGTGACGGAACGGCCTCGAATACCTCCCCCTGGGACACGCCTGAAAACGGCTTGGCCATTGGGGACAGAGGTGCGCTTTGCCCCGTGAGCGACTAGTCTGAGCCTGTGCCAGAAGGGGCGTATCGGCTGAGGCGGCTTTGCTGCGAGGAGTGCGGAGCCGAGGCGACCCCCGGCGCCTGGGGCTGGCGCGGATACCGGATCGACGATCCCGAGGAGGGCGACACGCCCGAAATCGGGTTCTTCTGCCCCGACTGCGCGGAGCGCGAGTTCGGCTCGCGGGACGACCGGCACGACTGGGACGACTCGAGCCAGTCCGAGAGCATCTAGTGCGGCCGCTCCAAACGTCGCGCCTGGAACGGCGTCCGCCGGCGAGCCGCGCTTACATCGTTCTCAAGTCCCTCTAAGGTGGATCTGGTGAACTGGCCCTCGTGAGTATCCGCCGGGCCCTCACCGCAGCCGCCACCACCGCGTTCGCGCTCGCCGCAATCGCAGGCGCGGGTGCCGCGTCCCAGAAGACGGCCGCCACCACCGTTCGCGGGATCGTCGATATCGACACGAGCCTCGGCTACCAGGATGCCGCGGCGGCAGGCACGGGCATCGTCCTGACGAGCTCGGGCGTGATCCTCACGAACAACCACGTGATCCGCGGCGCAACCACGATCCGCGTGACCGACATCGACAACGGCCACACCTACAAGGCCAAAGTCGTCGGCTACGCGCTGAACGGCGACATCGCCGTCATCCAGTGCCTGAACGCCTCGGGCCTTCAGACCGCCCCGCTCGGGCATTCGAGCAGCGTGAAGCTCGGCGACCCCGTCACGGCCTTCGGGAACGCGGGCGGCGTCGGCGGCACACCGAGCAGCGCGGCGGGAAAGATCATCGGCCTCGGGAAATCGATCGTCGCTCACGACGACTCGGACGGCTCCGAGCAGCTCACCGGGCTCCTCGCGACGAACGCCGCCCTCCAACCCGGCGACTCCGGCGGGCCGCTCGTCAACTCATCGGGGTCCGTGATCGGGATGGACACCGCCGCCGGCGGCACCTACACCTACTCGAACTCGGTGAATCGCGGGTACGCGATCCCGATCGACAAAGCACGCACGGTCGCTCACCAGATCGTCGCCCGCCACGGTACGACCACGATCCACATCGGCGAGACCGGCTTCCTCGGGTTCACCCCCGGTCAGAGCCAGGACGACCCGATCTCCCCGCTCCGCGGGCTCGCCGTCAACACGGTCGTTCCGGGCTCGCCGATCGATCGCGTCGGGATCGTCGCAGGCGACGTCCTCACCCGCTTCGACGGCAAGGCGGTCAACACGGTCAACCGGCTGACCGCCCTCGTCGTGACGAAGCACCCGGGCGACGCCGTCCAGGTCCGCTGGATCGACGAGTACGGCACGAGCCACGCCGCGGTTCTGCATCTCGCCTCCGGCCCGCCCCAGTAGCAGCGAGAGGCGAGCGCCGGCTCGCGATGTTTAGCTTTTGGCGAGGCGGGTAGTGGACCTACTTGAACCGGCCGGTGGGCCGGCCTTCGATGTTGATCGAAAGGGGAATACGGTGTCCAGACTGCTCGCCCTAGTCGTGGGGCTCGCGGCGCTCCAGATCGTCGCCGTGGCCGAGGCAGGCCCTTCGCCTTCGCTGACCTTGCTCGCCTCGTCGCCGAGAGTTCTCTACGGACACGGAGTTACGCTCTCAGGCAGGCTTGCGGGCGGAGTGGTGGCGGGAAAGACGGTCGTGATCGATGCGCGTCCCTACGGCGCGTCCGCCCCGCACCCGGTGGCGGCAGTCAGCACGAGTCTCGCCGGACGCTGGTCCTACCGTGTCAATCCGACGATCCAGACGAGCTATGAGGCGCGAGTAGGCACAACGCAAAGCCCGGGCGCCACCGTCGGGGTCGCCCCGCGGGTCACAGTGAGCCAACTCGCAAACGGCCGCCTCCGCACTCAGGTCAGCGCGATGAACCCGTTCACCCACCGGCTGATCCAGCTCCAGCAGAAAGCGGCCGACGGCTCGTGGACGACGGTCGACCGCAAGCGCCTGAGCTCCTCCTCGATCGCCGTGTTCTCGCCGAAGGTCGGGACCTCCACGATCCGAATCGCGATGAGCATCAACCAGGCAGGCGCCGGCTACCTCGGCGCGGCGAGCCACGCGTTCACCTACCGTCCCGAGCAGCTGACGATGAAGCCCTCGGCTTTGAAGGTCGAATACGGCCACGGCATCACGCTTTCGGGGAAGCTCCTGAACGGCAAGCCCGGAACCCGGATCGCCATCTTCGCCAGGCGCTACGGCACCTCGGTCCCCACGAGGATCGCGACCCTGGCCACCGGAAGTAACGGCGGCTTCAGCGTGACGGTGCGGCCGACCGTCCGGACCGTGTACAGAGCCGCAGTCGCAGGGCTGCCGTCGCCGGCAAACGCGATGATCGGCGTCCAGCCGACCCTCACCGTGCGTCAACTCACAGGCGGAAGGCTGATCGCCACGGCCTCGGCCGGGAAAGAAAACCTTCGTCGGAAAGTCCGTCCAGCTCCAGCGCATGACGAACCACGTCTGGAAGACGGTTGCCAAGCGCCCGCTCGGCAAGGACTCGACGACAGTATTCACGCTCCACCTCCCGGACTCAATGGTCAGGGTGGCGATGAGCGTGAATCAGGCGGGGGCCGGCTACCTCGGTAGCACGAGCCACCCGCTGACATACCGCGCGGTCTGACCGCGCTCCCCGCGGGCTCGGGGCGTGCCGCAGCGCCCCGGGCCCGCTCCCTCTCTTGCGCTGAGAACCTCAGCTAGAGGTTCTGAAGCGCCTTCGAGGTGGAGCGGTCGAGCAGCAAGCCCTCGCCGAGGTTCACGACCCAGATCACGAACACCGTTCCGACGTAGTCCCAGAAGCCGTGAACGGAGAAGTTCGGCGTCACCCAGGCGGTGAACGCGACCATGGCGATGTTGATCAGCAGGTAGAAGAGACCGAGGGTGAGCACGACGAGAGGCAGCGTGAGGATCGTCAGGAGCGGCTTGAAGATCGAGTTCGCGATCCCGAGCACGACCGACCCGATGAAATAGGCCCAGAAGCCCGAGATCTCGACGCCGGCGAAGAGCTTGCTCGAGATCCAGAGCGCAAGCGCATTGGTCGCAAGCGCGACGATGAGACGGACGACACAACCCACGGCGAGAGTCTATGTGGGCCGACGGCCGTGCAGCGATCCGAGGGTGAAGACGGTCGGGACTGACGCGCAGCCGCAAAAGGAAGGGGGCGCCGACCCCCGATCGACACCCCCTTTGCGCCCGGACGAACCGAACGCAGTCTCTGCCCGAATCGCGACGTAGCCTGATCATTCCCGGCGCAGACGGTTTCAAAACCCGGGCCGGCGAGCGCCGGGCTCAGCTGTTGATGTTGCCGCCGCGGAACACCGACACGCTGTCGGAGTCCACCCACACGCCGTTTCTTGCCGGCGTCGTAGATCCAGCCCCACTTCGAGAAGGCGTTGGCCTTCGGGTTCTCGAAGTAGCTGAGCCATGTCGGGTAGTGGCCGCTGCAGGTGAACGTCGGGTCGCACTTGGCGTCGAACGAGCCGAGGTTGCCGCTCCTCGGGAACCCGGCTCTGAACTTCCCGACGATGTCCGAGGTGATGTACCCACCGCTGAACGTGCCGGTCACCCCGGACTGGACGGAGCCGTCCCCGGTCGGGCTCGGCCCGGCGCGGGTGACGAACGAGCTGCCGTCGTCGACGATCTGGGCGCAGAAGGTGCCGTCCGAGTGCCGCCAGATCCGAAGGTGGCGGTGCACGGTGTCGACCGCCCACTCGTCGGCGTACCCCGAGTCGGCGTAGTTGTCCAGGATGAACGAGACGTCGACGACGATCTTCGACCCACTTCCCGGCGCGGTGCACTGGGCGGAACTGAGCTCGCTCGTGTTCAGGTGGGGCGTCCTCGCCGCGAATGCTTCGCCGGCCAGTGCGAGGCCGAGGATCGCCGCTGCGAAGAAGAGGAGTCGTCTCATGGTTCGAGCTGGAGCGCGGGACGGAGCGATGTTGCCGAAAGGAGATGATCGTTCAGCGCCGGGTTCCAGTCAAGCGGGAACGGTCGGCGCCGCGGGCTAGTGCGCTCTTACGAGACCGCCGTCGGGCTCCGGCCGCTCGCGGAAGCGTCCATGAGGCGCGCGAAGTCGTCGCCGGGCATCCGCCAGAGGATCCAGAGCGCCGAAACGAGAAAGAGCACGCTCCCCGCCCAGACGCAGCAGTCGGCCAGATTGCAGTGCAGGACGCCGCCCGCGACCGCGAGCTCGAACGGGTCCGGAACGCCGCCCCAGATGCCGAGTGAAACGAGATTCGAGACGGCACCGCCGGCAAAGAGCACCGCGCCCGGCAGGCAGAGCCTGGGCAGGACGAAGATGCTGAGGAGCGCCAGCAAGCCGATCGCCGCTGCGCCGGCCGTGCGGGCGACCGAAGTCGGAACGTCGACTCCGGTCCCGCCGGCGGCGAGCGCGGCGGCCTTCACGTGGAGATCGAGGCCCGCGACGGCAGCGACCGCCGGTGCCGCAAGGAGCAGGCGTCGAGGGTGCACACGCCACCTTCGAGCCGCGGGGGCCTCCGGCGGCGACAGGTAGGCGAACATAACCCGGTTATCGGCAGCGACGGCCTCGGCTGAATAGGTCCCGCGGCACAGCAGGAGCCCCGGTGTGAAAGTAAACTGGGAGGCCTGAGCAGCCTTTCGGTCCCGAATCCCGCAGACACCCTGGTGCCTGCCAAGCCTCTGCTCCGCGGGGTGCTTCACGAGATCGGCCTGGCGGTTGCGCTCGTCGTCGGGACGCTCCTGATCGCCAGCGCCGACGGTGGACGCGCTTCGGTGGCGGCCGCCGCGTTCGCCGGATCCGTGGCGGTGATGCTGGCGGCGAGCACGCTCTACCACCGGGTGAACTGGCCGCGAGGCGCGAGGCTCTGGATGCGTCGTGTCGATCACGCCGGCATCTACGTCCTGATCGCCGGAACCTACACCGCGATCGGGCTGCTCGCGCTGCACGGCACGATCCAGGTCACGGTGCTCCTGATCGTCTGGATCGGAGCGGGATTCGCCGCTTCGATGAAGTTCTGCTGGGTTCGCGCACCGAAATGGGTGTCGGTCGTCACGGCGCTCGCGCTCGGCTGGGTCGGGATCGCCGCGATGCCGCAGCTCGAGGCGAGCGCCGGCACCGCCGCGGTCATCCTCCTGCTCGTCGGGCGGGCTTGCCTACTCGGTCGGCGCGATCGTCTACGCACGGCGGAGCCCCGATCCGGTGCCTGCCGTCTTCGGCTACCACGAGGTCTTCCACGCGCTGACGCTCGTCGCGATCGCCTGCCAGTACGTCGCGATCGCGTTCTTCATCGTTCGCCCCGCCTGACTCTCACACGACGGACGTGAATCCGACGGCCGATTCGTTTACGATGTCCGGGTGGAACAGCTGTCGCGTTCCGAGGTGCGGCGCGCTTCGCCACCGATGTTCGACTCGCGGCTCGACGTCGTCACTCGTTGCCGCCCGGTGGTGCCGGCGCTGATCTTCGCCCCGACGATCGTGCTCCTGAGCGCGATCGCCCTGGAGCGGCTGCCGTTCTGGAAATACGCGGTCGCCTTCGCCGGCGCCTACGGCTTCTGGACGTTCACCGAATACTGGATCCACCGTGCGATCTTCCATCTCGAGCCGCGCAGCCGGGTCGGAGCGCGGCTGCACTGGATGATCCACGGCGTCCACCACGACCATCCGAGCGACCCGATGCGGCTCGTGATGCCCCCGATCGTGACGGTTCCGCTCGGCCTGCTCTTCCTCGGCGCGTTCCTCGGCATCTTCGGCCTCGCGTTCGGCTCGGCCGTCGCGGCCGGGTTCTTCTTCGGCTACCTGCTGTACGACATGACGCACTACACCCTTCATCACCGCAAGCCGAAGGGCCGGCTCGGCCGGTGGCTCCACGAGCTGCACATGCGCCATCACTTCGAAGACGACGAGCGCTGCTTCGGCGTCAGCGCGCCTTGGTGGGACACCGTCTTCGGCACCGCCGTGCGCCGCGGGCAGCGCACGAAGAGCTGACGGCGCCCGGCACGAGCGCCAGCGCCGCGAGGACCGGGATCGCGATGTTGCGCACCCCGACACGTAGGACGGCGCATGCCGCTGTACCACCCCGCACGGAGCCACGTGACTCCCGGCGCGTTACCGAATCCCCGGTTTCGGCCCGCCGCCTCGAGGCGGGCCCAGCGATCAGGCGAGCTCGCCGACCGGCTTCGCGAGCCCGCACGCGAGCAGCGCTGCGTCGGCAGAGACGAGCACCGCATCGCGATGCTCCGCGGCCGCGGCGTAGAGGGCATCGTAGAACGTCAACTCGTGCGTCTCCGCCAGCTCGGCGGCGCGGCGGAGTGCGACAGCCGGTAGCTCGAGCACGGGCGCGACCGCCCGAAGGTCATCGAGTTGGTCGGCTACTTCAGCCGCCTTCCATCCGAGGGAGCGAAGCAGGACATTGCCGAGCTCGTAGAACGTCAACTCGATGATCCAGAGCGTCGTCCGCCCTGTCCGGTGCCGCTCGAGGAGCGACCTTGCTTCGGCGACCGAATCCTCCCCCTCCTCGTGAAACCACTTGAGAACGATCGAGGCGTCGCAGACGATCTCGCTCAACGCGCGTCGCGCTCGGCTCGAACGAGCGCCGCAGAATCGAACCGGCCTGCACGCGAAAAACGGGCGCGCGACCGTGCCACAGCATCGTCGAACGTGCTCTTGTCCGGCCGCCCAAGCTCCCGAAGTGCGGCATCTCGCAGCAGCGCACTTCGGCTCGTCCCTCGGCGCTGCGCTTCCCGATCAACACGCGCAAGAACCTCGTCGGGAAGCGAGATCATGACCTTCGCCATGAGTCGAGTATAGCCGGCGGCAATACCGCGAAGAGGGAGCTGGTCACTCGACGAGCCTGCCCGCGCCGGGTGATTTCCGCAAGTTGTCGGTTTCGGCCGGTTGGCCGATTTCGATCAGGCGGATGGAGCAGCGGGATCGGCCGCCGCGGCGGGTGCAGCCGCGCTCGCCCCGAGCGCCTCCGTGATCTTCGCGATCGCCGCGGTCTCGGCCTCCGAGACGCCCTTCTTCGCCCCCGCGACCCTGTTTGCCACGGCCAGCACGAGCTGCCGATAGGCCTCGGCGTCCGCCGGGTCCTTCGCCGTGAGCAAGGCGATCGACGAGCTCAACGCCGCGAAGGTCTCGTTCTCGAGATCGGCCTTCGACGACGTCAGCCCGAAGCCGGTGCCGTGCGTGCCCGAGAGCTCGCGGACGAGCTCGTTGTCGCTCGAGGAGTGCTCCGCGCCGAGCTCCTTCGCGAGCGCGCTCGCCTCGCCGAAGGTGTCCATGAACCCGGGATCGCTCGCCGAGACGTAGAGCCCCGCGCCCGTGACGCCTTTCTCCAGTGCCTTCCATTCGTCCTCGGTGAAATCGGCCTTCGTCGCCATCGTGCCCTCCGTTCGCTCGGGGTCGTCTACATCCGGAACGCTGACAGCCTAAACGCGGGCAGCACGGCCGCGGCGGCGCCGGGCGTTGAGAACGGCAAAGAGAATGAGCGCGGGCACGACGAGTCCGAGGCCGATCAGGAGCAGGGGGAGCTTCAGCGACCTCGTGTACGCGGTATCGCCGCGAAGGGTGACGTCGATCGTCTTCCCGATGTCGCTCCGCGTGGCACCGTCCACCTTTCCGACGACGACCCTCCCGTCACCACCGACGAGATCGCCGCCGACGACCCAGGTGCCGGTGCAGTCGGTCGCCTGAGTGCGTCCGGCTCCGGTTTGCACGCACCCGGTCACCGTTGCCCGCACCCGTGTCCCTGTCTCGCGCTGAACGACCAGGAAGACGCCGGCCCCGATCATGACGACCTCGGCCACGACGAACACCGCCAACGCAGCCTTGGCGACGAAAGTCAGCCGCGGCGCAGCCGTCACCCAGGCGCGCCGGGGCGAACGAGCTCGAGAAGCGACTCGAGCGAGTCCGACGCGGGCAGCAGGCGGAGCACGACCTCGTCGACGGCGCCCTCCCACGGCTCGAGGCCCGCTGCCACCTCAGCCGGCCGGGCGGCGACGATCGCAGTCTCGAGCGGCGCGGCGCCCATCCGCTCGAAGTGCGAGCCGTACGCGGGAACACCGGAATACCGGGCGCCTTCGTCCTCGATCTGCTTCCGCGCCCCCGGCCCGAGCGCGACCCGGACGTAGGCGTACAGCCGGGGCCGAGGCCGGCCGGCGGCCGCTGCGCCCTCTCCGACCCAGCGGGCGGAGCGGCGGGCATGCTCCGGCGTGAGCCAGTTGAAGAGCACGCCGTCCGCGATCTCGCCGGCCAGGCGGCAGGTGCGCTCGGCGAGCGCCGCCATCACCACCCGGCACCCGAGCTCGTCGCGGATGAGCCCGACCCCCTCACGAGCGAGCGCGAACGCGCCCTTGCCCGAGGTTCCGATCCCGAGCAGGAGCCGATCGGCCGGAAGGGCGTTGGCCCGCACGCTGTCGACGACGCTCGACGCGCCGCGGACGTGGAGCGGAACGACGCCGATCGCCGAGCTCGATCGCTTCGTCGCCGACGCTGCCGCCTCGAGCCGCGCGATCGCGTCCGTCGAGCCGGGATGGTTCAACCAGAACGAGGAGTAGCCGAGCGCCTCGGCCGACCGCGCCGTGTCGGCGACGACCTCGGCCGGAGTTCCAGCGAACAGCGCGATTCCCCGCCCCTGCATGGGACGAAGGATCGCAGACGCCGTCCGGGGCGCGCGAGCACGCGGATAGGCGCAGATCCGCGTGGAACGGCCACGGTCGGTCCGAGTTCTGTGCGGTCATCACCCCGCGCTGACGGTTCGAGTTGAACCCCGAGGGGGTGCGCGCCGATGAATTCGGTGTCGTTACCCCTCGCCCGGGCCGGCTCCGGGAGAAAGGAACCACCGTGATGAAACTCACGTCCCCGTTCCTGGCCCGCGAGAACCGGTCACTCCTACCGAAGGAGCAAAGGCTCCTGGCGGCGACGGTCGGCACCCAGCGCTATCGGGTACTGACGCGCCGGCCGCTGACGGTCGCATTCGGGCCGCAGTCGTGGCTTCCCGGCGTTCTGGGTGCGGTGGTGGCGGCGAGCGTCTCCTTCAAGCACGGTCTCTGGTTTGTGCTGGCGGCGGCTGCGGTCGCAGGAGCGGCGTTGATGTTGAGCGTGGCCGCCCACGAGGTCGGCCATTTTCTCGCGAGCCGCCATGCACGCGGCGTCCGCCCGCGGATGCTCCTGATGCGTTCGAGCGGCGGCGTCTCGATCGTCGAGGGCAGGTTCGAGGAGGCTCGCGGTGCTGCGATCTTCGCGGCCGGTGGCCCGCTCGGAACCGTCTTCGTGACGATCGCCATCTTCGATGTGGCGCGCCTGCTCCCGTCGGGTGGCCTGCCCATCGGGCTGTACGCCGCAGCGCTCGTGAACCTCCTGATGCTGCTCGTGAATCTGCTGCCGGTGGCGCCGATGGACGGTTACGCGCTCTTCCGTTCGGGGATTGGGCCGGGACAGGAAGTCGGGCCGAGGCAGAGCGCCGGGCGATCGAGTGGAGCCGCGTGGTGATCCTGGTGGGGCTTTGATCGCGGTGGTCATCCTTACGGCCGACAAGCTCTACGGCGTACTCGCGGTCGCGATGCTGATCACGCTCACGGCCCAGCACCACGTGGCGGCCCGCCTGGCCGCCGCCAAGCCCGCCTAGAACAAGGAGTGCGGCGCGCCGGCGGTCGCCGCCCGCGCCGAGTTCCGCTTGCAGCGCGTTTCGGCGTGGCCCGAGACGGGCCGCTCTCCGGCAGACATCCGCGGCTGGCTACCCTCGAAGAAGTGGCCGGTTGGCCAGATGCATTTCCGGGAAGGAGAAGCTCATGTCCCGGTTCTTTCATTGGTTCGAGGGTTCGGAGTTGTCCGCCAAGGAACAGACGCTGCTCGCAGACACCGTCGGGGCGGGTAGCTACCGCGTCCTGACACGATGGCCGCTGACCGTCGCCTTCGGGGCCCACGCGTGGCTTCCGGCGCTCGGCGGTGCGGTCTGCGGTTTCGCCCTCGCCGACCGGCAGGGGCTCTGGTTCGGGCTCGCGGCAGCCGCCGTTGCCGGAGCAGCTCAGATGGTGAGCCTCGCGGTTCACGAGGCGGGCCATCTCCTCTCGAGCCGGGTTGCCCGCGGGGTGAGCCCGCGAATGCTGCTCATGCGTTCGAGCGGCGGAGTGGCGATCGTCGAGGGCCGGTTCAAGAAGCCTCGCGAAGCCGCCATCTTTGCGGCGGGCGGCCCGATCGCGACGGTGCTGCTCACGATCGTCCTCGTTCTCGCGGGTCGCTCCGGGACGGGGCGCTCTGAGCTTCGGGCTGCTCGTCGCGGCTTTTCTGAACGTCCTGATCCTGGCCGTCAACCTGCTACCCGTGGCGCCCACAGACGGTTATGCCCTCTTCCGGTCGGCCGTCTGGGCCGAATCGGGAGCCGCGCGGAGGCCGAGCGCCGCGCGCATCGCCTGGAGCCGTGTCGTGCTCGCGTCGGGCCTCTCGGTTGTGCTCCTCGTCCTCGCCGTCGACAAGCTCTACGGCGTGCTTGCGCTCGTGATGCTGATCACGCTTACGGTGCAGCACCATATGGTGGCGCGCGAGGTCGCTCGAAAACCAGCCTGATCCGCGAGGTCCGCCCGGCCAGACGTCCGGCGTTGAACGAGTGAGGGACTCTTTAGGATTAGCGGGTGGCACTGCGGGGCTCGGGACGGGGACTGCTCTTCCGGGAATCCCCGAAACAGGAAGAGACGTCCGGTGTGCGTGCGGGCTCGAAGCTGCGAAATGCGATACGCCCCGCGTGGTTGCCCGTCTCCGCGTGGCTCGTCGCGACCATCGTCGTACTCGCGACGTGCGCCTTCGCAGGCCACTCGCCCTTTACGACGGCGCCGTGGACCACTGGGACGCCTCCAGTACATCGACCTCTCTCGGCACGGCTACGTGCTCTTTCACTGCTTCTTCCCGAACGGGCTCCGGCTGGTGCGGGAATGCGGGCTGGTTCCCCGCCTATCCGTGGCTGATCCACGCGATCACGCTACTCGGGTCTCAGCCACGCCGTGGTCGCGATCGCCCTCGTCGTGGGCCTTCGACATCGGTGCGGTCATGCTGATCTGGGCCGGGTTCTATCGCCGCGACCACTTTTGCCGCCGCGGCCGCAGCAGTGCTGTTCGCGGCCTTCGCGCCCGGGCTGATCTACGACTACGCCGCCTTCCCGCTCTCGATGCTCGCGTTCTTCACCGTGCTCTACCTCTTGCTTCTCGACCGGGAGCGATGGCTCCTCGCCGGGCTTCGCGGGCTCGTCGCTGTGCTCACCTACCCGGCGGCATCGCAGCGCCCGTTGCGACGGCGTTCGCTCTGCTCTTCGTCTACCAGCGCGTCTCACTTCTCACCCGAGCCCGCCGAATCGCCCTTGCGGTCCTTCCCCCGGTGATTGCCCTCGGGATCTTCGCCTACGTCCAGGAGCGCGAGACGAAGCACTGGGACGCGTATTTCCTGGGCCAGGCGAACTTCCGGCACGATTTCACCGACCCGTTCTCGACGGGCTTTCCACGCGCTGCACCTCCTCGTTCGACCTGGAAGCTCTTCACGCTTTCGAACGCGCCCCTCGCGCAGACGCTCATGTCACCTTCACGGTGTCGCGACACGCTCGTGCTCGGGTGGCGCCTCGCCGGGCCGGTCTTCGGCCGGCCGGCGATCAGGCCGTTTCACGTGGCTGGTCGGCCTCTGGATGATCGGCGCCTGGTTGATCCCCCAGGCAACGACCGGAGTCTCCCAGTACCGGGCGAGGCGGCGCTGCTTCCCGCGGCGATCCTCGTCGGGACGCTTCCGCGTTTGCTGGCCGGGGCCGATCGTCGATCGCGCTATCGCCGCTCGGCGTCCCGATGGAGGTGCTGTTCCTCCGGAATACGCTCGTCTGACGAGCTCGTCGCGCGGGACGGCTGCTCGACCGGCCGGGGTTATCCGCTGAGGCCGATCGTCGTGCCGCCGGTACCGAACTGGGGACTGGCCGGTGGTCAGACGATTACTTCTCCGTCGTCTGGAGATCAACCCGCTGAGGCCTGGTACCGCTAACCGGAGGCTTGTGCGTAGCGCCTCAGCCAAGTGGTCCCGGTGTCTATTGCTTGAGCGGCGATGTTCGACGAGCTGGTCGTGACCGTCTCAGTGCTTGCCGATTGCGTGCTGTCGGGGATCGTTGTTGGGGTCGTCGATTGTGGGAACAGTGGTGTCGGGCGAGGTCGACGAAGCTGACGCTTGATATCAGAGGAGATGGTTCTCGTCACATCGCTGGTCGGAACGACCGTCGATTAGTCATCATGTAGTACGTCGTCGTCTGGCCGAGGGCGGGCCCGCCCCCTTCATCACGTAACTGTTGCCGTTCTTGCCCGCCGATGTGGACGTTCTGTGCCTCGTAGACGCCGCGTAGACCACTATTCCAGAATCAAGTTTCCGTTTTGCTGAACATGACGTCGGCGACTGCCCAAGTTGTTGCTGTCGAAGTAAAGTTGGCCCGTCGTATCCGTACCTTCGTCTACCGTCTGTCCGTCGACAGCCCGTACCGTGGCTGGGTTGACTCGTGATAGGCGGCGCCAAGGTGAAGTTGTTCACAGTTACTGTCGATCGTGACGAGCGGCGCGACTAAGGGTCAGCCTCCGGGCGCGTACACCCTTGATAGTCTTGGATGCCCATGCTGGTCCGAGCAGTAGATGCCTCCGCTGGGTTGTTGTCGGACAGGCCAGGGCTACTTGGTCGTGGCCGTCGCAGACGCGCGGCCGGTCGAAGGTACAGGCCACGTGATGGCTGGCAGTCGTAGGCTTCTGGACCGCCGCCTGCGGTCAGTATCTGTCCTGATGCGGTACCGCAGAGCGCCTGGCGGATAAGCTGCGGTGACAGTTCCCTGTTGAGCTTGGAAGTTGATGCTGCCGTTGCTTTCAATGGCGTCAATCCGTTGAACCGGGGTTCGAGTCGAAGACGATGCCGTGTTCGGTCCACAAATCGAGGTCGTTGGCGAAGAGCGCCCGCGGCGTGCCACCTCCCAAACTTCCGTTTACGGTGCTGTTGTACTGCGTCACTGCTGCCCATCGTGACCGGGGTGATCGTCCAAGTCGTTGTCGAAAAGTAGTTCGTGCAGCCGTTGATCACCGTACTGCCCGTCGAGACGTCGTTCGATGACTGTGCCGCTAATGACGGATCCTTCGTGCACGATGTCCGCGTGAACGGCGTCGTCCCGGTTCTGCGGTCGAGCTGACCGATTCGCAGATCTGGCTCGGAACCCCCGGCAACACGCCGAAGTACGTCGGCGTGCAGTTGTAAGCTTGACCACCACCTGGCTGGATCGGGCTCGCGGACGACCGGATATCGACACTGGTAGCAGTCCACCCGCGCCCACCGCGGAACGCACGTCGGGAGCGGGAGACCTGGAAACCGTTCTGGGTCACGTAGCTCGCCGCCGTCGCGCCGCACGTCGCGCCGCAGGAGTCCCGTTCGTGAGATCCTGCGCAGCCGCCAACGCAGCCGCATCAGCCGCATTCTGCAGGTGGCGCTGATCGACAAACGCGTGCCCCGCATCAGCGACGAACGCCACAAACAGCAACATCAGCGGGAGGCAGATCGCAAACAGCACCAACGACTGCCCGCTCTTCCCGTCCCGACGCAACCTTCTGGCTGGCTTGAAACCGTTCGCGCTCATCTCTCGGAAACCTCGGCCGAGAATCGCTGACACCGCAGAAGCGCTCGTCTGGCCGCAGGCGCTTCTTCGCTCAGGGGGAAAACTCCTGCAAACGTTACCACTGTCGGGCAGGCTTGCCTAGGCCGAGGCCGCGCGCCCTTCCCGTCATGGCGACCCGTGATGCGCTTTCTGATCATGGGCACATCCCCAGGGCCGGGTGAGCTGGCGCTCCCCTGCGCATACGCGTTGCTCGAGGGGTTCAGTGTTGTATGGCTGCTCGATCCGTCCGATCGAGGTCGCGGTGATCGTCGCCGTCCCGAGGTGCAGGAACGGCAGCCAGACGTAGTTCGAGGTCACCTGCGCCTGGATCGGAGTACCAGCGCTGCCGATGTGCGCCGGCGTAACCCGCTGGTCAGTCGGGACGCAGAAGCTGATCTGGACGCCCGGCGACTGAATGCCCCACGAGCCGGCCGAGACGCCGTTGCGCAAGAGCGCCCGTATCGGCCGTGCTCTTGATGAAGTCCTCGATCGACGACCCGCCGCAGGGGGCGCACGTGTTGACTTCGGCATAGCGGAGCGCCTCGGCCGCCATGTTCGTCTGATCGTTCTTGTAGTTGTAGGCCACTCCGAAGTCGGCCGCCGCGAGGACGATCAGCATCATCAACGGAACCACCAGCGCGAACTCGACGAGCGCCTGTCCCTTGTTTTCGCGCAGCGCGCGAAGTAGCCGTCTCGACCCTGCCGAAGACGGCACGGTCGCGCCGCGCTGCGGGCCTTCAGGATATGGCTCGTTGACCATCGTTTTTACGCTATCGGCGGAAATTCAGACAACCTGAACGGCTTCGCAGGCCGGATGTCCGATCCTCCTCGGACTCAGTGTCCACCCCGATTGCTCCCGACGCCCCGTCCTTTCGGCTAGCAAAACCCAGCCTGTCCGCAACAACTGAAAGTGTGCCACAGGCACGGGAACACCGCAGGCGAATGACCGCGCAGTTTCCACGAGTCCTAGCCCGCGTTCGCCGCGCTCTCCCTCACGACAGCCTCTTCGAGAGGCGGAATCTCCACGACCGGTACCGGGGGCTCACGGCGCGGCGCGAGCAGCGCGAAGGCCACGAACGGGAAGAACCACGGAAGATAGAGCCATGACCAGTGGGTGAGCACGCTTTCGAAGCCCACGAGTAGGGCTCCGGTGTAGGCGGCGAGAATGAGCGGCGAACGTTTCCGGGGCCACCAGGCCAGTGCAATCGCGCCGCCGCCGAGAAGCACGTAGAGCCCGCGCTGCACCCAGCGAAGGTCGGGAAGCCCCTTCGCGTGGTACTGGCGCCAGTCCCAGAGCGAGAACGGCGACGAGCGGCTGAACTGATACGCGAAGGTGTCGTCATAGAACGCCCGGAAAGCGTGGCCGAGGGCCGGGTCGAAGAGGAGGATGACGAACGCCAGCACGGTGGCGACCAGGAAGCCCCAGACGAACCGAAGCCGCGGTCGGAGCGCCCGGGCGTCGGGATACCCGGACCAGAGCGGCAGCACGACCAACGCCGAGAACTTCGTCCAGGCCGCGAGCCCCGCCAGCGCGCCCCGTTTGAAGTGCGCCGTCGCGAAATAGAAGGCCCAGACCAGTAACGCCGGCTCGATCAGGTCGTTCGTGTTCGAGCTCGCCGAGTACTGGGTGAACGGCCAGGCCGCCCAGGCGAAGGCGAGGATCGCACCGAGTCGCGGGCCGCCAAACCGGAGGCCGACGAACCAGAGGCCGACGATCGCGATCAGGTCCCAGAGGACCGTCGTCGCGTGGGCGGCCGGCAGCGAATCCCAGAGACCGCTCCACCCGAAGACGAGGTAGCCGGGAAGGTACGCCTCGTAGGCGACGGGGCCGTACGTGTCGCCCTGCGCATCGGCTGCCTCGCAGCGGCCGTTCGTCTGGATGTGGTCGCGGATGTCGCCGGAGGCGTCGGCGGGCCCGCACGGAGGGCGGCCGGTCTCGACCGGGAAGTGGCCGTAGGGGCTCTCGAACTTGGCGATTCGCTCCGCACCGATCACACCCGACAGGCCGACGTCGATCACGTCCGAGTGGTAGACGTCGATGTCGACCCGGGCCGCGACGACAAAGACGAGCGCGACCACGAGCACCCACGTCGGCCACACCACCGAGCCGCGCGGCGGTCGGTCCCGCCGCGCGATGATGACGCACCGGACGATCAGATAGCGAACGCCGGGTACACGAGCGGCATCGCCGCGAACACGTTGCCGCGGTTGAAGAACCACAGCGACGGCGAAAACGAGAGCAGGACGAGAAGGTCGAGGGTTCGAAGCGAGAAAACCCGTCGCCAGTCAACAAGGCCCAGCAGGAAGACGATGCAGAACGCGAACCAGATGGAGTATGAGTTGATCTCCCTCCCACCGAACCCGGTTCCACCGCGCGCCATGCCCCAGGCGACCTGGGGGCCGGTCCACGCCTGCGTCACTATCCCGGTCCCGTCGTTCGACCATCCCTGTGGCCACCTCGCCAGCCGCCCCGGAGTAGACGTTGACGGTCCACACGCCATTGTTGTAGGACGCTGTCGTCGGCGGGTTCACCGGATAGCGGCGAAGCCACTGCGCGACCTTGTGGTCGGCCAGGAAGATCTGCGTGGCCTGCTCGCTCGAGAGACGCGGCGAGGTCTCCTGAACGACCGTGGTCTGCGTGCCCGGATTCGTCGCTGTCGGCCCGACGGCCACGGGTGCGGTTACCGACGGGTCGTAGCAGCGGTTGCTTCGGCGGCTACTGCGACGGCTATCACCGTAACCGCTCCGACAATCGCTAGCCGCAAACCTGACCGTGCGCCAACCTGCTTTGAACGGTCACGCAAGGTAGGACCAGAGTAACCGCGCTCCAAGACGCAACCGGCGCTCAGGGAAGGCGGCGGGGCCGACCCAAGGGCCGACCCCGCCGGAAACGCCGACCTGCCTAGCCCGTGAACTTCGCCGGGCTCGAGTTGGTCGTCTTGACGGTCACCTTGACGTTGGCGTGGTCGGTGGCCTCGACCTGCTTGCCCTTGGGCGAGGTGCCGTGGGCGGTCGCGACGTTCGTGAAGTTGCTCCTCACCGTGGAGCGGGTGCAGGTGAAGGTCTTCGAGGCGTGTGAGGCAAGCGACCCGATGGCCTTGTCGCATCCGGGCGAGGACGGATCCGTGACCTTCACGTTGTGCAGGGTCACATCACCGGTGTTCGTGACCTTGATCGTGAAGTGCGCGGTCCCGTAGGTCACGGTCGTCTTGTTGGCACCGTTCGCCCCGGGGGCCGTCTTCAGGCTCGTCGTGAGCGTCTGCTCCTTCGGGGTCTTCGAGATCGCGATCTTCGGATGCTGCGGCGGGATGAACGGCTTGACCGTGATGTTCGCGTGGTCGGTTGCCTTCACGGCCGCGGTCGTCGGCGGCTTCCCGGTCGCGGTCGCGACGTTCTCGAAGTCAGCCGAGACGTTCTCCTTGGTGCAGCTGTAGTGCTTCGACTGCCCGACCGCCAGCGTCCCCAGGTTCCTGTTGCAGTCGGTCGAGAGCGGATCGGTCACGGTGACATTGCTCAACGTCGTGTCACCGGTGTTCGTGACCGTGATCGTGAACTTCGCGGTATCGCCCTGGCCGATCGTCTGCGAGCTCGGATCCTTGACGATCCCGATCGACGAATGCGGCGTCGGAGCCGGAACGATCGGCGGCGGCACCAGGGCCTGGACGGTCACGGGCGCCGTGTCGGTGGCGGTGACGGTCTGGCCGTTCGAGCCCGTCCCCGTGGTCGTGGCGACGTTGTTGAAGCTGGCCGTCACGTTCGCGAGGGAGCAGTTGTACGTCACGCTCGCACCCGGAGCCATCGAGGTGGAACCGATCAGCGCCGCGATCTGCGAGCTCGTCTGATTGCAGTTCGGAGACAGCGGATCCGAGACGCTCACGTTCGTCAGCGTCAAGGTGCCCGTGTTCGTCACCACGATCGTGAAGTTCGCCGTCGCGCCACTTGCGATCGACTGGGTCTTCGGGTTCTTCGTGATCGAGATCGCCGGAGTTCCGCTCGGCGGAGGCGGCGGGATGCACTGGACCGAAGCGGTCGAGGTCCCGGTGCCGTCGTTCGTGGTCGTGACGGTCGCCGTGTTGTTGTAGGTCGCACACGCCCCGGCCGCGGTGGTCGCGGTCACGTGAGCGCTGAACGAGCCGCCCGCATTGACGTCCGTCGAGGAACCGCCGCAGGCGAGAACCTGCGAGCCCGTCGCACCGCTGATCGCGCAAAGCCCCGCGGTGGACTGCGTGTTGAGCGACCAGTTCAGGCCGGCCGGGAGCGGGTCGTTGACCGTGACTCCGTGGGCCGTGCCGGCACCGGTGTTCGAGACCGTGACCGTGAACCCGACCGCGCTGCCCTGGTTCACAGTCGCCGCATCGGCCGTCTTGACGATGTGGATCGAGGCGGCGTTACAGGTGATCGTCGCCGTCGCCGTGCCGGTGCCGTCGTTGGTCGTTGCGACCGATGCCGTGTTGTTGTAGGTCGAGCACTCGGTCTTCGAGGTCACCGCCGTGATGTGCACCGTGAGCGTTGCGCCCGCGGCGACGGTGATCGGCTGCTCGGCCAGGGTCAGCGTCTGGCTGCCCGCGGCCCCGGCGAGCGTGAAGGCGGTCGGATTGCCGGTCGAGCCGTCGATCGCCCAGGTGACGCCGGTGCCCGAGCCCTTGGGCAGCGAGTCGGTCAGGCTGACTCCCTTGGCCGAGCCGGTACCGGTGTTCTTGACGGTGACGGTGTAGCCGATCGTGTCGCCTGCGTTGACCGTGGCGGCATCCGCGGTCTTGGTCACCTGGATCGAAGCCGGGTTGCAGGTGATCGAGGCCGACGCGGTGCTGGTGCCGTCGTTCGTGGTCGTGACGGTCGCCGTGTTGTTGTAGGTCGTGCACTCGGTGCCGGAGGTCAGCGCCGTGATGTGCGCGACGAGGCTTGCACCCGCAGCCAGCGTGATCGGCTGACCCGCCAGGGTCAGCGTCTGGCTGCCCTTGGCGCCGGCGAGCGTGAACGCAGCCGGGTTGCCGGTCGCACCGTCGATCGCCCAGGTGACGCCGCTGCCCGAACCTGCCGGGAGCGAGTCGGCGAGGCTGACGCCCTTCGCGAGGCCGGTGCCGTTGTTCTTGACGGTGACCGTGTAACCGATCGTGTCACCGGCATTCACCGACGCAGCATCCGCGGTCTTGAGTCACCTGGATCGAAGCCGGGTTGCAGGTGATCGAGGCCGACGCGGTGCTCGAGCCGTCGTTCGTGGTCGTGGCCGTCGCGCTGTTGTTGTAGGTCGTGCACTCGGTTCCGGAGGTCAGCGCCGTGATGTGCACCACGAGGCTCGCACCGGCCGCCAGCGTGATCGGCTGGCCCGCCAGGGTCAGCGTCTGGCTTCCGGCGCTCCCGCCGAGCGTGAACGCGGCCGGAGTTCCGGTCGAACCGTCGATCGCCCAGGTCACGCCAGACCCGGTGCCCGCGGGCAGGAGGTCGGTCAGCGTGATGCCCTCGGCGAGGCCGGTGCCGTTGTTCTTGACGGTGACGGTGTAACCGATCGTGTCACCGGCATTCACCGACGCGGCATCCGCGGTCTTGAGCACCTGGATCGAAGCCGGGTTGCAGGTGATCGACGCATTCGCCGTGCTCGTGCCGTCGTTCGTCGTGGTGACGGTCGCCGAGTTGTTGTAGGTCGTGCACTCCGTGCCCGAGGTCAGCGCGGTGATGTGCACCACGAGGCTCGCACCCGCAGCCAGCGTGATCGGCTGGCCCGCGAGGGTCAGCGTCTGGCTGCCCTTGGCGCCGGCAACAGTGAACGCAGCCGGGTTGCCCGTCGCGCCGTCGATCGCCCACGTCACACCGGTACCGGTTCCTGCAGGGAGCGCGTCGGTGAGGGTGACGCCCTTCGCGAGGCCGGTGCCGTTGTTCTTGACGGTGACCGTGTAACCCGATCGTGTCGCCGGAGTTCACCGAGGCCGCATCCGCGGTCTTGAGCACCTGGATCGAAGCCGGATTGCAGGTGATCACTGCCGTCTGGCTGCTCGTGCCGTCGTTCGTCGTCGTGACCGATGCCGTGTTGCTGTAGGTCGAGCACTCCGTGCCCGAGGTCAGCGCGGTGATGTGCACGACGAGGCTCGCACCCGCAGCCAGCGTGATCGGCTGGCCCGCGAGGGTCAGCGTCTGGCTGCCCTTGGCACCGGCAAGCGTGAACGCTGCCGGAGTTCCGGTCGAGCCGTCGATCGCCCACGTGACGCCGCTGCCGCTACCGGCAGGAAGCGCGTCGTTCAGGCTGACGCCCTTCGCGGTGCCCGTGCCGTTGTTCTTGACGGTGACCGTGTAGCCGATCGTGTCACCCGCGTTGACGGAGGCCGCGTCCGCGGTCTTGAGCACCTGGATCGAGGCCGGGTTGCAGGTGATCGACGCATTCGCCGTGCTCGTCCCGTCGTTCGTCGTCGTGACCGTGGCTGTGTTGTTGTAGGCCGTGCACTCCGTGCCCGAGGTCAGCGCCGTGATGTGCACCACGAGGCTCGCACCCGCAGCCAGCGTGATCGGCTGACCCGCAAGGGTCAGCGTCTGGCTGCCCGTGGCACCGGCGACCGTGAACGCAGCCGGGTTGCCGGTCGAGCCGTCGATCGCCCACGTCACACCGCTGCCGGTTCCTGCAGGCAGCGCGTCGGTGAGGGTGACGCCCTTCGCCAGGCCCGTGCCGTTGTTCTTGACGGTAACCGTGAACCCGATCGGATCACCGGCATTCACCGGCGAAGCGTCGGCGGTCTTCAGCACCTGGATCGACGCCGGGTTGCATGTGATCACTGCCGTCTGATTGCTCGTGCCGTCGTTGGTCGTCGTGACCGATGCCGTGTTGCTGTAGGTCGAGCACTCGGTACCCGAGGTCTGCGCCGTGATGTGCACCGTGAGGCTGGCGCCTGCACCAAGCGTGATCGGCTGGCCCGCGAGAGTCAGCGTCTGGCTGCCCTTGACACCGCCGAGAGTGAACGCAGCCGGGTTACCGACGGAGCCGTCGATCGCCCACGTGACACCGCTGCCGGTTCCTGCAGGCAGCGAGTCGTTGAGGCTGACGCCCTTGGCCAGGCCGGTCCCGTTGTTCTTGACGGTGACCGTGTAGCCGATCGTGTCGCCCGCGTTGACGGAGGCCGCGTCCGCGGTCTTCGTGACCTGGATCGAGGCCGGGTTGCAGGTGATCGAGGCATTCGCCGTGCTCATCCCGTCGTTTGTCGTCGTGACGGTTGCTGTGTTGTTGTAGGCCGTGCACTCCGTGCCCGAGGTCAGCGCGGTGATGTGCACGACGAGGCTCGCACCCGCAGCCAGCGTGATCGGCTGGCCCACGAGGGTCAGCGTCTGGCTGCCGGCGCTTCCAGCGACGGTGAACGCCGCCGGGTTGCCGGTCGAGCCGTCGATCGCCCAGGTCACGCCCGTGCCCGAGCCCGCAGGAAGCGCGTCGGTCAGGGTGACGCCCTTCGCGAGGCCGGTGCCGTTGTTCTTCACGGTAACGGTGAACCCGATCGGATCGCCCGCATTCACCGGGGAAGCATCCGCGGTCTTCAGCACCTGGATCGAAGCCGGATTGCAGGTGATCACCGCCGTCTGATTGCTCGTGCCGTCGTTCGTCGTCGTGACCGCGGCCGTGTTGCTGTAGGTCGAGCACTCGGTGCCCGAGGTCAGCGCCGTGATGTGCACCGAGAGGCTCGCACCCGCACCGAGCGTGATCGGCTGACCCGCCAGGGTCAGCGTCTGGCTGCCCTTGACACCGGCAAGCGTGAAGGCGGCCGGGTTGCCCGTGGAGCCGTCGACCGCCCACGTCACACCGCTGCCCGTGCCCGCCGGAAGCAGGTCGGTCAGAGTGACGCCCTTGGCGAGGCCGGTCCCGTTGTTCTTGACGGTGACCGTGTAGCCGATCGTGTCGCCCGCGTTCACCGAAGCCGCATCCGCGGTCTTCAGCACCTGAATCGACGCCGGGTTACAGACGATCTGGGCCGACGACATGCTCGTGCCGGCGTTGGTTGTCGTCACCGACGCAGTGTTGTTGTAGGTCGAGCATTCCGCGCCCGACGTCTGCGCCGTGATGTGGACGACGAGGCTTGCGCCCGCCCCGAGCGTGATCGGCTGACCCGCAAGGGTGAGCGTCTGGCTGCCCTTGGCGCCGGCGAGGGTGAACGCGGCCGGGTTGCCGGTCGCGCCGTCGATCGCCCACGTCACCCCGCTGCCCGAGCCCGCCGGAAGCGAGTCGGTCAGCGTGACGCCGTGCGCAAGGCCGGTGCCGTTGTTCTTGACGGTTACGGTGAACCCGATCGGGTCACCCGCGTTGACCGGCGAAGCATCCGCGGTCTTGATCACCTGAATCGCCCCCGAGTTACAAACGATCTGGGCCAATGCGGAGCTGGTGCCGTCGTTGGTCGTCGTGACCGCCGCGGTGTTGTTGTAGGTCGAACATTCGGTGAGCGAGGTCGTCGCGGTGATGTGAACCGTGAGGATCCCACCCGCAGCCAGCGTGATCGGCTGGCCCGCGAGAGTCAGCGTCTGGCTGCCCGCGACACCACCCA
Organism: uncultured Actinomycetota bacterium; assembly: GCA_963720045.1. Taxonomy (GTDB): domain Bacteria; phylum Actinomycetota; class Thermoleophilia; order Gaiellales; family Gaiellaceae; genus PALSA-600. Next base: position 35,470 of record CAVREC010000002.1, on the reverse strand, counting down.
GGGTGAAGGCGGCCGGGTTACCCACGGAGCCGTCCTTCGCCCAGGTCACACCGGTGCCGGTTCCTGCAGGCAGCAGGTCGTTCAGGGTGACGCCCTTGGCGAGGCCGGTGCCGTTGTTCTTGACGGTAACCGTGAAGCCGATCGTGTCGCCGTCGTTCACCGACGCCGCGTCCGCAGTCTTGAGCACCTGGATCGAGGCCGGGTTGCAGGTGATCGACGCATTCGCCGTGCTCGAGCCGTCGTTCGTCGTCGTGACGGTTGCCGTGTTGTTGTAGCTCGTGCACTCCGTGCCGGAGGTCAGCGCGGTGATGTGCACGACGAGGCTCGCACCCGCTGCCAGCGTGATCGGCTGGCCCGCGAGGGTCAGCGTCTGGCTGCCCTTGGCGCCGGTGACGGAGAAGGCGGCCGGGTTGCCGGTCGCGCCGTCGATCGCCCAGGTCACCCCGGTGCCGGTGCCCGTGCCCGCCGGAAGCGCGTCGGTCAGGCTGACGCCCTTCGCGAGGCCGGTGCCGTTGTTCTTCACGGTGACGGTGAACCCGATCGGGTCGCCCGCGTTGACCGGGGAAGCATCGGCGGTCTTGAGCACCTGGATCGAAGCCGGATTGCAGGTGATCACCGCCGTCTGGTTGCTGGTGCCGTCGTTGGTCGTCGTGACCGATGCCGTGTTGCTGTAGGTCGAGCACTCGGTGCCCGAGGTCAGCGCCGTGATGTGCACCGTGAGGCTCGCACCCGCACCGAGCGTGATCGGCTGGCCCGCCAGGGTCAGCGTCTGGCTGCCCTTCGCGCCGGCAAGCGTGAACGCTGCCGGATTGCCGGTCGAGCCGTCGACCGACCAGGTCACGCCGCTGCCCGAACCGGCAGGCAGCAGGTCGGTCAGGGTGACGCCCTTCGCGGTGCCCGTGCCGTTGTTCTTGACGGTGACCGTGTAGCCGATCGTGTCACCCGCGTTCACCGACGCCGCGTCCGCGGTCTTCGTGACCTGGATCGAGGCCGGGTTGCAGGTGATCGACGCATTCGCCGTGCTCGTCCCGTCGTTCGTCGTCGTGACCGTGGCTGTGTTGTTGTAGACGGTGCACTCCGAGCCCGAGGTCAGCGCGGTGATGTGCACCACGAGACTCGCACCCGCTGCCAGCGTGATCGGCTGGCCCGCGAGGGTCAGCGTCTGGCTGCCCTTGGCGCCGGAGACCGAGAATGCGGCCGGGTTGCCGGTCGAGTTGTCGATCGCCCAGGTCACACCGGTGCCGGTGCCCGAGCCCGCCGGAAGCGCGTCTGTGAGGCTGACGCCCTTCGCGAGGCCGGTGCCGTTGTTCTTCACGGTAACCGTGAACCCGATCGGATCACCGGCATTCACCGGGGAAGCATCCGCTGTCTTCAGCACCTGGATCAAGGCCGGATTGCAGGTGATCACCGCCGTCTGGTTGCTCGTGCCGTCGTTGGTCGTCGTGACCGATGCTGTATTGCTGTAGGTCGAGCACTCTGCGCCCGAGGTCTGCGCCGTGATGTGAACCGTGAGGCTCGCACCCGCACCAAGCGTGATCGGCTGGCCCGCCAGGGTCAGCGTCTGGCTGCCCTTCGCGCCGGCAAGCGTGAACGCTGCCGGATTGCCGGTCGAGCCGTCGATCGCCCAGGTCACGCCGCTGCCCGAACCGGCAGGCAGCGCGTCGGTGAGCGTGACGCCCTTCGCGGTGCCCGTGCCGTTGTTCTTGACCGTGACCGTGTAACCGATCGGGTCGCCCGCGTTCACCGACGCCGCATCAGCGGTCTTCAGCACCTGGATCGAGGCCGTGTGACACGTGATCGTCGCATTCGCCGTGCTCGTCCCGTCGTTCGTCGTGGTGACGGTCGCCGAGTTGTTGTAGGTCGAGCACTCAGCGCTGGAGGTCAGCGCCGTGATGTGCACGACGAGGCTCGTACCGGCGGCGAGCGTGATCGGCTGACCCGCCAGGGTCAGCGTCTGGCTGCCCGTGGCGCCGGCGATCGCGAAGGCAGCCGGGTTACCGGTCGAGCTGTCGATCGCCCAGGTCACCTTCGTGCCCGAGCCCGCGGGAAGCGCGTCCGTGAGGACGACACCCTTGGCGAGGCCGGAGCCGGTGTTCTTGACCGTGACCGTGTAGCCGATCGGGTCACCGGCGTCCACGACCGCGGCATCCGCGGTCTTGAGCACCTGGATCACGGCCGGGTGACACGTGATCAAGGCCGACGCAGTGCTGGTGCCGTCGTTCGTCGTCGCGACCGTTGCCGTGTTGTTGTAGGTCGTGCACTCCGCGGCCGAGGTCAGCGCGGTGATGTGGACGACGAGGCTCCCATTCGCTGCCAGCGTGATCGGCTGGCCCGCCAGGGTCAGCGTCTGGCTGCCCTTCGCGCCGGCAAGCGTGAACGCTGCCGGATTGCCGGTCGAGCCGTCGATCGCCCAGGTCACACCGGTGCCCGAACCTGCAGGCAGCGCGTCGGTGAGCGTGACGCCCTTCGCGGTGCCCGTGCCGTTGTTCTTGACCGTGACCGTGTAACCGATCGGGTCGCCCGCGTTCACCGACGCCGCATCAGCGGTCTTCAGCACCTGGATCGAGGCCGTGTGACACGTGATCGAGGCCGTAGCCGATGCGGGAGGAGTATTGGTCGTGTTCACCGTCGCCGTGTTGTTGTAGGTCGCGCACGCCGAGCTCGACGTGGTCGCGGTGACGTGGAAGCTGAACGACGCGCCCGCTGCGAGCGGAGTGCTCGAGTTCCCGCACGTGATCGACTGCGAGCCGACGGCGCCGCTGAGCGAGCACAGGCCGGCGTTCGACTGCGTGTCGAGCGACCAGGTGACGCCGGCCGGCAACGGATCGGTCACCGTCACCCCGTTCGTAACAGTCGTGCCGGGGTTCGAGACGTTCACCGTGAATCCGATCGGATCCCCCGCGCTCACCGAGGTGGCGTCCGCGACCTTCGTGATCGCGATCTTCGGGTTGTTGAGGGTGTTCGTATAGGTACAGACGTCGATGTCGCCGGTCTTCACCGGGAAGCCGGCGCTCTGGCCGGTCCCGACCACGTCTGGCGTCGGAGTAAATGGGGTCGACCCGCCGTTCTTCGTGTTCATGCACGAGAGCGAAGTCGAGTACTGGCCGGAGACGCTGCTGTCCTTGATCGTCTCGCTCACGTGATAGGTGCCCGGGTTGACGAGGTGGGCGCCGGTCGTGTCGTTCGTCGTCACCGTCTTGGAAGCGATGTCTGTCCCGTTGGCGGTTGTTCCGATCCCAAGCGTCGTCGAGCCGGGCGTTCCGTTCCACACCTTCGTCAGCTCGACCGAGCCGCAGGTGCTGACGTCCCCGAACCCGAAGTCCATGAGCGTTGCGGTGAGGCTCTGCGAGCTGCGCGTCTCGCCGTAGAACGTGTCGAAGCACGGCGTCACGGCGCCGGGGGCGGGAGCCAGCAGCTGGGTGAGGTCGACGCCGCCCTCGAAGAAGGAGGGGCTCGGAACCGAGCCGGGCGGAGTCGTGCTGCCGAACGGCCACGGTGTCGTGATCGTGGCGCTGTTCGCGATCGCGCAGGCAACCGCCGTCGCGCTGGTGGGCGTGGTGCAGGCGGCATCGGTCGAGATCGGCGTCGTGTTCAGGGCCCCGTTCTGCCACTGGAAGATCTGGACGCTCGAGACGCCTCCGCCGTTCGTGAAGGTGCTAAGAACGAGCAGGTCGCCGTTCTGATGGGTGCCCGTGAAGCCGACGCCTCCGCCGGGGCAGCTCGTCGTACCGAGCCCGGGCGAGGCCGCCGTACCGGGACCGTTCAGCCAGAACCCGATATCGGAGTCGCCGTTCACGGAAGCACGGTCGCCACCGAAGTAGAGGATCGTGTGGTTGTTCGCGGGGTCGGTGTAGGCGGCCGCGAAGATGTCGTTGAGCTCGTCCTTCGAAGCGGCGTTGGCACCGCAGCCTTGCGGCGTCGCATCGGCGTCCTTGGCACCACCCTTGAAGTAAGAGATGTCCATTCCGGCCGGCTCGTGGAGGAACGAGCTCGAGAGCGCGCTCGGCGCGCCGGGGTTCGTGGCGCACGTCACGCCGGTCTGGGCGCAGTAGATGCGATCCCAGTCATCGGGGACGCCGGGGGTCGCGTGGTCCGTAGTCGCGTTCCCGTCCAGCTCGAACAGCGGCGGGTTCGGAAGCGCACCAGTGGCGCCGGAGGGGATCGCGATCACGAATATCGCGGCGATCAGGCCCATGACCACCCACGTCGTCAGTGCACGACGATTGCCGCGCACACCTGCATCACGATCGAACTTCACAGTCATCTGTATTCCTCCGTCGTTTGAGTGCAGGCATTCGTGCCCACGTAGCGTGCAGACGGACAGGAGATCCAAAGTTGCCGCGACGTATCAGCGCACGCAGCTTCCCGCTTCCCCAACATCCGGCCCATTTCGTCGTTCCCCCTACTTCTCGCTAAAAGTGCTCGGGACGCTCCAGCTTTCGGGGCGACCCGCCGTATCCCACTCAGAGTAGGCGCTCATACCCAAAAAGCCCCACCCTTAAGTCTGGTCCGCAAATTACGACTGCCTAGACTACGACTCTCGAGCCGGGATGTCCAGGGCTCGCTTCGCCCCAGAGTGCCAGACGTGCGACGAGCGGGGCTCGTTCTACCCGCGCGACGTCTTCGACAGCCTTCGAACTGGACGGTGATCGCTTCAGGACAGCGGCAGCGGGACCGGGGGAAATTAAACAGCGGGCGCCTTGGAGTGTCCGGCGCCCGCTGTTCGAGTACATCGAAATCCTCCCGGGTGATGTGACAGGGCGCGTGGCCCCGCACACCACCCGGGAGAGCGATTAACAGTGCGTCGCTACACCATCCTGGCTGTAGTTGCTCAGCGTGTCGTGCAGCGACATCATCGTCGCCTTGTCGGCCGCCGACAGGTTCAGCGGCGTGCTATGAGGCCCGCTGTAGTTGTAGCCTCCTGGCCCGGAGCCAAGCAGCGCCTGGGCCTGCGCGACCGCCGCCGTGATGCACGGAAGCACCGCGCCGCCCTGCTTGAGGTTCAGCAGCGTGGCGAGAAGCATGCCGGCCATGCAGTTCTCGACTCCCTGGGAGCCACAGCCCATTTCCGACATGATCTCGGAGGCCGTGTCGAAGTCGCTCACCGTGAAGTTCCCGAGCATGATCGGGAGCAACGGAGTGGTTGCCTTCGAGTGGTTCTTCCAGTAGCCGGGCGTGAAGTTCGAGGTACCGGTAACCACGATCGCCACCGGGACGCTCGAGCTGTCGGTCACGTTCGGGCCCAGAGGAGGCGTCCCGGTCGTGATTGCCGTGTTCGTCTCGTTTGCGGTCACGTTCGCCTGCGTGCAGGTGTAGGTGACCGAGTCGCCCGGCGCAAACGTGCTGCTGAGATGCGGTGCGATCAGCGCGATCTGAGCCGCCGTCCGGGCGCACCCGGGAGCGATCGCGTCGGTCACGTTCACATTGGTCAGCGTCACGTCACCCGTGTTCGTGACTGTGATCCCGAAGGACGCGGTGCCACCGCTCGGAAGCGTTGGCGTCGTCGTCGTCTTCACGATCTTGATCGCCGGATGGTCCACCGTGACGTCCACGGTCGAGGTCGAGGTTACGTTCGGGCCGACGGGAGGTGTCCCTGTCGCCGTCGCGCTGTTCGTCTCGTTCGCGGTCACGTTCGCCTGTGTGCAGGTGTAGGTGACCGAGTCGCCCGGTGCGAACGTGCTGCTGAGATGCGGTGCGATCAGCGCGATCTGAGCCGCCGTCCGGGCGCACCCGGGAGCGATCGCGTCGGTCACGTTCACATTGGTCAGCGTCACATTGCTGGGGTTGGACACCGTGATCCCGAATGTCGCCGTCCCGCCACTTACGACTACCGGCGTCGACGTCGTCTTCACGATCAGGATCGACGGAGTGATCACGGTGAACGGCTCACAGACACCGTCCGAACTCGTGTAGTTCGTGTCACCGCCGTAATGCGCGATGAACCCGTAACTCCCCAGCGGCCAACGCCGCCGTCGGAAGCGAGTTCGCGACACCACGCCACCAACGCCACAGCCGCTCCGGTCACACCGGGCCCGGCGCAGTTCAGCGCCGAGTAGAACGTGAAAGTAACCGAACCCGTCGGCGCCCCGGCACCCGTGCCCGAAACAATCGCCCTGTCGGTCACGATCGACCGGGCGAGCGAAGCTGCCCGGTGATGTTGAGACCGTTCTGCTGCACCGTCGTCAGCGTGCTGCTCGGCGCCTTGTTCACCATGAACGGCTCACAGACACCGTCCGAACTCGTGTAGTTCGTGTCACCGCCGTAATGCGCGATGAACCCGTAATCGCCAGCGCCCAACGCCGCCGTCGGAAGCGAGTTCGCGACACCACCCACCAAAGCCACAGCCGCTCCGGTCACACCGGGCCCGGCACAGTTCAGCGCCGAGTAGAACGTGAAAGTAACCGAACCCGTCGGCGCCCCGGCACCCGTGCCCGAAACAATCGCCCTGTCGGTCACGGCTGAGCCAAGCACCAACGGCCCACTGATGTCAGTGCCGCCCTGCTGCACCGTCGTCAGCGTGCCGCTCGGCGCCTTGTTCACCTGGAACGGCTCACAGACACCGTCCGAACTCTTGTAGTTCGTGTCACCGCCGTAGTGCGCGATGAACCCGTAATCCCCAGCGCCCAACGCCGCCGTCGGAAGCGAGTTCGCGACACCACCCACCAAAGCCACAGCCGCTCCGGTCACACCGGTCCCGGCGCAGTTCAGCGCCGAGTAGAACGTGAAAGTCACCGAACCCGTCGGCGTCCCGGCACCCGTGCCCGTAACAACCGCCCGGTCGGTCACAGACTTAGCCAAGCACCAACGATCCACTGATGTCGAGTGCCGCCTTGCTGCACCGTCGTCACCGTGTTGCTCGTGAGCTGATCGATCGTGACCGTCGCGGACCCGGTGCCGTGCTCGGGATCTGTGTTGCATCCTTCAGCGAGTGGTCACGACGTTACAAGTGTCGAACCACTGGATGTCGGCGTTGTCCCCGATCGTGTGGTCCGTGTTCAGCGCGTAGTCGGCGGCCGTCGCCATGTGGAACGGGATGTTCGCCGGTCTTGATAGTTCGCGCCCGGCGGAATCGTGCACTGCGTCGCATTGCACGTCGCCCCACCTGTGAGCGTCACACCGTGCGATGTTCGGAGGAGAGCAGGTTGCCCGATACATCATTCGGCGAGGAGAGCACGGTGTCGGTGATGCCCGTGACGATCACCGTGTTGCCCTCGCCGTCGTTGCCGTTGCCCGAGGCTCCGGTGTTATCGAGCTCGTAGTGGCACGCGATCATCGTGCCGATGGGCACATGCAAAGGGTGAACAGCCCTTCGATGACCCAACCCCCACGTGAGGCGGAAGCCGCTGAGGATCCGATGAGTAGCATCGAGCAACGCCCAAGGTGAACGCCGCAAGCGCGACCCCGAAGTTACCGTTCCTTCGGCTCGTCCTGAATCTCGTCATTTTCCGCAACCCCTTCCTAACGTTGACGCGCCCGCCGAGTTGGATGTCCCCCTATCCACCGCCAACTCCTGTCGCGACCGCAGAGCCATACTTGTGCCCACATCGGGCAAATTCCAACCGTCTCAATTGACCGTCTCTGAATTAGCGGAGCATAAGTGCGTCGATGGGTTCGATTACAAGTCTTTCTTACAAATATCGCGTTGTGTAAGTTGTTTGTTTTCAGAATGTTTTCGCAACAGCCATCCTCGGGGCGGCCGCGGAGGCCGCACCCGAGGATGAAAGAACGATCATGCGCTAGCCGGTGAACGTCGCTCCGCTCGTGCTGGTCGTCTTGACGGTCACCTTGACGTTGGCGTGGTCGGTGGCCTGGACCTGCTTGCCCTTGGGCGAGGTGCCGTGGGCGGTCGCGACGTTCGTGAAGTTGCTCCTCACCGTCGAGCGGCGTGCAGCTATAGGTCTTCGAGGCGTTCGGTGCGAGCGTCCCGAGGCTCTTGTCGCATTCGGGTGAGGCGGGGTCTGTGACCTTCACGTTGTGCAGCGCCACATCGCCGGTGTTCGTGACCTTGATCGTGAAGTGCGCCGTCCCGTAGGTCACGGTCGTCTTGCTTCGAGCCGCTCGCAGAGGTGACCGTGGTGGTCTTCGTGGTCAGCGTCTGGCTCTTCGGGCTCTTCACGATCGCGATCTTCGGATGCTGCGGCGGGACGAACGCCTGCACGTTGATCTGAGCGTGGTCGGTCGCCTTCACCGTCGCGGTCGTCGGCGGCTTCCCGGTCGCGGTCGCGACGTTCTCGAAGGCCGCCGTCACGTTCGTCTTCGTGCAGCCGTAGTGCTTCGACTGGCCGACCGCCAGCGTGCCGAGGCTCTTGTTGCAGTCAGGCGAGAGCGGGTCGGTCACGGTCACGTTGCTCAGGGTCACGTCACCGGTGTTCGTGACGGTGATCGTGAACTTCGCGGTGCCGCCCTGACCGATCGTCTGCGACTTCGGATCCTTGACGATCCCGATCGCCGCGTGCGGCGTCGGAGCCGGCACGACCGGCGGCGGTGATCGGCGCGGTGACCGTCACCGGCGCGTTGTCCGTCGCCGTCACCGTCTGGCCGTTCGAGCCCGTGCCGGTCGCGGTCGCGACGTTCGTGAAGCTCGCAGTCACGTTCGCGAGCGAGCAGTTGTAGGTCACGCTCGCACCCGGAGCCATCGAGCGCCAGCGCCGGGATCGACGAGCTCGTCTGGTTGCAGTTCGGCGACAGCGGATCCGAGACACTGACGTTCGTCAGCGTCAGGGTGCCGGTGTTCGTGACGACGATCGTGAAGTTCGCCGTCGCGCCGGTCGCGATCGTCTGCGACTTCGGGTTCTTCGTGATCCCGATCGCCGGCGTTCCGCCGCCGCCCGACGGCGGTGGCGAGGTCGACGGTCAGCGGCTCGCAGCTACCGGTCGAGCCGACGTAGTTCGCATCGCCGCTGTAGGTCGCCTGGAACGAGTAGCTCCCCGCGGCGAGCGGGCCCTTCCGAGTTCGACGTCGCCGACTCCGGCCGGAGAGCGCCGGAGAGCCGGCCGACGTCGCTGTGCCGGTGCAGTTGGCGGTGGTGAAGAACGAGAAGCTCACCGTTCCGGTCGGCGCGATCGCTCCGACCTGACCTGACACGGTCGCCGCGTCGGTCACCGACGTCCCTGAGGCGATCGACGTCACCGTCGAGCCGCCCTGCTTGATGTTCGTCACCGTCGTCGTGGGCGCCTTGGTCACCGTGAGCGGCTCACACGCACCGGTCGAGGCCGAGTAGTTCGCCGTCGCCGTTGTAGGTCGCCTGGAAGGAATAGCTCCCCGCCGTCAGCGGCCCCTACGGCGCCGAGGTCGCGACACCGGCCGCTGAGCGCCGAGCCGGCGTACCCGCGGTGCCGCCAGTCGAGCAGTTCGCGCTCGTGAAGAAGGTGAACGTCACGGTCCCGGTCGGCGTGCCGCTGCCGAGCCCGGTCACGGTCGCCTGATCGGTCACCGACGTACCGGCGGCGACGCGCGTCACCGTCGAGCCGCCCTGCTTGATCGCCGTCACCGTGTCGCTGGACTTCGTTCACCGTGAGCGGCTCACAGGCGCCGGTGGAGGCGACTGGTAGATCCCGGCCTCGCCGTTGTAGGTGGCCTGGAAGGAGTAGCTCCCCGCAGTCAACGGACCCGACGGACGCCGAGTTCGCGACGCCCGCCGCTGAGCGTCGATCCGGCGTACCACGCGGTGCCGCCCGTCGGTGCAGTTCGCGCTCGTGAAGAACGTGAACGTCACGGTCCCCGTCGGCGTGCCCGGCCGAGCCCGGTCACGGTCGCCTGATCGGTCACCGAGGAGCCCGGCGAGCGACCGACGTGACCGTCGAGCCGCCCTGCTTGATCGCCGTCACCGTATTGCTCGGATTCAGGTCACCGTCAGCGGCTCACAGGCGCCCGTCGAGGCCGAGTAGGTGCCGTCGCCGTTGTAGGTCGCCTGGTAGGAGTAGCTCCCTGCCGTCAACGCGGCCGACGACGCAGACGTCGCCACGCCGCCGCAAGCGTCACCGTCGAGCCCGGGGTACCGCCCGGTCGAGCAGTTGCCGCTCGTGAAGAAGGTGAACGTGACCGTCCCCGTCGGCGTGCCGGCCGACCCGGTCACCGTCGCCTGATCTGTCACCGACGAGCCGGCGAGCACCGAGCGTGACCGTCGAGCCGCCCTGCTTGATCGCCGTCACCGTGGTGCTCGGGAGCCGCTGGATCGTCACCGTCTCAGAGGCAGTGGCGTTCTCGGGGCCCGTGTTGCAGCCTTGCGCCACGGTTGTCGACGTTGCAGGTGTCGTTCCAGCCGAAGTCAACGGTGTCGCCGAGCGTGTGGTCCGCGTGCAGCGCGTAGTCGGCGGCCGTCGCCGTGTGGAACGCAATGTTCGGAGTCGTGATCGTCGCGTGCGGCGGGAGCATGCATTTCGTCCCGTCGCAGCTGGCACCGCCCGTAAAGGTCAGCCCGGTGCCGTTGAGATTCAGCAGGTTCCCCGATACGTCCGCAGGTGACGACGTAACCGTGTCGACAATCGATGAGAGGACGACCGTATTCCCCTCGGCCGCCGATGCACCGGTGTTCGAGAAGGAGTACTGGCACATCACCTGCGTGCCGATGGGAACCGTGACCGGAGAGCAGCCCTTCGAGGTCGCAACACCGACGTCTGCCAGAGCTCCTTCAGATCCGACGAACAGCAAGGCTGTCATCGCCGCAAACGAGCACAACCCGACCAGCAGCAGCCCGACGCGTGGCTTCCGCCCCACGGGACCAGCCGCACGCGCATTCGAACCCAACCCCAGACGACTCATTTCCCAACCCCAATCCTCGACGGTGTACCCAACAGAAATCCGAGCGGACCGCATCGTAGTGGAGAACTTCGAATTAAGGTGGTCTAGGTTCACCTAGCCGAATGGAGGGCCGGCCAGCGCTTTCCGTCCACGATGCAGGTCTCAGCGCCTCGTCGCGTCGGGTCGAGAGGGAAGCTGTTGTCATTCCTGCAAGAGACCAGCTCTCGATCAGCGGGTTGGACAACTCGACCGTAGGCTCAAGCTCTAGTCGACGTCGATATTCAGGACATCGAACACGGAAACTGGGAGGCGGCGCCGGAGCGGCCGCCTCCCCGCAAGCATCTCTAGGTGACGACGATGCCCGAGGGCGTCGCCCCGGCAGGGCCAGGCGTTGCCGAGGAGGCGAGTTCCTTCAGCGTGCCGCCGGAGACCGAGAAGCCGGCCACGGCGTTGTGCGCGCCCGCCTCGACGACCCAGAGGGTCGAGCCGTCGGGTGAGAGCCTGGCGTCCTCGGGGCCGACGAGCCCGCCCTTGAATCCGACCGAGCCGAGCAGCGACAGGCTGCCGTTGGCAGCGATCGAGTAGCTCGAGATCGTCGAGTCACCCGTGTTGACCGCGAACAGGAACTGGCCGTCGTGGCTGAGCTCGACCCAGCACGGCGCGGACTGGTTGTCGCCGAACGGCGACGAGCCGATCGGTGTGAGTGCCGCGTTCGCCGCGACGCTGAACGCCGAGACGGTGCCGTTCGTCGGGCCGCCGTTGTGGGCGTTCGAGACGAAGAGCTGGGTCGGGTCCGTCGGGCGGAACTCGCTGCCGAACGGGCCGAGGCCCTGGGCGGCGATCGCCGGGCCCGAAGCGGTCAGCAGGCCGTCGTTGCCGACGGTGAAGCTGTCGATCAGCGAGGTCCCGACACGGGTGCCGGCGACCTTCGTGCCGTCGCCGCTGAAGAGCACGTCACCGGGCTGCGAGCCGGTCGGCAGCGACACCGTAGAGCCGGAGATGGCGCGAAGGTGGCCGCCGGCGTTGAGCGAGAAGCCGGTGTAGTTGGGAGCCGTATTGCCGGCGTTCGCCACGTAGACGAGGCCGTCGTACTCGGCAATGCTGACCGGATCGACACCGTTCGACGACTCCAGGTCGGCCGGCTGCAGGCTTCCGTCCGCCTTGATCCGAAGGACGGAGATCTGGTTCGAGCCTGCGTCGACGGCGAGCAGGTAGCGGCCGTCGGAGCTCAGCTGGAGAGCGCCCTGCGACGCGGTCGCGGAGCCGGTGCCGGAGCCGCCGACCGCAAACGGCGAGCCCGCGAGCGGGGTCAGCGACCCGTCGGCGTGGCGGTCGAAGCCGCCGACCGTGTTGGCGGGCGCGGTGTTGTCGTTGATATAGAGCTGCCCGACGACGGGCGACCCGGCGGGGTCGTGCCCGGCGGCGGCGCCGCCGACGAACGCGACCGAGATCACGGCCGCGAGCGCAGCAGCTGCTGCAAAGCGAAACTTCGTCATGCCTTGGAACCTCCCGAATACAGGCTGGGCGGATGCCCGAGCGCGGCCCAGGCTCTCAGCACGCGCTTACCTGCCACTTACGCGCAGGTGAACAGCCTCTTAACTCGGAAGGGCTGCCCGGCGAACGTCGCTAGCTAAGGCTCTAGCTGACGTTGAGGGTGACGCCGGCCGTATGCGTGATCGAGCCGCTCTTGGCGGTGATCGTCAGGCGCGCGTTGTTCGTACGCTTTGCGTTCCGCGCGGTCACGGTCAGGGTCGAGGTCCCTCCCGCCGCGGAGACCGAGGCCGGGGAGAACGAGCCCGTCACTCTGCCCGGGAGACCGCTGAGGCTGAGCGACACGGAGGTGGTGAGCGAGTTCACCGGCGTGATCGTCACGGTGTAGCTCGCCGCGCCCGAGCCTCCGATCGTCTGAGACGACGGAGTGACGGTCATCGTGAAGTCGGGCTTGGGTCCCGCCTGGACGACGAGCGAGGCATTGATCGTGTGGCTCGGCCCACCGGAAGCGGCGCCCGTGATCTGGAAGCTGTAGGTGCTCGCCGGGACGCTCGCCGGGACGGCGAGTGTGAGCGTGGAGCTTCCGCCCGCGGTCACCGAGGTCGGCACGAAGCTGCTGGTCACACCGCCCGGGAGCCCGGTAGCCGACAGCCCGACGATGCTTGCTGAGCCAGTGACCACGGCCGTCGAAACGGTGTAGCTCGTCGAGCCCCCCGTACCTGACGTCAGGCTGGTGCTCTGGGAGGATGTGGAGAGCGAGAAGTCGTCGGCCGGCGGCCCGGCGGGCGCGGCTGAGAAAGCGCCGATCCCGTTCGGCGTACCGAGTCCGGTCGGGCCGTCGAATCCCGCGCCGGCGGTGCAGAGCGAAGCCGGGCTACAGGAATTCGCGTTGCTTCCCGTCGTGACGTCATGGAAAGCGGACGTCGGCCCGGTTCCGAAAGAGGCGGCGTAGGCGTACGGAGTCGACGCCGCGTTCACGTTCGTTCCGTTGGCGCCGGCGAGGGCATAGGTCGCGGCGATGAGCGGCGAGGCGAGGCTCGTGCCTCCGACCTGGAACCAGCCGGTCTGCCCCTGATACGAGACGGAGTCGTAGACGGCGGCGCCGGAGTTCGGGTCGGCGTCCGCCGCGACGTCCACCACGGTGCGGTGGGAGCACGACGCTCCGTCGGTCTGCCAGGAAGGCTTCGACTCCTGGCTCGAGCAGCCGGAGCCGCCGCCCGTCCAGGCGCTCTCGCTCGCATACGTACCGTTCGAGTTGAGGTTGAGGGTTGTGCCTCCCACGGCGGTGACGGTGGGCGAGGCGGCCGGCCATTCGACGCCGTAGCCGCTGTCGCCGGACGAGACGGTAATCGCGATTCCGGCGTGCGTGAAGTAGCTCGTGTCGAGGCTGTGCTCGCCCGAGAACTCGTTGCCGCCCCACGAGTTGGAGATCGCGACCACGCCGGGCCACGAGGCCGCCTCGTTCTCGGCCTGGCCGAGGTCGGAGTCATTCGCGCTGTTGGCCTCGACGAGCAGGATCTTGCAGGTCTGGCAGATCGAATGAACGGTCTGGACGTCGAGCGAGATCTCGAGCGACCAGCCCCCGTTTGCCGACGGCAGTCGCGTTCCGCCCGTCTCGTTGATCTTCGTGAAGCAGCCGCCCGTGGCGGTGCAAGACGGAAGGCCCCACTTCGTATCGAAAGTGTTGAGGTCGGCCTGCGCATTCGGGTCGTCGTAGGCATCGACGATCGCCACGGTCGGAGAGGTTCCGCCCGGCGCCGTCGTCGGCAGGTTGTAGCCCGAATGGAACTGCGCCGGCGTAAGCGCCGTCGAGGGCGGCGAGCCCCCGGCGAGCGGATCGCCGCTCGCGTCCGAGACCACCTGAGCCTGGCAGGCCGCGGAGTCGTTCAGGGCGGCGTCGCAGACACTCCTGAACCAGGCGCCGTGACCGTGGTCGCGCGTCGCGGCCTGGCCGCCCGGATCCGCGCCACCGGAGGCGGCGCCGACAACGAGCACGAGGGCCGCCGCGGCGAGCGCAGCAAGGGCAGTCCGTCTGAAGGAGGGAGCTGAAGTCATTGGAAAGGACGCCAGGAGGCTTGCGAAGGATAGCGGTTCGTCCGAGCGTTCGACCTAGCTCATTCGAGGGATTCTTGCAGGCCGAACGGCCGGGTCGCGCCGGGCCCTTCCGGCGTGCGACCGGCCCGCTGAAGGTTTTCTCCTGGTGGTCGGCGCATTTTCGTCCGGTAAATGTTTGTGCATTTTGACGAGAACGCGAGTACTTTCCGACGCAAGCGGGCACGAGCTTGACGGACAGCAACCTTTGACGATCGGAGACCTCGAGATGAAGAAACGAGCAGTACTACTGGTAGCGATCGCCGCACTAGCCCTCTTCGGCGTGGCGGCCGCATTTGCAGATTCGGTCGGCCCGATCACCTTCGAGCCGCCCACATACGCCGTTGGGAACATCAACGGCCAGCACGGCTGGGTGAAGACCGGCCCGTACGACGTGGCCGTGGCCACGGTGAGCTCGTTCCCGGCAGCGTCCGGTTACGGCTTCGGCACCCAGGCCCTCCGGCTGTCGAATGCCACCGCGAGCGGCTCGTTCGGCGATCAGACCTTCGCGCCGCAGCTGGCGAATCCGGCCGGCGAGTCAACGAGCTTCAAGCACTTCGACGCGACGTTCCAGATCGGGACGACGTCCGCTGCCCTGCAGCCCGGCCTCTCGATGTCGGTGAGCCCCGACGACGGCACCGGCAACCGGATGAGCTACCTCCGGTTCGACGACATGGCCGACGGTGTGCACGTGTTCTTCGATGACGTGACCGACGCGGGCCCGCTCGGAACCGTGGCGACGTTCAACGAGCACGACATCGCGACGCTCGATCGGGCACACTCGCACACGATCCGGTTCTCGATCGACTTCGTCCCCGGCGTGGCCAACGATGTCGTGAAGATCTACATCGACGGCGTCCTCAAGGCGACGGGCACGACGTGGGAGGACTACTACCGCTACGACCCCGAGCAGACCGGGCACAACGTCGTGCCGACGACGAGCACATTGCTCTTCCGCGAGGGCGGCACCTCGAACCCGAACACGAGCGTCGCCGGGAACGGCTACCTCGTCGACGGTGTGATGTATGCCTCGTCGCACTCAGCGGCGGCCTCCGGGAAGAACCTGTGCAAGAAGGGCGGCTGGAAGACCTTCTCAGACCCGTCGTTCAAGAACCAGGGTCAGTGTGTCAGCGCCATGAACCATGCGGCCAAAGCCGGCAAGGGCAAGGGCGATGACAACAGCCAGGGCAACGAGAACGACAAGGGCAGCAAGAGCAACCACGGCAAGGGCCACGGCAAGGGCGACGGCAAGCCCAGCTGACCGTCCCGAGTACGAAAACCTGCGGCCCCGCCCCACGAGCCTTTGCTCGGGGGGCGGGGCCGTCTGTCTATGGTTGACCCGATCAGACGGGGCAAAAAGGTCCAAGCTAGAAAAAGGAGGGGGAAATGCTTCGTTCACCATTCGTGTATCTCGGCGCGCTCGCGGCTTCGATGTCGCTACTTCTGGGAGGTGGTGCAGCGGTGACAGCGGTCGCGGCGAGCACGGCGTTCGCGCCGCTCGCCGAGATGGCACCGGGAGGGCCGTACGCCGCAAGCGGGTCGCCGGCGAGGTTCGGTTGCCAGGCGCCAGCCTCGACGGTCCATTGCTACACACCGCAGGACATTCGAGCCGCCTACGGCGTCGACCAGCTGCCCGAGCAGGGCGACGGCCAGACGATCGTGCTCGTCGACTCCTACGGCAGCCCGACCGCAGCGGCCGACCTGCAGACCTTCCACGACCAGTTCTTCCCGAACGATCTGACGAAGATCGACTTCACCCAGGTCGTGCAGGGCCCGTCCGGATTCTCGAGCTCCAACGGAACCGGAAAGTCGGGCCCGAACGCCGCAGCCGGATGGTCCGGTGAGGCGACGCTCGACATCGAGTGGGCCTACGCGATCGCGCCGCACGCGCACATCGTGCTGCTCGCCGTCCCGCCCGCCGAGACCGAGGGCGTGCAGGGATTGCCGAACCTCTTCAAGGCGATCTCGACCGCGATCGACACCTACCCATCGGGAACGGTCTTCTCGATGAGCTTCGGCATCACCGAGCAGACCTTCGGCGGGGCCGCTGCCTCGCAGACGAAGAAGTTCGACGCGGTCTTCCAGCAGGGGATCGCCAAGCACGACTCGTTCTTCACGTCCTCGGGCGACGACGGAACGCTCGGGACGGCCAGGCAGGACAAGAACCAGGCCACCTACTCGGTCCCGACCGTCGGCTGGCCCGCCTCGAGCCCGTACGTGACGGCCGTCGGCGGCACCCAGCTCCAGGACGGCTGGACGTGGGATCCGATGAGCGACATTCCGTTCGCGGCGGACGGCTCGCTCAATCCGGCCTACTTCCAGTCCGCTCCGGGTGGCGACAGGAACTACGTCTGGAACGAGTCGTGGCTGCCGGCCGCTTCGGGCGGTGGGCCCAGCGCGATCTACCCGCGTCCGAGCTGGCAGTCGGGCGTCCTGACCGGCGGCCGGTAACCATCGGCTGGTGCCTGACGTCTCGTGGAACGCCGCCGTCAACGGAGGCGTGTTGATCTACATCTCCGCCTATCCGGACTACAACGGCCCGAAAGGCGACTACATCATCGGCGGGACCAGCGCCGCGAGTCCGCAGGTTGCGGCACTGACCGCGCTCGCGAACGAGCGGCGCCAGAATGAGTCGAAGGCACCGATCGGGAATGCGAACCCGGCGATCTACGGGGCCGTTGGCTCGTGGTTCAACGATGTGCTGCCCGCCGTCCAGGGAAATGCATCCCTGCTGAGCGGTCACCTCACGGACAACGGCGAGTTCGACTTCAACGGCAACGGCGTTGCAGTCACGAAGGACGCCGTTACCGGCTGGGACACGACGCCCGGCTTCGACATGACCACGGGCTGGGGGACGCCGTGGGCTCCAAGCTACGTCGCAGGAATCGCAGCGGCCTAGCCTGATCGGACGAAGCGGGGAGGCTTGCCGTCGAGGCGGCCTCCCCGCTTTCCTTCCCGGCGAGACTACGGCCGGCCGACTCAAACCGGCGGGAGCGGATGTCAGCTGACACGGGCCTTGCGCCCGGAAAACCCCCAGGGTTCCGTGATCGGGGCGCGATGTTGGCAGTCGGCGCACCGCCTGACAACAACGGTGCCACGCACCGGATGTTGCGGACGAGGCGGATGATTGTCAGACGCCGCCTGAAAGCGCGGCGTCGAAGCTCAGAACCCGTTTGTCCAAGCGGGTTTCAGCGCTCGAGTCCGGTGTCAGACACGCGCCTTTGCCTTGCCCGAAACACCGACGCGGTGCCATGCACCGCGCTGACAACAACGGTGCCATGCACCGGATGTTGCGGACCGGGGCGCGATGTTGTCAGTCGGTGTCAGACACCGCCTGACGACGCGGCTCGAAGCTCAGAACCCGTTTGTCCAAGCGGGTTCAGCGCTCGAGTCCGGTGTCAGACACGGGCCTTTGCCTTGCCCGAAGCGCCGACGCGGTGCCATGCACCGCCTGACAACAACGGTGCCATGCACCGGATGTTCACGCCCTGCCGAGGCGCCGGCCCAGCACCCGGAGCCGGCGCCTCTAATTAAGCAGTCAAAGGGCGTGGAGGGTGGCGGCCGCCGAGAACGCGGCCGCCACCTCCGAATCGTCGTGCTAGTTGGTGCTGACCGGCGTCGTGATGCCGGAGAACTGGTTCGTGTCGATCGTGCTCGGTGCATTGAGCGTCCAGATGCCGACCGATGCGTCGCTCAACTGGTTGTGCTCGATCACGGTGCCCGTGATCGGGCCGGGCGAGACCGGTCCCAGGTTTTTCCCCGGAGGAGGCCCTGAGGCGACGATGATGTCCGTCGTCGCTGGGTCGGCCGGCAAGAAGTCGAAGTCGCCGTCGACGTTGTTGTTGCTGAGGTCGTTGAACGTGATCACGTTGTCGTTCAGATCACCTGCGAAGTGCTGATGGATCGTGACGCCGGCAAGCCCGTTGCCGGATGCCTCGTTGTGTGTGATCACGTTGCCGTACGCTTTCGTGAACGGACCGCCGCCGGCGATCAGGTACCCGGCGCCCTGGCCTGCAACACCGTTGCCGTCGGCGACGTTGTGCTCGATCAGGTTGTCGAACACGCCGTTTGAGGTGTGGCTCGCAAGGGTGACACCGCAATCGTCGGTGTTGTCGAGGATCGTGTCGTGGTCGATCGTGTTGCCGGAGGTCGGGCCGAACTGGTCGCTCAGCAGGATCCCGCCGGCGTTGTCCTGAACCAGCGTGTGCTCGACGACCGAGTCGGTGACCGACTCGAGATGGATCGCCTCGCCGCAGTCGCCGGGCCCGCCGGCGTTGGGAGCGCATTCGCCCACCTGCGTGCCGGCGTCGATTCCCTGGTCGTTCTCGATCACGTTGTCCTGGTCGATCGTGACGTCGCTGACCGTGGTGCCCGGAGCCGGCGCGACCGACGAGTCGCCGACGAGAATGCCCTCGAACGGGGCGTTCTCGACCGTGAAGCCCTCGACCGTCGTGCCCGAGGCCAGGATCTCGATCCCGACTCCGTTCGCGGAGGTCGTCGCGTCGAGAACCGCACCGCCGTCGCCGGCGAGGTCGATCGCCGTCGAGATGACGACGCCGCCGTCGTAGGTGCCGGAGCTCGCCTTCACCGTGGCACCGGCCGTTGCCGACCCGACGGCCTCACTGAGCGAGCACGGTGCCTTCGCCGTACATGCGGAGCCGCTACCCGTGGGTGCCGCCCACAGCGTTCCCGGACCGTGACCGGCAAGCGATGCCGGAACGAGATAACCAACCGCAACCGCAAGGACGGCAAGCCCGCCGAGCGCGCGGACCATGCCAAAAGCTGATGTACGCATACTTCCCCCAAACCGTTTCGGGAACATGAACGCGCCACCCTAGCGGTATCCGTGAGCACTCAACAAACGCATAACGTTCTCGCGCCGCCGCTGGGAGGTGATCAGCCGACCTGCACTTGCCGTGGCGTTTGCATTGCCCTCGACCGGGTTGTCGTGGCCGGTATCAGCAGACCGTGTCGTGGTCGAGAGTTCCATCGGTGCTCTGGGCAAGCCATACGGGCCCGGCTGCGAACCCGGTCGGGCAGCCGGGTGGATCGGGCGCTCCGGCCGCAATCCACTCGGGGATGCTGAGGGAAGCCCAGCGGCCGACGATCTGCTGCCAGTAGACATCGTTCGAATAGATCCCGACGGTCGGAGGCGACGACTCGGTGAGCAGATGCTCGAGTATCCCTCTGATCGCTGCGGCGTTCAACACGCGGCGGGAAGACCACGAGTTGCCGGCCTCGACATCGAGCCAGACCGCCTCGGGCCTCGTTCCGGCCAGCTGCTCGAGTGCCGCGACCGCCTCGCTACAGCCAACGGCGTATGCCCGCGCTGGTGAGGGCTTGAACCCTTCCGCGCTCGCGGCTGTGGCGCATTCCGGTGTGATGTGGCGGGCGAGGAGCGGGCTGTAGGCGGTGTTGATGTACACGCTCGGTTGCGGCCCGGCAGCGGCCCACTCGCGAGCGAAGCACGGGTTCGTCGTGAACGGACGTCCTGCGTTGAGCCCGATGACCGCCGGACCATCCGCGCTCGGCAACGGCGCGGCGCAGTTCGGGTAGCTGATGTCGAGGCCGACCTCGCCGGAACGGTACGGGTTGCTCTCGACAAGGTGGGCGAGATCGAGCGTTGCGGCGCCCGTCGGCACACGCAGTCGCGTCCCGATCAGGAGCACCTTTGCCGGGTCGAGATCGTTGACCGCCGTGAGGTGCTCGAGCGACACGCGGTAGTGCGCGGCGATCCCGCTCAGGGTGTCCCCGGGTCGCACGATGTATGTTCCGCTCGAGCTCGTGCCCTCCGAGCTCGCCGCCGGCACTCGGAGGACGACGCCGATCAGAAGCGTCTTGTTCCAGTCGAGCCCGTTTGCCTCGGCAAGCGCTCCCAGTGAGACGTGGTAGTGCTGCGCGATCGCCGAAAGCGAGTCCCCGGGTCGAACGGTGTAGCTGCCGGGCCAGCTCGGTGCTCCGGCCGATGCTCGTCCAGCGGAGGCGAGCAGCGACACCAGCACAGCGACGAGGATCTTGCCGCGCATTCGAGAGGCTTCGCGACGAGCCAACCCGACTCCTTCCCCCGGCCTGCCTCCAAGGCGCGTGGCCAGGCACAGCGCCTGCAAGGTCACGTTGGTTCGCCCGAGAACGTGTCCGCCGATTCGCGGGTCTGTTAACGCTCGATGAAGCGCGCGCCCGTGTCGAAACCGGGCACCTCCGGCTCGAGTACTCCCGCTCAGAAGCCAAAGACGAATGAGCGACAGAAGAGGAGAGATCTCATGATGAAGCTCTTAGCAACATCGCTTGCCTGTTTGGCGCTGATGGTCGTGGCGGGAACCGCGATTGCCGCCAACCCACCCGGAACGGGCCAGCCGTCGCAGACCTGTCTGAGCTCAACGGCACCGAACGAACCCGGCCATGCGGCTTCGTCGCCTGGCTCGCCGTTCAACGAAATCGACGGGATCGCGGGTGGCAAATACGCAGGTAGCCAGCCGCAGAACTCGAAGAACCCCCACTCGGTGTCGCAGTACGACGTGGCCTGCTTCCAGGTCTCACAACACTGACGTGCAAGGCGAACACGAGCGGCGAGCCCTCGAGGCCGCCGCTCGTAGGTCGCCTCCCCCACATCGACCATCGGCAACCGGTCCACCCCTTCAGCAGGGCACGACACTTCAGGCCTGTGAGCGCCGTTCGGGCTGCGTTGCGGCGTTCGGCTCGGGGATAGGCGGCCGAGCCAGGCCGCCTATCCCCGAGCGTTTTTCGCACGGGAGTACGGGCGAATCGTCTAGCCGTTCAGGGCCTGCGCCTGGCTCAGGAGCGCGTTGCAGGCGTCGAGCTTTCCTTTCGGGTCGGTGACCGCGGGGCCGCCGCCGAACTCGGCGCCGTCGAGCGACTGCTTGAGCTGGCCGGCCAACGCGTCACGCTCCTGGTCGAGTTGGCCGAGCTTCTGCTCGGTGGCCGTGTAGACCTGGTCGGAGGGGCTCGTGCTCTCGAGCGCGTTCGTCGAGGCGACCAGCGTGTCCGTCCCGAATTCTCCCACGCTCGAGTTGAGCTGCTTGTAGCACTGGCCGAGCTCCTCCACCTTCGGCGAGGCGAGCGCCCGCGTCGGCTGGCTGAGGATCTCGCTGATCACGCGCCCGTCGGGGACGTAGTCGTCCTTCAGCCCTGCCAGGTCGACGAGGGTCGGCTGGATGTCGGTCTCGTCGACCCAGGTGCCGGTCGTCCCGCTGCCCGGAACGGTGACCTGCCCGCTGTCGGCGCCGGCCGAGTTGGGGCCGGCGTTCGCCGCCGTGCCGTCCAACCCGAGATTCGCCACCCCGGGCCCCACGAATCCGGCGTAGTTCGTGTCGATCTCGGCTGCGTAGTCACCGTGATTCCACGCAAAACCGGTGTTCTGTGAGACGCACGGGGTGTTGCAGTTCGCGGCCCCGGCCGACAGGAAGTAGTCGGGCCTGGCGAACATCGCCAGCGTCGGTGTGCGCGCCGGGTCGGCGTTGACCATATGGAGGATCGCCTCCTCGGTCGGATCCGCGAGGTAGTTGGCGATCTGCTGCGTCGTACCCGTGTACGGGTTGGACGCCGTGAGCGACGCGACGTCGTGCTCGAACGTGCGAGCCGTCGTGGAGCTGGGTGACGGGTTGCCGTTCAGATAGAACTCGGGCGCCGAGTCGGCCTCCAGGCCGAACGGCGTCGTGTCGTTGGCCTGCGTCTTCAGGAGGCCGGTGAGGTTGCCTGCGAGCTCGCCGAAGCTCCCGGACGGATAGGTGCAGGCGATGTCAGGCGTGACGGTGGTGCCGCTGACCGTCGCCCCGTCGCAGTTCGCCGGCGTCGGCTGGATCGCCCGGCCGACGTTGGCGCCGGCCTGGTGGTCACCCTCGTCCGAGCTGAGCTCGAAGAGCGTGTTGGCGGGAGTGATCCCGTCGGCGGCGAGGCGCTGGAAGAACGCGCCGAAGGCCGCGTTGTAGTACTGGGCCTGAGCGACGTAGCAGGCGGAGCCGCTGCCGAGCGCAGCCGGGGCGTGGAAGCACGGCTCGCCAGCGGAGCTCAGGCCCGGGATGCTCTCGCTGCCGTGGATGTCCGAGATGTAGGAGTACGTAACGGGCACGCCGCTCTCCTGCATGTCGGCCGCGTAGGCGAGGCTCTGGGACGCGTTGACGCTGCTGAAGCCGGGGAATCCCGGGTGGTTCGTGAGGAACGCGCCGTTGATCTGGTTGCCGTTCAGGTCGACGAGGTTGCCGGCCGCGTTCGTCACCTCGAAGCCGTTGTGGCTGAGGTTGGGCGTGCCGGCCCCGAGTTGCGGCGCCACGTAGCGGTGCCCGAAGAGCCCCTGGAAGCCGTTGTAGCCGCCGGGCTCGCTCGGAAGCAAGTCGGCGACCGCGGAGGGCGTCGGGGAGGCCTGCCCGAACTTCACAGCCTGCGCGGAGGAGCAGAACGCGTTGCCGGCAGCGCAGTGCACGGCCACTCCGACGTAGTCGGCGGTCTCCGGATCCTTGAAGCTGTCGGGGTCCGCGGCCAGCTGTTGAACCTCCGGCGAGCCGGCGCCGAAGACCTTGGGGATGTCGACAGCGGTGTTCTCGAGCTCGATGTTCGCGGTCGCGACCGCGCCGACGTCGCACCCGGCCCGGGTCCACGGGACCCAGGGCGCCGGTGTGGTCGTGTCGGGCGCGGGCGCCGTGCTCGCGGTGGCGGGCGGCTCTGCCGAGTAGACCATCGACGGATTGGTGTCGTGGCCCGGGTTGGGCGTTTTCGCCGTGTCGAAGATCGGGTCGGTCCAGTAGGCGAACGAGGCGGCCGGGTCGGTCGTCCCGTCGGTGTTGTACGACTGGAAGCCGTTCGAGATCGGCATGCCCTGGCGGTCGCCGTAGAGCCCGGTGAGCGTCGTGAGAATGTCGTCGGCGGTGTGCGCGATCAACGGCGTGTGGCTGTTGGAGAGGAACGTGCCGTTGTGCTCGAAGAAGTTGAGGAGGTTCGGCATCATCTCGAGGTCGGAGGGCACGTTCGGGTTGTCGCGGAAGAAGTGGACGTTGTCGAACGTGAGGATGACCACGTGCTTGACGCCGTTACCGAGCTGGCAGGTCGAGCTCGGCGCGCCGTTCGCTTTCGCCGCGGCGCCCTGAGAGACAAGCGGGGCCGATGAGACCCCTCCAACCGCGACCAGCGCCCCGACTACAACCGCCAATACCGCAGCGGCGCTGATCGTCGTTTTCCCTCGCCCCCAGCGAGGGCCTCGCCGTGCGACCTGTCCGACGCTCTTCAACAACATGTTTTTCTCCCTTCCGTCATCTCCGGATTGACGTCCCTTGCTTGCCCGACCGCGAGTCGTGGCAAACGGTGCAAACTCGTTCGAACGGTCGACTCGAAACCGTCACTCGAGTGTTCCGGCCCGACCATATCCCGAGTGCTGTGAGCGCGTGTTTCGGGCTGGTGACGACGCAGCCTCAGTACGGCAAGCTCCGGCCTCGTGCCGATTAGGAGCCTCAGCGCCGCCCTCGCCACCAGCCGTGGCGACTGCGCCTCGGTCGGCCCGAGCTCGTTCCGGCCGATCACGAGACTGCCGATCTCGACGAGATCGCTCACGGCCGGGAGCATACGCCCGTGCGCCGGTCCGAAACAAGTCTCGAAGAAGGGCAGTGGCAGATCAGGTTTTGACCGGAGGAATCGGGGTATGCGTTCCTGGTTGCACCCGGTGTCGGTCCAGCCGGTGTTCTGGAAGCCGGAGTTAGAGATCTCGCCTGAATTGCTTGCATCGAGTTGAGCTCTCTCGGTCGAGCATCACGGCCGCGGCACGGGTTAGCCAAGCTGAAAAGGAGGAGTAATGAGAAGGCTCTTGATAGGCGTATCTGTCCTCATGGCCGCGGTTGTGGTTGCGGCGATCTCGGGAGGGAGTGGTGGCGCGGGGACTCTGCCGCAGCCGCAGCCGACCTTCAGCGATCCCCAGCTGATCTCGGCAGGCACGACCCCGCCGACCCAGGCGCAGTGCAATTCGGCAGGGCGGCGCTGTTTCACGCCCCAATCGATGCAGAACTCCTACAACATCGCGTCGTTGCTCACTGCCGGGAATCAGGGGCAGGGGAAGACGATCGCGATCGTCGACTCGTTCGGGAGCGACACGATCGCTCATGATCTGCACGTCTTCGACCACGCATTCGGGCTTCCGACGATGTGCGGCGAGGAGGGTGTGACCTGCACCTCGGATATGCCTACGTTCTCCCGGCTCACGCTGCAGGGGGCGCCGGCGACCGCCGCCCCGCCTTCGAAGAGCAAGGGAACAGGGCTCGAGAACAAGGCCGGCTGGGCCCTCGAGGTGTCACTCGACGTCGAGTGGGCGCACTCGATCGCGCCGATGGCGAACATCTTGCTGGTGACGACGCCAACGGCGGAGACGCTCGGCGTTCAAGGGTTCCCGCAGATGATGGCGGCCGAGGACTACGTCGTTCAGCACCATCTCGCGGATGTGATCACGCAGAGCTTCGCTTCGGCCGAGGGTGCCTTCGGCAGCACCCAGTCGCTGCTCAACCTGCGTTACGCGTTCGTGGACGCGCAGGCGAACCATGTGACGGTGCTCGGCTCATCGGGCGACGGCGGTACCGCCAACCCGATGAAGCAACCCGTGAAGAATCCTCGCCTGATTCCGTACCCGAGCGTCGAGTGGCCCGCGTCTGACCCGCTCGTGACCGGCGTCGGCGGCACCTATCTCTGCACCAATGCCGAGACGGGCACGAGCATCGACACCACCCACCCACCGGCCAGGTGCCAGTCGATACTCAACCCGGGCCTCCAGCGCGAGACGGGGTGGGTCGACTCGGGCGGCGGCTACAGCATCGTGTTCCCGCGTCCCAGCTTCCAGAACACTCTCCCTCCGGGTAGCAGCTACGTCGGCTCGACGGTCGGAGCGCCGGGGCCGAACTCGAACATGCGGGGCGTGCCCGACATCGCGCTCCAGGCGTCGGCGACCACCGGCGTCCTCGTCTACGTCACGCTGCCGCCCGACGGCGACAGTGGTCTTATCTGCGGAGCGAGCCCGTGCAGCACGGGTTGGTACGACGTCGGCGGCACGTCGGCCTCTTCCCCGCAGTGGGCTGGGATCGTCGCGATCACCGATCAGATCGCTGGTCGCGATCTCGGCTATATCAACCCCGCCCTCTACCAGATCGCCGACAACCCTGCGAAGTATGCGGCCGATTTCTTCGACGTCACGGCCAACTGCAACCAGGTGGATTCGAGCGTCGCCGGGTACTGCGCCTCGCAGGGATGGGACGCCGTCACCGGCCTCGGTACACCGAACGTCGCGAACCTGATCCCGGACCTCATCGCGGCGACTCCATAGGGCAGCTTCGACCGCCGATAGTCCGGTCTCACATCGAGGAGGGCGTCCCATCTGCGAGAGGACGGCCGGCAGCTGCCGGCCGTCCTCTCCCCGGCCGCCGGAGGATTGATTTCGGTCCAGCCAGGGTAGGGCTGCATGAGCAGGGGCGGGCAAGTCGCCTTTCAGGTAGCCGGCGTGCCGCTACCTCTGAGACGGTTACCCTCTCCTGCTGATCCAACCGTAAGAAAGTTCTTGCGGCCATTTACGAGTTGGGGGGAAATGGCGTCGGAGCGATTCGTTTCAGCCGTGCGCGGCTGGAGCGTCGTTCCCGTTCCGTGACCTTCCTCTCTCCAAGGAGGCATGGATGAAACGTTTGTTTCTCGTTCTCACGCTGGCGCTGGCGTCCCTCAGCGTCATGGTGGCAACATCGTCGTCGGCGACCGGGGGCGTCAGCATCGTCTCCGATGCCGGCGTCGGCAACTGCGACCCGGTTTTCTCGGGCAGTCCTTGTTTCGGGCCACCGAACACGGGACTCCACCCGGGTGACACGACGACGCTGACCGTGACGGTCGAGCAGACCACCCCCGAGGCCAATGGGACGATCGCGATCACCTGGCCTGCCGGGGCACTCGCCTTTGTCAGTAACGGTGACACCTCGGCGATCTGCACACCCACGACGAGCAGCGTCACCTGCGCGTACACCGACTTCGCCCACGGGGACAAGTCGGACAGCTTCACGTTCACCGTGGGACCGAACGCTCCGAGCTCGACAGTGACGGCTGCGATCACCGCGACCACGAGCGACGGATCCGACAGCGCGAACGCCACCATCACGATGGCACCGGCCCCGCTCACCAGCAAGGATCAATGCAAGAACGGCGGCTGGAAGAGCTTCGGCACGTTCAAGAACCAGGGTGACTGTGTGAGCTCCCTCGCCAGCTCGAACGGCGACCTCACCTAAGCGGAGTGGATTCCGGCGGGGCGGTCGCTTCGGCCGCCCCGCCAACCTGCTCCTGAACGACCGACCAGGCCGCGATCATGATTGCGATCCACGAGTTCACGAGAGCGACGTTACTTACTCCCTGGGAGCACGCAGTCTGACGCGTGCGTAACCGTCACGTAGCCCGGTCATTCATCGCGGCGAGGAGTATCATGGCCCGCATGGTCGCCGGTCGGTTCGTATCGGCGCGTTTCATTTTCCTGCTCGCGCCGCTGTTGCTCGTCGCAGGGCCTTCGCCGGTTGCGCTCGGGGCAGGGAAAGGTGAGGCGCTGACCATCGATGGCGCGGTCGCCAACGCCCACTGGAAAGAGGGATGGCTGCTGCCCGGAGCGACGGTGCGCTTTTCCGGCAACGTCGAGGCGGCCTCGAGCCTGACCGTCGCGCTCCGGCCGGAGGGCCGCGCGGGAGTGGTGACCGCGAGGGCGTCCTTCGCCGTTGCCGCCGCCGGGCCGTTCACCGAGCAGATCCACCTTCCCCCGCGGCCGCTCCCCGGCTTGTACAGCCTCCGCATCGGCGGGACCAGCGGCGGGGCGCCGCTCGAGACGGTCGAGGTCAAAGTGACAATCCCGGCGCCACCCGAGGGAGTGCTCAGCGAGGCTGAGGTCGGTACCTCGCCAAGCGGCCCATGGCAGATCTACGCGAACGGGTCGGCGCCGGTGATCGGCGGCGCGCACACGCAGATCTGGATGCGCTTCCGCTTTCTCTACCCGCCCTCCGGACGGCGCGTCGAGTTCGTCTGGAAAATGCGCTGGCACACGGTGGTGGGGAAGATCTACAAGCTCGTCAAGGACACGCTGGACACCTCGGTCAGCTCGAGTACGCCGCTGCCGAGCGGCCACTGGGTCGCAGTCCTGAAGTTCGACGGCCGGGTCGCGAAGAAGATGGACGTCATCCTTCGGTAGAGCGCCGGTTCGAGCATCGCTTCTGGAACCGCGATCCCGCACGGCTCCTTGGCCGCGCTCTCGAAGCCACGAGTGTCAGCGTCTTGCCGAACAGCTGCGTCAGGCGCTGCGCGGCAGGAGTTCCAAGATCAGCTTCGGCTCAACCTCGTCGTGATGATGTTCGACGGCACGGACGACCGCGGCAGATCCCTCGACTTCGAGCCGGTCACCGATGTGGAACTCGCTGATCTCGGCCAGGTACCCGGTGCGGACGGTCGAGGCTCCGAGGCGGAGTTCGTATCGTTGGTGCCGGCGTTGCCGTTGCATTCAGATCCGATCCACTTGTCTAGGAAGCCGCGCGGAGCGAGCCGTTGTCCTAGTCAAAATTGCTCCACAGCAGTCGCCTGCGTGAACGATCCAGAGGCGTGCAGCGTGTCGACGTTGTTCTGGATGCTGGTGCTGGGTGTGAATGTGGCGGCCGATGCCGTGGGATCTGAGCTGGAATCTCCGCCGCCGCCGAGCACAACAACGAGCGAGGGCCCCGTTACTTTCACGTCATTGCAGGGGTCGCCAGAGCTGCTGCTCTTCGAGGGACAGTACGTCAGGGAAGAGGTATCCCAAGGCCCAACGTTGTTCCCAAATCCGTTGCCGAGACCCGGATCATCAGTGCCCCAGTTGGCCGGTGACGTTGCACCCGTCCCGCAGATGGTACTGGTGATGTTCTCCGTGATCAGGCCGGTTCCATTTTTGACATCTAGCTCGAAATGAGCCGATGTTGACTGCTCGGTCTGAGTGTTCGTCCAGGTGGTGGGGCAAACGCTGCTCGGGTCGAGCGCGGAGGAGAACACGACCACAACTTTGTCGCCATTGTTGACCTGGCCAGCGGTGTTACCTGTGCCGTCCTCGTTCACGACATTGACCACAGCCAGCGTCGACGCGGTGCTGACCGTCCAGGTGCGGATGCTCGAGGTGCCGGTGTTGCCCACGACGTCGGTTTGTGCGGCCTGGGCGGTGTAGGAGGAGCTGTTCGTGAGCGCCTGACCAGCCGTGGGTGTGACAGACCAGGTCGTGCCGCTGCGGGTCGCGGTGAGCGTCTCGAAGAGGCTCGGGCCGGCGGCGCCGCAGGATGTCTGGGTGCCGCTGCAGACGAAGACGGTCAGGGTGGCGTTGTCGGCACTCGTGGTCGCCGAGCCGGCGTTGTTGCCGGCGGTCCCGCTGAACGTGGGTGTGGTGGTGTTGCTGGCGGGCGCCGTCATCGCCACGGTCGGCGGGATGGTGTCGATCGCGAACGTGTTCGCGCTGCTGGTTCCGGTGTTTCCGGCGCCGTCTGTTTGGGATGCCTGTGCGGTGTACTGGGCGTTCGCGGTGAGCGCGGTTGTCGGGGTGACCGACCAGGCGCCGGAGGACTCGGTGGTGGTGAGCGTCTGGACGAGCATGCCGCTGGTATTCGCGCCTGTGAAGATCTTGACGGTGACCGTGGTCGAGTCGGCGCTCGCGGTCGAGCTTGCTGCGGCCTGCCCGGCGGTGCCGGAGAAGGTGGGCTTGGTGTTGTTCGTGTAGCTGTTGTTCGCCGGGGCAGTCAGCGTAACGACGGGGCTGGTCGCGTCGATCACGAAGGTGGTGGCGGTACTGGCGCTGTTGCCGGCGCCGTCGCTCTGGGTGACCTGGGCCGTGTACTGCGCGTTCGGGGGCAGCGCCGCTGGCGTTGCCGTCCAGGTGCCTGCAGTGACGGGCACGAGGTTGATCGTCTGCAGCGGGGCGCCGCTGGTGTCGGGACCGGAGAAGATCTTGACGGTGACCGTCGTGTTGTCGGCGCTGTGGCTCGCGTCGGCCGCCTGGGTTCCGGCCGTGCCCGAGATCGCGGGGGTGGTCGTGTTCACGTACGCGGGCGGTGCTGTGACCGTGGGGGCTGGGGCGGTGGTGTCAATGACGAAGGTGGAGGTGCCGGTGCCGTTGTTGCCGGCGCCGTCGCCCTGGCTGACCTGGACTGTGTACTGCGCGTTCCCGGCGAGCGCGGACCCGCTCACCGACCAGCTGCCGCTTGCGACCGGGACGCTGTTGAAAGTCTGCAGCGGGCTACCCGTCGCGGTCGCTCCAGGGAAGATCTTCACGGTCACGGTGCCGTTGTCGGCGCTGTGGCTCGCGTCAGCAGTTTGGGAACCGGCGGTTCCGGAGATCGCCGGCGTTGTCAAGTTGGTGTAGCTGCTGTTCGCCGGGGCAGTCACAGTCGGCGACGGTACGACCGTGTCGATCACGAAGCTCGCCGCCTGGTTGCCGCTGTTGCCGGCGCCGTCGCCCTGCACGACCTGAACGGTGTACTGCGCGTTCGCTGCGAGCGCCGACTCGCTGATCGACCAGCTGCCGCCGCCGCTCACCGGCACGCTGGTGAACGTCTGCAGCGGGCTGCCCGTCGCGGCCGCGCCCGGAAAGATCTTCACCGTGACGGTTGGGTTGTCGGCGCTATGCGTCCCGTCGGCGACCTGCGTCCCGGCCGTGCCCGCGATCGTCGGGGTGGTGGTGTTGACATATCCGGGAGGTGTCGTCAGGCCGATCGTGGGTGTGGGCGCGAGCGTGTCGATCGCGAACGTCCTGGGGGCGCTACCGCTGTTCCCCGCTCCATCGCCCTGGATCACCTGGGCGGTGTACTGCGCGTTCCCCGGCAACGCGGCCGCGGTGACCGTCCATGCGCCCGCGATCACGGGTACGCCGGTCAAGGTCTGCTGCAGCGTCCCGCTGGTATCGGGCCCAGCTGAAAATCTTCACCGTCACGCTGCCGTTGTCGGCGCTATGCGCCGAGTCCGCAGCCTGGGTTCCGGCCGTCCCGGAAATCGTCGGCGTGGTCGTGTTCGCGTACGCGGGCGGCGCCGTGACCGTCGGCGCGGGCGCGACCGTGTCGATCACAAACGTGTTCGCGCTGCTCGTACCGGCGTTGCCGGCACCGTCGGACTGCGACGCTTGCGCGGTGTACTGCGCGTTCCCGGCCAACCCCGGAGAAGCAGCTACCGCCCAAGAGCCGCCGGACTCGATCGCCGCCCGGGTCTGGATCAAGCTGCCGCTGATCGAGTTGCACGAGGCCGGCGAGCCCGAACAGATATAGACGGTGACGGTGGCCGAGTCGGCGCTGTGAGCCGAGGTCGCAGCCAGGTTGCCCGCCGAGCCCGAGAACGTGGGCGTCGTCGAGTTGATGTAACTGTTGTTGGCCGGCGTCGTCAGCGTCACAGCCGGCGCGGCAGTATCGAAGACGAAGCTCGCCGTACGCGGCGGATGCGTTCGTGTTCGGGGTGTCCGTGTTGTCGGTCGTCTCGACCGTGACCTGGTAGCTGTGGCCGTTGGTCAGCTTGCTGCTCGCGAGCGGGTAGTTCCAGCTACTCGTTCCGCCGGCCGGCTGGTAGATGATCGAGCTGCTTGCGAAGCCGGTGCCGTCGTAGTAGTTACCCGTCGTCGCGTCCTCGATCGCGACCCCGACCTGGCCGAGCCCGGAGCCGCCGTGATCGTCGGCGGCGCCGCTGATCCCCCCGGTCGCGTCCCAACCGACTGCGTTGTAGTAGGCAGCGGCCGGGAACGTGACCGTCGCGGTCGGCGCCGCGGTGTCGTATGTCCAGGAGGCCGTCGCCGCGGATGGGTTCGTGTTGTTGAGGTTGTCGGTCGTCTCGACCGTGACCGTGTAGCTGTGCCCGTTTGTCAGGTTCGACGCGGCTTCCGCAAAGCTCCAACTCGTGGTTCCCGAGGCGGCCACGTAGTTCGGACACGAGTGGCCGAACGCCCCGGTTGCGTCCGCGCATGTGCCGGCGCTCGTGTCCTGCACCGACACCGCAACAGCCGACACTCCGGAGCCGCCGTGATCGTCGGCCGTGCCGGTGATCGAGCCGGCCGGACCGCCCCAGCCGGCGCTGTTGTAGAACCCACCGGAACTCGGGAATGTCACGGATGCCGTCGGCGCGGTCGTCCACGACCACCGAGACTTCGTTTGAGGTGGCAGACCAGGAGTTGAAGGTGGCAACCACCTCGTAGGAATAGGTGCCGTCAGCCGTGACGCTGTTGTCTGCACACGAACCCTTCGGATAGCTCAGCGCGCCCGAACACGGCCCCGACGGAACGGGGGCATAGGGGCCGGTCGACTTCCGCAGCACCGTGTAGGTGATCCTGGTGTTCGCGGACGGGTTCCCGAGCGTGGCCTCGTGGTCCACGTGATCGTCACCGTGCTGCCGCCCGAGTTCGGAGCCGAGATCACCGCTGCGGTCAAGTCTACCTACCGAGACCGCGGCGTCCTTCGCCCCGCTGCCGGTATTGGTGAAGAACGCGAAAGCTCCGACGACGCCGAAAGTGATCGCCACCGCGATCGCTACCGAGACGAACGCCTTGCCGCTCGTCCCCAGGAACCAGCTCCGTCGCCGGGCGCGGTCGCGGTCGGGGTGGGTGTCGGTGACATCTTCTAGCTGGCAATGGCGGTCAGGGGGACGCTGACGCCATTGCAGGCGTCCTGGTTCGGTGGTTGTCGACCATTTGGATCGTGAAGCTGGTCGGGACGTTTCCGTTCGGGCCGATCTCCACGCCGTAAGGCACGGTCGAGGCCGCGCCCGGGGTAGCGCTGCCGTTGATCGAGAAGTCGCGGCAACGCAGCCGGGTCGCCGTTGGCGGAGCCGCCGATGCAGGTGCCGGATTGGTGCCGCCCCGGCGCAGGCCGACCAGTCGGGCATGATCGCGTAGACGATTTTGTGGAGGTACTCGGCGGCGCCATCGTTGTTTGTCACCGTGACGGGTACAGTGTCGACGGCCCGGTTCGGGTCGTTCAACGACGTAGGCAGGAGCACGTCGCCAGATGCGGTCCCGAACGTGACCGTCCATGGCTTCGGGGTTCCGACCGTGACGGTGCCGGTGTTCGGGCCGTTGGTGTCGGTCGCGAAGTATCCGAGGGAGAACGTCGCGCCGCGCAGGTGGTCTGGTTGCCGTTGTTGTGTATCTGGATCGTCGGCGCCGTGACACCCTCGCGGTCGGGAGCGTCACGGACCCGTTCGCGGGGACGTTGAGCGGATTTGGGCGAGTCGATGGCGCCGTGGCTGATCGTGAAGTCGCCCGCGGTGCAACCCGACGGGACAGTCTGTTCACGATCGTGATAGCTCGTGACCGTCTCAGCGACGCCGTTGTGTTCGTGAACTGACCGGGATCGAGGACGCCGGCCGCCCGGCCACATCGGCGGGACGTTCCCGCTGACGGTCAGGTAGCTGGCGGGGCCTTCGCCGGTGAAGGTGTTGTTGGAGCCGCTGATCGCTGATCGTGTCGGCCTCGAAGAACCCGTCGAAGTTCGAGCCGCTCCCGCCCACCGTCAACGCGCCGTAGGGGTCATAGAGCGTTCCGTTGTGGAATGTGTCGTTGCCGCCGCTGAGCACGTGATAGCCCGGTGTTCCCGAGCGTCGTGCTCGTGTCATAGGCGAGCAGGTCCCGTAGGCGGGTGTCAGGTTGAGGCCGCTGCCCGACATCTGATACTCGGCGCGACCAGCGTCACTGTCGCGGTGATGTTGCTCGACCCGAACGTGATCGAGCTCGTCGCGCAGTAGATGCCGCTGGAGCTGTTCGTGATCGTGAACGTCGCACCCGAGTGCGCGCCGGGCTGACTGCAGACGTCGTCTGGTTGTACGTCTCGGGGTACGGCAGGTTGTTCGGCCCGGCGCTCGGCGCGCTCGCGCCGTTGCGGCCAAACGTGTTGCTCCCCTTCCCCGAGTGCTCGGGCTGCAGCCCGCATCCGAGGTTCCGAACTGTTGTAGCTGCCGGCACAGTGAAGGCACCGTTGCTGTGCGCCGCCCCGAACATGTTGTCCCCGCCGCCGACGTTGATTCCGGTCTGCTGCACGACGCGTCCGCAGCGAAAAGCGAATACGGCTGCGGCACGAACGTATATGCAGGCCCGCTCACCGGCAATGTCCCTCCGAGCGGGTTCCCGGCGAGGTCGGCGATTGACCCCGCCGACGGAACTCAAGCCAAGGTTCCTGCCCTGTCCCAGTGAGGCGGCCACCGTGTAGACGCTCCCCGACCCCGATACGCCCGTCACCGCAGGCGAACCCGAAAGCCCCGAGTTCTACAACGAGAAGTCCGAGCGTTGCGACCCCGGTGACCGCTTCGCTGAACGTCACCGTCCACGACACCGACGACGCGTTCGTCGGCGTCGGGCCGGCCCGCACGATTGAGCTGACGGTCGGGCCGGTCTTGTCGATCGTGTAGACCGCGCCTGTCCCGTGAACGTCGCCGTCATCGTGTTCCCCGCGGCGTCCTTGACCGCGCCGGGACTCTACAGGTTCAGCTCGACGTGCCGCTGCCACTGCCCCGTCGACGCCGTCACCGTGTGACGGACCGCTCACCGTCACACAGTCGCCGTCGGGCGCCGCCGAGGGCAACCGACCGACCGCCAGCGACGACCGAGAAGTTGCTCCGCACTCGCTGGAAGTTCGTGACCAAGGCCGTGACGGGCTCGCTGAACGTCACCGTCCAAGACAGCTCGACGCCTTCGTCGGATTGACGCCCCCGCCAGCTGATCGACGTCGCCACCGGCGCCGTTCTGTCGATCGTGTACGTCTGCCCGGTCAGCGTGTTCTAAACTGCGTGTTGCTCGCCGTCCTTGATCCCCGTGTCGCTCGTCAGGTTCAGCTGCAGCGTCCCGCTCCCAGCCCCTGTCGATGCCGCGACGGTCCACGTCGTGCCGCTTCCGCTGACCGTTCCGATCGTTGGCGTTCCGCTCAAGCCGCTCTTCACGAGCGTGAAGTTGCTCGACGACACCCCCGTCACCGCGGCGCTGAACGTCACCGTCCACGACACCGAAGAGGCGTTCGTCGGCGACCGACTCGCCAGATTGATCGAGCTCACCGTCGGCGGATTGTTCTTCCCGAGCGCAACACCAACGGCCGCGGTCAGCCACCGGCAACGACCCCGAACACACCGAGCAGAACCAGCACCCGCCTGGGCCTGGAACTCCACGCTGTGCTCCTGAACCGCCTTGCCATCAGATTCGCCTTGTCTCCGTCTCTTGTCTGGTCGTGTTAGGTGTCAGTGGTTTCGATGGAAGAACCGGGTGGAGGAGCGGCCGTATGACCGCCCCTCCACCGAGGTGGATCGACTACGCGGCGTCGTACGTGCAGGTTGACCGTCGCGAGCTGCAACCGTTCTGGTTGCCCTACCGTCACCAGCAACAGCGTCCTGACGATCGATCATCGAGACGTTCAGACCGCTGAAGTTGACCGTCGCGCCCGCGACGACGTCCTGGGTCAGCGTCTTGACAGCCGACAGACCGTTCGGCGCCACAGTCCACCCTGAGGTCGCGGACAGAGATAGTCCGCCGCCGTGCACGGGTTCGGAGCCGCAGCCGCAGCCGCCAGCGTTGACCTCGGGGCCTCGACTCGTGGCCGGATCGTGTTCAGCTGCTGGTTCGCCGACCATTGTTCTTGACCGTGCCCTGCAGACGGCTGGGTGCCCTGACGCCGGGATACAGTCGTGATCTGCGGGGTGAACGCGGCACTGTAGCCGTCCTGACCGATGACCCAGTTCGTCGCCGAACCAACCGTTGCCGTGCCGGAACCAGTGCCGGTGCTCGTGAAGTACGCGTACGCGCCGATCGACGCCGCAACGGCGACGACCAGCGTGGCAAGAAGGGCGACTGCCTTCTTCGACTTGAAGAGCTTCATGTGTTGTTCTCCTCCGAGATGTGTGTTGATGCGACTCGCCGCGCCGGGCCAGGCCGAGGCCTTCCGGACGGCACGTGTTCACGCGCCCCGAGAGGAGCGCGTGGATGAGGACGCGTGCCGAGCCGGTGCTCGCAGCGCCGTGGTGCTGCAGCCGCGGCGAACCGCCGGCTGCCCTGAACGAGGAGTAGTGGTCCGCTCACGACCTGTCGAATCCGACAGAGATATGCGGCCCGTACCTAGCCAGGCCGTCCGTGTTTGATCGAGCGCGATGGAAGTACTCATCCCCTATATCCCCCAACCCGTCCCGCCA
>CAVREC010000001.1:0-677485 GCA_963720045.1 uncultured Actinomycetota bacterium | reverse complement strand
CATCCCTGCAAATAAGCACTTTCTACGGACGAAGTGGACACCGGATGGTCACCGTATGCGCTCATGTGGGCGCGTCTGACACGATCTCGGGGCGGACCAGTGACCCCAGCTTCTCGATTCTGCTCGCGCACTTGCCCATGACGACGAGCAAGCCCAGGACGGCATGAGTGCGCCGCGAGCGCCCCTAGAACCGCAGCCCGGCGATCCCGCGGCGCCGTCGCACGGTGACTGAGCCCAACCTCGCGCGCCCGCGCACGACGAAATGCGGCGCCCCCGCCCTGGGCTGCGAGGCGACGGTGCTCCTGACGGAGCCCATGGTTGCGACGAGGGCGTCGACGTTGGCGGTGGCATCGTCAGGCACGAGCAGCTTGGCCGAACCCGTACCGAGCACCAGCTCGATCTCCACGACCGGGTGCGCGATCGCGGTCTCGCAGAAGTCCAGCACCACCGACCCCATGAGGCTCTTCACCCGCATCCGAGCGGGCACGCTCCACTCGCCGGTGCGCTTGATGCCGGACGCGCCGGCGCGCAGCACCAGAGGCTCTGCGGCAGGGAGCGCGACGACGTCGTCACCGGGAAGGTCAGCCAGCGGCGGACGTAGCTCGGCCGCGTAGAGCGCGGCGTAGACCGCGGCGACGCGCTCTTCTAGCTCCGCGACCGTGATCCGGCCCTCGGCGAGCGCCTGGTCGAGCCGCTCCGCCGCACGCTCCCGGTCGGAGTCGGAGATCCGGACACCAGGCGGATCGGGCGGCGGCAGACTCACGGCTCCAAGGATAGTGCGGCCGCTGGTTCGCGACCGCCCCTCCCGACAATCAAACCCCGCTCCTCCCGTGCACGTCGGCTCGTCTCTACCTCGTCGAGGAAGTCGTCCCATGCCTGTCTGGTCCGAGGGGGGGGAGGGGGGGCCGGGCAGAGGGGGGGGGGGGGGAGGTGGGTAGATCTTCTGTCCGGCCTAGCCGTCGGCAGTCGAAGAGACAGGAACCGGTGTTCCGACGGGTCGCGACCCGGCCTGTTCTCTGACGTGCGGCCGTCGGTGCCGGTGGCAGCTAGGCTCAGCGTGCCTTGCGGGTAGCTGAGGAGAGTTCGATGCGTGCGGTTCGCTTGATGATGGTCGTGGTCGTTGCAGTAGTCGCCACTGCTGGGCTTGCCGGTTGTGGGGGTGACAAAGCGACGACCATGCCTGACGTTGCGGGTAAGAAGCTCGACGACGCGAAGAGCGCCATCAAGGACGCCGGGTTCGATGGCGAGGTCAAGGTCGACGGCGGTGGCTTGTTCGGCGTCGTGGTGGAGTCGAACTGGGAGGTCTGCGAGCAGAATCCGGCTGCCGGCACGACTGTGGCGGGTAAGCCGACCCTGACCGTGGCCCGGTCCTGTGTCAACGACAAGAGCAGCGAAGAGCCGAAGACAACGCCGTCAGAGACCGTGTCCACCACACCGGAGGAGACCGCGCCGGCCGAGCCCCAGGCGGTGGCGACACTAACCCCAAAGAACAACAAGGCCCTTGCCGCGATCCTCGTTGGGGGTGACTGTGACGCTAAGTACGCCGCGTTCGCCAAGAAGTACGCCGGGCGGACGATCGCCTTCGACGGATCCATCGTCTCCGTTGCACGTCACGGCAGCACCAACACGCGCTACGACATCCTCATCGGGCCCGGCGACAAGGGCCCGAACACCACGAATGGACCTGCATTTCAGTTCCAGGACGTAAACATGTTCGACCTCCAACTCAAGGACAGCTCCGTCTACCTCCCCGCCGAGGGCGACAAGTTTCGGTTCATCGCCGAGGTCGGCGAGTACAACCCGGACCAGTGCCTGTTCTTCCTCAAGCCCGTCAAGACGATCCCCCGATGAAGCAGCCGCCCCGCTGCTCCGGCATCCGGCGCTGACGAGGGGAATACTCGCGCAACGCGCTGACCGGACAGCCTAATGCTGGCCCGCTTCCAGACTCCACGGGTCAGATGAATCGCTCCGAAGCTGAGATTGTCGCCTATGCAGGAGCGCGGGGCGTCAGTTGAAGTGCGGGCCGTGCGGCGCTCCGAGGGCCGCGTGTCAACGTCTCCCCGAGGCGGGGTCTAGAGTCATGTCGTGAGTTCAGACCGCGCCCGCAACGCAAGCAGTGTCATCGTCACCAGGCGACAAGGCCCGCCGTTTCTGGTTCGCGTTCTCTGGTACCTGTTCATCGGATGGTGGCTCACGGGGATCTCTGGGCTGGGGTATCTCGCGGCCATCACGATCGTCGGGCTACCCCTCGCGTTTTGGATCTTCAACCGCACGGGCACGCTGTTGACGCTTCGGCCGCGGCCGGTCGCCGTGAGCGTGTCGCACGGTGGAGGCGTCACCGTTTTCAGAGCGGCCATCGCGAGCAGCGCTCACTTCTGCTCCGCGTCGTCTACTTCGTTTCGTTGGTTGGTGGACCGCAGGGATCTGGATGACGATCGCGTACTTCCTGTCTCTCACGATCGTTCTTCTCCGGTTGGCCTGATGATGCTCAACCGGCTGCCAGAGGTCTTCACGCTCCACCGAAACTGATCAGCGAGGCCAGCGTTCATGGAGCGATACAGCGGCGGCGGGATCACTGGTGACACCGCGAGTAGATGCATCGCCCCGGAGGAGCGGGAGGGTCCCAAAGTCTGACTGGACTCAGTACCACGCGAGCTGAATGGTGCCTTCACCGCCCAGCCGGTTGTGCGAATCGGCTGAGAATCTCGGCATAGTCGAGCTCGCTACGATCCGTGAGCGTGGCGTGCGCGTACGTTTTAAGGTGCTCCTGCGGGGAGTGTCCGAGCCAGGACGCCGCGTCGGCGACCGGTACTCCCGTGAGGTGCCACAGCGTTGCC
Organism: uncultured Actinomycetota bacterium; assembly: GCA_963720045.1. Lineage (GTDB taxonomy): Bacteria > Actinomycetota > Thermoleophilia > Gaiellales > Gaiellaceae > PALSA-600. Next base: position 674,648 of record CAVREC010000001.1, on the reverse strand, counting down.
CGTCGGTGACGAAGATCCTGCGGTGAAACGCCGGGATTGCCACTGCTTTGCAGGCTCGCGTGATCGACGTGCGCAGCCTGTCGGCACCGAAACCTTCAAAAACCTGGTTGTCAAGGTCACGATCCTCACGTGGGACCGTCGCCGCAACTGCAGCGAAGACTTCGTCATCGACCGGCACCCAACGAGCTCGCCGAGTCTTCGCGGTGCTCGCTCGAACACGCCACCTCCCGCCCGGTTCGTCGACGTCTCCCCACGTCAGCGCCTCGAGTTCGCCCACTCGCATGCCCGTCGCATCGAGAGCGAGGAATGGCAATCGGTATGCCGCGGCAGCAGTTCGTAGACGCGGAGCGCCGCTCGGAGACGAGTATCGGGACGGCTCGGCGTTCAGTGCCGCTTTGAACCGTCTTGCTCCGCGTACGCCCTGGAGGCGTACTGCCGCCTTGGGTTCGTCAAGGCAACTCGGGCAACCGTCTCGCGGATTCTGCGCTGTAACCCGTTGAACAGAGGTCCATCCGCAGATCCTCTCTGACTCGGGGATGAGCGATGTGGACGACGCCGTTACCGAAGCCCGTCAGATTCTTGGATCATCGACCGCGCCGGGCGCACGAGCAACCGTGCGAGCCTTCGTAGTGCAGCTCGCCTTGACGCTCTCAAACCACGTGGCGTAAACGCCGCAGCCTGCCAGCAGCCGATTCGGATCAGCAAGGCGACTAGTCTCGTCTGAACGATGAAACGGGCTTGGTCGCCGTGCCGGTTCGCCGACGCGTCGCACCTTGCATGACGGTCACGTGACCAGCGGTCAGGATCACGAGATCACGCGCGAACCGGTGCTCCCATGTCGACCCTAACCTGGCTGGACTTCTCGGATGCTGAGCGCAAGCGCGCGCTGCAGGTGGTAGAGCTGCTCGGGCGGCCCGAGACTCGCGATGAGCTCGGGCTCGGCGCTATCCGGGATGCCTTCGCCAACGCCCTATTTCCGGGGATGAGCACCGTTCAGCGACGCGCCCGCTACTTCCTGTTCGTCCCGTGGACCTTTCGCGAGGGCGAACGGAGATGGGCAGGGCGCGCCGACGCGCTGGAACGGACACGCCGCAAGGAGCTCCAGCTCATCGAGACGCTGCTTCAGGCCGGTGAGAAGGACGGAGTGATCGGATCATCCGCGCGGGCAAACCTCCGACAGGTCCCGAGCATGATCTACTGGCAGGGCTTGGCACGGTGGCGAATTCGCCGATCGAAGGCACGAGAGAGCAGTGGGGCCGTGCCGTGAGTCGCTCCCGGGGAGCCGCTATCGACGACGACGGACAAACGGTCAACGCGATCGCATCGTGGTGGCACGCGAACCTCCCGGATCCACCTTCAGACTGGCCAGAGACTGCGTCACTCGACGTTGCGGGCCGAGGAGGCCGAGTACCTTCGCGATCGGATCCGCGACGCACTGCCCGGGCACGATGCTCGCAGCGCTGGCCGAGCGGCGCACTCCGTGGACCAAGGTCGACTTCCCGTGGCAACTCGACGCCCCCGAGCTCACCGATCGCCAGCGCACGCTGCTCGCCCACGCACAGCGTTTCAGCGAGCGAATGCACGGCGCCGCGCTGCTCTACAACCACGAGCTCGCAAGGCGTAGAGGCGACGAGGACGCCGAGCTTTCCTACCGCAGAGAGCTCGAGGACTGGGCGGCCGGCGAGGCCGTCGCCGACCACGACAATCGCGCCACTCGACGAGCTCTGGCCGCTCCTCGGAGACCTCCGATCGCGTCATTCGCCACAGACGCGGCGGTTCGTGACCGACTGGGCCGCGCTTACGGCCGAGCCCCTCCGCGTCATTACCGACGCCGACCTCCTTACTCGGATTCAGGAACGCGAGCTCGAGGTCAAGAAGCGCCAGGCTCGCCTCAGCTTCACGGCGGCTGAGGAGACGTGGCGCGGCGCCGCCGGCGCAGGACAGCTCGAGTACCGCTGGAACAGCACCCAGCAACAGCTGCTGGACATCGTCACCCCCGCGGAGGAGTGATGCTTGCCCCTGCCGATAGGCGGCTCCTGCTCGACGTACTGGCGCCACCCGGCGGGTACACGCTCGACCACGCGGTCGGGACGACCTACACGCTCGATCTACTCGCGTTGCTGCGGGTCCCGCTGGCTGCGACCGCGCTCCCCTGGTCCAATTCACGTGGCGGCCCCGTCAACAACCCATTCGCGCTGCTGACTGCCCTGCGGCGTAACGCCGGCCGCATCTCGCTCTTTTGCCACGCGGGAGCGATCAAGGTGCCGCCGAGTCACATCCCGTTGCTCGCCTTCCTCGAGGGCTCGGTCCATCCGGTCACGCCGCCGACCCCAGGCGGCATCTTTCACCCAAAGTGCTGGTTGCTGCGCTTCGCGCCCGAATACGACGACGAGCCGGTCCGATACCGACTTCTCGTCCTCTCCCGGAACCTGACGTTCGATCGATCATGGGACGTCGCCCTCTCACTAGACGGCGAGCTCCTAGCGCGCCAGCGGCGCAAGAACCCCAACCGCCCGCTGGCTGAGTTCTTCGCCGCGCTCCCGGCGATGGCCCAGGCCGCCGGCCACGATCTTCCCACCCTGGCGCATCAACGCATTGAGCTGCTGACATCGGAGGTGCGGCGCGTCGAATGGTCATTGCCGGAGGCCTTCGATGACGTCGCATTCCATCCCATCGGCCACGACGGCAAGCCGAACTGGCCAGTCGCTGATCTCCACCGACTGATGGTTATCTCGCCGTTCGTCGGCGCCCCGGCCATCGAGCGGCTGGCAAACGAGGTCCGGGCCGATTTCAGCGTGATCGGCCGCTTTGACGAGCTCGCGAAGCTCGACAACGCAACGATCGCGAAACTGAACGAAGTGGACGTCTTCGACGATGTGTCCTCACTCCTGGATGTCGATGACGAAGCAGACGAGAGCAGCATGGCGAACGCGGAGCCGGCCGACCGTCCGGAACTCTCCGGTCTGCACGCGAAAGTATTCGTCGGCGAGCGCTTCAAACACGCAGCCGTGTACGTCGGATCGGCGAACGCGACCGAAGCCGCATTCGAGCGCAACGTTGAGTTCCTTGTTGAACTCGACGGGTGGCGCACCCACCACGGCACGAAGGCCGTCCGCAGACTCCTTCAAGACGCCAACCTGATCACACCGTTCAAACCTTCAGCCGAGCCAGCGCCCGAAGAGCCGTCTGAGGCCCTGCAACGCACACTAGAGCGCGCGGCTCACGAACTCGCCGCAGGGGCGCTGCGCGCACGCGTGGAACCCGCCAGCGCGGACCGTTGGCGCACGATCCTGCTCGCGACGCGCACGGTGGACCTCGCGGGTCTAAGAGTTCACGCGCGCCCGCTATCGCATCACACCCCGCAGCCCGTCCACCTCGGCGCCGATCCGGCAGCGACCTTCGCACCAACCGGCCTGTCGTCAGTCACTCCGTTCTTTGCTCTTCGCCTCACCGGCCGCCGCGATGACGGTGCCGAGGAGCACCTCGACGTCGCGGTACGTCTTCCGTTGGAAGGGGCTCCCGGCGGACGAGCAGAGGCGGTCACGGCCGAGCTGCTCTCAGACACCGACCGCCTACTGCGATTCATCCTGTTGCTACTCGCAGACGACGGTGACAGCGATCGCATGCTCGCGGAGCTCCAAGATCTGCTCACCGAGCGCACGGTCGGCGGCAGCCCTCGCGGGCGTAGCCCTGCCGACGGCCTTCCGCTGCTCGAACCGATGCTGCGCGCGCTGCACCGGGCTCCCGAGCGACTGGAGGAGATCGATCGTCTCCTGACCGACATGCGCACCGCGGGCGCGTCGACCGACCGCCTGCTCCCACCCGAGCTCGAGAAGCTCTGGGAGACGATTTGCGAGGTCCGCGAGTCGCGCCCATGATCACCGGACTCGACACCGATCAGGTACTCGCCGGCCTCAAGGACTTTCAGCGCGCGACGGTCGAGCACGCGTTTCATCGCCTGTTCGACGCATCTGATTCGACACGCAAATTCCTGGTCGCCGACGAGGTCGGGCTCGGAAAGACAATGGTGGCTCGCGGCGTTGTCGCCAAAGCGATCGACCGGCTCAGTGATGACGGAGTCGACCGCATCGACATCGTCTACATCTGCTCGAACGGCGACATAGCCGCGCAGAACGTCCGAAAGCTCGACGTCACCGGGACCGGGACCGCCCGTGCCAGCCGACTCACGCTCCTCGCCAAACAGGTGCGTGACCTTCGAGACCAGTCCCTCAACCTCGTCGCGCTCACGCCCGGTACCTCGTTCGAGCAGTCGGGTGGCGCAGGCCGCGCCGATGAACGCGTCCTGCTCTACTGGCTGCTTCGCGAAGCATGGTCGCTCGGTGGCCGCGCCGCCCCGAAGAACATCCTTCAGGGCTGGGTCAGGAACACCGATGACTTCCGGGCCCGGCTCCAAGGATTCGACCGGAGAACGATCGATGCCGGGATCGCCGACGAGTTTGCACGGACAATCGATCACCGCATCGCCAAGGAAACGGCTGAGGGTCACGCGTCGATCCGGGAGCGCTTCGACGAGCTGTGTCACGAGTTCGGGAGGACGCGCACCCGGATCCCCAGGGATCAGACGAGGAGGCGCGACGCCCTGATCGGAGAGCTCCGCGGTCTGCTCGCCGCAGCCTGCGTGGAGGCGTTGGAGCCAGACCTCGTCATCCTCGATGAGTTCCAGCGCTTCCGCCATCTCTTGGTCGACGACCCAGATAGCGAAGCAGCGAGCCTCGCGCGTGCGCTCTTTGACTGGGAACGGCCCGAAACCGGCGAGCACGCCCGTGTCCTGATGCTTTCGGCGACTCCGTACCGAGCGCTCACGGTTGCCGGCGACGGCGGCGACGACGACCATCACAAGGACTTCCTCGCCACTGTCCGCTTCCTCGCGGACAGCCACGCCCGCGCCGATGAGCTCGGCGCGCTCTTGCGCAACTACGGACGCGAACTCGGCAGCGCCACCCCCGAAACCGCGAACCAACTCCACGCGATCAGCGGTGAGATCGAAGCCCTCCTCACCCGCTACATCGCCCGAACCGAGCGAATCGGCGCCGCCGGTCAGCACGACGCGATGCTCCGCCACGTCCCGCGGGTCGCGACACCGACACCCGCCGATCTACACCAATACCTGCTCGTCCAGGACATCGCCGATGAGCTGGGGCAGCAGGACGTCACCGAGCTTTGGAAGAGCGCTCCATACCTGCTGAACTTCCTCGACGGCTACCAGCTGCGCACCCGCTTCGACGCTGCGTGCAAAGCGCCCGATCAAGCCGCGGAACTAGCGGCGCTACTCAACGCGACGAAGGCCGAGTTGCTCGACCGCGCGAAACTGCGCGGGTACGACGCCGTAGATCCTGGCGGTCCGCGCATGCGCGAACTCGCCGAAGACGTGATCGACAGCGAGGCATGGCGCCTGCTGTGGGTCCCACCCTCACTGCCCTACCACGAGCTTGGCGGCGCATACGCCCGACCGCAGCTCCGCGGCTTCACAAAGCGACTCGTCTTCTCAGCCTGGAACGCCGTCCCGCGCGCAACCGCCGGCCTCCTCAGCTACCTCGCGGAGCGGAGCCTCACGCTCGAGGCGGACCCTAAAGCGCAGAACACACCAGAACGCCGTTCGAGTCAGCGCAACCGACTCGCGTTCGCGATCGGAGCGACGACGGCGCACCGGGATGCCGGCGCTCGCACTGCTGTACCCGTCGCCAGCGCTCGCCGCGGCCGCCGACCCGCGCGAATTCGCTACCGACCATCCAAACGCCTCTGTAGGAGACCTGCTGGCGTGGGCCCAGGACCGGGTCACCCCGCTGCTGGACCGACTTCCAGCGGGTGCTGCTGACGGCGATGTCGATGAGCGCTGGTACTGGGCCGCGCCCCTGCTGCTCGACGAGGAGTCCGACTGGTGGGCCCATCGCGATCTAGGCGCCGCCTGGACAAACTGGGACAAGCGAGCCTCTGCTCAGGAGAGCCGCTGGCTGGAGCACGTGGAGCTCGCCCGCTCGGCCGTGGATGGCACGCTCAATCCGGTGCTCGGACGTCGCCCGGAGGATCTCGCCGACGTGCTGGGCAGGCTAGCCATCGGGGCCCCGGGCACGCTCGCCCTGCGTGCACTGACCCGCGTCACCGGCCTTCCGGCCGACTCGCTCGACGCCAGGCTCGCAGCGGCACGGGTCGCGTGGGCCCTTCGCGGCCTGTTCAACGCTCCGGAAGCGACTGCGCTGCTGCGCGCAGGTCGCGCGTCGCGCGAGGACACCTACTGGCGTGAGGTGTTGCGTCATTGCACCGACGGATGCCTTCAAGCGGTGCTGGATGAACATGCTGCACGTGCTCATGGAATCCGAGGGAGCAAGCAACCAGCCCGGCAGCGAAGGCGGCCTCCACCATCGCCGACGCGATGATCCGCGCCCTCGCGCTGCGAGCGTCCCGCGTCAACTACAGCCACCTCACAGTCACCGAGCACGCCGTCGCCCCTCACTCGGAGCGGCTCCACACAGCGTTTGCGATGCGCTTCGGCGACGAGGAAGGCGGGGGCGACCGCGCAGACGGCGAGACTCCCGCGCGAGCCTCCCAGCTGCGCGAGGGCTTCAACTCCCCCTATTGGCCGTTTGTCCTGATCAGTACCTCGGTCGGGCAGGAAGGCCTCGACTTCCATCCGTACTGCCACGTCGTGGTCCACTGGAATCTGCCGACCAACCCCGTCGATCTCGAGCAGCGCGAAGGGCGCGTCCACCGCTACAAGGGCCATGCGGTACGCAAGAACGTGGCGATGAAGCACGGTGCTGGCGCCCTCGCCGGCGGCGGCGACGCGTGGGCAGCCGCCTTCGAACTCGCATGCCAAGACAGGCTCGAGACCGACTCGGAACTCGTGCCGTACTGGGTCTACCCAATCGAGAACGGTGCGAAGGTCGAGCGCCACATCCTCGCCCTTCCGATGAGCCGGGAACTCGATCGACTCAAGTACCTCCGCGACGCACTTGCCGTCTATCGACTTGCCTTCGGACAAGCCCGCCAAGAGGACGTGATCGACCACCTGCTTGGCCGCCTCGGGCCGGAGCGAGCCGCAGCGCTCGCCGCCGAACTACGAATCGACCTGCGGCCCCCGTAGGACGGGCGTGGGGAAAGCAATGTCGACCGCGAAAAGTTGCTGGGTTGGGGTGACTCCGCGCTCGCAGCTCACGGCGCGGAGGGCTTCCCTAGGGACGCTCATGCGCTCGCGGCCAGAGGGTTTGCCTTACAGGCAGTTGTGCGTGGTCACCGAGTGGTCACCACATGCCCAAACCCGGCATCAGCGTCATACCTGACACCGCATGGTTGAGCCAAATCGGCTCTACCAAACGGTGTCGAAAGGCCCATACGGGATTCGAACCCGTGCCGCCGCCGTGAGAGGGCGGAAAGCACCCCCTCGTTTGCAGGGATTTTGTTGCCAACGGAGCGCCGTGGTCAAATCCTGGTCAAAAACCAGGCACGAACCAGTCGGGCGTAAGGGCCGTCGCGCACACAAGAGGTCCTGGTGTAGGAGCCGTCGCGCGTCTCAAACCCCGGAGCGTCGTCTGAGGGGGCACTTGGGCTCGTTGTGACGCGGCAGCCGCAGGTGATTTCGGTTCGAGCTACGTTCGCGCCACGTTCGCCGTTAGGTTTGCGCGGACTCGCGCTCACGAGCAGCTGGCGCGGAAAACCCGGCGCTCAGCTTTCGTCCGTGTCGGTCGCGCGCTCCTCAGTTCCTGAGGCTTTCGGCGTGTCCGCGGATTCCACGGCGGGATCCGGAGGACTGGGAGTCATGGGCGCAGCGGCGTTGCTGCCGGCGGAGCCATTCGTATCGGTAGCTCGGGACGGAGTTGCATACAGTTTCCAGCCCGCATAGGCAGCACCGGCCGTCGCCCCGCCGACGACGACGATCACGACCGTCCGCTTCAGCCGGGTCGGGCGCGGGTTGAAGACGAGGTTCGCCGCCTTCGAAGCGTGAGCCGTCGCCAACCGGAGCTCGCGCACGGCCTGCCTGTCGCTGAGCGCATTCCCGAAGCCGACCCTCTGAACCCGTCGAGCGGCACGCGTCGCACTGGCCGCAGCGCGGCGACCCTCGGCGTGAACTGCCCGATCCGTCGCGGCGCGCTTAGCGGCCTCGGCCGCCTGCCGGCTGATCACTACCAGCTTGACCGTCGACCCTAAGAGCGCGTTCCCCATCCGCGCAGTGCGCAGCGGGTGCCTCAGAGCCAAACGTACGCCGTAGTCGGAGATCTGTCCGCTCAAGTCTTCAGGTCCTCTCGTCCTCTTGATTGCATCGCTTCCTGACACAGGTCTCGGGGTACCGTACTTCAAGCCAACCAGACGACCCGCGAGGATGTCGCCAAGGTCGCGCCCCCGACGAGGCGCTGGACGCTGAAGCGTTTCTGCTCGGTCGCCGTAGCCACGAGTGGCTGGCTGCGCGGTGGCCGTTCCAGCGCTCGTCGATCACGGCCAGCAACATACGCTTTTGAGGCGAAGTCGTACCTCGGCAAAGGCGTTCAGGCTCGGACGGAAGACCTCCAGACGAGCGGGACGGCCGGTCGACGCCGCCGAGAAGCTCGACACCGGCGCAATCACAAAATAGTGGGCCCTGACGAAGAGATCCGAGACGCCGCCTGACATCAACGAGAAGGATCTGCCCGCAGGCGCGTAAGTTGCTCACGCGAGAGTCCGCTGCTACGCAACTTGACGTCGGACGACCGAAGCTCCCCCACGTCGAGTCAACAAGAGCTGCGCCGCTCGTTCTGCGCTTACGGAACTCAGCGTGGAAGGCCCGTACACGCGGTGAGAAGAGCGGAATTGGATAGCGAAGTCTCGAGCTCGGTCGTGCCAACCCAGCCGCCGCGGTCAAATCTTGGTCAAGAACGGCTCGAACAATCACGCGGGTGACCTGCGCCACGGCCGCTCGTTGGCGTCTTCAGCTTGCGATGACGCGACGGGCCATGAAGACGCAGACTGCTGCGGCGACAAGCGCGATGATCGGCAACGTTGCGCCGATTACACCAACTACGGCCAACACGAGCCCGACGACGCCGATCAGCCCAGTTACGACGCCTCCGATCGTGAACTGGTACAGCCGCCGCTCCCGGACCCGCCGCGGCATGTAGCTCCCGCGCTTCTGAAGATCGCTCATGCTTCGAAGGTAGCGCGGCTGACGTCGACGGCGAGTGAACGAGACGTTGCGAGGGACGCCTGACCTTGAACCGATCTACCGCCTCGCCGAGCGGATCGCCGCTGTGCTGCGCACACTTCTTCCGGATGCTGGAGTTCGGATCGAGCCGACGCGGCCTGAGATAGTTAGCGGGTTGGGAGGCGTTGCGGCCGTCTCCCCCTGCCGCTAGCAGTACCTAGGCGCCTCTGGTCCAGACCCGAACGAATGTCCAGGATCGAGCTACCGGTCCTCGGTCGGGCTAGGCGCGAAGTCGGCGGCCGGTGCTCGCTTTCCCGATTGCCGGCTACGCCGTGTGAGCTCACGGCGAACCACTTCAGCCATCCGCTCGATGTCGCTTTCGTCGTTGTAGAAATACGGCGATAGGCGGATGCCGCCGACGCCCGTGGTAAAGCGGAGCGAGGCGAGGATGCGCTCCTCCGAGAGCTTCGCAACGAGCTGCCGTTCCGACTCGACCTTCGCGCTCGAACGAAACGTGACGATGCTCGACTGGGCGCCGGCTCTCGGGGTGACGACCTCGGCTCCAGCCTCTTCGAGCGCGACAGTGGTCAGCTCGACGAGCTGCGCGGAACGCAAGGCGATTGCGGCAAGCCCGATGCGGTGGAGCGTCTCGATCGCCGCAGCGAGCCCGGCAGCGGCCATTGTCGTCCCGAGACCGGCGAGCTCGAGTTTCTCGGCGCTGTCGGGGAAGTGGAGCGGATCGTCCGGGCGGCGGCCAGGGTCTTCGAGGTACTCGCGCCAGCCCCCGGACGGCGGATGTGCGGTCATGAATGAGCGCAACGCCGGCTCGAGGCGGTCGAGCAATGCGGGCGACGTGTAGAGGAACCCCATCCCGAACGGGGCGCCCAGCCATTTGTGCCCGCCTACCGCGACCGCGTCGACCGGGGTCGCGGCGACATCGAGCAGAAGCGGCCCGACGTGCTGTATCGCGTCGACGATCAGGAGCACGCCGCGTGACCGGCACATGCGCGAGAGTTCGTGAAGATCGACCCGGAACCCGTTGACCTCCTGAACGGAGCTGACGACGACCGCCCGCGTGTTCGAGTCGACTGCTGCTTCCAGATCGCTCACATCGATCCGGCCCTCGCGGTGGGGGACCAGCCGGAGAGAAGTGCCGCGCTGTTCGAGGAGGCGCCACGGCAGGACAGTTCCGACGAACTCCAACTCGGAGGCCAGAACGTGCGTGCCCGGAGGAAGCCGGAGCGCCGAGGCTACGACCTCGATGGCGGCACCGGTGCTCGGAACGAGCGCGATCTCGTCCCGGCCGGCTCCGATCAGAGACGCGGCTGCCCCGCGGGCGCGGTCGAACTGCTCGAGCATCCGGATCGTGAGGTCCGTCGTCGAATCGCCCGGCGGATTGCGAAGCATTGCCATATGCGCTCCGAGCGCCGCCTCGGCCGCAGGGCTCGGAAGACCCATGCAGGCGGTATCGAGGTACGTGCGACCGATCACTGCGGGGTAGTCATTACGGATCGCGGCCCAGTCGGGCGGCGCATCCGGAGGGCCCGCCATCAGGCGATCTCGATCCGTGTGGTGCCGAACAGTCCTTGCGGGCGCGCGTTCATCAATCCGACCAGCAAGGCGCCGAGCAAAATCAAGCGGGAGACGCTTGGGTTCTCAACCAGGACGTTCTCCCACGTGAACGCAGCGAGATAGAGCGTCGGTATGAGCAACAGCGTCCTCCAGAACCCCCTGATCTGAGTGAGCGCCACGACGAGGACCAGCAAGCAGGCATAGGCGATGTGTCCCACGAGGTTCGGGTTCGTCAAAAGGATCACCCAGTGATCGACGACCCGGGCCAGGATGCCGCCTCCGGGCGGAACCCCTTGGACCGCAGCTCGATCCAACCTCGTGACGATCTCGTTGACGGCGACGCCGAAGAGGATAGTTCCGACGACAATGAAGGCCAACCGGCGCCACGGCCGTACGAAGGTGAGGAGCGCTGCCACGACTGTCCCGTAGAAAACCCAGCGGGCGGGACCGGGCGTACGGAGGATCTCCAGCACCACGTTCACGGTGATCGCGCCGGTGACCACCCCGGTCATGCTCCCCGCCCCACCGAGGATCACCATGGCGTAGATCGTGATCAGCAGCGGAATCTCGAAGTTTCCCGGAAAGACGCCGACCTGAACGGCGGCAAAGATCGTTCCGGTCAACCCGGCCACGGCCGCGCCGATCATGAACGCGAGCAGCTTGAGCCGTTTGACCGGCATTCCCATGAGTTCCGCCGCCAACGGATCCTCGCGAAGAGAGCGCCACGCGCGTCCGGTGCGCGAGTGGTGCAGGGCATAAAGCGATCCGGCAATGAGGGCGAAGACGACGAGGGCGAGGTAGTAGTACCCTCGGATCGACTCCACGGTGATCCCGAGCGAGTGGATGTTGTCCACCCCGTTGATCCCGTTCGGACCGCCGGTGAAGTTGACGGGGCTCTTGAGGCCGAACGGGGTGATCCGATCGGCGTTCGAGACGAGGGTGACGAATGCTTGTCCGAAGAAGAGCGTGAGGATTGCCAGGTAGTCGCCCATGAGGCGGCGCGACGGAAGCCCGACCAGGATGCCGAGACTGGCCGAAGCGGCGATGATCAGTGGCACGGTCGCGAGTGCGGGCCAGTGCAGATGGAACTGGTTCGAGGAGAGGAGCGCATATGAATACGCGCCGAAGCCGAAGAATGCGACGAACCCGAGATCGAGCAACCCGGCCCAACCGACCACCACGTTCAAGCCAAGAGCGAGCAGGGCGTACAGCAGCGTATTGACACCGACGCGGACGATGTAGTCCGAGCTCGCGACGACCGGCAGCAGCGCACATGCCGCGACGAACACCAGAAACCGCTGGGCCGCTGTTGTCCCGTTCCACAACTCGAAGCCGCGACTCCTTTGCGCCGGGACGGGCGATTCGGTTTCCGATCCATGCGGCGTGCTCGTCATCAGGCCCGGATGATGTCGGCCTTTCCCAGGAGGCCTGTCGGCTTCAGGAGCATCACGGCGACCAGGATGAAGAAGACCCACATATCGGTGAAGGTTGAGCCCTGTGGCAGGTAGCCGTCGGCATACGACTCCGCGAGACCGAGGAACAGCCCCCCGAGCATCGCTCCCGGAATGCTGCCGATGCCGCCCACGACCGCAGCCGTGAAGCCCTTGAGACCCGCCTCGAATCCCATGTATGAGAACACGTTCTGAAAGATCACGCCGCTCATCACCCCCGCCACGCCCGCGAGTGCGGAGCCGACGAAGAAGATCGTCGAAATCACCCGGTCCGCGTCGATCCCCATCATCTCGGCGGCCTCGCGATCGAACGCAACCGCACGGCTCGCCGCGCCCATCTTCGTGTAGCGGATGAACGCCGTCAGCCCGACCATTGTGACTAGCGCGGCGACGACGACGAGGATCCGCATCAGTGAGATCGTCACCCCATGAAGGTGCACTCCGGAGGTGAATAGCTTCCCGTTGTCGAGCGCGTAGGTGTTGTAGCTGCGGTACTGGGCCCCGAAACAGAGGAGCGCCGAGTTCTCGAGCAGAAACGAGATCCCGAGTGCGGTGATCAGCGGCGCGATCCGTGGTGCGTTGCGAAGCGGCTTGTAGGCGAACCGATCGATCGCAACTCCGAGCAGACCGCAGCCGAGCATCGCTGCTACCAGCATCAACACGAGCAGGAGTGCGATCGGTACCGACGGCGTGTACGGCGCCCCGAGAGCCGTGTAGATGAAGTAGCCGATGAAGGCCCCGATCATGTACACGTCACCGTGGGCGAAGTTCAAAAGCCTCAGGATCCCGTAGACCATCGTGTAGCCGAGCGCGATCAGCGCGTAGACGCACCCGAGCGTCACCCCATCGATGGTGAGTTGAACGAATTCCGACCAGTTCATTGCGCGAAGCGACGCGCCCGGCATGAGCGCCGGACGCGCCGCTCTAGGCTCCTACGTTCAGTTACTTCTGGATGACGACGGGCTTCCCGGCCTTGTTGATCTCGAAGATCACAAACTGAGCGCCGGCATCCTCACCCTTCGACGTGAACTTGATCGGATGGCCAAGCAGCGAGGTCTTGAGCGAAACCTGGTGCAGGTCCGCGTTGACCTCTGCCCGCGTTGCCGTGCCGTCCGCGCAGGCCTTCGCGACGGCGGCGAGCATCATCTGCGCGGCCACGTAAGAAGGCGGTCCGTAGGTCGTCAACGGTGCGTTCGAGCCTTCCTTCTTGAAGTACGCGGCGATCGTGGCCTTGTCTGCCGGCAGATCACGGATGTCTGGGGCGAAAGTCGAGAAGCGTGCGCCGACGATATGGAACTTGCTCGAGTAGCCGGAGTCGCCGGCGAACATCGGGATGTTCTTTCCCTGATCGACCATCTGCTGTCCGAAGAGCTGCATGTTCGCCGGATTCGTGAACGGCGTGTAGACGATCTGCGTGCCGCTCGGGATTGTGGTGATCGTCGATGAGTAGTCCGTCGCCGTCGGCGAAACGGAGCTACGGAAGACCGAGACCCCGGCCTTCTTGAGCAGGCCCTCGACCGTATCGGCGAGCGGCTTGCTGTAAGCGCTCTGGTCGTCGAAGATCGCGACGCTCTTCACCTTCAATACCTTCTCCATATAGGTCGCCGTGGTCTGGGCCTGCACGGAGTCCGGCGGCGCGATGCGGAAGAAGTGGCCGTACGTTCCGTTCGTCAGGGTCGCATTGGTCGCCGTGGCGGCGATGTACGAGATGCCGGCCTTCTTGAATAGCGGCGCCGCAGCTTCGACCTCGGGGCTCGAGCCCGGCCCGAGCACGCCGAGCATGGCCGCGTTCGACCCGAACTGTTGCGCGATCGTCGAGGCCTGTGAGGGATCGAACTGGTCGTCGCCTTCGACGAGGTGAATCTGAAGCTTGTGGGTTGCATTCCACTGCGAGATATAGAAGAGGGGCCAGTCCCTGAGCTCTTCGCCGATCGAGGCGACCTGGCCGGTGGTCGGGCCCATGTAGCCGATGGTCGCCGAGGTCGAGCACGACACCGAGCCGCCCGCGGCGGTCCTCGCCACTGTGTTTCCGGCGGTTGCGGTGGCCGCTCCGAGCGCTCCGCAGGCAAGGATCAGTCCGAGGATTACACGCATCGCTCTCACCATGACAGTCACTCTCCCTCTCCGGTTTGTGATACCCACCCCGTGGTGGCGAGCATAACGGGTGCGCAATCGGCTCGCCGAGCCAGGCATTCGCAGGGCGGCACTAGGCTAGGTGCGTTTTGAACGAGCTCTCGAAGGAGCTTCCGCTCGACCGCTACCGGGACCAGATCGGACGCATGCGCCATGAGGTCGAGACCCCAGCCCTGCTGCTCGACCTCGATCTCGCGCGGCGCAACATCGCGCGGATGGCAACTCGGATCGCCGAGCTCGGCACGAACCTGCGGCCGCACATCAAGGCGCACAAGTCGCCCGAGCTGGCGCGACTGCAGGTCGCGGCTGGTGCCGTCGGTGTTGCCTGCGCGACCGTCTGGGAGGCGGTCGTGATGGCGCGGACGGCCGGGATCGCGGACATCCTCGTCGCAAACGAGGTGGTCGGAGACGCGAAGCTGCGTGCGCTCGCCACCGTGGCCCGCGACCACAGGATCACCGTCGCGGTGGACGATCCGTCGAATGCCCGGGCTCTCTCGCGCGCCGGGGTCGCGGCGGGCTCGTCACTCGGGGTGCTGGTCGAGGTGGACGTCGGGATGGGCCGCGCCGGAGTGCGGACGGCGGGACAGGCGGTCGAGCTCGCGCTTGCAGTGGACGAGCTTCCAGCTCTGCAGATGCGTGGAGTGCAGGGCTACGAGGGCCACTGCATGGTCGAGGACGACCCGGCGGCGCGCGAAGCCGCGACGCGACGGGCGAACGAAGCCCTGCTCGCGGTCGTCGATGCCCTCGCGGAGGCCGGGCACTCGTGCTCTCTCGTTTCGGGCGGTGGAACCGGCACCTACGCGGTGACGGGCGCGAATCCGCGAATCGACGAGATTCAGGCGGGCACCTACGTGCTGATGGACTGCTTCCACGAGCGGCTCGTGCCGGGAGAGTTCGAGCTCGCACTCACCGTGTGCGGGAGCGTGATAAGCCGGCAAGGCTCGACGGTCGTGCTCGATTGCGGGCGGAAGTCCGTCTCGGCCGACTTCGGCCTGCCGCACCTTGTCGGCCGTCCCGAAGCCGGCGTTCGGCTGTTCGCCGAGGAGCACTGTCTGGTGGACTTCGACGGGCCGCCGTCGCTCGAGCTCGGCGACACCGCGGAGGTCGCGCTGAGTTACGCGCCTACCGGTGTGAACCTCCATGACGTCTACCACGTCGTCGAAGGCGGCGTCGTCACCGAGATCTGGCCGGTCAGCCCGCGCGGCTCCGGCCCGGTCGCGTTCGCGTGAGAGGTCTCACAGGAACGCCTGCTCGACTTCGTTTGCGACGGCTTCCCACGCGGCCGACGAGGGCTCGATCAAATCCATGTGCGTCGCTCCTTCGATCTCGACGAGGCGAACGTCGTCGCCCTTCGCGTCGGCCTCACGCGCGTGGGTGCGGTTCTGATCGACGAGGTCGATGAGGTGGTCTTCGAGGCCCTGAACGAGCGTCTGGGGCACGCCGAGCGGGAGCAGTGCACGCGGCGAGGCCGACGCGTATCGCTCGGGGACCTCGTGGGGCGCGCCGCCCAGCACTTCGGCCACGGTGTTGTCGCCGCCGAACATCCGGCGTTCCGCTCCTTCGTCCAGGTCGGAGATTCCTGCGAGCGACACCACCCTGATCGGGCGTATCGGAGTGCGGCCCTTCGCGGCCGCCCACAGGGCGAGGTGGCCCCCCGATGAGTGGCCGAGGAAAACGACGCGGGACAGGTCGACGGGGATCTGCTCGCCGAGGTCCTGTAGCGCGCCGATGGCGCTCGACACGTCCTCGAATGTCGTCGGCCAGCCGCCGCCGGCCCCGAGCCGGCGAAACTCGATGTTCCAGGTCGCTAGGCCGCGCCGGGCGAAGTCGACCGCCATTGGCGCCATCAAGTCCTTGCGCCAGATCGCCTTCCAGGCGCCGCCGTGGATTAGCACGACCACTGGATGCGGTCCAGGGCCTTCGGGGGCGCGGAGCTCGGCGACCTGGTCGCGCTCGTCCCCGTACCGGTAGAGGTCGACGGGCCATTCGGAGCACGCCAGGAGGTACTTGATCGCCCAGCGGTATCCGTCGAGCGTGCGGCCGGCGATATCCTCGATGGGGCCGTGATCGAAGCGCGCAGCCGTCGTCC
Organism: uncultured Actinomycetota bacterium; assembly: GCA_963720045.1. Lineage (GTDB taxonomy): Bacteria > Actinomycetota > Thermoleophilia > Gaiellales > Gaiellaceae > PALSA-600. The sequence continues at coordinate 658,273 of CAVREC010000001.1, read as the reverse complement.
CGCGGATCGAAAAGCCGACAAACGCCGTGAGGATCTGCGGTGGAAGCGCGTCGAGGAGATCCGCCGTGCCCGGGTTGACGACTGCGGCATCGATGCCTACCGCCGCTCGCCGGAGGTCGTCCGCTGCGTCTCCTTCTGCGGCTGCGGTTCACGCGAATCGACACGCCGAGCGAGGTCTCCCAACGCTCGGCGTAGAGCGCCAGCGTGCTTGGCTCGACCGCGATACCGGGACCATCGAAGATCAGCACCCGGTCCGGGCGCGGCCGCGCATCGACGCGCCTGACGAGCGTCGTCAAAGAGAGAGCTCAGACAATCTGGGTCTCGAGGACGAGCTCGCTCTGCTCGAAGCGAGCCAGGGAAAAGTGCTCGAGCAGCGGATCGCGATGGCCGAGAATTGCACCTGAGACCAATCGTCCCACAGCCGGCGCGAACATGAATCCGTGACCGCTGAAGCCCGCGGCAACCCAGAAACCGTCGCGGGGAGAGACCGAATCGAGGATCGGCTGATGATCGGGGGTGACGTCGTAGACCCCATCCGCGATGATCGGAAAGGAGACGTACTCGAGAATCGGGCAGCAGCGAGCGGATCCCCGCGGTCACTGTTCGAAGCCACCCGGCGCGCCCGGTCTCCGGATCGCCGACGGCGCCGAGATCGCTTGTCAGCACTCGCCCTCCGGCCAGCTGCTTGGCGGCGAAACGTCGCTCGGGCGCCACGACGAGCGGCTCGACGAGGCGTTCGCCGATCGGTTCGCTGAGGAACAGGTAGCGGGACTCGGGGACGATCGGCACCGCGACTCCGATCCGATCGAGAAGCGGCGCGGTGTCCACACCGGTTGCGACCACCACGTGATGGCTCTCGAAGCAGCGGCCGTCGGCCAGGGCAGTGCGCCAGCCGTCCGCGATCGGCGTGAAGAGGTCGGCTGTGCCGATCGCCAGCTCGCCGCCCAGGCGCCCCACCGCAGCGGCAAACGCCTCGACGACTGCCTGCGGCTTGTCGAAGTACCCATCCTCGGCGCAGAACGACGCCCCGGCCATCCCGTCGACGCGAAGTCCGGGAACGACTTCGGCGGCCTCGGCGGGTGACAGGATCCGGGAGGGGATTCCGAGCGCGTTCTGCAAGCCGACATTCCCTGCGAGCCCCTGGAGCGCAGCCTCCGTGTCGGCCACAAACAGATAGCCGCACCGCTCGAGGATAGGCCGCGCCCGAGCCTCGAGCCGGTCCGAGAAGTCTCCGTAGAAGGCGGCCGACTCGCGGGCGAGCTGACAACTCGCGCGGGTGGACCACTGCTGACGTACGCCGCCCGGCTGGACGCCGGATGCACCGGCGCCGACGCCGGTGGACTCGACGACGGTCACGGAGGCGCCGGCGTCGAGCAGATGCCAGGCGATCGAGAGGCCGGTGACTCCTGCGCCGACTACGATTATGTCCGGCTGTCCCGCGATCTTCGACACGCTGACGAATATATCCCGATGTCCGAGCACGATCCGCGCCGAGACCAAATGGCATTCCGCGAGACGCACAGGACCGGAGGGTTCGAGGACCTCGGAGGCTACTCGCGTGCGGTGCGAAGCGGCAACTACATTGCCGTCAGCGGAACCGCGGCGACTGACGGCGCGGGCGGGGTCGTGGCACCCGGCGACGTCGGTTCGCAGACGGCGGAGGGATTCAGGCGCGCAATCGCCGCCGTGACGGCCCTCGGGGGCTCACTCGAGAACGTGATCCGGACCCGGATCTACCTGGCGGCTGGAAGCGACTGGCGGCCGGCGATCGAGGCCCACCGCGAGCTCTTCTCGACGGTCAATCCCGCGAACACGACCCTCTTCGTCACCGGCTTTCCGCCCGAGGGAGTGCTCGTCGAGGTCGAGGTCGATGCGATCGTGCCCGACTGACCTCAAGTCACCCCCTCACAAAAAGCTTGCCACCGGCAACCTCATCAAGCCCTTAGGTCGAGCCGACCGCGGCGGCAATCAGCTCGAGCGCTTTCTCGATGTCCGGTTGCGTCACACCGAGGAAGGTCACCGCCCTTAGGCGGCGATCATCCACCTGAGGAAGCTCGAGCCCCTGGGCCGCGAGCGCGGCGCTCACCCGTCTCGCATCTCCAACCCCGAAGATGACGATGTTCGTCTCGACGTCGTTCGCGTCGATCTCGATGCCGGGGATCTCCGCGAGACCGTTCGCGAGAAGCTTTGCGTTGGCGTGGTCTTCGGCGAGACGGTCGACGTTGTGATCGAGGGCGTAGAGGCAAGCGGCCGCCAGGTATCCCGACTGACGCATCGCGCCCCCCCACATCTGCTTGTATCGCCACGCCTCCTCGATCAACTCCTGCGAACCGGCCAGCACGGCTCCGAACGGACAGCCGAGTCCTTTGGCGAAGTCGATCCAGGCGGTATCGAACCCCGCCGCGAACTGCTCTGCCGGGACTGAGGCGGCAACGACGGCGTTCATCAGGCGGGCGCCGTCGAGGTGAACGCGGAGGCCATGAGCACGTGCGGTCGCGACTACCGCGTCGATCGTTTCCGCCGGCCAGATGCGCCCTCCGCCGAGATTCGTCGTCTGCTCCACGATCAGCAGTCGCGAGCGTGGCATGTAGCGGCTTGGCGGTCTGATCGCTGCCTCGATAGCGTCCGGCCCATAGATTCCTGTGGGTGTCTGGAGGAGATGGAGGGACGCGCCGGACAACGCGGCCGGGCTGCCGCACTCGGATTCGGCCGCGTGGGCGAAGGCGTGGAGAATGATCTCGTCGCCGCCGGGACGCACGTGAAGCCGCACCGCGATCGCGTTGCACATTGTCCCCGAGGGCAGGAAGACAGCCGCCTGCTGACCAAGCAAGGCGGCGACCCGTTTCTCGAGGGTGATCACCGTCGGATCGGTGCCGCGCTGCTCGTCGCCGACCTCAGCCTCGATCATCGCGCGCAACATCTCGGGCGTCGGCACAGTCTGGGTATCGCTGAACAGGTTTAGCGCCATCCGGGCGTTCCCTTACGTCTGTCTCGTGCCGTCGTGGGAGTTCTCGTCATCTCGGTAGCTCAACCGGCACGCTAGTCGTCACGGCCCGAAGCAGACGTCCGAGGAGCACGCGTCAGCGTAGACAAGCGGCTGATACTTAAACGGTCTACCCCCGTTTTGGTGGAGTCACGTTTCTTGACTCAGGCTGCCTGGCGGTGTTGATCTACTGCCGAGCACGACGAAGGCGATAGCAGTCGGGTGCCTCCTGACTCGGTCGTTCAGGCCGCTTGCGTCACACCGAGTCGCTGTGATCACCGGCCCGCGGTTCCGGAAGCCGACCGACATCCGGGTATCACCCGGCAGCCCGTTCTACTCGATCGCTAAGACCCGGACACCGCCCTCGTGATCCTGCCACACAAGACAGCACACTCAGGTGTTTTGCAGGTATTTCTCAAGGCCCATACGGGATTCGAACCCGTGCCGCCGCCGTGAGAGGGCGGTGTCCTAGGCCACTAGACGAATGGGCCGCTAGGAGGGAGCAGTTTAGCGTCAGGCGCCGAGCTCGTGGAGGAGCGGCGCTGTGTCGAGCGGCTCGTAGCCGATCTTCGCGGCGAAGTCCTCGCTCGAAGGCCTCGTGCCTTCGAGGAACACGCCGCGCAGGAACTCGCCGGTGGCGGAGTTGCGCCACCAGTCCTCGCCGACCGTTTCGATCAGGTAGCGGCGGAGCTGGGCGGAGCGGACCCACGCACGGAGGTAGTCGGCGGAGTAGAAGCCGCCGTCCATGTCCGAGAGGTAGCGCGAGCTGCGGTAGTGAACGCCGGTTGCGGCGGTGAGGTACTCCTCGTAGCCGTCGGGGATGCCGCCGACCTCGGCGAAGCGGCCCCAGAAGTCGAGCTCGTAGCGGAGCTTCGCCTCGTAGCGGCGGTAGAGGATCGCCTCGAGGAACGTCGTCGCCTCGGCGTTCTGTGCGGCTTCGGTGTCCGAGAGGCCGAAGTAGCGGGCGTGCCATTCGGGCTCCTTCGAGATCGCTTCGACGATGTAGGAGTAGATCTCGGTCAATGCGTGGTCGCGGGCCAGGCTGCGGAACGCGAGCGGCAGCGTGGGATCGACGCCACCGTAGTGCAGTGCGTGGCCGGCCTCGTGCAGGAACGCCTGGTAGTCGTGCAGGCCGCCCTGGGCGCGGGTGATCAGGTGCACGACCGACGGCGGGTTGCTCGGGATCACGCAGGCACGAGGGGCCTTCTGCGGACGGTCCTCGATGTCGAGCTTGATGTTCGTCGCGGCGGCGAGGTCGAAGCCGAGGTCGCGCAGCGTTGCGAGGCAGACCTCGGTCGCGCGCTCCTTCGTGTAGGTCGACTCGAGCGGCGAGAGCCGCCGCATGTAGCTCATGTGCGAGCTCGTCGGCAGCTCCGGGCGCCCGGCGCCCAGCAGGCGGTCGAACCAGCGGTCGCGGAGCGGGATGAAGGCATCCGTCATCCGGTTGCTTGCGTCCTGCAGGACGAGCGAGAGCTCGCGGATCGAGATGCCCTTCTCCTCCTCGTTGCGCTCGACCGCCCCGGCGATGCCCGAAAGATCCGCTTCGAGCTCCTCGCCGACCGCCATCAGCTCGAGCCGATCCGGGTTGAACGCCGCGCTCGCCTCGGCCTGGATGTCGCCGAGCTCCTCGCGATCGGCGTAGGAGGGCAGCACCGCGAGCTGGGCCTCGGCCGTCCGCAACGGCATCTCCTCGCCCTTGAAGCTCACCCTCGCCGCGAGCATCCGGTTCTCGAGCTCGTCGTAGCGCTCGACGAGCTCGCTCGAGATCAGCCCGCCTTCGCACGTCTTCCTCAGCCGGTAGAGCCGCTCGCGCTCGTCCCCGGCGGCGCCCGCCTCGGCCTCGCGCAGGGCGGCGAGCTGCCCGCGGCTGAAGAGGTCGGCGTAGCGCGCGACGATCGCGGCCTGCTCGGAGGTTTCCTTCTCCCCCACCCGCACGGCACGCGACTCCTCGGAGCGCTCGAAGATGTAGGAGCCGAGCCGATCCTCGAACTCGGCGGCGTTCCGGACGACGGCGACGGCCACGGCTCTACGCTAGCCGACGGAGTACCGCCGGGCGGCCTCAACGAGCTCGTCCGGATCGAAGGGCTTCGGCATCACCGCACTCGCACGGCCCTCGTACCCCGAGACATCGACCGTGCCGCTCACGAGCACCACCGGGATCCCGTCGGCGCGCAGCTCGTCGAGCAAATCGTCGGAGGCGCCGGAGCCGAGATGCAGGTCGAGAAACACGAGCGAAGGCCGCTCGGCAGCGACCGCGATCCGCGCCTCGTCAAGCCCAGTTGCCTCGCGGACGGGGAAGCCGTCGAGCTCGAGGTTGACGCGGCAGACGAGGCGCAGAGCCGCATCGTCTTCGACCAGGAGGATGGATCGGGCGGCCGGGTCCAAGCCCGCGATGGTACTCGACGCGAGCCGCGCTAACATGCCGGGGTGGCGATGCCCGAAACACAGGCGGGAGAGCGCTACGCATCCCAGGTCGGCGAGCTCTGGCACGAGCTCTCGTACACGCTCGTCCGGCTGGAGTCGATCGCCGCTACCCCCGACCTGCTCGACGAAGACGAAACGGTCGGAGCACTCCGACGCCTCCAGTACCGGCTCCATGTGTCCAGTCAGTCGGCCCTCGGCCTCTCGCCTCCCGCCGCGGCCGAGACAGCACACGGCGAGCTCGCAGCGGCACTCGCCGGGGCGCGCGATGCAACCGGCGATATCGTCGAAGCGGCCGATTCTCACGGCAGCCGCGGCGTCGAGATGCTGCTCCACGAATGGCGCGGGGCCCTCTTTCGCGTCCGGCTTGCCCGGCTCCGGCTGACCGGTGGGCAGGCTCACGCCTCGCCGGCGCCGGAGCAGATTCAGACGCTACGGCCGCCGCTCCTCGCCTCGTTGCTCACGATCGCCGGGATGGCCGCCTTCGCTGTCGGCGCCGTTTCGGGCCCCTGGCCGCTCTGGGTCTGCGGGATGCTGACGATCTGCATCTCGCTCCTGATGTACCGCTCCTAACCGGCGAGCCGGGCCAGAGACTCCGTCTTCCCGAGCAGCTCGAGGCTCTCGAAGAGACCCGGTGAGACCTTCGAACCGGTGACTGCGAGACGGATCGGAGCGAACGCCTCACGCGGCTTCAGGCCACGGGCCTCGGCGAATGCCCGGAGCGCCTCCTCGATCCCGACAGCCACCCACGGGTCGACTGCGGCGAGCGCCTCCGCCGCGGGCACGGTGACCGCAGGATCCGCCCCGTCCGGGCTCACCGGCTCGAACAGGAATCGGACGAAATCCGGGTACTGCGAGAACTTCTCGATCTTTTCCTGAACCAGCGGAACGGTCTCGCGAACGAGCTCGTCGGGCCACTCGATTCCCTGCTCACGCAGCCAGACAAGCAGCTTCGCGGCGTAGTCGGCCTGTGCCAGGGCACGCAGATGCATCCCGTTCAGCCAGTCGAGCTTCTGGTAGTCGAACGTCGCCGGGCTCGGGCCGACACGCTCGAGCGAGAAGCGCTCGACGAGCTCGGCCGGGCTCATCACCGTCGTCTTGTCGTCGTAGCTCCACCCGAGGAGCGCGAGGAAGTTCATCAACGCCTCCGGGATGTAGCCGTCGGCGCGAAAGGCGTCGATCGAAACGGCACCGTGGCGCTTCGAGAGCTTCTTGCCGTCGTCGCCGAGCACGTCCGGGCAGTGCGCATAGATCGGCAGCGTCGCCCCGAGCGCTGTGAGGATGTTGATCTGGGTCGGGGTGTTCGAGACGTGATCCTGACCGCGGATCACATGCGTGATCCCGTCGAGCATGTCCTCGACCGGCGAGGCGAAGTTGTAGGTCGGGCGGCCGTCGGCGCGGACGATCACGAGGTCGGCCAGGTTCTCGTTCTGGAACTCGACCCGGCCGCGCACGGCGTCCTCCCAGCCGGCGACACCCTCGTCGGGCATCCGGAAGCGGATCGCGCCCTCGTCCAGATAGGCCTTGTCCTCCGCGAGCAGGCGGTCGGCGAAGGTGCGCACCTCGTCCATCCGGTCGAGCTGGAAGGTGACGGGGCCGTCCCAGTCGATTCCGAGCCAGCGCAGCGACTCCTGGATCTGGTCGGTCGCCTCGGCGACCTCGCGGCCGGTGTCTGTGTTCTCGATCCGCAGGCGGCACTCGCCGCCGTGCTGGCGGGCAAAAAGCCAGTTGAAAAGGAACGTGCGGACGCCCCCGACATGCAGGAAGCCGGTCGGGCTCGGAGCCATGCGCACGCGAACGCTCATCCCGGGATCTTAGGATCAGAGGAGGTGACGCGGCCGACGGCCTCTCGCGCACGGCAATCGCTCGCGGCGGGAGTGGCGTATCTGGCCGTTTCCTTCGCCTACTTCGGGCTGCCGGTGCTGCCGCATTTCCGGCGCGATCTGATCGGAACGGGAGGCGATCCGCAGCTCTTCGCCTGGTCGCTCGCCTGGTGGCCGCACGCGGTGCTGCACGGGCACAACCCGTTCGTCAGCCACGTGCTGTGGGCTCCTCGCGGCGCGGATCTCGCCTGGGCGACAGCGATCCCTGGGATCGCCGCCGTGCTCGCACCCGTAACGCTCGCCGCCGGCGCTATCGCGGCCTACAACGTCGCAGCGATCCTGCTCCCGGCGCTCGCGGCGTGGACGGCCTTCCTGCTCTGCCGGCACATCACCCGCTCGTTCTGGCCGTCGCTCGCGGGCGGCTATCTCTTCGGCTTTTCGAGCTACGAGCTCGGGCAGGAGCTCGGGCACCTTCATCTGACCTCGATCTTCCTCGTGCCGCTCGCCGCGCTCCTCGTACTGCGCTTTCTCGAGGGCTCGCTCGACGCGCGAGGGCTCGTCCTGCGGCTGGCGCCCCTGCTCGCGCTCCAGCTCGCCTTCTCCACCGAGGTGTTCTTCACGCTCTCGCTCTGCCTCGTGGCGGGGATGCTGCTCGGTGGGCTCGTGGTTCCTGCACGGCGCCGCCGGCTGGGGGAGCTGATCGCGCCGCTCGCCGTGGCCTACGCGGGCGGGCTCGCGCTCGTCAGCCCGCTGCTCTACTACGCGTTCTCGGACTACCAGGGAGTGATCACGCCCGCCGGGCACAATCCAGCCGACGTCGTCACGTTCGCCTTTCCGACGAGCGCGACGGCGATCGGCGGGAGCCTCGCGGCACACTTCGATCCCTCGACCGCGACCGTGTCGGCCGAGAACGGTCAGTACCTCGGGCTACCGCTGCTCGCGATCCTCGTCCTGTTTGCGCTCTCTCGGTGGCGACGGCCGGGCAGCAGGTTCCTCCTGCTCGCACTCGCGCTCACCGGGCTCGCGACCCTCGGCTCCGAGCTACACCTCCGCGGCCACAGGCTGTTCCCGCTGCCGTGGCGACTCGTGAGCGGAGCGCCGTTCTTCGACAACGTGATCGCGGCACGCCTTGTCGTGTACCTCTCGCTGATCGCCTGCCTGATCGCGGCGATCTGGGCCGCATCTGGTGGGGCCTCGCGAGCGCTGCGCATCGTTCTCACATCCGCTGCCGTCGTGGCGCTCGTCCCGGCGGTCTGGCACGGTGCCTGGCACGAGCACCCGGAACGCCCTGCGTTCTTCGCCGCCGGGCTCTATCGGAAGTGCCTGGATCCCGGCGCCAACGTGCTCTTGCTGCCGCCGCCTTTCCGAAACGAGGCGCTGCTCTGGCAGGCCGAGAGCGGCTTTCGCTTCGGGCTCGCCGACGGCTCCCTCGGCGGCCCCGTGCCGGCCGGGCTCCCGCATCGAGCGACGATGATCCAGGTGATCGACAACAACGTCCCGCCCGGCGGAGCAAAGGACCTGCTCGCATCGGCGCGGTCCCAGAATGTCGATGCGATCCTCGTCGACTCGGCGGGAGGGAAACAGTGGACGAGACTGCTCGACCCGGTGGCCCACGGCCTGCACCTCGGGGGAATGACGCTCTACCCGCTCGGGCCGATCCGCGCTTCCTGCCGCTAGCTTGCCCCGATGGAGTTCGGCGGCCACATGTCCTCGGCGGGCGGCATCTACACGGCGATCGACCGGATCGAGGCGATCGGCGGCGACTGCGTCCAGGTCTTCACCCAGAGCCCCAGGATGTGGAGGCCGACGGCGCACACGCCCGAGGCGATCGAGCGCTTCAAGACGCGCCGCGCCGAGGCCGGGATCGGCGGGGTCGTCTGCCACGCGCTCTACCTCTGCAACCTCGGTGCGACCGACGACGCGATCTACGAGAAGTCGATCGCGACAATCCGCACCACGCTCGCGACAGCGAACCTGATCGAGGCCGACTGCGTGATCTTCCACGTCGGCTCGCACCTCGGCGCCGGCTTCGAGGCCTCACTCGGGCGCGTGACTGCCGCGCTCGAGCAGATCCTCGACGGCTACGACGGCGCCGCCTGGCTGGCGATGGAGAACTCCGCCGGCCCGGGCGGCACGATCGGCCGCTCGCTCGCCGAGCTTGCGGCGCTCCTCGACGCGGCCGACCGCCATCCACGACTCGGCATCTGCCTCGACTCCTGCCACCTCTACGCCTCGGGGTACGACGTTGCCGACCCAGCCGCGGTCGACGCCCTCGTAGCGGAGGCCGCCGAGACGATCGGCCTCGACCGGCTCTGCGCGCTCCACATCAACGACAGCCTTACCTCCGCTTGGCTCGAACCGCGACCGTCACGCGAACATCCTCGAAGGCGAGATCGGCGAGGGCCTCGGGGCGTTCCTCGTCCATCCCGCGTTTCAGGAGCTCAGCTGTTACATGGAGGTGCCGGGCTCCGGCGACGGCCCCGACAAGGCCGAGCTCGCGAAGATCCGCGAGCTGCACGCCCGCTGGGTTTAGCGGGACGGGACCGCGTGGACGGCGGTGGAGTCCGTCCACGCCGTCATCCCGCCCGCATGCGCACCGACCTTCGCAACGAACGCGGGGACCGCGGCCAGGCCGTTGACCCGCGGCCCGCCGGCCGAGCACGGGAAGAGCGCCGATTGCCCGATGTACATCCCGATCTTGCCCCGGTAGTAGTCGCTCTTCGCGAGGCGATAGGTGATCGGGCGCTCACACCAGGCGCTCGCCGAGGCGGCGATCGGCCGGCTCTTACCGGTGCTGAGATCGAGTGCGACGAGACCCTCACCCGGCTTGGTGAGCACGATCGTCGTGTCGTCGATTCGCGGTGGCACGACTCCCTTGAGCAGCGAGAGGTTCCTGCCAGCAGCGAACGACCACCGGGTCTTCCCGGTCGCGGGGACAAAACCCTGTAGCGCAACGGACACGTTGGCGGGGATCACAGGTTGGCCCGAACTGACAGCGATGATCGACCCGTGGCCGAGCATGCGGAGCCCGAGCGAAGGCGTGTCGAGGCCTCCTGGGCTCGAGTAGCCCGCTTCCCGGGCGCCCGGACACGGCAGCGGACCGCATTCGAAGATCCCGGGCCCTCGCCACAGCGTTCGTCCGTTCTTCACCGTGAAGCCGGCGGTCATGTCGGCCGAAAGATCGATGCGGGCCCTGCCGTTCACGATCTTCGGCTCGGTGCCGATGCTCCCGACGAACAGACTGCCGAAGCGGTCGATGTTCCAGCCTCCGTCGCTCGAGGCGCGCGGAAGCGTGAAGATCGACGAGACGGGGCGACGCCAGGCCACACGGCCCTTCGAGGTGACCGCGAACACCTCGGGGCTGCGCCCTCCCGGGTCGTAGATGTCGGGCCCGAGCTCGCGGCCGGACGCGAGCACACCCGCGATGTTCGCGTCCCAGACCGGCTTCCCGCTCGCCGCCGAGAAGCTCAACGCGCCCGCTGTTCCCCCGGCACCGAGCAGCGACCCGCTTGCACACACCGCCTCCTGATCGTCGGGGCAGATCTGCGGCCAATCCGAGAACTCCCCGACCGTCGATTGCCAGAGAAGCCGCCCGGAGCCGACATCGCGTGCCGCCACCCGGGCCGCGCCGGGAACGCCCGGAGCCGCCGCGAGGTAGAACACGGTGTCTCCGCGGACAGCCAGCTCGGCGGCCACACCCGGAGTGACGTTGGAGGGGGCAGCCGGAGCGGTCCATGCGGTCGAGCCGTCCCTGGCGTTCAGGGCCACAACCTCGAGCGTCGTTCCGTGGTGCGCGTAGAAGACGAAACGAGAACCGACGGGCGCCGGCTGGGTGACCGCGCCGAGATCCGCGCGCGTCCACCCGCTCGCTGCCGGCGCCGGCGAGGCCGCCGCGGCGAGAGAGAGCGTGACCAGCACGGCGATCGCACCGGTAGCTATGGAAGAGCGCAAGCTCACTGGGCGTGGCAACTCTAGACCTTGTCGTCGGGTCGACAAGCTGGCAACGTCTGAGTTGTGACGAGAGAGACGGCGGTGGCGTATGGATGACATGACCGCGTTCGACCAGGCCGCCGAAGACCATCTCGACGACGTCTACGGCTACCTCGTCTGGCTCACCGGCGACCGCTTCGTCGCAGAGGATCTCGCAGGCGAGACCTTCGAGCGCGCGCTCCGGCTCTGGCACCGCTTCGATCCCAAGCGAGGATCGGCCCGCACGTGGCTCTGCCAGGTCGCGCGCACGACGGCGCTCGACCATTTCCGCTCGGAGAAGCGGCGCCAGCGGCGCGAGCAGGCTGTGGCGCTGCCCGAGCGGTTCGAGGATCGGCTCATCGAAGGGCTCTCGCCGGAGCTCGAGGAGGCGCTCAGGCTCCTCTCGGCCGGCGAGCGCGAGGTGATCGCGCTGCGGGTCGTGCTCGACTTCGACGCGCGCGCCGCCGCCGCCATGCTCGGGATCTCGCCCACCAACTGCACGACGCGCCTGAACCGGGCGCTCGGGAAGCTCGAGGAGGCACTCAATGTCGCAGCTTGATCTTCTGTCCCAGCTCCGCGAGGCACGGCCGATCGCACCGGCGGAACTCCGGGAGCACATCCGGGCGATCGCGGCCGAGGCGACCACGCCGAAGCGTGCCGTGACGTGGCGCCGGGTGCTGGTGGTCGCCGTTCCGCTTGCGGCCGCGATCGCAGGCGCCGCGATCCTCCTGCCGGGTGGCAGCCGCACGGCGAGCCCGCCGCCTGTCGAGGCGCAGCCGTACAACCCGACCACGACGACCCCCCACGCACCCGTCTCCATCGCGGCGGCCCCCCCGCAAACGACGCCCCTGCCGACGACCTTCGCGGTCTCCGGGTCGGGCGCCAGCACGAGCGCCGCGAAGGCAGCCGTGCCCGGGCCGAGCTCCGACCGTATCCAGCGGATCACGACGGCACTCGAGCTTCGTGTCCCGAACACGCAGGCCGTCTCCGACGGCACGAAGAAGGCCGTCGCGATCGCCCACGCACTCGGCGGCTACCCCTCCTCGCTGAACGTCCAGGCCGCGGAACGAACCGGTTACGCCGACATCACGCTCCGCATCCCGAAGCAGAACGTGCAGCGCGCCGTCTCCCGGCTCTCCGCCCTCGGCACGATCGTCGGCGAGAACGTCGCGATCAAGGACCTCACCGTCCAGGTCGATGCGACCGCACGCAAGATCTCTCGACTCCAGACACGGCTCGCCTACTGGCAGGCGCAGCCGGCGAGCGACGAGGCCGCCGGCCACGTCGCCGCGCTGACGGCGCAGATCGCGAAGCTGAAGCGCGGCCGCGCTGCGACGATCCACACCGCGAGCCTCGCCACCGTCAACCTCGAGCTGACGACGCGGCCCGCGCCCACTCCCGCCGCGCAGAAGGGCCCCGGCCCGCTCCACGGCCTCGGCGTCGCGTTCCACTGGATCTGGATCGGCGCCGTCTACGCACTCGCACTCGGCGGCCCGCTCCTGCTCCTGCTCGGCCTCGGCTGGCTGGCGGCGCGGGCAGTTCGCCGCCACCGCGAGAACGCGCTGCTCGGCCAGTCCTAGCTCGTTCGATGCCGGCTCGCGATGCCGTAGGGTTCTGACCGGAGAACGGAAGTCAGAGCTCTCGGCGAGAGCGTAGGAAGCTGCTTGCCGGGCGCGAAACGGGTTCGAGCGCTGCGTCGCGGCGTGAGCACAAGCGCGAAGGGAGACCGATGGCTCGCAAGACGGTATTCGTGAGCGATTTCACGAACCAGGAGATCGCAGACAGCAAGGAGAGCGCGACGATCACGGTGAAGTTCGGTGACGGCCGTCGGGGAGTCATCGTCGCCGACGCGCACGTCGACGACAAGATCGTCGCTGAGATCGCGAAGGTCGGCAGGCACCAGGCACGCCGAGGGAGGCGTCCGAAGGAGTAGCTCCGCGATTGGGCGCGTCTACTTGAGCCGCGCGAAGATGCGGAACGTCGGCTCGCCGACGGGTAGCTCGCCGAACTCGGGATTGATGCACCCGGTCTCCTCGTCGCTCCGCGAGGCATACGTGTTCTCGATCTCGGAACGACACATCGGCAGCGGCTGGCGAACGGCGCGGATCGCACCGAAGCCCGCCGAGCGGCGCTCGGCGGCGCGCAGCATGTCGAGGTCGATCTCGACGTCGTAGACCTTCTGCATGCAGCCGACGTAGGTCTGGCCCCACGCCTCGTAGGAGTAGACGAACGGGCAGCCCTTCTCCAGGCAGGCTCCCGGGTACACGACCTTGTCGCAGTGCACCTCGCACCGGCGGCACTGCATCTCCTCGTGAGGGTGCAGGGGAAGCGATTTTGCCGTTGGTTGGGCTGACATCTCAGTGATTGTCGGCACGGGAGCGGAAATCTTCAAGTCTTGACTTTCCACTCGAATGCCGGTAGTCACGCTACCCGGGGGTTCGCTCCTGGTCGCGGGTGAACGGATAGCCGCCCCAGACGAGCATCTCGCCCTCGACGCGCAACCGCTCGCCGCGCTCACGCCCGGAAGCGACACGGAAGCTTCCGTCCGGAAGCGGCTCGAAGACCGACGGCTTGACCCGCGGCGGCGCGCCGACCGCATTCGCCGTCAGCTTCCCGTCACGCCAGGAGAAGGCGAACTCGTTTCCCTCCGACCACCACTGGCCGAGGATCGCTGCCACATCCGGCGGCGGCGGGCTCTCGGGCCGCCAAGGCTTGAGGTCGGGAGGCCAGAGCTCGATTGTCGCCACGGCCAGCTCGATCGCGATCTCGCCCGTCGGGGCGCGTGTGCCCGAGTTCGTCAGCACCGCCGCCCCGGTCTTCGTCTCGCGGTTCACGAGGAGCCCGGCCAGGAAGCCCGGCATCGCGCCGCCGTGCCCGCCGAAGACCCGCCCCTCGTGGTTGACGAGCTGCAGACCCAGTCCCCAGCCGACCGTCCACTCGTCCGGGTTCAGCATCACCTGCGGCGCCCACATCTCCTCGACGGTGTCCGGAGCGAGCACGCCGTCGGCGCCGCCCACGAGGAACCCGCCCCACCGGCAGAGATCGCCTACGGTCGACCAGAGCTGCCCCATCGCGGCTACGCCGCCCGTCTCGACGTGCGGCTCGCGGCCGGCGGTGCCGGTGTACTCGTCGACCAGATAGGCGACCGCGCGGGGTTCCTGCTCCTGCCAGGTCGTCCGCTCGAGCTCGAGCGGCGCCAGGATCCGTGCGTCAACGTAGTCGGTATACGGGATACCGCTGCGGCGCGCAACGACCTCGCCGAGGAGCGCATACGCGAGATTCGAGTAGTGATGCGCGCGCGCGGCCGGCAGCACGAGCTCGTAGCGTGCCATCTCTTCGACGATCTCGTCGATCGCCGGAACCTCGCCCGTGACGAACATCTCTCCCGCCTCGCGCTGCAGGCCGGAGAGGTGCGCCAGCATTCGGCGAAGCGTCGGGGAACCGTTCGCGATCCCGGGAATGTGCTGCTCGACGCGGTCGTCGAGGTCGAGCTCTCCCGCATCCCGGAGCTGCATGACCGCGACCGCGGTGAAGGTCTTGGTGATCGAGCCGACCCGGTACTGCGTCTCGGGTCCCGCCTCGATCCCGGCCTCGAGATCGGCCAGTCCGACCGCTCCCGACCAGACCGTTTCACCGTCCCGCACGACTGCGGCGGCGATCGAGGGCAGCCGCTCGGCCTGGCGCGCGCGGAGGCTGCGCTCGAGGCGGGGCGCGAGGCCCTCAGGCGCAGGCAGGGACATCCGGAACCGAGGGAAGCTCGAGCGCGATCACGTCTTTAGCGTAGTCGAGCCTCCGCCGATAGCCTCCCTCGAGCGTGAGCGTCGACCCCTACACCCTTCCCGACGGGCTTCCCGTTCCCGAAGACGACGGCGCGACGGATCATCTCCCGGGATCCGTGATCCCATCGCTCGTGCTCGAATCGTCGCTCGGCCCGGTCGATCTCGCCGAGCTCTGCGAGCGCCTGGCCGTCTTCTACGTGTACCCGCGCTCGGGCAAGCCCGACGAGCCGCTCCTACCCGGCTGGAACGAGATCCCCGGGGCACGCGGCTGCACCCCGCAATCGTGTGGGTTTCGCGATCATGCGATGGAGCTCGCCACGTTCGGAGCCAGGATCGCGGGCATCTCGAGCCAGACCCTCGCCGACCAGGTCGAGTTCGCGAACCGCAACCAGATGCCGTTCCCCGTCGTGGCCGATCCGGAGTTGCGTCTCCGTGACGCACTCGGGCTGCCGACCTTCGAGACGGCGGGGCTCGAGCTCTACAAGCGGCTGGCGATCGTCGCCGAGCGAGGGCAGATCGCGGGGGTCTTCTACCCGGTTTTCCCGCCCGACCGGAACGCGTCGGACGTTCTCGCGTGGCTCGCCGCGCGAGGGTAGGCGGCTACCCTTAGGCGGTGGCTGCCTGCCCTTCCCCCGCCGTTCGCGTCGTCGCGTGAACCTCGAACTGCTCGACCAGACGCTCGAAGGCGAACCTGAATACCGCAAGCGCCAGGTCTGGCGGTGGACGGCGGGCGGCGCACGCTCCTACGCGGAGATGACGAACCTGCCGACGAGCCTTCGCTCGGCGCTGACAGAGCGCGTCCCGTTCTCGTCGCTCGAGCTCGTCACGGAGTCGCTCTCGCGTGACGGGACGCTGAAGGTGCTCTTCCGGACGCAAGACGGCCACCCGGTCGAGGCCGTCCTGATGCGGTTCCGCGACGGACGCCGCTCGGTCTGCGTGTCGTCGCAGTCGGGATGCCCGCTGACCTGCGTCTTCTGCGCGACAGGCCAGATGAAGTTCGGACGCAACCTGACGGCCGGCGAGATCCTCGATCAGGCGCTTCACTTCCGCCGGATCGAGCCGATCGACCACGCCGTCTTCATGGGGATGGGCGAGCCGATGCTGAACCTCGATCCTGTGCTCGAGGCCGCGCGGCGGCTGCCCGACCTGGGCGTGACCCACCGCCACACGACGATCTCGACCGTCGGTTGGCTTCCGGGGCTCACACGCTTCATCGACGAGGTGGAGGAGCCGATCAGGCTCGCCCTCTCGCTGCATTCGCCCGAGGCCGGGCTTCGCAGCGGCCTGATGCCGGTCAACGACCGCTACCCGCTTGCCGACGTGCTCTCGGAGTGCCGCCGGTATGTCGCACTGCGCGGCCGGAGGGTGTACGTCGAGTACGTGATGCTCGACGGCGTCAACGACAGCCGCGAGCACGCTCGCGAGCTCGGACGCCTTCTGGGCCCGAAAGAGTTCAAGGTCAACCTGATCCCCTACAACCCCACCGGTAGCGCCCTTCGCGGCGCGCCGCTCGAAGGCAGTCCCCGGGGGGTTATCGAGGAGTTCCGGGCGATTCTCGGGCGAGCAGGGGTTCCCGCGACCGTCCGACTCACGCGCGGCCGCGACATCGCGGCCGCCTGCGGCCAACTCGTGGCATCCCGCTCCTGAGCGCTACCGCCGATCGCAAGCCGTAATTCCCCCGCCTGGGTCTGTAAAACTCGTTAGGCTCGGATACCGGCAGACAAACCGCAGAAGGAGTACGCAAATGCGTCGGAGGACCACCCAGATCTTCGCTTTCTCGTTCGTGCTCGTTCTCGTCCTCGCCGCCGCCGGCTGCGGATCGAAGAAGAGCTCGACGACGACCACGACGACTACGACCACGGAGGCCGCCGCAACCACGACGACGACGGCCGCCGCCGCGACTACGACGGGAGCGACGACGCCCTCCGGGCTCGGTGCCCTCGGCTCGTCGGCAAACTGTCAGTCGCTCGAGAATCTCGGGACGGCGTTCGCGAGCGCGTTCCAGGGCGCAAACGGGGACGTCGCGAAGGAGGCAGCGCTCCTGAAGCAGTTCGCGGACAAGACTCCGTCCGATATCCGGCCGGACTTCGAGACGCTCGCGACGGCGTTCGACCAGATCGCCGCCGACCTCAAGGGCGTGAACCTCTCGAGTGGCCAGACCCCGGATGCGGCAACGCTCGCGAAGCTCGCGACGCTCAGCACGCAGTTCAGCGGTGCGAAGTTCTCGCAGGCCGCGGCGAACATCAGCGCCTGGGCCCAGAAGAACTGTGGCGTGAAGACACCGACCGGCTAGAGAAACATCAGAACCAAGTACCTCGAGCGGCCCGCCCGGATTTCCCGGGCGGGCCGCTCGATTTTGGGCAGAGCAGCCTTGTTCCGGTCGGCCGAGCGTCAACTCGCCCCCCGGCAAGCCTGTCGGGCGCTTCAACTCCGACCTGTGGGTGCAAGCTCGACATCGCCGAGGCGGCGGAGGGATCGCGACCACCTGATCACGCCCGCGGGAGCGGCTCGAGGGCAGGATGGCGAAGCAGTAAGCGGTTCGAACGACGGGGACAGGCACCCGACGCACGGGCCCCTGCCCCTCCGTTCCAGATGATCAGCTCGCGAGCGAGAGGTGGCAGCTCGCGAGGCCGCGCTTCTCGAGGTATTGCTGGTGGTAGTCCTCGGCCGGCCAGAAGGTCGGCGCATCCTCGATCGTCGTCGAGACCGGGCGGCCGGAGCGCTTCTCGAGGCGATCGCACGAGGCCTTCGCGGCGGCGCGCTGGGCCTCGTCGTGGACGAAGATCACCGACCGGTACTGATCCCCGACCGCCGGACGAAGCCGTCGGCGCCGGGTCGGGTCGTGCTCGGCGAAGAACACCTCGAGCAGCTGCTCATAGGGGAGGCGCGCGGGGTCGTAGGTGACCTCGACCACCTCCGCGTGGCCGGTGCGATGGCTGCAGACCTGCTCATAGGTTGGGCGCTCGACCGTGCCCCCCGCATAGCCGACGGCGGTCTGCGTGACCCCGTCGAGCCTGCGGAACGCGGCCTCGACGCCCCAGAAACAGCCTGCGCCGAATGTCGCCCTCGCCGTCACCTACTTCTCCTCCAGGTCGATCGCTGCCGAGTTGATGCAGTACCGGATCCCGGTCGGGTGCGGCCCGTCGGGGAACAGATGCCCGAGGTGGCCGCCGCAGCTCGCGCACATGACTTCGGTGCGAACCATCCCGTAGCTCGTGTCCGTCTCCTCCTCGATCGCCTCGCCGCTTGCCGGCGCGAAGAACGCAGGCCAGCCGCAACCCGAGTCGTACTTCGCCTCGGAGGTGAAGAGCTCGGCCCCGCAGCCGGCGCACTTGTAGGTGCCGGGCTCGAAGACGTGGTCGTACTCGCCGGTGAAAGCCGGCTCGGTGCCCTTCTCACGCAGCACCCGGTAAGCCTCGGGCGAAAGCTCGGCCCGCCACTCTGCGTCGGTCTTGTGAATCTGTGCCAATCCAATCTCCCTTCGTCGAGAGCAGGGTACTTTTTCCCTGCGCAACAAGAAAAACGAGTCAGGCTGACTCGAAGTTCCCGCGTCGGAAGGTGTTCAGGAAGTCTTAAGGGTGCGCGCTATGAGCAGTTCAGGAGGCGCGAGGCGTCAGGAAGCCAGGGTGAGCTTGAACACGTCGACCGCAGCGCCGTTCGGCGCGATGTCAACCGTTCCCGTGACGCCCTTGAAGATGCCCGTGCCGCTCTGAATCGGGACGACCAATCCGTGCGTGAGCGAGATGTTGATCCCGTTCGCCGTGATCGTCCCACCGGGAAGCCTGGTTGTCGTCTCGAGGTTCGTCGTGCCCGAGCAGCTCGCCGCTGCGGTGCTGCAGCTTCCGCCCTTGAGCGGACCCCACATGAACGCCATCGTCCCCATCGGCGTGTTGTTCGGGAAGCCCAGGACGTTCCCGATCGCGAACAGCCGGAGCGTCGTCGAGAAACTGTCACCCGGATCGCCCGCCGGTGGATGCTGATGACGGTAGGTCGCTTCCTGGATCAGGCGGACCTGGAAGGTCAGCGGCCCCTTGGCCTTGTGAGTAGTGCTGGCCTTAGGGGTCGTGCCGGCACCGACAGCGGTTGCGACGACGAGGCCCGCAAGGGCAGCGGCCAGAACGAAGGGTGTCAGGTAGCGGCGCATGTATTCATTGTCCCACGAAACCTATGAGCGTTGCTTAAAGAAACAACGTGGTGTTTCGGCAAAGCGGCCACAATGAAAAGCCCCGCGGTGGCGCAGGGCTTTTCATTGTGAACCAGCGTTTCTCGTGAACCAGTGTTCGAACGGCTAGCTAGTCGTCGTCGTCGAGACAGCGGTCGTGCTGCCCGGACTGTTCGGGAAACCACCTGGAGTGATGCCCTGGCATTCCGTGCAGGTCTTGTATCCGCCTGAGTACTTCCCAACGAACGTTGCGACGTCCGTGATCTGTGTTTTCGTCAAGACTTTCCCGAACCCGACCATCTGAGTTGGGTACAGCGGCAGAGCCGCCGGCAGACCGTTCTGCACCGTGGCAACCGCCACTGCGTACGGAGCGTAGATCTTGTTGAAGTTCATGCCGAGGTTGCACGCGGTGGAGCCGTTGCAGACGTTGTACCCGCGGTACGAAGCGGGGCCTGCCGCCTTCATCACATGACACGCGACACAGAAGTAGTTATTGAACACCTGGAACCCATCCGCGACATTCCCAGGCCCAGTAGCCGGGGTAGCCGTCCGGTGAGCGAGCGCAACGGGCGTTCCGAGCGCGACCGCGCAAGCCACGACCGCGAGCCCGATGCCGGCGCGCCGACCGATCCTCATCTGACGCATCGTCCTCCCTTGATTTCGACACCTCTCGGTCTCCGACCGAGCCTGCGCCTGTTGCGCAACCGGGATTGTTACACGATTGCGCGGACTGCGACGAACCAACCGCACGGTTGCCTCGAAAGCGGTGCGCCGACAGGCTTGCGGCACTCCACACCGTTGTGTTTCAGCATCCGGTTCGAACGAGAACATTGCTCGCGATTCTGGCTCGGCCATCGGATGCTAGGACGTTCAAACGCCTCCGAAGTTATGACGCACGACGAGTTCCTTCGCTGCGCGCGCTTCGTCGAGACGGCCCACGGGCCGGCCGTGCGGAGCCGACCGGATCACCTCGGGGGCCTCGGCGGCCTCACGGGCGATCGCGAGCATCGCCTCCACGAAGGCGTCGAGCGTCTCCTTCGCCTCGGTCTCGGTCGGCTCGATCATCAGCGCCTCGGGGACGACGAGCGGGAAGTACACGGTCGGTGGGTGGAAGCCGAAGTCCATCAACCTCTTGGCGACGTCGAGGGCGCCGATCCCGTGCTCCGACTTCAAGGTCCGCGCGCCGAGAACGAACTCGTGCATGCAGAGACGGTCGAACGGCACGTCGTACGCGTCCTTCAGGCGAGCAAGGAGATAGTTCGCGTTCAGCACCGCGACCTCGCTCATCTCGCGCAGGCCGGGGCCCCAGGCACGCATGAACGCGTAGGAGCGGACGAAGACGCCGAAGGGCCCAGCGAACCCTCGCACCTTCCCGATCGAGAACGGCCGGTCGTGATCGAGCCGGAAACGGTCGGCCTCCCTGACGACGATCGGGCGCGGCAGGAACGGAGCGAGTCCTTCGCGAACGGCGATCGGGCCGCCGCCGGGGCCGCCGCCGCCGTGGGGCTGCGAGAAGGTCTTGTGCAGGTTGATGTGGACGACGTCGAAGCCCATGTCGCCGGGCCTCGAGATACCGCAAACCGCGTTCAGGTTCGCGCCGTCGTAGTACATGAGCGCGCCTGCGCCGTGGAAGACATCGCGGATCTGCTCGATGTTCTCGTCGAAGAGCCCGAGTGTCGAGGGGTTCGTGAGCATGAGCCCGGCGGTCTCGCCGTCGACCTTCCCGCGGAGGTCGTCGAGGTCGATGTTCCCGCGGGCATCGGTTCTGACCGGCGTCACCTGGTAGCCGGCCATCGTGACGCTCGCCGGGTTCGTCCCGTGAGCGGTGTCCGGGATCACGATCTTCTTGCGCCGGTCGCCCTCGCCGTTTTGCTCGAAGTGGGCGCGCATCACGAGCAGTCCGGTGAGCTCGCCCTGGGAGCCTGCGGCCGGCTGGAGGCTGACCGCATCGAGTCCCGTGATCTCACGCAGGATGGCCTCGAGATTCCACTGGAGCTCGAGCGCGCCCTGCGCCGCATCGTCGTCGACGAGCGGGTGGAGGTCGCGGAAGCCCGGGAGGCCGACGAGGCGCTCGTTGACGCGCGGGTTGTACTTCATCGTGCAGGAGCCGAGCGGATAGAAGCCCGTGTCGACGCCGAAGTTCCGGGTGGAGAGCTCGGTGAAGTGGCGGAGCACCTCGGGCTCGGCCATTTCCGGGAGCCTGGGCGGCGCCGCGCGTGCCAGGTGCTTCGGAATCGGCGGAACCGGTAGCTCCGGCTTCGGGATCGCGAGTCCGCGGCGGCCCGGCCTCGACTTCTCGTAGATCAGCTTCATCGGTCAACTCCACCGAGGGCGGCGGCCAGGCGGTCGATCTCGGCGGTTGTTCGCTTCTCGGTGACGGCGATTAGCAGGCCGCTGTCGAGCCCCGGGTAGTCGCGGCCGAGCGGGTAGCCGGGGTTGATCCCGTGCGTGCGAGCCTCGCGAACCGCGTCGTGTCCGCTCCGTCCGACGTCGACGGCAAACTCCTTGAACGTTGTCTGTTCTGGGAAACATCGGTTTCATCCCGCGCGCTTCGAGTTGTGCCTTCGCGTAGGCGCCGAGGGCCATGCAGGTCTCCCCCGTCTCGCGCAGGCCTTCAGGTCCGAGCAGCGAGAGGTGCACCAGGCCCGCCAGGGCGAGGAGGGTCTGGTTGGTGGTGATGTTCGACGTCGCCTTCTCGCGCCTGATGTGCTGCTCGCGCGTCTGAAGGGTGAGGACATAGCCGCGGTCACCCGCGGCGTCTACCGTCTCGCCGACGATCCGCCCGGGGAGCTTCCGGATGTAGGGCTCGCGGGCGGCGAGGAAGCCGTAGTGCGGGCCGCCGTAGCTCATGAAGTTGCCGGCCGACTGGCCCTCGCCGATCGCAAGCGCGCAGCCGTAACGCCCGGGTGCTTCGAGGACGCCGAGGCTGATCAGGTCGACGTGGGCGATCGGGAGCGCGCCGTTCTCGTTCGCGGCGGCCGCGAGCTCGGGCGCCGGCTCGAGGCAGCCGAAGAAGTTCGGCTGCTGGAAGATGACCGCCGCTGCGTCCCGCGAGGCCTCGCGGACGCGCTCCGGATCGGTCACCCCACCCTCGTGGCCGACCTCGACGATCTCGAGCCCGAAGCCCTTCGCGAAGGTGTGGATCACCGCGCGCACCTGTGGGTTCGTCGCCTCGGTGACGACAACCCTGGTGCGCCCGGTCACTCCCTTGGCGAGGAAGCAGGCATCGGCGGCGACCGTCGTCCCGTCGTAGCCCGAGGCATTCGAGACGTCCATCCCGGTGAGCTCGCAGATGGCGGTCTGGTACTCGAAGATCGCCTGGAGCACGCCCTGTGAGAGCTCGGGCTGATACGGCGTGTACGCGGTGAGGAACTCACCGCGCTGGAGGACGGCGTCCACGACGGCGGGCACGTAGTGGTCGTAGATACCCGCACCGAGAAACGAGACGTCGTCGATCGTGTTCCGCGCCGCGAGCTCCTCGAGGTGCCGGGACAGCTCGGCCTCCGACAGCGCGGGCGCCACGTCGAGTCCCCTGCCGAAGCGCACGCCGACAGGGATGTCGCGGAAGAGCTCATCGACCGACTCGACGCCGATCGTCGCGAGCATCGCCTCGCGGTCGTCGGGCGTCAGCGAGAGGAAACTCACTGCGAGGCGATCACGTCGCGATAGCCGGCGGCGTCGAGCAGGGCGGTCGTCTCGCCCGGGTCGGCGAGCCGGATGCGTACGAGCCATCCGTCGCCGTAGGGATCGGCGTTCACGGTTTCGGGCGAGCCGACGACGATCGGGTTCACCTCGAGCACCTCGCCCGAGAGCGGCGAGATCAGGTCGGAGACGGCCTTCACCGACTCGACTTCTCCGTACGAGCTGTCCTTCCTGATTTGGTCGCCGGCCGCGGGAGCCTCGTAGTGGACGAGCTCGCCGAGCGAGTCGACGGCAAACCAGGTGACCCCGAGCACGGCCTCGTTCCCGTCGATCCGGGCCCAGTCGTGCTCGGGGTGATACAGCAGATCGTCGGGATAGGACTCGGCTGCCACGTTCACTCCTCTCGCTTGTAGATCGGTTTCTTCATCACGACGGCGTTCCGGGGCTTCCCGCGGACATCCACCGTCAGCTCGCTCCCTGGTGCGCTTCGCTCCGCGGGAACGTAGCCGAGGCCGATCCCCACCTCGAGCATCGGGGAGTGCGAGCCCGAAGTGACCTCGCCGCCGCCCTCGATCGGCATGCCCTGACGGGGAATCGCAGGCTCCGTCATCTTGAAGGCCACGAGCTTTCGCTCGGTGCCGCTGGCCTTCGCCTCGCGCAGCACCTCGGCCCCCGTGAACTCCGTTTCGAGCGCGCAAACCCAGCCGAGGCCGCTCGAGATCGCGTCCCACTGCGGCCCGATGTCGTTTCCGTGCAGCGGGTAGGAGACCTCGAGCCGGAGCGTGTCCCGCGCTCCGAGACCGCACGGCCGGACGCCGCGCGCCACGATCGCGTCCCAGAGCGCCGGAGCGTCCTCGGGCGTACAGGCGAGCTCGACTCCCTCCTCGCCGGTATAGCCGGTCCGGTTGACCATGACCTCGATGCCGTCGATCTCCCCCATCTCCCAGGTGAACGCCTTGCCGTGCTCGAGGCCGAGCCGCTCGATCGCGCGGGGCCCCTGCACCGCAAGCAGGGCGTAGCTCTCGGACACCTCGCGGACATCGGAGCCGCGGATCTCGTGGTCGCGAAGCCACGCGAAGTCAGCCTCGCGCGTTGGCGGCGTTCACGACGAGCAGGTACCTGCAGGGGCCGGTCCGGTAGACGATCAGGTCGTCGATGATCCCGCCCTGCTCGTTCGTCAGGAGCGTGTACTGCGCATCGCCGACCTCGAGCCGGGTGACGTCGTTCGAGAGCAGGCGCTGAAGCAGCTCCGGCGCGGTGGGCCCCTCGACCTCGATCTCGCCCATGTGCGAGACATCGAAGACGCCGGCGTCCGTCCGTACCGCCTTGTGCTCGGCGATCACGCCGTCGTACTGCACGGGCATCTCCCAGCCGGCGAACGGCACCATGCGTCCGCCTGCGGCGACGTGCCTGTCGTAGAGCGGCGTCCGGCGGAGAGTCTGCACCGGGCTCGATGCTAACGCGGGTCGCCTTCCAGGCGAAGACGAACCCGGCAGCGCTCCTGAGCTCCGCGGCCCAGGCGACCGCAGCGCCCGCCTCCCGCGACCCAGTTGGGTCGCATCCTAAATGCGAAGCGGCGATGCGGGAACATCACGCCAAGCGAGGCCCCGGGAACGCACCGGCTCCACGCTTCCCCCGCGAAAGAAACCATCTACGACGACCAACTCCCGGGCCGCAACGCGCGACGCTGCAAGCCCGGCCGGAGAGAACGGTCCAGGCCAGAGGAGAACTACGCGCCCGCTGGAGACTCCCGGCGTGCGTCGGCCAACTGAGTTCGAGTGAAGCGTTCGGAGACGGCCGCGAGGTGTCGATCGCCGAGCGCGCGAGCGCGCGCCGCGAGCGGCCGATCCTCTCGCGAGTCAAGTTCACGCTCGAAAACGCACGCACCTGGTTCGAAGTTGTCTCACTTCCGTGACTGTTTCCCGCCCGGTTGGCGGGTACGATTGCTCTCGAGGGCGGAGGGTTGCGTCCCCACCCTGGGCGGGGGTTCGGCGCGTCGGTGCAAGTTTGCGTGGACCGGTTTCTGCCGGACTCCGGGCCGAGCAGGGGCGTCGAAACGGCACGGAGGGCCCGCATGGGTCATGCGAGCCGGAAGCCGCAGCCCACCCAGCGCCGCGTCCGCAGGGACAGAGCCGAAACGGTCGGGGCCGCCTCGCGGCGGCCCCGACAACCGACCGACGGTCCGAGCTCCGTCATGCAGCCTCGGGGGCAGGCGCCCCGATCGAGCTGCCGGCGCCGTGGTCGAGCCGCGGGAGCCAGCCGAGCCAGCTCGGCAGATACCAGTTCCACTCGCCGAGCAGCTTCATCGTCGCCGGCAGAAGCAGCGCCCGCACGATCGTCGCGTCGATCAGGACCGCCGCCGCAAGCCCGATCCCGAGCTCCTTCATGTCGAGGATCGGAAGCGTCGCGAAGATCGAGAACACGCCGACCATCACGAGCGCAGCGCTCGTCACGACCCCTGCGGTCGACTTGATCCCGTGGGCGATCGCGTCCTCGGTCCTCATCCCGCGGTCGTAGGCCTCGCGGATCCGGCTCAGGATGAACACGTGGTAGTCCATCGAGAGCCCGAACAGGATCACGAACATGAAGATCGGGAGCCATTGCGCGATCCCGCCGTTCGAGGTGAAGTCGAGCAGGTTCTCGCCCCAGCCCCACTGGAACACGATCACGAGCACGCCGTAGGCGGCCCCGACCGACAGCAGGTTCAGCACGATCGCCTTCGCCGCGATCACGATCGAACGGAACGAGACGAGGAGCAGGATGAACGCGAACGTGAGCACGAATCCGAAGACCAGCGGTGCGGAGTGCTTCAGCAGCGTGTTCTCGTCGGCCGAGGCGGCCGTACCGCCGGTGACTGCATAGGTGGCACCCGGCACCTTGCCGATCGTCGCGGGGAGCACGACATCGCGGAGCGTGTGAAGCGCCCGGAGCGAGGTCGAGTCGGTTCCGTTCCCCCTGAGCGGGATCGCAACGCGCGTGACCGTGCGGTCGGCGTTGACGTCCACCTCTACCGGGCCGGTCATCTGGCCGGTCGCGAGCGCTTCCGTGCGCAGGCGGGTGACGGCGTGCTTCACGACCGGTGAGTCGGCGTTCGCCTGGATCGCGACGAGCGCCGGCGTGGCACCGCCCGGGAAGGCCGCCTGGATCCGGTCGAGCGCGGGGATCGTGGCGATGTTCTTCGGGAGGGCGTTGAAGCCCGTCTGGGAGGTGTGGATCCGGAGCGCCGGAACGGCGAGCGCGAGGAGGATCCCCACCGAGACGGCAACGGTCGCAACCGGGTGCCGTAGCGCCGGAGTCAGGATCGCCGACCAGAAGCGGTTCTCGCCGCCTTCGCGGCGAAGCCGGTGCAGGAACGGGATCCGGCCCCGGTCGACCTTGTCGCCGAGCCGTGCGATCAGCGCCGGCAGGACGGTGAGCGAGCCGAGCACGGCGACCGCAACGACGACCATCGTCGCGATCCCGAACGAGAGGTAGGTCTTGTCGCCGGAGAAGAGCATCCCCGCCATCGCGATCATCACGGTCAGCCCCGAGATCAGCACGGCCCGGCCGGATGTCGCCGCGGCCGCCTCGAGCGCCGCCCGCGAGCTCTTGCCGGATGCCCGCTCCTCGCGGTCGCGCTTGAGATAGAAGAGCGAGTAGTCGACGCCGACCGCGAGCCCGACGAGCAGCAGCACGGCGCTGACGTTCGGATCCATCGGCACGAGGTGACTCGGAATCGAGACGAGCCCAAGCGTCGCGGCAACCGCCGACAACGCGAGGAGCAGAGGCAGCCCAGCAGCGACGAGCGATCCGAAGACGAGCAGCAGGATCACCAGCGTCAGCGGCACCGACCGCTCTCCGGCCTTCGCGAGCTGACTCCCGAACGCGTCGTTCAAGGCTTTGCCCGAACTGATCGAGCCGGCCTCGCCGACGAAGAAGCCGGGATGACGGGCCGCGATCTTGCCGGTCGCTTTCGTGATCGGGTCGATCCGCTTCTCGGCGTCGGCCTCCTTGCCGCGCATGTCGAACTCGACCATCGCGGTGTGACCGTCGGCCGAGACCTGTTCTGCGTTCGCGGCCAGAAGCGGCGAGCGCAGGTTCGTGAATCTGCCCGAGAACGGCTCGACGGTCGCGATCGCGTCCTCGACCGTGGCCCGGAACGCCGGGTCGTGGATCGTCCGCGTCTTGCTCTGCACGAGCACGATCTCCGTCTGCGGGTCGGCCTGGAAGCCGGCCTGCTTCAGGATCTCGTCGGCGCGGTGAGCCTGGCCGACGTTCGCGTCGCGCTGGTCGATCTGCTTCGTGCCGATCGCCCCGCCGGCAACGACGGCGACGATCACGAACGCAACCCAACCGAAGACCGCTGTCTTCCAGTGGCTTGCGCTCCAGCGGCCCATCCGGGCCGCGATGTTGTTCGATTTCTTCAACGGTGACATGGCAAGCGTCCTTTTCTGACGAGGGTCTCGAAGTGACGATCCGAGACTCGCACCGGCGCGCTCGCCGGGCAGAGCGGCAGGCAGGCTTTCGCGGGTGCGGGTAGCCGCACTTCTCGACGGGCGGTGTCAGCCGCCCAGGGGAAGCCAGACGGGTGGCCGCACGGTTTTCCGGCCGGCGCCCAGGGAGCTTCTCGAACCGGCGCGCCGCGCTCCCGTCACAGTTTCGTGCAGTGCCTGACCCCGCCTTTGGCCCCTCGGGAACCTGCGGATTGCAGGGGCTTTTCGTGTTGCCTGCGAGGCTCGGCGGGCTGCTCACGCCCGTCCGGACAGAACACGGCTGAAAACGCCGATCGTCTGGAAAGGCGACCCGATTACTGGTCGCGCAGGAACGACGGGACGTCGAGCAGATCGCTCGGCGGGTCGGTGTCGGCAGGCGGGGCCGGAGTGAACGGGCCGCGGGGTCGGGACGGGAGCTCGGGCCGGTGCCTCCGCTGCGGCGGCGGCGCTGCTGGCCGAAGCCGGTCGCGATCACGGTGACCCGTACCTCGTCGGTTCTCGCCTCGTCGATCACCGCGCCGAAGATGACGTTCGCGTTCTGATCGGCGGCGCTCGTGACGACCTCGGCGGCCTCGTTCACCTCGAAGAGCCCGAGGTCCGCGGGGCCCGTGATGTTCAGGAGGATGCCGGTGGCGCCGTCGATCGAGGACTCGAGGAGCGGCGAGCTGACCGCGGCGCGCGCGGCCTCGGCCGAGCGGTTCTCGCCCTGGCCGACGCCGATGCCCATGAGCGCCGAGCCGGCGTTGCGCATGATCGTTCGCACGTCGGCGAAGTCGAGGTTCACGATCCCGGGGACGGTGATCAGGTCGGTGATGCCCTGCACCCCCTGGCGAAGGACGTCGTCGGCCATCTTGAACGCATCGCCGAGCGGGGTCTTCTTCTCGACCACCTGCAGCAGCCGGTCGTTCTCGATCACGATCAGCGTGTCGACCTTCTCGGCGAGCTCGGCGATTCCCTGCTCGGCCTGCTGGCCGCGACGGCGCCCCTCGAAGCTGAACGGCCGCGTGACGACGCCGACCGTGAGCGCTTCGAGCTCCCGTGAGAGCTCGGCCACGACGGGCGCGCCACCGGTGCCGGTGCCACCGCCCTCGCCGGCGGTGACGAAGATCATGTCGGCGCCCTTCAGCGCCTCCTTCAACTCGTCGCGGCTCTCCATCGCGGCAGCGGTTCCGATCGTCGGATCCGCGCCGGCGCCGAGACCGCGCGTCGCCTTCGCGCCGATGTGGATCTTCACGTCGGCATCGCACATCAGGAGGGCCTGCGCGTCGGTGTTCACGGCGACGAACTCGACCCCCGTGAGGCCCGCGTCGACCATGCGATTGACCGCGTTCGTACCGCCGCCGCCAACGCCGACGACCTTGATCACAGCAAGGTAGTTACCGGAACGATCTCTCATCTCAGGTTCGCTCGACCTCAAGATCAACTGCAGGCTGGGGCCCGCGCACACCTCCTCGAAGCGCAGAGTAAAGCCCACCGTAGCGTTTGTCAATGCGGAAAACGAAACCATCGAGCGATATCAACATAAACCTCTACCTTCGACTTTAGGGTTGGAGATCGCGCAAATTCGGGTCATTGGCTACCCAGTACGGGACGTTCGGGGACGCTGACATCGACATATGCAGGAGTCGAGGTGCCCTCCCTCGCGGCGATCTGGAGGATGCGCCGGGCGATCGTCAGCTTCAGCCGCAGGTTGCCGATCCCGCCCAGGCGGATCTGAGGCCCGGACCTCAGGACGAGGGTCAGCGCCTGCGGCCCCGAGTCCACGGTGCGAACGCCGCCTGCGAACGTGCCGCCCGAGACCGGCGCGACCGCGGCCGCCGCGAGCTTGCCGTCCGCGCCGCTTAGCGTCTCTCCGACCGCCACCTTCACGTTCTTTCCGACCCACAGCCGCGGCAGTGCCGAACGCTTCGGATTCGCCACCGTCCGCATCACGCGCCCGAGCGCGGAGACGACCCAGGCGGCCTTGCCCTGGCGGAGAAGCAGCACCCCCCGCTCGGGCTTCACCGTCACATGGAGCGTGTTCGGAAACGAGCGGTCGAAGGAGACGGCGATCACATCGGGCAGCGCCTCGAGCCGTCGGGCGAGCGCTCGATCGTCGACACGGAGGAGGCTCCTGCCGACCACCGGCGCGAGCGCATGCCGAACCTCGGCCTTGACGCGCGGGGAACCACCGGACACATCGATCGTGCGCACGGCGAACAGCGAGGTGTCGAGCGCGGCCACATAGGCGAGAGCCGCGAGGGCGAGGATCGCGACCGCGACCGCCACGCTGCGAAGCGACGGGAGCGGAACGCTCCTGCCGCCCTCGCTCCGTGAGGGCGCCGCGGGACGTGGCTTCCGGCTTCGTGCTGTCCTCGTCTCGCTCACGGACCGATCTTCGCCGCGCGGACCCGCTTCCCTACAGCGCTGGAAGCTCGATCGGGCCGAGGAAGCGAACTTCGTGCTCGAGCATGACCCCGAAGCGCTCGTGAACGCGGGCCCGCGCCTCGGCCATCAGCGCGAGCGCATCGGCGCTCAGGGCACCGCCCGCGTTCTCGATGAAGTTCGCGTGGCGCTCGGAGATCACCGCGCCGCCGACACGGAAGCCCTTGAGCCCGCACTGCTCGATCAGGCTCCCGGCGCCGGCTCCCGCCTCGGGGTTCTTGAAGACGCTTCCGAACGTGCGCTTCGTGGTCGGCTGGGTCGCCTTGCGCCGGCCGAGCAGCTCGGCGACCTCCGCCTTGATCTCGGCCGGCGGCTTCGGAAAGAGCCGAAAGCTCACCTGCGCCACGACCTCGCCGGGCTCGAGGCGCGAGCGCCGATAGGTGAAACCGAGCTCGCCGCCCGTGAGGGTGCGGCGGCCGGCCGCTCCCACGACGACCGCGTCGTGCACGACGGCCCGCCACTCGCTCCCGTACGCGCCGGCGTTCATCCGCACGCCGCCGCCCGCCGTGCCAGGAATCGCCGAGGCGAACTCGAAGCCCCCGAGCCCGGCATCGCGCGCCCGGTGGAGACAGAGGGCGTTCGTCGCCCCGCCACCGGCAACGAGCATCTCGCCGTCGACCTCCGCCGACGCGAGCCCCCCGCCGAGCCTCAGCACGAGCGCGTCGACTCCCGCATCCGCGGCGAGGACGTTCGATCCCAGCCCGACCGGCTCGACCGCAAGGCTTTCATCCGCAGCCCACGCAAGCACCTCCTCGAGCTCCTCGATCGTCTCCGGGTCGTGCGAAGTACCGGGCCGGGCCTCCGGTGCCGATCGTGGTGAGGCGGGCGAGTGCCACTCCCTCTTCGAGCGGGATCACCGTCTCGCCTCGAGCCTCGCCCGGAACAGAGCCGGCGCCCGGTCCACATCGCCCGCGCCGAGCACGAGCAAGACGTCGCCGGCCTGCACGCGTGCGGCCAGATACTCGACGGCTTCGGCGAGCTCGGGGATCCATGCCGCAAGGCGCCCTTGGTCCGAGAGCGCATCGACGACGAGCTTTCCCGTCACGGCCGGATCGGCCTCTTCACGCGCGAGGTAAACGTCGCTCACGACCACGTCGTCCGCGGCCGCCAGCGCGGCGCCGAGGTCGGCTGCGAGATACCGCGTTCTCGAGACGAGATGGGGTTGGAAGAGCGCGCGCAGCCGCCGGCCGGGAAAGGCCTCGCGAGCCGCGGCGATCGTCGCCGCGATCTCGGCGGGATGATGCGCGTAGTCGTCGACGATCGTCACTCCCGCCACCTCGGACACCTCGAACCGACGGCCAGTCCCGAGGAACCGAGCGAGCGCTTCGGCGGCCGCACCGCGCTCCACGCCCGCCAGCTCGAGCGCCGCCAGCGCATTGCCGGCGTTCTGGCGGTTGTGCTCGCCCGGGAGCGCGAGCTCGCCGCCGAACCTCGGAGCGTCGCGCACGATGTGTCTCGCCGAGCTCGCCCAGCGGTCGAACGCAGCCTCGAGCTCAGAGAGCGAACGGAACTCGCTGTGGTGGTCGAGCTCGACGTTCGTGATCACGGCGATCTCGGCCGGGAGGCTGAAGATCGTGCGGTCGGACTCGTCGCCTTCGACGACGAGCCATCCCTCCCCCGCACCCGCATTCGAACCGAGCTGCGGCACCGGCGCGCCGATGAGCCACGCGGGGTCCTCGTCCGGTCTCCCGCAGCACGAAGGCGATCATCGCCGCCGTCGTTCCCTTTCCGTGGGTCCCGCCGACGACGATCGCCCGGCGCAGCCCCGCGAGCTCCGCCAGGAACTCCGAGCGCGACCGGCCGGCCACACCGGGGTAGGCGGACGAGACCACGACCTCCCAGCCGTCCGGCACCCGCGGCTCGGGCGAGATCTCGAGCTCGACGCCCGGAGAGTGGCCCGAGATAGGAGGTCGCGACCCGATCCCAGCCGCCGACCTCCGCCCCCCACTCCCGCGCGAGCTGCGCGTATGCCGACATCCCCGCGCCCCCGATCCCGACGAACCAGAGCTTCCGGCCCTCAAGGGCGGGCAAGCGCGATCAGCCCCTCGGCGATCTCCTCGGCCGCGTCCGGCCGGGCCACGCGCAGCATCGCCTCGCCCATCCGCTCGAGGCGCGACCGGTCGTCGAGCAGCGAACGGACGCGGTCGGGGACATCGTCGAGATCGAGGTCGCGGATCATCATCGCGCCGCCTGCCTGCACGAAATAGTCGGCGTTCTTCGCCTGATGGTCGGCGGTCGCGAAGGGATACGGCACGAGGATCGCGGGCTTGCCGGCCGCGGCGATCTCCCAGACCGAGCTCCCCGCGCGCGCGAGGACGAGGTCGGCCGCCGAGTAGGCGGCGCCGATCCGGTCGGTCGAGGCGATCAGCCGGTAGTCGGGCCGTTTCAGGCGCCCCTTCAGCGACCAGTAGTCCCGCTCGCCGCAGATGTGCAGGATCGAGGGGCCGACCTCGCCGAAGGCCTCGATCACGGTCTCGTTGATCGAGCGCGCCCCGGCGAGCGCGCCGGCGACGAGCAGCACCGGCCGATCGGCAGGCAGCTCGAAGATCTCGCGTGCCTCATCCTTCGGGACAGGCCGTGCACGAGCTGGGATCGGCCGCCCGACGACCCGGAAACGCGGTTCGTCGCGACCTGCGAGCGGATAGGCGAGAAACACCTGTTTCGCGAAGCGGAGCGCCATCCGATTGGCGAGCCCGAGGTGCGCGTCGGCTTCGGAGAGCGCAGCGGGGATACGCATCGACGCGGCGGCGAAGACCATCGGGCCGGCCACGTAGCCTCCGGCGCCGTAGACGATGTCGCAACCGCGCCGTCGGAGGATCGCACGGCACGCACGCGGCGCCACGCCCGCGCGGTAGAGGGCCGAGAGCAGCGCCGGCGAGGGCTGGCGCGGGAAGCCGCTGATCCGGAAGGTATCGAGCTCGTACCCGGCGTCAGGAACGAGCTGAGCCTCGACGCGATCCGGCGACCCGGCGATCGTCACGAAGACGCCGCGCTCCGTCAACGCCTCCGCCACTGCGAGTGCCGGCAGCACGTGCCCGGCCGTCCCGCCTGCTGCGATCACGCACCGAAGCTGTCTCTGCGTTGCCACGTGCAGCGATGTTAAGGAGGATGCCCACCCCTGCGAGCAGTACCACGAGGCTCGAGCCGCCGTACGAGAGAAACGGAAGCGGAATTCCGGTGAGCGGAGCGACTCCCATGACGGCCGCGATGTTCACGACGGCCTGCCCGCAGACGAGCGTGGTCAGGCCGACGGCGAGCCTCTTGCCGAAGGCATCGCGGCAGCCGAGGGCGATCTTGAAGCCGGCGTAGCCGAACGCCGCGTACGCGAGGATCACGAGCGTGACGCCGACGAGGCCGCACTCCTCGCCGATGTTCGCGAACATCATGTCCGTCGGCGCCTCCGGCAGGTAGAAGACCTTCCCGATCCCGTTGCCGATTCCGACCCCGAAGATGCCGCCGGAGCCCATGCTGATCATCGCCTGGACTGCCTGGAAACCGGCGCCCTGGGAGTCGTGCCACGGATTGAGGAACGAAAGCAGCCGCGCGCGCTGGTAGGGCTCGACCCAGATCAGGAGGCCGGTGGCGGCGCAGATGCCGCCGATCGCGAGCCCGAGCACCCGGGTGGGCGTTCCTGCGACTACGAGCATCGCGAGGATCACCATCAGCAGCACGACCGTCGTACCGAGGTCGGGCTCGGCCAGGAGGAGCACCGCGAAGGTGCCGACGAGGAGCCCGATGGGGCGCCCGAGCTGCTTCATCGTGCGCGGGGGCGGCCGGCGTGCGAGGTAGGCCGCAGCCCACACCGCGAGTGCGAGCTTCGCGAACTCCGACGGCTGGAAGACGGCCGGACCGAGCGTGAGCCAGCGCCGCGCGCCGTTCACCGCTCCTCCGATCGCGAGCACCGTGAGCAAGAGCCCGAGCGAGGCGAGCACGAGCACCGGTGCCAGGGTTCGCAGACGGCGGAAGTCCCAGCGCATCCCGATCACCATCAGCACGATCCCGAGCACGGCGTACATCACCTGCCGCTCGACGTAGTAGTTCGGGTCACCCCCACCGACCGCCGCCGGTGCGGAGGTCGCCGAGTACACGCAGACGATCCCGAAGGCGACGAGCGCCAACGTCACGAGGATCAAGATCCTCGACTCGAGCTCTCCCCGCCTCATTCGAACGGTGTTCGCCCGCGAGCGCCCGACTCCTGGCACGTTCTTTCGTCAGGTGGTCGGCGAGGAGACGATCGGTTGGGATTCCTCGCCGCGCGCGCGGGGCGAGCATGAGCAGGCGATCGCGCTGCTCGACGCGATCCGGCTCGCGAGGAGCACGAGGGGCGTGGCGTGTGCCGGCTCCGTTCCGGGCATCTCCGCTCACACGGGAATCGGCGCGGTATCCCCGAGCGCGGCGGTCGAGGAGCCGACCGCCGCGCTCGTTGCGAGGACGATGCAGAGCAGTCCTCGGCTCGTGAGCCGAGGAATGGTGCAACCCAACCCGACGTGCGATCCGTCCCCGCACCTGCTGACGGTAGAACGGTTCGGCGCGCCGCGCTTCGTCCGATGCGCCAGGGTTGTCCTAGCCCTTCGGGACGGCCGTGCCGAGCTCGGCGACGAGCCGACTGAACTCCTCGCCGCGGCGCTCGAAGTTCTCGTACTGGTCGTAGCTCGCGCAGGCGGGGCTGAGGAGGACGACCGACCCGGGCTCGGCGAGAGCTCGCCGCATGACTGACGGCCCGGGACAACGTGCCGTCCTCGTGTGAGATCGCGGCACCGAGTGCGGCGGCAAGCTCCGGTCCGGCCGCACCGACGAGTGGATCGACCTGACGTTCGCCCGGATCGCAGCGGCGAGCGGGGCGAAGCTCTCGCCTTTCGGCGAGCCGCCGAGGATCAGGTGAACCGGCTCCTCCGAGTACGCCGCGAGGCCTCGCAACGCGGCGGCGACGTTCGTCGCCTTCGAGTCGTTCACGTAGCGGACGCCGCCGGCCTCGCCGACCGGCTCCAGCCGGTGCGGAACGCCCGGAAAGGTGCGCAGCGCCCGCCGCGATCGCGTCGTCGTCGATTCCGGCGGCCCGGGCAGCGGCGGTGGCGGCAGCGGCGTTCTCGCGGTTGTGGGCGCCGCGGATCAGCGGCTCGGCCGGAAGCGGGTCGTCGGCCGAGAACTCGATCCCGTCGAGGCCGAGCCCTCGGGGCACGACCGCGACGCCGGCCCGTTCGAGGATCCGCAGCTTGGCGGCGCGATAGGCCTCGAAGCTGCCGTGCCGGTCGAGGTGATCGGGCTCGAGGTTCAGCACGACGGCGACATCGCAGGCGAACGCGTGGACGTCCTCGAGCTGGAACGAGGACACCTCGCACACGACCCAGTCGGCCGCCTCGACCGAGCTGAGCGGCGTGCCGACGTTCCCCGCGACCGCCACGTCCCTCCCGGCCGCCCGGAAGATCGCGCCGAGAAGCTCCGCGGTCGTCGTCTTGCCGTTCGTCCCGGTCACGCCGACGAAGCGAGTGCCGCGCGGGGCGAGCAGGCTCCAGCCGAGCTCGACCTCCGACCAGACAGGGATCCCGCGGCGCCGCGCCTCCTCGACGAGAGGGCGCTCTCCGGGCACGCCGGGCGACTTGACGAGAAGCTCGACACCGTCGAGGAGCGTGAGGTCGTCTTCGTTTTCGAGGGAGCCGTCGACCATGACCGACGTCGTCGCCGCGCTCCTCGAGCCGGGCAACCGGGCCGCGACGCCCCGAGCGCGCGAGCCCGTAGACGAGCACTTTCACGGGCGGATGTTCGGGTAGTACTTGTAGAAGAGCGCGAAGCCGCCGGCGCAGAGGATCCCGGCGATGATCCAGAAGCGCACCATGATCTTCGTCTCCGACCAGGACTTCATCTCGAAGTGGTGGTGGATCGGCGCCATCAGGAAGACTCGTCGCCCCCAGTATCGGAACGAGATCACCTGGATCACCACCGAGAGCGCCTCGATCACGAACACGCCGCCGACGAGGAGCAAGCAGCAGCGGCACCTGCAGGAAGATCGCCATCGACCCGATCGCGCCGCCGAGCGCCATCGCGCCCGTGTCGCCCATGAACACCTCCGCCGGGAAGGCGTTGAACCAGAGGAACCCGACGGCGGCACCGATCATCGCTGCGCCGATGTAGGCGGCGTCGAGCCGGTTCGCGATCCGCAGATGCGTGTGCTGATCGACGTTGCGGATGTAGATCGTGACGGCCATCGCGGTGAGCGTGAAGAGCGAGATGATCGACGTGCCCGCGGCGAGGCCGTCGAGGCCGTCGGTGAGGTTCACCGCGTTCGCAGAGCCGGCGATGATGATGAAGACGAGCACGTACCAGCCGAAGCCGAGCGGGATCGACCTCTGCAGGATCGGGATGAACACGCTGTGCGAGAGCCCCTGATGGTTCGCCGCGATGCAGACGACCGACCGAGGTCGCGAGCAGGAGCAGCATCTTGATCCGTCCCGGACAGGCCGAGCGAGCGCTTGTGGCGCACCTTGATCAGGTCGTCGAGGAACCCGATCGCGCCGCAGGCGAGCATCGTCCCCCAGATCGTCAGCGCGGGCACCGTCCGCACGGTGGTCGCGAGGAAGGCAACCGACGCGGCGATCACGATCAGGACGCCGCCCATCGTCGGGGTTCCCTGCTTCACCGAGTGGTGCTCGGGCCCCTCCTCGCGAATGTTCTGGCCGAGCGAGTGGCGGCGCAGGAAGTCGATGAAGAACGGGCCGGCGAGGATCGAGATGAGCAGCGCGACGAGCGCCGCGATCAGGACGTGTGCCATCAGCTACGCAGTTTCGCCGCGACGGCTTCGAGTCCCACCGCTCGCGAGCCCTTGATCGAGGACGACGTCGCCGGGCCGGACGAGCTCGGCAGCGGCCTCGGCGGCCTCGGCCGCGTCGGCTGTGAGCCTCAGCTCTGCGCCGGCGGGGGCGCCGTAGCCCTCGGCGAGCGGGCCGACGGCGACGAGCACGGCGAGCCCCGCGGCGGCGATCTCGTCGCCGACCCTGCGGTGGAGCTCGGCGGCGGAGTCTCCGAGCTCTGCCATCTCGCCGAGCACGGCGACCTTTCGGCGATCGCCGGCGAGGGCGCGGAGGTGCTCGAGGGCGGCGCGCATCGAGGCGGGGTTCGCGTTGTAGCAGTCGTTGATCACGGTGATCCCGCCCGGCAGCTCGATCAGCTCCTCGCGGAGCGGGCTGAAGCGGACGTCGAGCGTGCCGCCGTCGGGAAGCGGGATCCCGAGAACGTCGCAGACGGTGAGCGCGGCGAGCGTGTTGCGGAGCTGATGCGGGGCGGAGTAGCTCGTCGTCGAGGGAGATCGTGCGCTCGCCGACCTCGAACCGGCCGGGCGCGGACGGCGCCTCCGAAGCGGCGGATCTCGATGTCCGCGCGCGTGAGGTAGGGCTCGAGGAGCGGCTCGTCGCCGGGGACGACGGCGGTGCCCGCCCGGCGGCAGCGCGTCGATCAGCTCGGCCTTCGCGCGGGCGACGTTCTCGACCGTCCCGACGAGCTCGAGGTGCACCGGGGCGATGTTCGTGATCAGGCCGATGTCCGGGCGGGCGAACGAGGCGAGCCAGGCGATCTGGCCGAGGCCGCGCATGCCCATCTCGACGATGCAGACCTCGGTCGAAGGCTCGATTCGCGCGAGCGTGAGCGGGACGCCGAGCTCGTTGTTGTAGTTCCCCTCGGACGCCACCGTCTCACGGTGGGGCGCGCAGAGGGCGGCGAGGATGTCCTTCGTCGTCGTCTTGCCGGTCGCGCCGGTGATCCCGACGATCCGGGCGGAGGAGCGGTCGCGGACGGCTCCGCCGAGCGCGGCGAGCGCCGCGTGGGCGTCGTCCGGAACGAGCGTCGCTGCGGCACCGCGGGCGAGAGCGTGGGCGATGAAGTCGGTGCCGCCGCCCACGGCGACGAACAGGTCTCCCTCGTCGATCCGGCGCGAATCGATCTGCATGCCCGTGACCTCGTCTGCCCAGGGCCGCGCCGTGAGCCGGCCGAGCGGCTCGACGATGCTCAGCTCGAGCGGGATCACGGGCGGGCGGTCACCCGCCGCAGCGCCTCCCGGGCGACCTCGCGGTCGTCGAAGGGCACCTTTCCCGTGGCCAGCTCCTGCTCGGGCTCGGCGCCTCTGCCTGCGATCACGACGATCTCGCCGGGGCCCGCCTCGGTGAGTGCGAGCTCGATCGCGGCGCGCCGGTCGAGCTCCAGCTCGAAGCTGCCGACCGCACCTTGCGCGACCTCCGACGCGATCGCCTCGGGATCCTCGGAGCGGGGATTGTCCGAGGTCAGGATCGTACGGTCGGCGAGCTCGGAGACGACGCGGCCCATCTCCGGGCGCTTGCCGCGGTCGCGGTCGCCCCCGGCTCCGAAGACGACGGTGAGGCGGCCGTCCCCGAGGCCGCGTGCGGTGCGGATCACGTTCTCGAGCGAGTCGGGCGTGTGCGCGTAGTCGACGATCACGGTGAACGGCTGGCCGGCGTCGATCGTCTCGAACCGGCCGGGAACTCCGGATACGGCCTCGATTCCCGAGCGGATCGCGTCGTGCGGGACGCCGAGCGCCTCGGCTGCGAGGATCGCGCCGATCGCGTTCTCGCGGTTGAACGCGCCGCGGAGCTGCAAGATCGATCCCGTCGAGCGCGTTCGAGCCGGCGTCGAACGTGATCGCGTCGGGAAGGCTCGCGGCAAGCCTCTGCCCCCACTCTCCCGCCACGTTCACGACGGCACGGTCGGCCTGGGCGAAGAGCGCGGCCTTCGCCTCGAAGTACGCCTCCATCGTCCCGTGGAAGTTCAGGTGATCCTGTGTCAGGTTCGTGAAGACGAGCACCGCGAATCGCGTCCCCTCGAGCCTTCCCTGCGCCTGGGCCTCCGAGGTCGCCTCGAGCACGCAGGCGCGGTCGCCGGCGTCGACCATCTCGCGCAGCAGGCGCTGGAGGTCGATCGCCTCGGGCGTGTTCAGGCCGGTCGGGCGCGCCTCGCCGCCGACCCGGCGCTCGATGTTCGTCAGGAGGCCCGTCGCGGCGCCCGGCGGCCTGCAGGATCGAGTGGAGCAGGAAGGCGGTCGTGGTCTTCCCGTTCGTCCCCGTGACCGCCGCAACCTCGAGCGTGCCGGAGGGGTCGTCGAAGAAGAGGCTCGCGGCGACCGGCATCGCGGCGCGCGAATCGGCGACGACGAGCTGTGGCAGCTCGACGGGAACCGGGTGCTCGACGACGAGCGCAGCGGCCCCGAGCTCGGCGGCCGCGGGCGCCAGGTCGTGCCCGTCCGAGGTCCGGCCGCGCACGCAGAAGAAGAGCGCTCCCGGCGCGACGGTCCGCGTGTCGTACGCGAGGTCGCGAATCTCGACCGAGGCCGCCCCGCCCGCCGCGCCGTTCACGACCTCGCCCGGCCCGAGCGCCACGATGAAGCGCTCCAGGTTCATCGCGCGCCGAGTCTACCGCCGAGACCTGTCCTCACGGCCCAGGTCCCGCCGTGGAGAAAGCGGGGTCAGGTACTGCCTCAACCGTGTAACGAGGCTGCCACGAAAGTGCGGCAGCGCCACACGTGAACCCCTGGAGGCAGGCCGCGACTGCCGACGGAAGAGCGGGGACAGGCACCGTCACAGAAGTGGAACGAAGCGTTCCACAGCTCATGGCCCGTTCTGGACGGCGGCGCTCGAGGAAGACGACGTCGCGCCAGAGGCCGTGGTGCCGCCCGATCCGCTCGCGGATGCCGACGACGCGGAACCCGACGCGTTCGTGGAGAGCCAGGCTGGCCGCGTTCTCGGGGAAGATGCCGGTCTGGATCGTCCAGATCCCGGCCTGCTCGGAGCGCGCGATGAGCTCCTCGAGCAAGGCCCGGCCGATGCCTCGGCCCCTGGCCTCCTCGGCGACGTAGACGGACTCCTCGGCGACGCCGGCGTAGACGCAGCGGCCCGACACGGGCGAGAGCGCGCTCCACCCCACGACGGCGCCGTCGATCAGCGCGACGAGCCGAAGCTCCGGGAGATGCGCCGCATCCCAGGCCTCCCACGCCGGCACCTCGGTCTCGAACGTCGCGTGGCCGGT
The DNA here is from genome assembly GCA_963720045.1 of uncultured Actinomycetota bacterium. Taxonomy (GTDB): domain Bacteria; phylum Actinomycetota; class Thermoleophilia; order Gaiellales; family Gaiellaceae; genus PALSA-600. The sequence goes on along the minus strand of CAVREC010000001.1, from coordinate 618,575 downwards.
CGCGATCCCTTCCGCATAGATCCGCACGACCGCGTCCCAGTGCTCGGGAAGCATGAGCGCGATCTCCATCGGCCGAAGCTACCCGGAAGCGCTCGTCAGCGTCTTCGGCGCGTCCGGCGGGACCTCGAGGTACTGCAGGTCGAACGTCGCGATCGACTTGAACGCCGGGGCCGCAACCACGCCGCCGAAGATCGATCCTGTCGGGTCGTCGACCTTCACGAGCACGACGAGCCGCGGATGGGACGCCGGCACCATCCCGACGAACGAGGCTGTGTAGTCGGTCGTGGAGTAGCCCGTCGGCGTCGCGACCTGTGCGGTGCCGGTCTTGCCGGCGACCGTGTACCCGGGAATCGCCGCCGCCGTGCCGGTGGCGCCTGCATCGGTGATCACACCGCCGAGCATCGCCTTCACCTCGCGGTCGACCGCCGGCGACATGAGCCGCCGGTGCGTCCACTTCTCGGGCGCCCGCCCGCCGACCCGGAGCACGAGATGCGGCTGGATCCATACGCCGCCGTTCGCGACGGCGGCGTACACGGAAGCCATCTGGATCGGCGTCACGGAGATTCCCTGGCCGATCGGGACGTTGCCGATCGTCGTCTCGCTCCAGTCACCGAGCGGAAGCACCGAGCCGCCGCTCTCGCCCGGGAAGTCGATGCCTGTGTCCGAGCCGAAGCCGAACTTCTTCACCCAGTCGGCGAGGCGTTGCGGCCCGAGCTTCTCGGCGATCGTCACGGCCCCCACGTTCGAGGAGTACGAGAGGATCTGCGCCACCGAGTAGTTGACCGTGCCGCGCTCCTCGGCGTCGTGCACGTTGCACTGGGCACAGCCTGCGTACTGGAAGTCGTACGGAAGCGTGAACCGCGTGCTCGGCGTCACGAGATGATCCGAGAGCGCGCCGGTGATCGTGATCAGCTTGAACGTCGACCCCGGCTCGTAGGTGTCGGTCACCGCACGGTTTCGCAGGAGCCCGGGCGACCAGCGCGCGACGTTCGAGGTGTTGTTCGCGTTGTACCCCGGGGTCTGCGCCATCGCGAGAACCTCGCCGGTCGTGGGATCGAGCACGACCGCCGTCGCATCCTTCGCGCCCCATTGCGAGACGGTCTGGTTCAACACCCGCTCCGCCTGCGCCTGGATCGTGTGATCGAGGGTCGTGAAGAGGTTCGCTCCCTCCTGCACCGGCTTCGAGCTGATCACGTCGATCGCCCTGCCGGTCGGGTCGCGGACGATCGTCTGCGTGCCCGTGTGGCCTGCGAGCTTTCGGTCGTACTGGAGCTCGAGCCCGCCGAGCCCGTGGTCGTCGACGCCCGCGTAGCCGAGCACCTGAGCGGCCACGCCGTTCTGCGGATAGGTCCGGAGCTCCTCAGGATAGGAGAGCACGCCGATGAAGCCCTTCTTCAGGAAGAGATTGGCCTTCGCCGGATCGGCGAAGCGCGCCACGTAGACGAACTGGCTCTTCTTGTTCATCAGCTCCGGGTAGAGCGTGTCGCCGTCGACGCCGAGGATGTTGTGCGCCGCGAGCGCGATCCCGCGCGCGTTCCGCACCTCGGCCGGATCGGCGTAGATCGTCGTCATCTGCTCGCCGATCGCGAGTTGCACGCCCGTCCGGTCGAAGATCGTCCCCCGTCCGGCCGGGATCGTCTGCGTCGCCTCGTGCTGGCTCTTCGCGAGTTGCGAGAGATGCGCTGCCTTCACCGCCTGAAGCCAGAAAGCTCGCGCGAACATCGCGAGGAGCGCGACGACGAACACCACGAGCAGCAGCCTGATCCTCCGGTTCGCGTGCTTCTCGCGCATCGGGGAGGCCATTGCTACTTCCCGAGGTCGATGTAGCGGGTCGTGGCCGGATCCGCCTGGACGACGCCGTCCTGCGTGTGCGCGAGCGACTGGATCCGCGACGAGTGCGAGCGCGGCCGAGAGCTCCGACTGGAGGGTCGCGTTCTGCGCCTTCAGCTTCGTCTGCAGCTGCGTTGCGCTGTCGAGGCGGAGGTTCAGCTGAAGCACGAGGAGGTTCACGAAGACAACGCCCCCGAGCAGCAGCCCGCCGATCACGATCCAGGCGATTCCGCCACGCGAGCGGACGCGCGGCTTTCGCGCGGGAGCGAGTCTTCGGTGGGGCGGTGCGCGGCTTCGCGCTCGGTGGCCGCTTGCGCGCCGGGGCCGGCTTGGGACGGGGTTTCCGCCGTGGCTGGGTGACGGCCGCCGCCTCGGCTGCGCGGACGCTAGCCAACCTTCACCGCCACCCGCATGCGGGCCGAAGCGGAACGCGGGTTGCGGGCGACCTCGGCCGCTCCCGGCCGGATCGCCCGCCTTGGAATCGCACGGAGGGTCGGGGTCGCGCCGCACGCGCAGAGCGGGAAGTCGGGCGGGCAGGTGCAGCCGTGCTCGCCGTCGCGCATGAACCGCTTGACGATCCGGTCCTCGAGCGAGTGGAACGAGATCACCGCGAGGTGCCCGTGCGGCCGCAGCATCTCGAGCGCCGCCGGCAGTGCCCGCTCGAGCGCTCCGAGTTCATCGTTGACTTCGATCTCGCAGGGCCTGGAAGACGCGCTTCGCGGGATGCCCCTCTCCGAAACGCGCCGGTGCGGGCATCGCGCCCTTGATCGTCTCGACGAGGTCGCCGGTGCGCTCGAACGGCTCCTTCTGGCGGCGTCGCACGATCGCCCGGGCGACCTGGCGCGCGTAGCGCTCCTCGCCGTAGCGGCGGAAGATGTCTGCGAGCTCCCATTCGTTCGTCTCGTTCACGACGTCGGCCGCGGTCAGGTCGGCGGCCGGGTCCATGCGCATGTCGAGCGGCGCGTCGGCGGCGTAGGAGAAGCCGCGCTCGGGCCGGTCGATCTGCATCGAGGAGACGCCGAGGTCGAGCAGCACGCCGTCGGCGCGCACGCCGTTTGCCGCGAGCTGCTCGAGCACCTGCGAGAACTCGCCGTGCAGGAGGCGCGACTTCACCGCCGTCGTACGGCGGAACCGCTCGAAGTAGGGGGCGACCGTCGGGTCGCGGTCGATCGCGATCAGCTTTCCCTCGCCGCGCAGTCGCCCGGCGAGGAGCTCCGAGTGGCCGCCGGAACCGAACGTGCAGTCGACGATCGTCTGCCCAGGCCTCGGCGCGAGGGCGGTCAGCACCTCGTCGGCGAGGACGGGGACGTGATCAGTCTCTGTTGGCAAGACGCTCGGCAACATCTTCCGCGCTCCCTCCGGCTTGCGTGCGTTGCTCGCGCCAGGAGGCGCGGTCCCAGATCTCCAGGTGGTCGAGGACGCCGGCGACGGTGACCTCCCGTCCGATCTCGAACTCCTCGAGGAGCCGGGCGGGAATGACCATGCGCCCGGCCTTGTCGAGCTCCACCGGCGGCGCGCCCGTGAAGAACCAGCGCTGCATCGCCCGTGTCTCCTTGCTCAACGGATCGAGCGTCCCCATGCGCGCGGCAAGGACGTCGAACGCCGGGCGGGAATAGACAGCAAGACATCCATCGAGGCCTCGTGTGATCACGACTTCGTCCCCGAGCTGCTCCCGGAGCTTTGCCGGAAGCGTGAGACGGTTCTTGTCGTCGAGGGTGTGGTCGTATTCACCGAGGAGCATCGCGTGGGGCCCGCTATTTCATCCACTGACCCCCACTCTAACCCACAACGCCCCACCTGTCCACCCCTAAAGGGTATTTTGCCTGCATGCCTCCGAGTCCGATGGGCTCGAGGGAGCCCTCGGTCTGAGCGCCGGGTTCGGCAGAAATCGGCGGCGGCCCGGCACCCTCGACGGGCCGAAATGTCCGACACCGTTCGGTGGATTTCAGTCCGCTGTTACATCCGCGCAGCAGATCCGACGCCAGGCAGGAGTAGCATCGCCCCTCGAGGGCGGAGGGATGCGGCCCCACCCTTAATGGGCGGGGGTGCGGCCCGGAAGCGGTTGAACCGAAGCGGCTGAATCAGGAAGCCACGTTCCAGGTCGACATGCACGGCTTGTAGGCGGGCCCAGCCGTCGCGTCGATCCACCTTCTATTCTGCCTGGTGACGCCTGTCCGCCGTGAGATCCGCGAGAAGACGTCGGAAAGACCGCATTACGACGTGATCTGCGCCGAGTACGGCCCTTTGCCCGTGATGACGGCCGCGCCCGCGCGCGAGGCGAGTTCAGCGCATCGGGAAGCGCATCGCCGCGGGCGAGCGCGAAGGTGAGCGTGGCCGCGAAGGAGTCGCCGGCGCCGTAGGTGTCCTCGATCGGGCCCGGCGGCGGCACCGCCTCGAACCGCACGCCGCCGGCGACCCCGCCCGCGAGCCCTCGGTCGCGACGAACAGATCGACGTCGAGCCCGCCCTCGTAGGCCTCGCCGGGATCGGTGTTGCTGCCGACGAGCAGGTCGAGCCGCACGCCGCCCTCGAGCAGGATCTCGAGCTCGCGCGGCGTCGCCGAGAGGAACCGCGCCTCGCGCGCCGAGCGGAGCGCGGCCACGTCGCCGGCGACGAAGAAGATCCCGTCGTAGCCCGGCGAGCGGCAGCGGCCCCATCGGCCGGAGCTTCGGCCCGACGGTCGTGATCGTCCGCTCGCGGTTGCGGTCGACGTGGGTGAGCGCCCGGCGCGTGCGCCCGAACCACTGCGCGTGAAGCGTCACGCCGAGCTCCTCGAACCGCTCGGCGGAGCGGCGGCCGAGCTCGTCCTCGCCGAGCGCGGTGAAGAAGTCGCAGGCTCCGGCGAGCTTCGCGATCTGCACGGCCGCGACGCCGCCGCCGCCGGCGGGCTCGGCCCACGCCTCGCTTCCGTGAGCGATCTGCCCCGCCGCGGGCACGTGATCGACCTCGACGAACTCGACCCACTCGACGTGGCCGACGACCGCGTAGCGTCCCATCCCTCGACGCTATCTCACAGCGGGCGGCGGAACGGCGTTAAAGCTCATGATGCAGGCGATGGCGATCCCGCCGTTCGAGCGGTTCTACTGCGAGCACTGCGACGAGGTGCTCGGCTACCTGCGCCGGCTGCTCGGGCAGCGGGCCGAGGACGCGTGGCAGGAGACGTTCCTGCGCGCCCTCCGCGCCTACGACCGGCTCGAGCACGGCCGCCATCTCCGTGCCTGGGTGTTCACGATCGCAACCCGGGTCGCGATGGACGATCTCACCCGGAAGGGGCGGGATGCGGTGAGCCTCGACGAGGCTCACGAACCGGCCGCGAACGGGGAGCTTTCCGCGCCGGCGTTCCAGGAGCTCGAGCACCTGACCGGCGAGCTGCCCCCGAAGGAGCGTGCGGCGGTCGTGCTCCGCTACGGCTACGACCTTCCCTACGACGAGATCGGCGCCGCCCTCGGCTCGTCCGAGGAGGCGGCGCGGGCCGCAGCGTCATCCGGGGTTCGCAGACTGAGGAGGACCATTGAACGTGACGCCTGAACTGGACGCGCGCTTCCGCGCAGCCGCACTCGCCGAAGGCCTTGTCGACGTCCGCTACGACATCGTCGACTCTCCCGTCGGAGAGCTCTTTCTCGCCTCCACCGCGCGCGGGCTCTGCCGGCTCTCGTACACCGTCGAGGGCCAGGACGAGGCCGTCGCCCGCATCTTCGGCGCGCGCGTCCTGCGCTCGCCGCTCGACGAGGTACGGCGCGAGCTCGACGAGTACTTCGAGGGACGCCGCCGCGACTTCGACCTGCCGATCGACCTCCGGGTCGCGCCGTTCCACGAGGCGGTGCTGCACGAGCTCGCCCGCGTCCCCTACGGCCAGGTCGACACCTACGGGCATCTCGCGAAGCTCGTCGGCCGCCCGAAGGCCGCGCGCGCGATCGGCACCGTGATGAACCGCAACCCGATCCCGATCGTCCTTCCGTGCCACCGGATCATCGGCGCGAACGGCTCGCTCACCGGCTACGGCGGCGGGCTCGACGTGAAGCGCCAGCTGCTCGAGCTCGAGGGCGCGACGCTCAGGCTCTGAGAGCGAGCGCCGACGAGTCGCGCCGGCCTCGGCGAGCGCAACCGCCGCGAGGCCCGAGCCGAACGTCACGCGCGCCACGCCGAGGCGTTCCAGCTCGGCGATCTGCGGGTCGGCGGGATCCGCGAGGACGTTCACCGGCCCGGAGATTCCCGCGGTGAGCGCGGCGATCGACTCGAGCGGCGCGAGGATCGGATAGACGCAGTCGGCACCGGCGGCGAGGTAGGCATTGCCGCGGGCGACGGCCTCGTCCACCCCGCCGGCTCCCGTCACGAAGCAGTCGACCCGCGCGTTCAGCACGAGCTCGGGCGCCGCGGCGCGAACCGCGCGGATCAGGTCCACCTGCTGCCTCGAGCGGCACCAGCTCGGACTCGCCGTGGGAGTCCTCGAGGTTCATTCCGGCCGCACCGGCAGCGAGCGCAGCCGCCGCCGTGCCCGGCGGGTCGCCGTAGCCGGCCTCGAGGTCGGCGGTCACGGGCACCTCGACCGCAGCCGCGATCCGTTCGACGACCTGGAGCATCTCGGAGACAGGGGCCTGCTCGCCGTCCTCCCAGCCGAGCGAGCGCGCGACGGCTGCGCTCGAGGTCGCGAGCGCACGGCAGCCCGGCAGCGCCGCGAACGCCTTCGCGCTCGCCACATCCCACGCGTTCGGGAGCACGAGAATCGGCGGCGCGCGATGCATCGCCCGGAACTCGTCGCCACGGCTCACAGACTGAGCCTACTCTGGATGAAGGCCGATCAGCCGGTAGCCCACCCCCCACTCGTTGTCGATGTACGGCGTGAGCGGGGCGAACGCTCGCAGCTTTCGCCGCAGCCGTGAGGCATGCGCATCGAGCGTGCGGGTGCGCATGTGAGGAGGCCAGTCCCAGACGTCGCGGAGGAGCTCGCTCCGCGTGAAGACCCGGGACGGATCGGAGGCGAGCCGGGCGAGCAGCGCGAACTCCTTGTGCGAGAGCTTGACCGGGACCCCGCCGATCGTCGCGACCCGCCCGACCTCGTTGATCCGGAGCTCGCCGATTTCGATCACCGGCTCCGCACGGCGCGACCGGCGGACGACCGCCCGGATCCGCTCGACGAGCTCCTCGTGGTGGAACGGCCGCGGCACGTAGTCGTCGCACCCGCGCCGGAACGCGAGAACGCGGTCGCGGGGCTTGTCGTCGGCGGCGCCGAGCACGATCACCGGCGCCTCCTCGCGCCACCGCTCGAGCTCGCCTCCGTCGCCGGCGATCACGACGTCGGCATGCGCTCCCGGGCCGGCGATCTCGAAGCCGTAGTCGCGAAGCTGCTGCTCGAGTAGGCTCGAGCCCGGTTCGGCCGCCAGGAACACCGTCGTGGACATGCTCCCGACGGTACCGGCGCCCGCGCGTCCTGCCTAGATGTCCTTTGAGCCGAAAGTGTGACGGTTCATCCTCAGCCCTCCGAAGAGGCCGAGGCCGCCGCGGCGTTGCCCTTTCGCGCCCATGCGTCGTGAGCCAGGAAGCCCGCGATCCCGAGGATCGCGACGCCGGTCACGGGATGGATCCCGGAAACCCACGGGTGCTTCGGCAACGCGGTCGCATGCTGGACGACCACCGTGAGCACGACGAGCAGGAGCGTCCACAGGATCAGCCGCTTGTTCCACATGAGCAGCGCGAGCAGGAACGTGACGACGGCAACGAGCGAGATCAGATCGCCGAGCGCCCGGTGAGGATCGAGGCTCTTCTGGTCGTCGAGGCTCGCCGCGCCGTGGATCCCGAACACGCCCCGCCCCGCGAGGAAGATCTGGACAACGCATGCGATCGCGATCAGCGCGATCAGCACGCGATAGACCTGGTACGCAACGTTCCGAACGCCTTCCACGTCGACCTCCGATCCGGGCTCGAGCCTGTCGCAGGTGTGATTCAACAGGAGTCGGGCGTCAGATGCGTCCGGATCGGATCACGCCGATCAGCAGCCAGACGCCGAGCACACCGGAGGCGAAGAACCCGAGGAACGAGATCAGGTTGAGCCCCAACACCTGCGGCCCCGTCTTCGCGAAGGCCCCGATCAGGCTCGAACCGATCAACCCGCCGGTGACGATCAGCGCGATCACGAGCCGGTTCGAGACGACGTCGAGCTTGTGCATCAGGTCGTCGAGCCCCTTGTGGACGAAGCCGATCTCGATCTCCCCGGCGCGTACCTGCTCGAGCGTCTCGTAGACCTGATACGGCAGGGCGCCCGCCATCTGCAGGAGCTGGGTGCTCTCGCGTCGCGCCCGGCCGGCCATGCGGCGCGGGGTGAACCGCTCGAGGATCAGCCCACGGGCATACGGCCGCGCCACCTCGAACACGTTGAACTCCGGGTAGAGCTCGACGCCGACCGACCCGATCGTGGCGATCGCCTTGTCGAGCATCACGAACCGCGACGGGAGGCGAAGCTTCATCGAGTAGATCAGCGCGAACGACTCCCGGATCAGCTGGAGCGGATCGATCTCGTTCAGGCTCGAGCCGTAGTAGCGGGAGTAGATCTGGTGGAGCTCCGAGATGAACTGCTCCTCCATCTCCTTCGGATAGCGGACGCCGAGATCGGCGAGCCGCCGCGGGAGCACCTCGATGTTCTCGTTGGCGGCGTCGATGAAGAGGCGCGTCAGCTTCGAGAGGTCGCGATCGGTCAGCTTCCCGGCGAGCCCGAAATCGACGAGCCCGATGCGCTCGGGCGACAGGACGAGGATGTTCGCCGGATGCGGATCGCCGTGGAAGAAGCCGTGACGGAAGATCATCGTCAGCCACGTGTCTGCGATCACGTAGGCGAGGCGCTTGCGCTGCTCGACCGTCCAGGCCTCGGTCTCGAGGTCGGCGAGCTGCACTCCCTCCAGATACTCGAGCGTCAGCACGCGGCGGCTCGTGTAGCTCCAGTACGTCCTCGGCACCGCGACATGCGGGTGCGCGGCGAAGTTCCGGTGGAACACCTGCGCGTTCCGGCCCTCCTGCCGGTAGTCGAGCTCCTGCCGGATCGAGCGGGCGAACTCGTCGACGATCTCGCGCGTGTCGATGAAGTCGAACGCCCGGATGCGCTCCCGCACGAGCCGGGCCGCACCTTCGAGGAGCTGGATGTCGCTCTCGACCTGGCGCGGCGCGTTCGGACGCTGCACCTTGACCGCGACCCGGCGGCCGTTCGGGAGCACCGCGCGATGCACCTGCCCGATCGACGCCGCGGCCATCGGCTCCTCCTCGAACTCGAGGAAGAGGCGGCTGATCGGCTGGTTGAAGTCCTCCGGCGATGACCCGTTCCACCTCGCTGAACGGGAACGGCTTGACGTCGTCCTGGAGGCCGCGCAGCTCGGCGATGATGTCCGGCGGGACCATGTCCGGGCGGGTCGAGAGGAGCTGCCCGAGCTTCACGAACGTCGGCCCGAGCTCGTCGAGCATCTCGCGGACGTGCCGGCCGCGGTTCGCGCTGTCGTCCGGCGCCCTCCGGCCGTCGAGCAGGTAGCCGAAGCCGTGCTTGACGGCGACCTGCGTGATCTCGGCCAGCCGGCCGACGCTTGCGGCTTTCGAGCTCGAGGGCATCAGGCGAAGTGTTGCACGCTTTGCGGCGGGATCAGTCGGCCCGCTCAGCGCGGGAACGCCGCCGGGACGCCCCCGTCGACCGGGATCACGCAGCCCGTCGTCGCGCGCGAGCGGTCGGAGACGAGGAATGCAACCGCCTCGGCGACGTCGGCGCCGGTCACTTCGCGGCCGAGCAGGCTCCTAGAGGCGTAGAAGGCCTCGAGCTCGTCCGGGTCGACGCCGTGGGCCTCGGCGCGCTCCCGTCGGAGCTCGTCCGACCAGAGCTTCGAGCCCGCGAAGACCGCGTCGGGATTCACGGCGTTCGCGCGGATCCCTTGCGGGCCGCCTTCGAGGGCGGCGATCCGCATCAGCTGGACGAGGCCCGCCTTGGCGACCGAGTACGGGCCGAAGCCTGCGCCGGGCGCGAAGGCGTTCTTCGAGGCGACATAGACGAGGCTCCCGCCGATCGCCTGCTCGGCCAACAGCCCGAGGACGCGCTTCGTGAGCAGGAACTGCGCGGTCAGGTTCGTGTCGAGGCTTCGCCGCCATTCGGCCTCCGGCAGCTCGCGCCAGCGCCCCGGTCGAGCCCACGCCGGCGTTGAAGACGACTGAATCGATGCCGCCGAAGCTCGCAACCGCGGTGTGGACGAGCTCGTCGACGACGCTGCGCCTCCGTCAGGTCGCCGGTCACCCGGACCGCCCGGTCGAGGCCCTCGCAGGTCTGCTCGAGCCCGTCGCCGTCGAGATCGGCGAGGACGAGATGAGCGCCGCGTCCGGCGAGATCGTGTGCGACCTCGCGGCCGATGCCCGAGGCCGCGCCGGTCACGATCGCGATGTGGCCCGCGAGCTCCGGCGGTGGCGGGGCGAGTGTCAGCTTGTAGAGCTCGAGGGGCCAGTGCTGGAAGTCGTGGACCTCGGCCTCGGTGAGCCAGCTCGTCCCGCCGAACCGGTCGAGGGTCGCCGCGACCGAGGAATGGCTGTGCTGGGCGAGCTCGAGCCTCGTGCGGACGGCGCGGATGTCGGGGCCGGCCGCTGCCGCACCGAAGGCCGGGATCAGGAACGCCCGCGGAGGCGCCTCGTGAGCGCTCAGCGCGGCGTCGATGTCGTCGTCGAGCCCGAGCACGCAGGTACGCGCGCCGATCCGGAGCATGTGGTCGGGCGTGCTCCGCATCGCCGCCACGCGCGTCGACGTCGGCTCGGTCCGCGAGCGGCTGCTGGGCGAGCGACGTACCGAGGATCTGCCGGCGCTCACGAGAGAGCCGGCCGCGAAGCCGAACGAGGAAGCTCTCGACGACGCGTCCGTCAGGCTCGCGGATCTCCGGCGTTTCGGCTGCACCGAGGTAGTCGCGCGCCAGCCCGACGAGCTCGAGCGTCAGCCCGTAGGACTCCTCGTGCGTGTCGCCCCAGGTGACGAGCCCGTGGTGGGCGAGCACCACCGCCCGTCGCGTCGGCGAGCTCGGCGACCCTGCCGCGAGAGCTCGAAGCCCGGGCGCAGATACGGCACGACGGCGACGTCCTCGCCGAGCGCATCCCGTACGGCCGCAACGGGATCCGGTGCGTTCGCGAGCGAGCAGATCGCATCGGCGTGGACGTGATCGACGTGCGCCGCCGGGAGAAACGCGTGCAGCAGAGTCTCGATCGACGGCCGCGCGCCCTCCGGGTCGACGAGGCAGCGCGAGAGGTAGGCGACCATCTCCTCGTCGCTCATCGCCTCCCGGTCGCGGAGCGGCAGGAGGTCGTCGAGCCAGAGCCCCGGGAAGTCGCCGCGCCCGGCGGTCGCGAGATCCGAGCCGCTGCCCTTGATCCGGAGTCACCCGCCGCTCGCGCCCGAGGTGATCGGTCTCGACGAGCTTCGTCGAGGTGTTCCCACCGCCGTGCAGCACGAGCGCGGGATCGCCGCCGATGAGCCGCGAGCGCGCGACCAGCTTGTCCAGTTCGCATCTGGCCCTCGATCGCCGTCATGCGGCGATCGTAGTCCCTACTTGATCGCGCGAACGGTGGCGCGCCACGCGCCGCGTGGCGCCGACACGTCAACGGTGTCGCCGACCTTGCGGCCGAGCAGCGCCGAACCGAGCGGCGAGGTCGGAGAGACGGTGCCCGAGCCGCCGACGGCGCTGATCTCGACCGTCATCGCCTCACCGCCCTCGTCGACGACCTCGACGACCGAGCCGATGCCGACCTCTTCGCCGGTTGCCTGCTCGACGATCTCGGCGTTGTCGAGCCGGTGGCGAAGCACGCGGATGCGTGCCTCGAGAAGCCCCTGCTCGTTCTTGGCCGCGTGATACTCGAAGTTCTCGGAGAGGTCGCCGAACTCGCGCGCCTTCTTGATCGCGGCGACGACCTCGGTTCGGCGGGGCCTTCGAGCTCGTCCAGCTCCTCCCTGAGGGCCTCGGCCTGAGTCGCCGTGAGTCGGCTCGTCTACCACTTCGAGCCTCGACCCCGGCGCGAGGTGTAGACGAGGCGAGGGCGGGCCATCTTCATCCCGGACTCCTCGAACCGCTCGGTCTGGCCCTGGAGCCGGGCGACACGGCTGACATCCGCCTGCTGCTCGGGGAGGACGAGCGTGATCCCGGTGCCGCCGCGGCCGGCACGGCCGGTGCGGCCGACGCGATGCGTGTAGGCCGACGGCTCCTCGGGCGGATCGAAGTTGATCACGTGCGTGATGTCCTCGACGTCGAGCCCCCGGGCCGCGACGTCGGTTGCGACGAGTGTGCGCACCTTGCCCGAGTCGAACCGGGCAAGCGCGCGTTCGCGCTGCACCTGCGCCTTGTCGCCGTGGATCGCAACCGCGTCGATGTCGTGGCGCTTGAGCTTGTCGACGAGGCGATCGGCACCGGCCTTCGTCCGGACGAAGACGAGCGCGAGGCCCTCGTCGCCGGGGAGCAGATCGACGAGCGTCTGCACCTTGTTCTCCGGGGTCACGGCGATGAACTGGTGGTCCACGTCGCCGGAGCGGCGCTCCTCGGGCAGCTCGGAGTCGAAGCGCGCGGCGAAATGCGTGTAGCGCCGGGCGAGCTCGCCGACCTCGCCGTCGAGGGTCGCGGAGAAGAACATCGTCTGGCGCTGGCTCGGCAGAAGGCGAACGATGCGGTCGACCTGCGGCTTGAATCCCATGTCGAGCATCCGGTCGGCCTCGTCGAGGATGAGCAGCGAGACGTTGGCGATCGAGATCAGCTTGCGATCGACGAGATCCTGGAGCCGGCCGGGCGTCGCGACGAGAACGTGCGCGTCACGAGCGTCGTCGGCCTGCTTGCGCAGCGGAACGCCGCCGTAGACGGCAACCGCGCGGATTCCCTTGGCGCGACCGACGAGCTCCATCGTCTCTGTGACCTGCGAGCAGAGCTCGCGTGTGGGCACGAGCACGAGAGCGGCGATACCGTCGCTCGAGCTGTCGATCCGCTCGACGATCGGGATCGCGAAGGCAAGCGTCTTGCCGGAGCCGGTCGGGCTCTTCGCGAGGACGTCGCCGCCGCGGAGCGCCTCCGGAATCACAGCGTTCTGAACCGGGAACGGATTCAGGATTCCCTGCTCTTCGAGGACTCTGCAGACTTCGTCGGATACGCCGAGCGTCCGAAATTCAGTTGCCGCATCGGTGTCCGCCACAACCGTGGCGGGAGAGTGGAGACTCACGTTTCGTTACTCCTTCTGTCGGTCGAGATCCCGGTTCCGACAGGGAAACGCGATCTCACTGGAAGGCCGGATTGCCCTCCATAGAGCTCAGGGTAGCAGGGCGCCCGGCGGTACCAGCCCGGCTTTACTCGGTTTCGGCGGCGTCGAGGCGGCTCTCGATCAGCCGCACCCGGTGCTCGAGCTGGGCGACGCGGAGGTCCAGCTCGTCCCAGTCCTCCCGGGTGATCAAACCGAGCTCGTAGAAGAGCGAGTTCATCCGCTGGCGCGTCCCCTCGCCGACCCGGAGCGCGTCTCCGCGCCAGCGCGAGCCGGCTTCGTCGATCAGGGCTCGGAACTCGTCGAGCTTCGGCCCGAGCATGGCAAGCAGACGGTCGAGAGGGTCGCGCTCGTCGAAGACGTCGTTACCGGGGTCGTCCATGCGGCCTCGACTGGCGCCGCTGACGGCGCCGTTCGCGCTTCTCGTCCTCGGACTCGGCGTTCTCACCGACCCCGACTGCCGCTTCGAGCTGCTCGAACGGCGTCTCCTCGGGCGGCGCCTCGGCGGCAGCGACCTCGGCCCGGTGGATGATCTTGGCTCGCGCCTTCGCGTCGTAGGCCTCGCCGCGGCGGCCCGCGTACTCCTTGTCGCCTTCGAGGAGGCTCGAGAGGATCGGGGTCGCGATGAAGATCGTGGAGACGGCGCCGACGGCGATCCCGACCATGATCGCGAAGGCGAAGTCCTGAAGGGTCGCGCCGCCGAAGATGAACAGCGCGACGATCGGCAGCAGCGTGATCGTGGAGGTCACGATCGACCGCTTCAACACCTCGGAGACCGACACGTTGACGACGGTGCCGATGCTGTCGCGCGGCATCAGACGCAGGTTCTCCCGGACGCGATCGAAGACGATGATCGTGTCGTAGACCGAGTAGCCGAGGATGGTCAGGATCGCGGCCACGGTCGCCGAGCTCACCTCCCGCCCCGAGATCGCGTAGACGCCGAGCATGATCGGGATGTCGTTCAGCAGCGTCCTCAGAATTGGGACCGCGAATCGCCAGCGGTAGCGGAGCGTCACGTAGATCGCGATCAGCGCGAACGAGACGATGATCGCGAGGATCGCGCCCTGCAGGATCTGGCTCGAGAAGCTGGCGGAGACGTTCTTCACCCCGAGCTTCTGCGCGTTCACGGTCTTCGTGAGGCTGTTCGTGAGCGTGTCCTGTTTGTTGCTCGCGAGCTTCTTGAGGCGGATCTGGAAGTTCTGGTACGACTCCGAGCCGGTCTGCTTTCCCTTGCCCTGCACGACCGCGCCGCCGCCGCCGATCTTGTCGGCCTGCTGGCGCACGAGCGCGATCGAGGTCGGCTTGGGCGTGGCAAACGTGATCTGGACGCCGCCCTTGAAATCGATCCCGAGGTTCAGGCCCTGGATGATGATCGCGAGGACGCTCAGCCCGACCGCGACGAGCGAGATGATGAAGTAGAGGCGTCGGCGTGAGACGACGTCGATCCGCTGCCACCGGGGGATGTTCTCGGCCGTCGCGCCCATGAAACTCGGCGACTGCGCCCACTTGAAGCCGGCGAGCAGCCCGAGCATCGCGCGGGTCGCGGCGACGGCGGTGAAGAGCGAGACGACGGTGCCGAGCAGCAGCATCAGCGCGAAGCCCTTCACCTCGGCGGTCGCGACCGCGAACAGGATCAGTGCGGTGATCGCCGTGACCACGTTCGCGTCGATGATCGTGCGGAAGCCCTTCGCGTAGCCGGCCGAGATCGCGGCGCGCGTCGAGCGCCCAGCTCGCGCCTCCTCCTTGATTCGCTCGAAGATGACGACGTTCGCGTCTGCGGCGACTCCGATCGTCAGGATCAGCCCGGCGAAGCCCGGCAGCGTCAGCACGACGCCGAGGAGCAGGATCGCGCCGTACATCAGCGCCGAGTAGATCGCGAGCCCGATCACCGCGACGACTCCGAGGAAGCGGTAGAGGACGAGCAGGAAGATCGCGACGACGAGGAGCCCGACGATCGCCGCGTTCCTGGCCTCGCGAAGCGAATCCTTGCCGAGCGTGGCCGAGACGTCGGAGCGCGAGACCGTCTCGAACTTCACGGGCAGCGCTCCGGTCTGGAGCACGAGCGCCAGGTGGTTCGCCTCGGTCTCGGAGGAGATCCCGCTGATCTGCGCGCCGCCGCCCGTGGGATCGATCCCGTCGCCGTACTGGTTGTAGTCGATCGTCGGGGTCGAGTAGAGCTGGTCGTCGAGGACGATCGCGAAGCTCTGGATGACGCCGAGGCGCTGGCCGCGCTGCGCCTCGGCGCGGGTGACGTCGTGGAACTTGCCGTTGCCCTCGCCCTTGAACTGGATGTTGACGACCGGCAGGCCGGTCGTCGAGTCGATGTCCGCGTTCGTGCCCGACAGCGAGAGGTCCTTGCCGGTCATCTGCGGGTACGGGCTCGAGGAGTCGCCGGGATACCGGCCGTGCTTGAAGAGGTAGTAGTAGGTGACTCCCGGGGTCGGCGCGATCCCGCCGTTCGGCCCCGGGCAGGTCTGGGAGATCGTCGAATCGCAGGTGATCACGACCGTCCTGCCAGGCGCCTTCATCACCTGGTAGCCCGTCGGGAAGCCCGGGGTCGTCTTGCCGGGCTGGATCACCTTGGTCGTCGTCTTGGCCGGCTTGCCCTTCGAGGCCTTCGTCTTGACGATCACCGTCTTCGGCTTCACCGGGGTGAGCGCGATCACTGCGGGGTCGAGCTTCAGCGCCTTGAGGGACGTCTCGGGCCCCGCGATCAGCTTCTTCGTGCGCGAGTTGAAGAGGTAGTAGGCCGTCGAGGGCCCCTGTCCCGTCTGGCCGGTCTGGACGAGCCCGAGCAGGTCGAAGAGGCTCACGTGCGGGACGGCGGTCTGACTCGCGTCGATCGAGGGGCCGTACAGCGAGGGCGTGAGGTCGTAGAGCTCGAGCTCGGCCGTCTGCCCGATGATCTGGGCCGCCTCGGTCTGGTCGTGCACCGCGGGAAGCTCGATCACGATCTGGTTCGTGCCCTGCTTCGTGATCAGCGGCTCCGAGACGCCGAGCTTGTCGACGCGCGTGCGCATGATGCTGATGGCGTTGTCCATCATCGCCGAGGTCACGACCTGACCCGGCAGCGGCTTCGCCTGGAGGACAACCTCGATCCCGCCCTGGAGGTCGAGACCCTGCTTCATCGTCCGGTGGCCCGGAGATCCGGGAATGGCAAGAAACGCGACGCCGGCGAGTGCGGCAATCACGATGAGGACGAGAACCAGATGCGAGCGGCGCGAGGCCAAGCAGATCCAGGTTAGCTTGCCGGTGGGTCAGCCATGTGGTTAGGGATTTCGGCCGAGTGGTTAGGAAGTTGATCGTCTTCTCGATCGGGCTCGTCCTCCGGCACCGCGACGGCCGCGACCGCCCGGCGATCGAGGGTGACGACGACGCCGGGGGCTATCTCGATCCGGAGCTCCCCCTCACCGGCTTCCTTCACGACGGCATGCATGCCGCCCGCGGTGATGATCTCGTCGCCGACGACGACGTCGTCCTGCATGGCCGTGTGCGAGCGCTGGCGACGCCGCCAGGGCACGGCAAGGGCGAGCCAGCCGAGGCCGAGCAAGACGATGATGATGATCAGCGGTCCGATGTCGGAGCTCCCAGCCGCGCGAGTGCGTCGCGCTTGTAGAGGTCGAAGGCGCCCCGCTCGATCGCCTCTCGGGCGCGGCGGGTGAGTTCGAGGACGAAGCGTAGATTGTGGAGCGAGAGCAGCCGGTGGCCGAGCAGTTCGTCCTGGTTCACGAGGTGGCGGAGGTAGGCGCGGGAGAAGGTCTGGCACGCCGGGCAGTCGCAGTTTTCGTCGAGCGGGTTCGGATCGCGGGCGTGGCGGGCATTCCTCAGGTTGAGCCGGCCTTCCCACGTGAGCGCGCTACCGGTTCGGGCCGTTCTCGTCGGGAGGACGCAGTCGAACATGTCCACGCCGGCCTCGATCACCTCGAGGATCCCTTCGGGGTCGCCGATGCCCATGAAGTATCGGGGCTTGTCCGCGGGAAGCTGCGGCGTGAGCCAGTCGGTGGTTTCGAACATCGGCCCACGCTCCTCGCCGATCGCAAGGCCTCCGATCGCGTTCCCGTCGAGCTCGAGCTCGAGCAGCTCCTCGATCGAGCGCTGCCGAAGCTGCCGGTCGAGGCCGCCCTGGACGATCGCGAATCTCAGCTGGCCCTCGGCGCGCGGAGCGTCCCGTTGGCGTCTCGCCCACTCCGTCGTGCGGCGGACGGCCTCTTCGAGCTCTGCGCGCGGCACGCCCGGCGGCGGAACCTGGTCGAGGCACATCGCAATGTCGCTGCCGAGATTCCGCTGGATCTCGGCCGAGAGCTCGGGGGTGAACCGGGCGGAGGCACCGTCGTAGACGTTCCGGAACGTGACCCCGCCGTCGTCGACCGCAGCGAGCGTGTCGCGGAGCGAAAAGATCTGGAATCCACCCGAGTCGGTCAGGATCGGCCCGTTCCAACCCATGAACCGGTGCAGCCCGCCGAGCTCTGCGATCAGCTCGTCTCCGGGCCGGAAATGCAGGTGGTAGGTGTTGCCGAGCACGACCTGCGCCCCGAGCGCCTCGACCTCGGCCGGCATCAGCGTCTTCACGGTCGCCTTCGTCCCGACCGGCATGAAGACGGGCGTCTCGATCTCTCCGTGCGCGGTCGAGAGCACCCCGGCCCGCGCCTCCCCGTCGGTCGCGACAAGCCGGAAAGCGCTCACGTGTCCGCTCCGCCCGCGTCCATTCGAGCCCTGTCCCGCCAGGCCATGTCCGGGGACTGTCCCTGGACAGTGGCCACTTCGGACATGTCTGGGGACAGTCCCTGGACAGTGGCCACTCCGGACATGTCTGGGGACTGTCCCCAGACATGTCTGGTTTGGACACGGCTCGTGGGGACGACGGCTCGGCTGGACATGGCTTGCTGAGGAGGCCTCATCAGAGGATCAGCATCGCATCGCCGAAGGAGTAGAAGCGGTAGCGCTCCGCCACGGCGAGGCGGTAGAGCTCGCGGGTCCTCTCGACTCCGGCGAACGCCATGACCAGCGCAAGGAGCGTCGAGCGCGGGAGGTGGAAGTTCGTGAGGAGGCAGTCGACGCGCTCGAAGGCGAAGCCGGGCAGCACGAAGAGGTCGGTGCGGCCGGCGAGCGGGGCGCCGCGGGCAAGGGTTTCGAGGACACGCACCGTCGTCGTCCCGACGGCAAGCACCGTCGAGGCGGCGCGGATTCGTTCCCACGCGGCGGCGGCCACCTCGTAGCGCTCACCGTGGAGCGGATGCTCTTCGACCCGGTCGACCGTGAGCGGACGGAACGTGTCGAGGCCGACGTGGAGGGTCACGCGCTCCACGTCGAGCCGCTCGAGGAGCTCGGCCGTGAAGTGAAGCCCTGCCGTCGGCGCCGCCGCCGAGCCCGCGCTTGCCGCGTAGACCGTCTGATAGCGCTCGGGGTCCGAGAGCGGCTCGGTGATGTACGGCGGGAGCGGAGCCTCGCCCCCGGGCTCACCGTGCAGTCGGAGCCGCCAGCGGCCCTCGCCGAGATGCTCCAGCAACTCGACCGCCCCGTAGCGCCGCCCTGCCCGCAGCCGGCGGGTCGGGCGGGCGAGCCCCTCCCACTCCTCCCCGCCGAGCCGCTCGAGCAGCAGAACCTCGCCGCGAGGCGCCTCGATCCGGATCCGCGCAGGCACGACGCGGGTGTCGTTCACGACCGCAAGCGTCCCCGTGGGAATCTCTGCGGGAAGCTCGCGGAATGACCGATGCCGGATCTCGCCGCTTTCGCGTGAGTAGACGAGCAAACGCGAGTCGTCACGCCGCTCGAGCGGATGCTGGGCGATCAGCTCGGGAGGCAACTCGTAGTCGAGGTCACTTGCATTCATCCGACGGCGACGTTACCGTCGGTCTTGATGTTCGATAACCGCTACTCCCTCCCGCCCGAGATCGCCGCCGCGCTCGACCGGGCTCGCCTCCAGGTCGAAGCGCTCGCGCAGACCGCCGACGAGCTCCAGGTCGTGCTCCCGGACGCGGTCGGCAGCGCGCTCCGCGACGGCCTCCGCGAGGAAGCCGCCCCGATCTCCCGCCGCCTGGCCGAGGTGAAGGGCCTCTCGAACCAGATGATCCGCCGGCTCGAGCGCCTCGAGACCGACCTGCTGATCGAACGCCACGCGCGGGTCGACGACCTCGCGCTGCTGATCGAGCTGATCACCGCGCAGTGGAACGGCCTGAACGAACGCCTCGACAGGATCGAGCGTGCGCTCGACCCGCGTGCCGACGTCGTCCAGCTCCGTCCCGCGGACGCCGGCTCGGCCTAACCGCCACTCGTTCCGCAACAACAACGGCTCGATCGGGCCCCGTAAGGCATCTCGGGTTCCGGGCTTGACTTCCGTACCTAGGTACGGGTCTATAGTCGGCAGCATGAGAGTCGGCGAGGTCGCGGAGCGCGCAGGAGTGAATGTCGAGACGCTGCGCTACTACGAGCGGCGGGGGCTATTGCCCGCCCCGGACCGAGCGCCGAGCGGGCATCGGCGCTACGACGAGGAGACAGTGCGGTTCCTGCGCGCAATCAAGGAGGCGCAGGCGGTCGGCTTCACGCTGGCAGAGATCGCCGAGTACCTGCGCCAGGCACGGCGCGCGACCTCGCCGCCGGAGACCTTGCGCGTGCGGATGGCGGCAAAGATCGACGACATCGATGCGCGAATCGCGGCGCTGCGGCGCATGCGGGATGAGCTGGCACGGGTCGTCGGCTGCGGCTGCGCCTCGCTCGATCACTGCACCTGCGGCGCCGCCTACCTCGCGAGACAGGGAAAGGAGCCGGCGATGCGCCCGTCGCTGCTGCACGTCACCAACGGCGAGAGCGCCGCCAACACCCTCCGCCAGGCGGCGATCGGCGGCGCCGTGCTTCCCTGGCAGGACGCGCTGCACGAGGGGCCCGTGCCTGCTCTTCCGCGGCTGGAGCTACTACGAACACGGGCCCGCTTCCTCGCCGACTGCGGCTGGGGCGACCGGCAGGCGCTCCTCTCATCGCTCGAGCGACGCGATCGACAGCTTCTCGAGGCACTCCGCGACAACCTGCAGGTGGTTCTCTGGTTCGAGCACGACCTCTACGACCAACTCCAACTCCTGGACGTGCTCGCGCTTGCCCAAACCGCTCCGGCCGCGCCCGAGCTGATCGTCATCGGCTCCTTCCCCGGCAAGCCGTCCTTCGCCGGCCTGGGCGAGCTGACGGCGGGCGAGCTCGAAACGCTCTGGCCCTCACGGCGCAGGGCAGAACCCGCGGCTCTCGAGAGAGCGGCGGGAGCCTGGAGTGCCCTGCAGGCACCGGAGCCGACGGCACTGGCGGAGTGGGCAACCCGCGAGACCACGCACCTACCGTTTCTCGCGTCCGCGCTGCTTCGGTTGCTCGAGGAACTGCCGGCTCAAACGGACGGCCTCTCGGGAACGGAGCGGCACGCACTCGAGGTGATCGCCTGCGGTGCCCACACACCTCCCGAAGCCTTCGTCGCCGCACAACGACTCGAGGACGCCCCCTTCCTCGGCGACACCTGGTTCTACCGCACCCTCTCCGCGCTCGGGCAGGGAACGACGAGGCTCGTCGAGACCGACAACGGGACTGCGCTTCCCCCGCCGCCGCCACTCAGCGACGGCCGGCTCTTCGCCCGCCTCCGGCTCCGGCTCACAGCAACCGGGGAGCGCATGCTGCATGGTCGAGCCGACCGGGTCGAGCTCCTCGGGATCGACCGCTGGATCGGCGGCACCCACCTGACCCCGGAGAACGCCTGGCGCTGGAACTCGAGCGAACGGAAGCTCGTTCGACCATCTTCTCGGCCGCGGGGCAGGACCAGTCCCGCGAGTCATTGAGCGTCTAGGCAGCCGCGGGCAGTGTCAGCTCGAACCGGGCGCCGTGACCCGGCGCGGATTCGAGGGCGATGTTGCCGCCGAGAGCATGCGAGAGCTCGCGGGCGATCGTCAGTCCGAGGCCGGTCCCGCCGCCGCCCGTGACGAACGGCCGGAAGAGCCGCTCGGCCTGATCGGCGGCGATCCCGGGGCCCGTGTCCTCGACGGCGACGCGGATCGTGCCGTTCGTCTGGCCGAGCTCGATCCCGATGCGGCCACCGTCGGGAGTCGCCTTGAAGGCATTCGACAAGAGGTTGTCGACGATCTGGAGCACCCGGTCGCCGTCGGAGACGATCACCGGCTTCGCATTGACCGTCACCGAGAAGTCGATCGCCCGGGCACGGGCCTGCTCCGCGAAGGTCTCGTACGCACGCTCGACCACCTGCTCCATCCCCACTTCCTCGCGCAGAACGGTGAAGCGGTGCGCGTCGAGCTTGGCGAGGTCGAGGATGTCGCCGACAAGCCGTTCGAGCCGCGTTGCCTCGGCCGAGACGATCGCGAGCGATCGCGACCGGCCGTCGGGATCCTCGACGAGCCCTTCGGCGAGCGCGGCGACGTGGCCGCGGATCGCGGTCAGCGGCGTCCGCAGCTCGTGGGACACCGTCATCAGGAAGTTCCGCTCGCGGGCCTCCGACTCCATCAGCCGGTCGGTCATCTCTCCGAACCGGTCTGCGAGGTGGCCGATCTCGCCGGGCGCCCCGTGCGGCACGACGACGTCGTAGTTCCCGAGCGCGACCTCGTCGGTCGCGTCCGAGAGCACGAGCAGCGGCCGCACCACCCGCCGCGAGACGTACCAGGCGAACGCGAAAGCGACAAGAAGCCCAAACGCGAGCGCTACCGCAAGGCGCTTCGCGAGGGAATCGGCGAACTGCTGGATCGCCGTCTTCTGCTTCGCGACGATGATCGCCCCGACGGTCGCCTGGCCGAGCGAGATCGGGCTTGCAACGGCGAAGTAGGCGCCCTTCTCTCCCGGCGGGGTGAAGACGAACGTGAGCGTCTTCCCCGACGTCCAGTCGATCGTCTTCAGATTCAGCCGCGGCAGCCCCGCGTCCTCTCCCGGGAACAGCGTCACCGGGCCGTCGAAGTAGATCCGGTCCTGCGTCGTCTCCTCGAGCTCGGTGTAGGCGAAGGTCGGCGCTTTCCGCGAGTCGCCGCGCCGCGCCCCGTAGTCCGCCTTCACTGCGCTCGAATAGATCGCCGCGATTCCGGCCGACTCGTGCCGGAGCGCGTGGAGCGTCTGGTTCCGTGCAAAGTCACGGAAGAGCTGGATCGCGATCAGCGTCGTGACGACGCTCGCGAGGACGATCCCGGCCAGGAAGAGAAGCGGCAGCCGGACTCGTAGCGACGAGAACACGGGGCGAGCTAGACCGGACCGGCGTCCCGCGTCGTCTCGCGTGCCGTCGACACCTTGTAGCCGACCCCCCACACTGTGACGACCGGCGAGGCATCGCCGAGCTTCCGCCGGAGCTGGCGGACGTGGACGTCGACCGTCCGGGTGTCTCCGGCGAACGTGTAGCCCCAGACGCGCTCGAGCAGCTGGTCGCGTGTGAGCACGAGCCCGCGGTGGTCGAGAAGCTCCCAGAGCAGGTCGAACTCCTTCGGCGCGAGCTGTACCTCGACCCCGTCGACCGTCGCCTCGCGCCGCCCGGCGTCGACCCGCAGGTCGCCGTGGGTGATCACCTCGGTCTGGAGGTCGCGCCGCTCGGGTGTGGCCCGGCGCAGGATCGACTTGATGCGCGCCACGAGCTCACGGGGGTTGAACGGCTTCGTGAGGTAGTCGTCGGCGCCGACCTCGAGCCCGATGATCTTGTCCACGTCCTCGTCGCGCGCCGTCAGCATCAGGATCGGGACGTCGGATGCCTGGCGCAGCCGCCGGCAGACCTCGATCCCGTCGATGTCCGGGAGCATCAGGTCGAGGACGATCAGCGCCGGGGTGTGCGCCGCCGCCTCGCTGATCCCGTCGGCGCCGGTCGCCGCGGTGCGCACCGTGTAACCCGCGTTGCGGAGGTAGAGCGAGACAAAGGAGGCGATCGAGCTCTCGTCCTCGATCACCAGGATTGTCGAAGGCGTCGTCGCCACGCTAGCGGGCTCGTTCCATGAGATCGTCTGCTTCGGGGCGCCGCTGCGGTGAAGCGCAGGCCTCACGAGACCCGGCCTCATCGGCTTCCGCGAGGCCGGAGCGGCCCAGGCTACTGATTGTTGGCCGACCTGCGGCCGGACGATCGTGCATCCGGACACGCGAGATCGTGGAACGAGCCATCATGGGCCCTTGCCGAAGAGGTCGCTCGACGGTGTCTTCGAGACCAGCTCCGGCTTGCCGCCGTTGACCGTGAACGAACCGTCGTCAGGGGTACCGAGCCCGGTCGCGACGATGCTGCCCTTGCCGATCGCCGAGGCGTTCATGTCGACCCCGATCAGCTCGATCGTGTACTTCCCGGACGCGAGCAGGAAGCGGACGTCGGTTCCCGAGTAGACGCCCGAGCCGCGGCTGTACTTCGCCCTGGGGCTCGAAACCGCGGGAACGGACACGCCGTCGTCCGGCACGTAGCTCAGCACCATCAACGTTCCGGCATCGAAATGTCCGTAGATCACACCACGTCCCTGAAGGTAGATGGTGCCGTTCGCGGCGGACACACCAAGCGCGCCGTCGCCCACGACCGTCCCGGCCGCGGCTGCGATCGCGGGCATGCAGAGCACGGCCGCGAGAACAAGACAGATCCTGCGCATTCTCATAGAAGTCTCCCTGGCTCAAGTATGCCGAGATTCACCAAGGTGTAAGGATTTCCGCTGCACCCGAGAGGCAGTTTGGGCTTCGTACGCGCCCTGCTACTTCTGATAGAGCAGGATGCCTTGTCTCCTGCGCTGGCGATTCCCCTGTTCGTCGTGGCGGCCGTGCTCACCCTTGCCGCCGCGAGCTTCTTCGCCGACAAGCTGGACCACGTCGGCCCACGGCTCGGACTGCCCGAATCCGCCGTCGGGCTCCTGACCGCCGTCGCCGCCGATACGCCGGAGATCGCCTCGGCCGTCGTGGCGCTGGTTGCGGGGAACAAGGACGCGAGCCTCGGAGTCGTGCTCGGGTCGAACGTCTTCAACCTGGCCGCGATGATCGGGCTCAGCGCGGTGCTCGCAGGCGCGGTGACGATCGGCCGGCGAGCCCTGATGGTCGAGGGTGCGGTGAGCGCGCTCTGCCTCACCATCACGGCCGCGCTCGTCTTCGGCGTGCTCTCTGCCCCGCTCGCACTCATCCTGTTCCTCGTCATCGCCGTCCCGTACGTGATCTTCACGCTCCGCCGGCCACCGAAGCCCCATGACGGCCCCGGCGAGGAGCACGTGAGGGGCGAGGCGGTGCTGAAGGAGATCCTCCTGATGATCCCGGCAGTCGCCGTGATCGTGCTGGGAAGCACCGCCATGGTGAAGGCGGCGCTGTCGCTCGCAGACCGCTGGAACATCTCGGAGACCGTCACCGGGCTGCTCGTCCTCGCCGTGCTGACGAGCCTGCCGAACGCCTTCACCGCCGTCCGCCTCGGTCTCGGCGGCCGCGGCGACGCGCTCGTGACCGAGGCCTTCGCGAGCAACACGATCAACTTGACCGGCGGCGTCCTCATCCCGGCCCTCTTCGTCGGTCTTGCCTCCGCAACGACGAGCGTGAAGCTCGACTTCGCCTGGCTCGGCGCGATGACGATCTTCGCGCTCGTGGCCCTTGCCGCGGCGCGTGGGATGGGCCGGATCGCGGGTGGGATCCTGATCTCGATGTACCTCGTCTTCGTCGTCGCCCACCTCGCGCTCGGTTAGCCGGTGGACTGACCGGCAACGGGACCGCTTCCTCGCCGGTCATTCCACTAGCCACAGCGGCGGTTACACTCGACCGGAATGGCGATCTTCCGTCGTTCCGGCTCCGAGGAGCGCCCGGAGCCCAGCTCGATCCCCTCGCGGCGCCCGCATCCGGGGCTCCTTCGGAGGGAGCGGCGCGCGCTCATCCGGACTCGGGACGACAAGCTGCGCGATCTCGGAGGCCTCACAGTCGAGATGTATCGCCGGAGCTCGTGGCGCGACGACCTCCTGCAGGAACGATGCGCCGAGGTGATCGGGATCGACGCCCGGCTCGCCGAGATCGACGAGCTCCTGCACGGAGGGGAGGGAACCGCACGGTGCACCTGCGGCGCCTCGGTTCTCCGCGGGTCGCATTTCTGCCCGAACTGCGGGCGCGTGCTCGACGGGACGGCGACGGACGGCGGCACCGTTCTCGACGACACGATGGTCGAGCCTCCCCGGCCGCACTAGATGGCCGGAAGACCGAAGCGCGCCGCCGCCGCCCTTCTCACCGACTCGGTCTGTCCCCGCTGTGGAGTGACGCGGGCAGACGATCAGGACTACTGCCTCGAATGCGGGCTGCGACTGCCGATCGTCGTCGGCCCCATCGCGGCTCTTCGCCGCCGCTGGGTGCGTCGCGTCGGCTGGTATCCCGGTGACTGGGTATGGCTCGTGATCCCGCTCAGCCTCGTCGCGGTCGCGGGCGCCGCAGTTGCGATCACGCTCGACCGCCAGAACGCGGGAGCCGCGGCTGCGGCCACCTATGTCGCCGCGGCGCCGAGCGCGGCCCGGCCCCCGCTGCCGAGCGGGCGGAACGGGGGAACCCGCTGGCCGGCCAACCTCGGAGGCTGGACGGTCGTGCTCGAGTCGACACCGGTCTCGCATGGTTCGAGGAGCTCGAACGCGATCGCACGGCGAGCCGTTCACGACGGCCTCTCGCAGGTCGGAGTGCTCGACTCCTCCTCCTACGCGAGCCTTCACCCCGGCTACTACGTCGTCTTCAGCGGCGTCTACGGGGCCGCCACGGACGCGACGACGGCACTCGCCACCATTCGTTCACGCGGATTCGGCGGCGCTTATGTCCTGCGCGTCGCCCCCTGAACGCTCCTCTCACGGCTCTTCGAAGGCGCAATCCCGTCACTTCGAGGGAAGATTGTGTTATCGAAAAAGAAAACATTTGTAACAACGCGGAGAACCAGGTACAGTCTTGAAGCAGAGACGTCCGGGGGCCGTTTTATCGCTTACCCACTCTATTTCCAGGCAGCCGAACAGGAGACATAGGTAACACATGGACGACCAGGCCCTTCAAATTCAGAGTTGCATGTATCAATATTCCCGGGCGATCTACCGGTCGATCAAGGACCTCATCGATCCGTACGTCGATCAAAGCACCCATCTCGAATACCGGCGCCAGGTGCTTTCTGCCTGCGAGGGAACGATGGAACGGCTTGCCGCGGATCCGCATTATTTCGCGAACCCAGATCGTACGCTTTTTGCGGACATCCGGAGATATTTCCCGATCAACGTGCAGGCACAGGTTGCCTGGTCGGTGAATCAGGGAGTCCGGGCGGCCGTCGAGTTCATCGAAGAGCAGATCGAATCCGGCGCCTTCGAGGGCGGTATCGCTCACTGCCACGCGACGACCCGCAAGGGCAAGCCGTGCCAGCGGACACCGCTCCCGGAGCGCGACTACTGCCCGTCGCACCAGCATCTGGATCGCGCCGACCGGGCAAAAGTCGCCGCCTGACCGCGCTCGACCGTCGTTTTTTGGTCTGTTTCGACCCTCGGGCCGTTTGCGAGCGGTAGGCTCGCAAACGGCATGAGCCACGACACCGACAAGCTGATCCGCCAGCTCTCGCTGGTCGCTTTCCTGATGGCGGAGCTGCGAGCGCTCACCGCCCGCGACATCAAGTCGAACGTCGAGGGGTACCAGGAGATGAGCGACGAGGCCTTCGCCCGCCGCTTCTACTCCGACCGCGCCGAGCTGTGGGGGCTCGGGGTACCGCTCGAGTCGCAACGAGACGAGTTCACCGGCGAGGAGCTCTACACGCTCAAGTCGGAGCGCTATTTCCTGCCGCCTCTCGATCTCCAGACCGACGAGCTCGCCGCGCTGCAGACGTGCCTCTACCTGCTCGAAGGCCGGTTCGCCTACGCCGAGCCGCTGCGGCTCGCCCTGCAGAATCTCGCGCTCGGCCGCTCCGCCGGAGTGCTCGAGCCGGCGCCGACGGTGACCGCCGTACGCGTCGAGGTCCGCGACCCGGACTACACGCCCGAGCTTCAGGGACGTCTCGGCAAGATCGAGGCGGCGATCTCGAAGCAGCGGACGGTGCGCTACCAGTACTGGTCGATCGCCCGCGACGACGAGCGCGAGCGCACGATCAACCCCTACGCGCTCCTGCCCGAGAACGGCACCTGGTACGTGATCGGGCTCGACCTCGAGGATCAGACGGTCAAGAGCTTCCGCGTCTCGCGCATCCGTTCCGAGATCCGCTTCGCGACGCGCCGCGAACGCGACTTCCGCATCCCCGCGGAGTTCGACGTCGAGGAGTTCCGCGGCCGCGCCGAGTGGCAGTTCGGCGACATCGTCGGCGAGGCACGGATCGCTGTCAGCGCCGACACGGCGTGGTGGGTTCAGCGCGAGTACACCGAGCCGCGCAACCGCGTCGAGGACGGGGTGTTCGTGACCGCCTACGCGTCGCTGCCGATGCTCGCACGCTGGATCCTCCGGCAGGAGGGTCGCGCCGTCCCGCTCGAGCCCTCCCCGCTCCGCCGCCTCGTCACCGAGGGTGTCCGCGCCGCACGGCGTGTCCACGAGGGGCCGCCGCCCATCCCCGCCTCGGAGCAGCGCATCCCCTGGCAGGAACATGCATCCGAACGCCAGGCCGGCCCGGTGGCTCCCGAGCGCTTCGGCGTCCTGCAGTCGCTCCTCGCCTACCTGCTCGCTGCCTGCGGCGAGGAGGCTGATGCGGTGATCGCCTCGAGCGAGCTGATCGAGCGGTTCTCGATTCCCGCGGAGGCGCTCGAAGAGCATCTGTCCCTGCTGAACCTCGTGAACTTCGGCGGCGGCTGCTACGCGGTCTACGCGGAACTACACGGCGACGAGGTGCACGTGGACAAGGAGCTCTTCGGCGACACGTTCCGCCGCGCGCCGAGGCTCACGCCGCTCGAGGCCCGCGCGATCCGCCTGGCGCTCGAGTTCGTCGGGCCGATGATCTCGGCCGGCTCCCGTTCGCCGCTCGACAGGGTGCGGGCCAAGCTCGAGGAGGCCTTCGGCCAGTTCGATCTCGCCCAGACGCCGACGCCGCAGGCCGGCGCGGAAGAGGACATGGTCGGAACCCTGACCCGCGCGATCGATCGCAAGCGGCTCGTGGAGCTCGAGTACCTGAAGCCCGAGTCGACCGAGGTCGAGACGCGCACCATCGAGCCCTACGGGATCGAGCGGCGCCTTCCGCACTGGTATGTCCATACCTGGGACGTCGACCGCGACGCGCCGCGGAGCTACCGGCTCGACCGCACGCGGACGGCGAAGGAGCTCACCACCGTCTTCGCCCCGCGCGAGGGCTTCGATCCCTCCGAGCTGAGCAGGGCTACGAGCGCCCGCATCTGGTACTCACCCGAGGTCGGGCGCTGGGAGGTCGAGAAGGGCGCACACCTGCTCGTCGACGGCGCGGCGCTCTCCGAGCGCCCGGTCGGGAGTGCAGGCTGGCTCGTCGGGGAGGTGCTCTCCTTCCGCGGCGAGGCCATCGTCCTTCACCCGCCGGAGCTCCGCGAGCTCGTCGCGAGCCGTGCACGCGACCTCGAGCGCCGCTTCCGCGAGGCTCGCGCCAAAGCCGCAACCTAGTGCGGCCGCGACACAGGGTTCGGTTCCTGGGATCCGGGCTCGCTACCGCGTAACCGGCAGCTCGAGCGTGAACGTCGAGCCGGTGCCGGGGGTCGAGCTGACCTCGAGCGTGCCGCCGTGGGCCTCGGCGATCGCGCGGGCGATGTAGAGGCCGAGACCGGTGCCGGGCTTCGCCGAGGTGCCCCGGACGCGCCCGAACTTCTCGAAGATCAGCCTCTGGTCCTCGGGAGCGATCCCGCCGCCTCGATCGGCTACCTCGACGGTCACATGGCCGTTGACCGCCTCGGCCCGCACCTCGACCGGTGAGCCTTCGGGCGAGTACTTGACCGCGTTGTCGATCAGGTTCGTGAGCACCTGACGCAGGCGCTGCGGATCGCCCCGGACGGCGGGGAGCTCCGCCGGCACGCGCGAGTCGATCCGCACGGACTCGCGGACGAGCTCGGCCGAAGCGACGGTCTCGTTCACGAGGCCCGCGAGGTCGACCTGTCCGAACGCATAACTGAAGGTTCCCGCGTCGATCCTCGAGCTGTCGAGGACTTCCCCGACGAGCGCCGCGAGACGGTCGGTCTCGTCGGCGATCAGGGCCAGGAAGGCGTCGCGCTGCTCGCGCGTCAGGTCACGCCAGCGCTTCTGGAGCGTCCGCGCCGACCCGATCACCGCGGCCATCGGCGTCCGTACCTCGTGGGAGACGAGGGAGACGAAGTCGGCACGGAGCGTCGAGAGGCGGCGTAGCTCCGCAACCGTCTGCTGTTCTGCCTCGTGCAGCCGCTCGGCCTCGTCGGCGCGCGCCTCTGCCCGCGCGCCCTCCGCGGCGAGCTGGCTCACGAGCCAGCCGACGATCAGCGCCATCAGGACCTCGAGCCCGGTCTGGAACGCGACGAGCTTCCAGCTGAACTGCGTGTTCAGGTAGTTGACGCGCAGCTTCTCGAACACCGCCACGATCGGCGCCGAAACCGCGGCGAGGACGAGCCCACCGGGGATCGCAAAACGAACGCAGGCCGCCGCGAGGTCGATGTAGAGGATCTGCTGAACCGGCAGGCCCGCGCTCGAACGCGAACACCATCACGTACCCGATCACGACCACCGTGTCGAAGACCTGCGCGGCGAGGCTCTGCTCGAAGGGATGCCGCGCTCCGAGCTCGCTCCGGGCGAGCCGGAAGAATCCGAGCGCGCCGATCCCGAAGACGGCCGTCGTGACCCAGGCCCAGAACTCCCAGTTGCCGGGCGGGAAACTCTGCGAACGCGACGATCAAGAACACCGGCGGGAACGCGATCAGCCGGAGAATCGAGATCCAGCGTTCGAGGCCTCTCAGCTGCATCGGTGCTCGACTCGCTCGAGTGCCCAGCGCGCGTGGTCGGCGAGGAGCTCGTCGGCGCCCGCGGCATGTGCGGCGAGTACCTCACGCGTCCGCGGGTCGTCCTCGCCGGTGTTGCCGAGCGCGACGAGGGCGTTTCGCTGGAGCCAGCGTGGGTCGTTGCGCGGAACGTAGAGGCGCCGCAGCAGGTCTTCGTCGAGCGCGACCTCGTCGCCGAGGATCGCGAGGAGATCGACATGGGCAGCGGGATCGGGCGCGAGGTCTTCGCGCCGGCGTTCGACCCCGCGATTCCAGGGGCAGACGTCCTGGCAGATGTCGCAGCCGTAGAGCTGCGAGCCGAGCAGCTCGCGGTAGGGCTCGGGAATCGGCTCCGGCACCTGCGTCCAGTAGGAGAGGCATCGGGTCGCATCGAGAACGCCCGGCTCGTCGAGCGCGCCGGTCGGGCAGGCATCGATGCAGCGCGTGCACGAGCCGCAACCCGGCGAAGCGGGCGCCGTCGGCTCGAGCCCGGCGGTGGTGACGAGCGTCCCGAGGACGACCCAGGAGCCGTGCCGTTCGGTGATGAGCAGCGTGTTCTTCCCGTAGAAGCCGACCCCGGAGCGTGCCGCGGCCTCGCGGTCGACGTGCTGGTTTGCGTCGACGAGCACCCGATAGGGCGCCTCGAGCGACCGTCCGAGCGCGCCGAGCTTCTCGCGCAACTCGCTGTAGCCGTCGTGCCAGGCATACCGCGGCAGCCGGCCGTTGCCGGGCGTGAGCTCGGGCTCGGGCAGGTAATAGCAGAGGGCCGCCGAGATCACGGTGCGAGCGCCCTCGAGCAGGTTCTCGGGATGGCACGAGACCTCGGGCCGGGTGGTCGTGAAGCCGAGGCGCCCGAAGAGGCCGCGGGCTTTTCGCTCGCGGATGTCGCGTTCGGTGCGCTCGTACGGCTCGGCGGGAGTCACGCCGACGGCGTCGAGTCCCAGCTCGACCGCCATCCGCTGCACCTCGGCGGTTGTCATCGCTTGCATTGTTACAGCGACCGGCGCAAATCCCTCTAGGCTCGGACAGGTGAAAGCGATCCGGATCCACGAGGAGGGCGGCCCCGAGGTGCTGCGCTACGAAGAAGCGCCGGATCCGGTCCCGGGTCCGGGCGAGGTCCTGGTCGAGCTCCGAGCTGCCTCGCTGAACCATCTCGACATCTGGTTGCGGAAAGGCTTGCCGTCGGTGCCGAAGCCGCGGATCCTCGGTGCCGACGGCGCCGGCGTGATCTCCGGAACGAACGAGCGCGTCGTGATCAACCCGGGGCTTGCCCACGCCGAGGGGATCCACGTGCTCGGCGAGCACCGCGACGGGACGCATGCCGAGCTCGTCGCCGTTCCGAGCGGGGCGCTCCACCCCATTCCCGACGGCCTGAGCTTCGAGGAGGCCGCCGCCTTCCCGCTCGTGTTCGAGACCGCCTACCGGATGCTCGTCACGCGGGCCGGCCTCCAGGTCGGCGAATGGGTGCTCGTCTGGGGGATCGGAAGCGGCGTCGCAACGGCGGCGCTCGCGATCGCGAAGGCGCTCGGGGCCCGCACGATCGTGACCTCCTCGAGCGACGCCAAGCTCGCGCAGGCCCGCGACCTCGGCGCCGATGAGACCGTGAATCACGACTCGGAGGACGTCGTTGCCCGCGTGCGGGAGCTCACCGGAAGCGGCGCGAACGTCGTCGTCGAGCATGTCGGCGCGGCGACGTGGGGCCGCTCGCTTGCCTCAGCGGCTCGGGGCGGAAGGATCGCCGTGTGCGGTGCAACCTCGGGACCGAACCCACCGGCGGCGCTGAACCGCATCTGGTGGCGCGAGCTGACGATCCTCGGCTCGACGATGGGAACGCCGGAGGATTTCGCCGGCGCCTACGAGCTCGTCGCCTCCGGTCGCGCGAAGCCGGTGATCGACACTGTCTTTCCACTCGCCGAGGCCGCGGCCGCACACGAGCGCCTCGAACGCGGCGAACAACTCGGGAAGATCGTGCTGCGGATTCCCTCGTAGGCGTTGTGCTCAGACCGGGTGTGGTGTACGGCACGTCACGTGCCCCTGCGGCGCCGAACCCGGAAGAGGATTCGGTAGGTGCCTCCAACGGGCTGCGGAACGACCGCCGGGGCGAATGTCCTCGTCGACCGAGTCTCGGTCAGGCGGTGAAGAAACCGCGGATGAAGCGCCCGTCATGGGCGTCGATCACGACGGTCATGTGCGTCACTCGGGGCGCGCTGCCCGAGCCGAGGCCCCCGACTGAGACGCTCTGCGGTCTCGGCGCCGTGAACGTCACGACCCAGGCCTGAGCGTTCTTCAAGTACTTCCAGCCCGTGTGCCGCGCATCGGGCGCGAGCGCGACCGAGCCGGAGACGGTTGCACGGAGCGCCCTCGGTTTGTGCCAGATCTTCGGATTCGTGTCCTTCTCGGCGATCACGACCGCCCGGCGCGTCGGGATGAGACCTCGTGCGCCCCTCGCAGGTAGGAGCGTCAGCACGCCGCTGACGGTGACGCCGCGCGCGGGAATCGACACCGGCACGTGACTCACGACCATCGGCCCGCCTGCGGCACCGGAAGCACCGGCACCGAGTGCGCCCGTCGCAAGTGCTACGAGCACGCAGGCGGAACGGCGCAAGCCCGTCGAGGCACCTCTCGATCCACTCACAACCCCAACCACGGCTGAAGGCTAACCGGAAATCCCCGCGCGTGCGGGAATTTCTTCCGAGCTAGAAGCCCAGAATGAACTTCGCGTCTTCCGACATCCGCTCCGGGGTCCACGGCGGGTCGAAGGTGAGCTCGGAATGGACGTCGTCGACGCCTTCGAGCTCGGAGACCACGCGGTCGATGTCTTCCTGGATCATCGCCCCGGCGGGGCAGCCCATCGAGGTGAGCGTGTAGCTGACCTTCACGTTCGGGCCTTCGACCTCGACGTCGTAGAGCAGTCCGAGGTCGACGATGTCCATCCCGAGCTCGGGATCCTCGACCTGGTGCAGGGCCTCGATGACGGCTTCGCGCGACGGCATGGGTCGAGGGTACAGCTTTACAGCGGTGCGGCGAGTTGTTCGGAGCCCGCGACGACCAGGTCGAGCAGCTCGCCGGTGGCGTGCTCGAGGTCGGTGCTCTCGATGATGGGAACCCCGTGCTCGGCGGCGCGCTCGGCGATCAACTCCTGGAGCACCCGGATCTCGTCGAGGCCGT
The DNA here is from genome assembly GCA_963720045.1 of uncultured Actinomycetota bacterium. GTDB lineage: Bacteria > Actinomycetota > Thermoleophilia > Gaiellales > Gaiellaceae > PALSA-600. Next base: position 585,517 of record CAVREC010000001.1, on the reverse strand, counting down.
CGATGTACTTGTCGAGCGAACGGGTGCCGCCCGTCACGCGAGTCGCGGATCACGAAATGGCTTCGGTGCTCGTCGATGCTCGACACGTACATCACCGCATGGACGAGGAGCGCCCCTTCGACCTCGGTCGGAACCATCCCCGGCACGAGATGGACGCCCTCGATCGCCATCGACCAGCCCTCGGTCATCGCCCGCTCGATCGACGCCTCGACGCCGACGAGCACCTGGCGTGACTGCTCGAGGAAGCCCTCGACGCCTCCCGTCTCGAAGCTCGAGGCGTGAACTGCCGGCATCTCCGACGGCGGGAAGTACGCGCGGATGGTCTGCCGGATGAAGTCGGTCGAGGTGACGCGCGTGATTCCGAGCCGGTGCGCGGACTCCGTGGCGACGGTCGACTTGCCGGTGCCGGTCGCACCGCCGACGAGAAGCAGGATCGGCTTGTCGAGCGCCTCGAGGGCCGCGAGCCGGCGGAGTCGCCTCACGACGCGCTCTGCTTCGAGCTCGCCGAGGACGTCAGCCGCGGTCTGCTCGAGCCGCTCGAGCTCCGTCGCGCGGGCGCCGGTCGCGAGCAGCTCGAGCTCGAGCCGGGTCGCGATCTCGTAGGCCGACACGATCCCCACCCCCGCCGAAACGAGCGCACGGGCCATCATCCCCTTCGAATACGGGAGCCCGGCCGGGTCGCCGAGGGGCAGCGGATCTCGGTAGTGCGGCTGCACTAGCGCAGCCTCCCTGCACGCGGAGGTGCCGCAACCGGCCGGCGGCGCCAGGTTCCGGGCAGCGCGCGCACTATGCGGACACCGCCGCCGGGACAAGTGCGCAGAGGGCTTCGTCGAGGCCCGGGCCGACGACGTCGTTCGCCGCCAGGACGACGCGGCGCCCGCGTGCAAGTGCATCTTCGGCGACGAGATCGATCGCGGCGCCCTTCAGCTCTGTCAGGTAGGTGTCGGCGTCGAGAGTCGCGAGCTCGCGCTCGAGCGTTTCCCGGTCGCCGAGGCTGGAGGAGACGTGGACCACCTCGGCGTCGAGCCGGCTCACTTCCGCCGGGCCCGCGGTGAACACGGCGACCCGGCCTTCGAGCGCACCGAGCGGACGCAGGCGAAGCTGCGCCGAGATCGCCCCCTCGACCTCGCACCCGACCGCGACGACGAGGTCGGAGACGAGCCGACGGTACAGATTGAAGTGAGCGTCCAGGTCGTGCCCCGGGCCGACGACGAGCACGCGCCGATCGGCGGCGACGGGTGGGATCGCCGTGCCGCTGCCGTCGAAGACGATGAGCTCGGCGCCGCGCTCGACGGCGAGCCGGGCGCCGTCGCCGACGTTCGAGACGAACGGCCGGCCCACGACACCCCCGCCCGCCCGGCGGCAGCCGATGGTCGGAACGCCGCCGACGACCGCGATCTCCAGGTGGTCGGAGGCGGCGTGACGCCCGGAGCGGGAGAGCGCGACGAGCGCCTCGACATCGGGTGGGCGCTCGATCAGCTCGGGAGTGGGCGGCCCGCCACGCCCCATCGTGACCACGACGAGGTCGCGGTCACGGGCGAGAAGGCGCGCGAGATGGGCCGAGACCGCGGTCTTCCCCACTCGCTTGCCGGTGCCGATGACCGCGATCGAAGGGACGGCGACCTCCTCGTAGGAGGGCGGGTCGAAGCGGAAATCTGCGCCGATGTAGCCGAGACCCGCGGCCAGCGCCCGCGAAGCCCAGCGGAAGCGCTCGTCCGGGCCGAGCACCGGTGCGTCCGAAAGGTCGACGACCACTTCCGCATCGCCGAACCCGTCGAGGAGCGGCACGCCAAATCCTTCGCCGGTTCGCAGCTTCTCGGAGCCGCCGGCGAGGATCGCCCCCACCCACTCGTACGGCAGCTCACGGAGGGCATCGCGGACGACGCCGGGCGAGTGCTCCCCGTCGATCAGGGCGACCGCTCTCACCGTTTCGCGGTCACCTCGTGCTCGATCCGTGAGGTGTACTTCTCGTACTCGAGCGTCTCGAGGTCGAACTGGATGATCTTCTCCTGACCGTGAAACGGATACCGGCGCCAGACGTCCACGTGCGTGCCGCTCGCCTCGATCACGTTGTAACACGGCCTCGTGTTGCCCCTGAGGCGCAGGGTCGAGACGGTGCCGGTATTGACCACGAACAGGTTCTCGAGCTTCCACGCATACGGCACGTGCTTGTGCCCGGAAAGCACGAGGTTCACACCCGAGCGCTGAAGGCACTCGATCGCATCGCCGGCGTCGTGGACGATGTTCCGCTCGCGCCCGGTACCGGGCACCGGCAGCAGATGGTGATGCAGGACGAACACGCGCAGGCGTGCCGGATCGGCGAACTCGGCCTCGATCCAGCCGTAGCGGCCGCGGCCGATCTGGCCGTGGTCGAGGTCGGGCTCGGTCGAGTCGACGGCGACAACCGTGACGCCGTCCTTCCGTAGCACCGAGTTGCGGGCGCCGAACAACTCCTCGAAGTGCACGTAGCCGACGTTCCTCGAGTCATGATTCCCCGGGATCACGACGAGCGAGGGGCAGTCGAGCCGGTCGAGATAGCGCTTCGCGTGGACGTACTCCTCCTTGAAGCCGAACGTGGTCAGGTCGCCCGAGCAGACGATGATGTCGGGCCCGAGCGCGTTGATGTCCGCAATCGCCCTCTCCATCAGATCGGGGACGAAATGCGCGTCGCCACAGTGGATGTCCGACAGGTGCGCGATCGTGAATGTCGGCTCCACGGACTAAGTCTAGATGGGTCCGGGGCGTCCGACACGACTGGTACCTTGGTGCTCAGTGGCACTGGAAACGCCTCATTTCCAGGCATATCGAGGTGACGTGACTCCCCGCTTCGTGAACGAGGCGGAGCTGGAGTACGCAAAGATCCTCGATTATTACGGCGTGCCCTGGATGTACGAGCCGCACACCTTCGTGCTCGCCCGCGACGCCGAGGGCCGCGTGACCGAGGCGTTCACGCCCGACTTCTACCTGCCAGACCAGGATCTCTATCTCGAGGTCACGGTGATGAAGCAGTCACTCGTCACCCGCAAGAATCGCAAGCTGCGCAAGGTCCGCAAGCTCTACCCGGACGTCAAGATCAAGCTGTTCTACGAGCGCGACTTCGCGCGGCTCTCGTCGCGGTACGGCCTGCGCAAGGCTTCGTGAGCTCCCAGCTAGACGCTCGGATCGGGGATGTGTATCTGGGTGCCGGCGAGATCGCGACCCGCGTGCGCGAGCTCGGGGCCGAGCTCGCGCGCGACTACGCCGGCCGTGAGCCGCTGCTCGTGGGTGCGCTCAAGGCGTGTCTTCCGTTCGTCACCGACCTCTCGCTCGCGGCTCCGATCCCCCATGGGCTCGACTTCATCGAGCTCGCAGGCTACGGGTCGAGCGAGGTCGGGGGCCACGAGCGGATCCGCTTCCTGAAGGATCTCGACCTGGAGATCGCGGGCCGCGACGTGATCATCGTCGACGAGGTCGTCGACACGGGGCTCACGCTGCACTACCTTCGCCGGACCTTCGGGTTGCGCAATCCCGAGTCGCTCGTCTGCGCGACGCTCTTCGACCGGCCCTACCGCCGGCTCGTCGACGACCTGCCGATCCGCTATGTCGGCTTCACCGTCCCCGACGAGTTCTTCGCCGGCTATGGCTTCGATCTCGACGAGCGCTGGCGCAACCTGCCCGACCTGCATCTCGTGCAGTAGCGGTACCTCGACGCCGGGTAGGCCCGCTCCTCTGGACAGTCCGCCCCGGCCTCGCTGAGCGCCACGGTTGCGACGACTGTATTAGTCGGGAGACCCACCTCCCGCCCCAATGCCGTCGAGGCTAGCGGCCGAGGTGTAACGCGCGGGTACCGATTTTCCCTCCGACTGGCGAACTGCCCGAAGTTTAGTCTCGACTAACAAGTTTAGGCTAGACTAAAACTTGTTCATGGCGACACCCGTGCTCACGCCCGAGGGGCTTCCTACCGGGCTGCGGACGGTCGATGAGGCGCTGCACCGGACGCGGTTTCGGATCCTGCCGTTCCTCGGGCCTGCCTTCATCGCCTGCGTCGCTTACGTCGACCCGGGCAACTTCGCGACGAACATCGCGGCGGGCGCGAAGTACGGCTACCTGCTCCTGTGGGTCGTCGTCGCTTCGAGCCTGATGGCGATGGTGATCCAGACGCTCTCGGCCAAGCTCGGAATCGCGACGGGCAAGAACCTACCGGAGGTGTGCCGCGAGCATTTCTCGCACCGCACCTCGGTGGGCCTCTGGGTGCAGGCCGAAGCGATCGCGATGGCGACCGATCTCGCCGAGTTCCTCGGCGCCGCGATCGGCTTCAACCTGCTGATCGGCACGAGCCTCTTCGTCTCGACGGTGCTCGCCGGGATCGCGGCGTTCGGGCTGCTCGGGCTCCAGAGCTACGGCTTCCGGCCGTTCGAGGCCGCGATCGCGATGCTCGTGGGGCTGATCGGGGTCTGCTACCTGATCGAGATCTTCTATGCGCATCCGAACGTGCGCGAGGCCGCGCACGGGCTGATTCCGCAGTTCTCCGGCTCGGAGTCGGTCCTGATCGCCGTCGGAATCCTCGGCGCGACCGTGATGCCTCACGTGATCTACCTGCATTCCGCCCTGACCCAGGACAGGATCGTCCCCGAGTCGCACGAGAACGCCCGGGTGCTGATGCGCTACACGCGCATCGACGTCCTGAGCGCGATGACGATCGCGATGCTGATCAACGCCGCGATGCTCGTGATGGCCGCGAGCACGCTCCACAAGCCGGGCGTCGAGCACGTCGTCTCGCTCGTCGGAGCCCACCAGACACTCGAGCCGATCCTCGGCGCCACCGCGGGAAGCATCTTCGCGATCGCCCTGCTCGGCTCGGGGCTCTCGTCCTCAGCGGTCGGGACGCTCGCCGGTCAGGTGGTGATGCAGGGGTTCATCCGGCGCCGGATTCCCGTCTGGGTAAGACGTGCGGTCACGATGATCCCGGCGTTCGTCGTCGTCGCGCTCGGGGTCAACCCGTCGCGGACGCTCGTGCTCTCACAGGTCGTTCTCTCCTTCGGCATTCCCTTCGCCCTGATCCCGCTCGTCTGGTTTACCTCCCGCCGGGACGTGATGGGCGCTCTCGTCAACAGCATCCGGACCACCGTCGTCGCCTGCGGGATCGCCGTTGTGATCGTCGGCCTCAACATCTTCCTGCTCGCGCAGCTTTTCTTCGGCTGAGGCCGCGGTGTTGTAGCGGTCGATCGCCTGCAGGGCTGCCGCGGCCTCACGGCGGAGCGGCCCAACCGAGGCCCGGTAGTCCGAGTCGTCGATGTTCCCGATCCGATGGTCGAACTCGAGCTCCTTCAGCGCCGCGAGGACGTGGTCGCGGGTCTCCAGCAGCCCGACGATCTCGTCCGAGCCGGGTCTGTCGAGAAGCTCCGGCTCACCGGTGTCGCGCAGGAACGGCAGCGACACGATCACCACCGCGGCAACCGCGATGAGCGCACCCACGATCAAGCCGGTCACGCCCGGGCGAACGAGAGCCGCGTTATCAGCCGGCGCTGCTCGCGGGCATCGGGCCACATCGCGACGAGCGACCCGAAGACGAAGACGTACCCTGCGATCCAGAGCAGGTTCACGAGCGGCTTCACGAGCACCTTGACGTCGAACGTCCCGGGTGCGGTCCCCGGCTGGTCGAGGATGATGTAGAGGTCTTCGAACCGGAGCCAGTTCGTGTGGATCCCGACGTTGTGCGAGGGGCCGAGTGCCGAGGAGCTGACGTAGGCGGAGCTCATCGTCCCGTTGTAGTTGCCGGCGACCTTGAAGAGCCCGTGAGTGGTCGTGGTGGTTCCGCTCTCGGTGAGCGTGTGTACGACCTTCGGCCCGAGATAGGTGAGCTTGTAGCCCGGCATCTTCAGCGTCTGGCCTGCCTTCATCTGCACTTCTTTCGTCGTCCCGTAGGCGCTCGAGCCGATGATCCCGATCGCGAGCAGGACGATCGAGACGTGAACGATGTAACCGCCGTAGCGCCGCCGGTTCCGCTGGAACAGGACGAAGAGCGAACCGGTGGCCCGCGTGCCGCGGACGAACTCGACGAGGATCGAGGTGAGCACGAAGACGCAGAAGGTGTAGCCGACCAGGCCAGGGAGCGAGGAGCCCGCGCCGATCGCGATCAGGACGATCCCGGCGATGACCGAGGTGGCGATCGGCACGCGAAGGGTTCGGACCAGGGCTCGGCCCGAGGATCTCCTCCAGGCGACAAGGGGCCCGATTCCCATCAGGAACAGCAGCGGCAGCCCGAAGATCCGCAGGAAGAAGTCGAAGTACGAGCCTCCGAACGTCTTCGCTGTGCCGTTCCAGAGCTGCGAGATGATCGGGAAGATCTCGCCCCAGAAGACGGCGAGGCAGAGCGCCACGAGCAGCAAGTTGTTGTAGAGGAACACGGCCTCGCGCGAGATCGGCGACTCGAGCTTCGTGCGTGCCTGCAGGAGCGGCAGCCGCCAGAGGATCAGCACGAGCGAGAAGAGCGTCGTCACGACCACGAACGCGAGGAACCAGCCGCCGATCGAGCTCTTCGCGAACGAGTGGATCGACTCGACCACGCCGGAGCGGTTGAGGAACGTGCCGAAGACGGTGAGCTCGAAGGTGAGCGCGATCAGCACCATGTTCCAGATGCGGAGCATCCCCTTGCGTTCCTGGATCATCACCGAGTGCAGGAACGCGGTACCGGCGATCCACGGCATCAGCGCAGCATTCTCGACCGGATCCCAGCCGTAGTAGCCGCCCCAGCCGACCTCGATGTAGGCCCAGTGCGAGCCGAGCAGGAGGCCGAAGCCGAGGAACGTCCACGCGGTGAGCGTCCAGCGCCGGGTCGCGATGATCCAGCGCTCGTCGGTCTGGCCGGAGATCATCGCGGCCGAGGCGAACGCGAACGGGATCGACATCCCGACGTAGCCGAGGTACAGCATCGGCGGGTGGATCACCATGTAGATGTTCTGGAGGCTCGGCACGAGGCCGAGGCCGTCGACCACGCGCGGCTGGAGCGCAAACGGGCTCGCGACGGCGACGAGGATGAAGCTGAAGAACGTGCAGAGGCCGCCGAGCACCGGCACGACCCACACGACGATGTCGCGGAGGAGCTTCCGGTTCAGCGTGACGGCAAGGGCGCCGTAGCCGGTCAGGACGAGCAGCCAGAGGAGGAGCGATCCCTCCTCACCGCCCCAGAACGCGGTCAGGCAGTAGATCGGCTTCAGATCGCGGCTCGTGTGCTGGTAGACGTAGCGATAGCGGAAGTCGTGGATCACGAGCGCCCGCGCGAGGACGAACGAGGCGACGATCGTCGAGCCGAAGGCCGTGATCAGCGCGTAGCGCGCCGAGTCGGCCAGGCGCCGCTGGCGGGAAAGGGCGCCGGTGACTCCTGCGACGAGCGCATAGAGCGAGAGCCCGAAGCTGACGACGAGCGCTGCGCGGCCGAGGTCAGCCACGGTGTTCTAGGCCTGCGCCGTGTACTTGCTCGGGCACTTCGTCGTGAGCGACGTTGCGACGAAGGAAGCGCCCTCGAGCTGGCCGGTGATGTTGACGTCGCGGCCGGCCTTGAAGAGATCCGGCACGGAGCCGTGGAAGACGATCGGGACGACCGGGCTCGCACCGTTGATGTTGTGCAGCCTGAACTGGAGCCCCGTCGAGTGCGAATCGCCCTTCACGGGGCCGATCACCTTTCCGGTCAGGGAGACCGTTCCGGCGTGACCCTTCAGGTTGCTCGGCTGGAGTTCCGGCGTCGAACCGCTGATCGCCGTGTAGACCAGGAAGACGGCCAGTAGACCCGCAACCGAAAGTGCGATGACGAGTCTGGCCGGACTGCGCGCGGAGCGGGCCATACGTCTCTCCAGTTTAGCCACCCGTTAGGGCAACGGACGGGTAAGGCGTCACGGGTACTAAAACCCTAACTTGCGCGATTCCTGTAGCTGCGCGACTGCGCTGCGGCTAGGCCGCCTGCGCGTCGGCAGGAGTCGGAATCCGGCGCTCGGGCACGCGGTAACCGTGGTCCGCGCAGAGAGCGCCCGGAAGCTCCTCGGTGAGGGCGTCGCAGTATCCCTTGCCGTAGGCGGCACGCATGAAGGCCGCGACGACCTCGAGTGACCACTCCTCGATCCCGGCTGCCTCGCGCCAGAGATCCGTGAGGCGAAGGTCGATGTCGAGCTCGAGCAGGTCGATCCGTGTCGGGACTTCGGGCATGCGTGCAGCGTAGGGACCTGGTCGGACGTACGCTCTCGTGATGGCTCGGAAGCTGCACTTCGGCCCTGCCCGCGTGCCTTCGCGCGAAAGCCCTGAGGCTGCGGTCGCGAGCGCTCCTCGAGCGGAGCCTCTCGGCCTGCGAGATCGATTTCGAGGGCGGCTTCTGGATGAGCTACGAGTTCGCCGAGCGGTTCGGCGAGCTCGCGCGCGAGGCCGACGTCGCGCTTTCCGTCCATGCGCCCCTTGCGGGCTTCATGGGCCATGCCGAACGGGGGAAGAAGCTGAACATGGCGGTCGGGATGCTGGACCACTCGGCCGGGATCGCCAAGGCCGCGGGCGCCGAGGTCGTCGTCTTCCACCCGGGGTTCCTGCTCGGCCGGACGCGCGAGGAGGCGATCGACTCGGTCTCCGAGCAGCTCGGCGAGCTCCACGAGCGGCTCGCCGGGAAAGGACGAGACGTGCCGTTCGGGATCGAGGTGATGGGCCGGGTTCGCGAGCTCGGGTCGGCCGACGACGTCGTCGAGATCTCCCGCCGGCTTCCCTGGGTGCGCCCGGTGCTCGACTTCGCCCATATGCACGCGACCTCGGACGGCGGGTTCACCTCGGTCGAGCCGTTCGCGGCGGCGCTCGAGAAGGTGGACGCGGTGCTCGAAGCCGGCGCGCCGTTCCACATCCACTTCTCGGACATCCAGTTCGCGAACCGGAACGAGACGAAGCATCTCCCCTACGGCGCCGGAACGCTCCGCGCCGAGCCGCTGGCCGAGGCGCTCGCGCGGTTCGAGCGGCCCGGCGACGGTGATCTCCGAGTCACCGGATTCGGCGTCCACCGAGGCGATCCGGCTCGTTCTCGGGGCGTAGGCTTCGGCGATGGCGATCCGCCAGACGCTCCTCGAGACACCGCCCGACCGGGTGACGCCGAAGCTCGCGGCGACCGTCGCCGACTTCTGCAAGCCGCTCGAGGTGATCGCGTCGGCCTACGTCGGGCTGATCGAGATCACGCGCGGCCCGAGCCCGCCGGAGGAGCACCTCGGCGTGGCCTTCGAGCTCTCCGAGCCGGCCGCGGAGACCGAGGAGGGCGACCGCGAGCTCCGGCTCGTCGCCGACCGCTTCTACGAGACGATGCCGGCCGAGATCCAGGAGGGCGGCTGCAATTTCCTCGAGCCCGGCGGGATCTCGGCCTGGGCCGAGAAGGCGCAGAAGGTGTTCTCGCGCTAACCCGAGGCAGCCCGTAGGATCGAGCTCATGCTCGATCCGGGCGCCTTCAAGGCATACGACATCCGCGCGCTCTACCCCTCGCAACTCGACGAGGAGGGCGCCTACGCAGTGGGGCGGGCGTTCGCGGAGCAGTTCGAGCCGCGGCGGGTCGCGATCGGCCGCGACATGCGGCTGTCCTCGCCGTCAATGGCCGAGGCCGCCGCATCTGGGGTTGCCGACGGCGGAGCAGACGTCGCCGATCTCGGCATGGTCGGAACCGAGGTCATGTACTTCGCGACCGGCGAGCTCGGGCTCGACGGCGGGATCATGGTGACGGCGTCGCACAATCCGGCCGCGTACACGGGGATGAAGATCGTGCGGCGCGGGGCGCTTCCGGTCGGCAGCGAGTCGGGCCTCGTCGAGATCCGCGACCGGGCGGTGCGCGGAGAGTGGCGGGACGCAGAGCGAGGCTCGATCGAGCCGGTAGACGTGTGGGACGCCTTCGTCGAGCGGGTGCTCGGCTTCATCGACGTTCCTTCGATCGCGCCGCTCCGGATCGTCGTGGACGGAGCGAACGGCATGGCCGGTGAGATGTTGCCGCGCGTGCTCGCCCGGCTGCCTCAGGTCGAGGTCGTCCGCTGCAACTTCGAGCCCGACGGGACGTTCCCGAACCACGAGCCGAACCCACTGCTGCCGGAGAACCGCGAGTTCATCATGCGCCGCACCCTCGAGGAGAGCGCCAGTTTCGGGGTGGCCTACGACGGCGACGCCGACCGCTGCTTCTTCGTCGACGACACCGGCGAGTTCGTGCCGGGCGACTTCACGACCGCGCTCTTCGCCGAGCGGATGCTCGAGCACGACCCCGGCGGGAAGGTGATCTACGACGTCCGCGCCTCGTGGGCGGTGGCGCGCGCGATCGAGGCGGCCGGCGGCGTGGCGCTGATCAACCGGGTCGGCCATTCGTTCATCAAGCAGCGGATGCGCGAGGAGGGCGCCGTCTTCGCCGGCGAGGTGTCGGCCCACTACTACTTCCGCGATTTCTCCCAGGCCGACTCCGGGGTGATCCCGTTCCTGCTGATGCTCGACCTCGTCTCGCGCCGCGACCTCGCCCTCAGCGAGATCCTGGGCCCGCTTCGGGCGAAGTACTTCCTGACCGGCGAGATCAACACTCCGGTCGCCGACGTGGCCGTGAAGCTCCAGGAGCTCAAGGAGCGCTACTCGTCCGAGGGCCGCGTCTCGCACCTCGACGGTCTCTCGATCGACGCCGAGAAGTGGCACATGAACGTCCGCCCGTCGAACACCGAGCCGCTCTTGCGGCTGAACCTCGAAGCGCTCTCCGAGGAACTGATGGAGTCGAAGCGCGACGAGGTCCTCGCTCTGATTCGCTCCTGAGCTCCGGCGTTCGTCCCGTAAGCTGTCGCCACGTCGGTCCCGCCGGAGGACAGCCCACCCTTTCACGCACGGCTCGCCTGTGGACAAACCGGTACAGACACGTCACACCTTTCTCGGTAGCCTCGACGGCATCAGGGGCGGGAGGTGGGTCCCCGAAAACTGACAGCGAGCAGGAGTGCGGCCGTCCTTCTCGGCCATGTCCATTGCGGCCTCGTGCTCTCCGGTGGACGTCTTTCGGAGCGGTCGCTCTGCCGTCTCCAGATCCCGTGCATGGCACCGTTGTTGTCAGCACGGTTTCGCCTGCCGGGCACTCCGCAACCCGACCCGGGGCGGTTCAAGTTGGTGCCTGGCACCGGTTTTCGCCGCTCGGCGCGGCTAGGATCGCCCGATGTTCCAGCCGGGCCATGCGACCGATCGGAAGCCGCCGTTTCGCTTCGCGGTCTACACGCGCGTGGCGTTCTCGGACACCGACGCGCAGGGCGTCGTCTACTACGGGCGGTATCTGCCCTACTTCGACCTGGCGCGCACCGAGTATCACCGGCGGCTCGGGGAGGTCGGCGTGAATCGGGCCGAGTTCGTGATGCGCGCTTCGACCGTCGAGTACCACGCCCCGGCGCGGTTCGACGACCTGCTCGAGGTGTTCGTGCGGATCTCGCGCGTCGGCACGACGAGCGTCACCTACGACTACGCCGCCTACAAGCTCGAGGCCGACGAGCGGCGATTCGCTGATGGTGACCGCGACCCAGGTGATCGTCCTGATCGACCACGACGACCGGCGAACGCTCCCGGTGCCGGACAGCTTCCGCGCTGCGGTCTCGTCGGTCGAGGAGACGTCCCTCTGAGCGGCGCGGTCGAGGCGATCGAGGCGATCGTCGCCGGCGACGGCGAGGCGGACGAGATCCTGCGCGCCGTCGTCTCCGAGCTCGTGGCGAGCGGCGACCGCCACCTGGGCCGGGATCTTCTTCGTCGAAGGCGACGAGCTCGTCCTGGGGCCGGAAGCGGGCACCGCAACCCCCGCAACCAGAACGCAGATGCCGGTGAGCTACTCGGGCGCGCGGGTCGCCGAGCTTGCTGCGGACGGGTGCGACGACCCGGCGCTCCTCGAGCGCGTCGCGGAGCTCGTCGCCGAGTGGTGCCTCGTCGGCTGGGACACCGACGGCGTCCCCTGGGACAGTGCGTCCTAGGTCGGCGTGACGCGATAGGCGTCGAACACGGCGTCGACCGAGCGCAGCGCGTTCAGGAGCGAGCGCAGCCCCGCGATGTCGCCGACCTCGGCCGTGTACCAGTTCTTCGCGAGCTGATCCTCGACCGCACCGCCGTAGGCGACGATGTTCGCGCCGTGCTCGGCGAAGGTGCGGGCGACGTCTTCCAGTAGCCGCGGGCGATCCCATGAGGTCACGGCGATCTGCACGCGGAACGACTGCGTCGGGCCGCCGCTCCACTCGACCGGCGTGAACCGCTCCTCGGTGCGCTTCAGCGCGCGAACGTTCGGGCAGTCCTCGCGGTGGATCGTGATCCCCCTGCCGAGCGAGATGTAGCCGACGATCGGGTCGCCCGGGACGGGGGTGCAGCACTTCGCGAGCCGCACGAGAACGTCGTCGACGCCCTGGACGACGACCCCCACGTCGGACCCGGAAGCCGTGCTGCGCGTCTTCGGAGCCCTCGTGATCACCGGGGAGGTCTCGGCGACCTCGTCGGTCTTCAGCCGCTGGATGACCTTGTTCACGATCGCGCCGGGCTGGAGCCGTCCGGAGCCGAGCGCGAGGTAGAAGTCCTCGGCCTTCTTGAAGCCGAGGTCGCGGATCACCTCGGCGAGGACCGAGGAATGGCGCAGCTTGGCGTACGGCAGGTTCTGCTGCTTCAGCGCGTGCTCGAGCGATTCGCGCCCCTTCGCCTCCTGCTCCTCGCGCGTCTCGCGCGTGTACCACTGGCGGATCTTGTTCCGCGCACGCGAGCTCTTCGCGAGCGAGAGCCAGTCGCGGGACGGGCCGCGCTCGTGCTTCGAGGTGAGGATCTCGACCTGGTCGCCGTTCTGGAGCTGGTAGTGGAGCGGCACGATCCGGCCGTGCACCTTCGCCCCGACGGTGCGGTTCCCGACGTCGGTGTGGACGGCGTAGGCGAAGTCGATCGGGGTCGAGCCGGCGGGAAGCGTCTTCACCTGACCCTTCGGCGTGAAGACGTGCACCTCCTCGTCGAAGAGGTCGGTGCGGAACGTCTTCATGAACTCCTGGTGATCGACCTCGCTCGTGCCGACGTCCATCAGCTGGTTCACCCACTGCGTCCACTCCTCGTCGTGCCTCGAGCGGCCGCCGCCCTTGTAGATCCAGTGCGCCGCGACACCGAACTCGGCCGTCTGGTGCATGTCGCGCGTCCGGACCTGGATCTCGAGCGGCCGCCCTTGCGGGCCGATCACGGTGGTGTGCAGCGCGCGGTAGCCGTTGAACTTCGGCATCGCGATCATGTCCTTGAACCGGCCGGGCATCGGCTTCCAGAGCGAATGGATCAGCCCGAGCGCCCCGTAGCAGTCGCGCGTGCCTTCGTCTGCGCTCCGCTCGACGATCACCCGCATCGCGGTCAGGTCGTAGATCTCGTTGAACTCGCGGCCCTTGCGGGCCATCTTGTCGTAGATCGAGTAGAAGTGCTTCGCGCGCCCGGAGATCTCGGCCGGGATGTCGACCTTGTCGAGCTCGCTCTGGAGAACGAGCGCCGCCTCGCGCACGTGCTCCTCGCGGTCGGCCCGGCGCTCGGCGACCATCTGCTTGATCTCCTCGTACTTGCGCGGGTGAAGCGTCCCGAACGCGAGGTCCTCGAGCTCCCATTTGACCGCGTGGATGCCGAGGCGATGGGCGAGCGGCGCATAGACCTCGAGGGTCTCGCGCGCCTTGCGCACCTGCGTCTGCTTCCCCATGTACTCGATCGTCCGCAGGTTGTGGAGCCGATCGGCGAGCTTGATCAGGATCACGCGGAGGTCCTTCGCCATCGCGACGACGAGCTTGCGGTAGTTCTCGGCCTCGGCCTGCTCGCGGCTCTGGAACTGAACCCGGGTCAGCTTGGTCACGCCCTCGACGAGCTGAGCGATCTCCGCGCCGAACTCGCTCTGGATGTCGTCGATCTCGACGCCGGTGTCTTCCACGGTGTCGTGGAGGAGCGCGGCGGCGATCGTCGGCTCGTCCATTCGGAGCCCGACGAGGATCATCGCGACGCCCCACGGGTGATAGATGAACTCCTGGCCCGAGCGGCGCAACTGTCCGTCGTGGGCCGCCGCAGCGAACTCGAAGGCGTGGACGATCAGCTCGAGATCGACATCGGACTTGAACTCCTTGTAGGACTCGAGCTCGGCAAGGAGTTCGTCGATGAGATCCTGATGCTTCGCAACGACTGCCACAAGATCTATTTTACCCGCGCCGGTCGGCGGCCCCTCCCCCATTCGGCGGGCAGAGCCCAGACAGGAGATCGCGCCTTCGCGGGGAATCTGGGCATCCATGCTTCGTCGACGTCGAGAAGCCCGCAGACTCCGCATCGCCGCACGGCTCCTGCTCGCGCTTTCGCGTCTAGGCAGCCTCGGCAAGCGGTGGCTCTTCCAGCAGGCGCCGGAACGCCTCCGATTCGAGCAGGCTGCGCCGCGGACCGCGTTGCCTCCGGGCTGAGGCCGAGCTCGTCGAAGACCGCGCGCACCTCGGGGGCCCAGGCCTGCTCGCCCCGGCCCCATTCGGCGGCGAACCACATGCGGAGCTCGTCGTAGCGCTCGTCGGTGTCGAAGATCCGGCGCACGACGAGCTGGGGCGCGACCGTTCCGTTCCAGCGGTTCTCCTGGAGCCTGAAGGCGATGTCGTAGTGGTTGAGGCGGCGGTAGCGGTCGATCTGGGAACCGATCCCGAACGCGATCGCGGAGCCTGCGTCGCGGCCGCGGTGGCGTACCCGGAAGCGGAGGTGCTTCCCTTCGCCGACGGTGTCGAGCCGATCGAGCTCGCAGTCGTCGACGAGGAGCGTGATGCCGGGGTTGCCGAGAGCCCGAACGGCGCGAGTTGGGCGAGTTCCTCGCAGAGCGGAAGCCCGAGCTCGGCTCCGCGGACGATCGCGTCGATCGTGACCCGTGGCCGGAGGTCTTCGTCGGTCAGCTCACCGTCGGCATGCTCGCCGAAGGCCTTCGCGAATGCCTCGACGTTCTCCGGCTTGATCGAGAGGCCGGCGGCGGCGCGGTGACCTCCGAAGCGTTCGAGATGCTCGCCGCAGGCAACGAGCGCACCGTGCAGATCGAACACGCTGCCGGCTCGGCCGGAGCCCTTCCAGTCGCCGCCGGAGGAGCTGCCGGCGATCAGCACGACCGGACGGCCGTATCGCTCGACGAGCCGGGAGGCGACGATGCCGATCACGCCCTCGTGCCAGTCCTCACCGGCGACGACGAAACCGCGCCGGTGACGGCGGGCTTCGGGCCACGACTCGATCTCGGCGGTTGCCGCCCGGAGAATCCTGTCCTCGACGGCCTGGCGCTCGCGGTTCAGATCTTCGAGCTGCTCGGCGAGCTGCTTCGCCTCGTTCGCGTCGTCTGTGAGGAGCAGCGCGAGCGCGGCCTCGGGCCGGCCGAGCCGGCCGGCGGCGTTGATCCGCGGCGCGAGACGGAAGCCGATCGCGCCCTCGTCGCAGGCCGCCGGATCGACGCCCGCGACGCGCATCAGCGCGCGCAGCCCGGGCTTCTGCGTCTGTGCGAGCCGGCGGAGGCCGAGCAGCGCGAGCGCGCGGTTCTCGTCGAGCAGCGGCACGACGTCGGCGACGGTCGCGAGGGCGACGACGTCGAGATGTCGCTCGAGAAACGGATGACCCGCTCCGAGCAGCGCCTCCGCGAGCTTCCAGACGACGGCGGTGCCGCAGAGACCGGTGAACGCGTAGTCGCCCTTCAGCGGCGCGACGACCGGGCACGCCGGGAACGTGTCGCCGGGGCGGTGGTGATCGGTGACGACCACCTCGAGCCCGAGCCGTGCCGCCTCCTCCACTTCGAAGACCGCCGTGATTCCGCAGTCGACGGTGAGCACGAGGCCGACCCCGTCCTCGGCCAGGCGGGCAATCGTCTGCGCGGCGAGGCCGTATCCCTCCTCGAACCGCGATGGGAGGTGCCACGCCGGGTCGGCGCCGAGCTCGCGGAGCAGGAACACGGCGAGCGCGGTGGCGCAGATCCCGTCGGCGTCGTAGTCGCCGTGGACGCAGATGCGCTTCCCTGCTGCGATCGCGGCGCGGATGCGCTCCACGGCCTCGGGCATGTCTCCGAGCCCGAGCGGATCGTGACCGGGAAGCGCGCCCTCGAGGAAGCGCTTCGCCTCGGCGGGATCGGTAAGGCCTCGGCGCACGAGCACCGAACCGAGCGTGGCGCTGATACCCAGCTCGTCGACGAGAGTTCTCAGCTGATCGGGCCGGCACGGCGCGATCTTCCACGTCGCCTTGTCCATCGGACAAGCGAGGGTACGGACGAGGCCGGACGGCGCCTCGGCTTCCTATTCCTTCGGGAGGTTCACCCCGAGGTAGGTGAGCACGATGATGAAGCCGAAGACCGCCGCGACGCCGAGCCAGAGCAGCCGCTTGTGCTTGATCCCGCGCACCGAATCCGCAAACGCGCGACCGAGCAGGATCAGGACCGCGGCGATCAGGCCGATACCAACGATGAACAGTGGGATCAGCGTGACGAGCGTCTCCCAGCGGTGTGCAGCTGCGGCAACCATCCGGTGAACCGTAGCCGCAGGCGCGGGAGGTCTCGCGACGTGAAGCTATCCTGGTCTCTCGGCAAATGGCTGACACGAACTACACGGCGAGCTACACCTCGGGCGACGACTACGTCGTCAAATACCTGGGCTACCGGCTCGCGTTCAACACGTGCGACTTCGAGCAGCGCGTCGTCGCCGCGGCCGCGAAGCTCGGCCTCGTCGAGGCGAACGAGCTCGAGGACGAGGAGACGAACGACCTCGTCTCCCTCGCCGTGCAGGGCCTTCTGGACGAGCCGGAGTCTCGGCTCGGGCGCTACCTGAAGCGCAACTGGGAGCGCGTGTCGCTGATCGGCGACGAGTCGCTCGTCTACTGGCTTCGCAAGCTGGTCTTCCGAAGCGCGTGGCTCGACCACCAGGTGAAACGCGGCGCGCTCGAGGTCGTCTGGGACGAGCAACGAGGCCGAGTTCGCCTACCAGCACCCCGGCGGCCGGCGGCCGCTGCTCGAGCTCGCGCCGGTGCCGAGCTGGCACGAGTTGCAGTTCCGCGGCTGAGACGGCAGTCGGGCTCTCGCCGAGCTCGATGAGCTCCTCGCGGTGGCAGGCCTGGAGGCCGCGAATCTCACGAGCTACCGCGAACGCCGTGCGCCCCGACCTGTCCGGCCATGGCCTCTTCCGCCCCCAGCGCGCACGCCCCACCCAGGGCGGGGAAGCCAACCCGCCACCCTCAATGCCAATTGTACGGGCTACGCGGCGCGCTGTCTGTACCAACTTTGTAACGATTTCTCCACAGCGAGCCCCTCGCGAATGCACACCGAATGCGGACGACCGCCCAGAGGCCCAAATGGGTGAGTCTCAGCCGATACGCTCGACCCGTGAAGCGCGCCGCGATCCTGATCGCCTACCTCGCGGTGCTCCTCGCGCTCGATCACTTCGCCTCCTACCCGGAGCAGCTCGGCCTCGGCGCGGTCACCTGGGCCGTCCTGATCGCCCTCGCGTGGCGGCTGCCCGTCGCTCCAGCGGGCGCTCGTGCTCGGCGTGGTCTTCTTCGCGACGATCGGCGAGGTCACGGGCTCGCTGATCTGGGGCGTCTACCGCTACCGGCTGCACAACCTGCCGCTCTTCATTCCGCCGGCGCACGGGCTCGTCTTCCTGACGGGGATCGCGATCGCGGCGGCGCTCGCGCAGCACGCGCGGTGGCTCGTCGTCACTGCCGCCGTCGCCGCCGCGACCTGGGGGATCCTCGGGCTCTTCGTGCTCCCGCAGCCGCGACGTCGCCGGCGCGATCGGCGTGCCGCTGCTCCTCGCTCTTCCTCTGGCGCTCCCGGAACCGCGCGATCTACGCGAGCGTCTTCCTCGTCGTCGCCGCACTCGAGCTCTACGGCACCGCGATCGGCACGTGGCGCTGGGCGCCGACACTCCCAGGGCTCGGGATCCCGGACGGCAACCCCCCGTCCGGTGTGGCCTCGGGGTATGTGTGGTTCGACGTGATGGCGATGCTGGCCGTGACCGCGCTGATCCCGATCGCGAGGAGGTTCAGAACAGCGTCGAGGCCTCGCGCACAGCTCCCGCGTGCGCCCGTCCCAGATCGGTGATCACCCGGCCGCGCGGGGTGCGCTGCAGGAAGCCGAGCTGGAGCAGGTAGGGCTCGTACACGTCCTCGATCGTCTCGGCCTCCTCCCCGAGCGCGACCGCGAGCGTCGACAACCCCACAGGCCCGCCGCCGAACTTCACCGCCACCGCCGAGAGCAGCTCGCGGTCGAACCGCTCGAGCCCCGATTCGTCGATCTCGAGCAGCCCGAGCGCCTCGTCGGCGACGGCAGTGGTGATCGCACCCGCGTGCCGCACCTCGGCCACGTCGCGCACCCGGCGCAGGATCCGGTTCGCGATCCGCGGCGTCCCCCGGGCGCGGCGGGCGATCTCCTCGGCCGCCTCGGGCTCGACCTCGACACCGAGAATCCGGGCGCTCCTCCGGACGATCGTGCCGAGCTCCTCGGGCGAGTAGTGGTCGAGGCGGAACGTGAGCCCGAACCGATCGCGCAGCGGCGTCGTGAGCAGGCCAGTGCGGGTGGTCGCGCCGACCATCGTGAACGGCGGCAGCTCGAGCGTCAGCGTCCGCGCCGCGGGCCCCTGGCCGACGATGATGTCGAGCCGGAAGTCCTCGAGCGCCGGGTAGAGGATCTCCTCGACGGCCCGGTTCAGGCGGTGGATCTCGTCGATGAAGAGGACATCGCGTGGCTCGAGCGCGGTGAGGATCGCGGCGATGTCGCCCTTCCGCTCGAGCGCCGGCCCGGCGACCTGGCGGATCCCGACGTCGAGCTCGCGCCGGATGATCTGTGCCAGGGAGGTCTTGCCGAGGCCCGGCGGCCCGGCGAGCAGGACATGATCGAGCGCCTCGCCACGGCCACGTGCCGCGTCCAGCGCGATTCCGAGCTGCTCCTTGACCCGCTCCTGCCCGACGAACTCCGCGAGCGAGCCCGGACGAAGCGTGCTGTCGAGCTCCTCCTCGTGGACGTCGACGGCGGCAGGCGCGAGGAACGGGGCGTTCATGCTGCTTTCTTCAGCGCCGACCGGACCTGCTCCTCCACCGGCAACGTCTCGTCCACGCCGGCAAGGGCGCGCTCGGCGTCGACGAGCGACCAGCCGAGCTCGACGAGGGCATCACGCGCGAGGAGCTCGACGCCGACCGCCGCACCGGCGCCGATGGGCTCTCCCAGCTTGTCCTTGAGCTCCATCACGACGCGTTGCGCCGTCTTGCGCCCGATTCCCGGGATCGCCTCGAAACGCGCGAGGTCGTCGCGGGCGATCGCCCGCCGCAGCTCGGCCGGCGGCGATCCCGACACGATCGCGAGCGCCACCTTCGGGCCGATTCCGGAGACGCCGAGCAACAACTCGAACAGGTCGCGCTCGTCGGTCGAGGCGAAGCCGTAGAGCTGCAGTGCATCCTCGCGGACGTGGGTGTGGATCTCGACCGTCACCTCCTCGCCGACGCGTGCGCTGATGCGCGGCGTCGCCGCGACGAGGTAGCCGACGCCGCCGACGTCGATCAGCAGGCCGGCCGGCGTCCGCGCCGCCAGGGTGCCGCGCAGCCGCGCGATCACGCCGTTTTCCCACCGAGGGTCATCGCACCAAGGTACGGCCGGAGGCGGACGGCTCTACCCGGCGATCCGAAGCAGCGGCGGCGCGAGCGCATGGCAGATCGCCACGGCCAGCGCATCCGAGGCGTGATCGGGCCGCGGCACCTCGTCGAGCGCGAGGATCGCCTTCACCATCCGCTGCACCTGCCCCTTGTCGGCGCGCCCGTAGCCGCACACCATCTGCTTGATCCGGCTAGGTGCGTATTCGACGCACTCGACGCCGACGGACGACGCGGCGACGAGAATGGCGCCGCGCGCTTGCCCGACGGAGAGCGCGATGCGGGCGTCGGCGCCGACGTACGACTCCTCCAGGGCGACGGCATCCGGAGCGTGAACCCTGATCAGCTCCGACACCCCCTCGAAGAGAGTCAAAAGGCGCAGCTCCACGCGCTCTGAAGGCTTTGTCCGCCACCACCCGTGGCAGATGGCCCTGAGGCGCCCTTCGCTTTCGTGGACCAGTCCGTACCCGCAAGCAGCCGTCCCCGGATCGATACCCAGAACCTTCAACAACTCCCTACCTTCACCAAGAGAGGTTACGGACCGGCCCGGACGTTCCTGCGCAAGCTACGCGGTCGCGGCCTCCAGCACCTGTTCGGGAATGTCGAAGTTGGCGTAGACCTCCTGGACGTCGTCGTCGTCCTCGAGCGCGTCGATCAGGCGGATCAGCGACCGCGCCTTGCCCTCGTCGTCGATCGCGACCGTCGTCTTCGGGACCATCGAAAGCTCGGCCGACTCGATCGCGAAGCCGGCGGCCTCGATCGCGCTGCGAACGCCGGCGAGGTTCTCCGGCGCGCTCGTCACCTGGAAGATGTCGCCGTCGGCCTCCACGTCGTCTGCACCGCCGTCGGCGGCCGCCATGAAGAGCTCGTCCTCGTCGACCCCCGCCGAGGCGACGAGCACCAGCCCGCGGCGCTCGAACTGCCACGCGACGACGCCGGTGGCGCCCAGGTTCCCGCCGAACTTCGCGAACGTGTGCCGCACCTCTGCGGCCGTGCGGTTCTTGTTGTCGGTCAACGCCTCGACGATCACCGCGACGCCCTCGGGGCCGTACCCTTCGTAGACGACGGTGTCGAAGCTACGAGCCGTCCGCGTCGGCGCCCGAGCCCTTCGCGATCGCGCGATCGATGTTGTCCTTCGGCATCGAGTACGACTTCGCCTTCTCGATCGCGTTTGCGAGCGCGAGGTTGTTGGCAGGGTCTCCCCCGCCCTCCTTGGCCGCGACGATGATCGACCGCGCGAGCTTCGAGAAGAGCTTCCCGCGCTTCGCATCCGCCGCGCCTTTCTTGTGCTTGATCGACGACCACTTGCTATGCCCGGACAATTTCACCCTCCCTCACCGATTCGAGGAACAACTGATGAAGCCGCGTGTCGCCGGTCAGCTCCGGGTGGAACGACGCGACGAGGAACCGGCCTTCGCGCGCGAGCACCGGATGGCCCGTCCACCTCGGCCAACACCTCCACATCCGGGCCCACCTCGCTCGATCCACGGGGCCCGGATGAAGATCGCGCGCATCGGCCTGCCCCCACCGGGTAGTTCGAGGTCGGTCTCGAACGAGGCGACCTGCCGCCCGAACGCATTGCGCCGGACGCCGATGTCGACGACGCCGAGATGGTCGCGGTCGAGCACGATCATGCCCGCGCACGTCCCGAACACCGGCCCCCGGAAGTCGCGGATCGCCTCGTCGAGGCCGTAGAGGCGCATCAGCCGCATGAACGCCGTCGACTCCCCACCCGGGATCACGAGCCCGTCGAGCCCGGAGAGCTCCTCGGGCTTGCGCACCTCGCGCACCTCGGCGCCGAGCTCGCGCAGCATCGCGGCGTGCTCGCGGAAGTTGCCCTGAACGGCGAGAACCCCGATCGAAAGCGGCTTCATCCGCCCAATGGTAATAGATGACTTGTTCCACGATCTCGCGTGTCCGGATGCGATGCTGGAAACGTGAGCGCCGCCGCCGTCCTGCTTGCGCTTGCCTCCGCGACCGCCTGGGGCATCGCCGACTTCTCGGGCGGCCTCGTCTCTCGGTATGTGCCGACCGTCCCCGTGACCGTGATCTCACAAGCGGCGGGCTTCGTGGCGCTGCTCGTGGCGGTCGGAGTTGCAGACGACGGGATCGACCACCGTTCCTTTGCGATCGGGGTCCTCGCAGGGCTCGGGGGCGGAGCGGGGCTGGCCGCGTTCTACAAGGCGCTGTCGCTCGGGACGATGAGCATCGTCTCGCCCGTGACCGCGTGCGGGGCGATCGTGCCCTTCACGATCTCGGTCGCAACCGGCGAACGGCCGGGAACGATCGCGGTCGCCGGGGCCGCGCTTGCGATCGGCGGAGCGGTTCTCGCTTCGGTGGAGGAGCAACGCTCCGACGTTCCGGACCGCGCGCGGGCGATCACGCTCGCCGTCGTCGCCGCTCGTATCGCTCGGGCTCTTCACCTATTTCCTCGGCCTCGGAAGCCGTGAGGGGAGCGCGCTCTCGACGCTCGCCGGCGCCCGGGTCGGGTCGCTCGCGCTCCTGCTCCTGCTTGCGTTCGGTCGGCGCGAGTCGCTGCGGGTCGGCCGGAACTGGGTGCTACCGATCGTCGCGATCGGGCTCTGCGACGTCGCCGCGAACGCGCTCTTCGCCGTAGCGAGCCGCCACGGGCTCCTCTCTCTCGTCTCGGTGCTCGGCTCCCTTTACCCGGTAGCGACCCTGTTCCTGGCCTTCGCGCTGCTCGGCGAGCGGCTCACGCGGCTGCAGATGCTCGGGGTGGCGACGGCGCTCGCCGGCGTTGCCGCGCTCAGCTCCTGACCGGTGGCGCGTAGACGACGAAGCCTTCAACGAGGTGCTTGGTGTACCCGTGGGCGGTGAGTTTCGCGAGCTCGGCGGGCCGCGGCAGGATCTGGTCGAAGAAGACGAATGCGTGCGGGCCCGAGCGCACGAACCGGTCGTACGGCGGATGGATGACGCGGGGATCGGCAGCCGGCAGCACGTCTCCGTGGTGAACCTCGAGTGTGTCGAATCCGTTCTCGACGGCGATGATGCGTTCCTGTGAATCGAAGTCGAGTCGGTAGGCGAGCCAGTAGTTCGTGAACACGCGGTTGACGCCCAGTCGGTCGAGCGTCGCGATCAGCGGGGTGATGCTTCGCGGCGCCGTCGGGACGATCGTGTCCCTCCGATGCCCTTTCGACCAACTATTCGCGCCGTGTACCCCGATCGCCGAGACGATGGCGGCGAGCACGAGGAGCGACGCCGCCCTGCCGGTACGTGGCGCCCAGCTGTGCGATGAGGAGAGCGAGGCACGGTACGAGAACGGTCGCGTAACGGGGATCGGTCGTCAGATTCGCCTTCGCCGAGGCGGCGTAGAGAAACGGGAACAGGCCGGCGACGACGTAGAGCAGAAACGCGTCCCGGCGGCGGGCCCGGTAACCGCTCCAGAGAAACAGGCCGACCGCTCCGACGTAGACCACCGATGCCGAGGACGGGAACGATCCAGGTGGTCGAGTAGAAGATGCGCAGCCCGAGCATCTCAGCGAGGACCGGTGAGAAGAAGAGGCGAAGGCGATGGACGTAACTGAAATCTGTTCCGGCGTTCGAGATGGAGTGATCCCCAGTGATGCTCGAGATTCCAGATCAGCCATGGCAGCGCTCCGACAACGGCGGCCAGGGCCGCGAGCCAGCTCCAGCGGAGAATGCGCGGGGCGCGCCAGATGAGCCATAACGCAGACGCGGCGATGATCGGAACGATCTGCGAGGTCTGCCAGAACGCGAGTCCGAGCACGAGCCCGTAGATGCCGGCACGTCGCGCGTCCGGCCGCTCCTTCGCGCGGAGGGCGAGGAGGAGGATCAGCGCACCATAGAAGCGCGTCGCTGACGTAGAACCCGGGCCCAAGGAGCAGCGGGAGAAGCCTGGGCGGCCAGACCCAGAACAGCGCGCCCGCCACCCATGCCGCCGGCTCCCCGATCGTACGCCTGCCGACCCGCCAGATGAGGAGCGCGGTCACCGCCGTGAGAGGATCGGGACAACGCTGATCGCGAGCGTGTTCGTCCCGCCGATCCACAATGCGGGCACGCCGAGCAGTGCTCTCCTGCGTTCCTCCGTAGGCGGCTCCCCAGGTGAACACTCCGAAGTGCCCGTGCAGTGCGTGCCTGATCATGAGGCCGGTGACAGCCTCGTCCGAGTTCATGTCGCCGAGGGTCGAGCGGTAGACGGCAACCCGGAGGACGAGACCGGTCGCGGCGGCCAGGCCGATCAGCACGCGCCAGCGCGTGTTCCCGGCTTCGATCGCACGTGCCTGCGATATCGCGGTCAGAATCGCTCCCTCCGGACAGCCACGGGTCGGCCGTAAGCTACGCACCGCGCGAGTCGGCAGCAGATCCCGCACGTTGACGAGGCAGAGTGCGATGCTTCTCTCGTGGACTCGCTGGCCGGCAAGCTCTTGATCTCCTCGCCTTCCCTCGTCGATCCGAACTTCCGGCGAACGGTGGTGCTTGATGACCCACCACGACGAGGAGGGCGCCGTCGGGCCTCGTGCTCTCGCGGCCCTCCGAGCTGCGGATCGACGAAGCCGTCCCCGATCTCGGCGACTTGCCCTATGCCGACGAGGTGCTCTACCTCGGCGGCCCTGTTCAACCCGAGGCGGTCGTCGTGCTCGTGGAGCTCGACGAGCCGCTCGCCGACACCGAGCCGATCGTCGGCGGCGTCGTCTACATGCCGCCCGACGCCGACCCCGAGGAGCTTCGCGCCAGCCGGGCGCGCGTCTTCGCGGGCTATTCCGGCTGGGGCCCGGGCCAGCTCGAGGCCGAGCTCGCCGAACCTGCGTGGATCGTCGCGGCCGCGCTGCCGGCCGACGTCTTCGCCGCCGATCCAGACGAGCTCTGGCGAACCGTGCTGAACCGCAAGGGCGGCAAGTTCTCGCTGATGGCCTCGATGCCGTTCGACCCGGGCCTCAACTGAGTCACCACGATGCCGGCTCAATCCCGTGCTCGCTCGACCCCGAGTCCAGGGTTGCCCGGATAGACGCCCGAAGGGCCCTATGAATTCCGGTTTCCCCGACCTATAAAGAAGCAACGTCTGTGGCGGTCGAGGGGGTTTTGTGCCGGCGCAGAGTGGGCTCAGGAGCAGATGGTCAGCAGGGGCTCGCCTCGGCGTGAACGCCACGCCTTCGATCGCCACGCCGGCGCGCGCCGGGCCGCACGAAGTTCAGCCCTGTCGTACGCCGTCGTCAACAGCGAGATCGAAGGAGACGCATGGCAGATCAGACAGCCGATAGGGAGCTTCTGAACGAGGTGCTCGAAGGTGCCCAGGCGATGGCGGCGCTCGCCGTCGACGAGGAGGTCTTCCGCGCCACCGTCGACGCATTCCGCGCCGAGGACGGGGAATCGATGGCGAAGCTCCTCGACCGTCACAAGCTGGCCGAGCGATGCGAAGTCGTATGCCACTGGCTTCGGAGCAAGGAAGCCGTCCTCCTGTGCCTCGAGCTGGCGGGGCCCCCGCCAATCGAAGAGCAGGAGCTCCCGGATGTCCGCGAGTTCGCGGAGCTCGTCGCGAAGCTCACTGCCGACGAGGAGGCCGTCGAGCTGATGGCGAGAGCCGTCGAGGAGCGGGACAGGGACGCCTGGAACGAACTGATCGACAAGGGGACTCGCGCGCTTCAGCCACCTGCTCTGCCATTGGGTTTCGACGATCCACTACCGGCTCGTCTGTGACGTCGTCTGCGACCCGATCCAGGTCGAACGGCCGCATCTGATCCCGGAGCTCCAGGCGGCCGGACACGCCATTGGGAGGCTCGCCGCGAACGAGGAGGTCTTTGCGGAGGTGACCAAGGCCGTGCTCGCGAACCGATGCGAGACCGTCGGCGAGACGCTGTCGGCAGCGGGGTTCGACGGCTTCTGCTTCGTGATCTGCGAGTGGTTCTGCAGCTGGAGGTGCCTCTTCGTCTGCCTGGGGCTTTGCCGGATCTTCCCACTCGGCGAGCTCGAGTCGGAGATCGGGGAGATGCTCGAGTTCGCCCGCGCGCTCGGGAAGCTCGACAAGGCCGCGCTCGAGCGGCTGGCCGCGGCGAACCTGCGCGAGGACGTCGAGACGGTGGAGAGCCTCGCGAAGGAGCTCGAGTTCGAGCGCTTCTGCGTCCAGTTCTGCCACTGGGTGTGCTTCCTGCGCTGCCAGCGCTTCTGCATCTGTGTCTGTCCGCCGCGGTCGATCGCCGTCTTCACCAAGATCGGCGGGCTCTTCTACGGCTCGGACGTGTATAGCCTCGCCCCGGGGAACGGGCTCACGATCGCCGACAGCCGGGCCTTCTACAACGGGCTCCGCCTGAACGGCGGGTTCTCGGTTGTCAACGCAGCGCCGCTGATCGAGTACCGCTTCGAGACCGTCCACGTCTCTGCCGACGGGACGACCCTCGCCGGCGGTGGGCCGATCCTGCCGACCTCATGGGTGCCGGTCACTCCCGCCAGATCGAGGAGACGAACATCGGGCAGTTCATCCGCTCGATCGCGGTCCCGCCGTTCCTCGAGGTGATCGAAGTCTGGGTGAAGCGGACCGGCGCCGGGATCTTCACGATCACCCCGAGTGCCGACGGCTGGATCGCGGTACCACCGATGTCCCCGACGCCGCCGATGGTGCCGTCGTCTGGTTGGCAGTTCGTGCCCGCGGCAGATCTGATCGTGTTCGACACGACCTCGCTCGCACCAACCGTCGACGACATCGACGAGACCGGGGTCACCGCCGGGACGTCTGCCAACGCACCGCTCCAGACCGACGCGCACTACGGCGTCCGGATGAGGATCCGCAACCAGGGAACGACCGGCGAGGGCACCGAGGCCGGGACGTGCTCACACATCGCAATCAACAACTCGTACTACAACCACATCTCGCACCATCCGTACTGGCCCGGCGGCCTCTTCGGTGCGTCGAACGAGCTCGCGGTCGCATCGATCGGAATCGCAGAGCTCGCGGCGGCTCCGTGCTCGGAGCTCACGTCGAGTTTCACCGTCGAGTTCACGGCCGCCCACTCGAACCTCGGGCCGGTCGCGATCACCCTCCAGGGCCCCGGAGGCCCCTACGCGTTCGATCTCGACCCGGCTACGCCGAGGATCCGGGTGAGAACTGGTACGGGACGGCGACCCCGGCCCTCGTCGGGTCTCCGCCAGCGCCGGCATGGAGCTTCGCCTCGCTGCCGCCGTGTGCGTATCTGCTCGAGATCTCGGTCACGGTGCTGCTCACGACGGGGGACACCGAGCCGCTTCCGCTCTGGGACTACATCGCGTTCTGCAAGGACACGGCCGACTGACGCAGCCGCGGCACCCGCCGCGTGGGAACCCCGTTCCCACGCGGCGGCTATGCCGGGCGGCTGACGAGCTTCGCGAGCCGCTCGCGCTCCGCATCCGTCCAGCGAGCCGCGAACGCTCGGTCGGCGGCGTGCTCGGCGGTCTCGAGCGCCTCTCCGACGATCTGAGCGCCCGTCTCGGTGAAGACGACGAGAGCGAGGCGGGCTCGCGATCGTGCGACTCCCGATCGACGAGGCCGATCCGCTCGAGCGGCGCGAGCTGCCGTGCGACGCCGGAGGGCGTGACCCCGAGGCGCTGCGCGAGCTCCGACCGGCGCAGCTTCCGCTCGGGCGAGCGGTAGAGCTCGCGCAGGATCGCGAGGTCGGCAAGCGAGATCCCGTGCTGGGACAGCGGCTGATCGAGCTCGCGCGCAAGCTGGGTGCGGCAGAGCGAGAGGTCGAACAATGTGTCGAGCGCCGTGGACATGAGGACATTACATCAACAACTCAACGATCTGTCAATAGCATTGGCTACCGCCTGACCCAGACGGACGCACTTTCCGGCACGACCGCCTCGTTCACGGCATCGAGCAACTGTGCGTCGATGCGACGCCGCCGAGCACGAACGCGGTCGTGGGAGACGGCGAGCCGAAACCGCCTCGCGACGGGCAGTTTCAGGGCAATCGATCGAGCCGACATCGATTCGCGAGTTTATGAAGCGACCGTCGCGGGAACGTTACGATTTGATGGAACACGCGTCGTGGCAGCAGACCCGGCTTGTACACTGAATCGAATGTTCAAGCCGGGGAGCAATAGCGTCGGCGGGAGATACGCTGGAATCGTTCTGGGAGCAGGGCTTCTGCTCCTTGTTGCGTTCTTGCGATGGGTGTGACGTGGTCGATGCGGGCGAGCGCTTCGTCCCAGATGCACGGCGCAGAAGACGGTCGGCCTCGGCGTTCCTCACCCGGTCCGGGGCCGCGATCGCAGATGTTCGAACATGCTTCGCGGTCAGGAGCGGCGGCGCGAGCGAGCTTTTCCGCTGCTCGATCGTCGCACCGAACTGCAGCCGTTCGTTCCTGTTCCGGGTGACAGGGACAACGAGCCGGGTGACGCCCGTACGATCAGCCGCGGTCGATCTTCGTCTCGCCGTGTGACTTCGCGAGCGACCCGGCCGGCGATGTCAGCTAGCTCCGCGTGCTCTAGCCGCCAGCTCCAGCGCGGGCCGCTTCTCGAGGAACGCGGCGACGCCTTCGCGGCCGTCGGCCGAGAGAACGCAGCGGGCGAACGCTTCCAGCTCGAGGCTGTCGCTGCGACCGCCGCTCGTCATGCGCAGGAGCCGTTTCAGCTCGCGCTGAGCGAACGGGCTTCCGGCGCTGAGCGACGCCGCGACGCGCTCGATTCCTTCGTCGAGGTCGTCGACGACGAACTCGACGAGCCCCCAGTTCTCGGCCTGGGCGGCCGTGAGCCGTTCGCCCGAAGCATCAACCAGGCGGCGCGCGCGGGCCCGATCAGCCGCGGCAGGCGCTGGGTGCCGCCGCCCCCCGGGAGCAGTCCGAGGCGCACTTCGGGAAGGGCGAAGCTCGCGCCCGCGTCGCGATCCGGACGTCGCAGGCAAGCGCGACCTCGAGGCCGCCGCCGAGGCAGTGACCGTGGATCGCGGCGACGACGGGGACGGGCAGCTCCTCGATCAGGTCGGCGAGCGGCTGGATCCCGACCGGGGGCTTCCGTCACCGGTGATCGACTTCAGGTCGGCGCCGGCCGAGAAGGCCTTCTCGCCCTTCCCGCGGATGACGACGACGCGCGTCTCGGGCCCGATCCATTCGAGCTCGGCGGTGACGGCGGCAGCGACCTCGGCGGTGATCGCGTTCACCGGAGGGTTGTCGAGCCAGATCGTGGTGACCCCGTCCATCGGCCCCACTCTAGACGAGCGGCCCGCGACCGCCCGCCGGGCCGAGAATCGGTGTCATACACGCGGCGCGCGCTGGGCGCTGAGAGCGTTTCCCGAGCCGAACTCGGTGTCAGGCACCGGTTTCGGGCCCCGCGAGCCGTCCGCCGCCGGACGTACCCTCGCGCGTGGGAACCGGGCGGCTCGAGGCGTTCGCCGACGGCGTCTTCGCGATCGCGGCGACGCTCCTGATCCTCGACGTCACCGTGCACGCGCACGGCGAGAACCTCGGCAGGCCGTGCTTCACGCCTGGCCCGAGTACGCCGCCTACGCGGTTTCGTTCGTGACGATCGGGATCATGTGGATCAAC
This sequence comes from uncultured Actinomycetota bacterium, assembly GCA_963720045.1. Taxonomy (GTDB): domain Bacteria; phylum Actinomycetota; class Thermoleophilia; order Gaiellales; family Gaiellaceae; genus PALSA-600. Next base: position 556,434 of record CAVREC010000001.1, on the reverse strand, counting down.
CACCACACGTGCATGCAGCAGATCGGGGTCGTCGACCGGACGTTCCTGACGATCAACCTGCTGCTCCTGATGTGCATCGCGTTCGTCCCGTTCCCGACGAACCTGATCGCGGAGAACGTCCACGGCAGCGGCCTGCGCGCGGCGGCGCTGACCTACGGCGTGACGCTCACGGTCACCTCGATCTTCTACAACGCGTTCTGGTTCTACGCCGCGCGCGGCCACCGGCTCCTCAAGCCGGACTGCGACCCGCGGCTGATCGCGGGGATCTCGCGCGCCTACATCCCCGGCGCGCCGATCTACGCCGTCGCGACGCTCGTCGCGCTCGTGAGCCCGATCGCGTCGGTGGCGCTCTTCGCGGCGATCGCGGTGTTCTACCTGCTGGAGAGCTCGATCTTCGCTAGGTCGCCGCCGGCTTCGGCTTGAGCCTCTTCAGCGTCGTCCCGGCGAGCAGGCCGAGCAGGAGCGTCGGGACGATCGTCACGAACCGGTAGACGAGTACCCCCGCGACGACGTCGGCGTTGTGGCCGCCGAAGCCGACGAGATCCCCGTCAGCCCGACCTCGACGATCCCGATCCCGCCCGGCGTGATCGGCAGCGAACCGAGGAGCCGGACGACCGACCAGGCCGCGAACGCTTCGATCAGGTCCACCTGCGGAGGCGTGAGACGCCGCAGACCCGGATCGAGGCGAGCATCACGAGGAACACGGTGAGCTGTCCGGCCAGCGTCGCGAGCGTGAGGACGTGCCAGCGGCGGGCGAGGAGCTTCACGGTCTCGTTGCGGAAGCGCACGAACGAGGGCCGTTCCAGTAACAGGCCCCCGCCGGATCACCCGCAGCCCGAAGTTGGAGATCCGCTCCGCGAGATCTCCGACCTTCCGGCGCGAGATGCGCGGTCGAGAGCCCTGCCGTGAACCCGGCCACCGCGACGACGAAGATCACGAGCCCGACGATCGCGACCGTCTCGAGCAGGCTGTTCCGCTCGTTCTGGACGGTGAGCACCGCAAGCGCGATGATCGGGAAGCCGAGCATCGCGAACTGGTTCCAGATCCCGGTGACCGCGACCGCGATCGTGACGGGCCGACCCTTGAAGCCCCACGAGCGCAGCACTCCGTACGACGCCGCCACCCCGACCGCCGCCCCGCCGGGCGCGATGTAGGTGGACGCCGTCGAGGCCAGCGTCAGCACCGACCCGTGCACGTAGCGGAGCCCCGGCAGCGCCGCCATCCACGGCGGCGCGTAGGTCGCGAGGTTCAGCACCATCGTGAGCACCAGCACCCCGATCTGCTCCCAGGTGAGCCCCTTGACGACGTCCCAGACGCTCCGGTAGTTCGCGATCTGCGGCAGCACGAACACGAACGTCGCCACGACCACGGCGATCCCGACCCCGCCGATCACGAGCCGCTTCTTCGTCGACTTCGGCTTGGCTTTCTTCTCCGGCTCGTCGCCTTCGACGACCTCGTTGGTGTCGGCGTCTTCGTCCACCAGCGCCGCAGACTACGGCGCGCGGCCGACGTGCGGCGTCCTGGCGACCCGCGGAGGCCACGACCCGGACTTCCCTGGATCGTTGAAACCACTTCCACCCGCACGGCCAACTGCCCAGTTGAGACAAGTTTCGTCCGGCAGGAACGCTCGTCGGTCGTTCCTCAAGCCGCCTAGCGTGACGTTGCGGCTTCGGCCGGATCACGCACTTCGGGAACGCGATTGAGGCCGCGTGAACGCGGCCTCAATCGCTCAGTCCCGGGTGCTCACGCCAGTGATGTTGCCGGTGGCGGTGCCGGTGAAGTCCTGCTCCATGTGTGCCGTTCGCCCCGGCGCGTCGTAAACGAAGCTAGTACCCGGTCAGGGTGCCGCTCGCTCCCGCCCGGAAGAACGCAGCCACGAAGGCGTCGTTCTGGGCGGTGGTCGCCGACGTGACGGCGGTGCTTGAGGCGAGCACGGCGCTCCGCACGAGGCGAAGGCGTTGAACCCCGAGTTGGCCGGGACAGTGACGGACATCGCTCCGTAGAACGTCCCGGTAACGCCGCCCGTCTGCCGCGAGGCGGCGGTGTCGCAGTCGGCGGTCGGCGGGTTGGGCTGCGAGACCCCGGCTCTCGTGACGAAGGTGCCCTTCACGACCTTGGTCAGGACGTACGACCCGTCGGGCTGCATCGCGACAACGTAGGTCGCATCGAAGGTATCAGTGATTCCAACATAAGGAGACTCCTCCCCGGTTTCCGGGAACTGGACACGTCCGCTCCACGGGACCTGCTCCAGCGAAGCTCGCCAGAAGGGCGCCCAGGTCGAACGCGTCATCACGGTCCACGGCCGTCGACGCGCTCGCAGTCATCCGTTCGCATGACCCCCTCCACGCCTCGCGGTCTTGGCACCGGCGTCATCACACTAAATCGCTGAGTTCGCCAGTACGACTTGATCGCGTAGACCACCCCGGTAACACGATTCGCTTGACATCTCGTAACACCCACGACGACGGCCATAACAGGCAGAGGGAGCCCGGCCGGCCCGGAGGTCAAATACGCGTTCGTGACGTCTCGTGGGGGTCATCCCGGTTCGATGCCCTCGCCAGTAGAGGCGCCTAGCGGATTCGAACCGCTGTAAACGGCTTTGCAGGCCGCTGCCTAACCACTCGGCCAAGGCGCCAGGACGACTGATGGTAGCGATGCGACGGCTACGTTCAGGCTGATGCCGCCGAGCTCGAAGCCTTCGTCGGCTCGGGGCGTCGGGACTCGATCTCGCTGCGGATCCGGCGCGCTCGCTCTCCGGGAGCTCGGCGAGCGCGAGGGCGACCGGCCCGCGGAGCTCGCTGACGAAGAACCAGAGCTCGTCGGCGTCGGCGAAGCGGTAGCCGACCGGCATCTCTTCGATGGCGGCCGCCGAACCCGCCGTCGGCAAGAAGCGGCGCGATCGACTCGGGGTTACGGCGGGCGGAGAGACGCACTTCGGCCTCGGCTGCGGCGCGAGATGGCCTCGCTCGACGAGCGCGTCCGTCGGCACCGTCATCCACGGATTCCGCTCCGCGCGGCCGAGACCGAGAAGGCCAGCCGCCGCCCGGGCGCAAAACGCGGCGGATCTCGGCGAGGGCGGGCGGCGGGTCGCCCTTCAGGATGTAGCCGAAGCGGCTCAGAACGCCGTCGACGCTCGCGTCCGGGAGCTGGATCCGCTCGGCATCGAGCAGCCGGAACTCGGCGTTCGCGATGCCCGCTCGAGCCGAGCCGGCGGCTGCCTCGACCATCCCGAGCTCGCGGTCGGCCGAGATCAGCTGGCCGCGCGGGCCGAGGAACGGCGCCGCGAGAAACCCGGTCTCGCCGGTCCCGGCGGAGAGGTCGAGGATCGTCTGGCCGTGCTGCGGATCGAGGCGGTCGACGAGCCACTGCTCACCGGCGCGGTCGAGCGCCACAGCAGCTCGCGCCCGCGCTCCCAGCGCGGCGCCATCGCCTGCCACTGCCGGACCTCAAAGCGAGTGGAGCTCGGCGAGCTCGTCCGCCGACGGCTCCCACCCGCCGGCAGCCGCGTTCGCGCGCACCTGCTCCGGGCTCATCGCGCCCGCGATCACCGAGCACACCGTCGGCTGCGCCGCGAGGCCGCCGATCGCGACGTCGAGCAGGGCTCAGCTCACGCGCCGCGGCGAACGCCTCGAGTGCCTCGATCCGATCCCACTGCTCGTCCGAGACCTCGAGCCGCCCCGAGAGGCGCGTGCCCTCGGGCTCCGGCGCGCCGCGGTGGTACTTGCCGGTGAGCAGCCGCTCGCCAGCGGGAAGTACGGGATCAACGCGACGCCGACCGCTCGAGCGCCGGGATCAGCTCGTCCTCGGCGCCGCGCTCGAGCCACGAGTACTTGTTCTGCTCCGTCACGAACCGCGCGAGCCCGTTCGGCGGACGCGGCGTCGGCCTCCGCGACCTGCGCCGCCGAGAAGTTCGAGGAGCCGATGAACCGCACCTTCCCCTCGTCCACGAGCTCGCTCATCGCTCCGAGCGTCTCCTCGATCGGCGTCACGCCGTCGGGCCGGTGGTACTGGTAGAGGTCGACGTAGTCGGTGCCGAGCCGCCGCAGCGAGCCTCGATCGCCGAGCGGACGTAGTCGGGATGGCCGCGCGCGATCGTGTTGTCGGTGAAGCCTCTCCCCCACCCGAACTTCGTCGCGATCACGGCCCGCTCGCGCCGCCTGCCGAGCGCAAGGCCGAGGAACTTCTCGCTCTCGCCGTCGCCGTAGCTCTCGGCCGTGTCGAACAGCGTGATCCCGGACTCGAGCGCCGTATCGACGACATCGCGCGGCCTGCCGGCCTCGAGCCGCCAGCCGAAGTTGTTGCAGCCGACACCGACCACCGACACCGTGAGCCCGGGAACGACCGTCGCGCTCGCGCACAGCGCGCGACGCCACGCGCTTCAGCGCAGCGACGACGTGGAAGAGGTGCCACTGCTTCGACTTGCCGACACGGTCTGGCCTTCCTGCTCGAACTCCTCGAGCTGCTCGATCTCGAACGGCCTCAGTAGCTCCTCGACTTCGGCTCTCGTCTTGACCACGAGGCCGGTTCTCGCCCACTCGTCGCGTTCGCCGAAGAGCTGGCCCGAGAACCGGCCGCCGGGCCGGATCGAGTCGACGATCCGCTGCCAGAGCGCCGGGAACGCCGCCGCCGGGGTGAACGGAAGTGAGAAGCTCGCGTTCACGAGGTCGCACGCCGGCCAGTCGGCCTCCTCGAAGCGCCCGACGCGCGCCTCGAGCCGCTCGGCGTCGGGCCCGGCGAGCTCCACGATTCGATCGATCGCCTCCTGCTGGCTGTCGATCGCGATCACCTTCCAGCCGCGGCGCAGCAGCTCGAGTGTGTCGCGCCCGGTGCCGGCGCCAAGATCGACGGCAAGCCCGGCTCCGGGAACGGTCGGCCGCGTCGATCAGGGTCGGGCGGGCGTCGAACCCGGCAAGGCGGAAGTAGCGCGACCACGGCCGCCACGTCTCGCCGAGCACCCGCAGCCAGTTGCCGTGCGTGATCTTCGCGAGCGAGTCGTCGTCGTGGCCCGCGCGGCGCAGCGCGTCGACGAGATCCGGGAGCCCGGCGATCCCGCCGAGCTCGTCCGGGATCTCTGTGCCGTCGAAGTCGGAGCCGAACGCGACATGATCGATCCCGATCCGGGTCGCGACGTAGTCGATGTGGCGCACGATCGACTCCAGCGGCGTCGCGGGATCGTTGGCGCCGTCCTCGTTCAGGAACATCACGGCGAAGTTGATCCCGACGACGCCGCCGGATTCGCCGATCGCGTCGAGCTGGCGGTCGGTGAGGTTTCGCGAGGAGGCACAGAGCGCATTCGCGTTCGAGTGGGTCGCGACGAGCGGCGCCTGGGTGAGCTCGGCGACGTCCCAGAAGCCGGCCTCGTTCAGATGCGAGAGGTCGACGAGGATCCCGAGCAGGTTGCAGGCGTGGACGAGGTCGCGGCCCGCGTCGGTCAGCCCGGGGCCGGTGTCGGGCGAGGAGGGGAAGCGGAACGGGACGCCCTCGGCGAAGGCATTCGGTCGCGACCAGACGATGCCGAGCGAGCGGAGGCCGCGGCGGTACCAGTCGTCGAGATCGGAGAGATCGGGCGCGATCGGCTCCGCGCCCTCGAGGTGGACGATCGCGTTCACCCGCCCCGGCACGATCTCATCCGCGCGGCGGACGATCGTGACGTCGAGGCCCTCGAGCGCGGCGAGCTGCCCTTCGACATCGGCCCGGGCCTTCGCGAGCGGAACCGGAGCGTCGAGCGGGAGCGCATACGGCGGAGGGCGGCCGACGGGACTCGATGACGACGCCCCGAACGACCCGAGCGCGAAGAAGCCGCCGGCAAAGCCGCGTCCGCGGCAGCGGTGAGGTCGACCTGGAACTCCGTCCGTCCCTGCCAGACGCGGGAGAGCGAGGTCGTTGTGGCCGTCCAGGATCACGGCGCGCATCGTAAGGTTGTTACCCTCGCTCCGTGGCAGAAGCCCACGATCACTCGCACCACGATCACGATCACTCGGATCACGATCACGCGCATCACGACCACGATCACGCCCATCCCGAGGGCGAGGACGTGAGCGGCTGGGCGGCGAGCGCCTCGACCGCGACGTGCCCGGCCTGCGGCGCCTCGGGCGCGCTCTCGCTCGGCGGTGGGCTCTTCTGCCCGTCCTGCGGAGAGGTCAGCACGAACCCAGGCTTCCAGCCGCCGCCGCCCCCGCCGGACGAAGAGCCCGAGAAGAGCTGAAAAGCCGCCGCGGCGGGTACCCTCGGACTGTGGGCGCAAGCCACAGCCACAGCCACGCGGGCCACACCCACGCGATCGGAGAAGACACCGACACGCGGCGGCTGACGATCGGGCTCGCGCTGATCGTCGGCTTCATGGTCGTCGAGATCGTCGCCGGGATCCTCGCCGGCTCGCTCGCGCTGCTCTCCGACGCCGCGCACATGCTCACCGACGCGGGCGCGCTCCTGCTCTCGGTCGTCGTGATCCGCCTCGTGCGCCGCCCGGCGGAGGGGAACCTGACCTTCGGCCTGCGCCGAATGGAGATCCTCTCGGCCCAGGCCAACGGCGGCACGCTGCTCGTGCTCGCCGGGTTGATCGTCTTCGGGGCGATCCGGCGGCTGATCACGCCGGGCGCGCCGGGCGGCTGGACGATGGTCGCGGTCGCCGTCGCCGGCGTGTTCGTGAACCTGCTCGCGACCCGCGAGCTCGCGAAGGCCGACCGCTCGTCGATGAACATCGAGGGCTCCTACCAGCATCTCCTGACCGACCTCTACGCGTTCGGCGCCACCGCGGTCGCCGGCGTGATCGTGATCGCGACGGGTTCAACCGCGCCGACGCGATCGCCGCGCTCTTCGTCGCCGCGCTGATGCTGCGCGCCGCGGTCGGGCTCCTGCGCGCCTCGGGCCGGGTGCTGCTCGAGATGGCCCCGGCCGAGCTCGACGTCCAGGAGATCGGCAACACGATGGCCCAGCACCCCGGCGTCACCGAGGTGCACGACCTGCACGTCTGGGAGATCGGCTCGAGCTTCCCGGCGCTCTCGGCCCATATCCTCGTCGAGGGCGACGCCGACTGCCACGCCGCCCGGCGCGAGCTCGAGCAGCTGCTCCGCGAGCGCTTCGGGATCGACCACACGACGCTCCAGGTCGACCACACCCAGGATCGCCTGCTGCAGATCGGCGCCGAGGCCCGCACCGGGCACTGAGCCGGTCGGAATGCCTTCCGGATCGGCGTCTACCGGCAGTTCTGGAGACCTGAGCTGCTGCGAGCCCGACGGCCGTGAGGACGGCCCGGACCCTCCCACCGCGGTCGCGAACCAGACGAGCGTGAGGCCGATCAGCGTGAGGTCGGCGGCACCGGTCGCCCACGAATCGAAGCCCAGCACGATGGTGTTGGCCACGAGGACGACCATCGTCAGAACCCACACAGCCGCTGCCGCCCGTCGAATCCCTGGGCCGAACCACGGCTCCGCGGCGATCACCGGCAGAACGAGAGCCGCGGCGGGCTCGGCCCGTCCTCCGTCGACGATCGGTGCGGGAGCGGCAACCGGGGAGGGCGGGTCGAGCCGAACCGAAACCGCGGTGATCGAGGGAGCCGCGCACCGTTCGACGAGCGGAGCCGCGACTGCAGGAACCGCGACTGCCTTCACGGGCGCCTCCGCAACAGCCGCACCGAGTTGCGCAGCCGCGCGTTCGAGCGCGAGGCTCGCCGCCGCCGGTGCCGGTCGCGAGAGAGCGCCTCCTGCTCCTCGACCGAGCGCAGCATCGAGGTCACGATCAGTCCCCGGTAGAGCTCCCGGAACGGGTTCTCGACCAGCTCGGGAACGCGCAGCTCCGGCATGCCGTTCCTTTCGCGGAGGCGCCGCGATGCCCTGCCGGCTACGCGACGTCGTGAACGCGACGAACGCCTGCCGCGTGAGCGTGTCGAGGCTCGACGCCATCACGCCCTGGGCCGAGATCGTGAAGAGGCTGTTGCCGATGACGAGGGAGCGCTCGATCTGCGGCGTCTGGCCGTTCACGGCGTCCTGCACGGCGCGGCCGACCTCGCTGATCCCCGAGCTCGTGACTCTGTATCCGATCGCGCCGGTGAACGTGCCGCCCGCGTTCGTGCCGCCCGGGGGGATGACTGGAGCGGCGTGTAGATCTGGATCGGGAGCACGGCGAGGTTCGTCGCCGGCCAGTAGAGGAAGGCATGGTGGTCGTAGGTCACCTGCGACGAGCTGCCGGTGCCGACGAGCGTCTTCGAGAGGAGCTTCGGCGCGGACGGGTCGGAGACGTCGAAAAGCTCGAGCTGCGTGCCGTCGGGCTCGTTCGAGGACGAGACGTCGCTGCCGATCCCGAGCAAGAGCCCCGGCCCCGACCGGCTGCAGGTAGGCCGAGTAGCCGGCCAGGTCGAGCTCGCCCGCGACGCGCGGCGCTGTTGGGGTGCTCAGGTCGATCGTGTAGAGCGGATCGACCTGGCGGTAGGTGACGACGTAGCCCGTGTTGCCGATGAAACGCACCGAGGTGATCTGCTCGCCCTGGCCGAGCCCCGAGACCTGGCCGACGGGTGCGAGCACCCCACCCGAGAGCTCGAGCACCGTGACGTAGCTCTGGCTCGAGCGGGATCGCCGAGCCCACCGGCCCCCACCAGATCGGCCGGCTCGTGCTCGCGACACGGAGGTAGCCGCCCTGCTCCGAGAGCGAGAACTGGTTCAGCAGGTATCCCGGCACCTCGCCGCTCCCGGCGAACGTCGTCACGTCGGGATCGGAGACGTCGAAGCGGTCGATCACCGTCGACTGCCCGCCGGGCAGCTGAGCGACGCCGAGCTCCGGGTTGAACCACTTCTGCGTCGCGACATAGAGGCTCGTCGGCGACCCGTAGACGATCTGGGCGTCGGCCATGATCGACGTCGACTGCGCGGCGCCGAGCCCCTTGGCGAAGTCGACCGTGACGATCGTGAGCATCCCGAGCCCCGAGAACTGCACCGGCCGCCGGATCTGCCCGCATCCTGCGACCGCGCGACTGAAGTGCCGCCCCGTGCGCACGTTCTTGAACCGCCACCTCGGCACCCAGCCGGACGATCCGCCCTCGAGCTGCGGCTGGAGGATCGCGTGGGGCGCCGACGAGATCACGATCCGTGCGCTCGACCCGACCTGCCGCGCGTCCACGAACCTGCCGTCCACGGTCAGCGTCTGGGTGACCTTCATCGCGGTCGGATCGGAGACGTCCACCTCGGAGAGCTGCGTGGTCGAGCCCCAGGCCAGGTACGGCGAGGCGCGGAGCGTGCTCGACGCGGCGGCGATCGGCCCCGGAAACGGGACGGCATAAGGAATCTGGTTCGAGATCACGAGCAGCCGGTTGCCGTCGAGGAGGAGCTGCGAGCTCGAGCCCCCCTGCCCGAGACTGAGTGTCCCCGCAACACGCGGCACCCCATTCGTCACCGACACGGCCTCGAGCGTGTTCCCCGAGACGGCGAAGATCGTCGAGCCGTCTGTCTTCACGATGTCGGGCTCGTCGACACCCTGCTCCTGGTCGTTCGTCGTCGAATAGGCGGTCGTGGAGCCGAGCCGGTGTCAGCGGCGGCGCCGACCACGCCCGGCGTCGCCGTCGAGGTCGCGGCGGCCTTCGGTGCGACGGTGGAGGTCGTCTCGACCGGCTCGGAGATCGGCGGCAGCGGAAGCCCGTGCGTGCGGGCGAGGTTGGCCTTCGCATAGTTCACGAGCGCAGCGCAGGAGGCGAACGCGCGCGGCCTGACCGAGGCAGCCGTCGGCGCTTTGAGGGCGAATGCCCCGGTGGGCGCGGCGAGCGCGAGAAAGCGCCACCACCCCGGCGAGCGAGGAGCTCCGCCGCCACATGAGCAAAGCCTACCCCCGCGCGGGGCTCGACGTCAGCTCTCGGGCGGCGGCTCCGGCGCCGACTCGCGGCGTCTCGAAGCATCGAGGTAGAAGCGAGCGGCGGCCTCGTGGAAGCGGGTCGTGTCGAGGACGATCCAGCCGCAGAGGATCGCCAGGGGGATCTCCGCGCAGACGGCCTCGAGGATCGCCTTCGTCTGCTCGTCACCCGAGGCCGCGGTGACGACGTCGAACCAGGCGTCGCAGAGGAGCATCGTGCCGGTGAGAGCCGCGAGTGCCTGGAGCCACGGCGAAAGACGCAGCGCGGCGATCGCGGTCGCGCCGAAGGCGATTGCAAGACCGATGTCGAATCCGACCCACGCCAGCCGATAGTTATGGGTGAGATGACGCGTCGGAAGCGTGAAGGTGAGCCAGAGAGTCCACGGAACGAGCAGGATCGCGGTCAGACCGAGCGTGGCGGCGAGCCGGCGAGGCAGGAGCCGGCGGGGCTCGAGGCTGGGCATCGCCCTCTGACGCTAGCCGGAGCACGACAGCAGCGGCGTAGTGCATCATCGGTCGTGCTTGGCCTACGTGGAGACTCATCCTCGATGCTGAGGCTCGAGCGGCACCGGCTCGGACCTCGCGTGTACGTCCTCGGGCACCGCATCCACGAATGGCACCTCGGCATGGCCGTGATCGCGCTTGCGCTCGCCGGGGCGATCTCCGAGATGATCCGCCCCGGCACGGCAGCCGTCACCGCGCTCCTCGGTGTCTGGCTCATCGTCAAGGACTGGCCCGACCTCACGAAATCGGGTCGCGACAGCGCCGGGTGGCGGCTCGGGATCCATCGCCGGCCGTTCCCCCTCCGGCCGATGCGGCCGCTCGACGACATTCCCGCGGTCGCTGCGTTCGCTACGGCCGCGGTGGGGTTCGTCGACCTGATGTCGGCCGTGACGCCGAACGTCTCGTGGCGGGGCCGCGAGCTCGTGCATCTCGAGCCCGTCTCCGTGATGCGAAACGCCCACGCGCTGGCGGTCCCTGCGTCCGTGGCCCTGATCCTGACGGCGTACTACCTCTATCGCCGGCGCGCTCGAGCGCTGCACCTCGCGATTACCCTCCTCGTCGCACTGAGCGTGTTCGACGTCCTGAAAGGCCTCGACTTCGAGGAGGCGGCCGTCACCCTCGGGTGCGCGGCACTTCTCTGGCTCAGCCGCTCCTCGTTCTCGGCGTGTCACGCACCGGGGACGTTCCGCTCCGCGCTCGCACACGTGCCGCTGCTCGCGCTCGCCGCCTTCGCGGCGGCGCTCACCGTCGTTGCGTTTGCGGCACCGTCGAGCGAGCCTTTCGGGGCGATCCTGCGGGAGACGGGCGACCTGCTCCTCTGGCAGCCGGGGCCGTTCGGCTTCCACGACGAGCTGGCCCGCACTGGGCTCGCGGTCGAGCTGATCTCGACCCTGGCCGTGCTGACGGCGGCGTACGTGCTCTTCCGCCCGCTCGCGGCGCCGCGTGACCTTCCCGATGCGGAACTGCGGCGCGCCGCCGCCGAGATCGTCGAGGAGCACGGCTCGGACACGCTCTCATTCTTCAAGCTTCGTGGCGACAAGCACTACCTCTTCGATCCGTCCGGCCGTGCGTTCGTCGGCTACAAGGCGGAAAAGGGCGTGCTGATGATCTCCGGCGACCCGGTGGGCGATCCGGCCGCAGTCGAAGGGCTGATGCGCTCGATCGTCGCCTTCTCGGAGGAGCACTCGCTCCGGATCGCCGCGCTCGGCGTGAGCTCGGCCGGGCGCGAGTTCTTTGGATCGGCCGGGCTCCGCGCTCTGTACATCGGCGACGAGGCGATCATCGACACGGCAGCGTTCTCGGTCGAGGGGCGCGGGATCCGGAAGGTGCGGCAGTCCGTGACGCGGCTCGAAAAGGGAGGCTACGGGGCCCAGGTTGCGGAGCTCGCCGAGGTACCCGAGGTCGTCCTCGCGGAGCTCGAGGCTGTCGGCGAGGACTGGCGGCGCGGCGCGCCGGAGCGCGGCTTCAGCATGGCGATGGACTCGCTCCGGAATCCCCAGTGTGGGAAGACGCTCGTCGTCTACGCGATCGACCCGGACGGCCGGATCGGCGGGTTCCTGCAGTTCGTGCCCACCTACGGGCGCGACGCGGTTTCGCTCTCGCTGATGCGCCGCCGGCACGATACGCCGAACGGGCTCACGGAGTTCATGGTCGTGAAGGCGGTCGAGGCGCTCCGCGGTCGCGGAATCGCCGAGGTCTCGCTCAACTTCGCGGCGTTCGCGCGCCTCTTCCGCGAGCCGGACGGCGCCGTCGAGCGTACGGCCGGCCGGGTGATCTCGCTCGGCGACTCCTGGTTCCAGATCGAGCGGCTCTACCGCTTCAACGCGAAGTTCTTCCCACGCTGGGAACCGCGCTACTTCATGTACGAGCGCCGCTTCGGCCTCCCCCGCGCGGGGATCGCGGCCCTGTGGCTCGAGGGCCAGCTCCCGAAGCCGGCCTTCCGCGGCACGCGCCGCGCTGCCTGATCCACGCTACTGCCATGATCGAGCCGTGCCGGACACGCCACGGGAGTCCCTGAGGACGACGTTCGACCAGGTGCCGGAGCTCTACGACCGCGCCCGCCCGAGCTATCCGCCGCAGATCTTCGACGACCTCGCCGAACTCGCGCAGCTCCCGGCGCAGGCGCGTCTCGTGGAGATCGGATGCGGCACCGGCCAGGCGACGCTGCCACTTGCGGAACGCGGCTATGCGGTCACCTGCGTCGAGCTCGGGCAGCGGCTCGCGGCCACCGCGCGGCGCAACCTGGCGGCCTTTCCGAGCGTCTCGGTGGTCAACGCGAACTTCGAGACCTGGCAGCCCGAACGCCCGGGATTCGATGCGGTCGTCGCCTTCAGCGCCTTCCACTGGCTCGCACCCGATCTGCGCTACACGAAGACTGCCGACCTTCTCCGCGAGAACGGGAAGCTCGCCTTCGTCTCGACAGCGCACGTGCTCCCAGCCGACGGCGATCCGTTCTTCGTCGAAGTCCAGGCCGACTATGAAGCCGTTATCCCGAACGATCCGGCGACGAAAGCCGACGGCACTTTTACTCGCCTCCCTGGAAGCTGCCGCGGCCGGATGCGCTCGGAGATCACAGCGACGAGGTCGTGACCGACGAGATCGAGCGAGCGGCCGGTTTCACGACCTCAGCGCGAGGCGCTACCTCTGGGACGTGATCTACACCGCCGACGACTACGTCGCCGTCCTCAACACCTACTCAGACCATCGGGCACTCGACGACGAGGCCCGTGAGCGCCTTCTCGAGCGCATCCACAGACGGATCGAAGCGCGTCCGCAGCGCACCGTCCGGAAGACGTATCTGGCGATGCTCTACGTCGCCGAGCGGATCTAGCTTCGATCTCGCTACCGGGCGGTTCCGACCCTCTACGAAGCGGATGAAGAGACTCGAACTCTCGACCTTCTCCATGGCAAGGAGACGCTCTAGCCAACTGAGCTACATCCGCGTGAGCCCGGAGTTTATCAAGCGAGCCGTGAGGCTCCGAGGTTTCGCGGGTTTTCGCCTGCGCTGCCCGACGACCTATCCGGCGTCGAGGGCCTCGTTCACGAGCCGGTCGGCGAGCTCGTTCTGCTCGCGCATCACGTGGTGGTAGGCGACCGACTCGAGCAGGCGGCCAAGCCGGCCTGCTTCGAGCGAGAGGCTCTTCAGGGCTTCGTTCTTCACGCGGTACTCGCCGCGCATCTGCTTCACCATCAGCTCCGAGTCCGATCTGACCTCGAGGTCGTCCACGTCGAGATCGACCGCTTTCTTGAGGCCGGCGATCAGGCCGCTGTACTCGGCGACGTTGTTCGTCGCACGGCCGATCGCCTTGCCCTCGGCTGCGAGGACATCGCCGTTCTCGGCTTCGAGGACGTAGCCGTAGGCAGCCGGGCCGGGATTGCCGCGGGCGCCGCCGTCGGTGAAAGGCGCGCCTTCACAGGAGCGGATAGATGTCGAAGGCGGGCTCCTCGTACGGATGGGCGGCGCGCAAGGCCGCGACGACTGCGTCCTGCGCCTGCTCGGGGAACACCGTCTCGAGCCGGTACTCGTCGACGAGTTGCTCCACTCCGGGCTTGCCCGAGACCGGGTTCGCGCCCTCACCCGCGAGGAACGTCCCGGTGCCGTCCGTGTACCAGGAGCAGCGCTCGTAGTTCCCGATCCGTCCGGCGCCCGCGGCGAACACCGCGTCACGGACGGCGTTCAGCGAGTTGCGCGGGACGAAGACGACGAGCTTGCGGTTCACGGGGGCCTATCATCGCGGAGATGGAGACCGCGACCGCGGCAAGGCAGTGGGCCGATGCCTGGAGGCACGGGTGGGCGACGCTCGATCTGAGCTTCACAGCCGATCTCTACGCTCCCGGCGCGACGTTCGTCTCGCAAGCGTTCAGGGCCGGCGAGGATCCCGCAGCCTATGTCCGCCGCGAGTTCGCGGAAGAGGAATGGGCCGACCCATGGTTCGGCAAGCCGATCGTCGAGGGCGACCGCGCGGCGGTCGAGTGGTACGCCCGAATGCGCGAGGACGGCCGGGATGTGACGATCTCCGGCGTCTCGCTCCTCCGCTTCGACACCGACGGCCGCTGCATCGAGCAGCGCGACACCTGGGCGATCGTCGACGGGCTCCTCGAGCGCTAGCCGTTCAGACGTTGTCGATCTGCGCGCGCTGCAGCTTGCCCGAGTAGTCGACGTAGATCGACTTCCACTCGGTGAAAACGTCCAGCGCCGCCTGCCCCGCCTCGCGATGGCCGTTGCCGGTGTTCTTCGTGCCGCCGAACGGGAGGTGCACCTCGGCGCCGGTGGTGCCGGCGTTGATGTAGGTGATCCCGGCCTGCAGGTCGCGCATCGCGCGGAACGCCCGGTTGACGTCGCGCGTGAAGATCGACGAGGAGAGCCCGTAGCTGACCGAGTTCGCCGCCGCGACCGCCTCCTCGAAGCTCCCGACCGGGATCAGCGCCGTCGTCGGACCGAAGATCTCCTCCTGCGCGATCCGCATCCCCGGGTCGACGTCGGCGAACACCGTCGGACGGTAGAAGAACCCGTCCGCCCGCAACGGCCTCGCCGCCGGTGAGGAGCTTCGCGCCCTCGCCCTTCCCGATCTCCGTGTAGCTCGCGACCTTGTCGAGCGCGGCGCGATTGATCAGCGGCCCGACGTCCGTCGAGGACTCCCAGCCCGGACCGATCCGCATCGCCTCGGCGGCCGACACGAGCCGCCGCTGCACCTCGTCGTAAACGGCGCGATGAACGATCACGCGTGAGGCCGCCGTGCAGCGTTGCCCCGTCGTCCCGAACGCCGACCAGACGATCCCCTCGACCGCGAGCTCGACGTCGGCGTCGTCCATCACGATGATCGCGTTCTTTCCACCGAGCTCGAGGTGGACGTGCTTCAGCTCGTCGGCCGCAGCCTTCGTCACCGCCACCCCCGTCTCGCGCGAGCCCGTGAACGTGATCACGGGCACGTCGGGATGGCGGACGAGCGCATCGCCCGCCTCCTCGCCGAAACCGTGGACGATGTTGACGACGCCGGGCGGCGCGCCGGCCTCCGAGAGCAGCTCGACGAAGCGCGCCGCGAGAAACGGCGTGTCCTCGGCCGGCTTCAGGACGACCGTGTTGCCGCAGACGAGCGCCGGGGCGAGCTTCCAGGAGGGGATCGCGATCGGGAAGTTCCACGGCGTGATCGCGCCGACCACGCCGACCGGCATCCGCACGCTCATCATGAACTTGTCGGGAAGCTCGCTCGGCGTCGTCTGGCCGAAGAGCCGTCGACCCTCTCCGGCCATGTACTGGCTCATGTCGATCGCCTCCTGGACGTCGCCTCCCGCCTCCGCGCGCACCTTCCCCATCTCGCGCGTCATCAGGTCGGTCAACTCGTCCTTGTGCTCGCGCAGTAGCTCGGCGAGCCGGTAGAGCACGGCACCCCGTGCCGGAGCAGGCACGAGCCGCCAGCTCTCGAACGCCTCTTTCGCCGCCGCGACCGCACGTTCGACGTCTGCCGCCCCCGAGCGCGGGAACGTCGCGAGCGTCTCACCGGTCGCCGGCACGATCGACTCGAAGGTCTCCCCGCTCTCGGCGCCGACCCGTTCCCCGCCGATGAAGTTCTCGAACTGCGGCGCCGCGGCCAAGCTGGGCATCAGGGATCCGGAAGCTCGGTCGCGGCGAACGTGCCGGGGACGCGAGCGCGGCGCCGGTCGCGAATCTCACGCTGCTCGGCGTGCTCGGCCGCACTCCGGGCGTTCCGCCGGTCGGGCCCCGTGCGCCGGTCGACGATCACCGTCACCGCCGGGTTGTCGGCGTAGTAGGCGACGAGCCGGTCGTACAGCCCGGCCTCGAGCTCCTTGGGAACGACGCAATGGATCACGACGGCCAGTTTAGAGTCAACGCCGCCTGGAAGCGGCGATCAGACCCTGGCGATGTCAGGCACGATCCGGCCGTCGTCGCCCATGTGGGCGTTCCAGTCGGTGAACGCCGCGTCGAGCTCCTCGGGATCGTGTCCCCGCTCGGCCAGCCGCACGGGAGCCGCGAGGTCGGGCGTCACGCGGTACTGGTACCACGAGATGTCCCAGGTGACCGTGATCACGATCTCGGCGTTCACTCCCGAGAGCGGCATGATCGACACGCGCGGCACTCCGAGGCTCTTCGCGATCCCGCCGACCGTGCGGCGGAACTGGGAGGCGTTGAAGTGATCCGCGGCCTCGACGATCGCGAGCTCGGTCTCCGAGAGCCGGCGCAGGATCGGCTCGCTCGCGACGGGCTCTTCGGCCGGCACCTTCGCGCCGAGGAGAGAGGCGAGCGAGAAGCGGTTCTTCTTCCGGTCGGCGGGAATCGTGGGGGTGATCGGCGAGCCCTCCTTCACCCAGCCCGAATCGAGGGCGATCTCGTGGCAGAGCGGGCAGACATCGACGTACCGCGTCCCGCCGTTCGGCGAGAAGCGCACCGTGCGCTCACCCATCAGGAGCGTGCGCTCGCAGACCGCGCACGTCTTCGTCGCACTGATCCGCGTGACCCTCACGGCCCGAGGGTAGCTGTTCCCACCCCACCCGAGCGAAGAAATCCCTGCAACTGGCCTGGCTACGCGGGTACTGCCTCCTGATCCTTTTTCGCGGCGTCGATCAGCTTCTGGGCGATGTGCGCCGGAACCTCTTCGTAGCGCAGGAACTCCATGTGGTAATCGCCGCGTCCGCCGGTCATCGAGGTCAAAGACTGCGAGTAGGTGAGCACCTCGGCCATCGGCACCTCGGCCTTGATCGTCGTCATCCCGCCCGCCGGCTCCATCCCGTGCAGACGGCCGCGGCGCGAGTTGAGATCGCCGTTCACGGCGCCGACAGCCTCGTCGGGAACGGTGACGTCGAGCGACATGATCGGCTCGAGGAGCGTCGGCTGGGCCCGCTCGTAGGCCGTCTTGAAGGCCATCGAGCCTGCAACCTTGAACGCCATCTCGGACGAATCGACCGTGTGGTAGGAGCCGTCCACGAGCCGCACACGGACACCCTGGATCGGGGCGCCCGCGAGCACGCCGTGCGCCATCGTCTCCTGGACGCCCTTGTCCACCGCCGGGCGGAAGCCCTGCGGGATCACGCCGCCGACGATCTGGTCGACGAACTCGTACCCGACATGCCCTTCGATCGGCTCGATCACGATGTGGCAGTCGCCGAACTGCCCGCGCCCGCCGGTCTGCTTCTTGTAGCGGCCCTGGGCCCGCGCCTCGCCCTTGATCGTCTCGACGTACGGAACGCGCGGCTGATGCAGCTCGACCTCGACGCCGAAACGGGTCTTCATCCGTCCGACCGCGACCTCGACGTGAACCTGGCTCATCCCGGAGAGAAGCTGCTCCCCGGTCTGCGGGTCCCGGCGGAGCTGGAGCGTCGGGTCCTCCTCGTGGAGGCGCCGCAGCGCCTGGGCGACCTTGTCCTCGTCACCCTTCGTCTTCGGCGTCACCGCAAAGCTCATCACCGGTTCCGGGAAGTCGAGCTTCGGCACCTCGATGGCGCGCTCGGAGTCCGCGAGCAGGTCGCCGGTCTGGACGTCCTTCAGCTTCGCGACGGCGCCGATGTCGCCGTTCACGAACGAGTCGACCTTCTCGTGGTCCTTCCCTTGCAGCAGCATCAGTCCGCCGAGCCGCTCCTTTGCGTGGTCGCGGAGGTTCACGAGCGTCGCGTCGGCCGTCACCGAGCCGCCGTAGACGCGAAAGACGTTGATCTTCCCCGCGAACGGATCGGCGACCGTCTTGAAGACGAAGGCGGCGGCGCCCCCGGCGGTGTCGATGTCGTGCGCCTTCCTGACCGGCGAGGGCACACCTTCGACGATCAGGTCGAGCAGCGCGTGGGTGCCGAGGTTCTTCGTCGCGACGCCGCAGGCGACCGGATAGAGCTCGTCGGTCGTCACCGCGCTCTTCAGCGCCGAGGCGACGGCCACGGGGTCGAGTTGCTCGCCGGCGAGATAGCGCTCCATCAGCGCTTCGTCGGTCAGGACGACCGCGTCGAGCAGCTTCTCCCGGTACTCGGCCGCGAGCTCGGCCATCTCCGGGGGGATCGGCACCGGGTCGCCCTCACGGCCGCCGCCCGGGTCCATGTAGGCGCAGTCGTGCAGCAGGTCGACGACGCCCGTGAGCTCGTGCTCGGCACCGATCGGAAGCTGGATCGCGACGCAGCGGTCCGAAAGCTGTTCCTGAACCGCGGCGAGAGTGCGGAAGAAGTCGGCCCGCTCTCGGTCGAGCATGTTCACGAAGACGACTCGCGAGAGCTCGAGCGCCTCGGAGCGCGACCAGGCGCGCACGGTGTTCACCTCGACGCCCATCACCCCCGAGACCACGACGAGCGCGCCCTCGACCACGCGCAGGCTCGCGATCGTGTCGGCCTGGAAGCCCGAGTCGCCGGGCGCGTCGATCAGGTTGATCTTGCGTTCCTGCCACTCCAGGTGAGCGAGCGAAGAGGCGAGAGACATCCGGCGGCGGTGCTCGTCCTCGTCCCAGTCGCTCGTCGTCGTGCCCGCCTCGACCGTGCCGAGGCGGTTGATCGCACCCGACTGGAAGAGCATCGCCTCCACGAGTGAGGTCTTGCCCGTCCCGCGGTGGCCGACGACGGCGACGTTGCGGATCTTCCCGGGCTCCTGAGACATACCTCGCTCCTCTCGGACGGTTTAAAGGATCTCAGCCAATCCTAAACCGTTCGGTCAAGCAGGAAGAGTCGCGCCGTGCAGGCGCGAGCGAAGCCGCAGGATCGCCTTCGTATGGAGCTGCGAGACACGTGACTCGGTCACGCCGAGCACCTCGCCGATCTCGCGGAGGGTCAGCTCCTCGTAGTAGTACAAGGTGACCACGAGCTTCTCGCGCTCCGGAAGCCGCGAGATCGCCTCGGCGAGCGCCTCTCGCATCTCGGTCTCGTCGAGCGCGTCCGCCGGCCGGATGCTTCCCGTGTCCTCGAGCGTGTCGAGGAGCGAGACCTGGTCGCCCTCGTTGGAGGTCGACCAGAGCTCGTCGAGCGCGGCGATCGAAGTGCGTGAGATGTCGATGAGCGACTCCTCGAGCTCTCCCGTGGTGATCCCCACCTTGTCGGCGATCTCCTCGTCGGTCGGCGCGCGCGCGAGCTTCGACTCGAGGTCGCGGATCGCCCGCTCGATCTCCCGCGCCCGCGAGCGCACCGAGCGCGGCACCCAGTCGAGGGTGCGGAGCTCGTCGATGATCGAGCCGCGGATCCGAGCGATCGCGTAGGTCTCGAACTTGATGTCGCGCTCGGGGTCGTAGCGGTCGATTGCGCTCATCAACCCGAGCAGGCCGTAGGAGACGAGGTCGGCCTCGTCGACGTGCGCGGGCAGCCCCGAGCCGAGCCGTCCGGCGACGTACTTGACGAGCGGCGAGTAGTTCACGATCAGCCGGTCACGCAGAGCCTTCTCGCGCGTGCGGCGGTATTCGAGCCAGAGGCTCCTGCTGTCGGTTTCCCCGGCCACGAGGAGAGAATACGAGCTAGCGGCGCATTCTCCTCAGTGCAGCCCTCGCAAAAGACCCCATCCACACCGCGAGCGCCGCCCCTGCGACCGCGATTATCCACTCTCCATGCGCCGCAGCGTCGAGCCCGATCGCGGCGAAGACGAGAGTCAGCACCGAGAAAAGCGCCGGCATCGCGAAGCGTCCCACACCCTGATGATGCCGCAGCCGCCCGGATCCGTCGGGCCGTCGAAACCGTAGACTTGGAAATGCAACCGAGGGGCGTAGCTCAATTGGTAGAGCACCGGTCTCCAAAACCGGGGGTTGCAGGTTCAAGTCCTGTCGCCCCTGTCGGCTTGATCATACGGAAACCCGCTTACAGAGCGGGTTTCCGTCTATCTGGACACCCGCTCCCGGTTCGGCCTGATACCGCTGGATTCGGTTCGATTCGGGTGGTGACCGTGTCGCAACTGGGTCCCACGGTGTTGTTCCCCACCGCCGTCGTTGGGGTCGGACGACGTCCGTCTTCTTGAAGATGCGGGTCCCCGCGAACGCCTCGACGTAATGACCGGGCACGACCACCGCCTAAACGGCACGTCAGAGAGAAATCATGGGGCTCGTCGCGGGCGGTCTGCCGAACAGATCAGTCGCGTCTGAGCGGGCTGATGTCGTTCCGTCGTCGCGGATTGACCCAATCGTGTCCTGTCGGCCGAGGTCAGGGACGGGCACCGTGGAGGCATACGGCAATCACATCGATTGCCTTCAAATTCCAAGGAGCTATCCATGAAGAAGGTCCTTCTGCTGATCCTGCCGGTGCTCGCCACAGCAGCGCTGTCCATTCCCGCGGCGTTTGCCGGGAACGGCCCTGCGCCCAAGGTGACGGGTGACGTGACGTTCACCAACCTCGGCCTGACCCAGCACTGGGTGTTCGACGCCCAGGACCTCGGGAATGGCACGGCCAAGGGGAACGTCCTCGACGAGTACGCGGGCACGAGGGCCACCTCCAAGGTCATCAAGGTGACGATTTTGAGCGCTACTGACGCAGAGTTCACCACCCAGGTCGTCGACCCCGGCACCAACCCGTACCTCCACGTCGGGGATCAGCTCGAGTACGTCGTCCACGATGGGGGCGAGGGTTCGAAGGGATCCGGCGACTGGATGCACTACCTCGGCATGTGGAATGGTGGCGTGGCTCAGCGGCGGCACCGGCATTCAGTACGACGTCACGTCGGGCAACATCCAGATCCACTGACGAAGCTGATTCGACCGCCCGCAGCGGCTCGACGCACCACAGCAGCGCCCCCAGGGCTCACACAGCCGGGGGCGCTCGTCTTTTTCGATCTGCAGGTCTGAGGATCCAAATGTCCTTCGATCAAACAAAGACGCCGCACCACCGATGTATCTGGGGATCGACACCCTGATGAGCCACGGGGCCGTGCCATGCACCGGCTCGGTGCCCGGAACCGACCGCACACCACCGCCCTCCGGGCGCAGTACGAGGCCGGCGATGGCCGAAGTGCATTGAGATCACGGGAGGGGAGGTCGAAACTCTCGCCTCGGAACTGCTCTCGCTGGCAGCCAAGCTGCCGGCTGACGGCGGGGCGATCAGGGACCGCACCAATGCATCCACCGTCCCACGTGGGATCCCTTCGCCAGCGTGTCCGTGGCGGCCTGACTGAGAAGGAACTGAGGCAGCGGCCCCCAGATGGCCGCTGCCTCAGCCAGCGCCCGAGACGAGTTGCTCGCAGGCACGCTGACGGCGGGACGCGCCGCCGGCGCTGCCGGAACATCCGTCCCGGTCCCGCCCAACCTGCCCTCCGAGACCCGCGGCACAGCGATCGACTCGGTTTCGGTTCTGCGACAGACGCGTTGCAAGGCTGCGATGGCTCGCGCACGGCGGACGCGACCGCCTCCGGTCCTCATCGGCGCTTCGAGCTGTTAGTTCGGCTTCTCTAGTCCGCTCTAGTCCGCGGCCGGCGTCGGGTTGACAGGTTCGCGGGAACCGTGAAAGAGTCACCGCAATCTGCGGCCACCAATCTGTGTGCGCTGCCCTACGTAAGGGGGCGGTTTCTTTGAAGAAGGGTCTTTTGCTCGTGTTCGTGGCGCTGCTCGCGGCCGCTGTGGCCGGAGTGGTGTCGTTCGGGGCGCAGGCGGATACGCCTGGCCTGAGCTTGTCGGCCTTTGGGACCGCCACGGTTGACGGCGTGTTGGCTCCGGGCGAGTGGGACGATGCGGCGCACGTCAACTTTCTCGTCAACCTTCCAGAGGGCGGAACGACACCGGGGACGCTTTTCGTCATGAACGATGGCACGAACCTTTACCTCGCGGTCAGGTTCGCTCGCAGCGCCCTGGACCCTGTGAACCTGGTCGAGTTCAAGTTCGACAACAACGACAACGGCAGCGGGCCTGAGAACGGTGACGACGAGCTCATCCTCAACACCAACTCCGGAGTCCCCGGCGACCAGTTTCGGATCCGGTGCGTGGTCAACGGCGTACCGACTTTCTGTGACGCCACCGACACGGCGCCGTTTAACCCCAACTCGCCAATTAGGTTCCCCGATGGGTATCCGGCGCCGGGCACACGCGAGGTCGCGGGTAGCGTCGCCAACGACGGCACGTTTTCCGTCTTCGAACTTTCCCATCCCCTTGACAGCGGCGACGCGGCCCACGACTTCAGCCTCGCGGTCGGCGACACCGTCGGATTCCAAATGATCGTCGACTTCGTCAGTGTTGTCCGAAGAACAGAGACAGCGTTGGGGCCCGGAGACATCGTCGTCGCGTCGCCCGGCAGCGGCGCGCCGGTGTCGGCGCCCGTGCTTGACCCGGCCTTGCCGAACGGCGCGAACGGCTGGTACACGAGCGACGTCTCAGTGGCCTGGAACTGGACCGACTCGGGCTCCGGCGTCGACCCGGCCAACTGCACCCAGACCAGCGCCTCGAGCGGCGAGGGCGCGGCGATCACGCTGAGCTCGACCTGCAAGGACCTCGTGGGCAACACGGCCTCGGACTCGCGGACGGTCAAGATCGACGAGACCGCACCGGTGCTGACCCTCTCCCCGAACGTCACCGTCAACGCGACGAGTCCCGCCGGGGCGACCGTCACCTACACGGCCCCGACCGCGACCGACAGCGGCGGCTCCGGGGTCGTCGCCGCCTCGGTGGGTTGCTCGCCAGCGTCGGGCACGCCGTTCGCGCTCGGGACGACGCCGGTGAACTGCTCCGCGAGCGACGTGGCAGGGAACACCCAGACCGGCTCGTTCACGGTGCACGTGAGCGGGGCAGCCGAACAACTCTCGACCCTGCTCACGCAGGTGAATGGTGTCGCTCCAGGCTCTAGCCTCGCCGACAAGGTCAAGCAGATCCAGGCCTACGTCGCCGCGAACGACAAGGCCAACGCCTGCAGCGGCCTTGCCAACTTCATCGGCCAGGTGAACGCGCAGAAGGGCAAGAAGCTCACCGTTAGTCAGGCGGCGTCCTTCCTCAAGCAGGTGCAGGACATCAAGACCGCGCTCGGCGGCTGCTGAACCAATAAAGCAGTCTGCTTCAGGCGGGGCGGTGCAGTTCTGGCGCCGCCCCGCCAACCTCAATCGAGACTATCGGTTCGGCCTCGATCGGCGTACACTGGCGGGGATGAGGAAGCTCCTCGCAGTCGCTGCACTCTGTCTCGTGACCGCCTCGCCGGCGGCCGCATTTTCGGGTGCGGGCGTCTCGCCGAAGCTCGCTACACCCTCGATCAAGGTCACGGGGTTCTCCGTCACGGGATCCGGGATGAGCAGGACGCACACGTGCCAGGCATCGCAGCGGAAGGCTCCGAAGGCTGTCCGGACACCTGCTGTGGTCGCCTGCGAGCAGCCGCCGCGGTCGGAGGTCACGCTGCCTTCGGCAGCAAAGTCACTCGCCTCGGCGCTGGCCCAGCTCGGCTGAGTAGCTCGGCTAGCCGCTCGATGCCATCGGGTTCGCCGACCACGCGACGCTGAAGCCGCTTCCGTCGGGGACGAGCGCGGTCGGCGTCGCACCCGCGCCCCCCTCGAGCGAGGTCGGATCGTTCGGATCGCCGTAGAAACGGTGTGATTTCGGGACGAGCTGGAGCTCGGTCGAGGTCCAGTTCGGGCTCGAGATCGTTCCGTTCAGGTTGTTCCCGACCGCGAAGGAGCGGGTGAAGGTCAGCGAATGGAAGTTCGTCAGCGCGAGCTGCGGGCAGAAGCCGTTCGAGCTGCACGACGAAGGCGCCTCGGCGATCCACTCTGCCGAGCTCAAGTCAGGCGAGGCCATTGCGAGATGCTTCGTGAAGCGCACCCCTCGGGTGCGGTCGTTGACCTGCACGAGGACGTCTGTCCCATTGACGACGACGGTCGACGCGATCACGTCACCGGGCCGGATCTTCACCTTGAGATTGACCGAGTCGGCCGGGACGAGCTCGTACCAGATGTAGTACGACGGCTTCCCGCGCGCGCTGCAATCGGCGGACGTGCCGGTCTGCTCGAGCTCCTGCGAGCTCTCGCTGTAGCCGCCGAGACCGACCCAGATCGCGACGGAGGTCGCCCTCCCCGGCGTACAGGTGGCTTTCGGCTGCACCCACTGCCCGGTCACGTCGGTGTAGCTCATCGAGGAGCTCGCCGTCGTCGGCGTCGAACCGATCCCCGTGGCGACGTACCCCGCCCAGTTGGAGCTGACGTCTGCCTGAGCCGCAGACGCGGCCCGCGAAGCAGGCGAGGCGGCGAGTACGAGGGCTGCGGCCAGCCACGCAAACCCGGCCAGGCCTCCCACCGCAAGTCTCGTCGCGCTCATCTTGGCCCCATTCGTCACCACCGGCGCGGACACCTGTCGCTTGCCGAGACGGCAGAAGGCACCCGGCCGGAAACGACTGTAGCAGCGTGCTTTCACCCCGGACCTCGTTAGAAGTTCCTAAGACTCCACGGGGAACTCCCTAGCGGTTTCGCCTGCATCGCCGCTACTGTAGGGGCCAATGGCATCCGTGCCCGCCCCCACGCCGACCCCGTCGCCGGTTCCGAGCCCGACTTCGCTTCTCACCGAATCGCACGCGTCCCTGAACAGGGAACTGCGGCGCCTCACGCGTGCGGCGACGTTCGTAGCGCTCATGACGAGCCCGCTCGTCTTCTTCTGGTTCCACCACCACAACGGCTGGAGCACGACGAAAGCGCTCCTCGCGACGCTCGCGCTCGTGATCGTCTTCCGCGGCCTGACTGACGTCCTGGTGCGCCGCGTCATCCCCTGGCCGAGTCTTTTCGGCACGGACGACGCGCGCCTTCGCGAGGAGGACATCACGAACCGGCGCCGCGCCTGGACGTGGAGATTCCTGCTGAAGCTGGCGATCATCATCGCGTCCCTGGTCACGTTCGTCTACGTGATCCAGCTCCTCGGCCACTCTTCGGGCGACATCACGTGGCTCGGAACGCTCGAGGCCGCATGGCACAAGATCACGCACATCCTCGCCCACCCGATCACCTTCGCGCAGACGGTGCTCACGGTCGTGGCGCTCTTCGGCTTCAACTTCCTGATCTTCATGGGCCCGCTCCTTTTGATGGGCATCTCCCAGATCCGCGGCTACGAGCCCGGCGATGCCGAGTGGGGCGTGAAGCTCGACCACGTCCGCGGCCAGGCCGAGGCCAAGGAGGAGATCCGGCGCGTCGTGACGCTCTGGCAGTCGGGCGAGGTATTCGAGGGCGCCGGCGGCAAGCGAGAACGCGGCCTGCTCTTCCTGGGCTCGCCGGGCACCGGCAAGACGATGATGGCCAAGGCGATCGCGACCGGCTTCAACTCGCCGTTCGTCTCGGTTCCGGGCTCGGGGTTCGCGCAGACGTTCATCGGCATCGACGCGCTGATCGTGCGCTTCCTCGCCCGCAAGGCCAAGAAGCTCGCCCGTAAGTGGGGCGGCCAGTGCATCGTCTTCATCGACGAGATCGACGCCGTCGGGATGCGGCGGAACGCTCTCGCCGGCGGCACCACCTTCACCGGGCCGGGCGCCTACGCCTCCGTGAACCCGAGCGACGAAAGCCGCCCGTACTACGGGCCGATGGGCTCTCGCACGCCGACCGGCGACGTGATCGTGGAAAACGCGGCCTGGCGCGAGTACGTGTTCGAGCAGCGCGCCCCCGAGCGGACATCTCCATATCCGCCGTTCGTGCAGAAGGTCGGGAACATCGTGAACCAGGGGATCTTCCCGGGCCTCGGCGGCGGCGGCGGCGGGTTGGCGTTGAACCAGCTCCTCGTCGTGATGGACGGGATCGACAATCCCCCGTTCTTCAAGCGTGTGTTCACGAACCGGACGAACGCGATCCTCGACGCGGTCTATTTCGTCCCGCGCCGCCTCGGCCGGATCGCAGGGATCGGCTTCGGGATCGTGCTCACCGCGGTCAGCGCGGTGCTCCTCGTGAACGGACTCGGTTCGCTCACCGGGTCGGCCTTCATCGGCGCCCTCGATCCCGGCTGGATCGCCTGGAAGATCGTCTTCGTCGTGCTCATCGGAATCGCGATGTATCTCGGCGTCGAGGCTGTTCGTACGGCGAAGAAGGACGGGACGATCTCGATGAGGCTGCCACGCGCGAAGCCCACCGGGGCGCAGATCTACTTCATCGGCGCGACGAACGTGCCCGTGCGGAACCTCGATCCCGCCCTCACCCGGCCGGGCCGCATGGGGCGTCACATCACCTTCCGGACACCGACGAAAGAGGACAGGAAGGACATTTTCGACCTGTATCTCGCGAAGGTCTCCCACGACCCCGATCTCGACAGTGACGCGCGCCGCGACGAGATGGCGCGCATCACCTCCGGCTATTCGCCGGCGATGATCGACCAGATCTGTTCGATGGCGCTGACGAACGCCCACCACGAGGGCCAGCCCGCGTTCACCTGGCGGCATCTCGTCGACTCGATGGTCGTGATCGAGTCGGGAACGGCGATCAACGTCAACTACAACGACGCCGACGCGCGAGCGGTGGCGATCCACGAGGCAGGTCACGCCGCGGCAGCCCACGTCTATGTCCCCGAGCGCGAGTCGAGCCGGCTCTCGATCAAGATGCGCGGAGGCAGCCTCGGCCATCACCAGTCCTTCGAGAAGGAAGAGCGGTTCGGGGCCTTCCAGAGCCGCGAGCTCGGCGACATGATCCACGTCGTCGGCGCGATGGCGGCTGAGCTCGTCTTCTACGGCGAGAACTCGGTCGGCGTGTACGGCGACCTCTCGACGACAACCTGGACTGCATCCTCGATGGTTGGAGACTCCGGCATGTCGCCGCTTCCGATCGAGCTCAACGGCAAGACATTCGCCGACGAGACCGAAGACGAGTCGCGTGAGCGGGTACAGCGCCGGCTCGAGGACATCGGCACACGCCTGATGAACAGGTCGAACAACTGGCCGGCGCTCAACGATCCCCGGAAGAAGGCCTTTGCTGCGCAATTCATCGGCGAGGCGTTCGTCACGGCCTACAACCTCATGCTCGCGAACAAGGACCAGATCGAGACCGTCGCGAACGAGATCCTCAAGGAGCGTGAGATCTACGGCGATGATCTCGTCAGGCTCCTCGACGCCCAGCACTTCAAGCGGCCCGAGATCGACTGGACCGACGAGGCCTGCTGGCCGAAGTTCATGAACTGGAGCAAGTACGACCCGAAGGTGCGCGGCGAGATCACCACGCACGATGGGGCAAAGCCAGACTCGTGAGCGGGCCACCCATTCAACGGTCGATCAGAGAGGCGTTGGGCGACCCTGAGCCGCCCAAGCCGGCCGAGCTGACCAAGGCGGCCGACTCGCCCGTTCCCGTGCCGGTCGGAAAGGCCGCGGGCCGCTACAGCCTGCGCTTCGGGCTCCTCTACGGCGGTCTCGCCGTCGTGCTGCTCGGCACCATCGTCGGGTTCGTGGTGCTCGCGACAAACTCCAAATCGTCAGCTTCCAACTCGTCGGCGTCCGGGAAGGCCTGGTCTCCGTGGAAGCCGCCGACAGGCTCGCCGTCGGCGATGGCCCGCGCGATCGCCAAGCATGTCGCGAACGAGTACAAGCTCAACAACAAGGGCACCCAGCTCGTCGCGGTCGTCTCCGGCCGCCCGACCGTCACGGCCGACACACACAAGATCGCCATCTCCACGATCACCGTCAACCAGGACGGCGGCGACAACGTCGTTCCGACGGGCTCGACCTGGAGCGAGCAGCTCTGCGGGCTCGGAACCGCTTGCTCGATCGACACCGGCCAGGCCACGGAGGCCCGCGGGCGGCTCGTCCGGCGCGAAGCGCTCGAAGTGGCTCTCTACACCTTCAAGTTCGTCCCGACGATCAACTCGATCGTGGCCTTCATGCCGCCGCCGCCCGGCAAGCCGCCGACGACGCTCATCTACATGCAGAAGGACAAGTTCGCAAAGCAGCTCTCCCTGCCGCTCGCGAGCACGCTCCCGCTCGCGAAGCCCCCGCTGCCGAGCGCGCCCGACCCGACGGAGCAGGCGACGATCGACAAGCTCACGCTACCGATGGTCTACTCCTTCAAGGTCCAGCAGCTCCAGGACGCGAGCGCCGTCCTGATCCTGAACCCGTTCAAAGGCTGAGAACCTCGGCTAGGAGCTCGCCTCGATGAAGGCGAGCGTCCGCCGCCAGGCATCAGCCGAGGCGTCTGCGTAGTCCTCGTACTTCCGGTCGAAGAAGCTGTGCGGCGCGCCCGCGTAGGTCACGATCTCGTGGTCGACGCCGGCCCCCGTCAGGGCCGCGTCGAACGCGGCGTTGTGCTCGGCGGTGATGTTGGCGTCGTCACCGGCCTGGAGCGCGAGGATCGGTGCGGCCAGCTCGGCGGCGCGCTGCGTCGGGCCGGGCTGGCCGTTTCGCTCGCCCGGCATCCCGTAGAAACCGACCGCGCCCGCGAGCCCGTGCCCGCCCGCGGCCGAGAGCCACGAGTTGCGGCCGCCGAAGCAGAAACCGACCGTGAAGACGGGATCGGCGCCCTCGCGCCGGAGATAGGCGACGGCCGCGCCGACGTCAGCCTGGATTTCCCCCGGTGTCGTCTGCGCCGTGTGCTCCGGGTACGGAAAATCGTCGTCGCGCTTGGACACTCCCGCCGTGCGGCCGAAGTAGTCGAAGGCAACCGCGAGGAAACCTCGCTCGGCGAAACGAAGCGCGAGCTCCTCGTAGAAGCGATACAGGCCTCGGACGTCCGGGAGGATCACGATCCCGGTCGAGACCGGGCCGTCGGGCCGCGCGGCGAAGGCGGCGAAGCGATTCCCGTCGGCGGCTTCCAGTTCGAGATCGTCGTGCGAGATTGCAGCGCCGGCGATGACCGGAATCGGCGGCGAGGAGTCGAGGTCGAAGCACATGCCGGGAGCTTAGAGGACGAGTGTCTCCGGGAACTGCTTTTCTCCCGCAAAGCGCTCGAGCCGGTAGGGGCCGAGATCGATCGCGGCCTCGCCGTGCAGGATCTCGTCCGCGACAGCGCTTGCCACGGCCGGCGACTGCATGAACCCATGCCCGGAGAAGCCGCAGGCGGCATACACGCCGTCGGCGACACGGCCGAGGATCGGATGGGCATCCGGGGTCATGTCGTAAAGCCCCGCCCAGGCCTCATCGACCGTGGATCCCGCCGCCCGGGGGAAGCGATGGGTGAGTCGCGCGAGCCGGTCCGCGAAGACTGCCTCGTCGACGGCCGTCTCGAAGCCCCACCTCGGAGCCGGATCCGACATCGCGAGGATGAGCCGCTCTCCACGGCGCCGGAAGTGGAAGCCGGTCTCGGATTCGACCACCATCGGCAGGCTCTGTGGAGGCGCTGTCCCGGGCCTCACCGCGAGCAGCTGGCGGCAGAGCGGCCGCACGGGCAGCTCGACGCCCACTCGCTCCCCGAGGGCCGCCGACCACGGCCCACAGGCGATCACGAGGGTGTCGGCCCCGTCCAGGAGCGCTTCCGCCTCGGTGCCCTCTCGCACGTCGCACCCCTAGCTCCCGCGCACGCCGGACGAGCTCCCGGGTGACTGCAGCCGGATCGGCCACGCCGTCCTCGGCGCAGAAGACCGCCCCGAGCACGTCGGCCGTCTCGAGCCCCTCGACGAATGACGGGTCGACACGCTCGACCGGGACTCCGAGCGAGGCCTGGACGTCCCGTCGCGTTTCGAGTGCCTCGAGCCCAGGCTCGGTCGTCGCGAGGAACAGGTAGCCGACCTGGTCGAAGAACGGCGGCCCGAGCTCGGCGAAGAACGCGATGCTCTCCTGCGCCAGCCGAACCTCGGCCGCCGTCGCGAACTGCTGTCTGACGCCGCCCATCGCCCGCGACGTCGATCCGCCCGCGACCTCGCCCCGATCGCAGAGCACGACGTCGGAGGCGCCGCCGAGAGCAAGCCGGTAGGCGATCCCGGCTCCGATCGCCCCGGCACCTGCGACGAGGATCACGGCAGATCGAGCCGTTCGAGCTCGTCGGCGGTGAGGCGGCGGAGCGGCCCCCGTACATCAGGGCCGATCGGGACCCCCGCCTGGCGGCGACGACCTTCGCCGCCGCCTGGAAGGGAAAGCCGTCGAGCACCGTCCGGAGGCGCTCGGCCTCGTCGGCGCGCGCCTGCGTCGGCTCCCGGACGAGCGCCGCGACGAGCTCGGGGTAGACCGAGGCGAGCCCCGACACGGCGCCGGCGGCACCTGCAGCGAGACCGCGCGCGACGAGCGACTCCGCCCCGACGAAGACGTCCAGGCCGTCGAGCAGGTAGGGCTCCACTTTCTCCCACGGCTTGTCGGACACCTTCAGGCCGCGCAGGTTCGGTGCGCGCTGCCTGAGCCGCTCGATCACGGACGTCGGCACGGCGTAGCCGGTGCGGGCTTCGAACTCGTAGAGGTAGAACGGGAGCGGCGCACAGGCGGCGGCCGCAGCGGCGAAATGCTCCTCCAGCGCGAAGACGTCGAGCGCGAAGTACGGCGGCCCGATCACAGCCACGGCATCCGCACCGGCTTCGGCTGCGTGGGCTGCAAGCGCTGCCGTCTCGGTTGTCGTCTGAGCCCCGCAGTGGACGGCGACCGCAAGCCTGCCGGACGCGGCCCCGATGAACAGCTCGGCCACCCGCCGGCGCTCGTCCGCCGTGAGCAGGATCCCCTCCCCCGTCGTTCCGAGCGCCAGGATCCCGTCGACCCCGCCGTCGGCCAGGAAGCCGACGTACGGCTCGATCGCGCCCTCGTCGAGTCTGGCTCCGCCGTTCTGGAGCGGCGTGAGTGCCGCCGCGAACGCTCCCCGGATCATGGCGCGGAGCATACGGTCTCGGCTCACCCAGACATGGCTATTCAGTCGTCTCGGTCCACGATCTGGACGACCCCCATCCCGCCGGCGCGGTGCGCTTCGTGCGTCGCGCGAGCGCCTCGACCCCGAGCTCCGTCGTCCGAGCGACCGCCGCTAGAAGATCTTCTGGAGCGCCATCGCGGCGCTGATGTCGCCCGTGACCTTGAGCTTGCCGGTCGCGTACGCGGTCAGCGGGTTCTGCTGGCGGGTGCGGATCTTTTCGAATGTGTCGTTCGACATCGAGAACGTGACGTCGCCGGCAGTCTCCGGGTTCTCGGTGACCGTCAACTTGCCGCCGTGGACGTCAACGAGCCAGCGGCCCTCCCCGGCGATGTCGAACACGTAGCTCGACTCGACGCCTTCGAGCTTTGCAGGATCGCTCTTTGTCTCGAGCGTCGAAAAGAACTCAGGGGTATCCATCAGCGCAGCCTTTCGATCGGGAATCCATTCTGCTCCAAGGTCGCGATCAGCCGCCGGCAGTGCTCTTCGTTTCGCATCACGACGGTGAGGTCGAGCCCGACGTCGCCGACTTCGAGATGAACGCCTTCGCGGCGGTGCTCGATCTGCACGATGTTGCCGCGCTCGCCGGCCACGAGCTCGCACACCTTGATCAGCTCGCCCGGGCGGTCGAAGAGCCGGGTGCGCATGGCCAGATACCGGCCCTCGACCGTCATTCCGTGACGCAGCACCGACATCAGCATCGTCGGATCGATGTTCCCACCGGAGACGACCGCGCAAACGGGGCCCGAGCCGCCGGCCTTGCCGGCGAGGAGTGCCGCCACCCCGACCGCGCCCGCGCCCTCGACGAGGAGCTTCGAGCGCTCGAGCAGGAGCGTGATCGCGTCGCTGATCTCGTTGTCGTCGACCATGACGAGGTCGTCGAGCAGCCGCCCCAGGATCTTCATCGTGAGCTCGCCCGGCTTCTTCACTGCGATCCCGTCGGCGATCGTGTAGCCGTCCCGTCGCACCTCGACGCCGACGAGCCGTACGTCGGGACGGAGTGCGCGCAGCGCGATCGCGATCCCGGAGGCGAGCCCGCCGCCGCCGACCGGGATCAGGACGGTGCCGAGCTCCTCGACCTGCTCGGCGAGCTCGAGCCCGATCGTCCCCTGCCCCGCAATCACATGCTCGTCCTCGAAGGCATGGACGAAAGCCGCACCGGTCTCCTCGACCCGGTCGAGGGCAAGCGCGAGCGCCTCGTCGAAGCCGGCGCCTTCCAGCACGGCCTCGCCGCCGTAGGTCAGCGTGGGCTCGACCTTCGCCATCGGTGCGTCCTCGGGCATGAAGATCGTGGCGTGCATCCCGAGCTCGCGCGCCGCCCACGCCACGGCCTGTCCGTGATTGCCGGCGCTCGCCGCGATCACCCCGGCCGCGCGCTGCTCCGGGGTGAGCATCGCCATGCAGTTGACGGCCCCGCGGATCTTGAACGACCCCGTCCGCTGAAGGTTCTCGGCCTTCAAGAGCGCCCGGCGCCCCGTCTCGCGCTCGAGCGTCTCCGACGTCATGATCGGCGTCAAGCTCACGTGGCCGGCGAGCCGCTCGCGGGCGGCCTGGAGGTCAGCGAGCGTCGGTGTCGTCTTCGTCGTCAATGTGGAACACCTTCCCGAGGATCTCGTGCACGGCGGTGAGTGGATCGAGCTCCCGGCGGCGCACATCGTCGAGCAGCCGCCGAAGCTCGTTGTCGTCCGAGACTGCATTTTCCAGATGTCGGCGCGCCCGTGCTGAGGCGATCGCATAAACCTCGGCTGCGAGGTTGCGGGCACGCCGTTCCTCGAGTCCGCCGTCCAACTCGAGACCGGCGCGATGAGCCTCGATCGCGGCCCACAGCTCCGCAGAGCCCTTGCCGGTCGGCGCCTCCGTCATCACGATCGGTGGCGCCGCACCGGGGCCGAGGGCGAGCATCTGGCGGACGTCGTTTCTCATCGCGGAGGCGAGCGGCTGGTCTGCCTTGTTGATCGCGATCACGTCCGGGATCTCCATGATCCCGGCCTTGAGTGCCTGCACGGCGTCCCCCGAGCCGGGCATCAGCACGAGCACGACGGTGTCGGCGGCGGTGGCGACGCCGATCTCCGACTGCCCTGCTCCCACCGTCTCGACGAAGACGACGTCCGTGCCGGCGGCATCGAGGATCAACACGGCCTGCAGCGTCGCCTCGGCTAGGCCGCCCGGGTGCCCGCGGGTCCCCATCGAGCGGATGAACACGCCGGGATCGAGGAAATGCTCGGAGAGCCTGATCCGGTCGCCGAGGAGCGCGCCGCCCGTGAAGGGACTCGTCGGGTCGACGGAGATCACACCCACCGTCAACCCGCCCGTACGCACATGGGTTACGAGCGCCGAGATGAGGCTCGACTTCCCGACGCCGGGTGCTCCCGTGAGGCCGACGATGCGGGCCGCCCCGGTGCGGCCGTACAGCAGGCGGACGAGCTCGCGCGCCGCGGGATCGCCGCTTTCGACGAGCGAGATCGCCCGGGCAAGCGCACGGGTCTCCCCCGCCGCCACGCCCTGGGCCAGTTCTGCGGGAGCGGTTCCGCGGCCGGTCATGCCGGAACGACGGGCTCGAGCTCTGCTTCGATCCCCCGGGTACGGCGCGAGGCGACGAGCGTCGCGACGAGAATCGCGGCGCTCGCCACGCCAAAGGCCCAGCGAGGGCCGTAGGCGTTCGTGAACGGGCCTGCGGCAACGAAGGCAAGTCCGAGCACGGCGTAGTTCACGCTCATCACCACAGTGAACGCGCGGCCGCGGACGCGGTCGGGCGCACCGCGCTGGACGAGCGTGATGTTGGCGACGACCGCGCCGCCGTTCCCGAAGCCCGCGAGAGCCATCGCGGCAACACCGACCCAGACGTTCGGCGCAACGGCGGCACATCCGAACCCTACGGCGAAGATCGCGAGAAAGCGGACGTAGACGGACCCGAGGTTGCGCTCGATCAGCGGCGCCGCGACGAGGCCGCCGATCACGAGCCCCACACCGGATCCGGTCCAGAGCAACCCGAACCCGAGGTCGCCGGCGCGGAAAGCCTGACGCGCGAGGAAGATCTCTGCGACGTTCACGATCCCACTCGCGACCATCACGATCGACCAGACCACGATCACGCACGAGAGCGCGCGCGAATGAACCACCGTCGTGAACCCCTCCGCGAGGTCGCTCCAACGGCCGCGTCCGATCGGGCGGTCGCTCTGGAGCAGCTTCCCTGGGATCAGGGAGACGAGCGCAGCCGAGATCCCGAAGCTCACCGCGTTCACGAGATACGCGAGATTCGGGCCGGAGATCGCGACGAGGGCCCCGCCGAGCAACGGGCCGAGTGCGGTCGTCGACCACTCGATGATCTGGAGCAACGCGTTCGCGGTCGAGAGCTCGCCCTCGGAAACGAGGTTCGGGAGCCCGGCGAGCACGGCCGGACGAAAGAACGCGTTGCCGATACCGGCGATCACAGCCAGCAGGACGATCGCGCCCGCAGAGTCCGCGAACGGCAGCAGAGCGAAGACTGCGAGCCGCCCGAGGTCCGAGACGATCATCAGCCGCTTGCGTGAGAGCCGGTCGACGAGAGGTCCGAACAGGAGCCCGATGAACACGGCGGGCAGGATGTTCGCGACGAGAAGCTCACCGACCCACCAACCGCTGTGCGTCCGGTTGTAGATGTCGACGGTGAGCGCGATCACCGCCAGCCAGGTGCCGATCCCGGAGGCGAACGTCGCGACGAAGAGCAGCCGGAACCTGCGGTTCCGAAGCAATGCGGCGCGACTCTGGATGCCGAGTCCGGCGGTTGATCCCATGCTTGGAGCGCGCCTCTGCCGGAGTCTCGATCCCCGTTACGAGACGTCAGGGCTTGCGGCGGCGGTTCCCCTTTACCCGACCACGACCACGTCGCAGTCGGCCCGTCGCCTGACCTCGGCTTCGACGTCGTCGCCGAAGAGCCGTCCGAAGAAGCCGTGGTGGTCGCGCCCAATCATGATCGTGTCCGCATCGTGTTGCGCCGCCGCGTCGATGATCACGCGCGCGGGATCACCTGCCCCCCACACGTAGATCGACTTCACGCCGGTTCCCGCGAGCCGTTCGCCTGCCTGTGCGAGGATCGGCTTCAGGGTCGGCGGCGGCTCATCCCCGGGCTCGCGGAGGGCGTCCGGCTCGGCCGGATCGAATCCATACCTGCTCGGCACGTTCGGCTCGACGGGCATGTACTCGACGACGACCACGACGACCGTGCCCCCGTCTGCCTTCGCTGCTTCGATCGCCTTCGCGAGCGCAGGCTCGGACTGCTCTTTCCCGTCGTAACCGACCACGATCGTCTCACTCATGGGGCAGAGCATCGCAGGTCCCAGGAGGTACCTGCGGCAGCCGGTTGCGTTTGACAGGCCGCTGACCGTTCGCTAGAGAGAGGGACATGTGGCAGACCTACACGCCGGACAACAAGCTGCTCGTGCTCCGGCGAACAGACACCGGCTGGCTGGCCACGTGCCTCGCGACGCGGGCCGAGTCGGCGAACGCCGAGGAGGCGATCCGGGAGGCGCTCGGGGTCGAGCAGCCCTCGGGCGACGAGGAGCTCGAGGCCTGGATCGCCGCCCACGTGGCGGCACTCGAGGACGAGGCCGGCTAGCGGCGCACGCGGCCGAGGGCCGCGTCGAGGAACCGATGCTCGTGCGGGGTCCCGACCGTGATCCGGATGGCGTTCGGGGCGCCGAAACCGGCAAGCGGGCGGACGATCACTCCGTCCTGGAGTAGCCGCTCGAAGAACGGCGCCGCATCCTCGCCGAGATCGACGTAGACGAAGTTCCCCACCGCGCCGGGGGCCGGGTCGAGGCCGTGCTTCTCGAGGATCGCCGTCAACTCGGCGAGGCCGGCCGTGTTCAGCTCACGGCGCCGGGCGATCTCGTCGGGGTCGCGAAGGCTCGCGAGCGCGGCGACCTGGGCGGGCGTTGTGAGGTCGAACGGCCGGCGCACCTTCGCCATCGCCTCGCAGACGTCCTGGGGTCCGACCGCGTAGCCGACGCGTAGGCCGGCGAGACCGTAGATCTTGGAGAACGTCCGCAGCACGGCGACGCGCTTGCCGTCCTTGAAGTACGCCTGGACCGCATCCGGATAGTCGTCGCGGTCGATGTACTCGAAGTAGGCCTGATCGATCACGACGAGCACGTCGGCCGGAACCCGCGTGAAGAAGGCGTCGAGCTCGTCCTTCGTGTTCATCGTCCCGGTCGGGTTGTTCGGATGGCAGACGTACACGAGCTTCGTCTGCGGCGTGATCGCGCTCGCGAGTGCCTCGAGGTCGTACCGGTTCTCGACGAGGGGGATCTTCCGGATCACCGCGCCCTGCTTGGCCGCATAGATCGGGTAGCTCGCAAACGACGGCCACCCGCAGACGACCTCGTCGCCGACGCCGAGCACGGCCTGGCTCAGCATGTCGATGCAGCCGTCGGCCCCCGAGCCGACGCACACCTCCTCCGAGTGGACTCCGTGACGCTCGGCAAGCGCTGCATGCAGTCGGTAGGCGCCGCCGTCCGGATAGCGGTTGAGCTCGTTCGCTGCTGCGCTCATTGCCTCGATCGCGGCCGGGAGCGGCGGATGAGGTCCCTCGTTCGAGGCGAGCTTCACCACGTGCTGGAGCCCCAGCTCGCGCTGGACATCCTCGATCGGCTTCCCCGGCACGTAAGGGGTGAGGGCCTCGACCTCGGGCCGGAAGATCGATTTGCGTGTCGCCATCGTCCGCCCCAATCTACAGCTGCCTAGAACCTCTAACTCAATGAGCATGTTGCCGCCTGGACGCGCTCGGCACGCACTCCGACTGCGTCCTCAGTCGCCCGGGTAGGACCACTACCCGGGCTCCCTGCGTCCTTGCGGAGCACGCACCGATCACGCCCAGTCGACGGATGGCATTGAGTTAGAGGTTCTTGGCCATCAGGATCACGTCCGAGAACCCGCCGTCGGTGCGCTCGTAGTGCCGGAGCCGAAGGCCTTCCCGCATGTAGCCGAGCCCTTCGTAGAGCGCGATCGCAGGGTGATTGTGCGGGAACACGTGAAGCTCGAGCTTCGTCACGCCGGCCTCGTGAGCCCAGTCCTCGGCCACCGCCATCAGCCTCGTCCCGATGCCGCGGCGGCGGTGCCCTTCGGCCACCATCAGCCCGAGGTCGGCGACGTGCTTGCTCGAGGGATGCGAGTCGCGCATCAGCGAGAGGCGCCCGACGAGCTCGCCGCCCTCGAGCTCTGCGACGAAGAGCGCCGCGTCCGGGTGACGCTGGAGCACGCGGATGTAGCGACGCTCGTCGCCTGCACTGCGCCAGTGGGAATCGGCGAGAAGCCAGCCCTCCTGCTCGGCGGCGACCGCGGTCGCGAGCTCGACGAGCCGAAGCGCGTCTCCGGGAAGGGCTTTCCGCACCGAAACGCTCAACGCACGAGCACCCCTGCGCCGCCACGACGGGGATCTCCGGCTGCGGCTTCGGAGCCGTCGGGAAGCATCTCGACCGCCGCGGCACCGCCGAAGAACAGGTTCCGGCGCCGCCAGCGGACGAGCTCGTAGCCTCGCTCGGCGACCTGGTCGAGCTGTCCCTCGTCGTGACCGCCCTCGCAATGCACGTGAGGCTCGTCGACATGGATCCTGGGGGCGCCCACCGCTTCTTCGACGCCGAGACCGTGCATGAGCACGTTGATCACGATCTGCATGATCGCGCCGCGAAGCCGCGCCGAGCCCGCGCTGCCGACGACGAGACGCGGGCTGCCGTCGGGCCCGAGTGCGATCGTCGGCGCCATCATGCTCGTGAGCCGCGTCCCCGGACGCGGCGTCCGGCCGCCGACGAGGTCGTACTCGCCGAGCATGTTGTTCAGGTAGACACCCGTACCGGGGACGATCACGCCCGAGCCGGAGCCGGTGGAGCTCGAGAGCGCAGCGGCGTTTCCGTCGGCGTCGATCGCCGAGACGTGCGTCGTCCCTCCGGGCGGCGCCGCTTCGGCGGCGCCCACGAGGCGCTGCTCGATCCGGCGGGTGCCCTCGCGAAGCGCCGCCGGGGAGAGCAGCCGTGCGGCGAGACCGCCTCGATGGAGGTCCCGAGTGAAGCCTCCGCCTCGTACGCGGCCCTGCTCCCGCATCACCTCGGCGAGGGTCGCGACCGCCTCGGCGCTGCCCGCGCCTCCCGCCGGCAGCCGAGCGAGCAGCGCAAGACCGTAGGCGATCAGGACACCGCCCGAGGACGGCGGAGGGTTCGAGAGCACCTCGTGCCCGGCGAACGGAACGCGGACGGGTCTGCGCCAGACGACGCGGTAGGCCGCGAGATCGGCAAGAGTGAGATCTCCACCGCCGTCGCGCACGGTCCCGACGAGGGCCCGCGCCCGCTCGCCGGCGTAGAGGGCTGCCGCACCGCGACGGGAGATCTCCTCGAACGTGTCCGCCAGCTCGGGAAACCGCAGCAGGTCGCCCGCCACGAGCCGTGAGCCGTTCGGGCTGCTGTAGATCCGGCGCGCCTCATCGGTATGGCGGATGATCGGGTCGAGCATCGCGTGGATATGAGCCTGGGGGCGGGTCAGCTCGATCCCGCCGCGGGCCATCTCGATCGCAGGCTCGAGCAGGACGGGCCACGGGAGTCGGCCGTAGGCCCGATGCGCGGCCTCGAGGCCCGCGACGACCCCGGGAACGGCCACCGTAGCGGGGCCGATCAGAAACGGCTGGGTGGTCTTGCTGTCGCCGAACAGGACGTCGATCGCCTCCATCTCCCCCGCCCGCGGCCGTTTGAGGCCGAGTCCGGGTGCCGCGACGAAGAAATCCGCAAGCCGCGCCGTCCGGTCCCGCGCGCGATGGATCAGCATGAAGCCGCCGGCGGCGGGGCTCGTGAGGAAGCTCTCCGCGACCGCGCCTGCGAACGCCGCTGCGACGCACGCATCGACAGCGTTTCCGCCTTCCTCGAGCATCCTCGCTCCCGCGCCCGCGGTCAGCGGATGGCCTGCGGCGACGGCGCCCTTCACTCCGGGCCTCCCCCGTGGCCGACAGACCTCGCGGCCCGCAACGGCACCCTTTTGAGCTCAGCCTGACGCCGCTCGATCCTCACGGGCCAAGCCTAGGTGCTCGGGGGCGGTTATCCGGCCAGGAACGACGGCGTTTCGAACGGGTCGTTGAACCCGCTGCCGACCGCCGCAAGCGCGCGCGGGCGTTTGCCGCCGCCGAGGCCGGTGGCGATCACCGTGATCCAGATCTGACCGGTCAGGCGGCCGTCGATCGTGGCGCCGAAGATGATGTTCGTGTCATCGGTGGCCGCCGACCTGATCACCTCTGCAGCCTCGTTGACCTCGAAGAGCGACATGTCGTCGCCGCCCGCGATCGAGAGCAGGATCCCGCGCGCGCCCGTGATCTCGGTTTCGATGAGCGGGCTGCGAAGCGCGCGCTCGGCCGCCTCCCGCGCACGTGTCTCGCTCGAGCCCTCGGCGAACCCGATGCCCATCAGAGCGGAGCCGGCGTCCTTCATCACGGTGCGGACGTCGGCGAAGTCGAGGTTGATCAGGCCCGGGTTGGTGATCAGGTCACAGATGCCCTGGACGCCCTGGCGGAGCACGTCGTCGGCAATCCGGAAAGCGTCGAGCATCGAGGTCGAGCGGTCGAGCACCTCGAGCAGACGGTCGTTCGGGATCACGATCACGGTGTCGCATGCGCCGCGGAGCGCCTCGACGCCCGCGTCGGCCTGCTTCGCACGGCGGCTGCCCTCGAACTTGAACGGTGTCGTCACGATCCCGACCGTCAGCGCACCGAGCTCGCGCGAGATCCGCGCGACGACCGGAGCGGCACCCGAGCCGGTACCTCCGCCCTCACCGGCGGTGACAAAGACCATGTCGGAGCCGCGGAGCGCGCGCTTGAGCGCGTCGTAGCTCGCCTCGGCCGATTGGCGGCCGATCTCCGGGTCGGCACCCGAGCCGAGCCCCTCGGTGAGCTCGCTGCCAATGTGGATCTTCGTCGGCACGTCGCTCATCTGGAGCTGCTGGATGTCGGTGTTGACGGCGATGAAGTCGACCTGTGTGATCCCGGCGTCGATCATCCGGTCGAGCGCGTTCAGGCCCGCGCCACCGACGCCGACGACGCGGATCACGGCGAGGTAGGAGGAGCTGTCTCGCGCTCGCTCGAGCCGCGCGGGGTTCTCCGGGAGCGGTTCGAGCCAACGGGCGAGCGGCTGCGGCTCGGTCGCGACCGCGACAGGAGCCGGAGCGGGTGCGGCTTCGGCAATCGGAGCGGGTACGGGCGCAGAGGCTGCTGCCGGCTCCGGGACGGGAGTGAGGATCTGGGTGGGCTCGCCGGGATCGGGCGGGCTCGCCGCTACCGCCTCGCCCTTGGCCTTGCGACCATGAGTCGATCCAGCTTGGGCCGATCCGCCCTGGGACGATTCGGTAGCGCGGAAGAGCTCCGCCAACGGGCCTTCACGCATGCTAACGCGCTTTCTCGCCATTGAGCACCTCCTTCGCCAGATCGCGGTAGAGCGCGGCCGCCTCGCCTTCAGGTTCGTAGGCGATGATCGAGGAGCCCTTCACGGGCGCCTCGGCGAAGCGCACGGTCCGCCGGATTCGCGTGTTGAAGACGAGCTTGCCGAAGTTCTCGCGCAGGATCTCGTCGGCCTCGCGCGAGTGCCCGACACGCTTGTCGTACATCGTCGGGAGGATCCCGATGATCGTGACGTGCGGGTTCAGGTTGTCGCGCACCATCCCGAGGGTGTTCTCGAGCTGGACGAGGCCGCGCAGCGACAGATATTCGGTCTGTACCGGGACGATCACGCCGTCCGCCGCGACGAAGGCGTTGATCGTGAGCAGCCCGAGCGAGGGTGGCGTGTCGATCAGGATGTAGTCGTAGTTCTCCTTGATCGGCTCGAGAGCCTTCTGGAGCGCTCGCTCCCGCCCGATCTGGCTGGCGAGAGCCATGTCGGCGCCGGCCAGATCGATCGAAGCGACGGCGATATCGACCTCGCGCGTGGCGATCACGTCCGCGATCGGATGGCGATGGACGAGCACGTCGAACATCGAGCGCTCGATCGTGTCCGGGTTCATCCCCTGCGACATCGTCAGGTTCCCCTGCGGGTCGAGATCGATGAGGAGCACCTTCAGCCCGCGCTCGGCGAACGCAACGCCCAGGTTGAGCGTCGTCGTCGTCTTCGCGACTCCGCCTTTCTGGTTCGCGAGCGCGATCACGCGTGTCTTGGCAGGGGCCTTGAGCTTCGCCGCGTGGCGAGAGCTCGACCGTGGTAGGAGACGCGCTACAGCCATGTACGCGGTTGATTCGCGGCCGGAACTCACGTTCCTTCAAATGTCAGCCGACGGTCACTCGTTGCGCGATCACCCCCTCGCGGAGCCGCCCCGGCTCGAACGCATCGCCCAGCGCGAGAGCGGCAGCTCGGGCGCGCGCGTCGCCCTCCGCACGCGCCCAGCTTTCCGCCTCGGAGACGAGCTCCCGCAGCTCGTCGATCAGGAGAGCCGGCGCCGCCCGGCCCTCATCGAGCTCCCTGATCCGCCTCAGCCGCTCGAGCACCCTTTCTGCTTCATCCATCGTCCGAAGGTACCGCCGAAGGTGTGACGCGCGTGTACCAACTCTGAGACAGATGCGTGCACTCTGACTCCGGACGAACGGAGGCTAGGCGGCGAGGACTTTCGCAGGGCTCGCACGCATGCCGAGCAGCGTCTGGTCGAGAGTTTCGACGAGCTCGAGCCGATCGCCGTGGAGGAGGGTCGCGACGAGCGCTCGACGCAGCGCATCTCGCACCGTCGAGCCGGCGCTTTCCCGTCGCAGCACGGCGGCGAGCTCGCTGCGTTCCTTCGTCCCCGCCTCGAGCAGGACGGCTGCGCGCATCGTGGCCGCCCAGGCACCCGCGCCCGCGCCGAGCAACGAGGTCAGTGCGTCCTTGACCTGGCCGGAGCGGAACGGCTCATCCGCGAAGAGCGAGAGCTCCCAGCGATCGAGGGCCTCACCGAGCTCGCGGTCCTCGTCGGCGAGCGGCAGCCGTTCGCGCAGTTCGGCCGCGACACCGGCCCGGATCGAGTCGAGTCTGATCGCGTCGCCGAGCGGCTTGGTCGCGGCGATCGGGAGCAGCGGTGAGATCCGTAGGGGCCTGAAGTCGAGCCGTTCGAACACAACGGGGCCGGCTGCGATCGCGCCCGCGGTCGCGAGTCGGAGCGCGCTGACGGCGTCGGCCAGCTCTCCAGCGGCGTCAGGCGGATCGCCGTCACTCGCGTCGAGCTCCCGCGTCAGCTCGAGAACGCACAACCGGTCGACGTCGCGCCCGAACTCCGGCGGCATCAGCCCGAGCGCCTCGGGCCAGAGCGACGAGAGCTCGCCCGGAACGACGGCTCGGATCTGGATGCCCCCGCCGAGTGCCGCGGGCTGTCCGGCCGAGAGACCGACGAGCGGCGCGATCGCCGCATAGGAGCGCGCGCTGCCGAACAGGGACCGCTCGATCCCGGCATAGGCGCCCTCGAACGCCTCGTCGCTCCAGTCGAATCCGCCCGATCGCTCGGCTACCGCCGCCAGCGTCGGCAGCAGGATCGAGTGGAACAGTGCATCGTCGCCGCTTTTCCCGAGCCCCGAGTGCGCATTCGCAAAGATCGCCGCCGCGGGCTCGCGGCGAAGGTCGTCGATCGCATTCCGCGTGTCCGGGAGCCGGCGCAACGTCGGCGCCTGCTCGGCGACGAACGTGCGCACGAGCGGGCGATATTCGTACAGCGATGGGCCGTCGCGCGTGGGGTGCTCCTCGAACGCGAACGGAACCTCCGCCCCGCGCTCCGCGGCGAAGGCCGCCAGGCAGAACGCGCGCAGGGACTGGTAGAGGTGCGGTGCCCGGATCGCCACGGGTCCTTCTACGCGGCGGGCGACGAGTTTCCTACGCAGCTCGCTGTATGGTCCAGTCGCGATGGCCCAAGAGAGACCCCAGATCGAGAAACCCGAAGGCGACAAGCCCTTCGACCTCGGCATCGAGGATCTCGTCGTCGGCGACGGCGAGGAGGCGGTCAACGGCAGCAAGGTCGCGGTGCATTACGCAGGGGTGGCGTTCTCGACGGGCGAGGAGTTCGACGCCTCGTGGAACCGCGGCGAGCCGTTCCGGTTCACGCTTGGACGCGGTCACGTGATCCCGGGTTGGGACGCGGGCGTCCTGGGGATGAAGGTCGGCGGCCGGCGGAAGCTCACGATCCCCTCGGCGATGGCCTACGGCGCTCGCGGCGCCGGCGGTGTGATCCAGCCTCACGAGGCGCTCGTGTTCGTGGTGGATCTGCTCTCTGTCGACTGAAGCCTTCTCCGGGTTAGCCCGGCTGGCAGCGGGGACACCAGTAGGCGGTTCGGTTTGCGTCTCCCTGCCCGCGAGAACGGATCGGCGTGCGGCAGCGCGGACAGGGACGGCCGGCGCGGCCGTACACATGCCGGCGCGGCTCGCGATGCGCATCGAGGGCCCTCCTCATCTCGCGGGCCGCGAGCTCGAGTAGACGGCGGCGGTCGGCCTCGGCGACCTCGGCGAGGCGAAGCCAGGGGGAGAGCTGCGCGTGCCAGAGCGTCTCTGCCATCCAGATGTTCCCGATCCCGGCGAGAAGGCTCTGATCGATGAGGCTCTCCCCGATCGTGCGCGTCGGGTCTGCCCTGCGAAGCCGGGCGAGCATCGCATCGAGGTCCGGCGGCGAGGCGAGGATGTCCGGGCCGAGCCCGGCAAGCGCCCGCGTGTGGAGCTCGAGCACCGGGCCGCCCCAGAGGACGCCTTCGAGCTCGGCACCTCGAAGGATGAGCCACGGTCGGCCGCGAGGCTCGGCACCGCGTGGCCGAAGCGCCCAGCGCCCCGTCATCCGGAGATGCGAACGGAGGACGACACCGCCCTCGAAGCGCAGCACGAGATTCTTGCCGACCGCGTAGACAGACTCGAGTCGCCGGCCGTCGAGCTGTCCGGCAACGTTCTCTGCTCGGGCGCGCGGGTGGATCGCCTCGACCTCGAGCTGCTGGCCTACGAGCGGCTGGAGCCGTGCGGCCGCGCGATGGAGCGTGTCTCCCTCAGGCACTCGGTCTCACGCGTTGGGGCTCAGGCGTCGGCTCTCAACGAGCCCCGGGCAGCTTTGCCGGCATCGCACTCTTGCCGGCATCGTAGGAATACAGCCGCTCGGGGCGCAGCTCGAACCAGACGACGGCCCAGTCGGCCCGGGAGCCGAACCGCGCCTCCCAGAGATCGAGGAGGCCCTCAGGAGGCTCGTGATGAAGGGTGACGGGCCCGTCGACCACCACCGCCCGGTGCTCGTCGCGCTCCCCATCGGCGATCACGACCGAGACCCACGGCCTTCGCTCGAGATTTCGCAGCCGGCCACCGGCAACAGTCCCGAACCAGAACACGTCGCCGAAGACGGCGAACGCAACCGGGCGCGCCTGTGGGCGGCTCTTGCCGGTCGTGGTCGCGAGGACGCAGTAGCGGCGCTCGTCGAAGAAGGCTTCGAGGCCGGCGGCATCCATCGCCTGCTCGTGCGGCCACGACCCGCGCAGCGCCCCGTCGGCTCCGCGGAAGCTCGCTTCCTGGAGTTCGTGCAGCGAGGTCACGGCATTCGCGTCACGGTCTCAGCACAGCGCGCCGCGGCCCGGCGAGAAACCCGGCTTCGACGAGCAGC
The DNA here is from genome assembly GCA_963720045.1 of uncultured Actinomycetota bacterium. Taxonomy (GTDB): domain Bacteria; phylum Actinomycetota; class Thermoleophilia; order Gaiellales; family Gaiellaceae; genus PALSA-600. The sequence continues at coordinate 511,889 of CAVREC010000001.1, read as the reverse complement.
GGCATCACCTCGCTCTCCGTAACAGGCCCTCCGTCGAACCGTTCGACGGCGAGCCGCTTCGCGCCTCCGCCGCGTACATAGGCGACGAGCGCCTCGAACGCAGGCCGCAACCAGGATTCGTCGGGGTCGCGGAGGGGCACGAGCGATCGTCCGCCCCGCTCGACGTAGAGCACGGCCTCGCCGCCGATCAGGACCACCTGCGCGCCCGCGACTCGCGCGGCCCGGGCGCCTGCCCGCTTGGGCCATGGGAGCGCCGCGCCGTAAGGCTGTGCCGGGTCGGCCGCTGCGACGACGAACGGCGGCGGTGCCTCCTCCGGCTCGCGCAGCTCCCTGAGCCGCTCGACCGCACCGCCCAGGGCAAACTGAGCGCCCCCGAGGCCCTCGACGAAGTATCCACGCCGGCAGAGGCCCAGCGTCTCGAGCGCGCGCAGCTCCGCGTAGACGGCGCCGTAGCCGCCGGGGATTCCTTCAGCCCGGACGCCGTCGCGCGTCACGATTCCCTGGCGTTCGAGCAGCAACTCCGCGAGTGCCCGCCGCTCGGGCGTGCCCGCGAACAGGCGCTCGGTGAGCGACCACCGGCCCTGCGTTGCGGTGGCTCCGGTGCCGCGCGAACGGGAGAACCGCCGGGGCCGGCGTTCGGGCTTCGGCACGCCGTGACGGCGGCCGGCACGGAGCGGCGTCCACGCGTCGTTTGTCACCTCGCCCGCCCAGACGAGATCCCAGAGCGCGGGCAGCGCCTCGTCGGGAGGGAGCGAGGTCTCCTCGAGCAGATCGAGCCAGAAGAGGGCGCCGCTCCCGAACGCCGCCCTGAGCCGGTCGTGGGCCTCACCCTCGGGGCGAGGCGTGCCCGCGACCTGCCCGAGCGCGGCCGCGTCTTCGCGGAAGTACAGCGCGACGCGATCGAGGCCCGCTCCGATCCAGACGACCTCCCCGCTCGCGCACAGCGAATCGAGCTGCTCGGGGCGGTACTGGGGCACGCGGCGGGGGAGCAGCTCGGCCTCCCAGAGAGCGACCGGGATCGAGAGCGCCTGGAGCGGAACGAGTGCCTCGCGCAGGGTCGCCTTGCGGTCGATTCCATGCCATGAGGGCAGGAAGCGCGCGAGGGCCGCAGGCTCGACGGGCTCAACCTCGCGGCGAAGCGCAGCAAGCGACGCGCGACGAAGGCGTCGCAGCACGTCCGGGTCGCACCATTCGCGCTCGGTGCCGCCCGGCCGAAGCTCGCCGCGGACGAGCAACTCCTCGCGTTCGAGCTCGGCGAGCAGCGAAGCGAGATCGCGGCCGTAGCGCTCGGTGACCTCGGCCGTCGTGAACGGGCCTCGCCCCTTGCCGAAGCGCACGACGATCTGCCGGAGCGAGTCGGCGCCGCCTTCGAGGAAGGCCTCGGGGAGCCCACCCGGAGGCATCACGCCGAGCGCGTCGCGGTACCGGCCGGCATCGTCGACGGCGATGAGGCGCTCCTCGCCGGCGACGCGGACGAGCAGCGCGCGGCGTTCGTCGAGAAGCGGCCGGGCGAGCGCCGGGTCGTATTCGCCGGGTCGGCGGTCGCCGCGGATCCGGAGCTGGTCGTGCAGCTCATCAGGCGTTCGCGGTGAGCCACGGAGCTGCTTCTCGACCTCGCCGACGGCGTCGGCATCGAGGAGGTCTCGGAGCTCCTCGCTCCCGAGTAGCTCCCGGAGCAGGTCGCGGTCGAGCGAGAGCGCCTGGGCTCGGCGCTCGGCCGGCGGGGTGTCGTCCTCGTACATGTAGGTCGCCACGTAGTCGAAGAGGAGCGACGAGCTCATCGGCGAGGCGCTCCCCGTCTCGACTTCGACCAGATCGAGGCGCCGGGTCTGGATCCCCGCGAGAAGCGTTCGGAGCGCAGGCAGGTCGAAGACGTCCTGAAGGCACTCACGGTAGGTCTCGAGGATGATCGGGAACGAGCCGTAGCGCCGAGCGACCTGGAGCAGCGACTGCGCCTTCAGGCGCTGCTGCCAGAGCGGGGTGCGCTGGCCCGGACGGCGGCGCGGGATCAGTAGCGAACGCGCCGCGTTCTCGCGGAACCGGGCGCCGAAGAGCGCAGTCTCACCGAGCTCGGCGACGACGAGATCCTCGACCTCGGCGGGGTCGACCATCAGGTCGGCGGTCGGCGGCGGGCCGTCGGCATCGGGGAAGTGGATCGCGATCCCGTCGTCCGACCAGATCGACTGCGCGTCGATCCCGAGCGATTCGCGGAGCCGCCCGGTGATCGCCATCGCCCACGGCGCGTGCACCCGCCCGCCGAATGGAGTGAGGATGCAGACCCGCCAGTCGCCGATCTCGTCGCGAAAGCGCTCGATGACCACGGTGCGATCGGAGGGCACCGCACCCGTTGCGTCGGCCTGGTCGCGCAGGAAGGCGAGCAGGTTACGGGCGGCCCGCTCGTCGAGCAGGAAGTCGGTGCGCAGACGCTCGAGCGCAGCGTCGTCGCCGAGCGCGGAAAGCTCCCGCGATGCGGCTCCGACCTTCTCGCCGAGCTCGTAGGGCCGGCCGACGCCTTCGCCCTTCCAGAACGGGACCGCTCCCGGAAGGCCCGGTGCCGGCGAGACGAGCACGCGGTCGCGTGTGATCTCCTCGATCCGCCAGGTCGAGGCGCCGAGCAAGAACGTCTGACCGGCGCGGGCCTCGTAGACCATCTCCTCGTCGAGCTCGCCGACCCGGCCGCCGCCGTTGACGAGAAAAACCCCGAACAGACCCCGGTCGGGGATCGTGCCGGCGTTCGTGACGGCGAGCCGCCGGGCCCCGTCGCGCGCCCGGATCGTGCCACCGGTGCGATCCCAGACGATCCGCGGGCGAAGCTCGGCGAACTCGTCTGAGGGGTAGCGGCCGGCGAGCATGTCCAGGACGTTCTCGAGCTGCGTCCGGGAGAGCTCGGAGAACGGATACGCCCTCCGGACGAGGTCGTGCAATTCGGCGACCTCGATCTCCTCGTCGACCGCGATCGCGACGATCTGCTGTGCGAGCACGTCGAGAGCGTTTCGTGGAATCTTCGTCTCTTCGATCTCGCCGTTCCGCATCGCGCGGGCGACGACGGCCGATTCGAGCAGGTCGGCCCGGAATTTGGGGAAGATCCGGCCCTTCGAGACCGCCCCGAGCTCGTGGCCGGCCCGGCCGATCCGCTGAAGCCCGCGGGCGACGGACTTGGGCGATTCGACCTGGATCACGAGGTCGACCGCGCCCATGTCGATCCCGAGCTCGAGCGACGAGGTGGCGACGAGGCAGGGAATCCGACCGGCCTTGAGGTCTTCCTCGATCACGACCCGCTGCTCGCGGGCGAGACTGCCGTGGTGGGCTCGGGCGATCTCTTTTTCGGCGAGCTCGTTGAGTCGGAGCGCGAGCCGCTCGGCAAGCCGCCGATTGTTCACGAAGAGAATCGTGGAGCGGTGCGACTCGACGAGTGAAAGCAGCTCGGGATACATCGAGGGCCAGATCGAGGCGACGGCGTGCTCGGCGCTCCCGTCCGAGACCTCGCCCTCGCTCAGCGTCGGGTGATAGAGACTGGAGCTGGAGCCGAGCTCGCGGAGATCCTCGACCGGGATCACGACCTGCAGGTCGAGCTCCTTGCGCGTTCCCGCATCGACGAGAGCGATCGGCCGCCCGCCCGAGACGAACTTGCCGATCTCCTCGAGCGGCCGCTGGGTTGCGGAGAGCCCGATCCGCTGGAGGGGATGATCGAGGAGGCGCTGCAGCCGTTCGACCGACAGCGCGAGGTGCGCGCCGCGCTTGGTGCCCGCGACGGCATGCACCTCGTCGAGAATCAGGGTCTCGACGTTGCGAAGCGATTCCCGGGCGGCCGAGGTGAGCATCAGATAGAGCGATTCGGGCGTCGTGATCAGGATGTCAGGCGGCTCCTTCACGAGCAGGCGGCGGTCCTTGGCCGGTGTGTCGCCCGTCCGCACGCCCACGCGCAGCGACGACTCGAGCCCGGCGAGCGGGCCACGGAGGTTGCGTTCGATGTCGTAGTTGAGCGCCTTCAGCGGTGAGACGTACAGCACCCGCAACCCGGCGCCCGGATTCTCGTTCAACCGGTCGATCGCGTAGAGGAACGCGGTGAGCGTCTTCCCGGATCCGGTGGGGGCCTGGATGAGGACGTCTCCGCCGCCCGCGATCGCCGGCCAGCCCAGCGTCTGGGCGGGAGTCGGCCCGGCGAAAGCGCCCTCGAACCAGGCACGCGTGGCGGGCGAGAAGGCGGCGAGCGGATCCATCAGCCCAGGGTATCGCGCCCGAGGCGGTCGAACAAGTGTTCGTTAAGGACGGTTCTGCGGCTTGCGGTTCAGGAAGCTGTTCGGCCCCGATCCGAAGCGGCTGTGCACGAAATAGCCTGCGCCGAAGCTGAGGAGCGCGATGAATCCGAACGCGATCAGGAGCTGACTCCGAAAGGTGAAGAAGACGAAGCTGACCTGGACGCTGCGCGTGTTCAACGCGATGAACAGCACCACGTAGACCAAGACGGCCACGACGACGGCGAGGCGGCCGCCTTCGAGCTCCCGCGCCTGCCGCGGGGCCTCAGTCTTCACGACCTCGGTTTTCGGCGCCTCTGCCACTTGCCAAGTATGGCCGCCTCGCAAGCCGCCACGCAACGTCACAGAGCGAGGCTGGATCGCGAAACCGCCCGGCGCTAGGATCACAGCGTGCCGAAGGCGCTCTATTTCACGGACGACCAGGCTGCCTGCGAGCTGATCGCAACGGATCCGTTCGCGCTGCTCATGGGCTTCGCGATCGATCAGCAGGTGCCCGTGCAGAAAGCCTTCGCGGGCCCGCTGGCGCTGAAGCAGCGCGTCGGCACGCTCGATCCTGGCAAGCTCGCGAAGCTCGACCTAGAGGAGCCGTTCCGGGAGAAGCCTGCGATCCACCGCTTTCCCGGCTCGATGGCAGGCCGGGTGCGAGAGCTCGCGGCAGTCGTCACGGAGGACTACGGCGGCGACGCCTCCCGGATCTGGAACGAGGCCTCCGACTCGGACGATCTGAAGAAACGCCTCGCCGCCCTCCCGGGGTTCGGGCCGATGAAGGTCACAGCCCTCGCCTCGGTCCTCGCCTACCGCTTCGACGTCGCGATCGCGAAGCCGCTCGCACCGGATCACGCCTGCCTCGGCAAGGTCGACTCGCCGCAGGCGCTCGCCGACTATCAGGCGGCCAAGCGGGCGCGCAAGGCCGCGATGCGAGCCGCTGCCGACGGCTCATCCGTGGCGTAAGGCCTCTCGGCCCAAGCCGCCGTCTCCTCGCCTGACCTCATCATTTGTCGTCGAACGGTGATGGTCGTATGCTCCCGGATAGACGGGGATACAACGCGTGAAAGGAGCTCTCGATGAGACGGAATCGTTGGCTAGTGGCAGCGGTGCTTGCGTCGGTTGCGGGCCTGGGCGCGAGCTCGGTCGTCGGGGCAGTCCCGACGGCGACGGCTAAACACGACGCCTCCCTCGCCGGGACGTGGTCCGGGCATTACAGCGGCGCCTACTCGGGCACGTTCACGCTTCACTGGATACAGAAAGGCTCGAAGTTGAGCGGATCGATCAAGCTCTCCAGCCCGCCCGGAAAGTACAGCGTCAACGGAAGCATCACCGGCAAAACCATCAAGTTCGGGACCGTCGGTGCCGGCGCCACCTACACCGGATCGGTCTCGGGCAACTCGATGTCGGGCACCTACAAGAGCGTTCCCGCGGGAGGCACCTGGAGCGCTCACAAGACCTCCTGACCGATCGCACGGCGTCGGAACCGGGCCGGCGCTAAGACCTCCACCCCGGCTTCGGATCGACCAGCCCGCTATCCACGGGCCTCGATGAAGAACGGTCCCGCGCCCTTCACGCGTTCGTGCATTCGCTCCTCCAGACACGCGCGATGCGCCGCCCAGCGTCTGGCCACGGTCGACGTCGTCCTCGATCCACTGCACCGACAGCCGGATCCGGTCTTCGGCGGTGTGCTCCACCTCCCGGCCGCAGAAGCAGCAAGCGTCAACGGCCGAAGGGGACACCGCGGCCGTCGGCATCGACACCGTCCGGCCGTCGGGCAGGCGAATGTCGATCGAACCGCCCGTTCGCTCTACTGCCGGCCGATCAGTGCGCTTCGCCATAGCCTCGGCGATCAGCCTAGACGCTCCCGGCGCAGTCCACGGGCCGCTTCCCCTAACATTCCGCTCCCGTGGCCAGCACCCAGGACTACAGCGAGCTCGAAGCACTCAAGAGCGTCCCGCTCTTCTCGGGGCTCGACAAGGGCGATCTTGTCGCGGTGCAGAAGATCTCGCGCGCGGTCGAGTTCGACAGGGGCGCGATCCTGATCCACGAGAACGAGCCCGGGCACCACTTCTTCGTCGTGCTGAACGGCGAGGCCTCTGTCGAACGGGCGGGGGTGGAGATCAACCGGCTCGCAGTGGGAGACTTCTTCGGGGAGATCTCGCTGCTCTCGGACCGTCTTACCACCGCGTCTGTCGTCACGACGACGCCGATGCGCGTCGTGATGATCGCGCCGGCCGCATTCAAGGAGCTACTGGAAGAGCTCCCGTCGATGCAGATGAAGGTGATCGAGGCGCTCGCCTCGCGGCTGCCGGACGAGTTCTACTGGGCGAACTGACGGACGGCCTCAGCCGTTCTCACGCCAGGAACCGACGGTCTTGACCTTGCCCGCCGCATTCCACTGAAGCGCGGTGAGGGTCGAGTCGCCGATTCCGAAGGCGTAGGAGTTCGGCAGGAAGTTGCCGTGCGCGTCGAGCAGGTCGCAGAAGACCGTCGGCTCGCCCCGGACGGCGACCGTGCTGCAGCCGAGCTTCGTGGTGCCGGCCAGCTTGATCTCGGTGCCGTTGCCGACCGTGATCGACGAGTCGCGCAGCATCGTGCGACCCTTGCGGACGAAGACGACCTTGTTCGTGTACGGGACGACGACGCTGATCCCGCCGCTTGCGAGCATCACGACGATGTAACTGCCGTGTTTCGGCTGGCCCGAGCTGTCGACGATGGCGCATTCCATCCCGAAGTCGCCGGATTTCTTCTGGTAGATGCAAATGACGTGCGAGCGCGAGAGCTCGACGGTCTGCCCCGGCTGCAGCGTCACGACCTTCGCGGCGTTCCGCCCGGATGCCGTGGCGACGATCGCGGCCGCGAGGATCGCGATCCCCAGGAAGGTGCCTGCCTTCTGCATGGAGCCGGGAGCCTAGCCTAGATGACTCCACCCGTGACGAACATATGTTCGTGCTAGCGTGCCGCGATGCAGCTCGCGATCGACTCGCTCGATCGGCTGGTCGAGCTCGTCGAGGAACGCGGAGGCCGCGTGCAGGCGAGCGAGGCGGCACGACACCTGTTCGCGGTGCGCCAAGCGCCGGAGGGGCTTGCACGTACCCTGCTCTCTCCGCTCGTCGAGGAGGACGCCCGGCTCACGTGGCGCGGTTCCTTCGTCGCGCTCGCATCGGTTCCCGACCCGCGCCTTACAGAGACGGAGTTCGTGGTCTTCGATCTCGAGACGACCGGTCTCTCGCACGCCTCGTCGCGGATCTGCGAGATCGGCGCCGTCCGGATCCGAGGGCTCGAGATCAACGACACATTCCAGACTCTCGTGGCGCCGAAGACCGCCGTACCCCAGGCCGTGCGCCGTCTCACCGGCCTGTCGGACGACGCGCTGCGGCGAGCTCCCGGCGTGCGGACGGCGATCCAGCGGTTCTCCGCGTTCGCCGGCTCATCCGTGCTGATCGCGCACAACGCGCGCTTCGACGTCGGGTTCGTGAACCGCGAGCTCGAACGAATGACCGGCAAGCGGCTCGCTGCGACGGTCATCGACACGGTCCCGCTCGCCCGGAATCTCCTCGCGCGGCGTGTCCAGCGAACGAGCCTCGCCTCGCTCGCCTACTTCTTCGGCGTGTCCGTCCGGCCGTGCCATCGCGCTCTGCCTGACGCGCAGGCAACAGCCGAGGTGTTCCTGCGGCTCGTGGAGCTCGCGGCCGAGCGCGGAGCCTCGACGCTGTCCGAGCTCGAGGAGCTCGCCGCACCGAGGCCGCGACGCATCCACGCGAAGCGCGGCCTGATCCACGGCGCTCCGACTCGCCCGGGTGTCTACCTGTTCCGCGACGCCGCCGGCACGGTGCTGTACGTGGGCAAGGCGCGCGATCTGCGCGCACGCCTCCGGTCGTACTTCCAGAGCGCCCGGCAACGGCCCTCGGTCGAGGCTGCCCTCGACGAGGTCGCGCGGATCGAGTGGCGGATCGCAGGGTCGGAGCTCGCCGCGGCGCTCGAAGAGATCAGGCTGATCCGCGAGCTTCGTCCGCCGGCGAACTCGCGCACGCCGACGCCGGAGCGCTACGTCTACCTCCACCGGCGGGGCGAGCGGGTCGTGCTGAGTGCGGCGCCTTCGCGCTACGGCCCGCTCCGCGGCCGCGCCGAGGCGCAGCGGGCGGCGCGGGCGTTGAAGGGCTGCAGCGCGGAGGAGTTCGATGGTCTGCTGGAGGGCGCGCCGTTCGACCGGATCCGCCGGCGTGTCGTCGAGCTGTTCGAGATCGGCCACGACCTCGACGCGTCCCGACTCCGACGCGACCTCGCCTCGCTCGACCGAGTGCACGTTCTGCTGCGCGAAATCGACCGCCTGCGCCGCCTCGAGCTCTGCGTTCTGGCTCCGTCGCTCGAGGTGGGATCCCCCGAGTGCTTCGTCGTCAGCGGCGGCCGCGTCACGATCCAGGCGAACGAGCCCGGTTCCGCCCTTCCCCAGAGAACCGACGCTTTCCTGGAGGCCGACTGGCTCGATCCACTGGCCGTCGTCGCGTCGTTCCTGACCTCTCCCCCACCCGAGATGAAGATCGTGACGCTCGTCGATGCCGCCGCGGTGGCGTAGCCGCGCAGTCCCGGGCTGTTCGACGCGCTCCATGCCCTCGGGCCCAAGGGGCCGGACGTGCTGCTTCCCGACGGCGGAGACCACAGCTCGCACTGACGAACGTCCGCTTCGTGGCGCACGGCGGCGGACACAGCGGCTCGTCGGGAGGCCGAGTACCTGCGCTTCTACGTCTCTGCTTGCGCCAGACGCAGCTCACGCAGCGCCGGGCCGAGCGCCGGGCCGCCCTGGAGCACCGGCTCGAAGAGATCGCCCAGGCGCGCGACGCGGTCGAGTGCGACCGCCATCGAGAAGTCACGGGGGCGGATCTCCTCGGTGAGTTCGTCCCAGTGGAGCGGAGTCGAGACGGGCGCGCCCGGTTTCGGGCGCACCGAGTAAGCGGACGCGATCGTTTTCCCGTGGCCGTTCTGGCGATGGTCGACGAGGACGCCCGCGCGTTTCTTCTTGAGCCACTCGGTCGTCACCTCGCCGGGATGCTCCGCTTCGAGGCCGCGCGACAGGAGCTCGGCAAACTCGTAGGTCTCGTCGTAGCCCGAACGGCGCGCAATCGGGAGCAGCACATGGATCCCGTCTGCCCCGCTCGTCTTCACATACGAGGGAAGGTCGAGCTGCTCGAGCGCGGCGCGGATCAGGTGCGCGACGCGCACCGCCATCGGAAACCCATCGGGTGACTCCGGCGGGTCGAGATCGAAGAGCACGAAGTCGGGTCGGTCGGGCTTGTCGACCCGCGAGTACCAGGCGTTCATGTCGATGCAGTGCATCTGCACCATCCAGAGAAGCGCGTCCCGCGAGTTGACCAGCGGGAAGTCCACGAGCCGTGACTCGCCCTTGCCGCCGCGCGGCCACGTGCGGAACTCGCGGGTCGGGATCCAGTCCGGTATCCCCTTCGGCGCCTGCTTCTGGAAGAAGCTGCCGCCCGGCAGGCCCTCCCTCCATCTCTTCATCGTGAAAGGTCTGTCCTTCAGGTGCGGCACGATCGCCGGCGCGACCGCGGCGTAGTAGGCGAAGAGGTCGCCCTTCGTGATCCCGTCGTCGGGAAAGAGGACGCGGTCGGCGCTCGAGAGCTTGACCTCAGGCATGTTCCCGAAGCAACTCGCGCGCGATTACGAGGCGCTGGATCTGGTTCGTGCCTTCGTAGATCTGGGTGATCTTGGCGTCGCGCATCATCCGTTCGACGGGATACTCCTGCATGTAGCCGTACCCGCCGAGCACCTGGACGGCGTCGGTGGTGACGGCCATCGCAGTGTCCGAGCAGAAGAGCTTCGTCATCGCCGAGAGCTTCGTCAGGTCCGGTCCGTCGATCCCGTCGTCGATCATCTGCCCGCAGCGGTAGAGCAGCCCTCGGGCCGCTTCGCAGCGGGTCTCCATGTCGGCGAGCATCGCCGCGACGAGCTGGTGGCGGGCGATCGGCTCCCCCATCGTCTCTCGAGTGCTCGCGTACTCGACCGCATAGTCGGTCGCGCCCTGGGCGAGCCCGAGTGCCTGGGCGGCGATCCCCGGGCGGGAACGGTCGAGGATCCGCATCGCGAGGCGGAAGCCGTCGCCCTCCTCGCCGATCCGGTTCGCGGCATCGACACGGCACCCGTTCAGGAAGACCTCGCCGGTCGTCGAGCCCTTGATCCCCATCTTCGGCTCGATCCGGCCGATCTCGAGGCCGGGCGTGTCGGCTTCGACGGCGAACGCCGAGACGCCCGTGTGGCCTGCGGCCGCGTCCGTCTTCGCGAAGACGATGTACACGCCCGCGACGCCGGCGTTCGTGATGAAACGCTTCGAGCCCTCGAGGACGTAAGCGTCGCCTTCGCGCCGTGCTTCGGTGAGCATCGCCGCCGCATCCGAGCCCGCCCCAGGCTCCGTCAGCGCGTAGGCCGACAGCCATTCACCCGAGGCGAGCTTCGGCAGATACCGCTGCTTCTGCTCCTCGCTGCCGAGCAGCTTGAACGCAAGTGCGCCGAGCTCCTGCACCGCCAGGATCAAGCCACTCGTCGCGCACGCCTTCGAGATCTCCTCGATCGAGACGAACGTCGTCAGCGCGCTCGCGCCGACACCGCCGTACTCCTCGTCGGCAAGCGTCGAGAAGATCGCGTTCTCGCGGAAGAGCTCGACGATGTCCCACGGGAACTCGGCCGACTTGTCGATCTCGGCGGCCCGTGGCGCGATCCGCTCGCGGGCAAGGCTTCGGACGAGCGCGCGTATCTCACGCTGCTCGGCCGTCAGCGGGTCGTACGGCACCCCGAGAGCCTAGACGCGTGCGGCAGGGTCGGGAACTGCCTCAGCGCTGCGACGACGGCGGAACGAAACTGCAACAGCGGGCCGCAGGCACCGACAAATGTCCCGCAAATCGGGTTATCTCCTATGCGCGAAAACCGGGGTCAGGAATAGCTCGTTTACGGACACGCCGGTTCCAGCCCCTAGATCGATCCCGACAGCGTCCCGAGACGGCGGCTCGCGGTCTCGTCGGCGGCGGCCGACGAGCGCCGGTCGGAGCTGACAGCCTCGAGGAACGTCTCGCGGTCGAGCGCGAAGAGCTCGCTCGGCGCGGTCGTCTTGACCGTCGCGGTGCGCGGCACGTCGCGAAGCAGTGCGATCTCGCCGAAGCCCTCGCCGGGCGCGAGGTTGTTCACGAGCTCGCCGTCGATCCAGACCTCCGCCTCGCCGCTCGCGAGGATGTAGTAGCGGTCTCCGACATCGCCCTGGGTGATCACCTCGACACCCGCGGGGACATCGAGCTCGTGCAGATGCATCGCCAGGCGCTCGAGCGCCAGCGCGGGAAGCGGCGCGAAGAGCGGCAGTTCGCGAAGCAGCGCAACCGCGCGCGCCGGGGCGATCGCCGCGCTGTCGATCCGGAGCAGCCGCGTGCCCGAAGCAAGCGCGAGCACCGGTAGGAAGAGCCCCGTGATCACGAGCGTCCAGCGCGGCCCGAAGGCCGAGACGAGCGGCGGAACCGCGATCGCCCCGATCGCCACGCTCACGTAGTAGAGCGTCTCGATCACGCCGAACACGCGCGCGAGCACCTCGTCGCTGACCGCCCGCTGAAGGAGCGTGTAGCCGGCGACGTCGACGAGGATGTTCCCGATCCCGATCACGACGAACGCGAGCACGGCGGAGGCCACGCTCGGCCAGGCCGCGATCAGCAGGAACGGCGCGCCCCAGAGCACGATCCCGACGAGGAAGGGCGGCGTGAGTCGCCTGCGCCCGGCAAGTCTGAGCGCACCGATCGCGCCGATCACGCCGCCGACCCCGACGGCGGCGTCGAGCCACCCCACGCCCGCGTTCCCGGTGCCGAGCAGCTGGATCGCCGTGACGACGAGCAGCACCGCCAGCGCACCCGCGACCAGCATCTGGGCGGTGAAGAGGCCCACGAGCACCCGCAGGTCGGCATCGCGACCGATCGTCGTGGCTCCCGCGAGCAGCGCCTCGGTGAACGATTCCTCGACGGGCTCGCTCTCCGCGCGGTCGGCACCGGTGCCGGTGAGCGGTCGCAGGAGCACCACCGTCGAGATCCCGAACGAGATCGCGACGAACACGAAAACCGCTGTGGTGCCCGACACCGCCAGCAGGACACCGGCGAGGGCGGGCCCCGCGAAGAAGCCGAGACCTTCGATCGTCGAGGCGACCACATTCGCCGCGGTGAGCTCCTCGGGGCGATCGACGAGAGAGGGGAGGATCGCGACCTGAGCCGGCCGGAAGGGCGTCCCGACGACGGCGATCGCGATGCTGAGCCCGTAGACGACCCAGTGGCTGACGTCGGCGGCGATCGCGATCGGGATCGCCCCCGCGAACACGAAACGGCTCGCGTTCGCGGCCAGCATCACGCGCGGCCGCGGGAAGCGGTCACCGAGCAGGGCCGCGAACGGCGTCGCGATCGCTGCGGGCACGAGGCGGATCACGTAGATGAGGCTGACCGCGGCGGCACCGCCGATGCCGTAGGCGTAGACCGCTACCGCTACCGCGATCGAGACATTCCCGAGATGGGCGGCCGCCCATGCGAGCTGGACCCGCCGAAGCGCGGGGTTACGAAAGACGGCCGCGAACGCGGCATTTGTTTCGAGCTCGCCGCCCATGCCGCAACTATCTCATCCCGGCCGGTTCGCGATCCCAGGGGCCGGTTTGACTGTCACGCTGTGCGACATGATGATCGGCCGACTTCCTTCCGCCCGCCGCAGACGAGGAGCGCCGGCTTGACCCAGACCGCAACGTTCCGGGCACGACTCGCGGGCGCCGACCCATCGACGTTGCGCGATCCGGGCCCGGCCGGAGAGGAACTGCGGCGCTCGCTGCTTGTCGGGGCCCGGATCGGCGTGATCGAACCCGGCTATGTGACGAAGCGCTTCCTCTACGAGCGGGCTCATCTGTACGACGTCGAACTGGTTCTCGTCGGCGATCCCTCGAGTTGGGCGCGCACGCTCGTCGACGAAGGGATCGCGGCGGTGTTCGTCGACGCCGACACCTCAGGAGAGCCCGACGAAGCCGTCCGAACGGTGCTCGCCGCGCTCGGCAGGGAGGACGTGCGACTCGACGGAGTCCTCACGTTCTGGGAAGACGCGGTGCCGGTCACCGCCCGAGTCGCCGAGGCGCTCGGGCTGAAGGGATTCCCACTTTCGGCCGCCGACGCCGCACGCAGCAAGCTGCGGACGCTCGAGGCGAGCCGTGCCGCGGCGCTCCCCACGCCGCGCTTCATGCACCTGGACGGGCCGGAGAGCCTGCCGGCCGCTGCCGAATACGTCGGGTTTCCGGCGGTGATCAAGCCGGTTTTCGGCTCGGAGGCGCTCGGGTGCCTGCGCGCCGACGACTTCGAAATGCTCGAAACCGGCTATGCCCTGGTTGCCGAGCTGATCACGCCGGAGCTGAACGCGATCTTCCAGCAGGGTTGCGATCTGATGCTCGAGGAGTACCTCGACGGCCCGGAGTTCGACGTCGACATCGTGCTCTCCGAGGGCTTGTGCACGTTTGCCGGAGTCTCGGAGAACTGGGCGACCGAGGAACCGTACTTCGTGGAGACGGGCATGCATTCGCCGTCGGCCCATCCCGCGGAGCGAATCGAGGCAATCACGGACCTCTGTGTTCGCACGGCGCTCGCGCTCGGCTTCCGTGAAGGCGTCTTGCACGCCGAGGCGAAAGACACGAGCCGCGGGCCGCGACTGCTCGAGATGAACGCGCGGCTCGGAGGCGGAGTGATCGCGGACATCCACCGTCTCGTTGCGGGTGTCGATCTGGTCGAGCAGCAACTGCTGCTCGCGGTCGGCCTGCCTGCGGTGCCGAGGGCGCATCCGCATCCGCCCGCCGGGGTCACGACCGTGTTCCTGCATGCCTCTCGCTCCGGGTCGTTCACCCACTCCGGATGGCTCGAGCACCTCGCAGACGACCCCGCCGTGATCCAGCATGACGTCCTCGTAAGCCCCGGCCAGCCGGTGACCGCGGCGGTCGACGGGTTCCCGACTGTGATCGCCGAGATCACGGTGTTCGCGGACGACGCGCCGGGAGCCTGTGCGAAGGCACTGGAGCTCGTCGACGCGCTCGAGCTCCCATACGCGGACTGACAGCCGTGATCTTCGAAAACGGGCTCATTCGCACGATGGATCCGCAGATCCCGACGCAGCGCGCGCTTGCCATCGCCGGTGAGCGGATCGCCGGCGGGATCGGCGTCCACGAGACCTCGCTCGCGTCTCCGGAGGTGGTCGACCTCGGCGGCCGCGCCGTACTCCCCGGACTCACCGACTCGCACGTCCACTTCCCCACGTGGGCGCTTGCCCGCACCGAGATCGCGCTCGACGGCTGCACGTCGCTCGATGAGGCACTCTCGCGGATCGAGGCGGCGCGCGGCGCCGGTGCAGGCGAGGCGATTCGCGGATATGGCTGGCGTAGCGGCGACTGGCCGGGGGCAGTCGAGCCGACGGCGGCCCGGCTCGACGAGGTGACCGGCAGCGCTCCCGCGGCGATGATCTCGAAGGACTACCACTCGCTCTGGGTCAACTCGGCCGCGCTCGCGCTCGCCGGGGGCGACCTCGAGGTCGAGGGCGGTGTGGTCGAGCGCGACGGAAGCGGCGCGCCGACCGGCGTGCTCCGCGAGGAGGCCGCCTGGCGTTTCAAGGAACGACACCTCGGAGTGCCCGACGACGTGTACGTCGATGCAATGCGCGTCGGTCTCGCGATCGCGGCCTCTCGTGGCGTCACCGCCGTCCACGACAAGGACGGCTGGCTCGGCGCACTGAGGCTCTGGCAGAGGCTCGAGCGGATGGGCTCGCTCACACTTCGGGTGTGGCAGTCCGTTCCGGCCGACGAGGTCGGCGCGCTTGCGACCCTCGGCATCTCGTCGGGGCTCGGCAGCCCGATGCTGCGAGTCGGCTACCTGAAGGCGTTCATGGACGGGACCCTCGGCTCCGGGACGGCGCTGATGCTCGACGGCTCAGGCGTGACGATCACGAGCGGCGAGCAGCTTGCCGAGATCGTGCTCGAGGGCGCCGCGGCGGGCTTCCCGGTGGCCGTTCATGCGATCGGGGACGGGGCGAACCGTGAGGCGCTCGATGCGTTCGAACGGACGCGGGCGGTCTGGGAGCCGCTCGGTCTCCGCCATCGGATCGAGCATGCGCAGCTCCTCGCACCCGAGGATCTGCCGCGGTTCGCCTCGCTCGGGGTCGCCTGCTCTGTTCAGTTCTCGCACGCGCCCTCAGACCGCGACCTCGCCGACCGGTTCTGGGGCGGGAAGACCGCGGGCGCGTATGCCTATCGCTCGCTGGTTGATTCGGGCGCAGTCGTCGTCAACGGCTCCGATGCGCCGATCGAGGAGCTCGACCCGCTCGCCGGCGTTCGAGCGGGCGTCCGACGGACGATCGACGAGCGAGACGCATGGCACCCCGAACAAGCGCTGACCGTGCAACAGGCCTTCGAGGCGACGACGGTCGCCCCGGCCTGGCTCTCAGGCGACGAGCGACGGCGCGGGAAACTGCTGCCCGGGTACGCGGCCGACCTCGTCGTCCTCGACCGAGATCCCTGGGATGATCTGGACGCCCAGATCGTCGCAACGATGGTCGGCGGGCGCTGGGTGCACAATCCGCCCCCGTGGCGCTGATCGGTGCCGACGCACGGCCGGCCGCGGCTTGTCCTTCGGGCGGTGTGGAAAAGAATTGACGAAGTTGGTACACCTCGGCGGCCCGAGGGCACGTAGAATTTGAAGTAGAGGGCGGAGGGTGCTACCCCACCCAAGGGTGGGGAGAAAACGGTGGCCCTGGGGTTCGACTGGACCGCCGGATTTGCGGCATCGATCAGCCGCTTTCAGTGCGGCGCGACCCCCTGGGCGAAGCGGAAGAACCAGTCCGGAAGAACCAGTCCGGGTCGTAGGTAGGCCATCGTCCCGAACTTCCGCGAGGCGATGCCGACTCCGCCTCCGAGGGTCAGGCCGCCGACCCCGACGGTCGCACAGGAGCCGTTGGCCACGGCGCGGCCGGAAGCGGCCAGGGTCGATTCGACGTCGATCAGGCGGGCACCGGCCCCGATGGTCGCGATTCCGGTCCCCGGGTCGAGCTTGACGCCGGCAAAACACCCAAGAGTCGCCCCGAGGCCTCGGCGACCGTCTGCCAGCCGTAAGCGGCAGCAACCAGACCCGCCCCGCGACGCAGGAGCGCGCGCCGGTCGAGCATCAGAGCGCTGCGAACTCGCGGAACAGTTCCCGAGCCGTCGCGATCCCGAGCGGGACGTACTCGGCGAGCAACCGCTCGTTCGGTGAGTGGATATTCGAGTCCGGAAGGCCGAAGCCGCTGATGATCGTCGCGATTCCCCGGTCGGTCAGCGCCGGCACGATCGGCAGTGTTCCGCCCGACCGCACGAACGCAGGCCGGACGCCGATCGCCCGTTCGAACGCGTCGAGCCCGAGCAGGATCGCCTTGGCATCCGGCGGAACGAGCCCGGGCCGGGACGAGGAGAGCCGTTGGACGTCGAGCTTCGCGCCCGCCGGCACGGAGTCGTGCAACAGCCGCTCGAGCGCCTCGGCGATCTCGTCGACCTTCTGCCCGGGGGCGAGCCTGATCGAGAGGTTCGCGACGGCCTCGACCGGAAGGACGGTCTTCTGAAGGTGCGGTGAGCCGCTCTGGATCCCGTTCACGTCGAGCGCCGGTTCCGCGAAGGTCCGCACGTAGAACTCCTCAGCCGCACGCCGATCGGCCGGCCCGGCGCCCTGGAGCCCGAGCTCGTGGTCGCCCGTGGGGAGCTCCGCCCAGCCGGCGAGCTCGGCCTCGGTCGGCGGGACGAGGCCCTTCCGCAGCGGCTCCGCGAGGCGCCCGTCCTTCGCGATGACCCGCGAGATCGTCGTGGCGAGCGCATGAGCGGCATTGAGCGCGGCGCCGCCGAAAATGCCCGAGTGAAGGTCGCGCTCACCGGTACGCAGGCTGAGGTGGAAGTAGATGAGGCCCCGGGTGGAGAGCGTGAACGCCGGCAATCCGCGCCGGATCATGTCCGTGTCGAAGATGACCGCGGCGTCGGCGCCCCGCTCATCAGCTTCGAGAAACTGGACGATCGAGTCGCCGCCGATCTCCTCCTCGCCGTCGCAGCAGAACCGAAGGTTGACCGGCAGCTCGCCGGCCCGCGCCAGGTCGCGCGCCGCCGCGAGGAGCAGATAGAGCTGCCCCTTGTCGTCGACCGTGCCCCGGCCGTAGAGGTAGCCGTCGCGGATCTCGGGCTCGAATGGATCGCTCTCCCAGAGCTCCAGCGGCTCCGCGGGCTGCACGTCGAAGTGCCCGTAACAGAGAACTGTGGGTGCCGGCGCGCCGTCCGATGCAGCGAGCTCCCCGATCATCAGCGGACTGCCGTTCCAATCGACCACTTCGGCCTGTCCGCCGGCGTCGGCGACGAAGTCGCGAACCCAGTCTGCCGCTCGCCGAACATCAGTTGCGTGCGCCGGATCGGCGCTCACCGAGGGGATGCGCAGGAACTCGGCGAGCTCGTCGAACCAGGGTTCCGCCATCGCGGGGCCGAGTCTACGCGACGTCTCGGAGCTGCTCGGCGTCTGCGTACATGCGGAGCTTCTTCAGCGACTGGTTCTCGATCTGGCGCGCACGCTCGCGCGTGATGTTGAAAGCCCGCCCGACCTCGTCCAGGGTGCAGGGTGACCCCCCGTTCAGGCCGAAGCGGAGCTCGAGGACATGGCGCTCGCGGTCTCCGAGCATCCTGAGCGCACGGTCGAGCGCTTCGTTTCGAAGCATCAGGCCTGCGGCCTCGTCGGGAAGCGGCTCGGAATCGTCCTCGAGGAAGTGTCCGAACTCCGACTCGTCGTCGTCGCCGACGGGCTTCTCCAGCGAAACCGGGGTCTGCGAGGTGCGGCGGATCTGCTCGACCTCCTCGATCGACATCTCGACCTCGACCGCGATCTCGGCCGAGCTCGGCTCGCGACCGTGCTCGGTGCGCAGCTTCCGCTCGGCCCGGAGGATCCTGTTCAGCTTTTCGACCACGTGCACCGGCATCCGGATCGTGCGCCCTTTGTCCGCGAGCGCGCGCGCGACCGCCTGGCGGATCCACCAGGTTGCATACGTGGAGAACTTGAAGCCCCGGCGATGGTCGAACTTCTCGGCCGCGCGGACGAGGCCGATCGTGCCCTCCTGGATCAGGTCCAGGAACGGCAGCCCCTGGTTGCGGTAGCGCTTGGCGATCGACACGACGAGGCGGAGGTTCGCCTCGACCATCTCCTGCTTCGCGCGGTGGTCGCCCCGCTCGATCCGTTTCGCGAGCTCCACTTCCTGAGCGGCGGTGAGCAGATCCACCTTGCCGACGTCCTTCAGGAAGAGCTGAAGCGAGTCTGTCGTGAGCTCGAAAGGCTCGTCGAGGCCGGGGTCGTCGAGGGCTCCCTGATCGTCGAGCGACGACGCGTCGGCCGGAGCCTCGCCGTCGTCTGTTTCCCCGGGTGATTCGCCCGGTACGGCACCCACGATCAGTTGCGTCTCTTCGAGCTCTGTTTCTTCGAGTTCTTCCTCGAAGAAAGCGGTACTCGATTCGTCCTCGCCCACACGCGCTCCTCGTCGTTCCCCAGTAGCGACGGGGAACAATTAACAGCCGCGTCGGACGGCGCCGGCCGGTGGACTAGCCCGCGACGGCCTGGTTCTTGGCGATCCCCGCGAGGATCGCCTCCGCCCGCTTGCCGACCGGGCTCTTCGGGTCGAGCGTCACGGCCTGTTTCCATTGGGCGATCGCATCTGACGGCTGACCCGTCCACGCGAGCACGAGGCCGAAGTAGTAGTGCGCAGCTTGGTTGCGGGGGTTCGCCTTCACGAGGGGGCCGAGCCGGGAGAACGTCGGCAGCAAGTTGCTTTCGTCGAACAGCCCCATCGCCACCGCGATCTGGGCCTCGACGTCTTTCGGATCGAGCTTCGCCGCCTTTGCATAGAGGCGCTCTGCCGAGACCTGGTGGCCCAGAACCTGAAGCCGGGAGCCCTGCTCCAGCAGCTTGTTCGGCACCGAGGGCTCGAACACCGGATAGAACGGCGGCTCGCCCCTCAGGAACCCTGGGTGGTTGAGCGAATCCGCCTCATTGTGGACCATCGTGTTCTTCCCGAGCGTCTTTGCCCGGTCGAGCGCCGCGGCAGCATCGATCGGATATCCCGCCCAGTCGAGGGCCACGCCGCGGAAGTACTGCACGACCGCACTGACGTAGCGCTCCTTCGGCGTGACACCTCCGAGATGCTCGAGCCCGAGGCGCTGCATCGCGGCGATGCTCCCCTTGGGCCAACTCTTGAACGCGGCAACGATCTCCGGCCGTACCTGCGCCGGTACGTTCACAGGAACCGGGGGCTTTCCGGACAAGGCCTTCGGCTGGGCGGGTGCCGTCCGGGTATCGAGCGTGAGCCCGATCACGATTCCGGCGGCGGCGATCGCGGCAACCGCGACGTTCACGTACATGGCGGTGCGGCTCGTCACTTTCTCCAGAAAGGGTAGCGGGAATGCCCCGGGCGGCTACTATCGTTTTTGAAGATATGGCGAGCTACAGGGAACTCCTAAAAGACGTTAAGGAACGCATCGTCGAGGTCGACGCCCGTGAGGCGTCGGAGCTCGAAGGCGCGGTCTGGGTTGACGTGCGCGAACAGGACGAATGGGACGAGGGGCACATTCCCGGGGCCGTCCACGTCCCGCGCGGGAACCTCGAGTCGCGGATCGAGGCGGTCGTGCCGGACCACGCGACTCCGGTCGTCATCTATTGCGCTTCGGCCGCTCGGTCGGCGTTCGCGGCCGAGAGCCTCGCGGCGCTCGGTTACGAGCAGCCCGTTTCGCTCGAGGGCGGATTCACCGAGTGGAAGCGAAACGGCGGCGAGATCGTCCTCTCGCAGAAGCTCTCTCCGGAGCGGCGTGCCCGGTACTCGCGGCACCTGTTGATCCCGGAGATCGGCGAGGAGGGCCAGCTGAAGCTGCTCGACTCGAAGATCCTGCTGATCGGCGCCGGCGGCCTCGGATCGCCTGCATCGCTCTATCTCGCGGCGGCCGGAGTCGGCCACCTCGGGATCATCGACGCCGACATCGTGGACGAGTCGAACCTGCAGCGCCAGATCGCTCACTCGCTGAACACCCTCGGCACGCCGAAGGTGGACAGTGCGAAGCGCGCGATCGAGGCGCTGAACCCCGATGTCGAGGTCACGACCTATCGCGAGCGGCTGACCTCGGAGAACATCGACCGGATCCTCGACGACGGCTGGGAGATCATCGTCGACGGGGCCGACAACTTCCCGACGCGCTACCTCGTGAACGACGCGTCCGTGTGGCGCGGTATCCCCGTCGTCCACGGCTCGATCTACCGCTTCGAGGGCCAGGTCACCGTGTTCAAGCCGTTCGACGGGCCCTGCTATCGCTGCCTCTACCCCTCACCGCCACCGCCCGAGCTTGCGCCGTCGTGCTCCGAGGGTGGCGTGCTCGGCGTCCTTCCGGGAATCGTCGGGACGCTGCAGACGAACGAGGCGCTGAAGCTCGCGATCGGTGCGGGCGACCCGCTGATCGGGCGGCTGCTGCTCTTCGACGCGCTCGCGACCGACTTCACCGAGGTGAAGATCAGGCGCAACCCCGAGTGCCCGGTCTGCGGAGAGCATCCGTCGATCACCGAGTACATCGACTACGTCGAGTTCTGCACGCGATGAGCACCGTGAGAGTTCCACCTGTCCTCCGGAGCGAGGCGGGAGGTGCGCGCGAGGTCGAGGCCTCGGGGGCGACCGTTCGCGAGTTGCTCGAGGATCTGAGCGTACGGACGCCCGCCCTCGGTGAGAAGATCTACGACGGCTCGGAGATCCGGCCGTACGTGAACGTCTACGTCGACGGCGAAGACGTGCGGACGACCGGCGGCCTCGACGCACCGGTGCGCGACGGGGCCACGATCGTCCTCCTGCCTGCAATGGCGGGCGGAGATGGTCGCTAGCAGCCTGCTCGACCTCATCGGCAATACGCCGCTCGTCGCGCTCGAGCATCTCTCGCCGGAGGGCGTGACGATCTACGCGAAGCTCGAGGCGCAGAATCCAACCGGATCGATCAAAGACCGGGTCGCGCTTGCGATGGTGAACGCTGCGGGGCTCGAGCCGGGCGCGGAGCTACTCGAGCCGACGAGCGGCAACACGGGGATCTCGCTTGCGCTCGTCGCGAAGCTGCGCGGACTGAAGCTGACCTGTGTGATGCCGGCGAACGCGACGCCCGAGCGCCGGCTCGTGCTCGAGCTCTTCGGGGCCACGATCATCGACTCCCCCGCAAACGAGGGCTCGAACGGTGCGGTGCGGGTCGCCCAGGAACTGGCGGCGGCGAACCCGGAGTACACGATGCTCTTCCAGTACGCGAACGAATGGAACCCCCGCGCGCACTACGAGGGCACCGGCGCGGAGATCGTGCGCGACCTTCCACGTGTTGACGCGCTCGTCGCGGGGCTCGGCACCGGCGGGACGCTGATGGGAACCGGCGCGAGGGTGCGCGAGTCGTTCCCCGACGTGGTCGTCGCGGCGGCGGAGCCGTTGCCGGGAGATCCGGTGATGGGCCTCCGCTCGCTCGAGGACGGCTATGTCCCACCGATCCTCGACGTGTCCAAGCTCGACCGGAAGATCCTCGTCTCGAACGCCGAGTCCGTCGCCGCCGTGCACGCTCTCCTCGATCGCGAAGGGATCTTCGCCGGGGTGTCCGCGGGAGCGGTCGTTCATGTCGCCCGCAAGATCGCCGGCGAACTCCCGGAAGGCTCGGTCGTCGTCGCCGTCCTCGCCGACGGCGGCTGGAAGTACCTGTCCGGCGACTTCTGGAGCTCCGATAACGTCGAGCAGTCGATGGAGAGCACGCTCTGGTGGTAGTTCCCGCCTCGATTCGCGCCGAACTGCACGCGCACGCCGCCGAGGAGGCACCGAACGAGTGCTGCGGCGTGATCCTGTTCGCGGACGGCGTCGCCGAGCGGTACGTCCGGGGCCAGAACCGTCTCGCCTCGCCCTACCGTTACGAGCTCGAGATCGACCCCGAGGTGTGGTTCGCCGAGGACGATGGCTACGAGCTCGCGGTCTTCCATTCGCATCCCGAGACCGAGCCGCGCCCGTCGCGCACCGATCGGGCGCTCTCGGGGCTCTGGGCCGGCAAGCCGTTCCTGATCTACGGGCTGAAGTTCGAGGAGCTCCGTGCGTGGACGATCACGCCGGAGGACTTCGAAGAGATTCCGCTCTCACCCGCCTGAGCCCTCGCCCATCGTCCACCTCGGCGCCGGTCTGAGCACCTGATCCCGCGGCCCAAAGAGGGTTGGCCGAAAAGTCTCTTCCTCGCGCACCCCCACCCTGGGCGGGGACGCACCCCTCCGCCCTCGAGATCAATTGTACGACGGAATGTGTGACGTGTCTGTGCCGGCTTTGCACCAACTCTGTAACGGCGCCGGCAAGAACCCCACCTCGCGGAGCGCTGAGCGAGACCGAAACCTAGGCCGAGGCGCGCTTGACGAGCAGGGTCGGGCAGACGATCCGGTCGAGCGTGGCAACGTTCCCGTCGACGCGACTCAGGAGAAGCTCGGCGGCGGCGGCGGTCATGTTGTCGAGCGGCTGGCGGATCGTGGTCAGCGCCGGCAGGGTGTGCGAGGCGATCGGTGCGTCGTCGAAGCCGACGACCGCGACGTCGTCCGGCACGCGGCGGCCCGCCTCCCGGAGCGCCCGGAGCGCACCGACCGCCATCAGGTCGGACGCGGCGAACACTCCGTCGATGTCCGGACGGCGGGCGAGCAGGCGGGTCATTGCCCGATGGCCGCTCTCCTCGAAGAAGTCGCCCTCGGCCACGAGCGTCTTTCGAAGCTGCAGACCGGCGCCCTCGATCGCATCGCGGTAGCCGTCGTAGCGGTCGATTCCGGCGCACATGTTCGACGGCCCCGAGATCGTGGCGATCGTGCGGCGCCCCTTCGCAAGCAGATGTTCGACGCCCTCGCGCGCCCCGCCGCGGTTGTCGGCGTCGGCATAGGGCAACCCGGGATGACCGAGCGGACGGCCGACGAGAACGGTGGGCACACCCGCGCGCCGAAGCTGGCGAGGCAGAGGGTCGTCGCCGTGCAGCGACATCAGGACGACGCCGTCCACGTGCTCGGGCCGGAGGTAGCGGCGCGCGCGCTCCCGTTCGGACTCCCCCTGCATGATCATCAACACGAGCGTCTTGTCGACCTCGGCCGCCGCGGCGCCGATCCCGCGGGCAACCGCTGAAAAGAACGGATCGGCGAAGATCCGCTCCTCGGGCTCGCAGACGACGAGCGCGATTGCGTCGGTGCGGCGCGTCACAAGGCTGCGCGCGGCCTGGTTCGGCGAGTAGCCGAGCTTCGCGATCGCCCGCTCGACGGCGACTCGCACCTCGGGGCTCACCTTCGGCGAGTTGTTGATCACGCGCGACACCGTCGCGCGCGAGACGCCGGCGACCTCGCCGACCTCCTCGAGTGTCGGCGGACGAGCCATCAGACGCAGCTCCGGCCCGGAGACACCGTTGCGCGCGATCACGCCCGCGTACCAGCGTGCGCTCGCCTTCGGCGTCCGCTCGAGCGTCTCGTAATCGACATAGACGATCCCGAATCGCTTCGCGTACCCCTCGGCCCATTCGAAGTTGTCGAGGAGCGACCAGACGAAATAGCCCCGAAGGTCCACCCCGGCCTCGAGTGCCCGATGCGCGGCGCGCAGGTGGCGGTCGAGGAAGGCGACGCGCCGCTCGTCCCATACCGTCCCATCGGGCTCGAGCCGATCGTCGAACGCGGCGCCGTTTTCGGTCACGATCATCGGCACACCACCGTACTCGGACCCCAGGCGGAGCAGCAGCCTCTCGAGCCCGCCCGGATCGACGATCCAACCCATCGTCGTGTGCTCGCCCTCCTGCGGGAGCGGCTCGAGCATTCTCGTCACCGGGCCACACCGACCAGCCGCCCGGCGCCGGCTCGCTGCGCGCTGCGAGGAGAGTCGGGCGGTAGTAGTTCACGCCGAGCACGTCGAGCGGCGTCGAGATCACCTCGAGATCGCCGTCGCGGATGTGGCCGAGGTCGACGAGCGGGCCGGAGATGCTCCAGCACGTCCTCCGGATAGCGGCCGCGTAGGAGCGGGTCGAGGAAGATCCGGTTGTGCATCCCGTCTGCCAGCCGTGCCGCCGCGAGATCGGCCGCGCTGCCCGACGCCGGCATGTGCGGCTCGACGTTGAGCACGATCCCGAAACTCGTTCCGGGCGCGGCGGTCGCGCGCATCCGCTGGACAGCGAGGCCGTGGGCGAGCATCAGGTGGTGCGCGGCGGCCACCGCCTGCTGCCCGTCGTGGATGCCGGGCGCGTGCCGCCCGATCCCGTAGCCGAGGAATGCGGCACACCAGGGCTCGTTCAGCGTCAGCCAGTTGGAAACGCCGTCCCCGAGCGCATCGCCCATGATCGCCGCGTACTCCTCGAAGCGGTACGCGGTGTCGCGGGCCGCCCAGCCCGCCCGCGTCCTGGAGCTCCTGCGGCAGGTCCCAGTGGAAGAGCGTCGGATATGGCTCGATCCCGGCCTCGAGCAGCGCGTCGACGAGGCGCCGGTAGAAGTCGAGGCCGCGTTCGTTCGCCGGCCCGCGGCCGTCCGGCTGGATGCGCGGCCACGCGATCGAGAACCGGTAGGCCGCAGAGCCCGATCTCGCGCATCAGCGCCGATGTCCTCGGGATAGCGGTGGTAATGGTCGGCGGCCATGATCGCCGGTCGTCCCGTTCGCGATCAAGCCCGGCGTGTGCGCGTAGGTATCCCAGATCGAGACGCCGCGCCCGTCCTCGAACGCAGCGCCCTCGATCTGGTACGCCGAGGTCGCGGCGCCCCAGAGAAACCCTTCCGGGAAGCGCGCGATCGCACCGGCTTCGTCGAGGATCGGATCGGTCGCCGAGGTCGTCATCCCTTCACCGCCCCCTGCATGATCCCGCCGATGATCTGGCTGCCGAGGACGAGGAACAGGACGAGCAGCGGCAGGATCGAGATGAACGTCCCGGTGAGCACGAGCGCGTAGTCCTCGACGTACCCGCTCGCGAGCGTCGAGACCGCGACCTGCACGGTCGCGTGCTCGGCGAGTCAGCACGATCAGCGGCCAGAAGAAGTCGTTCCACGTCATCGTGAAGGTGAGCAGCCCGAGCACCGCCGCGACGGGGCGCACGGCAGGCAGGATCACGTGCCAGAAGATGCGCAGGTGCTGCAGCCGTCGACCCGCGCGGCAGTCGACGAGGTCGTTCGGCACCGCCTGGACGATGTACTGGCGCATCAGGAAGACGCCGAACGCGGTGACGAGGTTCGGCGCGATCACCGCCTTCAGGTTGTTCAGCCAGCCGAAGTGGATCATCTCGATGTAGAGCGGGATCACCCCGAGCTGGACCGGGACCATCATCGTGATCACGATCACGACCAGCAGCGCCGAGCTGCCGCGGAAGCTCAGCTTCGCGAACGCGAAGCCGGCGAGCGCGCTGAAGAACACGACCGCGACGGTCACCGTCGAGGCGACGATGAACGAGTTGACGAGCGCCGACCAGAAGTCGACGTTGACCTCGCCCGAGTTGAAGAGGCGGCCGATGTTGTGGAAGAGCTGCGTCCCGGGCGTCAGCACGGGCGGGTAGCTGCTCGACCGAGGCGCTGTCGTGCGAGGCGACGACGAACGACCAGTAGAGCGGGAAGATCGAGAGCGATCGCGACGAGGATGAGCGCGATGTAGGTCAAGCGGCCCCGCGCCCGCGGAAGCGGCGGTATGACCTGCTGCCTGCGCGGGCGCACTCGGACCCATCTGGCTGCGAGTGACGCGTCATCAGTCCGCCGACCTGATCCGCCGGATGACGAGGAAGTTGACGAGCGAGATCGCCACGATCAGCAGGAAGAGGTCCACGCGATCGCCGAGGCGTAGCCGAACTTGAACTCGCTGCCGCCGAAAGCCTTCTCGTACAGGTACATCGCGACCGTCTGGTACTGCCGGTCCGAGCCGCCCGTCCCGGCCTGCTTCAGCGGCTGGAAGAGGTACGGCTCGGTGAAGAGCTGAAGCCCGCCGATCGTCGAGATGATGACGGTGAAGATGATCGTCGGCCGCAGCGACGGGATCGTGACGTGGATGAATTGCTGCCAGCCGCTCGCACCGTCCACCGCCGCCGCCTCGTAGAGCTCGTCGGGGACGCACTGCATCGCCGCGAGGTAGATCAGCGCGTTGTAGCCCGTCCAGCGCCACATCACCATCGTCGAGAGCGCGACCCATGAGGAGATCGTTCCGGCCTCCCAGTCGATCGTTCCCGATCCCGACCTGGCTCAGGAGGTAGTTGATGAGGCCGTAGTGGTAGTCGAAGAGCTGCGTGAAGATCAGCGCCACCGCGACGAGCGAGGTCACCTGCGGCAGGAGCACGCGCCATGCGGAAGAACGTCCGGCACGCGCAGCTGCGCGTTCAGCAGGTGCGCGATACCGAGCGCGAAGAGAAGCTGCGGGATCGGTCGAGATCAACCAGATCCCGAGCGTGTTCTCGACCGCGTTCCAGAAGTACGAGTCGTGGAAGAGCGCCGTGTAGTTCGCGAGCCCGACGAAGTGGGACGTCGGGCTGAGCAGGTTGCGGTCGGTCAGCGAGACCCACGCCGTGTAGACCGAGCGGGAACGCGCCGAAGATCGCGAAGAGGATGAAGAACGGGGCGATGATAGAGGTACGGCGAGGCCTTCGTGTCGAGCCGGGTCAGCCGGTCGCGACGCGAGAGCCCGCCGCGCACGACGGCCGGCCGCGCGATGTCCATCGCTTTCGCCATAACGCTATCGCCACCGTCTCCTCGAGGGCGACGCAGGGGCCGGCCGGTGCGGGTACCGGCCGGCCCCGCTGCGTCCGCTCTCGCGAGGAGATCAGGTCGCGACGTTCGCGACGTCCTTGAGGAACTGCGCCCAGGACTCCGCGGGCGACTGCTTCTTCTGCTCGACCCGCTCGATGGCGTTCGTCGCAGCGGTCTGGATGTCGCCCTGGTGCGGGCCCGTGATCTGCGGCTTCAGGTTCTTCACGGAGCTCGTGAAGATCTTCCCGACGGGAGCGTTGCTGAAGAACGGGTTCTTGAAGTTCGCGATCGCCGGGGTCGTGTAGAGCTGCCGGCTCGCTCGGGAGGTTGCCCGTCTGCTTGAAGACGTACGCCTGCGAGGAGGGCGAGGTCAGGAACTTGACCAGCTCGACCGCGAGGTCCTGCGTTCTTCGACTGCTTCGGGATGGCGAGGAACGAGCCGCCCCAGCTGCCGCCGCCGCCGGGGACGGACGCGATGTCCCAGTCGCCGGCCGACTTCGGCGCCTGGCCCTGGATGTAGCCCATCATCCAGGCCGGGCAGGTCACGGTGGCGAAGTTGCCCTGCTGGAACCCGGTGTTCCACGAGGTGCTGAACGCGGCGAGGCCGGCGCTCTCACCCTTCGCGATCCCCTGCATCGTGAGGTTCCACGCCTTCTTGACCTGCGGGGTTCGAGCCGACGATCACGTTGCCCTTGGCGTCGTAGTACGCCGGGTTGAGCTGACCGACCATCGCGTTGAACACGTTGCTGCCCGAGTCGAAGAAGTACGTGCCCTTCGGTGCCTTCTCCTCGAACTTCTGCGCCCGTCTTGATGTACGCCTGCCACGTCGGCCAGAGCTTCGACACCGCGGCGCGGCTTGTCGGCAGGCCGGCGGCCTGCATCAGGTCGCGGCGGTAGCAGATGCCCATGCTGCCGACGTCGGTGCCGAGGCCGATCTGGGCTCCGTTCGGAGCGATCGACTGCTGCCACTTCCAGGGAAGCCACTGGCTCTTCAGCTTCGCGGCGCCGTACTGGTTCAGGTCGACGAAGTACTGGGGCTCGCGACTTGAACTGAGCGATGAAGCCGACCTCGATCGCGACGACGTCGTCGGCGCCGGCACCCGTCGCGAGGTGCTTGGCGAGGTTCGAGTGGTGCGTTGCGTAGTCCTCGATGTCTTCCTTGATCGTGACGCCGGGGTGGGCCTCCTCGAACTGCTTGTAGAGATCGTGGTAGCCGAAGTCGCCGAACAGGTCGACGCGGAGCGTCACGTTGCTATGGCTCGTCGCGGACGCGGTGCTCGCGAGGAGCGCTCCCGCTGTCACCAGCCACGGCGACGAGGGTCGCCGCGGCCGCTCTTCCGAGGCCGCCGCGAAGTCCTGCTGGTTCTCACCGAACCCTCCCTTCTTCCTTCCCGATTCCGGGAATTCGCGCCCTCACCGAGGGCCTTTGGTGATAGTGTGAGAGCGCTCTCACAGCTTCGCGGAGCATTGCGCATACGGGATGACTTTGTCAAGAGTCCGTGACAAATTCACGCGTGCACCTTCGACGCCGGGAACCTGAAAGAGTTCGCGGGAGAGGTACGGACGGAAGGAGGATCACCATGGCAACTGTCACTTACCGACCACGCGACGCGCATCTACCCGAAGGCCGTCCGAGCCTGCAGTCGACGAGCTCACGCTCGATATCGCAGACGGCGAGTTCCTCGTCCTCGTCGGCCCGTCGGGCTGCGGCAAGTCGACGAGCCTGCGGATGCTGGCGGGGCTCGAGGAGGTCGACGCGGGCTCGCGTCCATATCGGCGACCGCGACGTCACCCTCCTGCCTCCGAAGTCGCGCGACGTGGCAATGGTGTTCCAGAGCTACGCCCTCTACCCGCACATGACGGTGGCCGACAACATCGGCTTCGCGCTGAAGCTCGCGCACGTGCCCGAGCGCCGAGATTCGCCGAGCCGCGTCGCGGAGGCGGCGAAGATGCTCGACCTCGAGGAGTACCTCCACCGCAAGCCGAAGGCGCTCTCGGGTGGCCAGCGCCAGCGCGTGGCGATGGGCCGGGCGATCGTTCGCCGGCCTCAGGTCTTCCTGCTCGACGAGCCGCTCTCGAACCTCGATGCGAAGCTCCGCGTCCAGACGCGCACGCAGATCGCCTCGCTCCAGCGGCGGCTCGAGGTGACGACGGTCTATGTCACGCACGACCAGGTGGAGGCGATGACGATGGGCGATCGCGTGGCCGTCCTCGACCGCGGCAAGCTGCAGCAGGTCGATACGCCGCACCGCGCTCTTCACGAGGCCCGTGAACACGCTCGTTGCCGGCTTCATCGGCTCTCCCTCGATGAACCTCCACGAGGTGCCGGTCGTCGACGGCCGCGCCACCTTTGCCGGTTGTGAGGTGCCGATCCCGCGAGGCACCGCCAACGGGCGGGTCGTGCTCGGATTCCGGCCGGAGTCGCTCGAGCTCGTCGGCGACTCCGAGCCCGGCGTTCAGGTGACCGTGCTGACCGTCGAGGAGCTCGGCTCGGACGCCTACGTCTACGGCAGCCTCGGCGAGGCCGACCTCGTCGCGGGCCCGGACGTGATCGCACGCATCGACCCCGCCGCCGTCCCGCGCGCGGGGAGCCGCATCAACCTCCGCATCAAGCCGAACCACATCCATCTCTTCTCGGCGGACACGGGTCGGCGAATCGAAGCGGCCTGAGGCCGCCGACGCCGGGAAAGTCCGGCCTCGACCGAGCGGCAGCGAAGCGCCTCACGCGGCCGCGGTCGTACGCGCGCTGACCGGGCCAGAGTGCTTCGACCTGCCCGCAGACCCTCGCTCGTTGGCGAAACGGACACCCCCGGCCAAGGTCGGACCCCCGCCCTGGGTGGGGACGCACCCCTCCGCCCTCGAGAACAATCCTACGCGTGAACGTGTGACGTGTCTGTACCGGTTTTGCACCAACTACGGCACAATCGGGGAGTGGTAGCGTCGCCGGAGCTCGGGCCCACCGTGATCGAAGCCCCGTCGCTCGGCGAGGCGTGGATCGAGGTGTCGCGGGCGATCCTCGACAGTGGCGCCGCGGCAACCTGGGGCGGTGCCGAAACGCGCGAGCTCGCGCTCGTGACGGTCGCGATCGACCGCCCGGAGTCGCACGACCCGCTGATTGCGAGGCTCGGCGATCCCGACTGGCTCGACTGGATGCACCGCAATTTCTTCGTCGCCGGCGAGGTACCCGAGCTCGGACGAGCGAAGAGCTATGCCGTGCGGCTCTTCGACTACGGCGGGACGGGGCGCGACCAGATCGAATGGGTGGTCGACCGCCTCCGCGAAGATCCGGAGTGCCGCGACGCGGCGATCACGACGTTCCAGCCGCTGACCGACACGACCTACATCCCCTGCGTGAGCCTGCTCGACTTCTGGCTGCGCGACGGCTCGGTCGAGCTGGTGGTCTATGCCCACAGCCTCGACTTCGGGAAGAAAGCCTACGGCAACCTCGTCGAGCTCGCACGCCTGCAGGAGCACGTCGCCGGCGAGCTCGCCGCAGCCGTCGGCCGCCTCGTCATCCATGTGAAGACCGCGCACATCTACGAGCCCGAATGGACTGCGATGGCCGAGCTCACCCGGGCCGGCGCGGCCGGCGCAACAGCCGGCTAACCGAGCGCCACCGGAACGCCGCTTTCCGACGACGCGTGCAGCGCCTCGAGCACCCGCGCCTGCGCGACCGCATCCTCGCGGCCGAGCAGCAGCGCGGCCTCGCCGCGGATCGCCTCGCTGACGTTCTCGAGCTCGAGCCCGTACGAGTTGACCGGGTCGAGCTCGATCCGCTCCACGGAATCCTCGCGCCGCACCTCGATCACCGGCTTCCGGCAGTGCCACGGATCGTCGAGGAAGAGCGAGCCCTCGCTGCCGATCGCCTCGAGCTCGTCGCGGCCGACCATCGCCGTACCGCAGTCGAAGACCCCGAGCACGTTGCCGGGGAAGCGCATCGTGCCCGCGAACACCCAGTCGGTACCGCTGTCGCCGATCCAGGCAGCTCCGAAGGCCGACTCCGGCTCGCCGCCGAGAAGCCTCGACCCGCTCACGCAGTAGCAGCCGACGTCCATCAACGACCCACCCTCGACCTCCGGACGCAGGCGGATGTTGCCGGGGTCGTAGAGCGAGTAGCCGAATGCGGAGCGCACGAGCCGCAGCTCGCCGATCGCGCCCTCGGCGACGAGAGCCGCCAACCGCGCCGTCTGTGGGTTGTGGCGATACATGAACGCCTCGGAGACGATCCGCCCTTCACGCTCGGCAACGTCGAACACCGCCGAAACCTCGTCCGGGTGACGGGTGAACGGCTTCTCGCACAGCACGTGCTTCCCGGCCTCGACCGCCCGGGTCGACCACTCGCAGTGAAGCGTGTTCGGGAGCGAGATGTACACCGCCTCGATCGCCGGGTCGGCGAGCAGCTCCTCGTAGGAGCCGTATGCGGTCGGGATCTCCCACTCCCGCGCGTAGGCCTCGGCTCGCCCGAGGTCGCGGCTCGCGACGGCAGCGAGCTCGACCTTCGTCCGACGCGTGTGCGGGCGGGATGAGCAGCCGGTTGATGTGGGCCGTCGAGAGGATGCCCCAGGTGACCGGCTTCATCCCCAGCTCCCCTCCGTGACCGGCCTGAGTGCCGTCTCGAGGATCCGCAGGTGCCGCGGCCGTTCGAGCACGAACATGACGACTTCGGCCACGTCCTCGGCGGTCATCATCCCCGGCAGCGCCTCGGGCGACCGGCCGCGACCGGCCTCCAGCGCGAAGTCGGTGGCGACGCCGCCCGGGCACACGTTCGTGCACCGGATCCCGTGCTCGCGCAGCTCGTGATCGAGCGCCCGCGTGAACCCGACCTGCCCGAACTTCGAGGCGCAGTAGGTCGCCTCGAGCGGCAGCCCACGCCGACCCGCCTCGGATGCCAGCGTGATCACGTCTCCCTCGCGCCCGAGCATGTGCGGCAGCGCCGCCCGGATCGCGTAGAGCGTCCCCTTCAGGTTGACGTCGATCATCTCGTCGAGGTACTCGAGCGAGAGCTCGAGAAACGAGCCGTACGCCCCCACTCCGGCGTTCGCGACGACGATGTCGATCCCGCCGAACTGCGCGGCCACCTCGTCGCAGAAGTCCTTCAGCCCGGCGGCGTCGCGAACGTCGCAGGCACCCCCGAGCGCGCCCTCGAGGCCGAGGTCGGCCCCCCTCCGCGAGACGAGGCCGACGTTCACCCCTCGCGCGTGGAGCATGCGCGCCACGGCGGCTCCGATGCCGCCGCTCGCGCCCGTGATCACGGCTGTTTTCCCCTCCAGGCTCATTCACCCTCCACCGCTCGACGATTGTCGCGGCCGCCCGAGCCGAGCGCCGCTCGGGGCGAGGATACGCGGTACGATCGGCCCCGTGCTCGAAGCCCGTTCCCGGCTGCCATCCGCGCTCACGTGACGCTGACACAGAAGGAGGTCGACACCGCCAGACGACGCGCCGGCGAGATCCTCGACGCCGCGGGAATCGTGCTGACGCCGCAGGAGCGCGGGGAGATCGAGGTCGCCGACTTCGGGCTCTCGCGCCTCGCGGAGCTGGGGCTCGAGGTGGTCGTCTACACGAACACCGAGCGCGTCGGGGCCAAGGAGCTCGTGCTCTTCCCGCGCCAGACCTGCCCCGAGCACCGTCATCCCCCTTTCGACGGCACGCCCGGGAAGGAGGAGACGTTCCGCTGCCGCGCCGGGGTGGTCTACCTCTACCTCGAGGGCGAGCCCACAGCCGCGCCGTCGGCACGGATCCGCGACGACGACCGCGGCGTCTTCACGGTCTGGCACGAGATCGTGCTCGGGCCCGGCGAGCAGCACCTGGTCCCGCCTGACACGCTGCACTGGTTCCAGGCGGGCGACGAGGGCGCGATCGTGAGCGAGTTCTCGACGATGAGCCGGGACGAGCTCGATGTCTTCACCGACCCGGCCGTCGGGCGCGCGACGATCGTCGCCGCCGGCTGACCGGTCAGACCGGGATCGTCAGGCTCTCGAGATCCCGGGGGTACTCGGTGAGAATGTCGATCCCGCCGTCGACGACGGCAATCGTGTCGGAGTGGCGGAAGCCGCCGACCTCGGGCGAATAGAGGCCCGGCTCGATCGTGAACACCATCCCGGGCTCGATGCGCGTTTGATCGCCGAGGTCGAGGAACGGCGCCTCGTGGTTGCGCAGGCCGATCCCGTGTCCGGTGTGCTGGCGCCAGTACGGAAGGAGCGCGTTCTCCTCGAGGTAGCTCATCACGGCCCCGTCGACCTCGGCACAGGTGACGCCGGGACGGATCGCGTCGAAGGCGACCTGCTGCATCACGACGGTGTGGTCGAACAGGCGGCGCATCTCGTCGGTGGGCGGGCCGACGATCATCGCGCGCTCGAGCTCCGCGTTGTAGCCCCAGATCGGCGCACTGGTCTCGGTGACGAGGACGTCGCCCGGCTTGAACTCGATGTTGTGCGCGACGGCGTGCGCCCAGGCGCTGCGGAGCCCGATCTGGCCCCGGTATCCGGCCGAGACGCCGTCCGAGGAGCCCTGCTGCCCGATCTCGTCGCCGAGCGCCTGGAAGAGCTCGAGCGTCGCCTCATGTCCGGCGCGGAGGCTCGCCTCGGTCTCGGTGGCGCCGACCCGGCTCCCTTCCTGGAGAAGCCGGTGGGCGCGCGCGCACCAGCGGCCGCTCTCGCGGATCAGTTCGAGCTCGCCCTTGCTCTTGCGTCTCATCATGCTCTCGATCGGGGCGGCGAGCGAAACGACCCGGCTCGAGGTCACCTCGCCGAGTGTGGGCCCCTCGTAGCCGAGGATCCCGGGGTAACCGTCCCCGTCCGCCCCGATCGCGTCCCGGATGCCCATGTCGGCGAGCACGCGGGCGAAGATCCTCAGCGGATGCTCGATCCCGGGGTACTCCGGGTACGACTCGATCCGCTCGAACGTCGTCTCGGCGCGGGTCCGTTCGACCTCGAACTCGGGCACGAACACGACCGTGTCGCCGCCCGCGCCCTCCGCGAACACGACAGGCCGCTCGTTCGAGAGG
The DNA here is from genome assembly GCA_963720045.1 of uncultured Actinomycetota bacterium. Classification (GTDB taxonomy): domain Bacteria; phylum Actinomycetota; class Thermoleophilia; order Gaiellales; family Gaiellaceae; genus PALSA-600. The sequence goes on along the minus strand of CAVREC010000001.1, from coordinate 477,852 downwards.
AAGACGAAGCCGGTGAAGTAGCGGATGTAGTCCTGCCCGAAGAGGACGTAGCCGCTGAGCCCTTCACCCCGGACGTGCTCGAGCAGCCGGGCGCGTCGAGCTCCGAGCTCCACCGCCGGTATGCCCGTCCCCGCTGACACGATCCGAGGTTAGCTGCGCAGCTTCGGATAGAGAGACTTGAAGCGCGCGTACCCTTCTTCGTACGCGCCGGCCCACGACGGCTCCGGCTCGATCCGGTCCGTTACCCGGACAGAGCGGGCGACAGCTTCGCCGGCATCCGCGAACACGCCCTCCCGCACACCGGCGAGGAGCGCGGCGCCGAAGGCGGCGCCGGCATCGCTCTCGGTGCGCTCCAGCGGGATGCCGAGCACCGACGCGACGATCCGCACCCAGAGGTCGCTGCGGGCGCCGCCGCCCGAGACGCGGCCCACTGTCGGCCGGGCACCGAGCGAGCGCAGGAGCTCGAGCGAGTCGCGTAGGCCGTAGGCGACGCCCTCGAGCGCGGCACGGGCGAGCGCGCCGCGGTCGTGGCGCAGCGAGAGGCCCGTGAAAGCGCCGCGAACGTCCGGGTCCGCGTGCGGGGTGCGCTCGCCCTGCAGGTACGGCGCAAACAGCAGGCCCTCGGCGCCCGGCTCCCAGCGGGCCGCCTCCTCGTCGAGCTCCGCGTAGGTCCCGCCGAGCACGTTCGCGAGCCAGGAGTACGAGCCCGCAGCGGAGAGCATCACTCCCATCGCATGCCACGTTCCGGGCACCGCGTGACAGAAGACGTGCACGCGCGCCTCGGGATCGGGCGCGTAGGCGGGAAGCACGGCGAAGACGACACCGGAGGTTCCGAGTACCACCGAGACGGGACCGGGCTCCATGATCCCCACGCCGAAGGCCCCTGCCGCCTGGTCGCCTGCACCCGCGATCTCGGTCGACTCGAACGCGGGAGGCAGCCACTCGAGCGGGATCTCGAGCGCCGCGCAGACCTCGTCCGACCAGCGGCGCCCGCCCACGTCGAAGAGGAGCGTCCCGGAGGCGTCGGCGACGTCGATCGCGTGCTCCCCGGTGAGGCGGAGGCGGACGTAGTCCTTCGGAAGCAGGATCCGCCGGATCCGGCCGTAGGTCTCCGGCTCGTGGCGCGCGAGCCACAGGAGCTTCGGCGCGGTGAACCCGGTGAGGGCCCGGTTCCCGGTCAGCTCGATCAGGCGCTCGAGGCCGATTCGACGCTCGATCTCGGCGCATTCGGCAGCGGTTCGCTGGTCGTTCCAGAGGATCGCCGGCCGCAGCACCCGGTCGCCGTCGCCCAGCGCCACGAGGCCGTGCATCTGACCACTGAAGCCCACCGGCCCTTCCGGCAGCCGGGCGAGCACCGCCTGCGAGGCCTTCCACCAGTCCTCCGGGTCCTGCTCGGCCCAGCCGGGCTTCGGGGTCGAAAGTTGGTAGCCCTCCTCGGCCGTCGCGAGCAGCTCGCCTTCGTCCGACAAGGCGATTCCCTTGACGCCGCTTGTCCCGACATCGAGGCCGATGAGGATGCTCATGCCTCGATGTGGACGAGCTCGATGAGGTTTCCGAACGGGTCGCGGCACATGAACCGCGGCCGGCCGAGAATCGGTGTCGGGTCGATCGTCTCCACCCCGGCTCCCTCGAGCCGGGAGCGCAGCTCGTCGAGCTCGTCGACGGCGAGGCAGAAGTGCGGCTTGTCGGGCGGCGACTCGGGAGTGAGCTGAAGGTGCAGCTCGTTGTCGCCGCCGGCGCTGTACCAGATGAACCTCGCCGGGTCGAGCTTGGGGAGCACCCGCTTCTCCTGGAGCCCGAGCAGGCCGCCGTAGAACGCGCGAGCTCGTTCCGGCCCGTCAGGCGGGATCGCGATCGTGACGTGCTGAAGTTTCAAGCGCCGAGCGCTGAGTACACGAGCTCGTAGGCCCGTACGGCGTCTTTCGCCGCCTGCGCCTCACGCAGCGCCGCCTCGTCGATCTTTGCGGCGACCGAGTCGATGAACCGCCACTGCAGCACCGAGCGGCGGACCGCGCCGACCTGGTCCTCGGTGTAGGGATAGAGGTCGAACCCGAGCCGCTCCCCGTTCGAGCCGTAGCCGGCGCGGCGGAGCTCGAGCGCAAGCTCGAGTGTCTCCATGAACGCTGTTGCCCCAACCATGTTGTCGTCGTCGAAGGTGCCCCAGCCCGAGTTCGCGTGCTGATGCCCGAGCAGCCCCTCGGCGGCGAGCAGGGCGGCGTACTCGCCGAGGTTCTCGCCGTTCATGATCAGGTGCTGCCAGTCCATGTTGACCTTGACGTTGTCGAGGCCCTGGCGGCGCAGCGTGTGGATCACGTGCAGCGTCATCCCGATGTTGCGCATGAAGATCTTCATCGCCGGCTCGGAGTTCTTGTGCTCGAGGAAGATCGTGACGCCGCGTTCCTTGGCGCGTTGCGCGGCCTGGCCGATCCCGTCGAGGAAGCGCGCCCAGGACTCCTGGTACGGCGTCTGGAACGGATAGTTGTAGCCCTCGATTCCCGGCCAGATGATGAAGTGCGCGTCGAGCTCGGCCGAGAAGTCAACCCCGTCGAGCGTGCGCTTGATGGCCTCTGCGCGAACCTTGTCGTCCGGCGAGCAGAGCCCGCCCTTGCCGAACAGCGGGTCGAGGTGCATGCCGCTCGCGACGCAGTAGATGTCGTGGCCGTCGAGGGCTCCGCGCACGGCGTCGAGGTTGTCCGGATTGAGCTCGCCCGGATAGTGGAACTCGTAGCCGTCGATCAGATCGCCGAGTCCTTCGACGGCTCGGCGAACCTTCGCCTCCATCGACTCGGAGGTCCACTGTGGCTGATAGCCGCCCGGCACGAAGCGGGTCGACATCGGCCCGAAGGCCCAGATCCCGAGGCTTGTCTTCATTCCGCAGCGAAAGCTACAGGGAGCGGTAGGCGATCGGGACGCGTTTGCCCTCGGCCGAAGAGCGCACGATCGCGTCGGCGACCTCGCTCGCGCGGTAGCCGTCCTCGAAGGTGGCGCCGTACGGGGCGACGTCGGAGTCGGCGGCGATCGCCTCGAGCAGGTGGATGACCTCGTGGGTGAACGTGTCTCCCCAGCCGACGATGTGCCCCGGAGGCCACCAGTACTTGATGAAGGGGTGATCGGCCTCCGTCACGAGCACGGTCTTCGCGCCGCGGGCGCGGTCGCCGTCGGCACGGAAGACCTGCAGCTCGTTCATGCGCTCCATGTCGAACCAGAGCGACGCCTTCGAGCCGTTGATCTCCCACTGGAAGGCGTTTCGGCGGCCGAGCGCGAGCCGCGTCGCCTCGATCGTCCCCACGGCACCATGCTCGAACTCGACGACGGACTCGACCGCATCGTCGACCTTGCGGCCCGGGATGAACGTCTTCACGACGGCCGAGAGCGCGGCGATCTCCCCGACGAGGAACCGGCTGAGATCGATCACGTGGGTTGCGAGGTCGCCGATCGCGCCCGACCCGGCGTCCTCGACGCTGAAGCGCCAGGTGTCGAGCCCCGGGTCCTCGGCCCAGTCCTGGAGGTAACGCGCCCGGAAGTGGCGGATCTCGCCGAGCTCCCCGGCCTCGATCAGCTCGCGTGCGAGCCTCACGGCCGGCACGAACCGGTAGTTGAAGCCGCAGAGATGCTTGACGCCGGTGGCTGCGACGCGCGACCAGATCTCATAGGCCTCGTCGGCGGTCCGGCCGAGCGGCTTCTCGCAGAGCACGTGCTTGCCGGCCTCGGCCGCGGCGATCGTCGGCTCGGCGTGCACGGAGTTCGGGCCGCCGTTGTCGAAGAGGCCGATCGAGGGGTCGGCGACGATGTCGCGCCAGTCGGTCGTCCAGCGCTCGTAGCCGTACCTGGCGGCCGCATCGGCCACCGCCGCCTCGTCACGCCCGGAGACCGCCACGAGCCGAGGCTGCAGCGGTGGGCGCCAGGCTGCCTGGCGGACGTTCAGGAACGCTGCCGAATGGGCCTTGCCCATGAACGCGTAGCCGAGCATGCCGACGCCGATCTCGGGGGGCTCGCCGTTCTGCACGGCCGCATCTTACGCATGCGCTCACCGTGCGAATCCCCGTGCCTTGCAGGGCCGTTGCGCGTTACGATGAAGGCGTGGCCGGCGAGCCTCGTGCGCCCTCCAGATCGCTCCGCATCGCCGGCCGCTCGTATCCGGTCATCCTGCCGTCCCCGAAGGACCCGCGCCTGCACGTCTCGGCGACGTTCCTCGTGCTGTACGTGCTCGGGATGACCCAGTTCCACTTCAGGCTTTCGTTCCCACAGATCATCGTCTCGATCCTCACCTGCGCTGTGATCGAGCTCGCCGTCACGTTCCGGCAGAAGCAGATGATCATCTGGCCGGCAAGCGCGATGCTGACCGGCAACGGGATCGCTTTCATCATGCGCATTCCGGGGCAGCAGCACGGCGACTGGTGGTCGTTCAAGGGCATCTGGATCTACTCCCTGGTCGGCGCGGTCGCGATGGCGTCGAAGTATCTGATCCAGTTCCGGGGCCGGCACATCTTCAACCCGTCGAACTTCGCCCTCGTGCTCGCGTTCGTGATCCTCGGCTCGAGCCGGGTGGAACCGCTCCAGTTCTGGTGGGGCCCCCTGACGCCTGCCCTCCTGATCGTGCTGCTCGTGATCGTCGGCGGGGCGATGCTCGTCCTGACCCGGGTCGGCCTGCTCGCGATCGCGGTGATCTTCTGGTTCACCTTCGCGACGGCGCTCGGGATCCTCGCTCTGAGCGGGCATGCGTTCACCGCGAACTGGCACCTCGGGCCCGTTGCGAACTACTACTTCTGGAAGGTGCTCGTCCTCTCGCCGGAGGTGTTCATCTTCCTGGCGTTCATGATCACCGACCCGAGGACCGCGCCCGAAACCAAGCGGGGGCGCCGAATCTACTCGGCGTCGATCGGCCTGCTCGGCGCTCTGCTGATCGCCCCCGCCCAGACCGAGTACTGGGCGAAGGTGGCGCTCCTCGTTTCTCTCACGATCGTCTGCGGGGCGCGTCCGCTCATCATCGTCGCTCGCGAGGCGCTCGCACGGCGCCGGGCCGTGGAGGGCGCGTCCGCCGGCCGGCCGCGCCGCAGCCGGTCTCAGCTCGGCTTCCTTGCCGTCGCAGGCGTCGCGGCGTTCGCGGCTTTGCTCGTCGCCGCCGGCAGCCCCGCCCGGTCGATCGCCACGCTCTCCTCGAGCGCGCTCGCGACCGACGTTCCAGTGACGATCGAGCACACTCCGAACGTCGTCTCGATCTCGCCCCAGCTCGGAAGGCAGATCGCAGGAGATGCGGTCGCGAACCTCCAACTGGTGTCGGTCGCGCTCGGCAAGCGCGACGCGACGCAGGCGGCGGGTGCAGCGAGCGGGGCGTTCCTCGCCGGGATCCAGACTCAGATCGCGAAGGCCGCGGGGCGGTCGATCGTCGTTCCGAGCTACACCGTGTCGGCGGTCGATCTGCGCCTGCTGCAGGCAGTCGATCAGGCGCCGCCGACGGTCGTCGCAACGCTGACCGGCAAGCTCACGCCTCTGACCTATGCCGTGGGCCAGGCGAAGCCACAGAGCGGGTCGCCGACGTCGTTCAAGCACGTCTTCGACCTCGCGCTCTCGAGCGGCCGCTTCCTGCTCGTCGGCGAAGGCGCAACGAAGCTCGTGGTGGCCGCACCCGTCTCGCAGCCCAAGTACGCGAACCAGCCGAAGGGGGTCGGCGGGTTCAGCAAGCTCAGTCTTGTCAACGTGGCTCCGAAGCTCGGGCTCGACTTCAAGCAGGGAGCGTTCCGGTACTCGTGGTCGTATGACCAGCAGGCGATGATGGGCGGCGGCCTCTGCTGGATCGACGACAACAACGACGGCTGGCTCGATCTCTTCGCCGTCAACTCGTACGCCGACGTCGACCTGCCGCAGTGGGACGCGCAGGGAGGCACTCCACAGAGCGCGCTCTTCCAGAACGAGCATGGGACGTTCGTCAACGTCACCGCGAAGTCCGGCGCAGGCATCCGGGTGAAGGGCACCGGCTGCGCAGCCGCCGACCTGAACGGCGACGGCTACTCGGACCTCGTCGTCACCTCGGCGACCGGCGCCGACATCCTCTGGAACAACGGCAACGGAACGTTCACGCGGCAGGCGCTGCCGGCGCCGTACGGCTGGTATTCGGGCGCGGCAGTCGCGGACGTGAACGGCGACGGCCGCCCCGACCTCTTCATCGCCGGCTACACGAAGATGGCGGATCGGATCCCGAACTCGATCGCGGGCTTCCCGACGAACTTCAGGGGCGTCCGCGACCTGCTCTTCCTGAACGAGGGCAACAGCCCGAACGGACGGACGAGCTTCAAGGAGGTCGGAGAGTCGGCCGGGCTCGAGTCGTCGCACTTCAGGCACGGCCTCGGCGCGACCTTCACGGACGTCAACGGGGACGGGCGCCCGGATCTCTACGTTGCGAACGACGAGGATCCGAACGACCTCTACATCAACGAGCTCGGCGGCCCGCTCGGCTTCCACTTCGTCGAGCAAGCGAAGGCTTTTGGAGTCGACGACCCAAACGCAGGGATGGGCGTCGCCGAGGGCGACTTCAACGGCGACGGCCGTCCGGACCTGTTCGTGACGAACTCACGCGGCCAGCCGCACGCCGCCTACGAGAGCGAGATCCTGAAAAACGGCGAGACGGGCTACCGGAACGTCACGGCGAAGTTCGCGAAGGCGCTCGACCGCAAGTGGACGGTCGGCTGGGGCGACGCGTTCGTCGACTTCGCAAACAGCGGCCACCTCGACCTGATCCTGGCCAACGGCGCGATTCCGGTGACGAACCTGAAGCAGGACACAGAGCCGCTCGAGGTGCTTCAGGGCCTCCCGGGCGCGAGGTTCACGAACGCGACCGGGATCATCGACCCGAACGGAATGCCGAAGATCATCGGCCGAGGCCTCGCCCCGGCCGACTTCGCGAACGACGGCCGGATCGCGATCGCGGTCAACACGATCGGCGGCCCGCTCGTCCTTCTCGAGTCCAAGGGGCCTGTCGGCCACTGGCTCGAGGTGTCCCTGAAGGGCTTCCAGGCCGGCGCCGTGCTCACCGCAACCTTGCCGAACGGCCGCAAGCTCGTGCAGGAGCTTCACGACGGAAGCAGCTACCTCTCGTCCGCGGACCCGAGGGCACACTTCGGCCTCGGCGACGAGACGCGCGTGGCGAAGCTGACGATCCGCTGGCCCGACGGCCGGGTCTCGCACCTCGCGAACATCGCAGCGAACAGGATCATCACGGTCACGCCGCCTCGGGGCTGAAGCGCTGTCAGGCGGTGCTGGCGCTCGCTCAGGCGGGCGACGTTGCGCCCGACGTGTTGCCCTCAGTTCCGCCGGTCCGGATCGTGGTCCGCGAGGTGCTTGAGGAAAAGCGCGGGTTCGAGGACGGGAATTTGATCGGCGAGGTCAAGGATGTGCCTGTCGCCGCTGACGAGGATCGCCTGGCGACTTTCAGCCAGAGCGATCAAGTAATCGTCGTCAGGGTCGGCCGATCGGACGGGGGCCGGGTCGGCAGGGTCGTCGATCACAGTTGCCGATTCGGTCAACCATCGAAGCACACGCTGGGCTTCTTCTTCCGAGATGTGCCCGCGGAGCTTTGGATATCCGAGAGCCCGCTCCAACTCTTCGCGTAGTGCGTTCGACACGATCAACTCGAACTCACCGCGTTCCCAGGCTTCGAGGAGATGCGCGGAGTTTCCAGCCGGCGAGAGCAGCCCAGAGATAATGACGTTGGGGTCGAGAACGGCCCTCACGGGCCGCTATGAGCCCTTCTTACGGGTCTTGTGTTGCGCCTCGACTGCGAGAGCGCTGGCAGCGTCCTCGGAGAGGTGGTTCTTCGCCCAAAGGCTCTCCAGCACGTCGAGCCCGAGGTCCCGACGGAGGGACGCTTCGATCACTTCGCTGTCGCCACGACCCAGGCGCGCCGCCCGGATCTTCACCGCCCGCAGTACCTGATCGTCGAGCGTCACCGTTGTCCGAACCTTCGTCATTCCTGTAGTTTAGCATCATGATGCATTGATGCATGAGGTGTCATTCGTGCACGCGGCCCCGGGATGACCGCGTTTTGTATGCAAAGTCGGTTCCGCGGAGCCGCATCGCATCGGCTCGTTCCCAGAGACCCACTGAGGGAGCCGTAGCTCGGACGAGGGGGCCGCGACCGCCGTCGATATTGGATGATTGTTGTCACTTCTGCATACATCGTTTCAAGGTTAGCGAACCCTGCGGACGGCCCCATCACGAGAGCCGAACCCTCGGGCAGCCGGCCGACCCCGGTGCGTGGGGCAACTAAGCTCGTCGATCGGCCGACGAACCAGGCGAGCCCTGCCCCCAGTAGCAAGGGCCTGAGGTCGCGGTCACCGTGATCTCCCAGCCCAGCCGCCGGAGCCGGTCTTCGAGGTCGGTTGGACGATATGGGACTTTCACCGCCCGGTACGCGGTGCCGTCGTTGAGGCGACGACGGATGGTCGAGGACGACTCGCCCTCGATGAGCTCGTCCGGCGTTCGGTAGGCGTCGTCCAGGAAGAACACGCGCCCCGACGGCCGCAGGCAGTCGGCAACGAGGAGCCAGAACGCGTCGAAGCGATCCAGCGGCACATGGGAGATCCACGAACTGAAGAAGACGACGTCGTAACGGCGGTCCGGGTCCACGCGAAGAGGTCAGCCTGGACGAAGCGCACATGTTCGGCTCCCGACGCGTGCTTCCGCACGGGCGAGCATCTCAGGCGAAGCGTCCACGGCGGTGACACTCGTCGCGTAGTCGAGCAGACGCTCTGTCCACGCCCCGGGACCGCAGGCTAGCTCGAGTACATCGCCTGTCGGCCGGAACGCTTCGATCGCGGCTATCAGCTCGTCCTCGCCGGGCCCGAGAATGGCGTGGTCCTCGTATTCGGGTGCGACCGCGCGGTAGTACGCGATCTGCTCGGCGAGGAGCCCATCCCCCGCATCTGGGCTGCTCATCGCATTCTCTCTTGAGAGCTCCTCCGTCATCATTCCGAATGTACCGACCCGTCTGGGGACATTCCGCAATTCACGCCCAGACCACGCCCCTGTCCTTTGGACCGACGATCAGGCCAGGTGTACGACGGCCGTCTCAGGAGCAGCAATGAAACCGCCCGGCGCCCCCAGGTCCCAGACACAGCGGCCGCCGTGACGCATCACTGGCGCAGCCGGACGCTCGCCGACCGGGGCCCGGTCATGCTGCCAAAATGTGGACGTGCGCGCCGCACATGGAATCGCTCTCGCGGCCTGCGCGATGGCGCTCGTGGCGCCCGCCGCCCTCGCTCATCGGGCCGCGCGCGCCGATGCGGCGTCGTTCGGAAGCGTTGTCGAGGGCTCCAAGCTCTTTCGAACGTACTCCTGTGGCGACTGCCACTCGTTGCACGCAGCCGGCCCGACGGCTGACGGACAACTCGGGATGAACTTCAACCGGAATCACGTCCCCTACCCGGTCGCGGTCGCGGTGATCACGGGTGGGCTGCCCGCGGGCCCGCCCCTCTTTCCGACGTATATGGTCGGGTACCGGAGGGTGATGACGCCAAGCCAGATCCGCGATCTCGCCTCGTTCGTGGCGAAATACTCGGGCGGATACGAGACGTGCGCCAAGTGCGACAACTCATGACTCGCGCTGAGTTGATCGACCAATGGGATCGCTTGATCGACGGTGACGCATCGAGCAGCCGCGTCCACGAATGGGCCGATCCACTCGCCCGGGCCAACGAGACTTCGGAGCCTCTGGTGATGACGGGACTCCAGATCCTCCACGGCGCGACCGGGAACGCCTCCGGTGCAAGCCTCGAGGACATCGCCCGCCTGCGCGACGCATGGCTGATCGATTGCGGGGAGTATGACGCCGATCCGGTCGCGTGGCGTCGAGCTCGCGCCCAGTGGACGCTACGGGGGTTGAGCCGTGACCATCCGGACAAGGCACCCGCCGCGGCGTTGGTCTTTCTCCGAGAAGGAATCCTCACCGAGCAAGAGGTGCACGACGCCGTCTCGGGGAACATGTAACCGCCTCCGGCCCAGCCGGCACCGAGTCTATGCCCGGGTGTATCGGATGTGAGTCACCCCGGGCGCCTCGACCGATTCGACCTGCTCGAGCTTGACGGCTCCCACGTTTTCGAAGAGCCGGGCACCGTCTCCGAGCAGGATCGGGACGATCGAGAGGACGATCTCGTCGAGGAGACCCGCTGCGAGGTATTGCTGCGCGACGGACGCCCCGCCCCCGAGAGAGACCTCCTTGTCTCCGGCTGCAGCCCGCGCCTGTTCGAGCGCCGGCTCGATCCCCTCCGTGACGAAGTGGAACGTCGTTCCGCCCTCCAGCTCCAGCGGCTCGCGCCGATGGCTGGTCAGGACGAACACGGGATGGTGGAACGGCGGGTTGTCCCCCCACCAGCCCTTCCATGACTCGTCCCACGGTCCCGGGCCGCCGCCGAACATGTTCCGGCCCATGATGGTCGCGCCGGCACCGCCGAGGATGTCCTCGGCGAACGGCGTGCTTGCATTGACCTCGCCGCCCTCCTCGCCGTGATTCTCGCGGAACGCCTGGAGCGGAAGGAGCCAACCGTGAAGCTCCTGGCCGCGGACGCCGATCGGATTCGCCGGCGACTGGTCCGGGCCGGCGACGAAGCCGTCGATCGACATGGTGATGTTCAGCTTCAGCTTGCTCATGGATCCTCCGTCTGTTGACGACTACGCGATCGTCATTCTCACTCCTACGAGCATGTTCACGAGGCGTTCACCGCCCCGGTTAGAGCACGGCGCGTTCGGCTGGAGCGGGCGCCTCGGGCTGAGCACCGGCAGGCGGGCGCTCCATGGGCCTACGTGCGGTCGCGCGCGCGCCGAGCGCGGCGACGGTGAGCGCGGCGCCCACCAGCACCAGGAACGTCTTCGGGAGGCCGATCTGGTCGGACAGGACGCCGATCGTGGGCGGGCCGACGATGAACCCCGTATAGCCCAGGGTGAACGCTGCTGCGAGCGACGGGCCGGACGGTTCGACGCGGCCGGCGGCGCTGAAGAGAAGCGGCACCGCGTTGGCGATCCCGAGGCCGCAGAAGACGAAGCCGAGCACGGCAGGTCCCGTCTCGCCGACGAGCAGCACGCCGCCGAGCGCCAGTGCCACCAGGGCCATTCCGCCGCGCAGCAGCCGCCCCGCGCCGAGACGTTCGTTGAGCACGTCGCCGCTGAGGCGGGCGACCGCCATCCCGAAGGAGAAGCCGGTGAACGCCAACGCCGCCTCGGCTGCGCTCGCCCCCACGTCGTGGCGCAGGTAGATCCCGCTCCAATCGCCGATCCCGCCCTCGATCATCATCGCCAGGAAGCACAACGCGCCGATCAGGACCACCGGCCGCGACGGCAACGCAAAGCCGGACGCCGTCTGGGAATGGGTCGAGGCGTTACCCAGCCGGCCGGTGATCCAGATCGCCGCGAGGAAAAGCACGATGCCGACGACGAGGCTCTCGACGCGCGGATCGACTCCTGCCGCCGCCGCGATCACGACGGTTCCCGCCGCGGCAAAGCCGCCGAGGCTCCAGCCGCCGTGGAGCGACGACATGATCGGCTTCGTGAGCCGGCGCTCGATCGCTACCCCGTGGGCGTTCATCGCGACGTCCATCACGCCGCTCGTTGCGCCGAACACGAACAGCGCTCCGGCGAGCGTGTAAGGCCCCGTCGCGAGCAACGGCACCGGCAGCATCAGGCAGAAGACGAGCGTCGCCCCCCGTGTCACCGGCGCGCTCGGCCGGCGGTCGAGGACGTGGCCCGTCAGCGGCATCGAGACGAGCGCGCCCGCCGCCATGCACAGCAGGCAGAGCCCGAGCGTCGCCTTGGAGATGCCGAGGTGATCCTGCAGCCACGGAATGTGCGCGACCCAGGTTCCGACCATCGCGCCGTTGATCATGAAGACCAGGAACGTGGCGCGCCGCGGCGTCACAGGCTCACGACGTCGATGCCGGCCTCCGTGTACGGGCGCGTCAACTCGTCGTCGCCGTCGGTCACCAGATGGTCGACCTCGGCAAGACGGGCGACGACCCATGGACCCGCGCTTCGCAGCTTGTCCGCCGTCGCAAGGGCGATCACCTGATCCGAGCAGGCGACCATCGCACGCTTGACCTCGGCCTCCTCGTGATCGAGCGTCGTCACTCCGACATCGGGACGAATCGAGCAGATGCCGAGCACGCAGACGTCCGCACGCACGGCGTGAAGCGCCTCGACGGTGGCCGAGCCCACCGCAACCTGCTGATCCTTGAGCAGCCTGCCGCCGACCAGCACGACCCCGGCCCTGGGGTGACTCGCGAGCGCCGAGGCAACCGGCGGCGCGTTGGTCACGACGGTGCCGGCGTAGACCGTTGGGAGCAGGCGAGCGAGCTCCAACGCCGTCGTCCCGCCGTCGAGCACGATCACGCGCGTACCTTCGAGCAGCGGCAAGGCAGCCTCGGCCAGCGCTGACTTGCGCTCGTGCCCGAGCTCGAGCCGCTCGGCGAAGGAGACCGTCGGCGCCCCTGCCACGAGCGCGCCGCCGTGGACGCGACGGAGCAGCCCCTGCTCCGCGAGGTCACGCAGGTCGCGCCGAACCGTGTCCTCGGACACACTGAGGCTCGTCACGAGCTCGGAGGCAACGACCTTCCCATCGCGCGCGAGAAACGCGAGAATGGCCTGTTTGCGTTCCGCGGTCAGCACAGTTGCGTCTTATAGCATCTTTGTGCGGGTTTCTGCGTGAAGGGTGACAGCTCGTGGCCTGTACCTTTGCTCCGTCGTGGCTCGCTTCTCACAATGGTCGTGGTCGCACGGTCTGAAGGTTCTGGCCGTCGTCTTCGCGGTCGGCGCAGTGGTCGACGCCCTGCTCGGGCACTGGACACCGGCGATCATCTCTGCAGTGCTCGCGGTGGCCATCCTCGAGCGCGACAGATCGCGCCAGGCGCGGTCGCGCCCCGAGCAATGAACTGGAGAACGGCAACCGTCGGGCTCGCCTGTCTGCTCGCGCTGAGCGCAGCAGGCTGTGGGTCGTCAGGTCACGGAACGACGACGACGACGACGATCTGCGCGCCCGCCGACACCCCTCGGCTCCCTGAAGACGTGCCTGCGGAAGCACGGTTACACGGTGACGCCGGAGTCGCCCGCCGACGTGGCCACGGCGCCCGCTCGGTTCGAGTTCACCGGGGTGTGGAACCTCCTGAATCCGGCGAGAGTCGCGCTGGCGCTGACGTTTTCGAGGAATACGGCCGGCGCGCAGCAAGCGGTGGCGTGGACCCGCCGTACGAACGCGAAGATCGGGAAGGGCGCCGTGAGCGCGCCGGTCGTCCGGATCGGCAAGGTCGCCGCACTGTGGACCGCGGAACCCCCGGTTCGCGATGCGACGGATGTCTATGGCTGCATTCGACGGGCAGCGGGATGAGCCGGCCGGTCTTTCGCGAGTGGAGCGGAGAGAAGCTCGTGTACGTGAGCCCGCGGGCGGCGCTGAACAAGGTGGGCTATGTGATGGACTCGCAGCGAGGAACCATTCTCGCCGCCGAGGAGGAGCTGTCCGCGAGGATCGCCGCTCGCGTGCCGCTGCAGGACGGTGAGCCGGCGTCCGAACGACAGGAGCTCGGGACTCCGGAAGCCGCGAGCGCGAGCATCAAGTCGATCGCGGCCGGGCTCGGCGCGGACATGGTCGGGATCTCGGCCGTCGACCCGAAGTACGTCTACGACGGATTCGAGGGACTGGACGGGTTCGCGATCGTTTTCGCGATCGCCATGGACTACGAGGGCGAGATTCTCAAGCTGCCGAGGCCGGAGACGAACGTGGAGTACATCCGCGTGTACGAGCTGCTGAGCCGGCTCGGGGTCGAGCTTGCGGACTGGATCCGCGGTCGTGGCTACGTCGCACGCGCCCACACCCTCCGCGACGAGCAGCTCGCGATGCTCCCGCATGCCTACACGGCAGGTTTCGGCGAGCTCGGAAAGCACGGCTCGCTGATCAACCGCGAGCTCGGATGTGCGTTCCGTCTCGGGATCGTGACCACCGAGCTCCCACTCGCCGTGGACGCCCCGCGCGAGGACGGGATCCAGGACTTCTGCCGCAGCTGCCGGATGTGCGTCACCTACTGCCCAGGGGACGCGATCAGCGACGAGATGGACGTCGTGCGCGGGACGGAGCGCTGGCTCGTCGACACGGAGAAATGCGCTCCGTACTTCAGCCATCACTTCGCATGCGCGGTCTGCCTGCAGGTCTGCCCGATCAATGCGAAGGCGTTCGGCGGGCAGTTCAAGGACGCCTACGTGCGGAAGATGCGGGAGCTCGACCCGACCCGCCTTGCAGAGCAGCTCTCCGAGAGCGTGCCGCCACCCTGGACGGAGATCGAGCGGCCGTAGCTTCGGTCAGGCCGCGAGCTCGCGCTCGGCGAGCGCAGTGCCCTCGACCCTGGCGCGGATCTTCTCGAAGGCGGTCTCGCGCGCGGTCGAGCCGTCGTCGGCAAACGGCGCGAAGCCGCAGTCGTCGGTCGTCCCGAGGCGGTCGGGCGCGATGAACCTGGCTGCGAGGAGCACCCGATCGCGGACCTGCTCCGCCGTCTCGATCTGCGGGTCGATCGGGTCCGTCACCCCGACGAAGATTCTCTGACCGGGACGCATGTTCGAGGCGATGCCCTGCAGGACTGCCTCCGGGTCGGCCTCCCCCGCGAGTTCCAGATAGAAGGAACCGGCGTGGAGGTCGAAGAGCAGGGGCAGGAATCCCGCGTAGTCGACATCGGCGCTGTGAGTCGAGTCGTGATCGCCGCCGGGGCAGGAGTGGACGCCTATCCGGCTCCGCTCGTCGGCGCCGAAGCGGTCGATGACCGCGTTGTTCAGCTCGATGAAGCTCCGCAGAAGGCCGCCCGAAGGGTCGAGCTTCAGCGAGAGGCGCCCTTCCGTGAAGTCGATCTGGACGGAGTGCGCACCAGCCTCGAGGCAGCCACGGATGTCCGCCTCGGCCTCGTCCACGAGATCGGCGATGAAGGCGTCACGTGAGTAGCCGTCGATTCCGTCGGCCGGGTAGAGCAGACTCATAGCCGAGGCGGAGATCACAGCCTGTTTGACGGGCCGCGTCGCCAGCGGCAAGGCGGCGCGCAGATAGGCGTCGGCATGGGTTCGATACCGGAACGGGCCCTCGGTGATCACCGGCAGCTGCCGGGTGTGCCCGTCCTCGAACGGAATCACGACGCCGCCTCCGGCGAGTGAGGCGAGCCCGTCCACCGGATAGGTCACGAAGCTCGGCTTACGCTGCTCGCCGTCGGTCACGACCGGAGAGCCGGTCGCCTCCATCCGCGCGATCGTGTCACGCACGGCCTCGTCGTAGAGCGCGTCGAGGTCGGCGTCGGAGATCGATCCGGCAGCCCTTGCCCCCATTGCGGCAACGAGCTCCTCGGGGCGCGGGACGCTTCCGATCGGCTCGGTCGGGATCGCCATGCTCTAGCGGCCGGAACGGACCTGCAGGCGCCGGACGACCGTATCGAGCGTGACGGCGAAGAGCAGGATGAGCCCGGTCACGATGTAGATCGTCCCGTTCGAGTAGCCGGCGGTGTCGAGGCCGTTGGCCACCGTCGCGATCACGAGCGACCCGAGCAGAGCGCCGCGCACCTCGCCGCGGCCGCCGAAGAGGCTGACGCCGCCGATCACGGCCGCGGCGATCGAGTTCAGGAGCAGCGTGCCGGGCGGGAAGGTCAGCGCCACGGAGTTCACGAACGCGGCGAGGATGATCCCGCCGAGCGCGGCGGTTGCCGACGAGATCATGAAGACGATCACGCGGATCCGCGGGACGTTGATTCCGGCGCGGCGCGCCGCCTCGGCGTTCCCGCCGACGGCATAGACGTGCCGGCCGAACGTCGTCCGCTTCGCGAGGAACGTCAGCACGACGAGGACGATCACCATCAGGACGCCGGCGAGCGGAAGGCCGAGGCGCCGCTCCTGGACGACCCCGTGGTTCGCGATCGCCACGACGCCGAACGAGGCGACGGCGACTCCGCCGGTCTTCAAGGCGATCGAGAGCCACTTCTTCGAGGCGATCCGTCTTCCCCTTGCGGTCAGCAGGGGCAGGAGCACGCTCAACGCGTACAGCACCGTCAGAATCGCCGCGATCACCCAGCCGAGGAACGGCGAGAAGTAGTAGTTCGCGGTGTAGTTGATCCAACGGTCCTGGATGATGATCGAGCCGGGAACCTGCAACCTGCCGAGAATCACGCCCTGCCAGATCAGATACCCGGCGAGCGTGACGACGAACGAGGGGACGCCGACGTAGGCGATGATCGAGCCCTGAGCCGCGCCGATCACCGCACAGACGGCGATCGCGATCGGGATCGCGAGCAGGCCGCTGATCTGGTGGCCGCTGCCCGGAAGCTGGAGCTCCGCCACCGTGAGCGCACCTATCCCCGCGACGTAGCCGATCGAGAGGTCGATCTCGCCGAGCAGCAGCACGAAGACGACGCCGTAGGCGAGCATCGTCGTTCCGGCCATCTGGACGATGATGTTCCCGAAGTTGACCGCCGTGAAGAAGTTCGTTGCGGTGAACCCGAAGAAGACGACGATGAAGAGCTCACCGACGATGATCGGGACGATTCCGATGTTCCCCGTCCGGACATTCAGCTTGATGCGCTCCCACAAACCGAGCCCCTTCTCCGCCTCGTCCGGCACGGGCGTTCCCTGCTCGACGGCTTCGGCCGTGCTCACGCGGAGGGTGCCTCTGTCGCCGGGATGCCGGAGACCTTCGTCGGGCACGCCGGCGGTGATCGCCGAGACGATCTCCTGCTGCGTGGTCTTTTCGCGCTCGAAGACACCGACGTTCCGTCCGAGCCGGAGGACCGTGATCCGGTTCGCCGTCTCGAAGACGTCGTGAAGGTTGTGCGAGATGATGATCACGGCAAGCCCCTGCTCACCGAGACGGCGCACGAGCGCGAGCACCTGCTCGGTCTGGGCAACGCCGAGCGCCGCGGTCGGCTCGTCGAGGATCACGAGCTTGGAGTTCCACTGGACGGCCTTCGCGACCGCGACGGACTGCCGCTGGCCGCCGGAAAGGGTTGCGACCGGCCGCAGGATCGAGGGAATCGTGGTGACGGCGAGCGACTTCAGCGTCGCGGCCGTGCGCTCCGCCATCTCGGCCTCGTTGAGGACCTGCCAGCGGTTCACCTCGCGGCCGAGGTACATGTTCTGGACGACGTCGAGGTTGTCGCAGAGAGCGAGATCCTGGTAGACGACCTCGATCCCGAGGCGAGACGCGTCCTTCGGCCCGTGGATGTTGACCGGCTGGCCCTCGAAGAGGATCTCACCGCTGTCGGCGGTGTGCGTGCCGGCGATGGTCTTGACGAGCGTGGACTTGCCCGCGCCGTTGTCGCCGACGAGGGCCATCACCTCGCCGCTCCGGACCTCGAGGTCGACGTCGGTGAGCGCCTGCACCGACCCGAAGGTCTTCGTGATGTTCGCGGAGCTGGAGAAGTGGGGTTGTTGTCGTCAGTCATCCGGGGCGATAGTAACGCGCAGAGAACGAACCGGTGGAGGCGTCACGAGGACGCCTCCACCGGTGATCAGGCGTATTTCCTTCTAGCAGTACTGCTTGTAGCTACCGATGCAAACCTGGCTCTTCTTCAGGAAGCCCTGCGTGAAGAGCTGGGTGTAGTTCTTCTTCGTGATCCACTCCACCGGCAGCGTCTCGGTCGGCTCCTTCTTCTTGCCGTTCAACCGGAACGTATTCGTGTGGGGCCTGCGTGCCGTGCAGCAGGGCAACCGCAGCCGCTGCGGCGGCATTCGCCTCGAGCGGGACGTACTTGTAGACCGTGCCCGTCTGCCAGCCGGCGAGGATGTACTGAACGCCCTGGACGCTCGCGTCCTGGCCGCTCAGCGGGACCGGCTTCAAGCCCTTGGCCTTGAGGTCGGCAACCACCGAGCCGGCGATGTTGTCATTCGCCGCCATGACGCCCTGGATGTTGCTGTTCGTCCTGACGAGCATCTGCGAGAAGATCGTCGCGGCGTTGGTCGCGTCCCAGTCCGGGACGAACTGCTCCGGGCCCTTCTTCAGCTTGCCGCTCGCGAAGAGCGGGTTGAAGACGGCGTCGTTGCCGCTCTTGAACCAGAAGGCGTTCTGATCGGTCGGGCCGCCGAAGAGCTCGGCAACCGTGCTCTTGCCGTTGTACGTGCCCTTTGCCTTCATCGCGGCGATGATCCCGTTGGCCTGCGCCTCTCCGACCGCCTTGCCGTCGAAGGTGACGTAGACGTCGGCGCTGCCGCCGATCACCTGGCGGTCGTAGTCGATCGCGTGGCCGCCGGAGTCACGTGAACAGCTTCTCGATCGCGGCAGCGGAGCCGTTGTCGAGCGCGGTCTCGACGACCACCTTGGCACCGGCCGCGAGACACGCCTGAGCCTGTGACTTCTGCTTCACCGGGTCATTGAGTGCGTTGTTGATCGAGTAGGTCACCCCGGCCGCCTTGAGAGCCTTGGCGAAGTCGGGAGCGTCGAACTGCACCCAGCGAACCGATGACTTGGTGTCCGGCAGCAGGACGCAGACCTGAACGCTGGCTTTGTGCGAAGCCGCCGCCCCTCCGGCTACGGCTACGGCCGCCCCGGAAACGAGCAGCAGTGACGCCGCCCAGAAAAAGAATCTCCTCACTTGGTTCTCCTTTGGTGTCGCATTTTTTCGGGGGATACATCGACGTGCTCGTCCGATCCACCTGACGTGCGTGCGGCGGATCCCGTTAACAGCCGGGGCGAGTGCTGCTGCAAGCGTATGACAAACCAACTTGTAACGACGTCGAGACACGCCATTTGGTTTGCGCGGCTCGGGCCTTCGATCGTCGACTCGTTCACGCTGCCACCGTTGCCCCGGTCTTCGTGTGCAGTGCAGCCAGTCCGGCAGAACGGAGAAGATCGGTATCTCCGATCACGAGAGCGAGCGCACCGAGCATCTCGGCCCGCTCACCCAGTACGCCTGCCCTCAACTCGAGCGCCGCCCGGACCGGCGGAAGGGCATAGCGGTCGAGCGCCTCACGAATCCCGTTCAGGAGCGAGTCGGCGACGATTCCCAGGTCGCCGCCCACGATCACTCCCGAGGGGCTGAGGACATTGCAAAGACCTGCGACGACACGGCCGATCTCGCGGCCCGCATCGTTCACCACACGCTGCGCTCCGATGTCGCCGGCGACGAGCATCTCGATGAGCGTTCCCATGCTCGCTCCCCCACCGTCGGCCGGACGGAGCAGCGAGAGCATCGCGTCCGTGGAGGCCACGGTCTCGAGGCACCCTCGATTGCCGCACCGGCAGACGGCGCCTTCGGCCCGTACCCGCACGTGGCCGATTTCCCCCGCAAGGCCGGTGACTCCGCGATGGAGCCGGCCGTCGAGCACGATTCCCGCGCCGACGCCGGAGGCGACCATGACGTAGATCACATCCGACATTCCACGGCCCGCTCCGAACGAGACCTCGGCGAGCGCACCGAGATTGGCGTCGTTGTCCACGCACACCTGGAGATCGAGTCTCCGTGTCAGCTCGTCGATCGCGTTCAGGCCCTCCCAACCGGGGAGGATCACGGTCGAGCCGACGGTCCCGTCACGGTCGACGGGGCCCGACAGCGCAACCCCGGCACCGACGACACGTGACCGTTCGATCCCTGCCTCCTCGAGCACGACCTCGACCAGGTCGGCCGCGGCATCGAGTGCCGTCGTCGCGGCATGGTCGACGTCGAGCCCCTCCCAGCGTTCGGCGAGGACCGTGGACGAGAGGTCCGCCACCGCCACCCGGAGATGCCGGTGGTCGAAGTGGATCCCGACGACCGCACCGACAGACGGGTCGAGGCGCAGGAGGGTGGGCGGCCTGCCCCGGCCGAGTGTTTCGTTTCCCTGGGCCTCGCCGAACGGCTGCTCGACGACGAGCCCCCTCGACTGCAGATCGCTGACGAGCGTGGTGACGGTCGTCCGTGAGAGGCCCGTGTGACGTGCGATCTCGCTACGGCTGGCGGTCCCCCGCTGCCGCAGGGCGTCGATTACCCGAAGCCGGTTGAGCTCACGCAGAGCTTCCAGCGATCCCGCCGTCGCCATCGGGCGGCAGTTTCACCACTTCGAGCAGTGTTTGTCAAGAGTCCGACATAAATCGGTGCTCGAAGCCCGGGAAATCTGACGGAGCCTGTGCCGAAATACCGAGGGCGTCTCAGGAGTCGTCGTGCTCGGACTCGAGGGCGGCGGTGCGGCGCGGCCCGAAGCGAACGGTGAGCCTGTCGATGCGCTGGCCCTCGACCGAATCGACCTTGAAGACGGTGCCGTCGTGGGTCACCTCGTCGCCCGGCTCGGCGCCGCGGCCGAGCTGCCCGAGGACGAAGCCGGCGATCGTATGGAAGTCCTCGACCGGCAGCTCGACGTCGAACTCCTCGTTGAAGTCGTCGATCGAGAAGGTGCCGTCGATCCGGATCGTGTTGTCGTCGATCCGCTCGACCGTCTCGTCGGGCAGATCGAACTCGTCCTCGATCTCGCCGACGATCTCCTCGAGGAGGTCCTCGAGCGTCACGATCCCCTCGACGGCGCCGTACTCGTCGATCACGACCGCGAGATGCTGGTTCGAGCGGCGAAACTCGGTCAGGAGCGCGGCGAGATCCTTCGTCTCGGGCACCATCGTCGCCGGCCGGACGAGGCCCTCGAGGTCGATCGGGACGACATCCGGGTCGTGCATCGCCTGGAAGAGGTCGCGGACATGGAGGATGCCGACGATCGTGTCGAGCGTCTCGCGGTAGACCGGGTAGCGCGTGAAGGGCGAGGCGAGCACCGCCTCGAGCGCGTCGGTCGGCGGCAGGTCGACCGAGAGCGCGATCACCTCCGGGCGCGGGACCATCACGTCGGCGACCTCCTTGTCGGCGAAGTCGAAGACCTTGTAGAGCATCTCCTGCTCACCGAGGTCGATCTCGCCCTGCGCGGCCGAGGATGAGAGGAGCATGCGCAGCTCGGCTTCCGAGTGGGCCGAGTGATCGGCGCCGGGCGGCTTCTGGCCGAGAAGGCCGAGCACGAACTCCGTCGAGCGCTGGAGGAGCCAGACGACCGGCGCCATGATCGTGAAGAAGCCGCGGACGGGCGCGGACAGGAACAGCGCGGTTCGCTCGGGATGGCCGAGCGCGATCCCCTTCGGCACGAGCTCGCCGATGACGACGTGCAGGTAGGTGACGATGAAGAGCGAGAAGACGACGGCGAGGATCGTCGCCATCACCGGCTCGAAGAGATGGGCGAAGAGCGGTTCGCCCAGGGCGCCGATCGAGAGCGAGGTGATCGTGACGCCGAGCTGCATCGCCGCGATGAACCGCGGCGGGTCGGCCGTGATCCGCTGGACGGCGCGCGCGCGTCGGTTGCCCGCGTCGGCGAGCTCGCGGATCCGAGTTCGCCTGGAGGTGACGAGGCCGTACTCGGCCGCCACGAATGCCGCGTTCAGGCCTATCAGCCCGAGGAGGGCGAGTAACTCGAAAGGGATCGTCATCGGCCTGCCTCAGACGAAGCGCCTTCCGGTGCCAGCATGCTTGATTTGGCCGGTCGGTCGTCGTCCAAAGCTCGATCGCATCGTATCCGACACGGCGGATGAGCGAACGTATGTTCTATTCTCTCAGGGTGGCAGTCGAGTACCGCATCGAGCCCTGCAGGGTCGCGCTGAACCGGGTGAAGGGCATGCCGTTCGACTGGTCGCTGAACCCGTACATGGGCTGCGTGCATCGCTGCACCTTCTGTTACGTGCGGGCATTCGAGCTGCGAGCCGACCGGCCTGCCGACGCGCGGTACGGAGCCTCGATCAGGGTGAAGATCAACGTCGCCGAGGTTCTCCGGCAAGAGCTCGCGCGACCGTCGTGGGCCGGCGGCGGGGTCACGATCGGGGCGGCCACCGACCCCTACCAGCCCGCCGAGGGGCGATTCCGTCTCACGCGGGCCTGCATCGAGGTGCTCGCCGCGGCGTCGAATCCGTTCGGGCTGATCACGCGCGGGCCGATGATCGTGCGCGACATCGACGTCCTCGCCGAGGCCTCCCGCCGTGCCGAGGTGTCCGTGTCCTTCTCCGTCCCGACGCTCGACGAAGAGGTCTGGCGGCACACCGAGCCCGGGACGGCCCCTCCCCGCCAGCGACTGCGGGCGCTCTCGCAGCTCGTCGAGGCGGGGATCCGCGCCTCCGTCGGGATGGCCCCGATCCTGCCCGGGATCTCCGACCGGCCCGAGCAGCTCGACGCGGTCGTCCGTGCAGCCCGCGACGCCGGTGCCTGCGGGATCTGGGCGAACGTCCTCTACCTGAGGCCCGGCACGCGCGAGCACTTCCTCGAGAGCCTCGAGCGCTCCTGGCCGGAGCTCCTTCCCGAGTACGAGCGGCTCTACGGCTCTCGGGCCTACCTGCCCGCGGCCGAGGTGACCCCCGTGCGCGAGGCCGTCCGCGGGCTCGCAAGAGCACACGGCCTGCGAGATCGCCGTGGAGTGCGGCTCGAGCCGCCGCCGCCCGCCGTCCAGCTCGAGCTCGACCTCTGACCTTTCCCGTCAATTGGGCCTTTTTGCGGAGGTGTAGCGACCGATGCCCGCAATACAATCGGCCTCCAAGTGCCAGACCAGATAACGCCAGACGAGATAACGACCCTCATCGTCGATGACCACGAGGTCGTCCGAGAGGGCCTGCGCCTCTCGCTTTCCCGGGCGCCTCACATCCGCGTCGTCGGTGAGGCGTCTGACGGGGAGAGCGCCATCGACCTTGCGCTCCGCCGCAAACCGCACGTCGTGATCATGGACGTCCGGATGCCCGGCATGGACGGGCTCGAAGCGACACGGCTGCTCTCCGAGCAGCTTCCGGAGACGAAGGTGCTGATCTTCACTGCGTACTCGGAGCGCTCCCTCCTCGGCCGGGGCTTCGAGTCGGGCGCCAAGGGCTATGTCCTCAAGGAGGCCCCACACGGGACGCTCGTCCGCGCGATCGAGAAGGTCGCCTCGGGCGAGGGGTACGTCGATCCAGCGCTGATGCCTCAGTTCCTCTCGGGCCGCGACCAGAGCGACATGCTCACCCCGCGCGAGCGCGAGATCCTGCAGCTCCTCGCAGACGGCCTCTCGAACGGCGACGTTGCCGAACGGCTCTTCATCTCGCAGGAGACGGTCAAGAGCCACGTCCGCCACATCCTCACGAAGCTCGAGGCCGACACCCGCACGCAGGCGGTGGCGATCGCGCTCCGTGAAGCCATGATCGACTGAGGCCGGTGGAGAACCACGACGCGCTCGAACGGCTGATCTCGGCCGAGCAGGACGAGCGGCGGCGGCTCGCGCTCTTCCTGCACGACGGCGCCGTCCAGCAACTCTCGGGGATCGCGTTGATGCTCGACGGAGCGCTGCATTCGCTCGAGAAGAGCGAGGTGGCCGACGCCCGGGCGATCCTCGATTCGGCGCTCCGACAGCAGCGTGCGACGATCAGGGAGCTCCGGGACCTGTCGTTCGTGCTCGAGCCCATGGTGCTTCGGGATCACGGGTTCGGGCCGGCGCTGCGGGCGCTCGCCGATCAGGTGGCCGCCTCCCATGAGCTCGTATGCGACGTGGACACCGAGAAAGCAGCCGGGATCGGGGAGACTGCAAGCATCGCGCTCTACACGATCCTGCGCGAGCTCGTCGACCAGGCGGTGCGGCGAGGGCCGCCGAAGCGGATCGCGATCACCGTCGTCCAGGCGGGAGACGGAGAGCTTGTCGCGACGGTCTCCGACGACGCCGACCCCGAACGCCGGATGCGCTCGCTCGAGGAGATCGAGGAACGCGCGCGGCAGCTCCACGGCGCCCTTCAGGTGACCGCATCCGGCGCCGGGACGGAGATCCGCGTCACGCTGCCCGCACACACTGCCCGTCGGTAGCCTTCGGCTTTGATGGCCGAGGAGAACGGCAACCGTCGTAGATATCTCCTGTTCGCCTGGTCGCCGTCCGGCTACGAGCTGCGCGAGCGAGACGGCGAGCCGCCCGAGGTCGGAGCCGAGCTCGACGACGACGGACACCGGCTCGAGGTCGTCAAGGTCGGGGCCTCCCCGCTTCCGGGCGATCCCCGCCGCTGCGTGTACACGGTCGGAACTCATTAGCTCGCGGAGATTCGTCGCGTGACGACGGGGCTCTTGTCGAGATCGGCCGGAGTGCTGCTCCACCCCACCTCGCTCCCGGGAGGACGGCTCGGCCCCGAGGCCGAGAGGTTCGTCGACTGGCTTGCCGCAGCCGGACAGAGCTGGTGGCAGGTGCTGCCGCTCGGCCCGCCTGACGAATACGGGTCGCCCTATACGTCGGCCTCTGCGTTCGCCGGCTTCCCCGGCCTCCTGGCGGAGCGAGACGCGGAGGTCACGCCGGCGGAGATCGCCGTCTTCCGCGAGCGGCATCGCTACTGGATCTCGGATTGGGAGAGCTTCGCCGGCTCGGGTGCCGTCGAAGATCAGGTGCGGTTCGAGCGGGAGTGGAGCTCCCTTCGGGCCTACGCGGCGGCGAGAGGGGTGCGCATCCTCGGGGATCTGGCGATCTACGTGGCGCCTGGGAGCGCCGACACGGTGGCGCGCCCGCGGCTCTTCGACCTGGGCGAGGAGGCCGGCGCGCCGCCGGACTACTTCAATCCGCTCGGCCAGCACTGGGGCAATCCGCTCTATGCCTGGCCCGCGCATCGCGCCGAGGGATACCGCTGGTGGATCGAGCGCCTCCGCCATGCCTTCGGGCTCGCGGACCTCACCCGCATCGACCATTTTCGCGGCTTCGTCGCTGGCTGGGCGATCCGCCCCGGCGCGCCGCCCGCCCTCGGCCACTGGCGGAGAGGCCCGGGACGGGAGTTGTTCGTCGCAGCCGAAGCCGCGCTTGGAGCGATCCCGATTGTCGTCGAGGACCTCGGCGTGATCACCCCGCCCGTTCGCCGGCTGCGCGACGAGATCGGGGCGCCTGGGATGCGTGTGCTCCAGTTCGGCTTCACCGGGCGCGCGGACAACCCGAATGCCCTCGAGAACTATCCCGAGAACTGCGTCGTCTACACCGGGACGCACGACCACAGCCCGCTCAGGGGCTGGTGGGATTCCGCTCCGCCACGGCTCCGGCGCCGTGCCGCCCAGGCGCTCGCAACGGCAGGGATCGCGGAATCCGAGCCCGAGTGGGCGCTACTCCGGCTGGCTTTCTCGTCGCAGGCGCGGCTCGCGATCGTCCAGATGCAGGACCTGCTCGGCCTCGGCGACGAGTCCCGGCTGAACCGGCCGGGCACGAAGGGCGGCAACTGGAAGTGGCGGCTCGAGGAAGGCCGGCTCACGCCGCGGCTCGCCGAACGGCTCCGAGCCGCGACCGTCAGTTCGAGACGTTGAACTCGGTCGCGTAGGTGTCGACGAGCGGATTCACGGCATCGAATCCTTCGGGGAACGCGTAGTTGATCTTCACGAACGGCTCCCACTTCTCGGGCAGCGCGTCCTCGGGGAAGATCGCCTCGACCGGGCACTCGGGCTCGCAGGCTCCGCAGTCGATGCACTCCTCCGGATCGATCACGAGCATGCGCGAGGCCTCGTGGATGCAGTCCACGGGGCAGACATCGACGCAGGAGCGGTCCTTGATGTCGATACACGGCTCGGCGATCACGTAGGTCATTCCGGTTCACTCTACCGGCGTCAAAAGGCCGTCGATCAGTTCCCCCGGCCGCTCGAACAGAGCCGATTTCACGACCACGCGGTCGAAGCCGGCCGCGTGCGCGCGCCGCAGCCCCTCGGTGTCCTTGTGGTTCGTGAAGCCGAGCAACGGCACGTCGGGGAACGTGTCCGCGACGTCGTCGGGATCGACGCGGCCGATGTCGGCAAGCACGAGATCGGGCGGGTCGATGCCCTCGCTCGTCAGCAGTCGGTGGTCCGGGAGCAGCGCCTCGAGCTTCGCCCGAAGGAAGAGATCGACGCCGACGAGCAGGACTCTCGCCATGCTGCCTGGGATGCTAACAACGGCCGGGGCGATCAGGAGGTCGTGAGGCCGAGCCTCGCGAAGATCTGGTCGAGGCCGATGCGGAGCCACCAGTCACGGTTGAAGAAGAGCAGGAGACCGAGCGTGATCAGGATCACGCCGGAGGCGATGCGAAGTGCCTGGTAGTGCGAACGGACCCAGCGGAACCAGCGCATCGCGTGCGCGAAGGCCACCCCGGCGACGACGAAGGCAGCGCCGAGGCCGAGCGAGTAGGCGAGCAGCAGGACGACGCCGCGTGCCACGCCGCCGCTCGAGCTCGCCAGCACGAGGATCGAGGCGAGCACCGTCCCGATGCAAGGGGCCGCAACCACGGCAAAGGCGCCGCCGAGCAGGGCCGCCGAGCCGCTGCGACGCGCCCGATGCACGAGACCCGGTGCCATGATCCGCTCGGGCCAGGGTAGGAGCCCGACGAACGCGAGCCCGAGCACGACGAGGATGAAGCCGGCGATCTCTGTCTGGGTCTGCTTGTCGACCTGCCCCGCCACCGCCGCCGCCGCGGCGCCGAGCACGACGAACACCGCGCTGAAGCCCGCGATGAACGGGATGCTGGCCATCACGACGCGCCGGGCGCTCCCCCGTTCGCCCAGATGTTCGACCTCGATCGCGGAAACAGCCGAGAGATACCCAGGCACGAGGGGCAGCACGCAGGGCGTCATCACGGACAGGAGGCCGGCGACGAAGGCGACCGGAAGCTTCTCGAACATCGGCTTAGGCGAGCACCTGGCTCAGGTGTCGAAGCCCTCGAGTGCCTGGTCGACGCGGCGTTCGAGGGCCGGCGCCATCCGCTCCTCGTCGGCTGGACCGGTGTCGTCTCGGTTCCTGAGCCACGTGCGGGCCCCGATTCCGACCGCCAGCGCGCCGAGGACGATCGCCGTCAGCGGCAGGAGCCAGGCCAGGAGATCGAACCCGTGCGCACTCGGCGTCGCGAGCACCGCTGTCCCGAAGCCCTCGGTGACGACGAAATAGTTCTCGATCTGCTTCTTCGTCCAGCCTGCCGCGATCTTCTGGCGGATCACGACCTTCATCTGCTGGGCAAGCGGCGAGTTCGACTCGTCGAGCGGTTCGTGGCAGGTGACGCAGACGAGATCGGCCTCCATCTGGGCCTGGGTCGGATGGGCGTTACCGCTCGAACGAAAGGCGAACGAGAGCCCGAACACGAGCGCGAGGATCACGAGCACCGCGACGAACGCCTTCATCGCGCGATCCTCAGACGGCGTCTCACTGCTTCATCGCGTTCCGGATCCCGAGGTCGAGCAGCTGCCGGGTCGCCGGACCGACGATGTGGCCCACCGCGCCCAGATTGTTCTCGGGCAACGGGATCACGTTCCCCTTCCGGTCGATGAAGAACGTCTCCGGGAACCCCGTGACGCCGTAGTGGCCGAGCAGCGGCCCCTCGTCGGCGATCACGGGATATTTGATCCCGAACCTCTTCATGAACTTTGTCGCGGGGCCGCTGAGATCCTGTTCGTCCACGCCGAGGAACACGACGGGCTTTCCCGCCCACGACTTCGCGGTGGCGGCGACGACGGGCGCCTCGTGCGTGCACGGAGCGCAGTAGGACTCCCAGAAGTTCAGCACGACGACCTTGCCGCGGAGCGAGGCGAGGCTCAGCGTCCCCGGCTCACCGACGAGGTTCCGCGAGAACGGGTAGGCGGGGACGATCTCCTGCTTGTCGAGCTTGCTCGCGATCCCGGGCGGGTTGTGGAAGACCTTGTACGCGAGCAGCCCGAGCAGCGCCAAGACGAAGACGACGCTCACGGCTTGGGCGGCGCGGCGCAGCATCAGACGATGAAGACGCTCGTTCCCACGCGCACGCGGCTGAAGAGCCACTCGGAGTCGGGCACCTGCATCCGGATACAGCCGTGCGAGGCGTTCGAGCCGATCGAGTCGGGCTCATCCGTGCCGTGGATCCCGACGCCCGGTGCCGACAGTCCCATCCAGCGGGTGCCGAGCGGATTGCCGGGGCCCGGCGGAACCGGGCTCAGGCCGGCCGCCCAGGCGTCCTGCGTCGGCGGGTACCACGTCGGGTTCACCCACTTGACGACGATGGAGAAGTGGCCGGCGGGCGTCGGATAGATCGACTGCCCGGTGGCGACGTTGAAGATACGCCAGACCTTGTTGTTGCTGTGGAAGAGGGTGAGGTGATTCGTCGCGCGGTTGATCAGGATCATCGGGCCGAGGCTTGCCGCGGTGACGGACGGGAAGGTCTTTCCCGCCTTCAGCGAGATCGGTCGCCGCGAGTTGGCCGTGAGCGCGTGGACGACGCGCTGGAGCAGGAGCGACCGGTCGAGCGAGACCCCGTCGAGCTCGGGCTTGATCCGCGGACGGCCGGCGACGAAGCCGAGCGAGGCGTTCCGCGGCTTCTGATCGAACCTCTTCGCGAGCTTTGCGACGGCAGCCCTGACGGCGGCCCCGTGCGGGACGACGACGAGGCGGATGTTCGCGCCGTGCGCGGCGGAGTGTGCCTTGCCGACAGCGGGGTCGATGTAGGCGGTCGCGAGGTTCGCCGGGTGCAGCTCGACCTTCGTGCCCTCGATGACGAGTGGGAGCGGCGCCGCGAAGGCGCTCTTCACCGCGTGAGTGGCCGCGCCGGGCGTGAGGCCTCCGACGCGGATCCCCGCGATCCGGACGCCCGAGGGAACCGCGTGCGCGTTCTTCGGGTGCACGGCCTTCGCCGCCACCGACGGTCCCGCGAACGCGGCGAACGCGGCAACACCGGTGGCTGCAAGCAGCACCGGCCGCACAAATCTTGCGAGAACTGTCAACTCAGGACCCCCGTTCACGGTGTTTTCAGTGTAGCCAGGACGTTGATGACCATTCCCGGGTCATCGGAAACGATCCCGTCCACTTGCAGCGCGGCGAGCCGCTGGACCGCATCCGGATCGTTCACGGTCCATGCGATCACGGCGATCCCGCGGGCGTGCATCCTGCGGACGAGCGCACCCGTGACGAGCGCCTGGTGCAGCGAGAGGACGTCGGCCCGGGCCTTTGCGAGGAGCGGCGGCAGCCGCGCCGCGAGCACGGGCCCGACCGCGGCGATCGACGCGGCGACAACCGGCCTCGGCCACGCGAACGCGCGAGACACCGTGTCTGTCCTGGGGATAGCCGAGCGCGCGCCCGAGCTCGGGAGCCACCTTCGAGAGCCGGCGCAGGGAGCCGGTCGAGTTCGAGGAGACGAGCGTCCGCCCGGCGAGACCGTGCCGCCGCACGGCCGCAGCCACCTCGGGCTCGGCTCCCTCGAGCTTCAGATCGATGTGCGCCCCGGCTTCCGTCGAGGCGATGTAGGCGAGCGCGTCGTCGAGTGTCGGCGGGTGCGCCGCCCGCTCGCGACCCGGGTGCCAGAGCACGAGCCCCTCGGCGACGTCGAACTCGACGAGGTCCGCGCCCGCCGCCACGCCCGCCGCGAGCGCCTCGAGTGTGTTCTCGGGCGCGAGCGCCGACGCGCCCCGATGGCCGATCACGCCCGGCCGACCGTCGGGATGGCGCATCCTCACCGGCCCAGAGTAAGCTCTGATCCACGGATTCGCTCGGGCGGTGATCACGCGCCTCGGTGGATCCGGGCTAAACTTTCACTCCGTATGGCCGAGCCTGCGAGCAGAATGCCGAGGAGCGACGAGAACACTCCCTCTCTCGACCCCGCCGCGATCGAGCGCGCCTACGAGCGCGAGCGCGCACGCCGCCGCGCGAAGGTCGAGCATCACGAGTACGCGCGCAACTCGAATGCGCGCTTCTGGGTGATGATGGCGATTCTGGCGCTGATCACGGTAGTCGTCGGCCTCACGGCGTTCCACGAGATCCAGACGAACTTCGGCGTTTTTCAGTAGCGCGTCTCCCGTGGTTGCCGCCCCGGGTTAGGAGGCGGGAGGGCAAAACGACCGGCGCTTTTGCCTCTTCCGAGCTTTCGTCCGGTTTCTCGACCATACTTCCGGCTGTGGAAGGCTCCGACCTTTTCATCGACCCGGCCCCGTCGGGCTCCCCGCCGCCGCCCTACCCGCGGACTCAGCCCGAGGGGATCTGGGGGATGGGCGACACGATCACCTGGATCTCGGGCCTCGTCCTCTCGCTCTCGACCTTCATGGACTGGTACTCGGGCTCGGGCCTCGGCGTCTCGCTCTCGGTGATCGGCTGGCACACGGGGATCATCGGCAAGCTCGTCTTCTTCATCGGGCTCGCCGTGATCGCGCTCGTCGTGTGGCGCTCGCGCGGCTTCGATCTCCCGGCCTCGGTGCCGGAAAGCCTTCTCGTGCTCGGCCTGGGCGCGCTCGCGACGGTCTTGGTTCTGATCCGGGTGATCAACATCCCGGACTCGGTCCTTCCGGCAGACAGCCGCGGTGTCGGCCTCTGGATCGCGCTCGTGGCGTCCCTGGGCGTGATCGCCGGGGGCCTCCTGCGGGCCGCCGAAGACCTGTAGAGCCCTTTAGCTGCCGTGGACTGACCGGCAACTCCACTAGACCGGAACGAGCGCCTTGGCGCGGGCGAGCAGCTCTTCGGGATCGAAGGGCTTGCCGACGAACGCGCTCGCCCCGCGGTCCCCGGCCTCCCGGCCGTCGGCCTCGCCGCTGAACATGATCACGGGGATCGAGCCGTGGCGCTCCTCGAGCTGGCGGAGGAGCTGCCAGCCGTCGACTCCGGGCATCACGACGTCGAGCAGGACGAGGTCCGGGGCCTGATCCTCGATCGCGGTCAGGGCCCGCTCCCCGTTCTCGGCCTCCCGGACGGAGTAGCCGGCGAGCTCCAGATTGACCCGCATGTACTCGCGGAGGAGCGGGTCGTCGTCGACGACGAGGACGACCGGGCCGACGCGCTTTCCGCCCGGCCCCGAGCGATCGATGAACGCTGCGAGGTCGGCGCGCCGGAAGCGGCGATGCCCTCCCGGCGTGTAGAAGGCGGGCACGCGCCCCTGATCCGACCACTTGCGGATCGTGGA
Source organism: uncultured Actinomycetota bacterium (assembly GCA_963720045.1). Classification (GTDB taxonomy): domain Bacteria; phylum Actinomycetota; class Thermoleophilia; order Gaiellales; family Gaiellaceae; genus PALSA-600. The sequence goes on along the minus strand of CAVREC010000001.1, from coordinate 447,029 downwards.
CTGGGCAACCCCGAGGTACCGGGCAGCCTGCCCCAATGTCAGCCAGTCGGGCTCGGCGAGGGCTGTCCGGCGTGCAACCGGTCGTTGATAGCTCACGGTTACGAGAACCTACCGAAAGCTGTCTAGCCGGCCAATCCACGAGCTACGGAGTCGGGACGGTGACTGTGACCGTGTTCCCCGCAACCGGTACGAGGGGTAGCGGGTGCAACGTGCGCACGAGAGTCTGGGTCCCTCCCGGCTTCGGGTTGTCGTGAAGCGCCTCGCCGAGGCCGATCCCGACGACGAACGCGAGCACGAGCCCGAGGAAGACGAGAAGCCAGCGGCCCCGGCGCCGCCGGCGTGGAGGGCGGCGGGGCCTGGCCACCGTCACGGCGCGTAGTCGGATGCGCGGCGTGAATACAGATCGAACGCGGCATCCGCCGTCGTGGAGACATCGGCCGGAACGTCGTCCGGAAACGCATCGTCGATCGTCTCGAGCGTCCAGCGATCCGCGCCGTCGTACTCCGTCGCGAGCTCGTCGAGGGTGAAGACCTGTCCGACACGGCGGGTGAGCTCGGCGGTCACGGCCTCGACCTGCCCGACGAGCCGCCGGTGCGTACCCGCGTCGGATCGCGTCCGGTCGACGGCACGACGGCCTTGGGCCCACTGATGGCGTGCAAGCTCGAGATCCACGACGCGCCGATCATAGAGAGGCGCAGCAACGCTCCCGCGGCCAGAGGGGCTCGGCCTCCTCGAGGATCCGCTCACCGAGAAGGTACCCGGGCCGAGCGAGTGCGAAGGCCACGTGGGCATGGAGACACTTGATGCTCCCGTGTCTCGTCGCACCGCCGATGCCGCCGGGAAGCTCGGGCCGCAGCTCCCTCTGCTCGGCGTGCCCGCGGTCGAGACTCTCGAGGAGCTCGGGCTCGCATTCCGTCGCGCGCGTCCAGCGCTCCACGCCGCCGCCGGCCTCCAGCCGGGCAACGGCAGCCGAGAGCTGGGCGCACGTGAGCCAGAACTGCGTCGGAAACGGCGTGCCGTCGGCCCCGAACGGCTCCTGCTCGACGACGGCGGGCGCTCCGAACGGGCAGCGCACCGCCACTCGCCGGAATGCGCGCGGGGCCCTCCCGAGCTGCCGCTCGATCACTGCGAGATCGTCCATCAGGGAAACCTAGATGACTTGTTCCACGATCTCGCGTAGCCGGATGCTCGATCGTCCGACCGAAGGTCGGCCAAGCCACGCAGTAGCCTGGGTCGCTTGGTTCCTCACGGAAGCCGGTGAGACTGGCTTCCGTGAGGCCTGCGCTTCACCGCGGCGGTGCCACCCAGTACGTCCGGTATTGGAGAGGCACCGCCGCGGCGCCCCAGACAGCCCAGCTCGCGCCCCGCGAGAGACGATCTCGGGAACAAGTCATCTAGTGGCCCGAGCGCCAGAGGCCGATGCCGCGCACGATGAAAAGCTGTTCGCCGGGCTTCACGAAACCAAGCCGTCGTGCCTCCCGAACGAGCTCCTGCCCCGAGCCGACGGTCGCGATCCGAGCCTTCAGCTCACGCTGCTGGGTCTGGAGCCGGCTCACCTGGGCCTCGCGGTTCTGCAACACGGCGTGGGTGTGCTCGTAGGAACGGATCGGCTTCCAGTAGAGGACACCCACGAGCGCGAGCGCTGCGAGCGCAAGTAGGCGAGTAGGCCGCAACACACGACACCTCTTCGCCCACCGACCGAGCGGTCCTGCCTGGATCAGGCAGTGTCGACTTTGATCACGTTCGTCGAGCCGCTGAGGTTGACGGCGGTGCCGGCGATCAGGACGACGAGATCGCCCTTGTCGATGATCCCGGCCGCGCGGGCGGTTTCGATGGTGCGAACCCAGAGATCCTCGACGTCTTCGGTGGACGGCATCATCAGCGGGAGGACGCCCCACTCGAGTGCCATCTGCTGGACGGCGGTCTGCGCATGCGAGAGACCGACCATCGGCCTCCGTGGGCGCAGGCGGGCGATCTCCGAGGCCGTGCGCCCGGTCGCGGACGCAGCCAGGATCGCGCGGGCCCCGAGCGCCTCCGCCAGGTCGGTCGCCGCGTTCGACATCGCCCGGCGGACGTCTGCGAGGTCCGAAGCCTCGGGGACCTGGTAGCGGTACCGCATCGTCGGCTCGACGGCGCGTGCGATGCGATCCATCGTCCGCACCGCCTCGACCGGATAGGCACCGACGGCCGTCTCGGCCGACATCATCACGGCGGAGGTGCCGTCGAGGATCGCGTTCGCAACGTCGCTTGCCTCGGCGCGGGTCGGCTCGGCATGTTCGACCATCGACTCGAGCATCTGGGTCGCGGTGATCACGGGTCGTCCGGCCTCCAGGCAGCGGAGGATGATCTGCTTCTGCAGCATCGGCACCATCTCGGCGCCGATCTCGACGCCGAGGTCGCCGCGGGCAACCATCAGCGCATCGGACTCGGCGAGGATCTCGTCCAGCGCCTCGACCGCCTCGATCTTCTCGATCTTCGAGATCACGCGGGCCTCGGAGCCGCGCTCGCGGATGATCTCCTTCAGCTCCCGCACGTCCGATGCCGTTCGCACGAACGAGAGGGCGACGTAGTCGACTTCGAGGCCGAGCGCGAAGTCGAGGTCGATCAGGTCCTTCTCGGAGAGCGACGGGACCGGGATCGGGACGCCACGCGGCAGGTTGACGCCCTTGTTCGCCTTCACCTCGCCGCCGACGACGACGAGACAGCGGGCGCGCCCCGAGTCGACCTGCTCGACGTAGAGGCGGATCAGGCCGTCGTCGATCAGGACGTCGTGGCCGGGCTCGAGCACCTGGGCGATCGGAGCGGGCGCGACGACGAGGTCTCCCTCCTGCGCCGTCGACTTGGAGGCGACGTACACCGTGGTTCCGGTCGTGAGCATGCGCGGACGGGCCAGATCCTCGACGCGGAACTTCGGCCCCTGGAGGTCGGCGATCAGCGCGAGCGGCCTGCCGAGCTCCGCCTGGACCTCCCGTGAGCGCCGTGCCCACCCGGCGTGCTCGTCGTGTGTCCCGTGTGAGAAGTTGAGGCGAACGGCGTTCATTCCGGCCTCGGCAAGCGCGCGGAGCATCTCGCGTGAGCCGGAGCTGGGCCCGATCGTCGCCACGATCTTCGTTCGCCGGAAGTCTTCGATCATGCCGCCCAGCGTAACGGCGGCGGGCCGAGGCTCAGCGTGAGTACCGCGGGAATGCGCTCCAGCCAGGGTATTCGGCGGCTTCGCCGAGCTCCTCTTCGATCCGGAGCAACCGGTTGTACTTGGCGACGCGCTCCGACCGGGCGGGCGCACCGGTCTTGAGCTGACCTGCTCCGGTCGCGACGGCGAGGTCGGCAATCGTGGTGTCCTCGGTCTCGCCGGAGCGGTGCGAGATCACGGTCGTGAATCCCGCGTCGTGGGCGAGCCGGATCGCCTCGAGTGTCTCGGTCAGCGTCCCGATCTGGTTCACCTTGATCAGGATCGAGTTGCCGGCTCCCTCGGCGATCCCGCGGGCCAGGCGCTCCGGGTTCGTCACGAACAGGTCGTCGCCGACGAGCTGGACCCGCCCGCCGAGCTCCGCGGTCAGCCGCTTCCAGGTCTCCCAGTCGTCCTCGGCGGCCGGATCCTCGATCGAGACGATCGGGAAGCGAGCCGAGAGGTCGGCCCAGAACTCGCCGAGTGCCGGGCCGTCGAGTGCCTTTCCCTCGAAACGATAGGCCCCGTCCCGGTAGACCTCGCTGCTCGCGGGGTCGAGCGCGATTGCGACCGCGTCCGTGTGTCCAGCACGTCCGGCCGCTTCCAGGATCACCTCGATCGCAGCCTCGCTCGAGGGCAGATCGGGTGCAAAACCGCCCTCGTCCCCGACAGCTGTCGCCAGCCCGCGCTCGTGCAGGACGGCTTTGAGGGCATGGTAGACCTCGGAGCCGATCCGCATCGCGTCGGTAAACCGCTCGGCTCCCGCGGGGACGAGCATGAACTCCTGGAGGTCGATCGAGTTCTGTGCGTGCGCGCCTCCGTTGATCACGTTCAGCATCGGCACCGGCAGCGTTCGCGCGCCTTCGCCGCCGAGGTGGCGGTAGAGCGGGACGCCCGCCTCGGCCGCCGCGGCCTTCGCAGCGGCGAGCGACACCCCGAGGATCGCGTTCGCGCCGAGCCGGCCCTTGTTGGGTGTGCCGTCGGCGTCGATCAGCGCCCGGTCGAGAGCGGCCTGATCGGCTCCATCGAGTCCGACGACGGCATCGCTGAGGGCGCCGTTCACGTTCCCGACCGCCGCGGTCACCCCCTTGCCGCCCCACGCTGCTCCCCCGTCGCGCAGCTCGACCGCCTCGTGGATGCCCGTGGACGCGCCCGAGGGAACCGCCGCCGAGCCGGTCGCGCCGGATTCGAGGCGCACATCGACCTCCACCGTCGGGTTGCCGCGCGAGTCGAGCACCTGCCTGCCGTGAACCGCGGCAACTTTCGTCATCGAACCTCCTCCTTCGCCCTCTGGTAATAGCCGTCCTGTGCCTCGAGCTCGAGGCTCCGCCACTCCTTGCCGTCGGCGGCTGCGAGCTTCTCCGCCCGCTCGATCCGCTCGACGAACCGGCTCGAGGTGCCCCGCAACGCTAGCTCCGGATCGACGTTCAGGCGCCGGGCTGCGTTCACGACGGTGAAGAGCACGTCGCCGATCTCGGCCATGACCGCCGGATCGGGCTCGGTTTCCGGCGCGGGCTCGCCCGTCCGAGCGAGCTCTGCCCGAAGCTCGCCGAGCTCCTCGTCGAGCTTCGCGAGCGGGCCGGCGAGGTCGAGCCAGTCGAAGCCGACGGCGGCCGCGCGACGCTGGAGCTTCCGTGCCTGGAGCAGCGCCGGCAGGATCTCGGGAACGTCGTGGAAGACGCCCTCCCGTCCCTCCTGCTCGACCTTCAGCCGCTCCCAGTTCTCGCGTACACGCCCGGCCGTCTTCGCCTCGACATCGCCGAAGACGTGCGGGTGGCGTGCGATCAGCTTGTCGGTCACGTTCCGCGCCACCGCTTCGAGATCGCCGGCCCCGCGCTCGGAGAGAAGCAGCGCCAGGAAGTAGGACTGGAACAGCAGGTCGCCGAGCTCGTCGAGCAGCTTTGCGTCGTCACCCGCGAGGGCGGCGTCCGCGACCTCGTAGGCCTCCTCGATCGTGTGCGGCACGATCGTCCGCTCTGTCTGCTCTCGGTCCCAGGGACACTCGAGACGCAGGCGCTCCGTCAGCCGCTGGAGCTCGACAAGCGCTTCGGCGAGAGCCACCCGGAGCGGGTTACGTGGTCGTCTGGTCGGGAGTGTTGAGGGTCGTGCACGGATCTGTTGCCGGCGCGTAACCCGTCTGATAACTGATCTTCCCGCCGGAGCAGTACGACTTGGCCATGGCCTTCGCCCAGTCGGCTGCGACCTGCTGCTGCTTCTGCGACGCGAGCTGGGTCTTGATCGCCGCTTCGGCTTTTGCCTCGGGCGTCGTCTTCGCGGGAGTGATCGGAGCGATCGGCTTGATCACGAACCAGCCGTACTGCTTCGTCTTCACAGGCTTCAGGAGCGCGCCGGTCTTTGCCGTAGGCGCGAAGACGGCCGCGTCGAACTCCGGCACGTCGCTGCCCTGTGTGGCGGTGAAGTTGCCGCCCTTGTCGGCCGAGCCGGGGTCTTTCGAGTACTTCTTGGCGAGCGTCGCGAAGCTCGCGCCACCCTGAAGCTGTGTGTAGATCTGGTTTGCGAGCTTCTCGTTGTTCTTGACGAGGATCTCCTGAACGGCGCGTGTGGCCGGGGTCTGGTACTGGGCGAGGTTCGCGGCGTAGTAGGCGTCCATATCGGACTTGCTGGCGGTGGCGCCCTTCGTGATCTTCTTGAAGAGCTTCGACTCGAGCACGTTCTCCTTCAGGAAGCCGCGAACCATCGTGTCGGTGAAGCCCTGCGCCTTGATGCCCGCCAGGTAGGCCTTCTGGCTGTTCCCGAACTGGGTTTTCTTGAGTTGCGCAAGCTGCTTCGCGATCTCGGCCTGCGAGACGGAGATCCCGTACTTCTTGGCGGCGATCCCGAGCTCGGCCTGCTGCACGAGCAAATTGACCACCTCGGACTTGAAGGCCGCGTAGCCGCTGGAACCGGCGGTCGGGACTGTCTGACCCTGGTCTTTCAGGCTTGCCCGCTCCTCGGCGAGCGCCGCCGCGAACATCGCCTGGGTGACATGGTTGCCGGAGACGACGACAACGTCGTCTGCGCCGAGCTTGGAGGTGCTGCTGCCGCCGCCACAGCCCGCAAGGAGGACGCCGAAGAGAACGAGGGGAAGGAGAGTCCGGAGGTACTTCATGCGCGCCAATTAATGGGTAGCACGCGCGCCGGTCATGCTGCGGCACGAGCCGTCAGCATCGCGTCCGCAAGCCGCAGCGCTCCTTCGAGCTCCTCGTCCCGTAACGTCACTTCGCGCTGCCCGGTCGAGTAGACCGCCGTGTCCACGATCGCCCGAAGCGCACGAAGCTCGCCGGAGCCGAGCACGACCGGCCCGATCGACACCTTGCCCGCCGCGGAAGACGAGGTAGTCGGCCCCGAGCTGGGCGATCTTCAGCTTCGCGAGCTGGATCGTGAAGAGGTGGGCGACGGGCTCGGGGAGGGGCCCGTAGCGATCCTCGGTTGCCCGTTCGAGCTCCCGCAGCTCGTCCTCGTCCTCGACGAGCGCGAGCCGTCGGTGCAGGTCGATCTTGAGCGCCTCGGAGGCGATGTAGGCGGCGGGAACGTACGCATCGACCCTCGCATCCACCCGGACGGGACGCGCCGCAAGCCGCCGTTCGCCGGAGAGCTCGGCCACGACCTCGTGGAGCATCTCGACGTAGAGCTCGAACCCGAGCGCGGCGACATGGCCGGACTGCTCGGCGCCCAGGAGGTCGCCCGCCCCGCGGATTTCGAGGTCCCGCATCGCGATCGCGAACCCCGCGCCGAGCTCGGTGTGGTCCGCGAGCGTGGCGAGGCGGGCCCGCGCCTCTGGGGTGAGCTCGGTCGCATCCGGGTAGAGCAGGTAGGCGTGCGCCGGCACGTCGCGGCGCCCGACCCGGCCGCGGATCTGGTAGAGCTGCGCCAGGCCGAGGGCGTCGGCGCGCTCCACGATCAGCGTGTTCGCCTGCGGGATGTCGAGACCGGACTCGATGATCGTGGTCGAGACGAGCACGTCGGCGTCGCCCGAGAGAAACTCGAGCATCCGGTCTTCGAGCTCGCGCTCCCCCATCTGGCCGTGCGCCACGATCACGCGCAGCTGGGGCGCGAGCTGTTCGAGCTTCCTGGCGGCTTCCTCGATCGTCTCGACGCGGTTGTGCAGGAAGAAGCTCTGCCCGCCACGCTCCTTCTCGCGGGTCAGCGCGGTGAGGATCAGCTCTTCGTCGTACTCGCCGACGTGCGTACGGATCGGTCGGCGGCCCTCCGGCGGCGTCTCGATCACGGAGATGTCGCGGAGGCCGGCGAGCGACATGTGCAGCGTCCGCGGGATCGGCGTGGCGCTCAACGCGAGCACGTCGACCTCGAGCCGGAGCTGGCGCAGGAGCTCCTTCTGAGCCACGCCGAAACGCTGCTCCTCATCGACGACGACGAGACCGAGATCTTTCGGAATCGCATCGCGCGAGAGGATCCGGTGGGTGCCGATCAGCACGTCGACCTTCCCCTCGCCGAACTCGGCCAGCACCCGCTTCACCTCGGCCGGCTTGCGGAAACGGGAGACCATCTCGACGCGCACCGGGAAGTCGCGGTAGCGCTCGCGGAAGGTGTTCCAGTGCTGCTGGGCGAGGATCGTCGTCGGAACGAGCATCAGCACCTGCTTCCCGCCGACCGCCACCGTGAAGGCGGCACGCAGCGCAACCTCGGTCTTGCCGAAGCCGACGTCGCCGCAGACGAGTCGGTCCATGGGCCTCGCCGCCTCGAGATCCTCCTTCACGGCCTCGATCGCCCTCGCCTGGTCTTCGGTCTCGCGGTAGGGGAAATCGGCCTCGAGCCGCTCGACCCATTCCTGATCGACGTCGTAGGCGACACCGACGCGGGTCTGGCGCTCGGCGTAGAGCGTGAGCAGCTCGCCGGCCATCTCACGAAGGTGCTCGCGCGCGCGGTTCTTGAGGTTGTCCCAGGCCTTGCCGCCGAGCTTCGAGAGGGTGGGCGCGTGGGAGTCCGCGCCGATATAGCGAGAGACCTTGCCGATCTGCTCGTGGGGCACGTAGACGCGGTCCTCGCCGCGGAAGCCGAGGAGGAGGTAGTCGCGGGTGACACCGGCGACCTCTCTCGTCTCGAAGCCGAGGAGCTGGGAGATCCCGTGGTCCTCGTGGACGACGTAGTCGCTCGTGCGCAGGTCGGAGAAGCTCGCGAGGGCCCTGCCGGGCGCGGCAGTCTGCCTCGGCGGCTTACGCCGGAAGACCTGGGTGTCGGGGAGGAGCGCAACGCCGAGCTCGCGCCAGACGAAGCCTCGCCGCGCCGGGGTTACCGCGAACGTGAGGCCCGCCGGCTCCTGGCCGGGCGCGAGCATCCCGGCCTCGATGCGCCGCAGCAGCGCGCGGCGTCGCTCGGCCTCGCCGCGGTGGGCGAACGCGACGATCACGTCGAGCCCCTGTCGCAGAAGCCCGGAGAGCTCGTTCTCGGCCTCCGACAGACCGCGGGCGACGAGCGCCGGCCGCTGGGCCTCGAACGAGTGTGGCTGCCCTTGCGGGAAAGGATCGAGCTCGGAGCTGCCTTCGAGCGGGATTCCGGCGAAGCCTTCGTCTCGCCAGACCGCTCGCACTTCATCGGGCTGCCACACGAAGTCGGGGGCGCTCGAGAAGGGAGCGACGAGATCGGCCGGGATCTCGATCTCTCCGGGTTTCTCGTCGTCTGGCAACGTGGGCTCGCCGGTGCCGCCGCTTCGCTCCGCGGCCGGATAGATCCGTGCCTCGTCGGCCTCGCGGAGCGCCCGCTGGGTGAACGGCGAGAACGCACGGATGCTCTCGATCTCGTCCCCGAAGAACTCGATGCGGAGAGGCTCCCGGCCCGTGGTCGGGAAGACGTCGACGAGCCCGCCGCGCACCGCGATCTGGCCTCGCTCCTCGACTCGGTCGACCCGGTCGTAGCCTGCGGTGACGAGCGCCTCGGCGACCGAGTCGATGCCGGGCTCGTCGCCCCGGGCGAGCAGAAGTGGCGCCGGCCTGAGCTTCGGTGGCGGCATCAGCTCGGCGACGGCGAGCGCCGATGCACAGACGAGGCCGCCCCGGGCGAGGACGTCGAGAGCGCGGGCGCGCTCCCCGACGAGGTGAGGCGGGGGCTCGAGGCCCGAGGCGAGGCCGACCCCACGCGAGGGGAAAAGGGCGACGTTCTCGCCTCCGAGGAACCAGCCGACAGCCTCGGCGGTATCGCGCGCGTCGGCGTCGTCCGCGAGGAGCACGCAGAGCCCGCGGTCGAGCTCCTCATAGAGGGCCGCAAGCAGGAGCGGCAAAGCCGCCTCCGCCACGCGGGCGCGGGCCGGCAGCGCCCGGGCGTACGCGGGCAGGCGCTCGTCTGCCCGGAGGCGCCCGACGAGAGTGTGAAGTAGCGGCCGGTCCATGACGAAGGCCCGGAACGCCGTTCCGGGGGAGGTCATGGTACCGAGCGGGCTAGGAAGCTCTGACTCAACGGACGCGGTCGGAGTGCGTGCCCAGCGCGGTCTGGCATCACCGCGCTCATTGCGTCGGAGCTCCTAGTACAGGCCTCTGAGGCGCTTGAGCTGCGCGATGTGACGGGCCCGGTGACGGACGACGAGCCGTCTCGCGCCGTCGTAGCTCGCCCGGTACCAGGGGTCGCTGAGGCTCGTGACCTGCACGTCGGTGCCCGTGTGGGGTGCGTGGATGAAGCGGCCGCCGCCGATGTACATGCCGACGTGGCCGACGCCGTCGAAGAAGACGAGATCGCCCGGGAGAAGCGACTGCCGCGCGACCCGGACGCCGAGGTCGTAGTCGGCGTAGCTCGAGTGCGGGAGCGCGAGGCCGAAGTGCGAGTAGACGAAGCGGACGAAGCCTGAGCAATCGAATCCTGTCTGCGGCGAGTCTCCGCCCCAGCGGTACGGAATCCCGAGCAGCCGCCGTGCGTAGTGAGCGGCGCGCAGGCCGAGCGGCTCCGCGGGCGCGAGCCTGCGCGCGCGGTGCCGGTGCGGCGGGAGCGGGAAGATCCGCTGCGGCTTCCACCACGAGCGCCACTGGCTGCCGTTCGCTCCGCCGAACGCCTGGCCGGGCCCGAACGCCACCGAGTAGGCAACGACGAACGCGAGCACGATGAGTCTGATCCGGGCGGTCATGAGGGGGTTCCCACGGGTCGACCGGCAGCGCAAGCGGCGTGCCGGGAGTCGTTGGGCCTCCTCAGTGAAGCAGACGGGGCCGCCCACCGCGTACCTCTTCGGAGGGATTCGGGCGGACTACGGTTCGACGCGGTTGATCTTGCGCTGCGCCGCTTCGAGTCCTTCGGCGTCGAGGGCCTCGACGGCATCGGCGGCGCGCGAGACGAGCCCTGAGACGTCGTCCGCGGGCTCGAAATCGGAGAGGACGTAGTCGGCGAGCGGCCGCCGATCGCCGCGGCCCGGCCGGCCGACGCCGACCCGGAGGCGAAGGAACTCCTGTGTGCCGAGATGCTGCACGATCGACCGGAGCCCGTTGTGCCCGGCGAGCCCGCCGCCCATCCGGGCCTGGAGGCGGCCGGTCTCGAGATCGCTCTCGTCGTGGACGACGAGGATCGCGTCGGGCTCGAGCTTGAAGAAGGCGGCCGCCGCCTTCACCGACCGGCCGGACTCGTTCATATAGGTCTCCGGCGCGAGCAGCCCGACACGGTGCCCGTCGATGCGAACGTCGGCGAGCCGCCCGTTGAACTTTCCACGCCACGAGCCGCCGTGGCGCCGGACGAGCTCTTCCACGACCATGTGGCCGACGTTGTGGCGGTTTCCTGCGTATTCGCGGCCGGGATTGCCGAGGCCAACAACGAGCAGCTCGAGCGATGACGCGCGTTCGCCCCGTTTCCAGGGCAGGCGCACGGAGGCTTACTCCTCGGAGTCGGAGTCGCCGCCGCTCTCGTCGGCGGACTCGCCGCCTTCGGCCTCCTCGGCACCAGCCTCGGGCTCTGCGCCGTCCTCGGCACCCTCGGCGCCTTCTTCGGCCTCCTCGGGCTCCTCCTCGCGCGCCAACTGAACGCTCGCGATCACGACCTCCTCGGGGTCGTCGAGAAGCTTGACGCCGTCCGGCACGACCACCTCTGAGAGCCGGAGGATGTCGCCGATCCCGAGCTCGGACACATCCGCCTCGAGATGCTGCGGGATCTCGAGCGGAAGCGCCTCGACGTTCACCTCGTTCGTGACTTGCTGGAGGATGCCGCCCTCCCGCGTGCCCTTCGCCTCACCGACGAGCGTGATGACGACGGCGGTCTGGATTGGCTGGTCGAGCCTGACCTCCTGGAGATCGATGTGCGTGATCGACCCGCGAACCTTGTCGCGCTGGTAGTCCTTGAGGATCGCCGAGTGCTCGGAGCCCCCGTCGATCGCCACGTCGAGCACGACGTGCGACCCGGCCGCTCCGGTCAAGGCCGAGCGGAGGTCGCGCTCGCCGACGGCGATCGCAACCGGAGTCGAGCGGCCGTACAGGACGCCCGGGATCAGCCCCTGGTGACGCAGGCGGCGGGACTCGGCAGACCCCAACCGGGTCCGCTCCGAAACGGTGAGCTTGACTCTTTCTCCAGCCACGGCGAGCCAGTGTACCGACCGACCGCACCCCGAGCCGCGAACCCAGTCTCCGCGCCAAGCCGAGAACGTCTCTCCGCCTCAGCAGCCAGTGCCTGTGGACAAACCGGTACAGACACGTCACACCTTTCCGGGTAGCCTGGACGGCATCAGGGGCGGGAGGTGGGTCCCCGAAAATTGAGTGCCCGCTCCTCGCCGTTCGTCCTATTTGGACGAGCCAAATCTGCAGCGCCGGAGCGCGAGGCCGGCCGAGAACGACGGCGGGCGGCTTTCGCCGCCCGCTCGGATCGTTCGAGAGCGGGACGGAAGACGTCCCGGCTCAGCTCACTTCTTGTGCGTCGAGGTGTAGACGAACGCCGCGATGTTGTTGATCACGGTCGGGGTCAAGCTCCCCTTGTAGGCGACCATCATCGTCGTGTACTTGGCCGCAGCGGCCTTCGTCATCACGGTGGCGCCACCGTTCGTGATCGCCTTGATGATGGTGGCCTCGGTCAGGGCCGGTGCCACCTTGTCGAGGTTCGGCCCGATGTTCCCAACTGCCCCCGCTGCTTTCAGCGCGTGACAGGCCGAGCAGGTGCTCGAGAACGACCCTTTGCCAGCCTTCGCGTTGCCGATGAGCTTGGGAGTCACGCCCGTATGACCAAGCGCCGAAGGAGCGATAAGTGCTGCAACGAGCGCCAGGCCGGCGATTCCAACGCCGATGCGCCGCCCGATCTTGATTCGAAGCATTGAAACCTCCGTTTGGTGACAGTCCCGGTCCGTCTCGCGACTATACGTTTTTTCCCCTCGCAAGAACAATGCCGATTTTCCAAAGGATCGGATTGCCCGATCGATCGAAACGACCGCTGTCCGCATCCGGCGAGGGAGCCCAGATCTGAGGCCCGACCGGTGAAGCCAGGGCGGGTCGTGACGTGCGAGAAAGCGGTACCCGCGCGTTACACCTTCGCGGGTAGCCTCGACGGCATCGGGGCGGGAGGCGGGTCTCCCGATTTAAACAGCCGCGGAGCGAGTTGGCCTGACGCAACGGCGGCGATGTATGGTGTCCCTTACATGACGGCTTCAGCGCCTGAGCCCTTCGAGTTCACGCTCCGTGGCTTCTCGCCGCGCGAGCTCGACCTCGAGGTCGAACGCGAATGCCGCAAGCACTTCGGCGAGTGCGCCTGGAAGATCGAGGAGGCGACGTGTGCTCCCTGCATGGGCACCCTAGGCGGTCGCGTCCGGCTCTACGAGGCTCGAATCGTGGCGACCGGCGAGAACGCTGCATCGGACTGACCACGGGGATCCGCCTCGGCCGACAGGCCGGCGGTGCCCCCGGGAACCTGGGCCAGGACGAATTTAGAAGAACTGCCGCGATGCCAGGTTGCTCGTGCAGGCTGCCGGCCGCGATTGGGTATCAGTGAGCTGATGACGGTCGTTCCGGTGAAACCGGGCTCGCTGCCGCTCAGGTCTGCTCTTCTCGTGGCAGGGGCGTTCGCGGCTGCCGGCGACTCAGTAACGACGTGGGCGAATCTTCACCGCCCGTATATCCGCGAGGGCAATCCCGTGATGGCCGCCCTGTTCGCGAGTGTCGGCGTCACGGCCGGCGTTGTGATCCGGTTCGCTATAGGGCTCGCTCTGTTCGCGCTAATCGGGTATCTCGTTGGCCGATGGTCTGGCTGGGCTTGGCGCGCGATAGCCGGTGTCGGTGTCGCCGCGGTCTGGATCACGACTCTCGTGGTGATCTGGAATGTGTGGCTGACCGCGCAATAGGGGCGACCCGTGCGGCTAACCCGGTACCAAGAAGCGGTACAAACAACGGCTCGGCCTTGCAGCCGAGCCGTTGTCGTTAGAAGAGCTGGTTCTCGCCGCCGAAGATCGCCGAGACCGAGTCGTCGGCGAACACGTTCATGATCGTCTCCGCGAGGAGATTCGAAACCGGAAGGACTGTCAGCTTGTCGGGGCGCGAGAGCGGGTCGATCGGAACCGTGTCCGTGACCACGATCCCCTTGATCCCATCGTCGGCTGCGAACTGCTCCAGGATGTCGCCGCAGAAGACTCCATGGGTGGCGAACATCCAGACGTCGGTTGCCCCGTGCTCCTCGAGCGCGCGGACGTTCGCGAGCATCGTCTGGCCGGTCATGATCACGTCGTCGCCGATGATCGCCCGTTTGCCGCCCACGCGGCCGGCGACTTCGGTGACCCTCGCGACGTCACGTGCCGGGCGCGTCTTGTGCATGATCGCGAAGTCGGACTCGATCATCTCGGCGAAACGCTCGGCCTGCTTGGCGCGGCCCGTGTCGGGTGAGACCGAGACAACCCCTTCGCCGTGAAGGCCGAGATCGCGGAAGTGACGCGCGAAGAGCGGTAGGGCGGTCATGTGGTCGACCGGAATCGTGAAGAAGCCCTGGATCTGGCCGGCGTGGAGATCCATCGTCAGGATCCGGTCCGCGCCTGCGACCTGGAGCAGATCGGCGACGAGCCTCGCGGTGATCGGTTCGCGCGGCTTCGCCTTTCGATCCTGGCGGGCGTAGGGGAAGAGCGGGATGACGGCGGTGATCCGCTTCGCAGAGCCGAGCTTCGCGGCCTGGATCATCTGCAGGAGCTCCATCAGGTTGCGGTCGATCGGGCTGCATCCGGTCTGGACGAGGAAGATGTCGGAACCGCGGATCGACTCGTCGAACCGCACGTAGGTCTCGCCGTTCGCGAACTCCGCGGTCTCCACCGCGCCGAGCTCGACCCCGAGGTGCTCGGCGATCGCCTCGGCCAGCTCGGGATGGGAGCGCCCGGCGAAGACCATCAGCCGCTTCTGCGGCCCCCGTTCGATCCAGTGCCCAGGCTGCGGGTCGGTCACCGCCGTGAGCTCCGCGTCGTCGAGCCCCGGAAGCACGAGCTCACTCGTCCCGCTGCCGAGCGGCATACCCCTCCTTGTTCTCCTGACGGGCACGTGCAACAGCGAGCGCGTCGGGAGGAACATCCTTCGTGATCGTCGATCCGGCTGCGGTCCACGCTCCATCTCCAACCTCGACAGGGGCGACGAACCCATTCTGGATACCGGTCCTGACGTTCTCGCCGATGCGCGTGCGCCCCTTTGGCTTGCCGGGCTGGTGTGCGAAGTTCGCGGTGACCGCGCCGGCGCCGATGTTCGTGTCCGCGCCGATATCGGCGTCACCGATATACGACTGGTGCGCCACCTTCGTGCGCGGCCCGATAGTCGAGTTCTTGATCTCCACGAATGTTCCCGCCTTCGCTTGCCCCTCGAGGACCGTGCCCGGGCGAAGGTAACAGAACGGCCCCACCGCCGCGCCCGGTCCGATCCGGGAGTCGGTCACCACGCAATGCGGGTGGATCTCCGCGAGCGTCTCCACCCTCGTGCGCCCACGAAGCACGACGAAAGGATGGATGGTCACGTCGGCCTCGATCTCGACCTCGGGGTCGATCCACGTCGTGACGGGATCGACGAGGGTCACGCCGGCGAGCATGTGTGCGCGGTTGATCCGGTCGCGCAGACCGGCTGCGGCGACGGCGAGCTCCTCCCGGGTGTTGATGCCCTCAACCTCGAACCGATCCGAAGCCAGGTGGGCTGCGACGCGCTCGCCGTCCCCGACGAGAAGGCCGACCGTGTCGGTGATGTACAGCTCGCCCTGAGCGTTGTGGGCCTCGAGCCGATCGAGCGTCGGCCACAGCTTTGCGCTCTCGAACACGTAGATGCCCGAGTTGACCTCGGAGATCTCCAACTCGGCGCGTGTCGCGTCCCCGGCCTCGACGATCTTCTCCACGAACCCGGTCGCATCGCGGACGACCCGACCGTAGCTTCGAGGGTCGGGCGGCTCGAACGAGAGGACTGTCGCGGCTGCTTTCGTTGCTCGATGAGTCTCGACGAGCGCGGCCAGGAGCTCCGCCGTCAGGCCCGGAACGTCGCCGTTCAGCACGAGCACGTCGCCGTCGTAACCTTCGAGGCTCGCGCGTGCGGAGGCGACCGCGTCGCCCGTTCCGCGTGCGGCGTGCTGGACGGCCGTCTCGATACCCGGGAAAGCCTCCTCGCCCTCCGGGGAGCAGACGACGACGACGCGGTCTGCGCCGGCGGCCTGCGCGGCAAGGATCACCCAGTCGACCAGACGGCGTCCAAGCAGGGTGTGGAAGTGCTTCGGCACCGCGGAGCGCATCCGCGTTCCCAGGCCGGCGGCCATGATGACTGCTGCGGTCGGAGTGTCGCTCACGTGGGCGGGATGGATGGCTGGGGCGCCAGGATTCGAACCTGGGATCGCGGGACCAAAACCCGCTGCCTTACCGCTTGGCTACGCCCCACTGAAACCGAGTATAGGCGCAGCCGAACGCGGCGCCGGAGGTGGCCGATGCGGCTAGAGGCGGTCGCGCTCGAGGAAGAGGACGACGAGCGCGGCGATGGCGATCAGAACGACCGCGCCAATGGCGACGAAGCGCTCCGCAACGGCGAGCACGGCGGGAATGAGCAGCGCGACGAGTTGGGAGGCCGCGAAGATCCAGGACAGGTGGCGGGCGAGAGTCGACTCGTACTTCCGTCCGACGAGGACGTAAAAGCCGACAGCGAGCACCGCGAGCAGCACCACGGCAAGCTCCGGAAACCAGCCGATCAGGGTCAGGAGCCCTTCGACCGCCCCGATCCAAAGTGTCAGCCTCAGCCGGTGCGTGCGGAGGTATCCCTGAGACTCGGAGCCTCCGTGATCGACCACCGTTGGACTCGACGTCATCACTTCAAAGCTACCACGCTGGCGCGGTCAGCCAGGTGGTCCCGAGGGCCTCGACCGCGGCTGCCGCGGTCTCCGCGGCGGCTCGCTCATGGAACAGGGCGTAGAGCACCGGTCCGGCACCGCTGACATCGGCACGAAAGGCTCCGAGCTCTCGAAGTCTCGCCGCGAGGGGCGACCGGGCAAGATCGTTGTCGGGAAGCGCGGCCAGATCGGCGTCACTTCCGGCGGCCGCGATCGCCTGACCCCCGCCCGCCGCTCGTCGAACCCTTCTTCGCCCTCGAAGCGGGCGTAGATCTCGCCGGTCGAGCGCTTCGTGGCGTGGTGCGGGAGGAGCAGCAAGACGCTGTAGTCCTGGGGCAGATCGACGGAGCGGAGCAGCGTGCCGTCTCCAAGTCCGAGCTGAGGCCCCGCTTCGAGGAAGAACGCGACGTCCACGCCGAGACCCCGCGCGATCGCGCGGAGCGTCTCCGGCGGCAGCGCCTCGTCGAGAAGGTCGTTCGCGAGCCGGAGCGCCGTCGCGGCATCAGAGCTCCCGCCGCCGAGACCTGCCGCGACGGGGATCCGCTTCTCGATCCGTGCACGCCACCCCGGCTCGATCCCGGAGGCGGCGGCGACCCCTTCGAGTGCCCGGCGGACAAGCGAGTCGGCCTCGAAGCCGTCGATCGCGAGCTCGAGGCGCGGTCTCGAGCGAGATCGTGTCGTGGAGCTCGATCCTCTGGAGGATCGTGGCGACCTCGTGAAGGCCGTCCTCCCGGGTCGGCCCGACGACAAGCGCGAGATTGATCTTCGCGAACGCGGGAGCGCTGATCATGCGAGTGCCGTGAGCAGCGCCTCGAACTCGTCGGGGTCGAGCTGTTCCGCGCGCACGTTGGTGCCACGTCCGATCGACTCGAGGGCGGTTGCAGCGCGGTCGCGCGTGGCACGGCCCGAGAGGGCAACGGAGTTCGCGAGGGTCTTTCGCCGGTGCGCGAACGCGGCTTCGACGAGCCGCTTCAGCGCCGGATCCAGCCCCGGTCGGATGCGCCGGAACGCGACGAGTGCCGACTCGACGTTCGGTCGCGGGCGAAAGACCTCGCGCGAGACCGGGTGGAAACCCGTGCGCTCGGTCGCCAGTCGCATCAGCACGGAGACGGCGCCGTAGGCCTTCGTCCCTGGCGAGGCGAAGAACCGGTCGGCAACTTCGCGCTGAACCATCACGCACCAGACCGAGATCGCCGGGAAACGATCGATGCTCTCGACCACGAGCGGTGTTGCAATGTTGTACGGCAGGTTGGCGACGAGCTTTGTCGGCGTCGGCACGAGGCGGGCGGGGTCGAGCGCCAGCGCGTCTCCCCAGTGGAGCGTCGTTCCCGGGATCTCCCGGAGCCCCGGCTCGAGCGAGCGGTCGATCTCGACGGCGTGGACATGTGCCACCCGATCTGCGAGGTACCGCGTCAGGACGCCGAGGCCGGGGCCGATCTCGAGCACGACATCTGCCGGCTCGATCTCGGCAAGACGGCCTGCGACTCCGAGGATGTTGTCGTCGACCAGGAAGTGCTGTCCGAGCGCCTTCTTGGGGACGACGGTCACAGGCCGAAAGCGGCGGCCGCGTTCGCCTCGATCCGAGCTTCGAGCTCGTGGACATCCTCGCCGCGAGCATCGGCGAGCACCGCAAGCGTGTGCATCACGTACGCCGGCTCGTTGCGTGCTCCCCGCACCGGCTGGGGCGCGAGGTAGGGGCTGTCGGTCTCGGCGAGGATCCGGGTCGCGGGGACCGCCTTCGCCGCCTCCCTCAGCTCCGGCGCCTTCGGGTAGGTGACATTGCCCGCGAAGGAGACATACCAGCCGCGTTCGAGCGCCGGGGCGAGAAGAGCCGGGGACGAAAAGCAGTGCAGGATCACCGTCCCGTCGAGAGCGCCGAGGGCCGCCAGCGTGTCGTCGTCGGCTGCCCGGGTATGGATCACGACCGGTTTGCCGAGTTCCGCAGCGATCGCGAGCTGGCCGTCGAACAACCGGCGCTGATCTTCGTGCGGGGCGTACTCGCGGAAGTAGTCGAGACCCGTCTCACCCACAGCTACGGCGCGCTCGTGACCGAGCAACTCCCGCAGCTCGCCGAGCCGTTCGAGATCGTCGCCATCGGCGTTGTGCGGGATGGATGCCGAGCGCGGCGTAGACGCCCTCATGAGCCGATGCGAGCTCGAGAGCCTGGTGGGCGCCGGCGATCGACGTCGCGACGGTGATCACGCGGGAGACCCCCGCAGTGCGTGCCCGCGCGAGAACCTCGCTCGCATCGGCCGGATCGAGGTGCGCGTGGGTGTCGATCATGCCGCGTCAGGCTCCTCCTCGGCGATAGACGGGTCGAGCTTCCGGAAGAGCGGAGTTGGCTCGCGGAGCAACTGCCTGGGCTCGAGCTCGCTCGGCTGCCACGCCCCGGTCCACGATGCGTAATCGCCCGTGAGGACATGATGCGAGCGGCCGCCGCCTTCGTCGATCTCCCGGAACTCGAGTGGACCTGCGAGCCAACCCTCGTATCCCAGCAACTCATGGAGCGTCTGCGAGGTGTGCGGCAGGAACGGCGTGAAGATGATCTTGAGGCTGTCGACGGCCCGGAGAGCCACGTAGAGCACCGTGCCCGCCCGTTCGAGATCGGTCTTGACGAGCGCCCACGGCGCGGTCTCGCTGACGTACTGATTCACCTCGGAGGAGAGCCGCATCGCTTCGGCGAGAGCGGAACGGAATCGACCTCGTTCGATCAGCGAGCCGACCTCGTCGAAGCCCGCATCGATCGTCGCGAGCAGCGCGCGATCCTGCTCGGTCAACGGCCCCGGCGTCGGAACCGAGCCGAAGTTGCGGTGGGCGTTCGTGAGCGTCCGGTTGACGAGGTTCCCCCAGTTGGCGAGCAACTCGTCGTTGTTGCGCCGGATGAACTCCGCCCAGGTGAAGTCGGTGTCCTGCGTCTCGGGGCTCGCAGCGACGAGGTAGTAGCGGAGCGCGTCGGCGTCGAACCGGTCGAGAAAGTCACGGACGAAGATCGAGTGCCCCCGGCTCGTCGAGAACTGCTTCCCGTAGTAGGTCAGGTATTCCGTGGCGACCACGTTGTGCGGCAGCACGAGCGGCCCGCGCCCGCCCCCGAACTCGCCACCCTCCCCGTAGCCGAGGAGCATCGCCGGCCAGATCACGGTGTGGAAGACGATGTTGTCCTTGCCCTGGAAGTAGTAGTGCTCCGAGTCGGGGTTCTGCCACCATTCGCGCCAGGCATCCGGATCGCCGGTCGCAGCCGCCCATTCGATCGACGCCGAGAGATAGCCGATGACCGCGTCGAACCAGACGTAAATGCGCTTGTTCTCGTCATCCGAGTAGCCGGGCACCGGAATCCGAACGCCCCAGTCGAGGTCGCGCGTGATCGGTCGCGGCCTGATCTCGTCGAGCAACGCAAGCGAGAAGTTGCGCACGTTCGGACGCCAGTCCTCGTGGGAGGCGATCCATTCCCTCAGCCTGTCCGCGAACTGCGGCAGGTCGAGGAACAGGTGCTTGGTCTCGCGAAACTCCGGCACCGATCCGTCGACGCGCGACCTGGGGTTGATGAGGTCGGTGGGATCGAGTTGATTGCCGCAGTTGTCGCACTGGTCGCCGCGGGCCTCCGCATAGCCGCAGATCGGGCACGTGCCCTCGATGTACCGGTCCGGCAGCGTGTGTCCCGTGGCAGGCGAGAAAGAGACGAGCATCTCGCGTTCCACGATCGCCCCGTGCTCGTAGAGGGTGCGGAACAGATCCTGGACGACCCGTTCGTGGTTCGCCGTCGTTGTCCGAGAGAACAGGTCGTAGGAGAGCCCGAGCCGCTGGAAGTCCTCGCGAAACGACTGGTTGTAGTAGTCGGCGACCTCACCTGACGACTTCCCTTCCCTGTCTGCGACCACCATCACGGGTGTGCCGTGCTCGTCCGTGCCGCTCACCATGAGGACGTCGTTGCCTCGCAACCGGTGATAGCGGGCGAACACGTCCGACGGGACTCCAAAGCCCGCCACGTGGCCAAGATGCCGATGCCCCGCCGCGTATGGCCAGGCGGGAGCAACCAGGATCTTCTTCCGAGACGACGTCATCGGCGCCAATCATACGAAGGGGTGTAGGAGTGCCCGGGCGGCGCCGCGCGAGCACGAGCACGAGCACGACCAGGGCAGGGACGAGGGCAGCGAGCCACCGGAGCAACCCGCGGCCATCGTCGGAATGAGCGACCACGGGAGCGTCGGGCTGGGGAGATTCCCGGCGGCGGGCCTGCGGAACAGCCTCGTGCGGCCGGCGCTCGAGCTGCGTGGATGGGCGGAGGGCCACTACCGGCACCTGGACGTGCCGCGGAAACCGCGTGCACTCGCGGCGAGCGCCGGACCGGTGGACCGCTCGCGGGGACCGGCGGGACGGGCGTCCGCCCCGCCGAGACCGCGCTCGATACTTTCGCGGAAGACCGCCCCTGGATCGAGGACGAGGGAACCGTGGCCGCTTCTGCTTCGGGCACCGGCGTCACGGCACGAGGGGCTGCTGCCGGGCTCACGGTGGCGGGGACGCGAACGACGGCCGGCCGACGGAACGGAGGCCCGGATTGGGGCCGTTGGCTTCACGACGAAGTGCCGTACGATCGTGTCCCGTGTGGCCTTCTGCGGTCGGAGGGGCCGTGGGTCGGGTGTCGTCTCGTCAGCGCGGGCGCCTCGAGCAGGCGTCACCCGCCGCGATCGCGCCTTCGCGGAGACCGCCGAGACCCGGGCTGTTTCTGAGGTCCGCGACGCAATCGCCGACGGTTCAATCGAGGTGGGGCCGGCGCCGGTCGCCTGCGGAGGCGCTGCCGGGACGGCCGATCCGGACTGGACCGATGTCTCCTGCGATGCCGGTGAGGCCGGTGACGCTCCGGCGGGCAACGGCAGCGAGCTGGAGGCCGTGATCGAGGCGGAGGCCGTGGTCGGACCGTCTCCCGGCGCAGCGACCGCGGAGGCCGGTGCCGAAGCGCTCGAAGGCGACGACGCGGGATCGCCGGCCGGCGGTGTCGAGCCCGCCAGCGGGTTGCTCGATACCGGGCGGGCTGGAAGCAGCGTCTGCGGATCGACGTAGCCCTGGTCCTGGTCCGCATGCCTCACGCCGAGCTGAACGTAAGCGCCGCTCACCTCGGAGTCCCCACTCGGCCCGATGGTTCCGACCGCGTCTCCCTCGGCCACCGCCGCTCCTTTCGTCACGGCGATCGAGCCGAGCTGCGTGAGCGTCACGGACCATCCGTCCGAGGTGAGGATCGTGATCGACTTGCCGCTTCCTGGAACGGTGCCCGCGAACGAGATGACCCCGCCGGCCGGGGCGAGGATCGTTTCGCCCGCGACCCCTCCCACGTCGATCCCGCGATGCTGCCCCCCGGCGTAGGGATGGTTTGGATCGAAGGAGAACGGCATCAGGACGGCCCCGCTGGCCGGCCAGGTCCAGGCCCTTGCGGGACCGGTCACCGCGAGCGCGGCAATGATCACGAGCAAGAATCGGCGCATCTCAACCCCCTTGTCTGACTAGTCGGCTCTTGTCCGAAACATCTTGTTGTCATTTCTGCGAACAGATGTTCGAGACGATAGAGGGGCGAGCGGACGTTGTCAATAGAGATTACAGAGTTGTCACAATGTTCCTCGATACAGCGCGTTTCGCGAGACCGACGTCAACCGGGAAACAACCTCCGCAGCGACCTTGCGGGGCGTTCCGGCCGCCACGAGCTCGGCGACCGCCCGCAAAGCGGCCGCCGCCGAATCCGGGTCGGCAGCCGCGCCAGGCTCACCGGGCCCGAAGACGACCGTGATCTCGCCGCGGGGAGCCTCTGCGAATCGCCCGGCGAGCTCGGCGGCCGACCCGCGGGCGACCTCCTCGAAGCGTTTCGTCAACTCGCGGCACACGGCAACCGGGCGCTCGGGCAAGGCCGCCGCCAGCGACGAAAGCGAACGCGGAAGGCGCCGCGGCGACTCGAACGCGACCACCGGCCACGGCGTCAACCGCAGTTCAGCCCACAGCTCCTCGAGCGCCGGCGCGCGCCGCGGCAGGAAGCCGACGAATGTGAAGCGCTCCGAGACGAAGCCGCTCGCCACGAGCGCCGTCTCCACCGCCGAGGGCCCGGGAAGCACCGTCACCAAGATCCCCGGCGGCGAGCGCGGCGCGCACGAGCCACCCGCCCGGATCCGAGATCCCGGGCATTCCCGCATCGGAAACGAGCGCCATCCGCTCCCCTGCCTCGAGTCGCGGCACGAGCTCCGCCGCACGCTCGGCCTCGTTGTGCTCGTGAAGCGAGACGAGCCGCGCCGAAATCCCGTGCCGGTCGAGCAACAGTCGCGTATGCCGCGTGTCCTCGCAGAGCACGACCGCGGCCTCGCGCAGCTCATCGAGCACCCGAAGCGTCACGTCTCCGAGATTCCCGATCGGCGTCGCACAGACGGCGAGGGGCATCCGGTGCCTAACCCAGAGCCTCGAAGGCCACGAGGCCCGCGCCGATCACGCCGGCGGCAGACCCGAGCTCGGCTACCGCCAGCCTGACGGTCGTGTCCGCCGGCGACAGGGCCTCCTCGGCCATTACCTCCCTCACCGGATCGAGCAGAAGCGACCCCGCGGCCACCCCGAACCCGCCGCCAATCACGACGACGTCAGGAGCGAAGAGGTTCGCGAGCGAGCTGACCGCAGCCCCGAGATGCCGGCCGATCCGAGCGAGCGCGGGGTGCCGCTGGGAGACGAGGTCATATGCCGTCGCGTCCGGCCCGAGCACCTCCCTGGCAAGCCGGTCGGCCGCGTTGCCCGAGCAGTACGACTCGACGTGCCCGTGGCCCGTGCAGGCTCCTTGGCATGGCTCGCCGCCCTCGACGATCACCATGTGACCTACCTCCGACCAGCCGCGGTAGAGCTGCCCGTCCAGAATGAGCCCGCCGCCAACCCCGGTTCCGAGCGTCAGGAGAACGAGGTCGCGCGTGCCCCGCCCTGCTCCGTGCAGGAACTCGGCGAGCGCGGCCGCACTGCCGTCGTTGATCACTCCGACCGGAAGCCCGATCCGGGAAGAGAGGACATCCTCGAGCACGATGTCGCCGAGCGGAGTGTTGACCGCCCCAAGCGCCACGCCGGTGCGCGAGTCGATCCGTGCGGGGACCCCGAAGCCGACTGCGGCCGTGCTCGCAGGTTCGCAGCTCGAGGACGGCGTCGACGAGAGCATCGATCATCTCCTCCTGGGAGTCGACCGGCGTCGGCCGCTCGATCTGATGCTCGATCCGCCCCGACAGGTCGATGACGGCCGCGAGGATCTTCGTCCCGCCGAGGTCGACACCGATCACACGCCTGCCCGCCACGTCGGCGGGTACCCTACTCCGACGGATGGCGTCGAAGGACAAGCCCTATCGCGTCTACCGCGGTGGTCGCGTCAAGGGCAAGGTACCGGCGGTACCAGGCAAGCCCAGTAGTCAACGCGCCGCCCCGAAAAAGGCCTCAGCAAGCCGGAAGCGCCGCAGGCTCCGCCTCGGCGGCCGCTCCTGGAAGACCCTGGCCCTGCTCGCAGCGCTCGGGCTCGTCGTCCTTGCGATCGTGTGGGGGGTCGCGGGCTTCCTCGCGTTCCAAAGCGGAGTCTCGGACGCGAACAAGCGGTTCGCGCGCGAGCACGGCGCCAAGGCAGCGCTCGCGAAAAGCAACGGCTTCCTGCTCTCGCACGGCACGACGATCCTGCTCCTCGGCACCGACAGTTCGACGGCTGCCGGGCGCAGCGGGGACCGCCACGCGGACTCGATCATGCTCGTTCGCACCGATCCGTCACACCACAAGCTCGCCTACCTCTCGATCCCCCGCGACCTGCTCGTCGCCGTGCCCGGACTCGGGAACACGAAGATCAACGCGTCCTACCAGGCCGGCGGCGCGGCGCTCGCGATCAAGACGGTCAGCGAGTTCACGGGCGTCGCGATCGACCACGCCGTGATCGTCGACTTCAACAGCTTCAAGGATCTGATCGACGCCGAGGGCGGGATCACGATCAACGTGCCCGAGGCGATCCGCTCGAACCGGTTCGACTGCCCGTATCCGACCGAAGCGCGGTGCTTGCAGTGGAAGGGCTGGCGCTTCCATCGCGGCACCCAGCACATGACCGGCGAACAGGCGCTGATCTACTCACGCATCCGCGAGAACCAGCTCAATCCCGGTGAGAACGACCTCACTCGCGGCGCGAGGCAGCAGGCCGTTGCCCAGGCGGCGACCGCAAAGCTGACCTCGGTCTCGACATTCCTCGGCCTCCCGTTCAACGGCACGTCGCTGATGAAGCCGCTGACCACCGACCTCTCCCCCTGGCAGATGCTCGAGCTCGGCTGGGTGAAGTTCCGCTCGTCCCCGTCGCACACCGTCTACTGCCGGCTCGGCGGCGATGCGGAGACCGTCGGCGGCTCCTCGGTGCTCGTGCCGTCGGAGGACAACAGGAACGTTCTCGCGATGTGGGCCGGTGCTCTCCGCGCCCCAGCCGCCGACCTCGACGTTCGGGCCCGGTTGCCGCACCGGCCATCCCCTCCAGTAGCTTCAGTCGCCGCCCGAGCTCGACGAGCCGCTCGAGCTCGAGGACTCGGACGAACCGGAAGAGCTGGAGGAGCCACCCTCGCCGCCCGAGCCGCCACCGCCGGCGTCCCCTCCTCCGGACGAACCGCCGCCCGAGTCCGAAGAGCCTCCGTCCTTCGAGGCGGCCTTCTTGCCACCTCGTCCGTAGTCGGTCGAGTAGAAGCCCGAGCCCTTGTAGTGAACGGCGACCGGGAAAAGCACCCGCACCATCGGCGAGGCACCGCAGACTTCACACTTCCGAGGGCCCGACTCGCTCATGCTATGGAACACCTCGAGTAGATGCCCGTTCGGGCACTTGTACTCGTAGAACGGCATCGGACGCGGAAGGGTACCAGCCCTTGGTGGCTAGTCCGGCTCCCGCCCGCCGGTGCCGGCGTCATGTGCCTGCTCGGAGACGAGCTCCCGGAAGCACGGTGCGTCCTCGAAGGCCGCCGAGGCCGGCCGCCGTGCGCGCACCCTGCGTCCGCCTGAGCCTGCGCAGCGTGGCAATCGTGCCCGCGGCTCCGACGACGCCTCCGATCGCGAACGAGCGCAAGGGTGGCCTGCGCCACGGCCGCTTCGCGTCCATGCGACCATCCTACGCATGCGCCTCGTCTCCCTCGGCGACCTGATCCTCGACGTCGTCGCCCACCTCGACGGGCCGCTCAACGAGGGCGACGACCGGCCCGCGACGATGCGCGTCGGTGCCGGCGGCCAGGGAGCGAACGTCGCGGCCTGGGCGGCGGTGCTCGGGGCCGACTCGCGGTTCGTCGGGAAACGCGGCGCCGACGCGGCGGGCGAGCTCGCCTCGCGCGAACTGGCGGCCTTCGGGGTCGAGCTCGCCGGGCCCGTGAGCGGCCGAAACGGCGTGGTCGTCTCGATCGCTCAGGGCGGCGAGCGGTCGATGGCTTCGGACAGAGGCTCCGCGCTCGAGCTCGACCCCTCCGAGCTCGACGCTGCCTGGTTCGACTGTGACCGCCTGCATGTCTCCGGTTATGCGCTCCTCCGCGAGCCGGCGGCCCTGGCGGCTCTGAGAGCGGTGGAGCTCGCACGGAGCTTCGGTGCGCTCGTCTCGGTCGATCTCTCCTCATGGAGCCTGATCGACAAGTCGTTTGTCGCGCGGGTCCGCACCGCGGCCCCCGACTTCCGTGTTCGCGACCGAGCGGGAGCGCGAGGCCTTCGGCGGGCTCGATGCTGCCTGGGCGATCAAGCGCGGCGCCCGTGGGGTTAACGTGGACGGCGTGGAGCACGCCGCCCTGCCGACCGAGCTTGTCGATCCGACCGGCGCCGGCGATGCGTTCGCCGCGGGCTTTCTCGTCGGCGGCGTCGAGCTCGGCCTCGAGGCGGCGGCGCGCTGCTGCGCGAAGCTCGGGTCGATGCCGTGATCCGGATCGCCCCGGAGGTGCGCGAGGCCCTGTCGGCCGGGACCGGCGTCGTCGCGCTCGAGACGACGCTCGTCGCGCACGGGTTTCCGCCCGGCGAGGGCGTCGAGGTCGGGCTCGCGTCGGAACAAGCAGTCCGCGCCGGCGGCTCGGTACCGGCGTCGATCGGTGTCCTCGACGGCGAGCTCGTCGTGGGGCTCACGCCGGTTGAGCTCGCCCGCTTCGACCTCTCCGCGCGGAAGCTCGGCCCGCGCGACCTCGCCGCCGCGATCGTGCAAGGAGCGCTGGGCGCGACAACCGTGGGCGGGACGCTCGCCGCCTGCCGGGCCGCGGCGATCTCGGTCATGGCGACCGGCGGTCTGGGCGGCGTCCATCGAGGCTGGCCGACACCGCCCGATGTCTCTGCCGATCTGGACGCGCTCGCTCGGACACCCGTTCTCGTCGTCTCGTCGGGGGTGAAGTCCCTGCTCGACGTGCCGGCCACCGCGGAGCTTCTCGAGACGCTCGGCGTTCCCGTTCTCGGCTGGAGAACCGACGAGCTGCCCCTCTTCTACGCAGCGCGGGGAGGGCCGCCGGTCTCCGCGCGAGTCGAGGCCGCCGACGAGGCGGCGAGGCATCGCTCGAGCGCATTGGAAGCTCGGAGGCGGAGGCCTGCTCCTCGGCCGCCCGCCGGAGGAGAGCCTCGACGACGTCGAGCCGCTGATCGCACGAGCGCTCGCAGAAGCCGAGGCCGGCGGCATCCGTGGCGGCGCGCTGACTCCGTTCGTGCTCGCCTGGCTCCACCGCGAGAGCGGCGGCCGGACGCTCCGCGCGAACAGGGAACTGATCGAAGGCAACGCCCTGCTCGCGGGCCAGATCGCTGCGAGCGCTCTAACCTGCCGCCGGCTCGAGGGTGAGCCAGCGGCCGCCCTCCTGGGCGAGCCTGCCGTCCACGAAGATCTGGCCCCCGTTGTGGAGGTCCTTGACCATGTCCCAGTGGACGCTGCGTGATGTTCTTGCCGCCCGTCGAGGAGTACGAGTTGCCGATCGCGAGATGCACTGTCCCGTCGATCTTCTCGTCGAAGCCGACGTTCTTGCTGAACCGTCGGATCCCGGGATTGCAGCCGATTCCGAGCTCACCCAGGCGCCGGGCGCCCTGTCGGTGTCGAGCGTCCTCAGCAGGAAGTCCTCGCCGGTTGCGGCGCTCGCCTCGACAACCTGTCCGGCCTCGAACACGAGCCGGACGCCCGACACCTCGTGCCCGTAGTACATCGCGGGGAACTCGCAGAACGTGATCTCGCCCTCGGCCGAGTCCTCGATCGGCGAGTAGAACACCTCGCCCCCCGGCATGTTGATGTGGCCGTCTTCGATCATCCCGTTGCGACCGGCGAGCGAAAGCTTCAGGTCGGTTCGCTCGCCGACGATCCGTACCTCTTCGGCACCGTCGAACAGCGCGGCGATACCCGCCATCCTCCTTCCCTCCGCGTCCCAGTCGCGGAGCACCGCGCCGTAGACGAACTCCTCGTACTCGTGCAGCGTCAGCCCGGACTCCTGGGCTGCGGCGTTCGTCGGGAACTCGCAGATGACCCACGGCACCTCCATTGCCATCTGCCGCCGCCGGAGGGGCTCCATCCGCTGCTGGAGAATTCGCCGCCGCTCGGGCGAGAGCTCAGATCCCTCGCGAACGTTCTCGGTGGCCGTGATCGAGATGAAGGCGTCACACTCTTCCCAGGCCCGGAGGAGGAGAGGCGCGGGCTTTGCGAGGAGCTCGAGCGGTGCTTCCCGCGCAAACGGCCCGCCGATCATCTCCCAGGAGAGGTGCAGGATCGGATAGGCGCCGCGGCGCGCGATCTGCTCCTGAACTGCGTCTACGAGCGGCCGGGCGAGCGGCGTCGAACGGATGAACACCTGCCAGCCTGGCTCCACGCCGACCGACCGGTCGACGAGCAGGGACGCAAGATCGTCGATCCGCGGGTCACGCATAGCGCGCGAGTTCTACATTCGTCACCGTCCGGTCACAACTGACCGAAAGTACGGGTTTCGATATTTCTTCGAAATTTCTAAGGAAATCGCCGACGTCGAGTGCAGGCAGCGTCTCGATCCGGACGGATCCCCTGGCGGCGATCGAGACCGACGCCTTGGCGATCGTCTCGATGTCTGCGGCCTCCACCACGTTCACGAAGTCGAACTCTCCGAGTGTCGCCCACTGGTGGAGCACCCGGACGCCGAACTCCTCGATGTCCCGGTTTACCTGGAGAAGCCGCTCAGGATTGGCCTTCAGCGTCTGGACGCCCTGCTGGGTCAGGGTCGACAGGAGGATGTAGGTCGGCATCGCGGACGCTCCTCGAGTTGGGTCTTCCGCGAGCCTACCCTGGCCGCCTGATCCTCGTAGAGCAGGGCGCCGCCGAGAAAGAGGAGCGGGCTGAGCACGACGTCGGCCAGGAGCAGAGCCACGCGCTGGCTGTTGTCGCTCTGGGAGTGCAGGAGCCACGCGAGCGTGATCTCGGCGATCCCGACCACGATCACGAGCGAGGCGAGCGAACCGAGCGAGTGGACGTAGTCTGCCGCGCCGAGCTGCCGGCCGCGGATCGAGCGCCTGACGGAATCGGAGACGCTCGACGAGCGCGGCCGGGACGGCGAGGCCGATGAGCGCGAACCAGGCGATCCCCGGCAGGAAGAACGCGGCCCGCAGGATCGGGAACGGCGCATAGATCAGGAGGCCGACGAGGTACGGGGTCCAGAGCCGGGCGCAGCTCGTAGACGATGGCGCTCGCCCAGAGGTAGGCCGCGACGACGAGCGGCCCCACCGCCCAGAAGATCAGGATCTGGGTCCGCAGCGGCTCGTGAACCGAGAGCTGATCCGCGAGCCGCGAGCGGAATCCCGAGCGGGATCGCGCGCCAGAAATGGGCGCTGTAGGTGCGGATCGTCTCGCCGATGAACTGGCCGATCGTGCGCTCTGCCGGCGGAAGGGCGGCGGGCAGCTCAGGCATCGAACGCCTCGAGCAGAGCCGTGACGGCGGCTGCGAGGGCCGCGATCGCATCGTCGATCCGCCAGTCGGCGCGGTCGGCGTCGAACCTGTTCGAGACGGCGCGGAGCTCGAGCGCCGGAACTCCTGCGGCGCTCGGCAGCGCGGAGGACGGCAAAGCCCTCCATCGCCTCGACGTCACAGCAGGCGTGTCCGCCTCCGACGCGGGCGCTCGTGGCGATCGGCAGCACGACGGCGGCCGGGAGCGCGCGAGCGGGCCGTGGCCAGGAGGATCGGGTCGGGAGCGACTCGTTCGATCCGCGGAAACGAGCGAGCGCGGTCGACGAGGTCGCAGTAGACCGCCTCGGAGCCGAGCACGAGCGATCCGGGCTCGAGGTCGCGCGCGCCGGCGATCCCGATCTGCAGGACGGCGTCGGGTCGCTTCTGCGCCGAGCGCGCGGGCGGTGGCGGCGGCCGCCTCGACCGGGCCCACGCCGCAGCACAGCGTCTCGGCGCCCTCGACGAAGGCGAGCTCGAGGAGTGTGGCTGCGACGACGAGCACGTTCGGGACGCTAGACGAGCGGGGCTTTGTAACGCCTTTGTGCCAAAAGTGGAACAGATGCGTGCACTTCCCGCCTGGCCTCTTCTCGATCTGTATTCTATTTTGACAACACGATCTCGAGAGAGGGAGCCGCTCATGAACTGGAGCCCGACGCGCCTGGCCGCCGTCGTGGCGGCATTGCTCGCGACCGCCGCGGGCGTCGCCTTCGCAACCCACGGCGGAGCACGACCGGCGGCTGCTTCGGTTCCAGGCTGCCGGCTTCACGGAGCCGTGCTTGTCGCCGAACGCCCCGCGTGTGCTTCGGCTCGCTCCGGCGGGCCTCGCCTGACCGGCCCGACCGGCCCCGCCGGACGCGTCGGGGCCACGGACCGACGGACCACAGGGCCGACAGGGCCGACAGGGCCGACAGGGCCGACAGGGCCGACGGGGCCGACGGGGCCTGCCGGAGCGACCGGGCAGACGGGCCCGACAGGGGCAACAGGCCCATCCGGTCCCGCGGGACAGGATGGTGCTACCGGCGCGCGGGGTCAAAGCGGCCCGGCGGGCGCGGCCGGTTCGAAGGGCGATCCGGGGACGACCGGCCCGCAGGGGCCGGCCGGGCTCAAGGGTGAAACGGGCGCGACCGGGCTGCAGGGGCCGACGGGGCCCGCAGGACCAGCCGGGCCTCAGGGAGCTCCAGGCGCTCAGGGCCCAAGCGGCCCGACAGGCGCCGGCGGCCCACAAGGTGCGATTGGTGCCCAGGGCCCAGGCGGTCAACAGGGCGGAGCCGGCCCGGCGGGTGCAGCGGGCCCGGCAGGACCTGCAGGGCCGGCCGGTCCGACAGGTCCGACCGGGGCAACGGGGGCAAAGGGAGAGCCCGGGACGGCTCTCACGACGATCGACCAGCTCTCGGGCTCGCAATGCTCGACGAGCGGCACGGTACGACTCGCCTACGACGCGGCCGGGACGATCACGTTCACGTGTGTCACCGCAACCTCCCCACCGGGACAGGCTTCGGTTCGAATCAACGAGGTCGAGACAGGGACGAGTTCGTCGGCCGCGGACGAGTTCGTCGAGATCGTGAACGCCGGGACCGCGGCGGCCGAGATCGGCGGCTGGAAGGTCGTCTACCGGTCGGCGGCGGGCACCTCCGACACGACCCTCGGGACAATCCCGGCCGGAACGATCGTGGCTCCGGGTGGCTTCTACCTTCTCGGCGGTGCCGCGTATGCCGGGACGGCGGACGCCGACCAGAGCTTCTCAGCGGGGCTGGCGGCGACGGGCGGCGCAGCAGGGCTTCGCGATGCGACAGGGGCGCTCGTCGACGGCGTCGGCTGGGGAACGGCGGCAAACGCGCTCGTCGAGGGCTCGGCAGCGCCCGCACCGCCGGCCACGGCGGCGCCCGGCTCGAGCATCGTCCGACTCCCCGATGGGCACGACACGAACACGAATGCGGCGGACTTCAGGATCTCGCCGGTGGCGACTCCGAGGGCGTCGAATCAATGACCTCCGCGGCGCTTGTGCTTTCATCCGGCCGTGCCGTACTCAGTCGCCCATGCCCGGGACCACTCGTGGGAAGAACGCCCTTCACTCGGCGGCGAGGAGCCCCGTTCGAGCGTCGACGTAACGACCTCTACCGGGCTGAGCGAGTCGAGAGCGCGGCTGTGGCGGTTGCCGGCGCACGCCCGTGGCCGCCGGCACGTCGAGGGCGCTCAGGAAGAGGTCTTCGTCGTGCTCGAGGGGACACTGACGCTGTTGCTCGGCGACCCGATCGAGCGCGTCGACCTCGACCCGCAGGGCGTTGTCACGGTCAAGCCCGGCACGGCGATCCAGCTCCGGAACGAAACCGACTCGGTGGTGATCGTCTTCGCCTACGGCGCACCGGCAGTTGCAGGACAGGCCGAGCTTCTCGACGACGTCGAGCTTTGATCTCGGCCGGCTCGAAGATCGATGCCGACCCGAAGATCTATGCCGACCCGGCGGTCAGCGCCGAGGCCTTCGTGAAGACGAGATCGCCGTTCTGCTCGTCGACGAGGACCGAGTCGCCCGGGGCGAAATCCCCCTCGAGGAGCCGGAGCGCGAGCCGATTCACGAGCAGGCTCTCGATCGCCCTTCGCAGCGGTCGCGCTCCGTAGGCCTCGTCCCAGCCCGCGGTCGCGATCACCTCTTTCGCACCGTCGGTCAACTCGAGCTCGAGCTCACGCTCGGCGAGCCTCGCCCGGAGGTGACCGAGCTGGAGCTCGACGATCTCGGCGATCTGCTCGCGTGACAGCGGCTTGAACACGACGATGTCGTCGATCCGGTTCAGGAACTCGGGCCGGAAGTGCTCGCGCATCGCCTCGTTCGAGCGGATGTTGGAGGTCATGATCAGGATCGCGTTCCGGAAGTCAACGGTACGGCCCTGGCCGTCGGTCAGGCGCCCGTCGTCGAGGACCTGGAGCAGCACGTCGAACACCTCCGGATGGGCCTTCTCGATCTCGTCGAGGAGGACGACCGAGTACGGGCGCCGCCGCACGGCCTCCGTCAGCTGCCCTCCTTCGTCGTAGCCGACGTACCCCGGCGGCGCCCCGACGAGCCGCGAGACGCTGTGTCGTTCCTGGTACTCGCTCATGTCGAGCCGCACCATTGCGTGCTCGTCGTCGAGGACGACCTCGGCGACCGCCCGGGCGAGCTCGGTCTTGCCCACACCCGTCGGGCCGAGGAACACGAACGACCCGTTCGGACGGTTCGGATCCTGGAGGCCGGTGCGCGACCGCCGGAGGGCATTCGAGACGGCCGAGACGGCCTCGTCCTGACCGATCACGCGCTCGTGTAGGCGATCCTCGAGATGGATCAGCTTCTCGGTCTCGCCCTCGAGCAGGCGCGCCGCCGGGATTCCCGTCCAACGGGCGACCACCATCGCGATGTCGTCCTGGTCGACCTCTTCCTTCACCATCGGGTGCTCGGGCCCCGTGCGCTGCTCGAGCTCGCGTTCGAGCTCCGGAACCTCGCCGTAGCGGATCTCCGCAACGCGCTGGAGGTTGCCTTCCCGCTCGGCGCGCTCGGCCTCCATGCGGAGCTCGTCGAGACGGCGCGTCGCGTCCTTGATCCGCTCGAGGGACCCCTTCTCCTTCGCCCACCGGGCGGCGAGGCCGTCCCTGTGCTCCTTCGCATCGGCGAGTGCCTTCTCGAGCGGCTCGCGCGTGCCCGGGTCCTCCTTCGCCATCGCGGCGAGCTCGATCTCGAGCTGCATCACCCGCCGGTTCGCCTCATCGAGCTCGATCGGCGAGGAGTCGATCTCCATCCGCAGGCCAGAGGCGGCCTCGTCGACCAGGTCGATTGCCTTGTCGGGCAGAAACCGGTCCGCGATGTAGCGATGCGAGAGAACCGCGGCGGCGACGAGTGCGGCATCCCGGATCCGCACGCCGTGATGAGCCTCGTACCGTTCCTTCAGACCGCGAAGAATCGCGATCGTGTCCTCGACAGAGGGCTCGTCGACGCGCACCGGCGCGAAGCGGCGCTCGAGAGCCGCGTCCTTCTCGATGTGCTTGCGGTACTCGTCGAGGGTCGTTGCCCCGACGCACCGGAGCTCCCCGCGGGCGAGCATCGGCTTCAGCAGGTTCGCCGCGTCGACCGCCCCCTCGGCCGCGCCGGCACCGACGATCGTGTGGAGCTCGTCGATGAACAGGATCACGCGGCCGTTGCTCTCCTTGATCTCCGTGAGCACGGCCTTGAGCCGCTCCTCGAACTCACCGCGGTACTTGGAGCCGGCAAGCAGGGCACCGATATCGAGCGCCCAGACCGTCCGATCCCTGAGACCGTCGGGAACATCGCCGCCGACGATCCGCTGCGCGAGCCCTTCGGCGATCGCGGTCTTCCCCACGCCCGGCTCTCCGATCAGCACGGGGTTGTTCTTCGTCCTGCGCGAGAGGATCTGGATCACGCGCCTGATCTCCTCGTCGCGGCCGATCACCGGGTCGAGCTTTCCGTTCTCCGCTTCCTCGGTCAGGTCGCGCCCGTACTTCGAAAGCGCCTGATAGCTGCCCTCGGGATCCTGCGAGGTCACGCGCTGGCCGCCGCGAACCTTCTTGATCCACGCAAGGACCTCGTCGCGCGGCACGACGTCGAGCGCGAGGAACAGATGCTCCGTCGAGACATACTCGTCCTCGAGCTTCTCGGCCTCGCGCGATGCATTCTCGAGAACCGAGGTCAGCGAATTCGAGATCCTCGGCTGCACGTTCCCGGCTCCCGTCGCAGCAGGACGGCTCGCGAGCTTCTGCTCGGCCTCCGCGCGCAGGCCCTGCCAGTCGGCGAAGAGCTCCTGGTCGAGCAGCGACAGCAGCAGGTGCTCGGGGTAGATCTCCGGGTTCCCGTGCCGGCGCGCAAGCTCCTGCGCTGCCGCAACGGCCTCCTGACCCTTAACCGTCAGCCGGTTGAAATCCATGGCTCAACCACTCTCCTCGATCGTTCGTTGCACTTCCGCCTCAGCGCGGCGGACCGGAACCGTGAGCGCTCCGAAAGACCCCATCAGCCTCTCCTGGCCGGGGGTTGGGGCGGCCGGTAAACGACGAGGTCTCGGCGATACTGCCGGTGCACCTCGTCGATCGTCTCGCGCATCTCGCGTTCCATCCGGTCGAGCCGGCGGCGCATCCGGGCGAGCTCGTCCTCGAGATGGAGAACCCGTTCGACGCCCACGAGATTCAGCCCGATCTCGGTCGTGAGCCGCTGGATCAGTTGCAGCCGCTCCACGTCCTCGTCCGAGTAGAGACGCGTGTTGCCCGCGGTCCGCTTCGGCCGGACGAGGCCCTTCTGCTCGTAGATCCGGAGCGTCTGCGGATGCATCCCGACGAGCTCCGCCGCAACCGAGATCATGTAGCGCGGACGCCCAAGGCCCCTGTCGTCCCGCGGTTCGCTCACCACCGCCGTCTCCTGAGGCCGATTCCGACCGCGAGGACGATGACCCAGATGATGGCAAACGCCGCCGATCCGCCGCCGTGCCTGTCGAACGCCGCTCGGGCGACGAGCACCGCTGCCACGATCGCAGGGATCAGGAATCGAACGAGCCCGCGTCGAGAACGGGGCCGGGGCCTCGAGTTCCCGAGCGGAGCAGAAGGCCGGGCAGTCGGCTGCTTGGGCAACAGGAGCGGGGGCACTCGTGGCAGGCGTCGCCTCGGCCGGACTGTCGAAGAACGGCACGGGCGTCGAAGCAGGGCCGTCGGAATCGGGAGCCGTGCGCGGCTCGGGGGCCGTCCGCGGCCCCTCGGCAAGCAGGCGGTCATGCTCGCTCGTCATCCGAAAAGCCTCTCGCGCGGGTTCGCCTTCGACGCCTTGTCGAGGTTCTCGAGCGCCTCGCGCTCGGCCTTGCTGACCTTCGATGGAACCGCGACCTTGAGGCGAGCGAGCAGGTCACCGCGCCCGGAGCCGTTCAGCTTGGGCGAACCGCGGCCCTTCACGCGCAGCAGTTTTCCATCCTGCGAGCCGGCCGGAACCTTCAGCGAGACCCGGCCCTCCGGCGTCGGGATCTCGACCGTCGCGCCGAGCGCCGCCTCGCTGTAGGTGATCGGAACCTCGAGCACGAGGTCGTCGCCACGGCGCTCGTACAGCTTCGAGGGCTGGACGCGAGTCACGACGAACAGGTCGCCGGCAGGAGCGCCACCCCATCCCGCTTCGCCCTTCCCCTTGAGCTTGATCTTCGTTCCGTCCTTGACACCGGCCGGGATGCGAACCGTGTAGCGCTTCGTGCGCCGCTCGCGGCCCGCCCCGCGGCAGGTCGGGCACGGCGTGTCGACGATCGTCCCGTTTCCACGGCATGTGGGGCACGGCTGCTGGAGCGCAAAGAGCCCCTGCGAGGTCGCGACGACGCCGCTCCCCTCGCATTGGGGGCAGCGCTTCGGTGCCGTTCCCGGCGCCGCGCCGGTGCCGTGGCACGTGTGGCACGCAAGCTCGAGGGTGACCGGAACCGTGGTCTGGAGCCCTTTCAGAGAGTCCTCGAACGAGACCCGAACCTCGACCTCCACATCCGAGCCGCGTTGGCCGCGCTGCGGCTGGGCGCGACCGCGGCCACCACCGCGGCCACCGCCGAACAGGCCGCCGAAGAGATCACCGAGATCGAAGTCGCCGAAGTCGACGTTCGTCGGCCCCGGGCGGCCGTTGGTCGAACCGAAGCTGTCGTATTGCTTGCGCTTCTCGGGATCCGCGAGCACGTCGTAGGCGCCCTGAACCTCCTTGAAACGCGCCTCCGCAGCGGCATCGCCCGGATTCTTGTCCGGGTGGTACTGCCGGGCGAGCTTGCGATAGGCCTTCTTCAGCTCGTCCGGCGAGGCGTTCTTCGTAACGCCGAGAGTCTCGTAGTAGGACTCGGCCATCGTCGGGAAGGAGCTAGTCCTCGCCTTCGGAGACGGGCGCCGCCGGCAGCCCGGAGCTCACCACGACGCGCGCCGGGCGCAGAACCTGATCGCCGAGGCGGTAGCCCTTCTGGACGACCTGAATGACGTTGCCCTCGGGCTCGTCGGAGGGCTGCGAGAGCAAAGCCTCCTGCGTGTGCGGATCGAACTTCCCCTCGGTCGAGACCTCCGTGAGCCCTTCCCGTTGGAGCATGTCGGCAAGCGCCCGGTGAACGAGTCGCACGCCGTCTCCGAGCTTCAGCTCACCGTGCTCGACCGCGGCATCGACAGCACGCTCGAGGTCGTCGAGCATCGGGATGAGCTGCTTCACGAGCCGCTCGGAAGCGCGCAGAACGAGGCGCTCCTCCTCGCGTGCAACGCGCTTGCGGTAGTTGTCGAACTCCGCCTTGAGGCGCTGGAGCGCTTCGAGATACTCGTCGCGCTGAAGGATCGCCTCTGCGAGCTCGTCGGTCTCCGAGACGGCCTCGGACGCCGGGGCAGCGGAATCGTCCGCTGCCTCCGGCGTCACATTCGGCCTCATCTCGTACGGCTCGCTCAAGAGGTCTTGGCCTCTTCGCCTTCGTCGACCACCTCGTAGTCGGCGTCCTCGATCACCTCGTCGTCCGGGCTGCCGGCGCCGTTGCCGCCGTCACTCGTCGAGGCGTTGGCCGACGCCTGCGCATAGATCGCCGAAGCGGCGTCCGTCCAGGCCTCCTGCAGCGCCTCGGACTTCGCACGGATCTCCGTCACGTCGCCCGACTCGAGCACGCCGCGCAGCTCCATGATCCGGCCCTCGACCGTTCCGGCGACGGACTCGTCGAGCTTGTCACGGTGCTCCTTGAGCGACTTCTCGGTCTGGTAGGCGAGTCCCTCGGCCTCGTTGCGCGTGTCGGCGAGCTCGCGCAGCTTGTGCGCATCCTCGGCATGTGCCTCGGCGTCCTTGATCATCTGCTGGACCTCGTCTTCCTTCAGGCCCGAGCCGCCCTCGATCTTGATCTGCTGCTCGTTCCCGGTCCCGAGGTCCTTTGCCGAGACGTTGATGATCCCGTTCGCGTCGATGTCGAAGGCCACCTCGACCTGCGGCATCCCCCGAGGAGCCGGCGGAATCCCGACGAGCTGGAACTTGCCGAGCGTCTTGTTGTACGCGGCCATCTCCGACTCGCCCTGGAGGACATGCACCTCGACCGAGGGCTGGTTGTCCTCCGCGGTCGTGAACGTCTCCGACTTGCGGGTCGGGATCGTCGTGTTGCGCTCGATCAGCGTCGTCATCACGCCGCCCTTCGTCTCGATCCCGAGCGAGAGCGGAGTCACGTCGAGAAGCAGGATGTCCTTGACCTCGCCCTTCAGGACGCCGCCCTGGATCGCGGCGCCGATCGCAACGACCTCGTCGGGGTTGACGCCCTTGTGCGGCTCCTTGCCGATCAGCTCCTTCACCTTCGCCTGCACGGCCGGCATCCGCGTCATCCCGCCGACGAGCACGACGTGGTCGATCTTCGAGGCGTCGAG
This sequence comes from uncultured Actinomycetota bacterium, assembly GCA_963720045.1. Lineage (GTDB taxonomy): Bacteria > Actinomycetota > Thermoleophilia > Gaiellales > Gaiellaceae > PALSA-600. The sequence continues at coordinate 409,391 of CAVREC010000001.1, read as the reverse complement.
CTTGGCATCCGTGAGGGCGGACTTCGTCGGCCCGACGGTGCGCTCGAGCAGGTCGTGGGTCAGCTCCTCGAGCTTCGCCCGGGTGAGCTGGAGGTCGAGGTGCTTCGGCCCCTCGGCCGTGGCGGTGATGAACGGCAGGTTGATCTGCGTCGCCATCGTCGAGGAGAGCTCGATCTTCGCCTTCTCTCCGGCCTCGTACAGCCGCTGGAGCGCCATCGGGTCGGCCGCGAGGTCGATGCCCTGCTCGCGCTTGAACTCCGCGACCATCCAGTCGACGATCGCCTTGTCGAAGTCGTCGCCGCCGAGGTGGTTGTCGCCGTTTGTGGACTTCACCTCGAAGACGCCGTCGCCGAGCTCGAGCACCGACACGTCGAACGTGCCGCCGCCGAGGTCGAAGACGAGGATCGTCTGCTCGGTGCCTTCCTTGTCGAGCCCGTAGGCGAGTGCGGCCGCCGTCGGTTCGTTGACGATGCGCAGGACGTTGAGACCGGCGATCTTGCCGGCGTCCTTCGTCGCCTCGCGCTGGGCGTTGTTGAAGTACGCGGGAACGGTGATCACCGCGTCGGTGACCGACTCGCCGAGGTAGGACTCCGCGTCGGTCTTGAGCTTCTGGAGGATCATCGCGCTGATCTCGGGCGGCGCGTACTCCTCGCCGCCGGCCTTCACGCGAACGTCGTCGTTCGGGCCCTTGACGACCTCGTAGGGGACGATCTTCATCTCCTCCGAGACCTCGTCGAACTTGCGGCCCATGAACCGCTTGATCGAGAAAATCGTGTTTTGCGGGTTCGTGACCTGCTGCCGGCGTGCCGGTGAGCCGACGAGCCGCTGACCGTCCTTCGCGAACCCGACGACGGACGGGGTCGTCCGCCCGCCCTCGGCGTTCGAGATTACGGTGGGCTCGCCACCTTCCAGCACCGCCATGCACGAGTTGGTGGTGCCGAGATCGATTCCGATCGTCTTCGCCATCTTGTTCTCTCCTTTACGAACGTGCTTCAACGTGGCAGCGTCACGTTAGCGTTGCAACGTCTGCCAACTGAGAAAATCTAAGCGTCTTTATATCAGATCGCTACAGGGTGGCCGAGAGGCCGATCAATACACCTCCCGCAACGATCGCCGCCGCCCCGAAGATCACTCTCGGCCCGACCCCCTCGCTTCGCCCGAAGACAAGCGCCGCCAGGCCCACCCCCCAGAGCGACTCGGTGGCAACGAGCGGCGAGACAACCGAGACGCGCCCGCGAAAGTACGCCTCGAACAGGCAAAGATACGACAGTCCGAACAGCAGGCCCGCCGGCGCGAAACCCCTCAACTCGTTCCGAGTGGGCAAACCCCGCGCCGGGATCGACGTCACGAGGATGCCGGCGAGAAGCGCTGCCGCCGCCACGGTTTCGGGGCTCCCCTCGGTATGCAGCGCGCGCACGATGTTGTCGCGCACGGCGAAGAGCACCGCCGCACCGAGTGCGAAAAGGAGGCCGCGGGCCCGCAGATGGTCGGGACGGTCGCGCTCGGCGGCGAGCAGGATGCCTCCGGCGACGATCGCGAGCGCACCGGCGACGAGGCCGGCGTGCACGGGCTCGCCGAGCAAGGCAAACGCGATCCCGAGCGCGAAGAGCGGGGCGGCGCCTACGGTCACCGACGTCCGCGACGCACCCGCTTCAACGATCGATCGCGTGAAGAGGATCTGCGAGAGCCCGGGCGCGAGCAGGCCGGCGAGGAAGAACTTCCACGCGCCGCCGTAGTCATGGCGGACGAGAGACGCCGCGAGCGCCACGGCGAAAGCGACGACAAGCGTTGCGAGCGCACCGCGGATCGCGCCGGTGCCGTCCCGGAGGCCGATCCGGATCATCACGGTCATGGAGCCGAACGCCGCTGCCGAGGCTAGCGCCAGGAGAACCGGCGTCACGCGGCCGTCTCGGCAGCGACGGCGAGGACGGCTTCCTCGTCCACGTGCCTCGGCCCCTCGCGTCCTGCGAGGACAATCCCGGCCATGATCGCGAGACACCCGGCCCAGCGGCCGAGGCCGAGCCGGTCACCGGCGAGCCAGAACCCGAAGATCGCGGCCCAGACCGGCTCGAGGGTGAAGACGACGGCCGTCTGCGTCGCGCTCGTCAACCGCTGAGCCCACGTCTGTACGAGGAAGGCGAGCGCGCTCGCGAAGACGCCGGTGACGAGGAGCGCTCCCCAGACCGTCCACCCGCGCGGTACCTCCATCGTCGGGACGGCGACGATGCCCAGCAACGCGAAGGCGGCGAGCATCTCGACGAGCGTGAATCCCAGGACGTCGTAACGCGGCGCATAGCGCTCCATCAGCACGATCTGGAGCGAGTAAACCGCGGCGCCTCCGAGCACGAGCGCGTTTCCGCCCTGCGCTCCGCCGTGCACGCCGGCGAGGAGCGCGAGTCCTCCGGTGGCGAGCACGACCCCGCCCCAGACCGCCGCGCCGATCCGCACGCGGAAGCACGCGAACGCGATCAGCGGGGTGAGCACCACATACATGCCGGTGATGAACCCCGCGCTCGAGACGCTCGTCCGCTCGAGCCCGAGCGTCTGCAGGGTGTAGCCGCCGGCGAGCAGGGCGCCCGCGAACGAGGCCGACGCCGCTCCCCGCCGCCCGAGCCCGAGCATGCGGCGGGCTCCGAACGGCGCGAGCACGAGAGTCGCGATCCCGAAGCGAAGCGCGAGAAACGGCAGCACCGGGTAGAGCGCGACCGCGTCTTTCACCTGAACGAACGTCAGCCCCCAGACCGCCGTGACCGCAATCAGAGCAGGCACGGCCGGCCGCGACGTACTAGTCATCCTGTGAACAAATCGTGACATCGGGCCGCCCCACACGCTAATCTGTTCACAGATGTCGCAGGCCCTTGACGCCTTCGGCCGTCCCCTTCGGGACCTCCGGATCTCGGTGACCGATAGGTGCAACTTCCGTTGCACTTACTGCATGCCGAAGGAGGTATTCGGCCACTCCTACCGGTTCCTGGATCGCAAGGAGCTGCTCGACTTCGACGAGATCACGCGCGTTGCCCGCGCGGCCGTCGCGGTCGGCGTCAACAAGATCCGGCTCACCGGCGGCGAGCCGCTGATCCGGCGGGACATCGAGAACCTCGTCGCGATGCTCGCCGAGCTCGATGCGGAGCTGACTCTGACCACGAACGCGTCCCTGCTACCGCGCAAGGCACAGGCCTTGAAGGACGCCGGGCTGCATCGGATCACGGTCAGCCTCGACGCGATGGACGATCCGACCTTCCGCGCGATGAACGACGTCGACTTCCCGGTCGAGCGCGTGCTCGAAGGGATCGAGGCGGCACGCTCGGTCGGGCTGCCCGTCAAGGTGAACTGTGTCGTGAAGCGCGGCGTGAACCAGGATCAGATCGTCCCGATGGTCAGCTACTTCCGCGAGACCGGCGACACGCTCAGGTTCATCGAGTTCATGGATGTCGGGGCCACGAACGGCTGGCGGATGAACGATGTCGTGCCCGCCGCCGAGATCGTCTCGACGATCGATGCAGCGTTCCCGATCGAGCCGGCCGACGCCCAGTATCGCGGCGAGGTGGCGAAGCGCTGGCGCTACAAGGACGGAAAGGGGGAGATCGGGATCATCGCCTCGGTCACCCAGCCCTTCTGCGGCGACTGCACGCGTTCGCGGATCTCGGCCGAGGGCAAGATCTACACGTGCCTGTTCGCCGTCCGGGGGCACGACCTCCGCGCCCTGATTCGCAGCGGCGCGACCGACGAGGAACTGAGCCAGAAGCTCGCCGACATCTGGAATGTTCGCGGCGACCGTTACTCGGAGCTCCGCTCCCAGGGCAAGACGGTCGACGACGACGCGCCCAGGGTCGAGATGAGCTACATCGGCGGCTAGCTCCGGCCCGCAGCCGAACCGGCATCCGGTCCGTCCACGCCGCAGGCCGACACCTTCGAGCCGGCGCCGAGAAACTCGTTGAATCGAAGTCGGACCCCCGCCCTGGGTGGGGACGCACCCCTCCGCCCTCACTGCAAATTCTACGCGTCTTCGGCGGTCGTGTCTGTACCAACTTCGTGAAATCTCATCCACAGGCTTCGGCTTGCGCGCAGCCGTCGGCGCGCGGGTCACCGGAGCGGTCACCACTCACGATGAGCTCGGGCGGACGACGCATCTCAGGGCGGAGGCACGGCCGTTCGCGACCGCTCGCGACCGCGACGACGACGTGGCCGTAAGAGGAACCCCGCGGCCTCGATGGAAATCAGGTTGTCAGTCCGGGCCGACGTTGTAGAATCAGCACGCGTGTCGGCGCTCGTGACAGCAGGGCGGCGAATCTTGCCGCGTGGGTGGGCAGACCTCGGACGTCAGATGGCGATCTGGTTCGGGTTCGCACTCGCCTACCAGCTTGCGCGCGCAGCGGCCGACCGCAACACCGCAAAGGCGTTCGCGAACGGCCACCGGATCGTCAACTTCGAGCTCGCGTCCGTGCACCGGCTCTACGAGCTGACGTTCGAGCGCTTCGTCGACCAGCGCTACTGGCTTGCCGACCTCGTCTCCTGGACGTACTGGAACTCCGAGTTCACGGTCGTCGGGCTCGCGCTTCTCTGGGTGTACATCCGGCGGCACGAAAGCTTCATCAAGTTCCGGAACTCGATCCTGCTCGCGAACGTGATCGGGCTCATCGGTTACGTGTTCCTGCCGACCGCTCCGCCGCGGCTGCTCAATGTCGGGTTCGTGAACCGGCACACCGACGGGATCGTGCAGCTGGCCGCCAATCCCTACGCCGCGATGCCTAGCCTGCATGCCTGCGACTCCCTGATCGTCGGGATCGTGCTCGTGAGCGTCGTCAAGCACTGGTGGGCGAAGGCGTTCTGGATCGCCTGGCCGGCGTGGGTCTGGTTCGCGGTGATGGCTACCGGGAACCACTTCTGGCTCGACTGCCTCGCGGGCATGATGGTCGCGCTGACCGCGATGACGATCGTCTACAAGGGACCGGCGATCGTGCGCTTCGCGAGCCGCCGCCCGGCCCGCACCGCCTGAACCGCTGCTACGGTCAAGTGAGGTGAGCAAGGCAGCCGCGATCAAGCAGGGCTACACCTCCGGCGCACGTTCGCTTGCGGCCCGCTCGATGGTCGGCCTTGCCCGCACGCGGATTACCCCGAACGCGCTCACGACCGCCGGTGTCTCGCTCTGCGCGATCGCCTCGGTGCTCGTCCTCTTCGAACGCCACAACCAGATTCTCGTCTACTGGGTCGCCGCAGGGATCTTCGTCGCGGGCTCGGTGCTCGACATCCTCGACGGCGCCCTCGCACGGGCCGGCGGCAAATCGACGCCGTTCGGCGCATTCCTCGACTCGACCACGGACCGCGTGAGCGAAGGCTTCATGCTTGCCGCGATCGCGTATGTCTTCGCGATCGAGAACCGCGACGCCTTCGTGGTCGTCGCGGTCGCCGCGGTCGCCGGCTCGTTCCTCGTCTCCTACACGCGTGCCCGGGCAGAGGCGCTCGGGCTCAAGGGCGACGTCGGGATCGGCTCGCGTGCCGAGCGCGTGGTCGTGATCACCGCCGGCCTGGTACTCGCCCCCTGGGGCGTTCTGCCGTGGGCCATCGCCTTGCTCGCCCTTACCGCCTGGATCACCGTCGTTCAGCGCGTGCTCTCGGTACGCAAGCAGCTCCTCTCGCAATAGCAACCCCATCGTGATAGCAGTTCTGTGCTATCACTACCGGGGATGGCTGAGCTTCGCAGCGACGTGCTCGTGCGGATGTCTCCCGACCTCAAGCGGCGACTGGCCGGCGAGGTCGAGCGGCGGAAGGCGAGTCTGAACGACGTCGCGGTATCGATACTCGCCTCCCGGTTCGGAGTCCCGTTCGAGCCGAAGGGCCGTCGTGGCGCACCACCGCGCCCGGCCGGCGACGTGCTCCTGCGCATGCCGCGCGAGCTGAAGGACAGGCTCGCGCGCCGGGCCGAGGAGCGCCGTAAGACCACACACGACCTCATCGTCGAGACGCTCTCCGAGGGTCTCGACGGCCATGGAAAGGAACAAATGCCTGAAACGAACGGCAAGAACGGCTCGACCGGAAACGGCCGCCCCGACGGCAAGGTGCGCGTCGCGATCATCGGCGTCGGCAACTGCGCGAACTCGCTGCTCCAGGGCATCCAGTACTACAAGGACGCCGACGACGACAAGTTCGTCCCCGGCCTGATGCACGTGAACCTCGGCGGGTACCACATCCGGGACATCGAGATCGTCGCCGCCTTCGACGTAGTCAAGGGGAAGGTCGGCGTCGACCTCGCCGAGGCGATGTGGGCGCACCCGAACGACACGATCAAGTTCGCCGAGGTCGGCAAGACCGGCGTCACCGTCTCGCGAGGAATGACCCACGACGGGATCGGCAAGTACCTCTCTGAGATCGTCGAGAAGGCGCCGGGCGAGACCGACGACGTGGTTGCGATCCTCAAGGAGCGCAAGGTCGACGTCGTCGTCAACTACCTCCCGGTCGGTTCGGAGACCGCCACCAAGTGGTACGCCGAGCAGATCCTCGCAGCGGGCTGCGCAATGGTGAACTGCATGCCCGTGTTCATCGCACGCGAGGCCTACTGGCAGCGCCGCTTCGAGCAGGCGGGCCTGCCGATCATCGGCGACGACATCAAGTCGCAGGTCGGCGCCACGATCACCCATCGCGTCCTCACCTCGCTCTTCCGCGAGCGCGGCGTGCACCTCGACAAGACGATGCAGCTGAACGTCGGCGGCAACTCCGATTTCCTGAACATGCTCGAGCGCGAGCGGCTCGAGTCGAAGAAGATCTCGAAGACGAACGCCGTGACCTCGATGCTCGACTACGACCTCGGCCCCGGCAACGTCCACGTCGGCCCGTCCGACTACGTTCCGTGGCTCACCGACCGCAAGTGGGCCTATATCAGGATGGAAGGCTCGGCCTTCGGCGACGTGCCGCTGAACGTCGAGCTCAAGCTCGAGGTGTGGGACTCGCCGAACTCGGCCGGGATCGTGATCGACGCCGTTCGCCTCGCAAAGCTGGCGCTCGACAACGGGATCGCCGGCGCGCTCGAAGGGCCGAGCGCCTACCTGATGAAGTCGCCGCCGGTCCAGATCGTCGACGACGAGGCCTACGAGAGCTCCGAGCAGTTCATCGAGCGCAACAAGCGCAAGACGGCACCGGCCAAGGTCGCGGCCGAAGCCTAGGCTCGACCCGGGTTGCACGCCACGAGGTTCGTGGCGTGCAACACCGGCGGTTCCCCGCCGGGATGACGGTTAGGGTCGGCGCGTGCGGATCCGTGCACGCCTCCCCCAGCCTGCCTCCTTTCCCTGGGCGCGGCCGCGGCACGAAGTGCTGCTGCTCGTGCTCGTCGCCCTGGCGATGCTCACGATCATGCGCCCGCCGGGCGCGCAGGACACCTCGCGCATGTGCCTGACGCGCGCGATCGTTCACGGGCACCTCTCGGCGGACAACTGTCTCGACCCGAACGGCGACCGGGCGCTCTTCAACGGTCACCTCTACTCCGACAAGCCGCCCGGCATCTCGGTGCTCGCCGTCCCCGCGGCCGTAGCCGTCCGGCTGCCCGGGCCGTCCGGTTGGAGCCGCGACGACGTGCGGCTCTGGGTCGTCCGACTCTCGACCGGAGGGATCGCGCTCCTGGTCTGCGCGCTCCTCGTCGGCCGCGTGGCGGAGGGACTCGCGCCCGGCTGGGGCGGCGCCGTGCTCGTCACGTTCGCCGCGGGATCGCTCGCGGGATCGCTCGCGGTCGACAACTTCGAGGAGGTGCCGGCCGCGGCACTCGCGTTCACCTTCTTCCTGCTCGCGTGGCGGCGGCGGCCCGGCCTCGCCGGCCTCGTCGCGGGTGCGACGCTCCTCGTCCAGTACCAGACAGGGCTGATCGCCGCGATCGTGGGCCTCTACGTGGCGCTCGCGGGGCTGCGGGCGCTCGGGCGGTATGCGCTCGGCGCCGTCCCGGGTATCGCGCTACTCGGCCTCTACAACCGCGCTTGCGTTCGGCTCGCCGTTCCACCTCTCGTTCAAGTACGTCTCGCCCTACTACAAGGAGCGGCAGTCGGCCGGGTTCTTCGGGCTCCACGCCGCCGCCTTTGCACGCCCTCGGGATCGTGCTCGCGGGCAGCCGCGGCCTCGCCGTCGAGGCTCCCGTGCTCGTTGCCGCGGCGTTCGGGCTCGTCCTGCTCTGGCGCCGCGGCTATCCGGCGGAAGCCGCGGTCTGCGGCGCGGTCTTCGTGCTCTTCGTGATCTTCGATGCCGGCTACTTCGAGCCCTACGGTGGCGACTCGCCCGGGCCGAGGTACGTCATTCCGGCCCTCCCGTTTCTGCTCACCGGCCTCGGGCCGTCCTTTGCCCGTCGTCCAGCCGTCACAGCCGTTCTCGCAGCCGCCTCGGTGATCGCCTCCACCGCGATGGCCCTCACCTGGCCGGGCGGGGTGAACGCGGCGGAGGTCTACCGCTGGAGCGTCTGGCGGGAGCTCGCCTCGCTGCCGGTGCACGGCTCCTCGGCGCTGATCGCGACCTGGGCGCAGCCGAACATCCTCGGCCGGCTCGGCATCGGCAACCTCGGCTCCGCGGCGATCGTGACCGCGACCGCGCTCGTTGCGCTCGCGATCGCGCTGCGCGACGGCTGGCGCGCAAGCCCAGCCGACGCCCAGTAGGACGGGCCGGGCTAGTCTCTTCGAAGTGCGTGTCTGTCTCGTGACGCCCTTCGCTTGGTCGCAGCCACACGACGTGAACGAGCACGTCGCCGGCGTCGCCGCCGGTCTGAGAGCGCTCGGCCACGAAGCGACCGTTCTCGCGCCCTCGACCCGGGCAGGCGACCTGCTCGCCGGCCGCCGCGTCATCCACGGGCATTCCCCCGCACGTGAGGTCGTCGCCGTCGGGCCGGCAATCCCGGTGTCGCGACGGTCGCAGATGGGTGTTCCGGTCGGCGTGCGCGCGAGCCTCAGGCTCGCACTGGCGGAGGGACGCTTCGATCTCGTCCACGGCTTCGAGCCCGGGCTCCCGTCGCTCTCCTATCTCGCCCTCCGCGAGACCGCGGCGCTGACCGTCGCGACCTTCTGCTCGACCGAACGTCTCGGGTACCCACCCGCCCGCTCCCAGCGCGAGAAGCTCCTCGCACGGCTCGACGCGCTCCTCGCCCTCTCGGAACCGATCCGCGACGCCGCAGCCGAGCGATTCCCGGGCGACTACACACTCGTCTCGCCGGGCGTGTCGCTCGACCTCTTCACACCGGCGCCGAAGCGCAACCGCATCGCCGTCGAGCTGCGCCCGAACGAGCGAGCTGCGGCGCGCGGGGTCCTGCACGCGCTACGCGAGCTTCCCGACTGGGAGGCGACACTCGTGCGAACGACGCCCCTCGTCGCGCGCCCCGCGATTCCGCGTGAGCTCGCCGCGCGCGTTTCCGCTCGCACGGCCCGTACCGGCGCCGCCCGCGCGACGATCCTGGCGGAGACCGCGATCTTCGTTCCGGGAATCGACGGCGAGCCGCGGTTCCTCCTCGAAGCAAAGGCTGCGGGCTGCGCGATCGTCACACCTGCCGGCCTGGATGCGCAGCCCGAGCTTGCTGCGGCCGCCGCCGCGCGACTTGCCGAGGATCCGGACCTGCGTGCCGCAGCCCAACGCGTGGCGCGCGAGGACGCAGAGCGCCAGTCGTTCGACGTGGTAGCCGCCGAGCTCGACGAGCTCTACCGCTCGCTTACGCGCCGTCGCCGCAAGAATCCGAAGCCCTCCAGCATCGACCCGCTCGCGGATCGGCCCTGGATCGTTGCCGACCTGCACATGCACACCTCGTGGTCTTTCGACTGCGCCGTCGATCCGGCCGAGCTCGTCGACCACGCGATCGCGGAGGGGATCGGCGCGATCGCCGTCACCGACCACAACACCTTCGGCGGCGCACTCGAGACGGTCGACGAAGCGGAGGGCCGTGACCTGATCGTGATCCCGGGTGAGGAGATCAAGACCGACGAGCAGGGCGAGGTGATCGGGCTCTTCCTCGAGCGGGAGATCCCCCGCGGGATGCCGTTCGCCGACACGATCGCAGCGATCCGTGAACAGAACGGCCTCGTCTATCTCCCTCACCCGTTCGACCGGATGCACACGATCCCCGACCCGGCGACGCTCCACCGGCACCTGGCCGACATCGACGTGCTGGAGGTCTACAACGCGCGGCTCCTGTTCGAGGCCCAGAACGACGAGGCACTCCGCTTCGCCCGGAAGTACGACCTCACGATGGGCGCCGGCTCCGACGCGCACGTGCTTCAGGGAGTCGGTACCGGTGCGCTCAGGATGCGCCTGTTCCGCGATCCCGAGGAGTTCCTGATCTCGCTACGGAGCGCCGATGTTCTCCGGCGTCCGAAGTCTCTGGCGTATCTCCAAAGCCTCAAGTGGATGGCGCAAGTCAAGGAAAAGGTCCGCTAGCCGAGAAAGGACCCAAGCTCCGTGACCGCCGCCGTGACAACAGACGACATCTACAAGCGGTACCTCGACAAGGCGATCCGGGAGATCCTGCGCCTCGAGCACGAGATCGCCGATGCAGCAGGCGGCGCGCCGGTGGCCCAGCCGACCGGCCATCCGCTGGGAACGATCTTCCTGCTGAAGTACGGGTCGCAGGCGCCCGAGCTCCAGGAGGGCGTTGCGTTCCACGGCCGCTCCGGGCATGCGATCAAACGCTCCCTCGAGCGACTCGGTGTGGATCCAGCGGAGGTGTTCGGAACGAACTGCATTGCCTTTGCGGGAGCGGACGAGGCGATGTGTCGCGCCTGGCTCGCACGCGAGCTGCGGATCGTCCAGCCGCGGCTCCTCGTCGTGATGGGCGAGGATGCGCTCGAGTTCCTCAACAGTGTCGAGTTCCCACTCTCGCAGCCGGTCCCGGCTACGCTGGGCGAGCTTCAGCCCTTCACCCCGACGATCGAGTCCCTGGTCGTCCCCGACATCGACCTGTCACTCGACGAGCAGCCTGCGAAGACACGCTTTTGGAACGCCTTCAAGCCAGTCGGCCCCTGGTGGGCCGAGTTGCCGCCGTACTAGTCCTCTTCGCGGCTCTCCTCGCGTGGTTCGAGACGGCGCCGCATCTCGGCGCCCTCTCGACCTGGTGGAGCGTCGTCTTCGTCGCCGTCGTGCTGATGCCGGCGATGTTCGGCTTCACCTGGCTGGCGCTCCCGTTCCGCGACCGCATGCCCGAGCTGGCGGTCGCTCTCGGCTGCTTCGCAGTGGCGGCGTTCGTCTTCTCGCTCGCGGGAGCCCCGGTGTTCGCGAACTTCGCGAAGTTCGGAGCGGTCACCGCCGCCGGGTTCCTCTTCCTGCATGCCTTCGAGGCTCTGTCGTGGGTGGTGACGGTCGCGTTCATCATCCCGTGGGTGGACGCGTACTCGGTCTGGCGTGGCCCCACGCAGTCGATCACCGAGCATCACCCGGCGGTGTTCACGAAGCTCTCGATCGGCTTCGTCGTTCCCGGCGGAAGCGCGGCTCGGCTCGGCTTGCCGGACGTTCTCTTCTTCACGGTGTTCCTGGGTGCGAGCGCGCGATTCGGGCTGCGGCCCCTCGCGACCTGGATCGCGATGCTCGTCGGGCTCGGGATCACGATGACCGCGACGACGTTCTGGGCAAGCGGCGGGCTGCCTGCGCTGCCGGCGATCTCGCTCGGGTTCCTGGTCGCGAACGGCGACCTGCTCTGGCGGCGGCTCTGGCGGCCGCGGCTCGGTAGCGCCGAGGCCGGCTAGCTCGGGCGCGTCAGCAGCGAGACGGACTCCACGTGCGGCGTGTGCGGGAACATGTCGAGCGGGCGAGTCCGGACGAGGGTGTAGCCGTACTCGTCGACAAGCCTCTTCGTGTCTCCGGCAAGCGTCGTCGGGTTACAGGAGACGTAGACGACGCGGGGCGCGGCGAGCTCACCGAGCCGCTTCAGTGCCTTTCCGGCGAGGCCCGCGCGCGGCGGGTCGACGACGACCACGTCGGGATCTCCGGCCCTTTCGCGGAGGTCGCGGAGCACCTGCCCGACGTTCCCGGCGAAGAACGCGGCGTTGCCGACCGAGTTCAACTCGGCGTTCTCGATCGCGCAGGCAACCGATTCCTCGGAGATCTCGATCCCCCAGACCGTTAGCGCCTGCGTTGCGAGCGAGAGGCCGATGGTGCCAATCCCGCAGTAGAGGTCGTACACGGTCTCGCTACCGGTGAGCGCTGCTTCCTCGCGTGCGAGCTCGTAGAGACGCTCGGCCATCCGGGTGTTCGTCTGCAGAAACGCGTTCGGGCGGACGCGGAAGCGGAGGCCGCCGATCTCCTCCTCGATTGCCTCGTCACCCCAGATGAGCTCGCTGGGAAGGTTCGTGATCTCGGCGGGAGTGTCGTTGATCGACCAGTGGATCGACCGAACTTCGGGAAACGCGGTCAGCACCTCGATCAGCCGCTCGCGGTCGAAGCGCTCGCGGACGTGGGTCACGAGTTGGACGAGCGCCTGGCCGCTGTTGCGGCCCTCGCGGATGACGAGGTGGCGTAGGTAGCCCTCGGCGCTCGACTGGTCGTAGGCCTGGAGATGCTCCTCGCGGGCCCAGTCCTGCATGGCGTTGCGGATCCCGTTGCCGAGGTCGGTCGTGAGCCAGCAGCGCTCGAGCCCGAGAACCTCGTCCCAGCGGCCGGCCCGGTGGAGGCCGAGCACGGGGCCCTCGTCGCTCGAGGCGAACGAGTATTCCATCTTGTTGCGGTAGTGGAAGAGCTCTTCCGCGGCGACGATCGGCTCGACGGGCGGCTCGGCGATCCCGGCGATCCGCCGCAGCGAATCCTCGACCCAGGCTTGCTTGGCGGCGAGCTGAGCCTCGTAGGCGAGATCCTGGAAACGGCAGCCGCCGCAGGCCGGGTAGTGGACGCACGGCGCCTCGACCCGCTGCGGGCCGGCCTCGAGCACCTCGGTCGTGATCGCCTCGGCGTGCCGGCGCTGAACCTTCGTCACCCGCGCGCGGACGGTGTCGCCGGGGAGGCCGGCGCGGACGAAGACGACGAAGCCGTCGAGCCGCGCGACGCCGTTGCCGCCGAAGGCGAGCGAGTCGACCTTGAGCTCGAGCTCTTCGTCGCGCTGTACGGGGGCGGGCATGCCGCCAGCCTAGACGGCGCGGGCCAGACGGCGAGGGCGCGAGCCGCCTTTGTGCCGAGGCGGTTCCGTCCCCGCCAGATGCGACGGTTGTGGAACAACCGGTACAGAATCGTCACACAGCCGGGGTCGTTGCCTGATTAGACTTGGTGTTGAGGGCGGAGGGAAGCTACCCCGCCCGGGCGGGGGTGAGAGCGGGGCTCCCGGGATTCGGACTGCTCGGTTTCGGGAACCGGACCGTGCCGGGCTCCCCCGGTCAGCCGGGGGCGCCGAAGAGCGGCAGGCACCCGTCGAGCCCGTCGATCCGGGTCGGCTCGCGTGCGATCTCCGACCAGCGCTCCGCGGTCACCGCGAGCTTCAGGTGGCGGACAGGCTTGCCGCGCGGGCTCTCCCACCCTTCCCCGGCCGGCTCGTAGCCGAGCTTCACCGACACGCCCTTCGACTGGAGGTTGTCCTCGGCGTAGCCCGACTCGGCCACGAGCGCACCCAGGCCGAGAAATGCCAGGTCGAGCACCGCCACGCGCATTTCCGTGCCGTAGCCCTGGCCCTGGAACCGCCGGCCGAGCCACGATCCGGTCTCGACGCGGCGCGCCTGCGCGAAGCCTTCGGCGCGCATGCCCTGAAAGCCGATCGGCTCTCCGTCAACCCATACAGACAGGTCGAGCGACCAGCGCTCCGGCGTCCAGTCCCGCTGCGATCCGAGGTGGTAATCGAGAACGGTCTCGAGGAAGCCGGGCTTTCCGGCGCCGTCGGTCCAGGCCACCCGGAACGGCATCTGCTCGGGCGGATGAACGCCCGCTTCCGCGACATGCGCCAGAGCAACGAGGTTCTCCGGCGTCGGCAGCCGCAACTCGAGCCGAGCGGTGCGCAGGCGCAGCCCGAAGAGCGGCGAGATGTCTATTGCAGGACCGTCACGTAGACCGAGCGAGGCTTCGGCCCGTCGAACTCGCACAGAAATACCGCCTGGTAGCGGCCGAGCGCAGGCGCGCCGTCGCGGAGCGGGATCAGCACCTGCGCACCCGCCACCGAGGCCCGGCCGTGCGACGGCCCGTTCGGCCCGTCGGCGTCGTCGTGCGCCCAGCCCCAATCGTCGCCGACGACCTTCTCGAACGCGCGCTCGAGGTCGGCGACGAGCGCCGGGTCGATCTTCTCGTTGATCGTCACCGCAGCGGTCGTGTGTGGCACGTACACGAGCACCGCCGACCCGGCCGCATCGCCGACGGCGTCGCGGACCGCGTCCGTGATGTCGATCAACTGGGTCTTGCGCTCGCTCGTGAGGCTGATCTCGTGCATCGGCGCCTATGCTAGACACGAGATGTCCACCGACACCTTGACGAACCGCGAGCTCGACGCGTTCCGCGACGATGCCGACCGCTTCATCGCGGAGCTCGACGAGGAGTACTACCTCCACCTCGCCGGGCACAAGGAGACGCTCGACCTCGAGGCGATCTACGAGCAGCATGAGAACCTGACGAAGCTCGAGACGGCGAAGCAGCTCGAGGGCGCGCCCACCGAGCTTTGGCGCTTCGCCTGCGAGGGCTACCTCGGCGGCCTGACACGCGAGCACGCCGAGCAGCTCGCCCGCGTCGAGTCCGAGCTGGAGGTTGACCTCGGCGGCGAGAAGATCCCGTACCGGATGCTCCGGGTCGCGATGGCGAACGAGCCTGATCGCGCGAAGCGCGCGCTGCTCGAGCGCGCGCGTCTCGACCTGCTCGACGAGCACCTGAACCCGATGGCGCTCGATGCCGCACGCATCGATCGCGAGGCGGTCTCGAAGCTCGGTGCGCCGAACTACTACGAGCTCTACAAGCGCTTCGGCTTCCGCCTCGACGAGCTCGCCCGCGAGTGCGACGGGCTCCTGGACGAGACCGAGGGCCTCTGGCAGACGGCCGGCGACCGACTCTTCCGCGAGCGGCTCGGGATCGGCCTCGACGACGCGCGCCCCGCGGATGTCGCGCGGCTCTTCCGCGCACCGGAGCTCGACCGGAGCTTTCCAGCCGACCGGATGCTTCCCGCCCTCGAGCAGACCCTCGCCGACCTCGGCATCGACCTCCATGCCCAGCGCAACGTCCACCTCGACCTCGAACAGCGCCCCGGAAAGAGCCCTCGAGCGTTCTGTTCGCCCATCGAGGTTCCCGACAAGGTGATGCTCGTGATCCAGCCGATCGGCGGCCATGACGACTGGCGGGCGCTGTTCCACGAGGCCGGGCACACCGAGCACTATGCGAACACCTCGCCCGACCTGAAGATGGAGGAGAAGCGCCTCGGCGACATGGCGGTCACCGAGGGCTGGGCCTCGCTCTTCGAGCACCTCGTCGACGAGCCGGCGTGGCTCAACCGCCGGCTCGACGTTCCCGGCGTCGGGAAGATCGCGAACGCCGGCGCCGCCTCCGAGCTGTATTTCCTACGCCGCTACTGCGCGAAGCTGCTCTACGAGATCGAGTTCTTCCAGGCAGACGACCCCGCGACGATGCGCGCACGGTATGCCGAGCTCCTCACGGAGGCATTGAAGCTGCCGGCTAACCCCGAGAGCTACCTCGACGACATCGACGGCTCGTTCTACGTCACGGGCTACCTTCGCTCGTGGGCGGTCGAGGCCCAGATGCGGGAGCATTTCCGCTCCGAGTTCGGCAACGACTGGTTCGCTCGGCGGGAGGCCGGCGATCTGCTCCGCGAGCTGTGGTCGGTGGGCCAAGGCCCCACAGCCGAGGAGCTCCTGTCCGACGCGACGGGCCAGAAGCTCGAGATGGCCTCGGTCGCCGAGCGGATCCGCGAGGGGCTCGTCCTCTAGCTCGCCGTCGTTTAGGCTCGCAGCATGGCCGCGACACGCTCGGTCCATGAGCACGAGGCCGGCAGATCTACGGCGCCTTCGACGGCGAGGTGAGGAAGACGATCCAGCCGTGGCGCAAGGAGCACGACGTCCTTGCGATCTGGATCGTGCATCCGGGCACGCGAGATCGTGGAACCACTCATCTAAACGGGGGACGCGGGTTCGATTCGTATCAAGGAGGGTAGAAGGGCGGTCGAAGAGCTAAACACGTCGGCAGCGAGGCCGATGCTCCTGCCTGTGCTTACGAATCCTGAACAATCTTGTTACTGGTGGCAGAATAAAATCTGAGTCTCTTCTTATCAAGTGTGCTACCATGCCAACGGACACCGATTTGCATCCAACAACGCCGAGGCTAGGGAGTCTCAAGCAGTGGGAATCCCGGCACGGCAAGGAGCGTTCTTAACTACATGCGTACCTTGAAGAACATCAAGCAGGACATCGACAGCCTTTCCGACCGGCGGGCAACCGTCTTGAAGAAGCTGTCCGAGGGGCACAACCCCGAGCTCACAGCCGAGCACAAGGATCTCGACGCGAAGATCGCCGAGCTCTGGGACGAGCAGCGTGCTCTGCGTGCCACGATCCGCTTCGGCGACCGCGACCTGATCATTCAGCGCGCGCGCCACGAAGAGCGGCTCTCCCGCGCGGCCTAGTAACGCCGGCTACGAAGCACTCTCGAGGCGTCCCCGGGAAATCGGGGGCGCCGGAGCGTGCGCTTTTCGGCGCGCCGGTACTGCGAGGACGACGAGCAGCGCCACGAGGATGAGGTTCCGCAGGAGCACGAGCGGGGCGTGGAAATGGTGCTCGACGTAGCCCCTGTACCGCGGCGCGGCGAACCAGTACTGCGTCTCGATCATCGCCGTGGCGAGTAGCGCGGCGGCCGCAACACCCCGTCGTCCGTAGACGAGCGCGACGAGCGGCACGAGCCAGATCAGGTACTGCGGCGAGAGCACCTTCCCGAACGCGACGAAGGCGCACACGCAGGCTGCCGCGTACCGCACGAACCGCGCGGGCTCGGCCGGGCCGCGGGCGAACGCGATCCAGAGCCCGACGAGGCAGGCGAGCTCGACGACCGTCGTGAGCGCCTCGAGGCCGTGGTGACCGGCGATCGCGACCGAGCGATGCGAGACGTAGTCCTTCGGGTGCCCGAACGTGGTCAGGAACGAAGCGACGAGGCTCTCCACCTGGATCGGCCGCGAGACCTGCCCCCAGAGGCTCTCCCAGAGCCCGTGGGGCGCAACGATCGCAAACGGCGCAAACACGGCCGCGATTGCGACCAGCCAGATCAGCCCGCCGCGCACGAGCTCCCCTCTCCCCCGCCTCCGCAGCGTCCAGACGATCGCGAGCGGAACCAGGACGACTGCATAGACCTTCACGGCGAACGCGAGACCGAGCATCAACCATCCGAGCCGGTGCCGGTCCCGTACGAAGGCCGCAGCCGAGGCAGCCACGAGCGCGGCCGGCCAGAGATCGAACCGGCTCAGGATCAACGCCCCGGCCAGGAGCGGCGACAGCGCCACGAGCACGACGCCGTGCCGTGGTGGCCGCGCGAGCAGCACGAACAGCAGCACCGCAACCCCGCAGACGGCCATGAGCCGCGAAAACCACCGTTCGTAGTCGACGATCCAGGTCGGCTCGCCGAAGTAGGTCGGAACGAGAAACGCCGGCAGCGCTCCCGGCGGGTACTCGACCGAGAAGTCCCGGTAGGGCACCTGCCCGTTCCGCATTGCAAGCCCGTAGGCCTGGTAGAAAGGCGTGTCCACGATCCGCCCGTGCGCGAAGAACCAGTGGTCGAGCATCACCCACGACCCGAGGAAGACGATGACTGCCACAGCCGCCCAGAGCAGCCGGCGATCGCCGAGCGCCCCACCCACCCGCGCTCCAACCGGCGTCATTCCCTGACCCTAACATCGGGCCCGGCAACACCAAGTGCCGTTGGCCAGGAGAGCTCACGTCTCGAAAACGGCTAATCTAGGGGCCGAGGGGCGTTAGCTCAGCTGGGAGAGCGCCGCCTTTGCAAGGCGGAGGTCATCGGTTCGATCCCGATACGCTCCATCTCTCCTGCCTCACCTTGACTCTCACATTTTAAGTGGGCTTCGGCTAGGGAGGCAACAGACTGAAGCCTCTCCGCCACTCGAGCCTCATCGGGATCGGGCCGCGGAGAGGCTTTTCGTTTGTATGAGCCCCTAGAACGACAAAGGCAGTGAGTGGGCTCCGAAGTGGAGCAAGGAGCGCATCGAGCGTGGCCGGCGGAGGACAGAGAAGGCCGTGAGCGTTACCTGCGCCCAGACGCGGAGCAGCATGTTGCTGACTGAGGTTGCCGCGCAAACGTGGGCGAATCACTCGGCTATTGCGCCACCTTCGCCGGTCTCGCTGACGGCGCAACCTGTGGGCGGGCACGACTGTTCTCGCATGTCGCGTTAGGTGATGAAGCGGTGGATCGCTTCGTTGGCGTTGTCTTGGAAGGACGGGTTAGCCAGGTCGGGGAGGAACTCCGCTTGGTTGACCATCGGGCCATTCAGCTTGTTGGCCGCACTGGCGTAGAACGCGCCGCTTGACAGGGTCGGGTCGGTGACACCGTCGACGAGCCGCTTCGCTCCCACGTCGAGGTTGTGGGCGAGGCCCAGGGCGGGCATGACGTACTTGGCCGCGATACGCATCGGCAACGGGAGGCCACTGGCTGCTCCCGTGCCGGTGGTGTTGCCGGGGCTCACGGTGACGAAGCGGCGGTCGGCGTATTGGCGCGCCAGGTATGCCATCCAGAGCGCCCCGATGTACTTGGCCTGCCCGAAGGCGAGGTTGAAGTCAGGTTTTGTGTTGGCGAAGTAGCTGCCGTCGATCACGGAGGCGAGTTCGTCGGCTGAGGTCGAAACGAACGATGGCCCCTTCATCCGCAACTTCGGAACCCCGCGGACTGCTTCACTTCCGACGAAGACCGCAACCTCGCCGAGCCGCCCCTCGGCCAGGAGTCCTTCGAGGAGGACGACGTGACCGAGGACGTTCGTTGCGAACGCGTTGGTGACCCCGTCAGCGGTCAAGGCCATCGACTGCGGGCCAATCACACCGGCGTTCATGACGAGCGCGTCGAGGGAAGCGTCGATGTCAGCCAGGGCGGCGCGCACCGAACCCAGGTCGGCAACGTCCATGAGGACGATGTCGAAGATGTTGCGGCCGGTCTCAACTTCCAGCTCGGCCTTGGCCGTGTTCGCCCGCTCGGCGTTCCGGCACGCCAGGTAGATCCGGCCGAAATCGGAACGCAATGCCAGTTGTCGAGCAATCTCCTTGCCGATCCCGGCGTTGGCGCCAGTGATCAGCACGGTCTTCTCTGCGTGTGCGTTCATAGGGGTTCCCTCTCGGTCAGTTCTTGTGCGTCCAGCCAGGATTGGCTGAACGGCGGTAGCGGCTCGAGGCCGTGCGAAAATGGCATGTTCAGTCCAGTCCGGTCACACTAACAGTTTCTGGCATGCGTATGCCATTTCGCCTACACTCCGGCCATGTCCACGGAAAGATCAGCTGGGCCGCGGTTGACGCGGAAGGGCGCAGCGACGCGCACACGCATTGTCGACGCCGCGGCGGCGCTCATCTTTCAGCAGGGTGTCGCCAGCACGACGATCGAGGAAGTGCGCGACAGTGCGCACGTGAGCAATTCGCAGCTCTACCACTACTTCGAGGACAAGCCAGCGCTGGTTCGCGCCGTCATCGAGCGCCAGGCCGAGAGGGCAATCGGCACGCAGGATCAGTTCGACCTCAGCAGCCTCGATGGCCTACGGGAGTGGCGCGACTTTGTGGTCACTCACGCCCGCGACAAGGACGGCCGAGGCGGTTGTCCGGTCGGTTCGCTCGGTGCCGCGCTCGCCGAGACAGAGCCTGAAGCCAGGGCGCTCGTTGCAGCGGCGTTCAAACGATGGGAAGTCAGCATCATGGCCGGTTTTCTGCGAATGCACGAGCTAGGGGGACTGCCACCGGAGTCCGATCCCCGCCAGCTTGCGCTTGCCACACTTGCCGCGCTTGAGGGCGGCCTCTTGCTCGCTCAGGTTCAACGCGACCCCGAACCACTCGCCGCTGCGCTCGACGCAATGCTCACGCTCATCACGACCCTCAGCAGCACCACCAGGACTCGCTAGATCAGGAGGCTCGCAGCTGGCCTCCAGGCGACGCGTTGCGGACTTTCTGCGGATCGTCACTGCTCAACCCCGGGGAAACCGGTATCTGCGACCGGCGGAATGAGGCGCTATCCCTGCATCCATGACTTAATGTGAGGCGCGCATCTCGCGAAAGCCCCGCAAGCCGGGCTTTTTCGCTTCCAACTCTGTAAGCGCTCTGTCTACGGGCCGGGTTGCGTATCGGCGCCGGCGAACTCTCGAGCCGCCCGGCCCGTCGCCGGGATTGACCCGATCGGGTCTATCGCGAGTTCAGCTGCTCCGGGCACCGTGAACAAATGGCCGGGCGGCGGTCTCATCCCCGTAACCGTCGCCCGGCCACCTGGCTTCCGCCAACAACGAACACCAAACCGGGAGTACGCTCCCGGGCGCTCATGCCCTCCTTCATCTTCTTCGACAGAGACAGCAACGAACTCGGGGTAGTCCTGGACCACCCCGGCTGGCACGTCGGAGACATCATGGAGCGCAAGACAGGCCGCTACTGCGTCGTGGAGGTGATCGAGTCGAACCTGCCCAACATGGACGGGCTGACGCCGATCATCGTGGAGCGCGTGCTCGACGACGAGGAGTAAGCGGGTGAGAGACCGCCGCAATGCCCCCGGTCTCCCACCCGACGTCGGAGATACCCGATTGCCCGCGGCGTTAATCGCTCGGGGGGAATAGCGCTACGGGCATGAAGGCTAGGCGCTACGCGTGGAAGAGGCTCCGTGAGACGGTACGGCTTGATGCTCCCGATTTGTCGACGGCGCGGAGCGTCGAGGTGTAGTGGCCGTGGCGGAAGCGAGGCGCGAGCAGCCAGTTGCGGGCGTGAGTTCCGCAGGGTCGCCCGGCGACTGAGAAGCGTCGTGTGTAGGACGCCTGACCCGTCTTATGGTCCGTCTCGATCACGGTGATCGCGTTGGCCGAGTCGTCGCAGGTGTGGAAGCGGGCGTAGACCCTCGCTCCGAGGCGCTTGAAGGAGACGTAGCTCAGCGTGGGTGCCTTGTTGTGCGCCGGCGTCGTGCTTGTGGTGGTCGTCGTCGTTGTGGTCGAGCTCGAGCTGGTCACGACCGAGGTGGCAGCCGAGGTGGAGTTCGCCGATCCGCTCGAGTTGGTGGCCGTGACGATGACCCGCAGCGTGTGTCCAGCGTCGCTGCTGCGGACACCGAAGATCTTCGCGGTAGCGTCCTGGATCGCGGCGCAACCGCTGCCCGACGAGTCGCAGAGCTGCCATTGATACGAGTACGAGCTCACCGTCCCGTTCCAGGTTCCGGTCGAGGCGGTCAGCTGGTCGCCCACGCTCGCGGTGCCGCTGATCGTCGGGCTGTTCGTGTTACTCGGAGCATCGGCGCTCGCGATCGCGACGCAACACACTGCCGCCACCGAAGCCGCGACCAGTCCACCGAGGGCGCGCTTCCACCAGCCCCGTCTCTGACGGTGTCTCATCTCATACCTCCAAAGGATCGAGTTACCTGCTGTCGAGGAGAGTGTTTCCCGAATGCCGCAAGTTCATGCCTGGGGCGGCAACGCTTTTACAGGGCGATGACACGGGCGGAAGCGGCTCGGGACGGATTCCGTCGAGGCGCCTGGGCCCGTTCCCGAGCCCGGCGAAGGTTCGGGCGAGTTCGTTCGTGGTGGTTGAGCCGGGCGACGGCGGGGATGAATCGTCGCCCACCCGACCGCGCGATGCTGAGCAGTTCAAGCCACCGACGTCGCTGTAACACGCACGAACGAGGTATGTGACGTCCACCCCCGATTCCCTCGATTTCGGAGGCGACGAGAACCGGGTCAGGCCCTGCATTCGCACATTGGCTTCGAGCGCGTATTGGGCATCAGCCGACCTGCTCGGCGAGCCCGATGAGAATGCCCTCGGGGCCTCGGACATAGCAGAGCCGATACGCGTCTTCGTACCGAACCACCTCGCCGACGACCTGCGCGCCGTGGTCACGGAGCCGGGCCAGCGTGTCATCGAGGTCGTCGACGGCGAACATCACGCGGAGGTAGCCGAGAGCGTTCACCGGGGCGTTCCGGTGATCGGCGACCGCAGGCGGCGTGAGATACCGCGAGAGCTCGATCCGGCTGTGGCCGTCCGGCGTTCGCATCATGGCGATCTCGACGCGCTGGCCGTGCAGCCCAGTGACGCGCCCTGACCAGTCTCCTTCGATCATGGTTCGCCCTTCGAGCTCGAGGCCCAGCTCGGCGAAAAAAGAGACAGCGGCATCAAGCGATTCGACCACGATGCCGACGTTGTCCATCCGCCGTAGCGCCACCTTGGCCATTCTTGCGGATCGCCAGGCCGAGCGAGGGTCAGGCGTGCAGGGCCTCGGCGTCTCCCTTTGAGGTCGCGAACGCTTCGGGTCCCTGCGCCGCTGCCGCCGGGTCCATCCACATGACCTGCCAGCCGTGGCCGTCCAGGTCGAAGAAGCTGCGTGTGTACATGAAGCCGTGGTCCTCGGCGTCATCCGCCTCGGAGCCGCCCGCTTCGAGCGCAGCGGCGCTGACCGTATCGACCTCATCACGAGACGACACGCTGAAGCAGTACAGCGCCAGCGCGTGCGTCGTGGGATCGGCGATCGGCAGCTTCGAGAACTCCGCGAACTTCTCGCGGCTGAGCAGCATGACGAAGGCGTGCTCGCCCACGAGCATGCAGGCCGCTGTCTCGTCGGTGAACATCGGGTTGTAGCTGAACCCGAGCTTCGCGAAGAAGGCCTTGCTGCGCTCGAGGTCGGCTACGGGGATGTTCACGAACAGCATGCGGCCGGGGTGTGCGGGATTGGTCATGGGGTTCTCCAGTCGGCGGGTTGATGGCCTACGTGCTGGTAGACCGACCCAGCCGACGGAACTCATCGGGGATCGGATCGGTCGCGCCCTGAATGCGTGCGTCAGGCACGACGAGAGTGCTCGTCAGCGACGACCTCCGTGGCGAACGGAGCGGCGATCGACACGAGCAAGCCTGGCCGGCACTCCTTCACCGTGAAGAACGCCTCGGCATCGGGGCCCTCCAAGGTTGCAACGACGGTCAGCTACAAGGTGGTCGCGAAGCATTGAGCTCCGAGCGGCCGACGCCGCCCGGGCACGCGGGTGGCCTCGGCATGCACCTCAGGCGGAAACGTCGCGTGCCGCCCCCACGCGAGCCACCGGTCTGCAGGACATTCTGTACTCGAACTCTCCCACCCGTCCGGTTCGCAACAACATCGTTGCCTCCCAGTGGCGGCCGAACAGGTCGAACCCGTCGCCCGGGTTGAGCTTCTCGAGCGTCGGGATGCTGCACTCGTACGTGCGGCCGTTCGGATACTCGAGCGAGACGAGGCTCTCCATCGTCTCTTGGCCGGCGTCTGTGTTCGCAGCCACTACTACGCCTCCTCCGGTTCGGCCTGGAGCAACACCTCGACGAGGTCTGCCAGCCGGGCCGTTGCGACGCAGATCGAGGTGTCGGCAGCGCCGTAGTACAGCCGCAGCTCGTCGAGGCTCGGATCGTGGGTGATTCCGCAGGGGAAGATCACGTTCGCCACATCCCCGGTTCGCTCGTACGGGGCCGTCGGGCTGAGCACCCAGCTCGGGAGCCGCCGAAGCACGCGGGTCGGGTCGTCGAGGTCGAGAAGAGCGAGCCCGACGCGGTAGATCTCGCCGGCCACGGTCTCCTTGATCCCGTGGTAGATCACGAGCCAGCCGTGCTCGGTCTGGAGCGGCGGCGGGCCGAGCCCGATCCGGAGTGAGTCCCACCACGCGCCGGCACGCGGCTGGAAGACAGGCTCGGGAGTGCTCCAGCTGATGAGGTCGGCCGAGCTCGAAGCGAAGACCTCACCGCGGGCCCCGCCGAACTCGGTCTTCGGCCGATGGAAGAGCACCCAGCGGCCGTCGATGCGATGCGGCAGCAGAGCCGCATTCTTGTCTTCCGGGTGGCGCACGATCCCGTGACGTTCCACCGAGTCGAAGTCCTTCGTCGAGGCGAGAAAGACCGCAGGGCCGGCCGGACCGTAGGAGGTGCACGTGATCATGAAGCGGTCGAGCTCGTCGATCCACACGATCCGCGGATCCTCGAAGCCCCACTCCTCGGTTGCCACCCCGGGCTCCGGGGCGAGAAGCGGGGTCGCGTCGATCGACCAGCCGTCGAAGCCGTTCGCCGAGCGCGCAACACTCAGGTGGGAGATCCCCCGGCGGTCTTCCACCCGCGCGAGCAGGATAGTCTCGGTTCCGAGAGTGGCCGCGGCCGGGTTGAAGACGGCGTTCACCGGATACGGCCAGTCCTCGGCGGTCAGGATCGGGTTGCCGGGATAGCGCTGAAAGAGCTCCGGGGTCGTCATACGGCGAGGAGGTCGAGCGGTTGGTGGCGGAAGGCCGAGCGGACGCCGGTCGCGTCGAGAACGAGCGCGGCGCGGTGGAACGCAAGCGTCGACTCGGCGCCCTCGTTCGTGTTGAGCGCCTCAGTTCCGAGACCGTCGGCGCACCCCCCGGTCGCGAAGTCGTAGAGCGGCTTGTCGAGGCGGTTGCGGCCGAGGAACCATTCGAATGCTTTGCTCGCTCGCTCGCCGTGCTCGGCTTGCCGAGTCACCGCCAGCGCGGAGAGCTCGGCTTCGACGAGCGCCGCCGCGTCGAGCGGCTGTTCGTCTCCACTTCCCGGGGCCGGCTCGTCGCGTCGCCTTCCTCGATGGCCGGGAAGCCGAAGGGAGTCGCCCAGGAGCCCGCACTCGTCGCCGTACCACCGCAGCGACTCGAGTCCGAGCGAGATCTCGTCTTCCCGGTTGAGCGCCTTCGCGCCGACGATGAGCGCCTGCGGAAGCCGCGCGTTGTCGTAGGTCAGGTCGTCCTCGAACCACTTCCAGTCGGAGCTCGAGGTGCGGGTGTAGGCGTCGGCGAGTTGGTCGACGCAGCGCTCGAGAAGGTGGCGGGAGCGAAGATCGAGGCGGTCGGAATCGAGGCGCGAGAGCCCGAGAACGGTGTAGGACGCCGTCCGCAACGAGCTCTCGCCCGAGAGGGTCGCAACAAGCCGCTCGAGCAGCGACTGCGTCGGCTCGACCAGGGCCGGGACCCATGCGGTTCCGAGAATCTCCCCGAGCGCCCAGATCGTCCGTCCCACGTGATCGCCGACGTGTGGCTCGTCGAGCCAGCGGCGGTCGTATCCCATGAAGTTCCGCATCCCGCCCGGGCCGTACGCGTCGTGGAGGAATGCCAGCGAGCGATGGAGGATCGGCGTCCAGGGCTGTTCGTTTGTTCTTCGCGCAAGTGCGAGCGCGACGAGCGCAAGCCGGGCGACGTCGTCGACGCAGTAGCCGGTCGACCGGTTCGGGATCGTCCCGTAGGCGTGCTGGACGATTCCGACGTCATCGGCCAGGGTGAGGATGTGGTCGGTGCGGAGCGTCGTGAGCTGGAGCTCGGCAACGCCTGCCGGTCGCCGCCGGGGCGCGAGCTCTCGTGCCTCGCGGAGCACCGAGGCGGTCGCCTTGGCGACCGAGGGCCACGCGAGCAACGACCCGACGCGCCGAGCCTCGGCGCGTGCCGACGCGAGAGTCTCGGGCTGCTCGACATAGGCGCAGACGGCATCCGCGAGCGCCGCCGGATCGTCGAAGGGCACGAGGACACCTGCACCCGACTCGAGCATGTCCTGCGCGTACCAGAACGGCGTCGAAACGACTGCGCAGCCGGCCGCGATCCCGAAGGTGAGCGCACCCGAGGCGATCTGCTCGCGGTTTCGGTACGGGGTGACGAACACGTCCGTGGCGGCCAGCAGGCCCGCGAGCCCATCGATCGAGAGGAAACGGGCGTCGAACTCGACGTGGTCTGCGAGACCGAGCTCGCGGACCCGCCGTTCGAGCGTCACCCGGTATCGCTCGCCTTCGCGCCGGGCGACATCGGGATGTGTTCGGCCCGCGATCACGTAGGAAACCTCGGGATGCCGCTCGATGATCGAGGGCATCGCCTCGATCACCGTCTCGAGCCCCTTCCCAGGCGAGATCAGCCCGAAGGTCGAGAGGAGAAAGCGCTCGCCCGTCCGCGCGTAGAAGCCCGATGTCGGGGCAGCCGCCCCGGTCGTGAGGCGTACCGGTGCTCCGTGTGGGACAACGCGAATCTTCGCCGCGAGACAGGCGCCGCAGGCCACGAGCAGGCGCTGCGCGGTCTCCGTCATCACCACCACGAGCTCCGCCTCCGCGCAGAGCTCGGTCAGAACCTCGAGCTGATGTGCGGACGGCTCGGAAAGGACCGTATGCAGCGTCACCACGAGCGGTTGGGCGAGCTCCTCTGCGAACGAGAGGACGTACTCCCCGTCGAGCCCTCCGAAGATCCCGAACTCGTGCTGCAGGAGGACGACATCCACCTCGACCCGGCCGAGCATGCGGGCCGCGCGGACGTAGTCGCCACGCACAGCCTGCTCGATCACCGAGAGCAGGCCCCGGCGCTGCGGGCGTGCCGGCTCATCGACGATGGCGACGACATCGACCCGCTCGACACCCTCGACGCCGACCAGGGCTCCTCTCAGGTCAGCCGAGAACGTGCCGATGCCGCAGGCGCGAGGCGGATAGGTCGAGACGATCGCGGGACGCACGGCTAGGTCGGCTCGAGGCACGCGGCGGGCTGGGGCCTCGGAAGGTCGGCGCTGAAAGGCTTGCCCGGCATCTGCCTCCCTCTGGATGGCTCCTCGAAGCAAGCGCGGGCTCGTGTGGGAACCGAAACACGGGACGCAACGAAGGATCCTAGCTGCGCGATGCTCGCCGACCGCGAACGCGGAGTTTCCGAGCGGGGTCGATGCCCGCGAGATCGACCGTTCGGCGGGATAGCCGCTCTTCTGTTCAGGGTCTCGGTTCGTGCGCCCTCGTCAGCCGGTCCAGATAGGCGTCGAGCCGGCGCAGACCCGCAGGCACGGTCGCCGCGGCAAACACCTCGACCGACTTGTGCGCCGAGGTCACCACCGTGAACACCCCGCCAGGATTCGGAGCGCCGTAGGTCCCCGCGAGGTGCGGTAGCCCGGCACCGGAAAGCAGTGACCTGACCTCGCCGAGCCCGGCCGCGTCAAGGTGGAACGCCCGCACGCTCGGCGTCGAGGAACGGAGCGGTGTCAGGCTCACCCGCGCCGATCCGTTGGCCGAGACGGTCAGCACAGCCTCGATAGGCCCGGGCCCGGCATCCTCGAACGTGACGAGGGAACCTCCACGCCCGGCAGCCTCGCCGGCCCCGGGCCGGGCAGCGGCCGCTCCGGCAAGCCCGAGCGCAGCGAACGCCAGAGCGGCGACCAGCTTCAGCGAAGGCCGACCCTGAGCCACCCCGGAAGTATCGCGGGAAACCGACCGGCTCGTCGGTTTCCTAAGAAGTTCCCTAGAACGTGTCGACGAGCCAAACTCCTCGACCGATCGGGCGTCTTCTGTCTTCAGGTGAGCGAAGCCTGGACCGAAGGGGAAGACGAGTTGAACGCTCGGCCATCCGATCCTCGCACCGAGGCGGCGCGCACGCGTGGGATGGGCGTGGCTCGCGGGTGGCGACGGCGTCGTCCTTTCGACGGTGCCGAGCGAGGTCAGCTTCCTGAACGGGCTCGGGATGTGGGTCGGCGGGATGGCGATCGTCAGTGGGTTCGCGATGACCGTCGCTGCGAGTCAGTGGTGGTCGACGTCGATCACGAGTGTCCTCTGGGTACTTCCGCTCTGGGCTGTTCTCTACTGCCTGATCGAGCGGCTCGTGCTGAAGAGCTTCGGCACGAACTGGGTGTGGAACCTCCTGCTCGCGATCCCGCGGCTCGTGCTCTCGCTGGCGATCGCGCTCGTGGTCGGGCTGCCGATGAGCCAGGTGATCTACAGCGGCTCGATCAACGATCAGCTCAGCAAGACGGCCACGGCGCGCATCCATCAGGCGACGAACGAGATCACGCACCTCTACGACGCGAAGATCGCAACGGCGCAGAAGGAGATCGCGAGCCGGCTGCGCAAAGCAGGCGACCCTCCAGAAGCAGGTCACGAACAGCAAGTTCCTCGCCGAGTGCGAGGCCGGCGAGCAGAGCTGTTCGCAGACCCACAAGCTCGGTTGCGGCCCCTATTGCAAGCGCGATGCCCGGGAGGCCGCGACAGCCGCTGCCGCGCTGAAGACCGCACGGCCGCAGATCGCCGCGACGATCGCCGCCGACCAGCGGAAGATCGCTCTCTGGCAGGCCGCCGAGACGGGCCAGGTTTCAAATCGAGTCTCCACGATCAAGGCCGACCGCGACTTCCTCGCCCGCCAGGCGGCGCTCGACCAGGTCGAGAACGCACATCCGACCGTGAAGAAGTACGTCGAGTTCTTCCTCGCGTTCCTGATCGCGATCGACCTGATCGCGATCGTGCTCAAGCTCACGCATCTGCTGAGCACAGGCGGCGCCTACGAGCGAAGCGCGGCCGCGCTCCGGGCAATGGACGTCGTCGAGGCGCACCGACTCGAGCAGCGCGCCGCCGTGCTCACCCGCCGCATCAGCCTCGAGGCCCGCGCCCAGGAGGACGCCGACGAGCTCCGGATCCGGGGCGAAGTCACGCGGAGGCCGGCGCCGGGCGAGTCTGATCGAGCCGCACGACCGGGCCGCCGCTCTCCGTTCGGGGGCCCTGCCGCCGCCGGCCCGCTCCGCGACTAACACGGCGATGCGCCCCCGAACGGGGTGCCGGCGTGGCGGCCGACGATTCAGCCCGGTGAAGGCTCCGCCGATCGCCCCAGAAGGAGACCCGGACCCGATCGGGCCGCCGGCAAAGTCCTCTCGCCGCCTCGAGAGGATCCGGAGGGGACCAGATGAGCCCGCCCGCGTAGTCACGTTCGAGGCCGACGATTCGGCTCCGACGGGATCTACGGCTCGAGCGGGGCTGCCGGAGCCGCTGCCGCTTCGCCCTCGGCGGCGGCTGCTGCCGTCCCGGGCGTCACAGCGGTCTTCAGCGAGCCGACCGTGTCCTGCATCTCGGCGACACCTGGGATCGCGGCGCGGGCGATGTTCGTCGGGGAAACCGCCGAACGGATCTCGTTCATCCCGTTGACCGCCTCGGTCACGCCGTCCATCCCGCTGATCGTCTGCTTGAACTCACGCATCCCGTTGCCGAGCGAGCGGCCCATCTCCGGAACGCGCTTGGCGCCGAAGAGCAGCACGGCGAGAAGCCCGAGGAAGAGCAGATGCATCGGTGTGAGGAGATCGACACCCATCTAGCACTCACTGTAGCTTGCAGAGACGCCGGACGGACGTTAAGGATGACGGAACAATGAGCAGGCACAGGAACATCGGGGGCGCCGCGACGGTGGCCGCTACTCGCGCTGGCGCTGAGCGCCGCTTCGGTGGCGGCAGCTCCGAAGCCCGACGCGCACGATCGTGCGCTCGCGGCGCAACTCAGCGAGAAGGTCACGACGTTCAAGCAGCTCTCCTCGGGCACGAAGGACGACTCGCTTCAGTCCTCGCTCGACAAATGCGCGTTCATCAAGAAGCACCCCAAGGACGCCTTCGCGGCGATCTTCGCGCTGATTCCCGTCGTCCTGATCGAGGCCGTCAACGAGTACGGGCCGGAGCTCCGGTCTCTGCGGAGCTCGATCGGTGCCATGCACCCCGACTCGCCGCTCTTCGCACAATGGCTGACCGCAGAAGGGAACGATCTCGCCCTGATCCTCGAGTTCGACAACCACGGGAAGAAGATCGACCTGTGCGACGCCGCGACGTTGCTGCTCGACAAGAAGACGACCGCAGCCGACGTGCACCGGGTGCTCGGGATCGACCCGACGCTGCTCGGCAAGATCTTCTCGAGCCCCGTCTCGTCGAAGCTCGAGAAGCTGAATCCGCAGATGCGCTCGTTCCTGATCGCGGCAGGCGTCTCGCGGAAGAACGCCGCCACGCTCACCTCGAGCGACTGAGCCCGATTTGCTCACCGCGGCGGCCGTAACGGCGACGCCGGCCGGGACGACGACCGCAACGTACCCTCGAGCCTGAAGCGCCCGAGCGTAGGGCGATGAGCCGGCGACCCGCTGGGCGTCAGCTCAAGCGAACTCAGTTGGGCCGGCAGACGCTGTCGCCGAGGGCGGCGATCTGGGCGTTCGCGACCGCGTCCGCCGTGGCGTCGTAGGGTCCAGGCGAGGGACCGGTCCACTCGACGTCGGGAGTCACTCCAGGCCCGATCACCGTGACGCGGTACTGCGTGCCGGTACCCGCCGGATGGCCCGGGTGCGGGTTCACGCTGTAACAGAAGACCCCGGTGCCCTTATGAGTCAGCGCGCTGTTTTCCCGCTGCCAGCCGGGCCCATAGGCGGAGTCGAACGTATCGATGTAGACGTTGCGCCCGAACCCGTCGAGCGGATCCCCCGTGGTCGTCGAGCTGAACCCGAAGACCGGATCGTCAGCGTAGGAAAGCGTGCCGTAGAGGTGGTTCCACCGATGCCACGACCAGTCGGTCTGGACGGAGAGCACCGGCAGCGCCCCGGTCCAGTGCGAGAGGCGAACCTCCCAGACTGCCTGGGCCGGCGTCGGGGCGACGCCGTAGTCCGGCAGCTCTCGCTGCCATTCCTGCACGGCCCAGTAGGAGCCGTCGGGCGCCGTGCACGTCAGGACCGCCCAGGCGATCGGCGGCCCGTCGTAGGCGCCGCACCCGCCGTGGAATCCCGTCTGCCAGTAGGTGTCTGCCGCCTGCTGGGCCTGCGCGAGCTCGCTCACGACGGGGCTCAGGAGATAGCCGGGCGTCCCCTTGATCTTCTGGTACGCCGCACTGAGCGCGACGTCTGCCGGGCTCTCCTTGAAATACTTTTCGTACCCACCCGAGTAGTCGAGCCTCAGCTTCAGCTGCTGTCCGCCGACCGCTGACGGCAACGCATTCACCGCGCCCCACGCGAGCACGTGCCGCAAGGCGCCCTTCGACCGGTAGCTGAGGAGCGCCTCGCCCTTCGCGTTCAGCTGGAGATGGACATCCGTCGCGTTCCGATCGATGAGCTGCGAGGCCGACGCACCCGGGATGCAGCCGCCGGCGGCGCAGAACACCACCGCCGCCAACGTCACAATCGTCGCGCGCTTCCGCATCTTGGCTCCCCGCGACAGAGTATGCCGATCGCCCACGGGTCGCTCGTGTCGGCGCTTCCCGAGCCTATTCTCCCGGGAGTGAGCGAGCTACCGCGCGGGACGGTCACCTTCCTCTTCACGGACGTAGAGGGATCGACGAAGCTCCTCGACCGGCTCGGAAGCGTCAGCTACCACGAGGTGCTCACGACCCATCAGCGCCTCCTGCGCGAGGTTTTCGCCGCGCACGGCGGCCGCGAGATCGACACCCACGGCGACTCGTTCTTCGTCGCCTTCCAGCGGGCGGACGAGGCCGTCCAGGCCGCGATCGAAGGCCAGCGGGCGCTCGCCGGCCACGACTGGCCGCCGGGTGTCGCCCTCAGGGTCCGGATCGGGATCGATACGGGCGAGCCGACGATCGGCGGCGACCGCTACGTCGGGCTCGGCGTTCACCGATCGGCGCGGATCATGGCTGCAGGGCACGGAGGGCAGATTCTCGTCTCGGGGACGACCCGCGACCTGATCGAGGACGAGCTCCCGGTCGGAATCTCGCTCCGCGCCCTCGGGGTCAGACGCCTGAAGGACATCGAGCGGCCCGTCCACCTCTTCCAGGTCGTCGCCCCGGGACTCGCGAACGGAGTTCGCCCCGCTGAAGACCGTCGACTCGAAGCGTCCACGACGGCTCGCGCTCGCCGGTGGGATCCTCCTCGCCGCAGCAGCGATCGCCGCCGCGTTCCTACTGCTTCGCGGCGGCAGCCCGCCGATCGTCGTCAGGCCGAACTCGCTCGGCGTGATCGACCTCGGCTCGAACAGGGTCG
This sequence comes from uncultured Actinomycetota bacterium, assembly GCA_963720045.1. GTDB lineage: Bacteria > Actinomycetota > Thermoleophilia > Gaiellales > Gaiellaceae > PALSA-600. The sequence continues at coordinate 377,596 of CAVREC010000001.1, read as the reverse complement.
TCGATCAGGTTGCGATCGGCGACACTCCGACCTCGGTCGAGGTCCGGGCCGGAGCCGTTTGGGTGCTCAACGCCAACGAGCAGACCGTGAAAGAGGTCACACCTGGTCGGCGAGCGGTGCTCCGGACGATCGGTGTCCCCGCCGCCCCGACCGGCCTCGCGGTGAGTCGGGACGCAGTCTGGGTCTCGAGCGGCACGCGGACGGTCACCGAGATCGACCCCCGCCAGGGCGTGATCGACCGCTCCTTCACGATCTCCCTTGCGAGCGACAACCCACTCGTGGGCTCCCACGAGTCCAGCACGATCGCCGCCGACGCGAACGAGGTCTGGTTCGCTGCCGCCGCGACCGCCGCACGGATCGAGCCGCGACCGGTGCACAGCTTCCTGGTAGCGGAGTTCATGTGCTGCAGCGGCATCGCCCTCGGCGAAGGGTCGGTGTGGGTCACCGACGGCCAGGGAGTCGTCCGGCTGAACCCTGGCACCGGGGCGATCGAGGCTCGGATCCCACTGACCTTCCCCTGCCAGAACATCGCCGTCGGCGCAGGCGGCGTCTGGGTCACCGACCAGCTCGGGGACACGGTCTGGCACATCGATCCGCGGACGAACGTCGCCGACCGCAGCATCACGGTCGGCGAGAACCCCGAAGGGATCGCGATCGGGGCCGGATCGGTGTGGGTGGCAAGCGGCGACGGCACCGTCTCGCGGATCGATCCCCGCTCCCAACTCGTGACCGCCACGGTCGCCGTCGGCGGGACGCCTCAGGACATCGCCGTCGGCGCCGGAGCAGCGTGGGTGACCGTCGACTGATTCCCTCTACACTTACGGCGATGAGGACCGGATGGGTTCTCGTGGGCGTGATCGCCGCGGTAGTCGTGTGGCCGGTCGCGAACGGCCTCGGAAGCGTCGAAGGCGACGTCCAGCCGGTTTCGCCGTCGTTCTGCTCTCCCGTCGTGAACGGGGCGACCAAGCCGCAGTTCCTGATCACATCCGACCTGCCGGTGAGCGGCCCGAAGACTCGCCCCTCCATCCTCGCGATGAGAGGACGCGATCCTCTTCATCCTCAGGCGAGACGGCTTCAAGGCCGGCAAGTACGCGGTCGGGTATCAGTCGTGCGACGACTCGAGCCCGCAGGAGAGCTCGGGCGACCTCGGGAAATGCGCCGCGAACGCGAGGTCGTATGCGGCCGACTCGAGCGTGATCGCCGTGATCGGCACCTGGCGCTCCACGTGCGCCGAAGTCGAGCTCCCGATCCTCGGCCAGGCGCCACACGGGCCGCTCGCGCTGATCAGCCCCACGAACTCCGACGTCGGGCTGACGCACGCCGGTGCGACGACGAGCCCGGGCCAGCCGACCGAGTACTACCCGACCGGGGTTCGAAACTTCGTCCGGATCGCTGCGCCCGACGATCTCCAGGGCACCGCCGATGCGCTGCTCGCGAAGCAGCTCGGCGTCCACCGCGTCTTCGTGCTCGACGACGGGGAGTTCTACGGACGGACGGTCGCCGGGCCGTTCGAGGACGCCGCTCGGGGCTACGGGTTGACGATTGCCGGGACCGCAAGCTGGGGCGTGAACCAGACGAAGTTCGGCGCGCTTGCGAAGGAGGTCGCGCGGTCCGGCGCAGACGGGGTATTCCTCGGCGGCTATGCCTGCCTAGGCTGCGGCACCCTTGTCCGGGAGCTCCGCGCCGCCGTCGGCCCGCACGTCGCGATCATCGCCCCGGACGGGTTCACGCCGATCCCGGCAACGATCAAGGCAGCGGGGGCCAAGGGCGCGGAAGGGCTGTATGTGAGCGAGGTCGGCATGCCGGCCTCGGGTTTCGGCCCGCTCGGGCAGGAGATCGCGAAGAGATTCACGCCGTCGGACCCCGACTCGGGCGGGACCGCGTACGCCGCGGAGGCGGCCCAGGTGCTGCTCGATGCGATCGCAGCCTCCGACGGGACGCGCGCCTCGGTGACCGAGCAGCTGTTTCGGGTGCACGAGGGGGGAGCGATTCTCAAGAACGTCGGCTTCGACGGAAGCGGTGATCCGACCGTCAACCCGTTCACGATCATGCGCGTCCACAACGGCAAGGCCCGGTTCAACCGGATCGTCTCGCCGCCACCGAGCAGAGCGAGCTGACAGGAGGTCGGTCCGGAAACGGCGGTCAGTCGACCGGGGTGAGGCGTTCGAGCTCTGAGGCTCCCGAGCAGGAACGCATCGATCTTCCCCTCACGGAGAACCGCGATCAGGTGCGATTGACGCACACCGGTGCGCGGGTCGCGGACGCCGCGGCGCTTCCCGTCCTCGTACACGCGAACGACCGAGCCCGACTCCCCGTCTGCCTCGTCGTCAGCCCCGTCCGCCGCAACGATCACGCGGGCAAGCTCCGGTTCCCTCCCGGCAGCCGAGCGCCGGTGCAATCCCGCCTCACCCTGGAGCAAATCGAAGGTCGAGAGCCCCTCGATCCGGATCGTATTCCCGGAGCCGTTCGGTTTCGGAGGCCTCTCGTCCCGTTCGCTCGGCCCAGGCCGCGTACATCTCGAGAAGCTCCCGGGCCCAAGCGGATCCCCTTCACCGACCGGCACGACGCGGACGACGGCGACGCCGCGGGCACCGTCGAGCGTCGCGCCTGCGAGCTCGAGCCGGCTGACTGCGAGGGCATCGCCGATCTCGTCGAGCGCGGACCAGACCTCGCGCAGGCGAGGCCGCGCCCGCGAAGCGGCGGTCTTGCGCGCCATCGCCGCGAGGCCGTCGGCCCGGCGCCGGAGGGCGTCGAACCGGTCGAGCACGAGCTCGGTCTGGTAGATCCGCGTCAGCGTCTGCCTCGCGCCGTCCGACTCGTCCCAGAACGTCGGGCTGTGCGTTCGCGTGACGAGCTCGGACAGCTCGGTCCGCAGTTCCTCGACCGCCGGCGCCGAGTTCTCGCTCGCGAGCACCGCGACGAGGTCGTCGCAGGCGCGGACGGCCTTGGCGAAGGTGCCGGCGTCGGGTAGCCCGCGCGGCCGGGGCCTTCCGGCTGCGGCCCGAGACTCCTCGACCCGCATCAGCTCGACGGCCACCCGTCCGTCCTCGAGGAACACCCGCGCCAGGTCGCCGGGAGCCTGATCTCCCTCGACCACGAGCTGCGCAAGCGGGCGGATCACGGCTCGCTCGAGCTCCCGTTGGAGGGGCCTCGCGCCGTAGCGGGGATGGAACCCGTCGCGGGCAAGCACCTCGATGACGGGCTCGTCGACCTCGACGAGCAGCCTGCGCCGCGTGATTCCCTCGCGCAGCAGAAGCTTGCCGAGCTCGCGCCGCGCGACCTGCCGGATCGTGTCCTCGCCGAGCGGCTTGAACGCGACGATCCGGTCGATCCGGTTGAAGAACTCGGGACGGAAGAACTTCTCGGCCTCGTCGAGGTAGTGCCGGACGAGCGGGTCCACTCCGTCGCTCGCGCCGGAGGCGAAGCCGAGCCCCGAAGTCTGGCTCCGTGTGGCGCCCAGGTTCGAGGTCATGATCACGATCGCGTTCCGGAAGTCGGCGGTGACGCCGTCGGCGTTCGTCAGCCGGCCTTCGCCGATCAGCGCGAGCAGGAGGTCGAAGACGAGGGGGTTGGCCTTCTCGACCTCGTCCAGCAAGACCACGGAGAACGGCTGCTCCCGGATCCGGCGGGTCAGCTCTCCTTCACCCTGGTTCTGCCAGCCCGAGCCGATCAGCTTCGCGACGGCGTCGCCGGAGGAGTACTCGCCCATGTCGAGCCGGAGCACCCTGTCCTTGCTTCCGAAGAGGTACTCCGCGAGCGCCTTCGCGAGCTCGGTCTTCCCCACTCCGGTCGGGCCGACGAAGAGAAACGACCCGAGCGGCTTCTCGGGCGGAGTGAGACCCGCCTTGATCACCGTGATCAGCTCGACCATCGCCTCGGTTGCCTGCTTCTGGCCGAGCACTCTCGTCTCGAAGTGCTCGCGGACATCGGCGACCTTGAGCGCAACGGCATCCGAAAGCAGCGCGAGCGGCAGTCCCGTCCTCCGGGCGAAAACCCCGGTCACCTCCGCGCGCGCGATCTCGTCGGCTCCCTCCGGGCTCTCCCGCACGCTCTCCTCGAGCACCCGGAGCGCCTTCCCGGGGAACGCCCGGTAGGGCTCGAAGCGGCGGGTCAGCTCGACGGCGGCATCGACCGCCTCCTCCCGGATCGCAAGGCCGGCGGCCGCTCCGAGACGCTCGGCACTCGTGGCGCAGATCGCGCGAGCGCTTTCGAGGCCCGGCTCGACGACCTCGATCCTGTGGAAGGCCTCGATGAAGCTCGGCTCCTTCAGCTTCGCCGCGCCGAGAGCCTCGGCGGTTGCCTCGCAGATGATCGAGATCTCACCGCTCTCGAGATAGGGCCGCAGATAGCGCGAGACGTTGTTGTCGCCCTGGCTCCAGCGCCCCGCATCGATGATCGGCACCGGGTCGTCCATGAAGCAGATCGCGGTGCCGCCGCGCAGGGCGTCGATCAGCATCCGGGCGCGGTCCTGCCACATGCCCGTGAACTGCGCGCCGGCGATCAGTTCGTTCGCCGACAGCCGCCAGAGTGTCTTCCCCTCGAGTGCCGCCGGAACCTCGCCCGGGCAAGACGCGCCGCGACCTCGTGGACGAGCGCCGTCTTGCCGACCGCATGCGGGCCGACAAGGAGAACGCTCGACCGCTCCGGGTCGGCCAGCGTCAGGAGGATCTGACGGACGAGATCGTCCCGTCCGTCGACTCGGCCGAGCGTACCGTCGCCCGCGCGTGCGGTGAGGTCGAAACCGCGCTCTTCGAGGATCGTCGGCTTCCGGTCGCCCTTCCGGCCTCCGCCGACCCCGGCGAGGAGGTCGATCTCGACCAGCTCGAGGTAGGAGTCGCTCGATTCCTGTGCAGCGAGCAGGCTGGCCGGCCGCCACCGCCGCACGGCGGCCGGGGCGAGCTCTTCGACCCGCGTCTCGATCTCGCCACGGTCGGTCGTCACGAACTCGAGGCCCGGCACTGCGGGGATCCTGACCAGGAACGCCGTCTCGTCCCGATGCTCGCGGGGCGAGATGACGACACCCAGGTCCAGGTCGAGCGCAACGGGGTTCTTCTTCCCGGCTGGGATCGTGACTGGAACGCGGCGCAGTTCCGCCGCCGGGTCGGCGACAAGGCCGCCGCGGTCGAACGAATCAACCCCTCCGGCCGCAGCCGTGAGCCGGGCCTCAGGATCGCGACGGCTTCGTCGTACGAACCGGCCTGCACGACCACACTGGGAAAGTCGACCGACGCGACGACGACACCGGAACCGTCAGGAAGCCGGCGGACGTGCAGCACGAGAGACCCGACCACGTGGGACGATCGTAGAGCACCTCCCACGGCCCCGTCTCGTCCGCACGCACCTCGCGGCGTTGCGCCCTGTTATCGTCGGCCGAAATCCCAAGCTGAAGGAGGCGTGCCGTGTTTCTCGTCCGCCGACCCATCGTCCCTGCGGTACTCGTCGCCGCCGGCCTGCTCGCAGGCTCGGCATTCGCCTACGTCTGCCATCCGAGCGCCGCGGGAACGCGGATGCTCACGCTGAAGGGGGCTGTCGTCTCGCTCCGGACGCACGGCTCGAACGTCGGTTTCGTGCTCCAGAAACCGGCGGGAAGCTGCTCGCACGTGGTCTGGAGCACCGCCACCGGCCACTCGACCCTCGCCGCGGGAGCGTGCCCGGCACCGCTTCGCATTCAGTCCTCGACGGTTCTCCCCGCGCTGCGCTCGGGGCATGTGACCGTCACGCGCGGCGGCGGTAACCGCCCTGACGTGCTGAAGGTCCTCGGTGCGGGCGGGCACGTCCTCCGCGCGCTCCCGCTTCCCGCGAGGCCCGAGACACTCTCGAGCTCCGGTGGGATCGCCGTGTTCGCCGCCCGTGGCCAGGGCGTGTTCGCGATGCGGCTCTCCGACGGGCTCTTCGGCTTCCTCGGGCCGAACGGCGGCTCCTTCGCCCCGCAGCTCAGCGCGAACGGAGTGCTGTTCCACGACGGCGAGAGCAAGCTCGCGCTTCGCCAGGGAAAGACGGTCGTCGAGTACATGAGCCGCGCCGCGATCCTGCGGACGATTGCGCGCACCGCCCACCCGCTCGTCACCGGTGGCCCGATCCGGTCGCTCTCGATGGACGGCCCGCGCGTGGCGGTGGCGGTCGGCGACACCTCCGGCCGCTGCGACCGCGTCCTCTACTGGAACGTCGCCTGGAATCCGGCGCAGCGCGTGAGCTCGGCCGGGGGCCCGACCTGCATGGTCAGGCCGAAGAACGTCCAGATTCCGGCCGTCGCGATCGGCGGCTTCCGGGCCGAATGGCTCGTGACCGAGAACGGCAGCTCGCGCCTCGTCGCGGGCTCGCCGCTCTGCCAGGAATGGGTGCTCGGCCGCTACGCCGGGACCGGCTCGGTCACCTCGCTCACGGGCGACGGCGGGACGCTTGCCTTCGCCTCGAGCTCGGGCGGCCAGAGCACGGTCTCGATCGTGAACGCCGCCTACAGACCGGTCGCAGTCGCCTCGGGCCCGGGCTCGCCCGTGATCGCCGCCGACCGCTCCCGCGTCGCGATCCTCTGGCCCGACGGGCGGATCGAGGTAGCCTCGCGCGGCGGGAAGATCCTCGCCGCGTTCCGCGGCCGGCCTGCGACCGCCGTCTCGCTTCAGGGCAACGAGCTCGTGACCCTGGGCGGCGGCCGCGTGAACGTCTTCGACGTTCGAACCGCGAAGCTCATCCGGCACTTCAGCGTCGCGCGCCTCGGCAACGGGCGCTGACCTGCAGGACGGCGTCGTCGCCTTCGCGCAGGGCCGGAAGCGCAATGGTGCTCGACCTCGCGACCGGACGCATGGCCGTCCGTCGGCCACGCGCCCTCGAGGCTCGTCGGCGTCCAGATCGAGAGCCCCGGCCTCGCCTACGCCTGGAGCTCCGGCTCGAAAGGCGAAGCGCAGTTCGTGACGACCCGCCGGCTCGACCTGGCGCTCGGCCGACCGATCGCCTAGCGATCGACTCTGGGGCCGGCGGGATGACCGCCGGCCCCACTCACCTATCCGAGCGCGAACAGGCCGCGCGCGATCTCGACCACGCCGACCACCCCGAGCGCCCAGGACGCGAGGCGCAAGAGGTTCTGTCCGAGCCACGCGTTGAACAGCGTCACGTTCCTCTTCGTCCAGTCCTTCGCGACGATGAAGCCCGACGAGCGGCACCTCGACGAACGTGAACATGATCACGTAGAAGGAGACGATCACGGCGAGCGTCTCGGTCGTCGAGTAGTCGAGCTCGGCGATGTTCTTCATCGCGATGATCGGGCCCGGGCCGGGGATGATCGTGGCCAGGATCCCGGCGACGAAGGCGAGCGGCGCGCCACGGTCGACGAGCCGTTCGATCAGCTCCGAGCTCCGGGACTTCTTCGCCGGTTTCGGCTTCGGCGGGCTGCGCTTCTTCTTCGTGTCCATCCCCCTGAGCACGAACGCGGCAAGGAGCGCCAGCGCGCCCATCGTCAGGTCGACCCAGGCGTCGGCCGGCGGTCGCGAGCCCGAGACGAAGCTGCTCCCCTGGAAAGCGAACACGATCGCCGAGCCGACGCTGATCGTCGTGAGCAGCCCGCCGGCGAGGAAGCCGGCGAGGATCGGCACGGGGCGCGGCGTGTTCAGCGCCAGCACGACCACGATGAGCAGAAGCGGGAAGAACATCGCCAGGCAGGCGAGAAGGTAGATCTCGAGCAGCTCCATCGCGAGCCGTCAGTCCCCGCGAGACGCGAGTCGGCGAAGCGCTGACGGCAAGGGCTGGCTCATCCGGGTACCGAGTATGACCGGCCGGGCGGCGCAGAGGGACGCAAGCGGCGCGCAAGGGTCGGTGCGACCCGCGCCGAACACGGAGCATGCGATGAATGCCGCCACGACCGCCGCCAACCCTGCCCCCGGCGCGAGCCCGGAGATGGAGCCGCGCTGGCCCTCGGTGGTTGCCGTGCTGATCACGATCGTGCTCTGGAGCTCGCTCCCGAATCAGATCATCTCGGACTACGGAAACCAGGCCGTGCGGTTCGTGATCCCGGTGCTCGAGCTCGCGCTCCTGATCCCGCTCGCCGTCACGACCCCGCACCGGCACGTCAACGAGTCAGGCACCCGGCGCATGTTCGCGATCTCGCTCACCGCGCTCGTCTCGCTCGTGAACGTCATTGCGCTGCTCTTCCTGATCCACTACCTGCTCGACGCGGGGCCGTCCGTCCTCGGCCGCCAGCTCCTGCTCGCAGGCGCCCAGATCTGGACGACGAATGTGATCGTGGGCGGCCTCTGGTACTGGGAGCTCGACGGCGGCGGGCCGCCCGCGCGTCTTCGCAACCCGACCGCCCCTCGCGATTTCGCCTTCGTGCAGATGACAGATCCCGAGGTGTCCCGCCCGGGCTGGCGGCCGCGGTTCTCCGACTATATCTACGTGTCCTTCACGAACTCGAGCGCGTTCAGCCCGACCGACACGCTGCCGCTCTCGCCCAGGGCGAAGTGGCTGATGCTCGGCCAGTCTTCGATCTCGCTCGTGACGCTGCTCCTCGTCGCGGCGCGCGCCGTAAACGTGCTGAGCTGAATCGACGGTCGGCGCTGACGGTTCGCCCGAAGCGGTGGCGCGCCCGTGGCTAAGATCGCCCGGCGATGCGGGTGGGGATGCTCACAGGCGGCGGGGATTGCCCCGGACTGAACGCGGTGATCCGCGCGGTCTGCCGGCGGCTCTGGGAAGACGGCCACGAGACCGTCGGCGTCCTGAACGGCTGGCGCGGGATGATCGACGGGAACCTGAAGCCGCTCGGCTATGACGAGATCTCCGGGATCCTGCCGAAGGGCGGCACGATCATCGGCACCTCCCGCACGAACCCGCACAAGCTCGACGGCGGCGTCGAGGGGGTCAAGAAGACGTTCGAGCAGATCGACGCGCTCGTCGCGATCGGCGGCGAGGACACGCTCGGCGTTGCCGCAAAGCTCTTCGCCGACGACGACCTTCCGGTGGTCGGTGTCCCGAAGACGATCGACAACGACCTGAACGGCACGGACTACACGTTCGGCTTCGACACCGCCGTCTACGTCGCAACCGAGGCGATCGACCGCGTGCACTCGACGGCCGAGTCGCACAACCGGATCATCGTCGTCGAGACGATGGGCCGCCATGCGGGCTGGATCGCGCTGATGAGCGGCATCGCCGGCGGTGCCGACTGGATCCTGATCCCCGAGCAGAAGGTCGTCTACGACGACGTCGCCGCGGCCGTCGAACGCCGCCGCGGCCGCGGCAAGAACTTCTCGGTGATCGTGGCGAGCGAGGGCTCCGAGCTTCCGGGAATCTCCGACGCCGGGCGAGGTCGACGAGTTCGGCCATGTGCGCGTCGAGAACCGGAACGTCGGCGAGACCGTCGCCGAGGAGATCGAGAAGCGCACCGGCATGCAGGCCCGCGCGACCGTGCTCGGCTACATCCAGCGAGGCGGCACCCCCACCCCGCGCGACCGAGTGCTCGGCCTGCGGTTCGGACTCGAGGCCGCCGACCTCGTCACGGGAGCGAAGTGGGGCCAGATGGCCGCGCTGCACGGCGACGAGGTGCTGTCGGTGCCGCTCACCGAGGCAACCGCCGAGCTGAAGCTCGTACCGGACTCCTGGTACGAGACGGCGAAGACCTTCTTCGGCTAGCCTCGCCGCTTCAGCTTGGCCGCGAACCGCGCGAGCAGCGACGGGCCGGCCGTTGCCCGCAGCAGGCGCTCACGCTCGAGCTGGCGCTTTGCGAATGCGCGCTCGCGCATCACTCGCGTGGGGATGCTCGGCTTCCAGTAGACGGGCCGCGGAGGGCTCTTACGCGCCACAGGAGCCGGAGTCGACGGCGCAGTCCTTGCCGCTCCGCGCAATCCTTGCCACGCAGCGGCAGCCGCCCGAGCAGCTCGGCAAGCTGGACGAGCTCGACGTCCGAGAAACGCCCGACGAACAGCTCGTCGACACCGCGGAGATGCGTGTCCGCCGCCTCGCGGAGCTTGTGGAGCCCGGCCGGTGTGAGCTTTGCGTACGAGACGCGCGCATCGGACGCGCAGGCGTCCTTCTCGACGAACCCGGCGCGCTCGAGCCCCTCGAGGAGCCGTGTGATTCCGGACGCCGTGAGCACCACGGTCTGCGCGAGGTCGACACGACGCATCCGCCGATCCTCGGCCTTCGAGAGCATCAGCAGCACCTCGTAGTCGTTGAGCGTCAGTCCATGATCGTTCTGGAGATCGGCGTTCAGCTGTCGCGTGATCGCCGAGTGCGCCCGCAAGAACGCAACCCACGACTCGAGTCTCCCCTGGTCGGGCCGCATCTCGATCTCCACCTTCACTGCCATCACCTCAGTGTAACGACCTTCCGGCCGGAACCCATCCCCTGACCTCGACGTCCGTGTCGAGCACATCCGTGCCCGTGAGCACGACCGGTTCCTCTGCCCAGGGACAGTTGCCGGCCATGGCTCGGAGGGCATGTCCGGAAGGGGCGTGTTTGTCCTCAGCGGGGGAGCCAGGCGTCCGAGTCGACGATGAGCGCGGCGACTTCGGGGGGTAGCTCGCCGGAGGCGACGTCCGCCACGGTGACCGACTCGAGGACGCGGCGGAGGTTCGCGCGCACGGCGATCCAGACCTCGCGGAGCGGCGCGGCCGAACCGGTGTAGACGACCTCTTCGGGAGGGCGCCCCCGGACGTTCGCGAGCGGGCCGTCGACGGCGCGCATCACGTCGGCAAGCGTGATCTCGGCCGCTCCGCGGGCGAGCCAGTAGCCGCCGTCCACCCCACGCTGGCTGCGAACGAGGCCGGCGTTCCGGAGGTCGGACATGATGTTCTCGAGGAAGTTCGCCGGGATCTCCTGCGCCTGCGAGATCCGCTCGGCCTTCACCGGCCCCGCCCCCGCGGCTGCCAACTCGACCATGCTCCGGATCGCGTAATCCGCTTTTGCCGAGACCCGCACAGGTCAAGTCTGCCGTCAGTCGCGGTCGAACGCGTCGAGCAGCGTGCGGATCTCGCACACCTCGCGGAATCCGAGACGCGCGAGGATCGGGCGCGACATGGGGCCGCCCTGGGTCACCGCGAAGGGTGTACCGCGGGCCGCGGCGTCGGCATATCGTTTGAGCACGAGCGCGCGGTAGGCCCCACGACCGCGGGCAGCCGGCAGGACCGCGCCGCCGAACAGCGAGACGCCGTATTTGCTGAACGCGCCCGTGGCGCGCCCGACAGGCTCACCGTCGAGGTAGGCGAGATAGGTCACGACACGCGAAGCAGGGTCGAAGGGGCGCGGTCGGGCCGAACCTCCGAATGCCACTCGGGCGATCTCGGCGGCGATCGACTCCTCGGCGTCCGAGCCGGCGCAGCGAACCTCCACCCCGTCCGGGAGGCCCGCCGTCGGAGCTTCGGTCAGCACCATCCCGACAGCCGACGAGCCCTCCTCCTCGACGAGGCCGGCCGCGAGCAGGCGCTCGATGAGGTCGGCCGGCGTCGCCGACGAACCGACCTCCCAGGTGCACGCGGTGCGGCCGCGCACCCGCAGGTGACCGTGGATCTCGGCCCGCACCTCGTCGAGCTCGCCCGATGCGAAACGGAACCGTTGTGCCACGTTCCACCCGGGCTCGTCGCCGCGCCCGCCCATCCACAGCACGTACCGATCGGTCGTCACCCGTTCGTCTCCGGGGCCGAGCGGCACGTAGGTGTTGGCGTTCTCCGCCAGCTCGAGTGCGGCGTCGAACACGTCAGGTCGTGGCGTAGAGCTGCGCGTGCCAGGCGTCGCTGTAGACGTGCTGGAGGTGCTCGACCCGGACGATGTAGGCACGCGTCTCGGGGAACTGGATCCCTTTGCCCTCGGCCCGCCAGCGGTCGACGTTGCCCTGCCCCGCGTTGTAGGCGGCGAGCGCGAGCCGGAGCGAGCCGTACTTGGCATAGAGGTCGTGGAGATACCAGCTGCCGTAGCGGATGTTGAGCTCCGGGTCCGTCAGGTCGCTTACGGCAAAGCTCGTGCCGCCCGTTCGTAGGGCGATCCCCTCGGCCGTGGACGGTGTGAGCTGCATCAGTCCGATCGCGCCGGACGACGAGCGTGCGTTCGGCCTGAACTTCGACTCCTGGTAGATCACGGCCGCGAGGAGGGCAGGGTCGATCTTCTCCGCGCGGGCGCGCTGACGGACGAATGCCGCATAGTGAAGCGGATACCGGATGCGCTCGAACCACGGCGGACTCGACTCGAAGAGGTAGAGACCCACCCCGGCGAGCACCATCAGGAGAAGCGCGGAGATGACGGCAAGGCGTTTCACTTCGTCAAATCGTCCATGACGGACCCGACGAACCCCTCCAACTCCGCCAACGATCCGGTGTTCACGTACGCGAAATCTGCCCGCGCGATCTTCTCGGCGTCGGGAAGAAGCCGCCGCTCGCGCTCGTCGACGGCCATCTCGGAGCGCTCACGGCGCACGTCATCCGGCGCGGTGATCACAACGACGCGGTCAAACCGGCTGTCGGCACCGACCTCGTAGAGCAGCGGCACCTCGGTCACGCACACCTGCGGCGGCTGCGGCAGGGCCGAGAGCTGGTCTCTCCACTTCAGATACTCGGCGCTCACGAGCGGGTGCAGAAGCTGTTCGAGCCACGTGAGAGCCTCCGGGTCGTCGAACACGACCGACCCGATCGCGCCCCGGTCGAGCTTTCCGTCGGGGCCGACGACGCCGTTTCCGAGCCGCTCGCGCACCGTCTCGCGCACCTCGTCGCGGCCGAGCAGTTCGTGAACGATCTCGTCGCTCGAGACCGTCGCTGCACCACGCCGCGCAAATGCCGCCAGCGCCTCGCTCTTGCCTGCCCCGATGCCGCCGGTGATGGCGACAGCGACCGGGCGGGTCACTCCTTGGCGGGGGCTTCCGTGACCGACGGCTCGGCAGCCGGTTCGGCCGGCGCGGCCTCAACAGCCGGCTCAGCCTCTACAGCCGGCTCAGCCTCTAGCAGCCGGCTCAGCCTCAGCAGCCGGCTCAGCCTCTACAGCGGGCTCAGCCTCTGCAGCGGGCTCAGCCTCTACAGCGGGCTCAGCCTCGACAACCTCGGCGACCGGCGCAGCTTCGGCCTCTTCGCTCACGTCCGGCTCGGCCTCGGCCGCAGACTCGTCGACCTCTTCGGCGTCGAGCTCGGCCTGCTCGGCCTCGACTTCGTCCTCCTCGAGGCCAGCCTCGCCGGGCGGAACCACCGAGGCCGGATCGAGCTCGGCGTAGGAGGCTGGCACCTCGTCGCTGTCCTCACGATCGGACAGATCGAGATTCGGATGCAGGTGGACGGACTCGCCGCCGTCGGCGCGCGGCTGTACCTCGTCGTCCGGCTCGACGCGCTTGAGCGAGAGCGAGAGCCGGCGGCGCTCGCCGTCGATCTCGATGATCTTGACGTTGACCGCCTGGCCCTGCGAGACGACCTCGCGCGGGTTCTCGACATGATGCTGCGCGAGCTCGGAGATGTGCACGAGCCCCTCGACTCCGGGCAGGATCTCGACGAAGGCGCCGAAGGTGACGACCTTCGTGACGCGGCCTTCGACGACGTCGTTCTCGTGGTAGCTCTCGAGCACTTGCTGCCAGGGATCGTTCTGGGTCTGCTTGAGCCCCAGCGAGATACGCTGCCGGTCGCGGTCGATGTCGAGCACCTTGACCTGCACGGTCTGGCCGATCTCGAGGATCTCCGACGGATGGTTGACGTGCGACCAGGAGAGCTCGGAGATGTGGATCAGGCCGTCCATGCCGTCGAGGTCGACGAACGCGCCGAAGTCGACGATGTTCGAGATCTGCCCCTCGACGACGGCGCCGGGCTGGAGCCGGTCGAGGATCTGCTGCCGCTGCTCCTTGCGCTCCTCTTCGAGCACGGCGCGGCGCGAGAGCACGACGTTGTTGCGCGAGCGGTTGAGCTCGATCACCTTGCAGCGAAGCTCCTGGCCCAGGAACTCGTCGAGATCCTGGACGCGCCTGATGTCGACGAGCGATGCCGGCAGGAAGCCGCGGACGCCGAGGTCGAGGATCAGGCCGCCCTTGACGACCTCGATCACGCGGCCGTCGACCGGCTCGCCCGACTCGGCGGCGCGCTCGATGTTCTTCCACGCAAGCTCGAACCGGGCGCGCTTCTTCGAAAGGATGAGCCGGCCTTCGGCGTCCTCCTTCGTGAGCACGAGCGCGTCGATCTCGTCGCCGAGGGAAACCTCGTCGGCGGGGTTGACCGAGCGGCGGATCGAGAGCTCGGCAACCGGGATCACGCCTTCCGACTTGTAGCCGATGTCGACGAGGACCTCGTCCTTGTCGACCCGCACGACGGTGCCGTGCACCACCTCGCCCTCGTTGATCTCGGGGAAGGTCGACTCGTAGTCGGGGATCAGATTCCCGTCGGGTCCTTCGACCCAGACGCCGGGTTCCTGTTGCATGAGATCGGTGGTTGACAAAACGACGCTGAACTATACCCGGCGGATGTGAGCAGCCGGTTTGGCCACCAAGATCGTCACTTCTTCGCCTCCGCCCAGTTGTCCCCGACACCGACGTCCACGGCGAGCGGCGGGTCGAGCTCGTAGGCGCCGACCATCTCCTCGCGGACGAGCTCGCGCACCTCGCGGGTCTCGGCGTCGGGCACCTCGAGCAGCAGCTCGTCGTGCACCTGGAGCACGAGCCTCGCGCCCCTTCCCTCCTCGCGCAGGCGGTTGTGGATACGGATCATCGCGACCTTGATGATGTCTGCGTTCGAACCCTGCATCGGGAAGTTGATCGCGATCCGCTCGCCCGCCTGGCGGACGCTCCAGTTCGAGGCGCGGATCTCCGGGACGAGCCGGCGGCGGCCGAGCAACGTCGTCGTGTAGCCGTCGCGCATCGCCTCCTCGACGGTGCGGGCGGTGAAGTCCTGCACATACGGGAAGCGCGCCCGGTAGGTGTCGATGTAGGTCTGCGCCTCCTCGCGCGGGATGTCGAGGTTGTCGGCGAGGCCGAAGGCGGTCAGTCCGTAGGAGATGCCGAAGTTGATCATCTTCGCGATCGCCCGCTCGCCGCTCGTGAGCGTCGCCGGATCCTTGCCGAGCACCTCGGCGGCGGTCGCGCGGTGAATGTCCTCGCCGCGGCCGAAGGCCTCCTTCAGCTTCGGCTCGCCCGAGAGGTGCGCGAGGATGCGCAGCTCGATCTGCGAGTAGTCGGCCGAGAGGAGCTTCGAGCCCTCCTCGGCGATGAACGCGGAACGGATCTCGCGGCCGAGGTCTGTGCGGATCGGGATCGACTGGAGGTTCGGGTTCGTGGTCGACAGCCGCCCGGTCGAGGCGACCGTCTGGTTGATCGTCGTGTGGAGGCGGCCCGTCTCCTCGTCGATCAGCGCCGGAAGGGGTCGGAGGTAGGTGTTGAGGAGCTTCGAGAGCTCACGCCACTCCTCGATCACGGGGACGACCGGATGGGCGCCGCGGATCGCGCGCAGCACCTTGGCGTCGGTCGAGTAGCCCGTCTTGCCCTTCCGGCCGGACTGGAGCCCGAGGGTCTCGAAGAGCACGCGGCCGACCTGCTGGGTCGAGCCGAGCATGAACTCCTCACCCGCGAGCTCGTAGGCGAGCGCCTCGAGCTCGGTGACGCGCTCGTCGAGCCGGGCAGTGATCTCTCCCATCCGGTAGGTGTCGATCTTCACTCCGGCCCGCTCCATGTCGGAGAGCACCCGGGTGAGCGGCAGCTCGATCTCGCGGTAGAGCTTCGTCAGGCCACGCTCGTCGAGGCGTGCGAGCAGCAGCGGCGCCAGCAGCCGCGGCAGCTCGGCGGCGCGGACGAGCTCGGCGGTCTCTTCCTCGGCGGCGGGCTCGGGCACGAGCTCGATCCCGTACTCGGGGCCGAGATCCGAGAGCTCGTAGCCGGAGCGGCCCGGGTCGATCAGGTAGGCGGCGATGAGCGTGTCGTCGGCAGCATCGACCCCGAGGGTCTTCGCGTCGTGCACCACGAGCTCGCCGACGGGTTTTGCAGGCCTCGGCCCGACGACGACGCCTTCGACGTTCGCGGCGGCGGCGCGATCGCCGGCCGCGGCGAACCCCACGGGGCCCGAGAGGTCGAGCTCTCCCTCACGCCAGGTCACCGGGAAGCCGGTGAGCTCGGGCGCGGCCGCAGCTGGGAGAGCCTCGTTCAGCGTGTCGACCCGGCTGAGGAGCCCTCGGAACTCGAAGCGCCGGAAGATCTCCTTCAGCTCGGAGCGGTCGGGCGGGGCGAGCACGAGCTCGGCCGGATTCACGGCCAGGTCGAGGTCGCGGCGCATCGTCGCGAGCTCCTTCGAGACGCGAGCCTGATCGGCGTGCTCGACGATCGCTCGCGAACGGGCCGGCGAGAGCTCGCCGGCGTGCTCGATCACGGCTTCCAGCGAGCCGTACTGCCCGATCAGCTGGCCGGCGGTCTTGTCGCCGATCCCGGGGACGCCCGGGATGTTGTCGGAGGTGTCCCCCTTGAGGCCGATGAAGTCGGGCACCTGATCCGGCCGCACCCCGTAGCGGGCCTCGACGCGCTCCGGGGTGTAGACCTGCACGTCGGCGACACCGCGGGGCGTCATCATCAGGCAGACGTTCTCCGAGCAGAGCTGGAAGGCGTCGCGGTCGGTCGAGACGACGCAGGTGCGGAGACCGGCTTCGTCGGCTCGGGTCGCGAGGGTCGCGATCACGTCGTCGGCCTCCCAGCCTTCGAACTCGAGATTCTCGGTAGCCGAAGGCCTCGACGATCGGGCGGAAGCTCGGGAACTGCTGGCGCAGCAGCTCGGGCATCGGCTTGCGGCCTTCCTTGTAGACGACGTCGGCCGTCTGGGCGAGCTCGGTGCGGTGGACGGGCCGCGAGTCCCAGGCGACCGCGACGGCCTTCGGCTTGTAGTCGGTGAGCAGCTTGAAGAGCATGTTCGTGAACCCGAGCAGCGCCCCGGTCGGCACGCCCTCCGAGGTCGCGAGCTCCTCGGGCAGCGCGAAGAACGCACGGTAGGCGAGGTTGTTGCCGTCGACGAGGAACACGTCCGAGTCGCGGGCGGGGGCGTCGTCGAGCACGAGCTCTTCGCCCGTCAGGGTCTTCGGTGACACTGCTCCGATGCTACCCCTGCCCACGCCGCCCCTGTGACCCGGGTCCCGCTCCTCTCGGGGAGACGAATCGTGGTCGTCGACGTGCCCGACGGAGCAGTGATCCTGAGGCCGCCGCCGCCGACGGACGTGCTGCGCGCGGTGGCCGAGGCAACGCGCGAGGCGCTCCGCTTTCCGCTTGCGGGGGCGCCGCTCGCCTCGCTCGTCACACCGGGCGGCAGCGCGACGGTCGTGGTCGAGCCGCTGAACCTGCCGATCCCGTCCTCGTTTCCGGATCCGCGCCAGGAGGCCCTCGTCGCGACCGTCGAAGAGCTCGAGCGGCTCGGTGTTTCGAAGCTGACGATCCTCGTCGCCGCCGGGCTGCACCGGCGCCCCTCGCCACGCGAGATCGGGCTGCTCGTCACCCCGGAGTTCCGCCGCCGCTTCCGGGGCCGACTGATCGTGCACGACGCCGAGAGCGAGGAGCTCGTCGAGGTCGGCGTTGCGGCGGGCGTTCGCCTTCGGGTGGCCCCGGCTCTCGTGGAGACGGACCTGGTCGTGACGGTGACCGCGGCCGAGAGCGTGCTGCACGGCGGGCCGTGCGCTCTGCTGCGGGCCGGTTCGCGCGAGGTGCTCCGCGCCGCCGGCGCGACCTCGCTGCTCGAAGCGTCCTCGTCGCAGGGCTGGACGCTCGGGGTCGAGCTCGAGCGGCTCCTCGGCGCGCGCGTCGGGATCTACGGGGTCTCGCTCGTCCTGAACCTTCCGCATGTGTTCGGCGGGTACCCCTACGCCGAGCAGAGCCTCGAGCGGATCGCACGCTCGAAGCTCCGGCGCGCGTTCGGCGTGCTCCCGGCAACGGTGCGAGGGAACGTGATCGAGCGGGTACCGAGAGAGCTCACGGCGGCGACGGTGCTCGGCGGCACGCCGTCTGCGGCACACACCGAGGCCCTCCTGCGAGCGATCGAGTTCAAGGGCGCCACGCTCGACGAGCCGCTGGACGCGATCGTGGTCGGGATCCCACCGACGACCCCGTTCCTGCCCCGGGAGCTTCCCAATCCGGTCTCGGCCGCCTATCTCGGTCTCGGGCTGGCGCTGCGGTTGTGGCGGAACGCCTTTCCCGTGATACCCGGCGGCACCGCGATCCTGCTCCATGACTTCTCGCGGCGGTTTCCGGCCCCCGTGCAGACGCCGTACCGTTCGCTCTATCTCGACCCACGCACGGCGCGGGACAGTGACGCGCTGCGCGAGGCGGAGCGTGCCGCGATCGCCGACAGGCGGGCGATCGCCGAGTACCGGGCCGGTCACTCGGTGCATCCGCTCGAGCCGTTCGTCACCTGGAGCGCCTGTGACACGGCCCTGAGCAGGCTCGGGCCCGTGCTGATCGCGGGCTGCCGGGACGCCGCCTCGGCGCGCCAGCTCGGGTTCGTGCCGGTGCACAACGTCAGCGCGGCGCTCGCGATGGCGCGAGGCCGCGGCGCCGAGCGGATCGGGTTCCTGCTCTCGCCGCCGTACTTCCCGCTCGTCGTGGAGTCGGACGGGCGCTAGCTCACTAGATCGCGCGGCCGAGCACGACTCCGAGATAGACCGCGAGCAGACCGGCCGCACAGGAGCCGACGATGTTCGCGGTCGCGAGGCCGAGGGCCTTGTCGGCGGCGAGGCGGTACGTCTCGAACGAGAGGGTCGAGAAGGTCGTGTACGCCCCGAGGAACCCGACGATCAGGGCCGAACGAAGCCAGTCGGGAGCGTTCCATCGTTGCGTCGTGAGCGAGAAGACGAGCCCGAGCGCGAAGGCGCCGCTCACGTTCACGACAAAGGTGCCCCACGGGAAGTCGCCCTTCACGCGGCGGGTCACGGCGACGCCGAGCCCGTAACGCGCGAGCGCTCCTAGGGCTCCCGCGACGGCGATGGCGAGGGCGGTGCGCATGACCGGACATCGTAGGAGCCGGTCCTGTCGTCTCCTCGGGCCGTGTGTGGAGGCCGTCACGCCGATCCTGAAAGTCTCCGGCATCGAGGCCTGGCATCGCATGATTCGCGCGACTCGGATCCAAGGTCGATTGCACCCGGCGACGGCCACACCTTCCGTGTCAGCTCAGGACTCCCGGAGCCGAGCTCAGGCTCCTGAACCGGCCAGGTGCGGTCCGCGCGAAAACCTCCCCGAACGCGCGATCCCCCGCCCTGGGCGGGGACGCATCCCACCGCCCTCGAGAGCAAATTTTACCGGCTGCTGAAGCGCGAAACTGTCACGCAAGTGAGACGGCTTCGTACCAAGCGCGTGCACTTCGGGGCCGTCGTTGACGCGTCCTTGCTGCCGGGTTTCTCCACTGACCCCGAGCGCAGCGCTCGCCCGAGAGGAGCTCTGCCCGGGGAGCGCGCGAGCGCCGTTACCCCTCGCCGAGGTAGGTCTTCCGCACCTGCTCGTTCGTCTTCAGCGCCTCGGCCGAGTCGGCGAGGACGATCTTCCCGGTCTCCATCACGTAGCCGCGGTCGGCGTGGTCGAGCGCCATCAGCGCGTTCTGCTCGACGAGGAGGATCGATGTCCCCTGCTCGTTGATCGTCTTCACGATCTCGAAGATCCGCTCGACGAAGATCGGCGCGAGGCCGAGCGACGGCTCGTCGAGCAGGAGCAGCGACGGCCGTGCCATCAGCGCCCGCCCGATCGCGCACATCTGCTGCTCGCCGCCGGACATCGTCCCCGCCTTCTGGGTGCGCCGCTCCTTGAGCCGAGGGAAGAGCTCGTACACCCGCTCCAGGTCGGACTTGATCTCCGGCTTGTCCGAGCGCTGGAACGCGCCCATCTCGAGGTTCTCGGTCACCGTCATCCGCGGGAAGAGCCGTCGGCCCTCGGGCGACTGGGCGATGCCCCGCCTGACGATCTCGTGTGCCGGAATCTCGGTGATGTCCGGCCCGTTGAAGCGGATCGACCCCTGGCGCGGGCGCTGGAGCCCGTTGATCGAGCGGAGCGTCGTCGACTTCCCGGCGCCGTTCGCGCCGAGCAGCGTCACGACCTCGCCACGGTGCACCTCGAGCGAGATCCCTTTGAGCGCATGGATCGCGCCGTAGTAGGTGTGGACGTCGTTGAGCTCGAGGATGAGGTCGGTCGCCGCCGCCGGCACCGCGGCCGCAGCTCCCGCGCTCACGAGAGCCCCTGCCGCTTCATGTCCTCGACCGCGGCCTTCCCGAGGTAGGCCTCGATCACCCGCTCGTCGGCCTGCACCTCGCGCGGTGAGCCCTCGGCGATCTTCTCGCCGTAGTCGAGCACGGACACCCGGTCGGAGATCCCCATCACGACGCGCATGTCGTGCTCGATCATCAGCACGGTCAGCTTCTCCTCGTCGCGAAGCCGGCGGACGAACGCCGTGAAGTCGGCCGACTCCTGCGGGTTCATCCCGGCGGTCGGCTCGTCGAGGAGCAGGAGCTGCGGCTCGGTGGCGAGTGCCCGCGCAACCTCGAGCCGGCGCTGGTCGCCGTAGGGAAGGTCTCCGGCGGGCTCGTCCTCATGGCGGTTCAGCCCCGCGAACTTCAGCAGCTCGCGTGCCCGTTCGCGCGCCTGCTTCTCCTCGGCCTTCACGCCGGGCGTTCGCAGGATCGCCGTGAACATGTTCGCCTTGAGGCGCGAGTGCATCCCGACGAGCACGTTCTCGAGCGCCGTCATGTTTGCAAAGAGGCGGATGTTCTGGAACGTCCGCCCCACCCCACGGGCCGTGATCGCGTGCGGCGGCTTGCCGGTGACGTCCTCGCCGAGGAACAGGACCTGGCCCGCGGTCGGCTTGTAGACGCCGGTGAGCATGTTGAAGAACGTCGTCTTCCCGGCGCCGTTCGGCCCGATCAGCGAGACGACCTTTCCGCGCGGGACGACGAAGTTCACGTCGTTCACGGCGACGAGGCCGCCGAACTCCTTGCGGAGATTCGCGGCAACGAGGACGTTGTCGCCGTCGTCGTCGTCGGCCATCAGGCCCCCTCGTGCTGAACGTCGTAGAGGTACTCGTCGTGCGTCTCGGTCTGATGGAGCTCGCGCTTGCGGCGCGCCGACGGAAGCAGGCCCTCGGGTCGGAAGAGCATGACGACGACGATGATCAGGCCGTAGATCCCGGAGGCGTAGAGCGGCACGTCGAGGTTCGGCTTCCAGCTCCCGACGTGGATGTGCGCGTTGATCCAGAAACCGATGTTCCCGAGCCCGAACTTGTTCAGATACGAGAGGAACGCCGCGCCGAGCAGCACGCCCCAGACGTTCCCCATCCCGCCGAGGATCACCATGCAGAGCACGAACACGGAGATGTTGAAGAAGAAATCGTCGGGGAACGTGCCGCTCTTCTGCGAGGCGTAGAAGGCGCCCGCAGCGCCGCCGAAGAACGCACCGCCCGCATAGGCCCAGGTCTTCGTCCGCATCAGCGGAACCCCCATCGCCGCCGCCGCGGTCTCGTCCTCGCGGATCGCGATCCACGCGCGGCCGAGCCGGGAGTCCCGCAGGCGCAGCGAGCAGAAGACGGTGACCGAAAGCAGCACGATCGCCGTCCAGAAGAACAGGTCGTAGCTGTTGATCGTGTGATGCCAGATCGTCGTGTGGAAGATGTTCAGGAAGTACGCCGGCAGGATCCCGCCGGTCCAGCTCGACAGGTGATGGCCGAACCCGGGGGCGTCGATCGGCGTGATCCCGTTCGCGCCGTTCGTGATGTTGAACCCGAAGAGATGATCGCCGTTGCGCGCGATCTGGGGCAGGATCTCGCCGAAGCCGAGGGTGACGATCGCGAGGTAGTCGCCCCTGAGCCGAAGCGTCGGAAGCCCGATCATGATCCCGAAGAGCGCCGTGATGACCCCCGCGATCAGGACGACGAAGAACACCGAGAGATGGATCCCTCCCGTGCCGGCCGGCACGCCGATCCCACCGAGCGAGAAGCTCAGCTTCGGAACGACCGTGGTCGGGCAGTTGTCGATCCCGAAGTGCGGGTTCGAGCACTTCTGCCCCGCGAACTGCGCGGAGGCGAACCAGCCCGCGGTGTAGGCGCCGATCGCGTAGAACGCCACGTAGCCGAGGTCGAGCAGCCCGGCGTAGCCGACGACGATGTTCAGGCCCACCGCCATCGTCATGAACACGAGCATGTAGATCGCCGTCGGGACGTCCGGGAAGGCCTGGAACACGGGGATCGTGAAGAGGTGCCCGACGACGAAGGGATAGGCGACCGCGAGCAGGACGGCGAGCAGTGGGAGCGACCAGCGCCGCGACCCGCTCGGGATCCACGAGACCGCGAAGGCGAGCACGAGCAGCGCCGGGATCGAGCCCGGGGTCGAGCCGGCGATCCATCCGATCGTGAAGATCGCGACGATCCCGGCCTGGGCGGCGAGCCGCCACGGGAGCGGCGGCATCCGCTTCAGCCAGAGGATCGCGAAGATCAGCGCCGCGGCGTAGCCGAGCGAGTTGTCGAGGGCGTAGAGCAGCCCCGAGACGGCGAGCTCGATGACGATCGTGATCACCCCGCGCGTCGACTCGTCGAGCCCACGCCACCGCGCCCGTGCCTGGTTGCGGAAGCCGACCTGTCCGGAGGCGGACATGGGCTAGCCGCCCTCGGGCGTTCGTTCGCCGAGGAGGCCTTCGGGGCGGAAGACGAGGATCAGGATCAGGATCGTGAACACGATCGACTCGGTCCAGTCCGATCCTGGTGCGTGCCAGCCGAGGCCTTCGTTGAACGCCTGGATCAACCCGATCAGGATCGCTCCGAGCACGGCGCCGGGCAGGTTCCCGATTCCGCCGAGGACAGCGGCCGTGAAGGCGATCAGCCCGAGGGTGAAGCCCTGGTCGTAGCGAACGACCGTCTGCGAGAGCGCGTAGACGAGGCCGGCCGCGCCGGCGAGCGCGCCGGCGAGCAGGAACGTGAACGAGATCGTCCGGTTGACGTTGATGCCCATGATCGCGCTCGCGTCCATGTCCTGAGCGGTTGCGCGCATCGCCTTGCCCTGCTTCGTCGAGCGGACGAGGAACATCAGCCCGAGCAGCACCGGCACGGTGAGGATCACGACGATCGGCGTCGTCCAGGTGATCGCCACGCCGCCGATCGTGGCGAGGTTCGAGGTCGGGAGCACGCTCGGGAAGTTCACGTACTCGGGCCCCTTCCAGATGAGGCCCGCCGTTTCGACGATGAAGCTCATCCCGATCGCAGTGATCAGCGGCGCAAGTCGAGGGGCATGTCTCAGGGGCCGGTAGGCGACGAGCTCGATCGCCGCGTTGATCGTGGCGCAGCAGATCGCGCACATGATCAGGATCAGCACCACGAGCGGCCAGAGAGCGGCGGAGTTGGATGAAAGCCCGAACCAGCCGGCGAAGGTGACCGCGAACATGCCGCCGAGCATGAACACGTCTCCGTGGGCGAAGTTGATCAGCTCGAGGATCCCGTAGACGAGGGTGTAGCCCAGGGCGACGAGCGCGTAGATGCAGCCGTTCGTGATCCCGATCAGGAACGCCTCGAAGAAGACGCTCGGCGACATGAACAGGTTGATCAGGAGCCAGACGAGGACGATTCCGACGAGCGAGAGCCCGATCAGTGTCACTGGGCTCGGCAGCCGCGAGGCGTGGCGAGGAAGCGCGGGGCTCGACGCGGTCAAGTGCGGGAGTATCCGTGCAACGAGCAGGTATTTCAAGCGGAACCCGTTTTGGCAGTGTTACGCCGCGACCCCGGGGCTACCATCCACGAAGGCCGAAGTGGCGGAATCAGGTAGACGCGGCGGACTCAAAATCCGTTGCCCTTCGGGGCGTGTGGGTTCGATTCCCACCTTCGGCATCGATACGCTCCAGGAGGTCGGCATGCGCGTTCTCATTCCCGTCGTACTGGCGCTTTCGGTCGCTTCGACCGCCTCGGCGGCGCGGCCGCCCGATCCGTGCCGGCTGCTGACGAGCGCGCAGGCGACCAAGGCAATCGGCTACAAGGTGGCGCTGCGGACGGAGGGCGCCGGGCTCACCGGCCTCTACCGGAGCTGCACCTGGTCCGGGCCACCGATGGGGTTCTTGCAGAGCCGGCCGAGCCTGATGCTCCAGACGAACCGTGTGTCGGAGGCGAACTTCCTGAAGGGTGCGGCCGGACATCCGCTGATCGCGGGGCTCGGGAGCCCGGGCTACGAGCTGATGAATGGCAACCTCGTTCTCGCCTGGCGAAAGGGCGTCGCGCTGATGTTCGAGTTCGACCAGGCGCAGACGACGCCGAAGTCGACCCGGGCCGTCGTCAGCAACGCCCTCGCGAACCTGTAGATCGCTTCGTTCCACGAGATCGTCTGCTTCGGGGCTCGCGCGGCGCTGCGGCCGAGAGGCGCCGGTCAGCGATAGCGAGAGCCGCGATCGGATCGGTCGCAACCGCGCTGGCAACGTCAGATCAGACAACCGCGTCCATCCCTCGTCTCAGGGAGTCCGGGTTCTCGACTAGGGTTGTAGGAGTGCTGCCCGTCATCATCTTCGTCGTGATCGCGATCCCGCTCCTGCTGATCGCCTTCTTCGGTATCCGGAAGAGCAATGCGAAGCGCGAGGGCCAGTGGCTCAAGGATCCCGCTGCGAAGGCAGAGCTCGACCGCGAGTTCGCGGCCGCGGAGGCCTACGAGGACAAGCTCCGCGAGGACGCGCACGGGCACTCGCACGATCACCCGTCGTGACGTAATCTGAGGCCGTGACTCTCTCTCCGACTTCCATCGGGCAGGCAACCACCCGCGACCAGTCGCGCCAGCTCTTCGGGCAGACGATGGGCCTCGTCGCGATCACGTCGGCGTGTTTCGCCCTCGGCGCCTATCTCGGCCGGGACATGTCCTACCGGCTGGGCTGGATCTGGTTCATCGCCGCGTTCGGGTGCCTGTTCGGCCTCCGGGTCGCGATCAAGCAATCCGAGCAGCTCGCGATCTTCGTCCTCTTCGCCTTCGGTGTCCTCATGGGCCTCGCGGTGGCGCCCACGATCGCCTACTACGCCTCGACCGATCCGCAGGCCGTCTGGCAGGCGGGCGGCTGCACGGCGCTCTTCATCGCGGGGTTCGGCGTCGCGGGCTATGCGACACGCCGCGACCTCTCGGGACTTGCACGGATCTGCTTCTGGGCGCTCCTCGCCCTGATCGTGTTCGGGCTCGTCACGATCTTCGTGAACATCCCGAACGGCCAGTTGATCTACGCGATCCTCGGCCTCGTGATCTTCGCCGGCTTCACGATGTTCGACTTTCAGCGCCTGCGCAAGACCCAGGACATCCGGGCGGCACCCCTGCTCGCAGCCTCGATCTTCCTGGACGTCCTGAACGTCTTCCTGCTGTTCCTGCAGATCTTCGGCCGCCGCTAACCCGGCAGGTACGAGGGGCTGCAGGGCTCCTTCGCCTTCGGGCACGGCACCCGGAAGATCGCCTCCCACGCCGGGCGCGCTGGTGCGCGACCCGATGCGAGCAGGGCTCGCCATGCCTCGTCGGTCAGGCGTACGCCGGGCGGGCTCGTGAACTCGTAGTAGGAATAGACGCCGCCGCGGGCGAGCTCCCAGCTTCCGTTCCTTCCGGGGACGATCACGTAGATCGAGTCGATCTCGCCGGTCGCGAGCTCGAGCACGCCCTGGGGTGAGCTGGCGATGTCGGCGACGACCGCGGACTGGTCGGGGATCGACGGGTTCGGATTGCTGCGCTCGGACGTGCGCCACCAGATCGCGCTCAGCTCGTCGCCGACGGAGCGCAGGCGCTTGTCGGCCGCGGCAGGGATCGGCTTGTCGGCGAGCTCGATGCGCGCCGTCGCGCCGA
Source organism: uncultured Actinomycetota bacterium (assembly GCA_963720045.1). Lineage (GTDB taxonomy): Bacteria > Actinomycetota > Thermoleophilia > Gaiellales > Gaiellaceae > PALSA-600. The sequence goes on along the minus strand of CAVREC010000001.1, from coordinate 351,883 downwards.
GGAAGTCGAGCAGGCCGATCTCTGTCTTCAGCAGGCTGCCGGCGTCGCGGGTGAGGAGCCCGCGGCTCGCGAGCCCGCGGCGGAGGAGGTCTGCGCCTGCTGCGATCCGCTCGAACGCGACAGGATCCGGCTCGACCCAGTTCAACGGCTTCGCCTTCGAGAAGTCGCCGCCGGCCTCGGCCACGAGCTGCTTCGCAAAGAGGATCGTGTCGTGCTTGAGCTCGGTGTAGGAGCCGAGACCGGTCTGGAGATCCTTCGCCGCCCAGGCCGGTGAGCGCATGTAGTCGGGGAAGGCGGTGCCGTGCGGGGCGAAGACCGGCTGGAGCGCGTAGAGCCACGCGTCGTAGACGGTCGAGCCCCACCGGGCGGCCGGACGCGCCGCGACCGCCTGCTGATCGGCCTTCATCTGCGAGTCGTAGTTCGCATAGGCCGGTGCGCCTTTCGCAGTCATCACCGTCGCAGCGAACGGAGAGCCGAACGCGGAGGCGAGATCCACGGCAGACGGCAGCAGCCGCGGCTTGGCGGTCGTTCCGACATGGGGGAAGACGAGCTGGTCGAGCAGGAACTCGTCGGTGACGAAGCGCGTGCCCATGATCCGGATCGAGGCGCTCTGCGGGTCGATCCGGACGGGCCGCTGCTCTTTCAGCGCGGCCACGACCTTCGTCACCGTCGCTGCGCTCGCGAGGGAGGCAGGAGCGCCGGGAGCCGCCTTCGAGATCGCCCCCGCAACCTCGAGGGGCGTGTAGTCGTCGGCGAGACCGACCAGGAACGCCGTCGGGTCGTAGATCTGGTGCCAGAGCTTGACGGCCGCCGGATCGGAGGTCAGGGCGAGCGAGGCGAGCATCCCCATCCTCGCGGGCGCGACGCCGTTACACCCTGACGTCCCCGGCAGGCAGAACGGAACCTGCCCGAGCACCGACATCGCGACGAAGAACTTCGTCAGGTTCGCGTTCAGCGTGTAGTGGCCGCGTGGAGTGAAGAACGAGTAGTCGATCGAGGTCCCGGTGATCGGCGAGATCGCGGTGCCGTTGTGGGCGTCGACGAGCGTGCGCTCCTTCTGCGCGAGCGGGCCGAGGGTCACCTTCTGCCCCAACTCCGCGGCCGCGAGCTCGTAGAGCTGCTCCACGCGCGAGGCCTCCGGCGCAAGAGACGTGCCGGCGAGAGCAGCGTCCTGCTTCTTGGCGTTGGCGACGAGGTGGGAGACGAGCGTCGTGAGCTTCGGCAGCAAAACCTGCTGCTCGAGGTCACGGAGGGTCTTGTCGAAGACGAGATGCCAGCTGTTGTACGCGGCGTCTGTCGTCACGTACACCGGAAAGCCGCCGTAGATGTTCCCCTCGTACTCGGATTGAAAGAGGCTCGAGCCCGAGCGGACGATGCCGAAGCCCTGCCTGGAGAGGAGCGATCCGAGCGCGGGAAGGGCCTTCAGCTCTGCTTTCTCGGATGCGGGGAGTGCGAGCTTGGCGAGCGAATGGGGCGTTGCCGGCCCCGTGTAGGCCGGCGAATCCGGGCCGACGAGGGCGACGGCGTGGTAGGCCCCGAACGGCGCGAGCGATGTGGGCAGCGTCACCGCGGTGAGCTTCGCGGCGGTGGTCGTCGTCGTCGCGTTCTTCGCGCTCGAGGAGCCGCCGCAGGAGGTGACCGCGAAGCTCACCGCTCCGAGCAGCAGGATCAGGGACGCGCGTCTCATGGGGCCGTGCGGCCGAGTATGACGGGATCGGGCCGTCCGTCGCCGTCGATGTCGGAGCACCCCGGGGCGCCGCGCCCGGGAAGCTCCGAAAGCGGCGAGAACCCGAATCCGCGCCACTCCCACGCGCTCGTGCCGACGACGGAGGTGCCGTTCAGGGTCGAGTACGCCACAGCGAGCGCTCCGTCGCAGGCGGCAAGCCGCACGACGGGCTCGAGCAGGGTGCCGGCGACCCAGAGCTCTCCGCGGTCGCCGGGCGTGTAGATGCCGACGTGCGCGGTGAGACCGTGGCGGTTCACGAGCTGGGCCCGGGAAATCAGCGCGTTCACGTCGGTGCGCCGGTATGGGCGCCAGAACGAGACCGCGAGCTGGCGCGAGCCGTTTCCCTCCGGATCGCCGGTCGCGGCGGCGACCACCTTGCCGGGGAAGCCGGCCAGCCGTCCCGGGGCGGCGGCACCCACCGGTGTGACCTTGCGAGCGAGCGACCACCATTCGCCGTCGAGCGCAGCGGTGTCGCCGTGGGGCTGCCGCCAGCGGCGGAAGCCGACGGCGTTCGAGTCATCCTGGGCGGTGGCGCCGAGGCGGTAGGCGCGCACGCCGTTTCGCCCGACCAGCACTTCGAGCAGCTCGCCGGTGCGCGTGCCCGGGATGTGCTGGTCGAAGACGAGGTTGCCGAGGCTCGTCGCGACAACAGTGGTGCGCCCGCCGCGACCCGGGATCAGCTCGGTCGGCTGCACCACGTGCGGACCGGTTCCCCAGACGACGTCCGCACCCCAGCCGGCGAGGAGCCGGCCGAGGCGGAGCAGCCACGGGTCGGTCGTCGGGTCGTAGTCGGAGCCGCCGTGGAGCCCGACGACGACGACGTCGGCCTCGGCGCGGGCGCGCGCGACGGCCGGACGGACGCGGGCGGGATCCCACCATGCGACCCCCGGCTCCGCGGGGCCGGCTCGCGGCCCTTCACCGGTATCGTCGAACGAGAGGAACGCGATCCGGACGCCGTGGATCGTCGTGAGGTACGGGGCGTATGCGGCGGCGATGTTCGCACCGGCGCCGATCGTCCCGAGGTGCGCCTCTGTGAGGGCCCGCATCGTGTCCGGCACGGTCCTCGGCCCCGCGTCACCGGCGTGGTTGTTCGCGATCGCCATCGCGTCGAAACCGGCGGCGGCCAGGATCCGTGCCGAGGCAGGCCGCGCCTCGAGCGCGTTCGGCCCACGCGAGTAGAGATGCGCGCGGTTCGTGAGCGGCGACTCGAGGTTGGAGACGGTGAAATCGGCCGACCCGAGCTCCACGGCGACTCCACCGAAGACGGCATTCGGGTCGGCGGCGGCGAGGTGCGCGACGCCCCTGCCGAGCATGACGTCCCCGCTGAAGACGAGCTTCACGGTGGTCGGCGGGCGGGACGCGTTCGCCCCTGCCGGGGCGAGGAACAACAGCGCCGCGGCCCCCACGAGCGGCGCGAGACGCATCTAGAGCTCGGAGAGCGGGAAGCTGCGGTTCCGGCGAGGCGGCACGACGAAGTTCTGGCGGTGCGTGGTCGTGAGGATCGAGTTGAAGCCTTGCGCCCGGTCACGGGCCGGGATCTCGAGCGACCCGCCGGGAAGGACGCCGTCCATGGCGAGCCGGTTGCGGTTGAAGTCGTCGGTCGAGGGGTTGAAGACGAGGAAGTGGATCCCGGCCATTGGCTCGGCCTGGATCACGTTCGGCTCGTCGGAGAAGAGGAACGGGTTGTCGAGCGTGTTGAAGTCGGCGCGGATCGGGATCGCCGTTCCCTTCGGATAGTGCGTGCCGTCGGCGCCGATCGCGTCCTGCACGAGCCGGGAGGTCGCCTGGATCGAGGCGCTGTGCCCGATCCGGCCGCTCGAGTGAAACTGGCGGCGGACGTCGAGCGCGGTCGAGGCCTGCTCCGGGCCCTGCGGAACGACCTGCGTCCCGTCGGGGACGTCGAGACCGGGCTTGAAGGCCGTCGTCACCCGCTCGTCGAAGGCGAAGTTCACGTACCAGGCCTCCAGATCCTCCGCGACATGAGAGAGGTGTAGGTGGGTCCCCTCGCGGAAGTAGTTGCTGTCGCGCAGGTCGACATAGCCGAGCGTCTCGAAGTTGGCGATCTTCCCGGGCCCGAACGCCGCCTTCTGCGTGGAGGTGAAACCGAGGAACAGCTCGGCCCCTTCGGGAATCAGATCTGCCCCGGGGACGCCTGCTGCGATCGCCATCTGCCGCGGCAGCGAGTCGCCGCCTTCCAGCGACCCGCCTGCGAACCCGCGGCGCAGGCTCGTCACGTGCAGGAGCCCGCTTGCCTTGAGCCGGTCGGCCGCATCGTCGATGTGGGCGCGGAAATCGCCGCGGAGCAGGATCGCGATCTCGTTTGCTTCGAGCACGGTCCCGTTGGGGTCGCTCGGGAACGTCCGCGCGTCGTCGACCGCGGGCTTGCCGGCACGCCGGTCGAGCGGAAGGTGGCGGAGTGCCGGGCCGGGCACGAGCCGACGGAAGTACGGGAGACCCCAGGCGACCGTGACTCCGAGCCCGGCGGGCGTCGGCGCGTAGTCGGCATCGAGCGAGGCGAGGACGTTTTCGAGGGTGGCGCGCGCATCCGCGAGCTCGGAGGCTTCGACCTTCAGCCTGGCCGTCATCACCTCGTGATGGAGCGGCGGAACGAGCACCTCGACGTCGTTCTGGTGAACGACCTTGATCCCCTGGAGCAAATGCTGCTCGGGCAGCTCGGGCGCCACGGGCACCGTGCGTTTCGGAGGCGAGGACGCCAGGTGGTCGACGAGCTCGTAGACGCCCGCTGCACCGAGCGCCCCTGCGGCGGCGCCTGCCAGCACTTGCCGGCGGGTCGGGCTCACGTCGAGCGCGTCGGCGAGACGAGGACGAGCGACCCGAGCTCTTGCTTCAGGTACACGAGGACCCTGCGGTAGTTGAGCGGCGGAGACAGATGCTCCGAAAGGGTGTAGAGGCCGCCGTTGTGGCGCCAGAGCAGCAGCAGATGCCACTCGTCGGCGTCCTGGTTGACGGTGTAGAGCGTCGTCTTGATCCCGTTCGCGGTCACCTGTCCGTGGGGCGAGGCGAAGCACGGGGTCGGCGTGTTGTCCTTGAGCCCCTCGAGGCAGGTCGGGATCGTCGTGCGCGACGGGTAGCCGCGCAGGATCACGTGTAGCTCGCCGCTCAACGCGGGCGTGTCGGTGTCCTGCCAGATGAAGCTCTCGAGGTAGCTCCTGTCCTTGCTGAGCGAGTTGATGTTGTTCGATGTCCCGCCGATCTGGCCGATCAGCGGATCGGGAAGCCAGCCCGGGCAGTAGACATCGGCGCCGATCCTGTTCGCAAGTCGCTGCCAACCGACCCGGTGCGCGCAGGTCGTGACGTTCTGGAATGCCGGGACCGTGCTCACGGCCGGCGGGCTCGACGCGGAGCTACCGCCGCAGCCGCCCGCAAGCAGAGCCAGAACGAGCCCGAGCCCCGCGAATGGAAGTAGCCGTCTCAACCGACTCATGGTAGACGGGCACGAGCCTCAGTCGCCTCCCGAGGCGCGAGAAATCGCCGCCACAACGCGCACCCCCGCCCTCAGGGTGGGGACGCACCCCTCCGCCCTCGAGAGCAATTCTATGGGCTCCCGGTCGCTGTGTCTGTGCCAACTTTGGAACATCTTCTCCACAGGAGCTCGCCGCTCCGCGAGTCTGGCGCACGTCACGTGGCCCGCAGCGCCGGCGCTCAGACGTCGGGCGGCAAGTGTCCGACGAGCGGGCCGACATGGCCCGGGGCGACGAGCACGGCGTCGAACCCGGCACGCTCGAGCTTCAGCACCTCGTCTCGGTCGCCGACATCGACATCGGCGATCGCGAGCTTCCCGGCCGGCACGTCCGGAAGCAGCTCCAGCGCGAGCTCGAGCGGGTCGCCGCCGTCGTCGCCGGGCGAGATCAGGAGGATCTCCGGGTCGTGCGCCTCGAGCGCTTCCTCGAGCTCGTGCTCGTCGCGCACCTCCATCACGGTCTCGAGCTCGTGAGCGTGCTCCTCGTCGGGCCGGACGGAGACCGCGTCCGCCTCGACGGGCGCGGTTCCCGCGAGCCAGAGCAGGGGGAGCGAGGTCGAACTGCGGATCCCGTCGATCGCGTGATCGACCGCGACGGCCTTCGCGCCCTGCTCCTGCGCCGCGCGCGCGGACTCAACGTCGCTGACGCGGACGATGATCGCGATCCCGTCACCTTCCGAGATCCGTTGGCTCAGGCGTCGAGAATGTCCCAACTGCTCGCGCAGCCTAGTGATTCCAGACGACGTCGGGCGCGCGGACTCATACCTCGATCACGAGCCCGTCCCACGCGGGCTCCCACCCGTCGGCGGCGCCGAGCCGTACGAGCTCGTCGTGCGAGACCCTGTCCATCTCCTCGATGTGCGAGAGCACGGCCCGGCGCGGCGCGAGTGCGCGTACCTGCTCGAGCGACTGCGCGTAGCGGGTCTTGCGAACGGGCGGCTTGCAGAACTCCTCCGGGATCATCCGCTCGCCGGTGAAGGGATGGTGCTCGAAAACGCCCACAGGAAGCACCGCGAGGTCGAGCGCCCCGAGCCCGGCCGGAGTCCACCCGTGCGTCTCGTCCATCGCGACCAGCACCCGTTTGCCCCCGCCCTCGAACAGGAAGGCGAACGCATTCTCAGCCTCGAGCGGGACCTGCGTGATCGTGAACTCGCCGAGTGAGACCTGCTCCCCTTCGACAAGCCGCCTCACCGCCACCGTTCCCTGCCGCTCCAGGAACCGGAACTGGTCGGCGAGGCCGTAGTTCGCCTCGAAGTCCCCCCAGACGCGCTCCGGGATGTAGACGGGCGTCGTTTCGTACCGCGGCGGCCACGAACGGAAGTCGAAGTTGCGCGACTCCCAGACTCTCCGCCCCGCAGTGTGGTCGGGATGCCAGTGCGAGTAGAGACCGGCCGCGACCCTCCCGACCTGCGATCGGTTCAGCTGGAGCTTCGACTCCTCCGGCGTGTCGATCAGCACGTCGGGCCCGTGCACGAAGACGCTCGGCCCGGACCTCGCGTAGGGCACGCCTTGCGCGCGTGCCTCGACGCAAACCCGGCAGGAGCACCCGGGCCGCGGGATCGTCACCGCGCCGCCCGAACCGAGGATCTCGACCTTCAAGAGCCGGTCACGACCTCGTAATGAGCGACCGTCGGCTCGAAACGGAGAAGCAGCCGCTCCGCCTCGGGCGGCACCACCGCCTCCTCGAGGGCCTCACCCGCGAACGCCCGGATGTCGAGGAGCGAACGCCACACGGTGCGAATCACGAACTCGACCTCGGCGCCCAGGTCACGCCGGAGGATCTCGGCGTCCTCGAAGCCGTCCAGCAGCCGCAAGGCCGGAAAGGTCGCGGTTCGCAGATGCTCGACGTAGGCGGAGGCATCTGCAGGTGCTGTCCAGCCTCGCCAGATCCTGACGACCATGCCCGCGCGAGTGGGCCTTCTCACAACATTCGACCTGAAACTCCGGCACCCCGGGCCGCTTGCGGCTCGCCGCCCAGCGCAATGCTCAGCACACGCCGGGCAACGGTTGGGGAAGCCGCACTAGGTGCCGATCGGGTGCCAGACGGTCTTCAGCTCGAGGAACGCCGAGATCTCATAGAGGCTCTGCGAGTCGGCCGAGCCGACGACGACGCGCTTCACGTTGTCTGCGGCGGCCCGCTCGAGCTCGGTGCGTAGCCCGTCGGCGCCCGTCAGGTCGATCGCGTTCACGTCCATGTGCGACGCAAGCCACGGTGCCAGCTCTGCGCGCCGGCCCGTGAGGAGGTTGACGACTCCGCCTGGAAGATCGCTCGTCGCGAGCACCTCGGCCAGCTCGATCGCGGCGAGCGGACTGCCCTCGGAGGCGACGGCGACGACTGCGTTACCGCCGACGACCGCCGGTGCGATCCGGGAGACGAGGCCGAGAAGCGGCGGTTCCTCGGGCGCGATCACGGCTACGACCCCGGTCGGCTCCGGCACCGTGAAGTTGAAATACGGTCCGGCGACAGGGTTTGACGAGCCAAGCACCTGTGCGAGCTTGTCGGCGAAGCCCGCGTACCAGACCCAGCGATCGATCGCGCGCTCCACCTCGTCGCGGCCGGTCGAGAGCGCGGCGAACTCGCCGGTTCGAGCCTCCATCATCTCGGCAATGCGGTACAGAACCTGGCCGCGGTTGTATGCGGTCGCGCCGGCCCATTTCGCTTGCGCTCCCCGCGCGGCCGTGACGGCGTCGCGCGCATCCTTGCGCGATGCGCGTGCGACATTCTCGCCCTGCGCCTCGTAGGTCCGTCCCGACTCCGAGCGCGGAAACGCGCCACCGATGTAGAGCTTGTAGGTCTTCTTGACGGGCAGGCGGGCGATCCCACCAGGATACGTCGAAAGATAGGTCGCGAGGCCTATTGCGCAAACGGGACGGAACGTGCGAGAGTGCGTCCCCCGATGGGATTCATTCGCCGCCAGGCAACTGCCCCGCCCGCGGCGGCACCGCCCGCTCCGCCACTCGCCGCGTTTCCGGCGATCGACGAGAAGTGCCTTTACTGCAGCGGCAGCATCGTGGTCGACGCCGACCATCCGAGCGACCTGCTGATCGCGGGGCTCGTCGATCTTCCGTGTCACCCGCCTCACGTGCTCGCCCACCGCGCCTGCGCCGAGAACGCACGCGGGAAACGCCTGCCGTAGTTATCGTGGGCCGGTGGGACTGTTCCGGCGGAGCCCCAAGCAACAGACGATGATCGTCGAGCGCGCGACACGGCTTCCGCCCGGCAGCGTTCCCACCGAAGGACCGGGCGTCCACGTGCTCAAGGCCGGCCCCGACGGAAAGATCCACGAGAGTTGCTGGTTCTGCCGCGAGGACATCGCCTGGGAGAAGGGCAACGGCGATCCAGCCTGCGCCCTGATCATCGCCCCGCTCGAGCCCGGTGGCGAGCCGATCGAGGCGATGTGCCATGCAGCGTGCGCCGACCGGGCAAAAGGGTCACTGGCGACGTTCTGATGCTCACGTGAGCACGAGCGCCATCACGATGTCGTCGACGTAGACGCCGCCGAGGAAGAACTCGCCGCGGAGCACACCTTCGACCTCGAATCCCGCCGACTCGTAGAGCGCCCGAGCGGCAGCGTTCGGAGAGAACACACGGAGGGTCAGGCGGCGTGCACCGCGGCTGCGTGCCTCGGTCGCAGCGGCCTCGATCAGAGCGCGCCCCACGCCGCGCCGCTGCCTCCCCGGATCGACGGCCACTCCGTTGATCGTCAGCACGTGGTCGCTCGAGGTGAACCGGCTCGCTTTCGCGAGGCGGAGATACCCGGCGACCTCGCCGTCCACGACTGCCACGAGCACGTCCTCGGGATTCGTCTTCTCGTTGAAGAAGGACTCGCCCTCGGGCAGCGGGCCCGGGCTCGAATAGGTCGTCCAGGCCGCGCGGTCGAGCCGCGAGAGCGCGCCCTCGTCGGCGGTGCTCGCCGCCCTGACCTCAACCACCGTTGCCGTCGAAGGAGAGGTACGGCTCGAGCCCGTGACGGCCCCCCTCCCGTCCGAAGCCAGACTCCTTGTAGCCGCCGAAGGGGCTCGTCGGGTCGAAGCGATTGAACGTGTTCGCCCAGACGACACCGGCCCGGAGCCGCTCGGCCATCCAGAGGATCCGGGAGCCCTTCTCCGTCCACACGCCTGCCGACAGCCCGTAGGGCGAGTTGTTCGCCTTCTCGAGCGCCTCCTCGGGCGTACGGAAGGTGAGGACGCTGAGGACGGGGCCGAAGATCTCCTCCTGGGCGATCCGGTAGCTCTGGGCGACGTTCGTGAACACGGTCGGCGCGAACCAGTAGCCCTTCTCCGGGAGCTTGCACGGCGGCTGGTAGATCTCGGCGCCCTCCGCGGTGCCCGAGGCGACGAGCTCGGTGATCTTCTCGAGCTGGGCGCGCGAGTTGATCGCGCCGACGTCGGTGTTCTTGTCGAGCGGGTCGCCGACGCGGAGCGTCTGCATGCGCTGCTTCAACTTGTCGATCAGCGGCTCTGCAATCGACTCCTGAACGAACAGGCGCGAGCCGGCGCAGCAGACATGGCCCTGGTTGAAGTAGATGCCGTTCACGACCCCCTCGACCGCCTGATCGAGCGCCGCGTCGTCGAAGACGATGTTCGCCGCCTTGCCGCCGAGCTCGAGCGTGAGCTTCTTGCCGGTCCCCGCCAGCCGGCGCTGGATCGCCTTGCCCACCTCGGTCGAGCCGGTGAACGCGATCTTCTCCACGTCTGATTCGACGAGAGCCGCGCCCGTTCGCCCGTCGCCCGTGACGATGTTGACGACGCCCGGCGGCAGCTCGGCCTGCCGCAGGACGTCGCAGAAAAGCAGCGCCGAGAGCGGCGTCGTCTCGGCCGGCTTCAGCACGACCGTGTTCCCGGCGGCGAGCGCCGGCGCGAGCTTCCACGCGAGCATCAGCAGCGGGAAGTTCCACGGGATGATCTGCCCGGCGACGCCGAGCGGGCGCGCGGTGCGGTTCGGGAAGGCGTACTCGAGCTTGTCGGCCCAGCCGGCGTAGTAGAAGAAGTGGGCCGCGGCAAGCGGGACGTCGACGTCGCGCGACTCCTTGATCGGCTTCCCGCCGTTCAGCGACTCGAGCACCGCGAGCTCTCGCGCGCGCTCCTGCAGGATGCGGGCGATCCGGAAGAGGTACTTCGCGCGCTCGCTTCCGGGGAGCTTCGACCAGCCTCCAAAGGCCTCACGCGCGGCGGCGACTGCGGCGGCGACGTCCTCCGGCCCGGCCTGGGCAACCTCGGCGAGCGGTTCCTCGTCGCGAGGGGAGATCGTCGTGAAGACCTCGCCGTCGCGCGGGGCGACCCATTCCCCGCCGATGAAGAGGCCGTACCGATCGCGCAGCTGCACGATGTCGGTCGACTCGGGAGCCGGCGCGTACGTCCAGTCCTTCGGCACCGGCGCGCGGGCGGCGCGTTTCTCGACGTCAGTCATTCGTGAAGTAGTCCTTCGACTGGTAGGCGCCCGTCTTCTCCTTGCGCATCTGCATCAGGATGTCGTTCAGCAAGGACGACGCGCCGAGCCGGTAGAGGTCGGGCGTGAGCCACTCCGGCCCGAGGGTCTCGTGCACCTGCACGAGATACTGGATCGCATTCTTGGACGTGCGGATCCCGCCCGCCGCCTTCATCCCGACCCGCCGGCCGGTCTCCTCGTAGACGTCGCGGATCGCCTCGAGCATCACGAGCTGGACCGGGAGCGTCGCGGCGCCGGGAAGCTTGCCGGTCGAGGTCTTGATGAAGTCGGCGCCGGCGGCCATCGCAAGCAGCGAGGCGCGGCGGACGTTGTCGTAGGTGCCGAGCTCCGAGACCTCGAGGATCACCTTGAGATGCGCGTCGCCGCAGGCCTCCTTCACCTTCACGACCTCGTTGAAGACGAGCGCGTAACGGCCGGAGAGGAACGCGCCGCGGTCGATCACCATGTCGATCTCGTCGGCGCCGAGCGCGACCGCTTCCTCGACCTCGCGCACCTTCAGCTCGAGTGGGCTCTGCCCGGACGGGAACGCGGTTGCGACCGAGGCGACCTTCACCCCGGAGCCGGCGAGCCGCTCGGCGGCCGTCGGCACGAGGTTCGGGTACACGCAGACGGCGGCGACCGAGGGGATGTTCGGGTCGGTGGGATCGGGCCGGATCGCCTTGCTGCAGAGCGCCGAGACCTTGCCCGGCGTGTCCTGGCCCTCGAGCGTCGTCAGGTCGCAGCAGCGGATCGCGAGCTCGAGCGCCCAGAGCTTCGACTCCTTCTTGATGCTGCGCTTGGCGAGCGTGGCCGCGCGCTCCTCGACCCCGACCTGGTCGATCGCGCCGATGCGCGGCAGACGCTGTTTCAACGGCAGCTCGAATCCGCCCGGGGAGTGCAGGTGCTTTCGCCACGGATCGAGTGTAGGCACCGGCCGCCTCCCCGGGTAGGGTGGCGGCGATGAGGGGCTCGATCGGGATGGTGCTTGCCATGGCCGTGGCCACGGCTCTGCTCGCCGGAGGCTGCGGCGGGCACTCCTCCGGCCCGCCGCTCACGAAGGTTCAGTACGTGACGCAGGTGGCGAAGGTGCGCCAGGGGCTCGTCGTCTCGCTCGGCACCCTCGGCTCGCTGAACGGCGCCTCCGACGCCGCCACCGCGCTCGCGAAGGTCCAGGACGACATGCGCACGGCCGAGGAGCAGCTGAAGGCGATCAACCCGCCGGCTGCGATCGCCTCCGAGCACGAGAAGCTGACGACGGGCGTGGGCGATTTCGCCGACGAGCTCGATCCGGTGATCGAGAAGTTGAAGGACGGAGACATCGGCGCGCTCTCCCAGGTTCCGAATCTCCAGGGCTTCAACGAGATCCAGTCGGCGCTCGAGGCGATCAGCCAGGCCGGCTACCCGATCAGCAGTTAGATGACTTGTTCCATGAGATCGTCTGCTCCGGGGCGCGAGCGTCCAACCGAAGGTTGGCTATCTGACGAGTGGTCTGGGGCGCCGCGGCGGTGCCTCTCCAATACCGGACGTACTGGGGAGGCACCGCCGCGGTGAAGCGCAGGCCTCACGGGGAGCCAGCCTCACCGGCTTCCCATGAGGCCGGAGCGGCCCAGGCCGGTCAGATCGTGCATCCGGACACGCGAGATCGTGGAACAAGTCATCTAGAGCCCGAGGCGCTCGAGCATCGTCTCGTTCCGCCGCCACTTCGGGGAGGCCTTCACCTGGAGCTCGAGGTAGATCTTGTTGCCGATGAGCGCCTCGATCTCGGGGCGGGCGGAGCGGCCGATCTCGCGCACCATCGAGCCGCCCTTGCCGACGAGGATCTGCTTCTGGCTCTGGGTCTCGGTGTAGATCCGCACGTGAACGCGGCTCTCGTCGATCTCGACGAGCTCGGCTGTGAGCGCGTGCGGCACCTCTTCCTTCGTGAGCCTCAGCGCCTGCTCGCGCACGAGCTCTGCGATACGCGCCTCGAGCGGCATGTCGGTCACCTCGCCGGCGGGATAGAGCATCGGGCCCTCGGGAAGCAGCGAGATCAGGTCGGAGCGGAGCTCGCCGATCCCGTCGCGGGTCTTCGCGCTGACGGGATGGAGCGCATGGAAGTTGCCGAGCGCGGCGGCGGCCTTCATCTGCTCGGCGACGTGGCCGTGGGTCAGCCGGTCGATCTTGTTGAGCGCGATCACGACGGGACAGCCGAGATCGAAGACGCGGCGGGCGACGTAGCGGTCGCCGGCGCCGATGCGCTCGCGGGCGTTCATCACGAGCACGACCACGTCGAGGTCGGAGGCGATCGTCTCCTCGACCCGGTCCTGCATCCGCTGGGTCATCGTGTCGATCGGCTTCTGCCAGCCCGGCAGGTCGACCAGCACGAGCTGGGCGTCCTCCTCCGTCCAGACGCCGCGGATGCGATGGCGGGTCGTGTGCGGGATGTTCGAGACGATCGCGACCTTCTCGCCGGTGAGCGCGTTCACGAGCGTCGACTTGCCGACGTTCGGACGGCCGGCGAACGCGGCGAAGCCCGACTTCATTCCGGCAGATCCCAGCTGTCCGGCAGAAGCTCGGCCGGCTTGGCGCTTCGGATCTCGCCGTCGGCGCCGCGGTAGCCGACCCGGTCGAACCGGAACTCGTAGAGCCACTGCCGGCAGCCCCCGCACGGCGAGGCGGTGATCCCGATCGCCTCGAGGTCACCGGGCCGGCAGCCGGCGGCCACCGCGGCCGCGATCGCGTTCTTCTCGGCGCAGATCCCGAGCGGATAGGCGGCGTTCTCGACGTTCACGCCGGTGAACTCGCGGCCGTCGCGGGCGCGGATCACGGCGCCGACGAGGTAGTTCGAGTAGGGGGCATACGCGTTGGCGGCGGCCGCTTCGGCCTTCTCTACGAGGTCGCTCATCACAATCTATTGTCCCACGCCGCCGGTCTTCGGCCGCGGTCAGGCCGAGAGCTGGAACAGCGCGAGGGTCACGAGCGCGCCGAGCAAGCCGCCGAGAACGACCTCGACCGAGGAGTGGATCCCGGACTCGACGCGGGTCTGGGCGACGAGCAGCGCGAGGATGAAGGCGATCGTCGAGATCAGGAAGCGATGGCTCGCCCCGGCGACGTAGGTGAGCGCGATCCAGCCCGCGAACGCGACCGCCGCATGCCCCGACGGCAGACCGCCCCGGAGCGGCGAGCCGCGCCCGGTCGAGGCCTTGATCGCGATCACGACGATCACCGTCACCACGAAGGCAACGAGAGTCAGCTCTGCGGGCGCGTCGCGGACACGGTCGATCAGCCGGGCCGAGCGGCTCGCGGTCTTGCCCGAGAAGACGAGGTAACCGACTGCGACCGCGTTGATCGCGGCGATCAGCACCGCACCGGCTGCGATGTCCTTGGCGAGCTTCGCGAGCGGGTCGAACGAGCTCGTCGCGACATCGATCGCGCCCTCGATCGCGGTGTTGATCATCTCCGCCACGAGGACGAACGAGATCGAGAGCAAAAGCACGATCAGCTCGATCTTCGTCACGTCGGTGGCGATCGCGACCACGAGCACGACAACGGCGATCGCGAAGTGGATCCGCATGTTCCGCTGCGTCCGGAGCACGTGGATGATCCCTTCGAACGCGAAGTTGACCGAGTCGAGAAGGCTCGGCGAGCGCCGGCTCATCGCAGGAGCTCCGCTTCCCTCTGCTCCATCTCCTCGCCGTGGTCGTAGCCGAGCAGATGGAGCAAGCCGTGGGTCAGCGGCGCGCGCCAGGACTCGCCGACGACCTGCGGGCAGATGACGATGTCGCCCAGCGCACGCGGGAGCCCCTCCGGAAGCTCGTCTCTGCCGTCGATCGGGAACGAGAGCACGTCGGTCGCCTCGTCGATCCCGAGGTGCTCGCGCTTGAGCTCGCGGATCTCCTCGGGTGCGACGAACGCGAGCCCGAGCTCTCCGTCATCGATCCCCTCGGCGCGCAGGACGCGGCCGGCGAGCTCGACCGCGGCGCCCTCGTCGACATCCATCCCGCTCCGGTTGTCGACCTCCACTGTCAGCATCCGCTTATCTGCTCCGCTCGGTGCCCGTCTCCTCCGCGTGCTCGCGGTAGGCCTCGACGATCCGCTGCACGAGCTTGTGCCGAACGACGTCGCGATGGTCGAAGTGGACGAACGCGATCCCGTCGATCCCCTCGAGGATCTTCTGAACCTGGATCAGCCCGGACGCCTGATCGCGCGGCAGGTCGACCTGTGTCACGTCGCCCGTGATCACCACCTTGGAGCCGAAGCCGAGCCGGGTCAGGAACATCTGCATCTGCTCCGGCGAGGTGTTCTGCGCCTCGTCGAGGATGATGAAGCTGTCATTCAACGTCCTTCCACGCATGAATGCCAGCGGCGCAACCTCGATCGTGCCGCGCTCCATGTAGGTGTTCGCGCGCTCCGGGTCGAGCATGTCGAAGAGGGCGTCGAAGAGCGGGCGCAGGTACGGGTCGACCTTCGCGAGCATGTCGCCCGGCAGGAAGCCGAGCCGTTCGCCGGCCTCGACGGCGGGGCGGGTGAGGATGATCCGGGCGACCTGGCGCTCCTGGAGAGCGGCGACCGCGAGCGCCATCGCGAGATAGGTCTTGCCGGTGCCGGCCGGGCCGATCCCGAAGGTGACGGTCTTCGAGCGGATCGCATCGACGTAGGCCTTCTGCATCACGGTCTTCGGGGCGATCTGCTTGCCGCGGTGGCGCCAGACGATGTGGTCGAGGACCTCGCGGACATCCTGATGGCTCTCGCGCGCGCCGAGCACCGCGTCCACGGTCTGCGCCCCGATCTCGTGTCCCCCCTCGACGAGCTCGACGAGCTCGTCGATCACGCCGCGGGCCTCCTCGACCTGCGCCTGCTCGCCGTCGAGGGTCAGCTGGTTGCCGCGCAACCGGATCGTGCAGCCGAGCCGGTCGCGGAGCGCCTCGAGCACGCCGTCGCCCATCCCGGCGAGCTCGGCGGCGACGGCATTCGAGACATCGAGAACCTCCTGCATCGGCTCAGTGTAGGGACGGGATCCGAGGCCGAGCTACTGCGGAACGTCGATCCGTGCCAGAAGTTCGTTCGCCCGCGCGACGAGGACTGTCGAGCCCTTCCGCGTCGAGAGGTCGCGCACGCGTTCGAGCGCACCGCGCGCCTCCTCGAAACTCCCCGCCGCGAGGAGGATCTCCCCCTGCCCGAGCCTGAGCCTGACCCGGATGGTGAGATACTCGTGCTCCTCGGCGATCGCGGCGGCCTCCCCGGCGAGAGCCACCGCCCGCCCGTGGTCGCCCGACATCGAGGCGATGAACGCGCGTCCGAGGATGACCTGCGAGACGGTGACCCAGTCGTCCGGCGTGCTGATCTCCATGGCCTCGTCGAGAACCGACGCCGCCTCCGCGAGGCTCCCACGGCGGGCGAGAAGCTCACCAAGGCAGGCACCGGTGGTCGACCGAATGCCACGCTCACCTAACACGCCGAGCCCGTCCCACCCCACGCGGAGGCTCTGCTCGGCTCCGGTGGCCTCGCCGCAGGCCTGCTCGACCTCCGCCCTCGTCAGCATGTGCGTGTAGACACCGAGCAGCTGGCCGCGCTCGCGTAGATCCCCGATGTACGCATCCGAGATTCGGCGAGCTTCGGAGAGGTGCCCCTGCATCCCACGAGCCCAGACCGATGACCATGGAGGCATCGACCCCGACCGCGGACATCTCTGCTGCTTGCTCCTCGACGGCTGACCACGGCACCTCACTCTGAGTCTTCGCTGCACTGACCAGGCGCAGCGCGCCCGCCTCGAGCGAGCGCTCACCGGCCCGCCTCGCAAACGCGATCGCCCGCTCCCCTGCAACGACCGCATCCCCGAGCCTGCCGCCCCAGAAGGTGGTCCAGCCGAGCGTGACGAAGGCCGCGGCGAGCGTCCGGTCGCTCGCGGTCTGCTCGATTCCGAAGAGTGCGTCACGCACGTCCCGTTCGAGCTGAAGCGGAGAGATCGAGTCGCCGAGACCCTGGGCAAACGCTTTGAGGAAGTACGCGTATGCCGCGATGTCCGGATCGGCCTCCGCGATCGCCTGGTCGAAGGTGCGGTAAGCGTCCTCCAGCCGTCCGAGCCCCCAGTACGCCTGCGCGAGAGCGGGAAGAAGCGCGGACCGCCGCGGGTCACCGGCCTCGAGAAGCGCCGAGGCGCGCAGCAGGAGCGTCACGGCGGCGTTCGAGTCCGCGCGCGCCTCGGCGCGCAGGCCGGCGGCACCGAGCCGTTCGGCTGCGCGCTCCCTGAAGCTCCGGCGACGGATTGCCGAGCTCGATCCGGTAGCGCCCCGCCTGCTCCAGGTGGTATCCGAGGACCTCGTCCAGCTCGACAAGCTCCTTCGCATGACCCTCGAGCCAGGACGCCAGGCGTTCGTGGAGCTCGCTGCGAAGCGTCTTCGGCAGCGCGTCGTAGGCGGCGTCGCGGATCAGTAGATGACGGAAGCGGAAAGCATCGTCATCGGGGAACGTGGCCGCGGCTGGACGGACGAGCTCCTTGCGGACGAGACCGAGCAGCTCGGACGAGACGTCTGGATCGTTCGGCGCGAGCGCGGCGACGGCACCCCGGTGGAAGACCTGGCCCTCGACAGCGCCGCGCTCGAGCGCCGCGCGTTCACCGGCCGGCAGCTGGTCGAGGCGCGCCGCGAGGAGTGCCTGGATGGTCGACGGAACGGTCACCTCCTCAGGCGACTCCTCGACCATCGCGAGCATCTGCTCGACGAAGAGCGGGTTCCCTTCGGCGGCAGCCCGGATCCGCTCGCGGAGCTCCTCGCTCAGGTCACGCCCCTCGAGCAATGCGTCGATCAGCTCGTCCATCTCATCAGCCGAGAGCGGTTCGAGCAGGACGGCGGTGGCATTCAACTTGCCGCCGCCCCAGCCGGGCCGCAGCTCGAGGAGCTCGGGCCGGGCCAGGCAGAGCAGCAGGATCGGCGAACCCCGCGACCAGTCGGCGACATGCTCGATCAGATCGAGAAATGCGGGCTCTCCCCACTGGATGTCATCGAAGAGGACGATGAGCGGCCGCTCCAGCGCCGCCGCCTCGAACAGCTTCCGCACGGCGACAGCGACCTCGTCCGTCGCCGCCTGGCCGGCGCCGAGCAACGCGGCGATCGCAGGGCCGGGCGCGGCCCTCTCGCCGAGGAGTTGCTTGACGACATCGACGACGGGCCAGTAGGTGATCCCCTCGCCGTAGGAGAGACAGTGCCCGCTCACGACGGTCGCCTGGAGACCTCCGAGAAACTCCGCTGCGAGGCGCGACTTGCCGACACCGGCGGTGCCGAGCACCGTGAACAGCGAGCACGCACTCTCCGAGCGGCTGCGGGCCCACGCGTCGTCGAGAAGTCGCTTCTCTCGCTCGCGGCCGACGAGGCGTGCGTCCTGGCGGCGCGCGACGGCGACGTCACCGATCACCGCCCGGAGCCGGTAGGCCGTCAACGGATCGGTCTTGCCCTTGGCCGCCAGCGGGGGCAGGAGCTCGACGTCCACCGCATCACGCACGAGGCCGTAGGTCTCGGCACCGATCAGCACCTCACCGGGCTCGGCCGCCTGCTCGAGCCGGGCGGCGGTGTTGACGGCATCCCCGGTCACGAGCGTGTCCCCGGTGCCGGTGACGACCTCGCCGGTGTTGACCCCGATCCGCACATCGATCTCGACCCCGTCCCGAAGCTCGGCGGCGGCGCGCACCGCCCGCAGCGCATCGTCCTCGCGAACGACCGGCACACCGAACACCGCCATCACAGCGTCGCCGATGAACTTCTCCACGGTTCCGCCGTGCCGCTCGATCGCGGCCCGCGCGACGTCGAAGTAGGACGACATCACGATCCGCATCGCCTCCGGATCGAGCCTCTCTCCGAGCGCCGTCGATCCCGCGACGTCGCAGAAGAGAACGGTCACGACCTTGCGCTGCTGCCGGGCGACCGCCTCCACGAGCGCAGCTCCGCACGAGTCGCAGAAGCGCGCTTCGGGGCGGTTCTCGGCAGAACAGGTTTGACAGATCACAGGGTCTCCCCCGCGATCAGGCGAGCTTCTCTCGAACGATCTGGCTGACCGCCGACCCGTCGGCGCGACCGGCGATCTGCGGCATCACGTCGGCCATCACGCGGCCCATGTCCCGCATGCTCGTTGCGCCGTTCTCGGCGATCGCGTCGTCGACGATCCGCTCGAGATCTTCCTCGGTGAGCTGGGCGGGCATGTACTCCTCGAGGATCTCGAGCTCGCCGTCCTCCTTCTCGGCCTGCTCCTCGCGGCCGGCGGCGCGGAACGCCTCGGACGCCTCGACGCGGCGTTTGCGCTCGCGCTGAAGCACCTGGAGCTCTTCGTCGTCCGAGAGCGGGCGCTGGAGATCCTTCTCGGCGGACCGCAGGCTCGAGAGGATGAGCCGGAGCGCGTCCCGACGTTGCGAATCCCGCGCGAGCATCGCGGCCTTCACGTCGGCCTCGATCTGCGTGATCAGCGTCACAGCTCGCTCACCGCGGTGGTATCGGCAAGTCCGGGCGCGTCCATCTTCTTGCGGCCGAGGATGTGCCAGTGGAGATGGAACACGGTCTGCCCCGCGGTGCTGCCGACGTTCACCTGCACCTTGTAGTCCTCGAGGCCGGCGCCGCGGGCGGTGTCGGCGATGAATTCGAGCATGCGGTGGCTCTCCCCTCCGGAGAGCCGCCCGACGTCGCGGAACGTGTCGATGTGCTCCTCGGGAATCACGAGAAGATGCACCGGCGACTGCGGGTTGATGTCCTTGATCGCCACGAAGCCCTTCGTCGAGGCGAGATGATCGCCCTCGCGGTAGAGCTTGCAGAACGGGCAGTCGTCACGCTGCGAGGCCAAGGATCCCCTCCTCCGTCACGCTCGTGGCCCGCACCCGCACGAGCTCGCCGACGGGAGCGTCGACGAGGAACGGCGAGTAGTCGTCGCCGTAGCCGCGACCCGGCCGGTCGACGAGAACGAGGTCGTGCGAGCCGAGCTTCGAGTGCCAGCGACGCTGCTCGAGCTCGCGCGACAGGCGGCGCAGGCGGGCGCCCCGCTCCTTCTTCTCGCCGGGCGGGACAGGATCGGCTTCGGCCGTCTCGGTTCCGGGACGGGGCGAGTAGGGGAAGACGTGGACCCGGGTGAGCCCGGCGGCCGCGACCGTTTCGAGTGTGCGCTCGAACGCCCGCTCGTCCTCGGCTGGGAAGCCGACGATCACGTCACTCGTCAGGTTGAAGTCCTCGGCGAGCGGCTGGAGCCGGCGCAGGTAGGTGGCGGTCGAGTACCGGCGCTTCATCGCGCGAAGAACATCGTCGTCGCCGGACTGGAGCGGAACATGCAGGTGGCGAGCCGCCGTCGGTGTCTCTCGAAGCGCTGCGACGAGGGCATCGTCGACGTGATTGATCTCGATCGAGCTCAGCCGCAGGCGCTCGAGTCCCGGAGTCGCCCCGGCCTCGCGGACGAGCCTCGGCAGATCGAAACCGGCTGCCCGGTCCCGGAAGCAGCCGAGGTTGATCCCGGTCAGGACGACCTCCCGATGGCCCTGCGCGACCCGTCTCGCGATCTCGCCGAGCACGGCCGCGACGCTGCGGCTTCGCGAGTTGCCGCGGACGAGCGGGATCACGCAGAACCCGCACGAGAACGAGCAGCCGTCCTGGATCTTGACGAACGCGCGCACGCGGTCGAGCCGCGTGTCGGCCTGGACGCAGCCGATGGCGCCGACGTCGCCGGCGACGAACGCGGCTGTTTCCTCCGATCGCTTCGAGACCACGGTCACGTTCGCCGGCAGGCCGCCGAGCGCCTCCGGGTCGAGATTCGCGACGCAGCCCGTGACGTAGACCCGTGCGTGCGTCCGTGCTGCGCGCGCCGCGGCCTTGCGGCTCTTCGCAGCCGCCTCGTTCGTCACGCAGCAGCCGTTGACGATCGCCACGTCGGCGCCGACGTCCGCCTCGAGGTGGCCGTCGGCAAGCAGTCGCTCGCGGATCTCGTGCGCGTCGACGTGAGAGACCTTGCAGCCGAGGAAGTCAACGTTGAATCTCATCCGCTGCGGATCGTACTTCCCAGTCCGCACGGAATGCGAGTCACCGACGGCCTCGAAGCGCTGACTCAATGAGCACGGGCCGGCTGACGAGCGCTCACCACGCAGGCACGCACGATCACGCCCAGTCAGCGCGTGGCGCCCGGTTAACGCTTCTTGCGCAGCAGCATCGCCAACCCGGCGGCGGAAACCATCGCAACGGAGGCGAAACCGAACGGCGCCGCCACGCCGGAGCTCGTCCCGAGGACGCCGGCGGCGGCGGAACCGCCTGCGGAGCCCGCTGCCTCGGCGCTCGTCACCCACGTCAGCGCCTCGGCGCCTGTTCCGGGCGCGATCACATCCAGCGTCTCGAAGATCGCGACCGTGGCCGGGCCGAAGGTCAATCCGGCGAGAAAGAGGATTCCTGCGAGCTCCGCAGCGTTCTCCGCAAACGCCGCCGGCACGAGCAGCGCGCCGAAGAGCAGGACGGCTCGCAGGAAGCGCGTGAAGACCGGGAGCTGCCAGCGCCGCGCCCCGTACCAGAGGGCCCCGAGCACGCTCCCGGCAGCGAACGCCGCGAGCACCGGGCCCGCGAGTGCGGGGTGCCCCCAACGGCCGGCTGCGACTGGCACCGCCACCTGGACGACTCCCTGGGATGCTCCGAAGACGACAGAGACCGACAGGAGACCGAGGAGCGCGCGGCTCCCGAGCAGCGAGGGCATCGGGTGAGGCTCGATCGCCGTCCGTGCCCCTTCGCGTGCCGGTAGCGAAAGCAGGGCCCCGGCGACGCCGAACGCGCTGCAGACGATCGCTCCCGCCCAGGTCGAGACGAGAAAGAAGAGCGAGGCGACGACGGGGCCTGCGATCTGGCCGACGTCGTAGACCAGCGACATCATCGCGTAGCCGCGGCGGATGTACTCGGGCTCGACGACGTAGCGCCAGAGGGCTCGCGCCGAGGCGAAAAGCGGCGGTGCGCTGAGGCCGCAGGTCCCCGCCAGGAGCACGAGCGCCCAGGGAGGCCCGCCTTCGTAGGCGAGAAGGTCGAGGGCAAGCAGCGAGGTTGCGTACCCGCAGGCGAGGCCGGGAAGCCAGATCCGCGCCCCTCCACGGTCGACGAGCCGCCCCCGGACCGGCGCCGAGAGCCCGGCGGCGAGCGCGAACGCGGCGACCGCAAACCCTCCTGTCCGGTAGGAGCCCGTCGAGCGCTCGACCGTGAGGAGGAGCGTCAGCGACAGCATCCCGAAGCTGAACGTCGCGGCCGCGAGCGCGTAGAGCAGGCGACGAGCCGGCTTCAACCGGACGAGGGCAACGTACGAGGCGGTCATCGCGGAGGCCTAAGGTACGCGCGATGGTCGAGCTGACCGCGCCTCCACGCCGGATCCTCACCGAGCGGCTGCTGCTGCGTCCCTACGAGCCGGCCGACGCGCCGCTCTTCAAGGACGCGGTCGATTCGAGCCTCGCGCACCTGCGTGTGTTCATGGAGTTCGCGTGGTTCGCGCCGGAGCCGCTGAGCGCGGTCGAGAAGCGCATCGACGAGGTCAGCCGGAACTTCGAGCAGGGCGCGGGCTGGACCTACGCGCTCCTACCTCCGGACGGCTCCGAGTTGTTCGGCGGCGCCGGGCTCCACCGCCGAGTCGGCCCCGAGGCCCTCGAGATCGGCTACTGGCTTCGCGCGAGCCGCGCTCGGGCAGGGCTTCGCCACCGAGGCCGCCGCGGCCCTGACGCGTGTGGCGTTCGAATGGTGTGGCGTCGTCCGCACCGAGATCCACATCGACCCGGCCAACGCGACGAGCCTCGCGATCCCGGTGCGCCTCGGCTACACCCACGATGCCACGCTCCGCCGGCGCCTCCCACCCGTGCGCCCCGGCGAGGAGCGCCGCGACGCCGAGATCTTCTCGCTGCTCGACGATGAGTATCCGGCGTCACCGTCCGCCTCCATGCCCGTCGAGTGGCTCGCCGATCCGCGCTGGTAACTGAACGAGCCGGCCGAGGCCTGGAGGCTCGTCTGCGACAAGCCTCTTCGGGCGAACCCCCGCCCAGGGCGGGGACGCACCCTCCGCCCTCACTGCCAATTCTACGGGTCTTCGGCGGTCGTGTCTGTACCAACATTGGAACAGTTCGTCCACAGCCGGAGCCGCCGGAACGCCCCCGGAGCCGGGGCGGGCGGAGGAGCGATCAGTCTCGGCTGAAGAGATCCGCCGCCCACCCGTCGAGCTCACGGCGCTCGAGGTGGCGGAAGCCGGGAAGCGATAGCCGGTCGCTTGCGAGATAGCCCGCGGTGATCGCCCTGTCCGCCGTGAGGTGAGGGCCGACGAGCTCCGCGGCGGCGAGCGAGATGTTCGCCACGGCGAGCTCGGCCGCGGGAAGCTCGCCGTCTCGCGCATCGACGAGCCGGACATCGAGGCTGACGCCGTTCATCTCGGCATTCGCGCGGGTCACCTCGACCGCGGCCTCGTCCAGGTCGATCGCGATCACCGGTTCGAACCCGAGCCTGGCTGCGGCGATCGAGATCACCCCGGAGCCGCAACCGATGTCGAGCATGGAGCCCCGGGCCTCGTCGAGCAGGAGCTCGAGACTGAGGCGGGTCGAGGGATGGGCGCCGGTTCCGAAGGCGCGGCCAGGGTCGATCACGACCGCAAGAGCGTCCGCCGGCGGCACTTCCCAAGGCGGGCCGACCCAGAGCGCGCCGATCCGGACGGCGTGATGGAACTCGCGCCAGCGGTCCTCCCACCCCTCTGCAACCTCCGTGACGAACGCGTCCGGAAACTCAGCGAGAACTCGCTCGGCGGCCGCCCCGTAGGCTGCGAGCTCGACCGCCTCACCTGCGGTTGCCTCTTCGAACCCGTCCGGCGCCAGCTCGACGAAGCGAGCGCGGAGCTCCTCGGCAGCCGTCGGAGAGCGCGGTGACGGCGACCCTGATCAGAGGAACGCGTTCTTCAGCTTCTCGAAGAAACCCTCGTGATGGTGGTAGGTGTCCTCGTCGCTCAACTGCTCGAACTCGTCGAGGAGCCGGCGCTGGTCATCGGTGAGGCGGCGCGGGACCGAGACGTTCACGAGCACGCGATGGTCGCCGTGGCCGAAGCCCTGGAGCACGGGCATCCCCTTGCCGCGGAGGACGCGGACGTCGCCGGGCTGGGTGCCCGGATCGAACTCGAGCTCCTGGTTGCCTTCGAGGGTGTCGATCGTCACCTTCGTCCCGAGCGCGGCCTGCACGATCGTGAGATCGACCTGGGAGAAGATGTCGTTCCCCTCGCGGACGAAACGCTCGTCGGGCCGAACGTTGACGTGGATGTAGGCATCGCCGTCCCGGCCCCCGAGGGCACCGGCGTGCCCTGCGCCCGTAATCCGGATCCGCTGGCCGTCCTGGATCCCCGCCGGAATCTCGACGTCGAGGTCGCTCGTCTCCATCGTCCGGCCGCCGCCGCCGCACTCCTCGCAGAGGTGCTCGACCGACGCGGCCGCTGCCGTTGCAGTCGGGGCAGGCGCTCTGGCGGACGAACTCGCCGAGGATCCCCCGGGAGACCTGTTGGAGCAGTCCGTGCCCGCCGCAGCGACGGCACGTGACGGGTGAGCTACCGGGAGCGGCGCCGCTGCCCTGACACGCGACGCACGTGGCCGCCGTCTCGAGTGGAACCTTCAGCTTCACGCCGCGAGCGGCGTCGACGAGCTCGATCGTCACCTGCGCGAGAACGTCGGCTCCGCGCGAGCCGCCGCCCCCGCGCCGACGACCCGCACCGAAAAGATCGTCTCCGAAGAACGCGCTGAAGAGGTCGCCGAAGTTGCCGAGATCGAAGTGGCTCGGCTGGAAACCGCCGGAGCGGAGCCCCGCGTGGCCATAGCGGTCGTAGAGCTGGCGGGTCTCGGGATTCGAGAGCGCCTCGTAGGCCTCGGACACCTCGCGGAAGCGGAGCTCGGCATCCGGCTCACCGGAGACGTCCGGATGGAGCTCCCGCGCGAGCTTGCGGAAAGCCTTCTTGATCGTCTGCTCGTCGGCGGTCTTCGGGACGCCGAGCAGGTCGTAGTAGTCGCGTTCGGTGGTGGACACGGGGCTCATATCGTGCCAGCCGCAGTGGCCCTCGCACCTTCGTCGCGGCGGATGACTCGTTTCGCGAGATCGTCTGCTTCGGGGCGCGAGCCGGGCGGTCTGGAGCGCAGGCCTCACGGAAGCCGGGCTCTATCGGATTCCGTGAGGCCTGAGCGGCCCAGGCTTCCGGATCGTGCATCCGGATACGCGAGATCGCGGAACTCGTCATCCAACGCTATTCGTCGGCGTAGACGTCCTCGACAAAACGCGACAACTCGTAGGCCGCGGAGCGAACGGCCCCGAGGGCCTTGTCGTAGTCCATCCGCAAGGGGCCGAGCAGGCTGACGGTCCCGAGCGACTGATTGGCGTAGCCGTAGGTTGCACCGACGAGGGCGAGATTGCGAAGGCCCGACTGCTCCAGCTCGTCGCCGACGCGCGCGAACGACCGTTGCATCCCGAGTGAGTGCGCGAGCATGTCGAGCAGTGCGGCGCGCTTCTCGAGCGCCTCGATCAGGCTGCGGTAGGCCCCGATCTCCTCGTCTCGCAGGTCGTCGAGCAGGCCGGCGGCGCCCCCGACATACAGCTCCCGCTCGTCCTCGATGTCGTAGAACGCGCCGCGCACGATCGCCAGGAATGCCCGCTCGCGCGGCGATGCGCTCGGCTCGGCGAAGGCCCGCGCGAGCAGGCGGGAGCGCAGCCGAGCCCGGTGAGCTGCTCCCGCAGGTAGTCGCCGGCCCAGGTGACGAGCCCCGGATCGACCTGTTCCTCGAACGCATATCGCTGCTTCGTCACCCCGCCCGTCGACGTGATCACGACGACCACCACCACGTTGGGCTGGAGCTGGAGCACGTCGACGTGGCGCACGGTTGCGGCTTCGAGCGGCGGCGCCGAGACGAGCGCGAGCAGGCGAGTGACCTGCGAGAGCGTCTCGGTGGTCACCTGAAGCGCCTCGTCGACCTCGGCGCGCTTCGGCGTCAGCTCGAGCGCGAACCCGACGGGACGCGGCTCCTGCCGCGCGAGCAGCGCATCCACATAGATGCGGTAGCCCGCCTCGGTCGGCACCCGCCCCGCGGAGGTGTGCGGGTGCGTGAGCAGCCCGAGCCGCTCGAGCTCCGCAAGCTCGGCACGAACCGTCGAGGACGACACGCCGACGCTGCTTCGCTCGACGAGCAGCCGAGAGCCCACCGGTGCGCTCGTCGCAACGTACTCCTCGACGACGCGCGCGAGGATCTCGCGTTGCCGTTCGGAGAGCTCGACGGAGTCGGTCACGGCCGCCGCGTGGCCAGGCACTCTGGCTACCTCGTTCGATCGTGCTGCCTCATCCGCCCATGGTAGGCGAGCCGCGGAATCGCCCGCGCGACCAACGCGCCCAGCCACACGCCTCTCGGGCCGCCGCCGGTCGCCTCAGGCGAGCAGCGTCGCCGTGACGTCGTCTCCGAGGAAGCGCCCGCGCGGGGTCAGCGCGACGGTGTCGCCGCTCCGCGTCACGAGGCCGAGCCGCTCGAGCCGCTCGAGGCCGGCCGGATCGAGCATCCGCTCGCCCGACTCGACCGTGACCGGCTCGTCGAGCCGCAGCCCGAGCATGACCCGCTCGGTCTCCCGGATCTCGTCGGACAGCTCCTCGAGCTCACGCGGCGGGCGCCCACCCGCCGCGAGGGCATCGACGTAGCCGCGAACCGACGGTGCGTTCCGCCAGCGACGATTCTCAATTGTCGAGACAGCGCCCACGCCCAGGCCGAGGTAGTCGTGCCCGAGCCAGTAGCCGAGATTGTGCTGTGACCTGAGATCGCGTGACCTGAGATCGCGTGCCCCAGATCTCGAGCTCGCGGCGCGCCGATTCCCGACGCGCCCACGTCAGGATCCATGCTGCGGCAGAAGTTCGCGGTCTCGTACCAGCGGTAACCGGCACGGGTCAGCGTCTCGACGACCAGCTCGAAATATGACTCCATCGACTCGGCCTGGCGCGCGAGCTCGGCTCCGTGGGCGTGCGTGAAGCGTGTGCCCGGCTTCGCTTCGAGCTCGTACGCGGAAAGATGCGCGCGGCTCGAGCGCCAGTGCCTCGGCGAGGTCGCTTGCAAGGTCGGCGGGGCTCTGGCCCGGGATCCCGTAGATGAGATCGAGAGAGAAGTTGTCAAATCCGGCATCACGCGAGAAGGTAAACGGCCCGTCGGACGTCGTCGGGTGAGGCAACGCGCTCGAGCACCTGAAGCAGGTGCGGCCTGGAAGCTCTGCGCGCCCAGAGAAACGCGGTTCACGCGGTTTCGCCGCAACAACGAGGCGAGCGCTGCAGTGACAGTCTCCGGATTCGCCTCGACCGTCACCTCGGCCGCGTCGGGCAGCGCCGCCAGCAGGCGCTCGAACGCCGCCGGCTCGGTGAACGTGGGCGTCCCGCCGCCCAGGAAGATCGTCTCCACCTCGGCCGAAAGGAGCCCGCGCTCGAGCTCCAGCTCGGCCACGAGCGCATCGACGTACCCGCTGTGCTCGCCGTGCCGCCCGACCGACGTCACGAAGTCGCAGTAGCCGCAGCGGTGCGCGCAGAACGGAAGGTGGACGTAGAGGTGCCGCGCGCTGCCCATCGCCGCTAGCGCTCCTTCTCACAGCGTTCGAGCCGAGACCCCGGCACCCTGGGCCGCTTGCGGCCCCCCTCGAAGCGGAGCAAGGTGCCCAACACACAGCCGGGCGCGAAGCGGCCGACGTCATAGTCCAGCCGACCAGACCACCGAGCTCCAGGTGGAACATTCGAACGACCGCACTAGCGCTTGCCGTTGTCGTTCAGGTTCAGCACCGCGAGAAACGCCTCCTGCGGCACCTCCACCCCACCGACCTGCTTCATCCGCTTCTTGCCCTCCTTCTGCTTCTCGAGCAGCTTCCGCTTCCGCGAGATGTCGCCGCCGTAGCACTTCGCGATCACGTCCTTCCGCCGCGCCTTCACCGTCTCGCGTGCGATCACGCGCGAGCCGATCGCCGCCTGGATCGCGACATCGAACATCTGCCGCGGGATCTCCTCGCGCAACCGGTCGACGAGCGCACGTCCCCGCTCGTAGGCCGAGTCGCGGTGGATCACGAGCGACAGAGCATCGACCGGCTCGCCGCCGACGAGGATGTCCACCCGCACGAGCGTCCCGGGCCGGAAGCCGATGTAGTCGTAGTCGAAGCTCGCATACCCGCGGGTGCGCGACTTGAGCGCGTCGTAGAAGTCGAGCACGATCTCGGCGAGCGGCAGCTCGTAGGTCAGCAGCGTGCGATCCTCCGAGAGATACTCGAGGTGGTCGAAGCGGCCGCGCCGGTCGTTGCAGAGCTCCATAACCGCGCCGACGAACTCCTTCGGGACGATCACCTGCGCCTTGATGTAGGGCTCCTCGACCTCGTCGATCGCATCCGGCATGTCCGAGGGCGTATGCACCTCCTTCCACACCGTGCTGTTCTGGGCGCGGACGCGGTAGGCGACGGTCGGGCGCGGTCACGATCAGGTCGAGGTCGAACTCGCGCTCGAGCCGCTCGCGGACGATCTCCATGTGAAGCAGGCCGAGGAAGCCGCAGCGGAACCCGAAGCCGAGCGCCTGCGAGGTCTCGGGCTCGTAGAACAGCGCCGCGTCGTTCAGCTTCAGCTTCTCGAGCGCGTCGCGAAGCTCCGGATAGGTGTCCGAGTCCGTCGGGAAGAGCCCGGCGAACACCATCGGCTTGACCTCCTTGTACCCCGGCAGCGGCTCGGCCGCAGGCCCGTTCTCGGTGGTGAGCGTGTCGCCGACGCGAAGCTCCGAGACCTCCTTCAGCCCCGTGATCACGTACCCGACCTCGCCGGCTGCGAGCTCCGGAAGTGGGGCCATCACCGGTGACATCGCGCCGATCTCCTGCGCCTCGAAGCGCGTCCCGAGCGCCATCGTGAGCAGATCCTCGCGCGGGTGGAACGCCCCGTCCACCATCCGCACGAACGCGAGCACGCCGCGGTACTGGTCGTAGGAGGAGTCGAAGATGAGCGCGCGGGCCGGCGCCGCGAGGTCGCCCGAGGGCGCGGGAATCCGCTCGACGACCGCATCGAGCACGTCCTCGACCCCGATCCCCGTCTTCGCCGAGATCCGCAGGACGCGGGCGGGATCCTCACCGATCAGCTCCGCCAGCTGGATCGCGACCCCGTCCGGATCGGCCTGCGGCAGGTCGATCTTGTTCACGACCGGGATGATCTCGAGGTTGTTCTCGATCGCGAGGTAGGCATTCGCGAGCGTCTGCGCCTCGATCCCCTGTGCGGCGTCGACGACGAGCAACGCGCCCTCGCAGGCCTGGAGCGAGCGCGAGACCTCGTAGGTGAAGTCGACGTGGCCGGGCGTGTCGATCAGGTTCAGCTGGTGGCCCTTCCAGGCGACACGAACCGCTTGCGCCTTGATCGTGATCCCCCGCTCGCGCTCGAGATCCATCGAGTCGAGCACCTGCGCACGCATATCGCGCTGCGAGACGGCGTGCGTCAGCTCGAGGATGCGGTCGGCGAGCGTCGACTTGCCGTGGTCGATGTGCGCGATGATCGAGAAATTGCGGATGTGCTCTTGATCCATGGCCTGGCGGCGATGGTAGCGGTGGCCCCTTCGAGCCGGTTCAAGCGCGGCGTCCCGGCTCCGGGCCGAGAAATCCCTCCGGGCCGTCGCGCCGGGGAGTATCGTTCCCGTGAATGTCGAGAGCGACTCCAATTTTCTTGCGCCGTGACGGAGCGCAGCATGTCGCAGCCTCGCCACACGCGAGCGCGATCCGCGCACTCGCCGCTCTCGTCTTCCTCGCAGCACTCCTCGCTCTCGCGCCCGGCGCTCACGCACGCACGACGGCGAACACGCCGCCGACGCTCTACGTGAACTTCTATTCGAACGGAACGATCTCGGTCTCGCTCGCCGACGGAACCCCGATCGGTGCGACGGCCGGGACGCCGACGTCGATCCCCGCCGGCTACTACCAGATCATGTTCTCGGGCCCCGGCGGCTGCTCGGCGCTGCCGAACTTCCACCTCACGGGGCCGGGCACGACGATCGTGACGAGCATGTCCGAGGGCGGAGTCTCGAAGGAGGCAGGGAGCGCCAATTTCCTGCCGACCTCGACCTACACGTGGACGGATGACCAGTTCCCCGGCGTCGTGCACACGTTCGCGACGACGTCGCAGATCGCGAGCACGCCGCCCGCCACGAACACGGCAACGACGCCGAACCTCGTCAACAAAGGGAAGGGCGTCACCTCCCAGGACGTCGTCGGCTCTGCGATCGTCCCGCTCCGTGGCACCCTGACCGGCACGATCAGCGCCTCCGGGAAGCTCACGCTCGCGTTCAAGGGCAAGAGCGTCGGGCACCTGAAGGCAGGCCGCTATCGGATCACGGTCACGGACGACAGTTCGAATCGAGGGCTCGTGCTGCACAAGCCGAGCAGCAAGACGCTGAACGTGACCGGACTCGGCTACATGGGCAAGCGTTCCGCCACTGTGCAGTTCACGAAGGGCACGTGGCGCTTCGCCGTCAGCCCCGGTAAGACCGCCTACTCGATCGCCGTCGGGTAGATAGCCCCGCGCAAGCAGAAGGGCCCGTTTCCGGGCCCTTCCACTCACTCACCTTGGGGCTGCCTGGGCTACGAGACGCCGGCGGCCTTGAAAGCCGCCCGCACGTGGCCAGGCGTCAACGGCGCCTCGCGGACACGAACGCCCGTGGCGTCGAAGAGCGCGTTCCCGATCGCCGCGGCGATCGGCGCCGTCGGCGGCTCGCCCGAGCCGGTCGCGAGGAGTCCGCTCGCTGCGGTCGTGCTGCTCGCAACCGCCGGGATGTCCGTCCGCTGGACGATCGAGAACGTGATGTCCGGCGAGTCCTTGAACCGGAGGATCGGGTAGGTGACCCAGTCGAGGCTCGTCACGTTCGACTTGTTGAAGACGAGCTGCTCGAAGAGCCCGCGGCTCAGGCCCTGCGTCATGCTGCCCACGGCCTGGTTCGAAACCCCGCCCGGGTACACGGTCAAGCCCGTGTCCTGTGCGCCGTAGAGATGCGTGGCCGTGATCTTGCCGGTCTTCTTGTTCACGGAGATGTCCGCCACGATCGCGGTCATCGTCCCGGCGAACCCGCCGAGTGCGATCCCGCGGCCGGTGACGATGTTGCCCGACTGCTTCACCGAGTTGGCGACCTTCGGCTTCCAGTTCGAGATCTTCGTCACCTCGTTGAGGACGTTCTTCCAGCGATCCCAGGTGAGCGGCACGCCGCGCTGGGTCTCGGACGCGTTGCTCGTGATGTTCTGGAGCCGGAACGCAGCCGGATCCATCTTCGCCGCGTACGCGAGCTCGTCGATCATCTGCTCGTACCCGAACACCGCGGCCGGGGCGAGCGGAGCCCGCATGAACGACGTCTTGAAGTACAGGTTCGGGAGCGGCAGCACCTTCAGGGTCGTCCGCTGGTTCGCGGCCTTGTACTGCGAGCCCATGTTCGTGGCGTCGATGAAGTTGAATCCAAGCGGGGTGGCGGGAGAGCCGAGCTGCTGCGGCCCCGCATCCGTCCCGTAGAACTGGATCGAGAAGTGCGTGAAGTCGGTGCCGACGAGGTTGCCCGCCGAGTCGACTCCACCGCGAACGTCCATCATCTGCGCCGGGGCGTAGTTGTCCCAACCGTGCTCGTCCCACCGCATCCATTGGAGCCGCACGGGCGCGCCCGCAAGGTACGAGAGGACGGCCGCCGACGTGGCCCCGTCGTTGTACGGCGCGAACCCGTAGACGCTCGAGCCCTCCGCGTAGGTCACGCGGATCTTGTTCGCCGGCAACGTGAGACCTGCCAGTTGAAGCGCCGACTGAACGAGCCCGCGGGTGTTGTAACAGTCCTGAGAGTTCGAGAAGATGCGCGCCCCGCCGGCGGTGACGTCGGCCACGGCGCACGTCGGCCCGATCGGCAGATGGCCGTTGTAGGCGAACTTGAACGTCTCCGAGACGGTGTGCGCCGCGCCGGCGATCGCCGAGTCGACGTTGCCCTGGCTGGAGTAGGGAACGAGCGAGGTCTGACCGGTCGAATCCTCCGTCCGCATCTGCTTCCAGAGGTTGCCGACGCCGGGAAGCGGCGGCATCGCAGCCCAGGTGACCTTGAGCTGGGCGGCGGCCTGGATCGCGTCGTACTCCTTGGGCGCGACCACGCCGACGAAGTTGTTCTTCTGGAGCACCTTCGCTCCCGGGATGTGGCTGATCGTGCTCGCGTCGATCGACAGCACCTTCGGAGCCGTACCGTCGCCGTAGGCGCCCTGCCCACGGGGACGGACGATCCGGCCGTGGATCATGCCGGGAACGCGAATGTTGTGCACGTAGGTGTAGGTGCCGTTCACCTTTGCCGGAATGTCGATCCGGCCCGGGCCGGGGGCGATGCCGACGAGCTTGTACTGGCTCTGCGGCTTCGTGCCGGGAGAGCTCGGAGCGAGTCCGGCGCCGGCGGTCGACGGCCCACCGAAGAACGACGGGATCGGTGCGAGGTTGTAGCTCGCGGGGATCGCGACGTTGAAGAGCTTGTCGCCGATCAGCTGTCCGTAGGTGACGGTCTTGCCCCCGCCCGAGACGACGCCCTTGCTGACCGTGAGGTTCGCGACGGGCACGCCGAGGTTCGTCGAGGCGAGCGCGAGCAGAGCTTGGAGGGCCGCTGCCGAGGCCGCCCGCGTCTGCTTACCGCCGACCTGCACGGCCTGGCTCCCGTAGGTGCCGCCCTGGTTCGGCGTCACGTCGGTGTCGTTCGAGAGCATCTTCATCTGTGTCATGTCCATGTTCAGCTCTTCGGCCGCGATCATCAGCAGGCCGGTCGGCGAGCCCTGGCCGAGCTCGACCATGCCGAGCTTCATCGACGCCGTGTTGTCGGCATGGATCGTGAGCCACGAGTCGATCTGCTGCGAGTCGTAGGGCCCGTTGCTGTCGAACGTTCCCGTGGCCGCGTTCGCGGAGCCGGCACCGAGGAGCGCGCCGAGCGTGGAGAAACCGACGATCAGCGCGCCGCCGCCCTTCACGAACGTGCCGCGCGAGAATTGCTTTTCTTCCAGAAGCCCTGTCATTACGCACCTGCCTTTGCCATGACCTTGGCCGCCTGCTGGATCGCGGTCAGGATCCGGGGGTATGTGCCGCAGCGGCAGAGGTGTCCGTTCATTGCCGTGCGGATCTGGTCTTCGGACGGGTTCTTCGTCGTTGCGAGCAGGTCTGCTGCCTGGATCATCATCCCGTTCTGGCAGTAGCCGCAATGGGGCACCTGCACGTCGATCCATGCCTGCTGCAGCGGATGCAACGCCGGCGCCGCCGCCGTCGTTCCCCGCTGCGCCGCCCACAGAGCCGGGAGGCCCTCGAGCGTCGTGATGCTCTTCCCGGAGACTGCCGCCACGGGTGTGACGCAGGACCGGATCTCCTTGCCGTCCAGAAGCACCGAGCAGGCACCACACTGCGCAAGGCCACAGCCGAAGCGGGGGCCGTGCAGGTGGAGCTCGTTGTGCAGGACGTACAGGAGAGGCGTATCAAGGCTCGCACTCACGCCGTGCGTGAGCCCGTTCACCTTGATCTTCAGGCTATTCGCCATTGCTCCTCCTAATTGACGGTCACTCGGTGGTAAATGGTCAGACTGTAACTAAAGAGCGACTCTCTTTTTCAAGACAGCGCGATTGTAGAGACAGTCGCCCCTGCCGTGGAGGACAGTATCAATAGTTTTTGTCAGATGCGTCAACATCTTTTGTCTATGAATCATAGTTCCGCCTGCTCCACCGGAGAGGCCCTCGGAGATCGCCCGCAGGAAGTGGCTAAGGGCAACCGAGCCCGCTGCTATCTGTTTTAGCCCCAAAGGCGAAAACGTGCTATCTTGTGACGAAGATCACATAAGGGGGCGTTCCTGATCGAGCTCCCTGGCCCATACCGGGCGAACCGCCGAAGCGGCGGAAACCAACAAGGAGGTCGAGGTGGCCTACCTCGCACACATCTCGAGAAGCAGCGACTGGATCGCCGGCACGCTCGCGTCTGGGTTCCTGGTCGCCGGCTCCGCGACCGGGAGCCTTCCGTTTTCGATGACCGAGACGCTCGGGTTCGTGACCGGCGCCGCCTCGGTGTGGCTGCTCGTCCGCCAGAGCATCTGGAACTTCCCGGCCGGGATCGTGAACGGCGTCTTCTACCTCGTGCTTTTCGCCAACGCGCGCTTCTTCGCCGACAGCGCGCTGCAGATCGTCTTTATCGGACTCGGGATCTTCGGCTGGTGGTGGTGGCTGCGCGGCCGCTCAGGCCGGGCGCCGCGGCCGATCGAGCGCATCGGGATCGCGGAGGCGTCCGTCCTCGCCGTGCTCACCGTCGCCGCAAGTTGGGGCATGCTCCTCTACCTGCGCTCGATCGGCGACGCAGCGCCGCTGGCCGACGCGGTGACGACGGCGCTCAGCCTCGCCGCCTCGTGGATGCAGGCGCGCAAGCAACTCGAGAACTGGGCGGTCTGGATCGCGGCTGATGCGATCTACATCCCGCTCTACGTCGTAAAGTCGTTGCCGCTCACCGGCGTGCTCTATGCGATCTTCGCCGTGATGTGCGTCAAGGGCTGGCGCGACTGGAGCCGTACGCTCGCGGCCCAGAAGCGGCGCCACTGGAATCGGGGCGTCGTGATCGGCAAGTTCCATCCGTTCCATTCCGGCCACCGGCACCTGATCGAGACCGCCGTGGGCCATGCCGACGAGGTGACCGTGATCGTCGTCGCGCGCGGCTCGGAGGCGGCGCCCGGCGAGCTTCGCAAGCGGTGGATCGAGGAGGCGTTCCCCGAGGTCCGCGTACTGCTTCTCGACCAGGACGCAGTCGGGCTCGCAAACGACGACAGCCCCGGTTGGGCGGCCGAGACGATCCGCGTGCTCGGCGCGCGGCCCGACGTGTGCTTCACCTCGGAGCGCTACGGCGATCCGTGGGCAAAGGAGATGGGCTGCGACCACTTCCTCGTCGACCGCCGTCGGCGCACCGTTCCGATCAGCGGCACGGCGATCCGGCGCGACCCGCTCGCCAACATGGCCTTCCTGCAAGGCGGTGCGCGCGGCCACTACGTGAAGCGCGTCTGCCTGCTCGGCGCCGAGAGCACCGGCAAGACGACCCTCGCCCGAACCCTGGCGGAACGGTACGCCACCGTCTGGAACCCCGAGATCGGTCACATGTACTCGTGGTACCGGGCCGGCGATCCGAGCGACTGGAGCACGTGGCGGACCGAGGAGTTCGTCGAGATCGCCAACCTCCAGAACTGGTACGAGGACTTCCTGGCCGGCTTCGCCGAACGCGTCCTGTTCTGCGACACGAACGCCTGGACGACCGGCCTCTTCCACGAGACCTACCTCGGGGAGCGCTCGACCGAGGTCCACGCCGCCGCCGCCGGCCGCGAGTACGACCTCTACATCCTCACCGACCCGGAGACGCCGTTTGCCCAGGACGAGCTCGGGATCCGCGTCGACGGGCCGCACCGGCGGCAGATGTTCGAGGCCTACCTCGCCCACGTCCAGGAGACGGGCACGCCGTACGTGGTCGTCAGCGGCACCCACGCGGAGCGGATGGCGGAGGCGACAGCGGCGGTGGACGCCCTGCTCGGCGATCCCGCCGGGCCGATCAGGCCGCGCCGCGGCGGGCAACGAGACCGCGCAGCGCATCCAGTTCGCGGACGCGCAGAAGCCGGCACGCGAGGAGGTAGACGGCCGTCGCGGCGAGCAGAGCCACGGTGAGCGAGACCGCCTGCGCCGGGATCGACCGCCCGAGCCCCGAGTCGAGCGGCTCCCAGACGAGGTAGGCGACCGCCGCGACCGCCGCGGAGGCCGCAGCGACCCGTACGACCACGGAGAACGTCTTCCGGCCCTCGATCCCGCCGATCCGCCGCCGCATCAGGATGAGCAGCGCCGCGGTCCCGAAGATGTTCACGACTGCGGTCGCGAGCGGGATCCCCCACGCCCCGACCCGGTAGAAGAACGTGTCGAGGACGATGTTGAGGCCCAGGTTCCCGAGCGCGACGACCGTCGGGATCCAATTCTCCTGGAGGCTGAAGAAGCCCCGGTTCAGCATCAGCATCGCGCCGTTGAACACGAGGCCGGCGCTGAACGCCGCGAGGCAGTAGGCCACGGTCGGTGTCTGGAGCGCCCCCCACTTGCCGTGCTGGAAGAGCAGCCGGATGATCGGCTCGCAGAGCACGGCGGTGAAGACGCTCGCCGGGATCAGCAGGAACGCGATCTGCCGGATTCCGCGCGTGAGCGTGTCGCGGAAGCCGTCCATGTCCCCGCGCGTCGCGAGCCGTGAGAGCGTCGGGAAGAGCACGGTCGCGATCGCGACCGAGAAGATCCCCTGCGGGAGCATGTAGACGAGGAACGATTTCTGGATCGCCGTCGGGGCGAGCTCGGCGTCCACGAGCCGCGAGGCGAAGACCTGGTCGATCACGGCATTCACGTTGATCAGCCCGAGCCCGAGCGTCACCGGGATCATCAGCACGAACGTGCGCTTCACCATCGGGTCGCGCCAGTCGATCAGCAGGCGGAGCCGTTCCTCGCCGTGCTCGAGCCCGTAGAGCCACGGGAACGGGAGCAGCGTCTGGATCACCGTGGCGACGAGGATCGAGGCGGCGTAGATGTAGAGCTCTGCGTTCATGTGCGTCGCCTGCGGCACCCCGATCACGAGCCCGACGATGATCGCGACGTTCCACACGACCGGAGAGAGCGCCGGCACGGTGAAGTGGTCGTAGGTGTTGAGGATCCCGACGACGATCCCGGAGACGCCGAGGAGCGCCACGATCGGAAAGAGCACCTGCGAGAGCCCGACGGCGAGCGGCTTGTCGTTCCCTGGGTTGCCGAAGAGGCCGATCACGTACGGCGCGGCGAGGATGAAGACGGCGGAGAGCGCGGTCAGCCCGAGCAGCATCAGCCAGAAGAGCGTCGAGGCGACCCGCCAGGCGCGGCGGCGTTCGCCTTTCTCGATCAGCTCGCTGAACACCGGCACGAACGCCGAGGAGAGCGCCGCGTCGGCGACGAGGGCGCGGATCAGGTTCGGGATCTGGAAGGCGATCGTGAACGCGTTGATCCTCCCGAAGGCGCCGAAGTAGTACGCCGCAACGATTTCGCGGATGAGCCCGAAGACGCGCGAGAGCGCGGTCGCGATCGCGAAGATGAAGGTCGAGCGGGCGAGCCGACGCTTGCTCGGGAGCGGAACCCCAGCTGCTTCGCCGGGGCCCGGCCAGGGGGTCTCGACGTTCGTCACCTTCCCGGGACGATACGCGGCCAGGGTGACGCGACCGGTCGCGGGCCGCGCGCTTGCTACGATCTGGGAGCCCGCTCGTGCGGGCGTTTCTACGAATCCCACATGGCCAACATCAAGCAGCAGAAGAAGCGCATCCGCACCGCCGCCGCCGAGCGGCTCGAGAACCTGCGCTACCAGTCGACGATCAAGACGCTCACCAAGCGCCTCTCAGCCGCCGTCACCGAAGGCGATGCCGACAAGGTCGCCGAAGAGCATCGCACCCTCGTCCGCTGGATCGACAAGGCAGTCTCTCGCGGCGCGCTCCACAAGAACACCGGCGCCCGCAAGAAGTCCCAGGCGGCACGGCTCGCTTCGCCGAAGAGCTAGAGCCGCGAACGACAGACTTCGTTTGGGCGCTCGGGCGTAAACACGCTCGCGCAGGCAACAGTCATCGCTCCGCATGGCGCGGGATTTGGAGCGAGCGGGCCGCGGCCGTTCGAGCTGCGTGACTTTCCGTATCGGCAAGTTGTGTGCTAACTTTCCGGTATGGAAAATCAGTCGTTGGGTTCGGTCCCTCCCAGCGCGGCCCGAGAGCAGCTACGGGACGCCCGCCAGAAACACGACGCATCGGTCCGTCGTGCAATGCTCCCAGCGGGGTTCATCCTCGCGTCGAGTGTCGTCTGCGGAGCGCAGACGCTCGCGCCCGCCTACAAGGGGCCGGGAAATGTGGTCTCCATCATCGCGGTCGTATGGTTCCTTGCTGAACTACTGAGGATGGCCGCTCGTAACCAGTGGCGTCCGTTGCGTTCGTGGCCGAAGCCTAAGTGGGGTCTCACCGAATTTGCGCTCATCTCTGTCGCCGTGCTTGTCGGCGGCGTGGTCGGCCCCCATCTGCTCGCCAGCCACGGCGATACGGCTCTCGTGAGTTGGGGACTTGGTGGAGCCGTGACTGTGATCGTTGCGGCCTGCCTTTTCGCCGCGAAGGCTTCCTATCGGCGTCGTGCGTCTCGGGCATGGCAACGGTGAGCGAAGCGGTGTTCGACGAGCTGATCCACGCGCCCTTGCGCCTACAAATATGCGCGATGCTCTCGCCGGTGCGGTGGTTGCCGTTCTCCGACATACGCGACAGCCTGGAAATCTCCGATTCGGTTCTGAGCAAGCACCTATCAGCGCTCGCCGAGGCCGGGTACGTGGAGGTTTCCCGTGTGCGGGCGGATTCACGTTCGCGGCGGCAGGTCACGCTCACCGAACCAGGGCGCACGGCGCTACGCGGGCACCTGGTGGCTCTGCAAGCCATCGTTGCCGCAGCCGAACCGACCATCATCGAGCAGCCGTCCGGTGCCCGTACCCCGGAGCGCCCCCAGGCCCGCCGAGAGGCCCGCCTCGATCCTCGGATCGCGTAGGTAGCGAGTTGCTGCACGGTCCGTGTCGCTCCCGTCGACTCGGCTAACAAACGCTCTGCCGCCGGTCAACGCGCGGACTGCGCCCATGTCTCGACGACGACTTCGTCGCCACACGCGTCACTTGGGGCCGGGCGCACCACGGGCCGATCGAACCCGAGACGCTAGCTCGGAGGTCATTCGCGCACCCTGGCACAGGCGAGTGCCCTTAGACTGGTGCGAGTGACATATGACGTTGTCCGGCCCGACGAGTTCGAGTGGCTCACGCGTCCTCATGAGCCCGGCGAGCCGGCGCGACACGTCGCCGAACTGAGCGAGCGCGCGGGCTTCGCCCATGTGCGCGGCAATATCTGGCGCTACGAGCCCGGTGCCAAGGGACGCCGCCACCGACATCCGACACAGGAGGAGACGTTTGTCGTCCTCTCCGGCACGCTTTCGCTCTACGTCGGCGAGCCGGCAGAACGGATAGACGTGCCGGCTGGCGGCCTCGTCCGAGTCGACCCGCGTGTGCCGCTCCAGTCCGCGAACCACGGCGATGAAGATCTGCTCGTTTACGCGTACGGCTTCCCGCCGGAGAGCGAACAGGCTGAGCTGCTCAACTCTGTGGTCTAGCTGCCGCCTCGCGAGCCAACCCACAACCCGGCTCAGGCAGCATTCCCGACACTGGCCCAGCCGTCCGCCACCGCGCCTGAACGGTGCCCGCTAGTGCTTCGCTACCGGATGCACCATCGATGGAGTGACCGGTGGGCCCCAGTTGCGCCGCGCCACCATCGCGCGGGTGACAGGCGGGCCCCAGTTGCTACGCACCATCGAGGAGGTCACCGGTGAAGCCCACCCCACCCACGATTTGTGATGCGTGAATGATCCTGATTCGACAACGGCCAGCAGAGCGGCAACGCCGAGGGTTGCCATGAGGAACGCGATCCGTTTCACTGCACCAAGCGTAGACCGATGCCGGTCTCACCGGCTAAGCGTTTCGTGAGGCGCTCGCCTGAGCGTCCGTACCGAAGAGCAACATGCCTGACCGAACCGACGACCTCCTCGAACAACTCGATCGTGATCGGCTCGTTGAACGCGAACATCCGCGCGAGAGGTGGCCAATCCCCTCTTCGCGACGAGTCCAAAACGTCGAGCCCGGGGCGCCCTGCCGCGCCACCACCGACAGCACGGCCTCCAACGGCTGCAACTCAGTCGGCGTCTCCGGATACGCGACCCCGCGCAACGCATCGCCCAGCGCCCGCAGCGCCCTTTCCGCGTCAGCCCCTTCAACCACTACAACCGGCAAGCCGTCCCCTCTACGTCTGCTGCAGCCTCCCGCTACTGCCACGTCATCTCCGCGTCGTCGTTTGATCACGGGCCTCGACCTCGCCCGACCCGAGCTTCGGAGTGTCGTACGAAACACTCGGGCAGCGTACGGCGATCCCGCCCGATCGGATCGGCAACATGGCGCCGTGCCCAAGATGCGGAAGGTGGCGATCGTCGCAAGCGCCAGCGGAAACGGCAAGACAACGCTCGGAATAGAGCTTGCGCGGCGACTCGGCGTGCCATTCGTTGAGCTAGACGCGCTCGTCCACGGGCCGCGCTGGGTCGAGACTCCAGACGACGAACTCCACGCAAGACTAAAACCAATCTTCGCCTATGACGGCTGGGTGATCGACGGGACATACCACCGCAAGCTTGGCGACCTAGTGCTCCGGTCGGCCGATACGGTCGTCTGGCTGGACCTGCCGATTCATGTGTGGCTTCCGCGCCTCATCCGTCGCTCGTCACGGCGCCTGCGCACTCGCGAGGTTCTCTGGAACGGTAACCGAGAGACGCTGTCATCCGCTATCTGGGGACGCCAATCACTTTTC
The DNA here is from genome assembly GCA_963720045.1 of uncultured Actinomycetota bacterium. Taxonomy (GTDB): domain Bacteria; phylum Actinomycetota; class Thermoleophilia; order Gaiellales; family Gaiellaceae; genus PALSA-600. The sequence goes on along the minus strand of CAVREC010000001.1, from coordinate 311,835 downwards.
GCATTTGCTCTGCGCTCGCACTTCCGGCGCCGCCGCGAATGGCCGAAGGAACTAGCAGAGCTTCCCGTGATACGACTCACGACTCCGGCGGAAGTCGACCGGTTCCTTGCCGGAGCGAGTCCGTCCGGGCGATGACCAACTTTCGCCGACCCCCGGAAGACCGCCGGTCTCGCGGTCGCGGTACCGCACTGGTACCATTCTCGCGCATGGCGATGAATCTTCGGCTCAGCGACAGCGAGACGGCGGCGCTTCGCCGCAAAGCTGAGCAGGAGGGACGGTCGATGCAGGAGGTCGCCCGCCTCGCGATCGCCGAGTACGTCTCGGGTCGACCCGAGCGGCTCCGCGCAGCGATCGAGCGGGTTCGTACCGAGGATGCCGAACTCCTCGACCGGCTCAGCCGCTGAACGACAGAGCGCTCGACTATCTCAGCGTCGACGATCTCGTCGAGATAGCGAATGAGGTCATCGGCACCGTCGCGATACGCGACCGAGGCCTTCTAGCCTCGGCTGCAGGGCGACCCGGAGCGAGCACCTTTGGCCAGGATGCCTACCCGGCGTTCGCGGAGAAGGCCTCCGCGCTGATGCACTCGCTCGCACGAAATCACGCGCTCGTCGACGGCAACAAGCGACTCGCATGGGCAGCCACTCGCGTGTTCTGCCTGATCGATGGCAGTGACCTGACGTTCACGGTTGACGAGGCCGAGGAACTGGTAGTGGCGGTCGCGCGGGGCGATCTCGAGGTGCCTGAGATCGCCAGGGCGATCGAGGCCCATCTCCAACCGACCCCCTGACGACCGTTCAGCCGGGATTCGCAGCGGGCGCAGGCGGACCGCCCCGACGCCCTCCTACGCCCCGATCGATACACCTCGCTCGAGTCGCGAACCCTCAACCAGGCTGAGGGAGGCATTCGCATCGCTGGCCCAGCCGACCACCCACGTCCCGGAACCGCGGAACCTCGCTGTGACGCAAGTTGCGAGCCGTCCCAGGTTTCGCGACTTCCGACACTTGCTCACGGGCATTCGTTACGATCGAATTTATGGAGTTCGCCGTCTTGTTCGAGGGGCGGATTCCTCGGGTAACCTCGCTCTCGTCGACGACAAGGAGGTCCTGAATGCGCGCATCGAGATCCGCGCTCACCGTGGTCCTGGCGTCGCTAATTGCGGCTGTTGTCGCGGGTGCGGCCCCGACTGCCTCGGCAAAGCCAGACGCCCGCGTCGCGTTCTCGCGTGATGTCTGCAGCCTGCTCACGTTGAAACAGGTGGCGAGCGTCAACGTGACGCCGTTGAAGTGCACCAATCAGAAGCCGATCAAAGGATCCGGAAGCACGAACTACTACGCCACTTGGGGAGGCACCGGGCTGGCCCCCCATCTGGCCGTCAGCATCGTCGCTTACACAAATGCCACTGCCTTCCAGCAGGCGAAAGCGTTTCTCGGGCAGTTCCCCGGCGCGAAGAAGGTGAGTGGAATCGGCAGTGTCGCCTACGAATCGACCGCCGGCACGCCGTACATGCTGAATTTCATCGTCGGCAAAAACGTCGTCGACCTCGGCCTCCAAACCAAACAGCCGCTGAAGTCAGCTGCCGCGTTCAGCGCGCTCGCCAAGGCCATCGCCGGGAAGCTTTAGGAGACCAAAGCGACAATCCCATCCCATCGCACCGCCCAGGGCCCCACAGCAGTGGGGTTGCTCTTTCGACCGTGATCGCGACGAGTCGCCACCGAAAGCGGTGACGCTCACGGCGGCCGTGTCAGGCGAGGCTCAGTTCGCGCATACGAGCCATGACGAGGTTTTTCACCAGGTGCTCGGGCAACGGTGTGTCGATCGCGAATCGCAATGCGCCCTTCGACCTTTCGTAGCCTGCCACCTCGCCCCCGAGCGTCGAGAGCACGGAGCCGCTGTGAGGCAGGTAGCTCAGATGGTGCTTGAAAGCGGCGAAACCGGCGACTGTCTTACCGGCGACCTTGAAAGCGGGCATGCCGTAGGAAATGCACTCCTCCGCCTCTGGAACGACCTCCAAGATCGAGCTCCGCAGCACCTCCAGCGTGCTCCGCTTCGGCTCGTCCAGCCCCGCGAGGTACCTGTCGATCTCCGCTCTCGCCACGACTCGCAGTTTCGCACGCGACGGCCAGGTGAGATGTCGCTGCCTACCCGGCCCGGGGGGCTTGGCCGCCGGCCGCGATGATCACGTCGCCCGCCCGTTCGAGCGACAGAACGTCGGTGTTCACGACGACGTCGTAGTGGGTCGGAAGCTCGCGCTCGATCGCGTAGAAGCGCTTCAGGTACTCGGCACGTCCGGCGTCCTCCCTCTTGACGAGACGTTCCGCTGCGCGGTCATCGAGATCCCTTGCAGCCGAGAGCCGGACAGCGCGCGTCTCCGGAGAGGCGGTGACGAACACCCGCAGCAGATCGCGCCCGCTGAGGGCGAACGAGGCGCCGTGCGAGGCGATGACCACCGAGCCGCTGCCGGCGAGCGACGCGAGAACCTGCTTGATGAGAGTACGAAGCTCATGATCGCCGGGAGGGACTCGGCCCGCGGGGATGTTGAGAGCGACAGGTGCCGACGACGGGTCGGCGAGGCGCCCGAGCATCCTGTCCATGAGCGTCCTGCGACGTTCGGCGTCGGCGATGAAGGAAGGAGCGAGGTCTGCCCACTCGCCCGCCTGCTCGATCACCTCGTCGTCGACGAAGCGATACCCGAGGCGATCGGCCACGGACCGCCCGACGGCCTCGCCCTCGGCGCCTGTTGAGTGCGAGATGCAGATCGCGGAGGCCGTTCCACGATCTTACGGCCTCCCCGACGAGAACACGAGCTGGACCTGCTGCCGACGCTTGCCCCGGCCCCGGACCGCGCCTCTCTCCGGGGCGTTGACTTGGCTGACGACCGGCGAGATGTCATAGTCGGCGGTAACTTCGATCAAGGGAGGTTGGAATGGCTGGTGTCGAGAAGCGCGACTTCGATTCGCCGGACGAGAGTCGGACTCCCGACAAGACGCGTGTGGACGTCGTGCGCTTGCGCGGCACGAGCGCCGCCCGCTTGACGATGGAGCCGGGCTGGAGCTGGTCGGAGTGCGTCAAGCCGGTCGCAGGCACCGACAGTTGCCAACACAGGCACGTGGGGGTCGTGCACTCGGGGAGGATGCGCGTGATGCATGAGGACGGCACCGTCCTCGAGCTCGGGCCCGGTGAGGCCTACGTGATCGAGCCGGGCCACGATGCGGAGATCGTCGGCGAGGAGCGATTCGTCGGCTTCGAGTTCGAGCCGCGGGCCGCCGAGGAGTACGCGCGCCAATAGAACAGTCGTGTGTGCCGGGCGTGCGCGAGATCGCGACCCGCGCCCGGCACAGCTCGGAGTCGGTGGGTTACGCCCGAAACGGCCCGGGGCAGGCTTCGAGCTTCGGGATCGAGAAGCGCGCGATCGTGCCGAAGCCCTCGGCCGGCTTGCAGGCCTGGGCGACGCCGGCGTCGCAGGCGACCGAGAGGAAGATGAACGCGTCCTCGATCGTGAAGCCGTGCTCGTCGACGAGGAGCTTCGCCGCCTCCTCCGAGACGAGTTTGAGCGCGTCGACGTAGTCGGTCGCGGTCGCGTGCGGTACCCAGCGGTCGGGCAGCTCTGTCACCGGCCAGGTGGCCTGCTTTCCCTTCAGCACTTCGAAGCGTACGTCCACCTCACCGGCGATCTCGACGCCCGTGAAGCAGATCTCGCCGTCGCCCATCGCCGCGTGCATGTCGCCGACGGCGAACATGCCGCCCGGTTGGCGCACGGGGAAGAAGATGCGCGCGCCCTTGCCGTGCCAGTGGTCGTCGAGGTTCCCGCCGTGCTGCCCGGCGAGCCCGGTGGCGAGCGTCTCAGCCTCGGTCGCGACGCCGACGACCCCGACCATCGGCTTGGCCGGAAACGACACACGCTCGTTCATCCTCACGATCCCGTCGCGGACCTCGAACAGCCGGGTCACCGGCGCCTTCACCCGGTCGTCGAGCTGACCGAAGCCTGGAATCAATGTCGCGACGCCCCACTCGACCGGCCGGACGTCGAGGATCTCGGCGGCGAGCGAGTCGCCCGGCTCGGCACCACGCACCGAAACGGGGCCTGTCGCGCTGTTCAGCCGGCCGAAGTCGATCGCGGTGACGAGGTCGTCCTCGCTCCGGATCTGGCCCGAGAAGCAGTCGTTCGTCTCGAACGTGACGACGTCGCCGGGCTCGACCTCGAGCACCGGCTCGAGGTCGGGGCTGAACGACCAGATCACCTGATCGCGCGTGAGCCGATGCCGTGCCATTCGTCCTCCTCGCACGCCGGAAATCCCCGCCCGACCTTATCGAGATCGCTAGTTTCCGAACGGCTCGAGCTCGGGACCGGCGCGCAGGTGAAGGCGCAGACCCTCGCGCTCGGCGTAATCCGTAGCCGGCGTCGTGGGGTCGAAAGGCGAAGCCTAGCCGCTCGTAGAACGCCGTCGCCCTCTGAGGTCGCGCACCGCAAAGATCGGTGCAGGGCACCGGATTCCGACCGAAACCGCAGTCATGAAGCGGGCGCGAGAACGGCTTTGAGCCGCTCCAGGCTCTCGGCGGGCCACAGCGCCTTCGTGTCGTAGTAGATCTCGAACGCAGGCGCCGAATCGGGGATCGTGATCCAGTTCACCTTCGACTTCGTGAAGATGTGGACGTCGGGCGTAACCCCGCCCGGATGATCGAGCGTTCCCGCCCGAACGTACCGCAGTTCGGCTCGTCCGTACTCGCTGTAGACCGCGACCCGGCAGGCCGGACAGCGGAAGATCCGCTGCATGCGGCCGTCGTCGCGTGGAACCTCGACCGGTTCAGGGGCGCCGGCGACGATCTCCACGTGGCCCGCCTCGATCATCAGATTGATCGCGAAGGCGCTCCCGGTCTGCCGCTGGCAGTTCAGGCAGTGGCAGCAATGGACGATAAGCGGATCGGCGCCGAGCCGATAGCGCACCGAGCCGCAGGCGCATCCGCCTTCACGAAGCTCGCTCATGCCGGATGGAGTATCAGACCGGGCGGCCGATGATCGTTCCATGTCAGGCGAGGAACCGGCCGCGAAGCCGCCCACCTGTCTAGTCGCCCGACGCGAGGCTCGCGAGGATCAGGAACGCGATCGCCAGCCCGAGGGTCCCGCCGACAGCCACGACCGCTGCAGCGAGCCGTGCTCGTGACGACCAGCCGGACCGCGCGATCAGCAACACCGCACAGCCCAGGGAAACGACGCCGACGGCGGCGGTCGAGGCTCCGGCGATGAACGGGCTCGATGCCGCAAACAGGCAGCATCCGGCGATACCGGCGGTCCTCGATCGGCTGCTCACGAACCCAACGTCCCGGGCACGCCAACGATCGTAACGCCCCGACTCAGGATATCTGCAATACTGAACTCAATGGTTCAGTATAAGACGACTCAGGATCAAACCCCGGTCGACCGCGCCTTCGCGGCCCTGGCCGACCCGACCCGGCGCGGCGTGCTCGAGCGGCTCGGCGGTGGCAGCGCGACGGTCAGCGAGCTCGCCGAGCCCTTCGGGATGTCGCTGACCGGAATGAAGAAACACATCCGGCTGCTCGAGGAGGCGGAGCTCGTGACGACGGAGAAGATCGGCCGCGTCCGCAGATGCGCGCTCGCCCCCTATGCCTTCGAGGGAATCAGTACCTGGCTGCAGCGGCTCGACCGCTTCGCACAGGTTGTCCAACGCACGAAAGGAGACGCATGAACGACACCACCGTGACCAAGCCGAACGAGCTCGAGATCCGCGTCGAGCGAATCTTCGACGCGCCGCGGGCGCACGTCTATTCCGTCTGGACGGATCCGGCGCTGATCCCCGAATGGTGGGGCGACGGCACCGTCGTCGAGGAGATGGACGTCCGTCCCGGCGGCAGCTACCGGTTCCGCACGGCCTACGGCGTCGTCGAGGGCGAGTTCCGCGAGGTCGACCCGCCGGCGCGCCTCGTGCAGACGTTCCAGAACCACCTGCAGACGCTCGTGTTCGAAGATCTCGGCGAGCAGACGAAGCTGACCCAGACGATGAGCTTCGAGACGACCGAGCAGCGTGACACGACGATGAACTACGGGGTCGAGGAGGGCGCGAAGGGCGGCTTCGCCCGGATCGACGAGGTACTCGAGAAGATCGCGGCGTGAGAGCCGCTGCCGGTGGCGGGAGCGAGCCGGGGACGCCCCGCTCGTCCCGCCCTCGGCGTTACCTCTGGAGCAGCTCCAGGCTCCAATCGATGTTGAGGGAATCGCAGGCCCGGCCGAGCTCGTCGCGAAGCGTCTCGATGGGCGCTGCCTCCGGGACGGCGATCACGAGATCCATCGCGAACACGGGTGCGCCCGTCTCGGGCGCGGACTCGAGCGTCGTCTCCATGCTCTCGATGTTCACGTCGAGGCTGCGGAGGACGTTTGCGACCTGGTGGACGAGTCCGGCCTGGTCGAGCGCACGCCCGGTGAGCCGGTATGGCACCCGCGCAGCCGCCCCGCCGGCCGCGACGGCCGGCGTCAGCTGAGTGTGGATTCCCGTGCGCGCGCCGAGCTCGCCGAGGTCGGCCGAGATCCGCTCGATCGCCTCGTCCGTGCCCGCGATCGACATCGCGATCGCGAACTGCCCGTGCATGTTCGCCATCCGGCTCTCCTCGATGCTTCCCCCGCGGGCGAACACGAACTCGGAGACCTCCTCGACGAGTCCCGGCCGGTCATGCCCGATCGCCGTCAGCACCGCGCGCTCGCTCATGCCTGAACGCTAGTTCAGACGAGCTGGTTGAGCTCGAGCAGGAGGGCTCGAAGCTCGGCGAAGCGTTCGGGGCCGAGCTCTCGAGCCCAGCCGGCCTCGACCTCGCGGACGGCATCGCGGACCACGGGAACGAGCGACCACCCCCGGGCGGTCAGCGCGATCCGCTTCGAGCGGGGGTCGTCCGGGTCCGGGTGGCGCTCGAGATAGCCGAACCGTTCGAGCTGGCCGAGGAGGTAGTTGAGCGCCTGTTTGCTGATCCGGAGCTGCGCGGCGAGCTCGGAGGGCCTCAAGCCGTCGGGCCCCGGATACTGAAGGACAGTCAGGTGCGCGCCGTCGAGATCGTCGAAGCCGTGCTCGTGGAGCCGGTCGAGCATGTTCCGCCGTACGACCTCGAGCGGCCGGCGCAGTAGAGCGCCGACGAGCGGTGGTCCGACCGGCGGTTCGGGCGTCTGAGTAAAACGACTTGACGGTTCGGTCGCTGCCATATAGAGTCAAACCACTTTACCATTCCGAGCGAGAGGGGCTTCAAGATGTCTGTGAGCATGAACGAGGGAATCAGGATCGGGCAGATGGCGATCCGGTTCCTGGTCGATGGAACCGAATCGAACGGATCGGTCTCGGTCTTCGAGTTCGACGTACCCGCCGGCGCCCGGGTGCCGGTCGCGCACCGCCACGACGGCTACGACGAGACGGTCTACGGCGTCCGCGGGACGCTCACCTGGATGGTCGAGGGATCGACGACCGACATCGGCCCGGGCGAGGCGCTCCTTGTCCCCCGCGGGGTCGTCCACAACTTCGTGAACAACGGGGACGTCGATGCAACCGCGCTCGCAATCGTCACTCCCGGCCTGCTCGGGGCCGGCTACTTCCACGACCTCGCGGCCACGATCACGCCCGGCGCGCCGCCCGACCTCGCCGCGATCGCCGCGGTCATGCAGAAGCACGGCCTCACACCGGCGCCGTAGCCGGGCGTTCACTGCCGGCGCCGCTACCCGTTGTCGACGAACTCGGCGACCTGCACGAACGTGACGGTCGGCCGCACGCCGTAGAGGCCCGTCACCCGTTCGACGAGCTCGTCGTCGAAGAACACGCGAGCCGCATCCTCGGAATCCCAGAGGTACACGTTCGTCGCGCGGCGGTTCGGCGCATCGACCGTGAAGGCCTTCTGCCGGAGCCCGGGCATGCCCTCGAACCGGCCGCGAGCCTGACGTGCGATCCCCTCGATCCGCTCGGGATCGAAGTTGTCTCCGTACTGGAACTCGACGATCACACCCTGCATCTCGGCTCCCTCCTTTCGCGGTACGACGGAAAGCAGAGCATAAACCTGCGTCTGGCAAACACGCTTGGCGGGGGGTACGCTTGCGTTTCGATGGGCGACTTGCAGTGCTCAGAGACGACGAGAACGGGACCCGTAGTTGGGACGCGTTTGCTCCAGATGAGCGTCGTTTTCGCGGCGCTCGTGATCTGCGGTAGCGCCGGCGCTCACTCGACCGTCTTCACAGGAAATGTCTGCAAGTTCGTGCCGGCAAAGGCCATCGCCTCGGTTCCCGGGCTCACGAGCTCCTGCACCGAGCAGCCGCCGCTGCCTGCTCCCGGCGGGAAGGACTACGTGGGGACATGGAAGGGCTCGACTCCGACCACGAGCCTCCAGATCACGATCGAGGTCTTCAGCGACACGGGAGTGCTCGGCCTTGCGAGGAGCAACCTGAAGCAGGGGCTTCTCGCGGCGCCGAAGAAGCTGGCGGGAATCGGCGATGCGGCATACGAAGCGAAAAACTTCGGTGGGGTCGAGATCAAGACGGACGTCGGGAAGTACATCGCGATCGTGGTCCTGAGCTCCGTCAAGGCTCCGCCGAAGTCGCCGTCGGAAATCGCCCCGCTGACAAAGGCCATCGTCGCAGCCCTGTAATGGACAGCCCGGTCGCGGACTGCACCTGTGCTCTAGCTCGGAACGAACACGAAGCTCGGCCCGCCCTACGACGAGCTAAGGTCGCGTGCGGCCGCAGCCCGGCGAGCCGGCGATGCGTTCGTAGTCTCAAGGAGAGGAGCATTCGATGTGGGCACGTGTGGCGAGGTTCGAGGGTGATCCGGGGAGCATCGACGGCCGGGTCGCGAAACTGCAGGCCGCAGCAGATTCAGGTGCATTGCCGGACGGGCTTGCGGACGCGAGGTTCCTGCTCCTCGCGAACCGCGAGACCGGCGGAATGGTCGGAGTGACGCTGTTTCCGAGCGAAGAGGCAATGCGAGCGGGCGATGCTGCAATGAACGCCGGACCGGGGGAAGCGGGAAGCCGCTCGGCGGTGGAGTTCTACGAAGTACCGATCGCGCTCGGCCTGTGAGGCGGGCCGGGCCTCAGCCCGACCCGGAGCGCTCGAGCGCGGCATGCAGGCTTTGCCGGAATGCAAGAGCCGTACGTCCGCGGTCGGTAACCCGGTAGAGCCCGTCTCGCCGATTGAGGAACCCGCGTTCCTCGAGCCGCCGCACGCCCACCTGGAGACCCGGGGCGCTCACCCGGCGCGCGATCGCCACGGGATGCGGGTAGCGAGAGATCAGCGAGAGTAGCGCCGCTTCGGACATGCTGAATCGTAGCGGCGGCTCGGGCTGCCTCACCCGAGTTATCCCGCCAAGGTCTCGAGGTTCGCCCGCCACTCCGCGTCGCCGCCCGATTCTTCCCCAGAGCTCTCCGAGCTCGGACTTGCCGGCGAGGAGGCGCCGACGGTGTGAACCGCGAGCGGGCGAAGGGGAGCGGCGGGTGTCGCGGTGTGTGATGTTCTAAGCACATGCGCTCCGTGAGCCGTTCGCTCGGGTTCGTCCTCGTCGCCTACGCGTTCTTCGTGACGATGCTCGGAACAACGCTCCCGACTCCGCTCTATCCGCTCCTGCAGGAGCGGTATTCGTTCGGCGAGCTCGTCGTCACGGTGATCTTCGCGATCTACGCGTTCGGGGTGATCGCGGGGCTCATCCTGTTCGGGAACCTTTCCGACCAGGTCGGGCGCAAGCCGCTGCTCTTCCTCGGGCTCGCGTTCTCGGCGGCGAACGCATTGCTGTTCCTGTTCGCGGGCTCGCTCGCGCCGATCGTCGTGGCGCGCGTTGTCTCGGGATTCTCGGCGGGGATCTTCACGGGAACGGCAACGGCGTATCTCGTCGATCTCGCGCCGGAGGCCCGGCGACGGTTCGCGAGCCTCGTCGCGGTTGTCGTGAACCTCGGCGGGCTGGGATGCGGGACGCTCCTCTCGGGACTTCTCGCCGCATATGCCCGCTCACCGTTGCGGGCGCCGTTCGCGGTCGACCTCGCGCTGCTCGTGCCGGCGACGGTCGGGCTTGCATTCGCGCCCGAGACGGTCGCGCGGCGCAAGCTGAAGCTGCGGCTCCAGCGTCTCGGCGTTCCCTCGCAGGTGCGTGGCGTCTTCATTCGCGGCGCCACCGTCGGGTTCGCGAGCTTCGCCGTCGCCGGTGTCTTCAGCTCGGTCGCGCCGGTGTTCCTGGGAACGGTGCTCGATCGCCACAGCCCGGCGCTCGCGGGCTTCCTCGTCTTCGTCTTCTTCGCGATGTCACTCGTCGGCCAGCTTGTGAACCGCAGGCTCTCCGACCGAAACGCGCTGAGCATCGGCTGCGTGCTCCTGTTCGGCGGGATGGTCTTCCTCGCACTGTCGCTCGCCACCGAGACGCTTTGGCCGCTCATCGCGAGCGCCGTCGTCGCGGGGATCGGCCAGGGAATGGTCTTCGGGGCGGCACTCGCGGCGATCAACCAGAGGGCGCCGGCCGAACGGCGCGGGGAGACGGCTTCGAGCTTCTTCGTCGTGATCTACATCGGGCTGTCGTTTCCGGTGATCGCGGCCGGAGTCGCGATTCACACGACCTCGTTGAAGACAGCGGGGATCGCGTTCTGTGCCGGCGTGTCGCTGCTCGTCCTGGGCGTGCTCGTCAGCCAGCTCCGCCGTAACGGATCCGGGACGGTCGTCGCCTAAGCTCCGCTCGGCGTGGCCGCGGCGACGCTCGCGGCGGCGGCGCTCTTCAATCCGCTGCGGCATCACATACAACGGGTCGTCGACCGCCGCTTCAACCGTGCCCGTTATGACGCCGAGGCCACGGTTACCGCGTTCACCGAGCGCCTGCGGAACGCGATCGACCCGGACACGATCCACAGCGAGCTCCTGCGGGCGACGAGCCTGGCGCTCGAACCGAGCCGCACGACGCTCTGGGTCCGGTCGGAACAGCCGGTCGAAACGAACCCCTAGGCGCGAGGTGCGGTGATCTCGATCAGGGCGCGTTCGAGCTCGAGGTCGGGCGGGAGGCGCGAGCCGCCCTTGAGCGCGTGATCGAGCCTGGCGAGCCTGACCGTGACCTCGCGGAGCTCGTCGGGCTCGTAGTTGCGGCCCTGGGCGTAGAGCTTCCCGATGTAGTAGGGGTGCCCCTTGAGGGTGACGGCGGCGTCCTTTGCTGTGATGCCCTGCGCGTCGAGCGCCTTGGCGCGGCGGATCCGGGCGACGTGGCTCGTGAGGATCGAGGCAACGCGTGGGATCGTGCGTGAGCGCGGGTCGCCGGAACGTTCGAGCAGACCTTCGGAGGCATGCAGGACGCCGTCGACATCGCGGGCGCCCCACGCGTCGGTCAGCGCGAAGTTGGTCGTCTCGGCGCGGGCGGCGACGAGGCGTTCCACGTCTGCGGCGGTGATCGGATCGCCGTTTGCCCAGGTGACGAGCTTGTCCACCTCCGAGGCGAGCTCGTAGACGTCATCGCCGATCAGCTCGAGCAGGGCGCGGCAGGCCTCGGGCTCCGCTTTCGTCCCCTGGAGGCCGAACTGCTCGGAAACCCACCTCTGAAGCGCCTTCTGCGGAACGTCCCAGAGCAGCAGCTCGCCTTTGCCGGCCTGGACCGCCTTCGTGAGCGGCGAGTCCTTCTTCAGCTCGCCGCCGACGAGCGCGAGCGTCGTCGCGGGTGCCGGGGCCTTGAGGTAGTCCGCGAGCTCCTTGGCGTCGGGGGCCTTCCAGCTCTCCACCCCTTCGACGACGATCAGGCGACCGTCGCCCGCGAAGAGCCCGAGCGCGTTGCAGGCTGCGACGGCATCGGCGCCGCTGAGCTCGGCGGCGGCGTGGATCTCGACCGCATCGGCTGCGAACCGAGCGCGGAGCCGGGCGACGGCGCGGTCGATCTTCGGCCGGTCGGTGCCGGCGATCAGGTAGGCGGTCTTGAGCTCGTCGGCCACGGTTACCGGCGCCGGGCCCGGCCACCTGCTGACCGGGCGAGCTTCACCGCCGCCTTCCGGTGTCTCGGGTCGGTCGCGATGCGCGACGCGTGGAAGTAGGCAGCGCGCGCCCTCGGGCTCCGGACGAGCCGCATCGCGCTCAACACACCGAGCATCAGGAACCGGCGGCCACGCCTGCTCCTCGCGGCGAACAGGAGCATCCGGAAGAGCAGCGTCATGATGGGCGCACGCTACCCGTGCCGCCCTGAGCTCGGGAAGCTCACGCGACGAGCCACGGGGCGCCTTCGTTCATGGCGTTGAGGTACCCGGGATGGAAGCGGCCGAATCCGCGTCGGCCGATACCTGTTTCAGGAGCCGCGGCGCGGATCGCAACCTCCTGCGGAAGTACGCGTAGGCCGCGACGACGACGAGGGCGACGAGGATCGCGAGTTGCCGGCCGCTCGTGATCTCGGCAAACGGGAGTGAGCCGATCGCGCGCGCGCACATCGCGATGTAGGAGGCCGTCCAGCCGTTCAGCCAGGCGACGACGGAGGCGGCACCGGGCGAAACCGTGCCGAGCGCGGCGGTCAGGAACGCGAGCCCGAGGAGTACCGGCATCGCCGGCTCGGCGAGCGCGTTTGCCGGCACCCCGAGAATCGGCAGGTAGCCGAACTCGATCCAGAGGATCGGCGCCGTGACGATGCTGCACCCGAGCGACACGGCGATCCCCATCCGCAGGCCGCGCGGCAGCGGCGAGTACTCGAGCCGCCGGTCGATCCTCGGCACCACAGTGAAGATCGCGGCCACCGCTGCAAAGGACAGCTGGAACCCTGCGTCGTAGACGTTGTAGGGGTTCCAGGCGAGAAGCGCCACCGCGGCGAGAAGGAGTGCCTGCCACGAATCGCGGGTCCGGCCGCTCAGCCACGCGAGCGAGGCGAGCCCTCCGGCGATCCCGGCACGGATCACCGAGGGCTGCGGGCCGACCGCGAGGACGTACCCGCCGATCCCGGCGAGCGCTCCGAGCTCGCCGACGACGCGGCTGATCCCGAGCAGCCAGGCGAGCGTCAGCACACCTGCGGCGACGAGGACAACGTTCTGGCCGGAAACCGCGAGGATGTGGTAGAGCCCCGATGCCTGGAAGTCCTGACGGAGGCCGGGTGAGAGCTGCGAGCCCTCGCCGAGCACGATCCCTTCGAGGACCGCGCGCCGCTCTCCCCCGAGGCCGGGGGCGATCGAGCGCCGAAGCCACTCGTGGAGCCTGTCGGCGACTCCCCCCAGCCCCCCACGCCGGCCGATCTGCGTCCAGTCGTCGACCCGGAGGATCACGTGGACGCCGTGCCGGCGAAGCCAGGTGCGGTAGTCGAACCCGTTCTCCGGCCCTGACGGGAGCTTCACGATGACGAGCGCGTCGAGGATGGCGCCCTGCGGCGGCGAGCGTCCGAGCGGCAGCTCGAGCTGGACCGGCTCGTTGACCCGGGCTCCCCGGAAGGTGCGCGCCTGACCCTGTGCCCGCAAGCCGAACTGGCCCTCCACGACGGGGGCGGTGACCACGACCGTCGCACGGCCCGCGAGCCCGACCTTGGGCAGGAGCGGGCTGCGGTCGATCGCCTCGAGCCGTGCGCTTCCCCACCACCAGCCGACGAGCGCGACCAGGACCGCGAGCAGGGCGAGCCGTGGCCCAGGGGCGTCGATCGCAACGACCGCGGCCCCGACGCCGGCTGAAAGCACGAGCAGGATCCCGCCGAGCCGGCCGACGTTGGCGAGTGCGAGCCCGACCGCGACCGCACCGGCGAGGATGTGCGCGGGCGCGGGCCGCCGCGTCATGCGATCACGAGCCCCTTGAGGTTCGCGATCTTTGCCGGCCCGATACCCGAAATCGCGTCGAGGTCATCGACAGAGGTGTACGGCCCATGCTGCTGGCGGTAGTCGACGATCTTTTGCGCTGTTACCGGCCCCACGCCCGGCAGCGCGTCGAGCTGCTCCGCGGTGGCGGTGTTCAAGTCGACCGGTGCGGATGTACCCGGCCCTGCAACCGACCCGGCCGGCGCCGCCTCCACCCCGGCTTCGCCGGCGACAGTCGCGGGGACGAGCACCTGCTCTCCGTCGGCGAGCGGAGCGGCGAGGTCGACCGCTGACGTGGCGGCATTTCGGCTCATCCCGCCGGCGCGAGCGACGGCATCGGTGATCCGCGAGCCGTGGGGCAGTCGGTAGACGCCCGGGCGCCGAACCGCACCGGCGACATCGACGACGACCACCGTCGGGGTCGTGCCGGATGATCCGTCCTCGGACGTGTCGCCGGCGGCAGGCGTTGTGAGCGCGGGAACATCGGTGGAGGTAGCCCCCGCCGACACGCCTGCCGCCGACGAGCTCGGCCGGCCAAGGAAGTGCGCCGCCGCAAACACCGCCGCAAGCGCGAGCGCCGCGACTCCGAGCGCCTGACGACGGGTGAGGGTGAGCGACGGCACTCAACGAGCGTGCCGGTCGAGGTGTAACGCGCGGGTACCAACTTCGTACCAACGACGTCACACACTCAGGCCCGTCCACGCGACAATCACCTCGTGGACGTGCGCGCGATCCCGGGCCAGGAGCATCTCGGGTGGGCGGAGACGCACCTTCCGATAGCGGATGAGCCCACGTGGCATGAGACATCGAGCGCTGCGCGCATGCTCGGGAAAACCGGCCTCGAGGTCTGGACGACCGAGGAGCGGCCCGAGGTCCTCTGCTTCCTTGCCGAGCGCGGCTACAAGGAGGCATTCCGTTACCTCCGTTACGCCCTCGACGTCGCCGGCGTCCCCGATCCGGGAGATCCTCGACACGAGGTGACGACGCTCGCGCTCCGCCCCGGGCTGCTTCCCCACGTCTATGCCGTCGCGCTCGAGAGCTATCCCGACCAGCCCGGCCGCGAGGATGCCGACATCGGGACGATCGAGAACTGGTGCGCGTTCGCGGTCGATCCGAACCCGCCGGAGGCCTTCATGATTGCGCTCGAGGAGGGCAACGTCATCGGTTTCGCGATCCTCACGGTCGAAGGCGAAGAAGGTGAGACACGCCCATACGGGAGTCGCCGAAGCCACCGGCGAGGCCGGGGCGTCGCCGAGTCGCTGAAGCGGGCCCAGATCCGCTGGGCGAAGGCGAACGGCCTCCGCGTCCTCCGCACCGCGAACGAGGTTCGGATCCCTCAGATCATCCGGCTGAACGAGCGATACGGCTACACGCCCGAGCCGGCCGAGGTCGTGCTCCGAGGCCCACTGGCGCCGAGCTAAACGACGAAATTCACGAGCTTGTCGGGCACGACGATCACCTTTTTCGGCTCCTTGCCGTCGAGGTGCGCCTGGACGCGCTCGGAGTCCCGCGCGCGGGCGGTCAGCTCGTCGTCGGGCAGCCCCGTCGGAACCTCGATCCGGTCGCGCACCTTGCCGTTTACCTGGCAGACGAGCTGAATCGTCTCGCGCACGAGCAGCGACCCGTCGGCGACGGGCCACGGCTCGGCCCAGAGGCGCGAGTGGCCGAGGGCCGACCAGAGCTCCTCGGCGATGTGCGGTGCGTACGGCTGGATCAGCGACACCGCCGTCTCGGCCGCGAAACGAGCGGCCGGGTCGCCGGGGTCGCGGGAGATCTCGTTCACGAGCTCCATCACCGCGGAGACGGGTGTGTTGAAGACAAAACGGCGCTCGATGTCGTCGGTCACCTTGTGGATCGTCTCGTGCGCCTTGCGTGTCAGCGCCGTCACCGGCGGCTCAGCGACGGGCTCCCGCGCGAGCTCCTCGTGCACGACGCGCCACAGCCGCTGCAGGAACCGCCACTGGCCATCGACCCCCGTGTCCTGCCACTCCTTGTCCTGGTCGGCCGGCCCCATGAAAAGGATGTAGAGCCGCAGTGCGTCGGCGCCGTAGCGGTCGACGAGCTCGTCGGGCGAGACGACATTGCCCTTCGACTTCGACATCTTCGCGCCGAAGCGGTAGATCATCCCCTGGTTGAACAGCCTCGCGAACGGCTCGTCGAAACCGAGCAGTTCCAGATCATGCAGCGCCTTCACGAAGAAGCGCGCGTACATCAGATGCAGGATTGCGTGCTCGATCCCGCCGATGTACTGGTTCACCGGCAGCCAGTAGTCGACCAGCTCGCGGTCGAACGGCGCCTGGTCGTTGTGCGGATCGGTGTAGCGCAGGAAGTACCAGGACGAGTCGACGAAGGTGTCCATCGTGTCGGTCTCGCGTTTCGCGGCGCCGCCGCACGCAGGGCAGGAGACGTTGACCCAGTCCTCGGCGGCGGCGAGCGGCGAGCGTCCTTTCGGCAGGTAGTCGGCGATCTCGGGGAGCACGACGGGCAGGTCGGCTTCGGGCACCGGCACGATCCCGCACGCCTCGCAGTGGACGACCGGGATCGGGCAGCCCCAGTAGCGCTGGCGCGAGAGCAGCCAGTCGCGCAGGCGGTAGTTGATCGCGACGCGACCCAGGCCGCGCTCCTCGAGAGCGGCGACGATCGCCTTCTTCGCCTCCGGCACCGCGAGCCCCGTGAACTGCTCGGAGTTGACGAGCACTTCGTCGTCGGAGTGCGAGACGTAGGCCGTGGCCTCGTCGACCTCGCCTTCGGCGGGTGCGACCACCTGCACGATCTGGAGGCCGAACTTCTCGGCGAACTCGAAGTCGCGCTCGTCGTGCGCCGGCACGGCCATGATCGCGCCGGTGCCGTAGTCCATCAGCACGTAGTCGGCGACCCAGATCGGGATGTTCGCGCCGTTCACAGGGTTCACTGCGTAGAAGCCCGTGAACACGCCCGTCTTCTCCGTGGCCGCGGCGCGCTCCTCGCTCTTCATCCCGGCGGCATGGCGGACGTACTCGCGCAGCTCGGTCGGCTCGATCGAGATCGCTGCGAGCCGTTCGACAAGCGGGTGCTCCGGTGCGAGCACGAAGAACGTCGCGCCGAACAGCGTGTCCGGCCGGGTCGTGAAGACCGGGACGTCCTCGTCGAGCTCCTCGACCCGAAAGGTCACCTCGGCTCCCTCCGAACGGCCGATCCAGTTGCGCTGCATCGTCAGGACGCGGTCCGGCCAGTCGAGCTCGGCCATGTCGTCGAGGAGGCGGTCGGCGAAGTCCGTGATCTTGAACATCCACTGCTCGAGGTTGCGAGCCTCGACCTCCGTGCCACACCGCTCGCAGCGCCCCTCGATCACCTGCTCGTTCGCGAGCACCGTCTGATCGTGCGGGCACCACTTGACCGGTGCAGCCTTGCGGTAGGCGAGGCCCGCGTCATACAGCTTCAGGAAGAGCCACTGTGTCCAGCGGTAGTACTCGGGCTCGTGCGTCGAGACCTCGCGCGTCCAGTCGATCGACCAGCCCATCCGCCTGATCTGGGTGCGGATCGCGGCGATGTTCCTGTCGGTGACCTCGCGCGGATGGCCGCCCTCCCGGATCGCGGCGTTCTCTGCGGGCAGGCCGAAGGCGTCGTAGCCCATCGGGCGCAGAACCGAGAACCCTTTCCGGCGGCGGACGTGTGAGACGACATCGCCGAGGGTGTAGTTGAGGACATGCCCCATATGGAGCTCGCCCGAGGGGTAGGGCAGCATCTCGAGCACGTAGGCCTTCTGCCTGTCCGCCTCTGCGGGGCCTTCGGGATTGGGCGTCACGAAGGCACCGGCCTCTTCCCAGACCTGCTGCCACTTGCGCTCGATTGCGTGGGGTTCGTAGCTGTCCATCTGCACTGTGTCGACCTCTAGAGACGAAAAAGCCTCCCGTTGTCGAGAGGCCCATGGGAAGCCGACGCGGCGATGCCGCGGTCGCTTCCTCGTGTTACGTAAGGATCAGATTCACTCTGCCGAAGTGTAGCGCCGTCGCCGGTGGGACGTAGGATTCGGGCATGACCGTTCCCATCTAGGTTTCGCTCTTCCTTTGCGGCCCGCGCGGCAGGGCTCGTGCGCCTCCCGTCGTCGCTTTCCCTTCGACCTCAGCGACGAAAGGAGACTGCGAATGGGGACGTTTGACATCGCTATTTCTGTCTTCACGGCGATCGAGTCGGGAGGCGGATCATGATCACCGAGGAGCACGTCGAGTATTTCCGGACGTTCGGCTTCGTCGTTCTCCGACGCCAACTCGTGGCCGAGACCGTCGAGCGGCTCTCGGCCGAGATCGATCGCGCATTCAGGGACGCATTCGGGAAGCGATTCGACGAGCGGCCCGATCCCGGCGGGATCAGCGGCCACTACCTACCGTTGATGAGCCAGGCCCTGACACCTGGGAGCCTCGAACTCGTCGAGCACCTGCATCCGGTCGCGCGGCGACTGCTCGGCTCCGAGGCGCTCCCCTCACCGGCCGAGGCGATCCTCTTCTTCGGGGAGGCACCGTGGCACGACGACACGGGCTCCGAGGTGACGGCCGTGAAGTTCGCCGCGTATCTCGAACCGCTCACCGCCGGGACCGGCGCGCTCCGGGTGCTTCCCGGCTCGCATCTCGAGCCGTTTCGCACGGCGGCGCGTGAGTTCGAGCGGCGGACGACCACCCAAAGGCGCGACGAGATCCCAGAAGCCGTCGAGCGGCTGCCCGGGCTCTCGTGCGAGACCGAGCCGGGTGACGTGATCGCGTTCGACCCTCGCCTGTTCCACGCGAGCGTCGGCGGAAGAGACAGGCGGCAGTGGACGGTGAGCTTCTATCGCGATCCGGTCTCGCCGGCGGAGGCCGAGTCAGTGGCGGCGGCGCTGCTCGACGACGTGGCCACCGACTATGGCTCGTGGGGCGAGTACGACCCACGGCGGTATCCGTTCTACGACCCCGAGTGGGTCGCGGAGACCGAGCAGACCTGGCGCGGGCCCGCGATCGTGCGGCTCCGCGAGCTCGGAGTGCTCGACGCTGCCGCCGGGTCGGTCGAGGGCGCATCGTGAGAGCAGCGGCCTCGCGACGGCTCTGCGGGGGCGCCCGGGACCGGTCCGGCGGCCTCCCGGTCGCCCCCCATGTGCCCCCAAGGGGCTCACGGGCCCCTGCATTCACGGTACCCGTGAAATCGTGACGCGCGTGTACCGGAAGTGAGCCAGAGTCGGTACACCTCGTCCACAGGCAGAATCGCCCTGTGCTCGAGCTCTTTCCCGACACTGCGCGGCTCGACGGAGGGCGGCTTGCGATCGCCGGCCTCGCCGCCGCCGAGCTCGTGCGTGAGCACGGGAGCCCGCTCCTTGTCTACGACGAGGCGACGTTGCGCGCCCGCGCCCGCGCCTATCGGGCGGCTGCGCCGGAGGCAACCGTTGTCTACGGGACAAAGGCGTTCCCGAACCTCGCGGTGATGCGGATCCTTGCCGAGGAGGGGATCGGCGCGGATGTCTCGACGCTCGGCGAGCTTCGTTTCGCGCAGGCGGCGGGCCTCACGGGAGAACGGCTCGTCTTCCACGGGAACAACAAGTCGGACGAGGAGCTCGCGGCGGCTGCGAAGGCCGGCGCGCTCGTCGTCGTCGACTCCCTCGAGGAGGTCGACCGTGCGCGAGCAGCAGGGGCGACGCGAACCCTGATCCGCGTGACGCCGGGCATCGAAGCGGACACGCACGAGTCGATCCGGACGGGCCATCACGGCTCGAAGTTCGGGCTCACGCCCGAGGACTCGCTGGAGGCGCTGCGCCGGGCGCCCGAGACCGAGGGGCTCCACGTCCACATCGGCTCCGGCCTCCGCGACCTCGCGGCGGCGCGAATGACGGTCGGCTGGGTCGCAGCCTTCGCCGCCCGCGCGCACGATGAGCTCGGCTGGGAACTGCGAACGCTCGACCTCGGCGGCGGCCTCGGCGTCGCCGCCACCCCCGGAGAGGCGGAGCTCTCGATCGAGGAGTTCACGGGCGGCCTCCTCGCCGAGCTCGAACGGGCCTGCGCGCAGGAGGGCCTCACGGCCCCTCGGGTCATCCTCGAGCCGGGCCGCTCGCTCACCGCCCGGGCCGGCGTGACCCTGTACACGGTCGGCTCGGTGAAGACGGCGGCCGACGAGACCGCCTACGTCGCGGTGGACGGCGGCATGTCCGACAACCCACGCCCCGCGCTCTACGGCGCCCGCTACACCGCGCTCCTTGCCGACCGGGCCGCCGAGCCCCCCACTCGCACCTACACGATCGTCGGCAAGCACTGCGAATCGGGCGACCTCCTGATCGACTCCGTCGAGCTTCCCGAGCCCCGTCGCGGCGACATCCTCGCCGTTCCCGCGACGGGCGCCTACACCCTCGCGATGAGCTCGACCTACAACGCAGTCCCCCGCCCGGCCGCCGTGCTCGTCGGCGACGGTAACTCCCGCGTGATCCGTCGCCGTGAGACGCTCGACGACCTGCTGGCGCTCGAGTCGTGAGATGAGCGAATCGGTCTGGGACTACCCGCGCCCGCCGCGGATCGAGCAGAGCTCGAGACGGGTCCGCGTGCAGTTCGACGGCGTGACGATCGTCGACACGCTTGAGAGCTTCCGCGTGCTCGAGACGAGCCTGCCGCCCTCCTACTACATCGCGAAGGAGCACGTGCTCGACGGCGCGCTCGAGCCTGCGGGCGGCCGAACCACCGTGTGCGAGTGGAAAGGCGTGGCAACGTACTTCGATGTCGTCGCGGGCGCTCACCGCGCTGAACGCGCCGCCTGGTCGTACCTCGATCCGAATCCCGAGTTCGAGTCGATCCGGGACGCGATCGCCTTTTACCCGGCGGCGGTCGACGCTTTCGTCGACGACGAGCGAGTCCAGGCGCAGGAAGGCGGCTTCTACGGCGGCTGGATCACCTCCGAGCTGATCGGCCCGTTCAAGGGCGCGCCCGGAACCGCAGGCTGGTAGCGGCACTGCATCGCGGGGTCGCGGCCCGCGGCTAGGTTTGGGCGGATGTCCGAACCCGGCAGCGGCGAATCCTGGGTCGAGCTGCCCGCCTATGTCGAGGAGCCGTTCGAGGTCTACGTGAACGGGATCGCACAGCACGCAGGCGTCGACTTCGAGCTCCGTGACGGGGCGCTCATCTTTCCGCGCGAGCTCGTGCCCGAGGTGAAGATGAGCAAGTTCCAGTGGGTTCTCGTCACCGTTGGAATCGGCGGATACAAGAAGCACGACTCGGTGGACGTGATCTACCAACGCGACGGGCGCAGGCTCGTCGCGTCCACCCTGCCGCTTCGCCCGCGGGATACCGCGACCAACTCCGACTAACCCCAGTCGGCGAGCCTCTGGTCACGAGGGCGCGATCGGTTGTGAGACGGGTGACGACCGCGAACTTCACCGTCCCACCCGGGACCTACACCGTCGTCGACTCCGATCCCGCGACCTGGTCGCAGAACCCCTCTCGGGAGGGCGCGGGTTCAGACGAGTGTTCGGCGCGCTCGTGGCGAGCGCGCCGCCCGTGCCCAAGCAGGCCGCGGGCGGCGGAACGGCCCCGACCCCGACCCCGGCGACGCCGACGTGCGCCACGCCGGCCCCGAGCTCGAGCACCCCTCCACGACACCTCGCGATGGTAATACAGTAGGACCGGGACGATGGAAGCCGACCACGAGCTCATCGGCAAGGTGGGACATTGCACCGACGCGATTGCGCCGGGTGAGATGGGCGAGGTGATGGTCCCGGTGCGCGGAGGCGCGGAGAGCTTTTACGCCTACGCCTCGGACCCGGCAGAGTCGATCCCGAAGGGTTCGCGCGTGCTCGTGCTCGATCGCGAGGCGCCGCGCACCGTCATCGTCAGCCGTTACTGAGGCAACAAAGGGGGCGGGGTACGTGTTTCTGTTCAAGGTTGCGGAGCCAAACGAGGCTCTGATCATCTCGGGGATACGTGCCCATCGGGGCGCCGACGGCGACGCTTCGGGGCTCGGATTCAAGATCGTCGTCGGCAAGGGCGCGTTCACGGTCCCGGGCCTTCAGAAGGTCAGGCGGCTTTCGCTCGACATCCACGAGGCCGAGCTCGACCTCGAATGCGTGACCACCCAGGGGATCCGCGTCAGCGTGAAGGCGGTCGTGATCTACAAGATCGCCGATGACTACCAGTCGATCGCAAATGCGGCGCGGCGCTTCCTCGATCAGGAGGAGCAGATGGACGTGAAGGTACATAACGTCTTCGCCGGCCATCTCCGCTCGATCGTCGGGACGATGGCGCTCGAGGACCTGATCCGGAACCGCGACGCGCTGACGAAGGCGACGCGCGAGTCTGCCTCCGTCGAGATGCAGCGGCTCGGCCTCACGATCGACTCGCTCCAGATCCAGGAGATCGAGGACTCGAACGGCTACATCGACAATCTTGCGGCGCCGGAGTCGGCGCGCGTGGCGAAGGAGGCCCGGATCGCCCAGGCCGCCGCCGATCGCGAGGCGACCGAGCGCGAGCAGGAAGCCGAGGCGCTGAAGGTTGCGGCGACGAGCCAATCCCAGATCAAGCAGGCCGAGGCGCATGCCGCGGCGCAGCAGGCTCAGTCGCAGGCAGAGCAGGCCGGGCCGCTCGCTGCGGCGACCGCAAAACAGCAGGTCGTCGTCCAGGAGACGAAGGTCGCGCAACTCGAGTCCGAACGGACGGAGCAGCAGCTCCAGGTCGAGGTGCGGAAACCGGCCGACGCGGAGGCCTACAAGACCCGCACGATCGCCGAAGCCGCACGAGACGCTCGCATCTCGCAGGCCGAGGCGCAGGCCCGCGAGGTCGAGCTCTCGGCGACCGCTGACGCGAAGCGCGTCAAGCTCGCGGCCGACGCCGAGGCAACGCGAACGACGCAGATCGGCAACGCCGAGGCCTCGGCGACGAGGGCCCGCGGCCTCGCCGAGGGCGAAGCGGTCAAGGCGAAGGGGCTTGCGGAGGCGGAAGCGATCAAGGCGCGCGCCGACGCGCTTGCGCAGAACCAGGAGGCCGTCATCGGGCAGCAGATCGCCGAGCAGCTACCGCAGATCGTCGGCGAGGCCGCCAAGGCCTTCGGCACGATCGGCAATCTCACCGTCCTGAACGGCGCCGAAGGAATGGGGCAGCTCTTCACGCAGGTGCTCGGGATGGGCGCCGCCGCGATTCCGATGCTGCGCGGGATGATCGACCAGCCGAACGGCAACGGGACGAACGGAAGCCACGATGAGACGGAGACGGCAGGAGCCACGAGCTCGAGCGGCGCGGCCGCGAAGGGGACGAAGTCAGAGACGTAGGTGCCGCTACCCTGGCGCGCGTGCTCGGAACCCGGTCAGCGCGGCGCCTTGCAGGCGGAGGAGCGGCGTTCGCGCTCGCAGCGTGCCTCTCGTCGGGGGCCGCGGCGATCATCGGCGGGACGACGATCCAGGTGCAGGCGGCGCCCTGGACGGTATTCGTGCAGCAGACGTCGGGCTCGACCCGGTTCCTCTGCACGGGCTCCGTCGTCGATGCCTCCCACATCCTCACGGCTGCCCACTGCCTGTACGACACGAACAACAACCTCGCTGCGCCGTCGGCGTTCCTCGTGCGCGCCGGCATCTCCAACTTCTCCGCGCCGCTGCCATCCGATCTCGAGCAGGACAGGCCCGTGACCCAGTTCCGGGTGCATCCCGGCTACACCCCCACCGGCGAGGCCGGTCCCGACGACGTCGCCGTGCTCGCCCTCGCGACACCGCTCGACCTCTCGGGCCCGGCCGTCAAGGCAGTTGCGCTGCCGGCGCCGAACTCGGCATTCCCGTCCGGGGCGTCCGTGACGCTCGCCGGGTTCGGCAAGCAGACGCCCACCGCGACGAACAGCGGCCCGCTCGCGACATTGACCGGGACCGTCGACCCGCAAGGAGTCTGCGACGCCAACTCGAGCGACGGCCTGATCGCGTTCAATGCGATCGAGCTCTGCGAGACCTCGTCGTCGAGCGCCGTCTGCAACGGCGATAGCGGCGGCGGCCTCGTAACGGCCGGGACGACACCGACGCTCATCGGCGTGGTGAGTGCCGGCGCACCGGGATGCGATGTTGGGAGCCACTCCCTCTTCACCTATACAGGAGCGCCCGAGATCCTCGCGTTCATCCAGGGGTCGGACCAGCCGGCCACCGCCCCGCGGGAAGGCTCGAACGGCGTCGACCTCCGCTGGCTCGGGCCGGTCGTCGTCGGCAACACGCTCGACTGCGAACCGGGAGACTGGCCCAACTCGAACGCGACCTACGCATATTCCTTCGTGAACGCGAACGAACGGACAGGTGCTTCAGCACGGCGCGGCGGCCAAGTTCACGATCCCGGTGGCCGACAAGGGCGCCGCGATCTCGTGCGAGGTCGCGGCAACGAACGCAGGGGGCACCTCGCTCGACGCGACAACTGCCACCTCGCCGGTGAAAGGACCGCCGCAGGCGCGAATCACCCACACCACGCCGATCTCGGCAGTGCGCGGCCGATCGGTCTTGCTCCGGGTCATGCTCGTGGGTCCTGCCGGCCTCTTCGGCAAGTTCGGCGTCTGCATCACCCCTCCGAAGTCGGTGGCAGGCCGCCTCTGCCGCTCGACAACGAACGCCGACGGCGGTGCCGCCAGCGTGCCGTTCACCTTCAACCTCCGGGTGAAGCGGACGGCGAGGATCGGCACGGACAAGCTCGCGATCACGGCGGTCGCAGGGCTCTCGTCGGCGACGAGCTCCGCGCTACTCCGCGTTTCCTAGCGCGCTATTTTTCTGCTGTGCTCCTGAGACGATTGACGCCGCGCCTCGCGGGCCCGTTCGGCGTGCTTCTCCTCTCCGCATGGTGCGCCTCGAGCGCCGGAGCGATCGCCGGAGGGACCACGATCGACGTGCACGCCACCCCGTGGACCGTCTTCATCCTCGAGAAGGCGGGAGCGACCAGGTTCGTCTGCACCGGCTCGGTCATCGATGCGACGCACATCCTGACCGCCGCCCACTGCACCCTCGATCAGAACGAAAGGCCCGCCTCGCCGTCGAGATTCCTCGTGAAGGCGGGCATCTCGGACTTCAAGGCACCCCACGGCACTGACGACGAACAGGATCGCACAGTGCGCAGCTACCGAGTCCATCCCGGGTACGTCTTCACGGGCACCGACGATCCGGACGACGTCGGTGTGCTCGAGCTGAGCGCTCCACTCGACCTCCGCGGAGGGGCGGTGAAGGCCGTGGCGCTGCCAGGCGTCCATGCTCCTTTCCCGGCCGGCAAGTCGGCGGTGCTGGCGGGATTCGGCTCGCAGACGGAGGGGGCAAAGAGCAAGGGGCCGCTCGCCTCGCTGACTGCGACAATCGACCGGCAGGGAGCATGCGGCCCGAGAGTGAGCGGCGTCCTCGAGTTCAACGCCGTCCAGATCTGCGCCTCCTCGCCAAGGAGCTCTGTCTGCAACGGCGACAGCGGCGGCGGCCTCGTCACAACGGGCCCGAGGCCGACACTCGTCGGGATCGTCAGCGCGGGCGCGCCCGGATGCGACATCGGCAGCCGCTCGCTCTACACCTATGCCGGAGCGCCGGAGATCCTCTCGTTCATCCGCGGGAACGACCACCCTGCAACGGCGCCGCGCCAGGGCCCGAGCCCGGTGGCGCTCAGCTGGCCGGGGCAGCTGACGGTCGGCAATGCGGTCAGCTGCGATCACGGCGACTGGTCGGGTTCGAACCTGAAGTTCACCTACTCGTTCGTGAACTGGACGACGGATACCTTGCAGCAGAGCGGCACGAATGGGACGTTCACGGTCCCACCCGGCGACATCGGGGCGCAGATTGTCTGCCGGGTTGCGGTGACCAACGCCGGCGGCGCGTCTCTCGACGAGACGGAACCGAGCTCGCCGGTGGTGCGAGCAAGCTAACCGGCGAGTGCCGGCCGCACGAGGCGGGGCGGACGCTCGAGCCGCGCCTCGTTCACATGGGGGCTCCACGGCTCGGCGAGCGGCTCGGCCCCGAACGAGCGCGCGACCTGATTCGCGGGGGGCTTGCCGTAGGTCGTCGTTCGCTGCCTCGGGATCCGGCCGGCCGAGCGGATGAGCGCCTCCATCTGCTCGGGCGGGAGCTCCTGCCCCCACCCCGCCCCGGCCGACCGCGAGATCGACTCGTTCATCAGGGTTCCGCCGAGGTCGTTCACCCCGGCGCGAAGCGCTTCGGCAACGCCCTGCGGGCCCGCCTTGACCCACGAGACCTGGATGTTCTCGATCCACGGATGCAGCGCAAGCCGGCCGACCGCGTGCATCAGGAGCACCTCACCGAACGTCGGGCCCGGCCGCGCTCGACCCCTGAGGTAGATCGGCGCCTCCATGTGCACGAACGGCAACGGGACGAACTCGGTGAACCCGCCCGTCTCGCGCTGGAGCTCGCGGACGGCAACGAGGTGGCGTGCCCAGTTCCCGGGGCCGTCGAGATGGCCGAACATGATCGTGTTGTTCGAGCGGAGCCCTATCTCGTGGGCGGTTCGGTGCACCTCGAGCCACTGGGCGGTCGAGATCTTGTCGGGGCAGATGAGGGCCCTGATCTCGTCGTCGAGCACCTCGGCGGCTGTGCCGGGCAGCGAAGCAAGGCCTTCGTCGCGGAGGCGCTCGAGATAGGCGCGGAGCGGGACGCCGAGCGTGGCGGCGCCCTGCCAGATCTCGAGCGCGCTGAAGGCATGGACGTGAAGCTCGGGCACGGCGTCCTTGATCGCACGCACCACCGAGACGTAGTAGTCGCCGTCGAATGCCGGATGGATCCCGCCCTGGAGGCAGATCTCGGTCGCGCCCCTGTCCCAGGCCTCGAGGGCCCGGCGGACGATCTCCTCGTGCGGCACGAGGTAGGGCTCGCCGCGGAGGTTTGCCGCGAGCTTTCCCTTCGAGAACGCGCAGAATCCGCAACGGAAGTAGCAGACGTTCGTGTACTGGACGTTGCGGGTGACGACATAGGTGACCTCGTCGCCGTTGACCTCACGGCGGAGCCGGTCGGCCTGCGCGAAGACGCGCTGGCGTTCGGAACCGCGGGCGCGGAAGAGCCTTGCGATCTCGCCTTCGTCCAGTTCGCGGCTCGCAACGCGAGGCAGCGGGTCGCGGCTGACGAGAAACGGGATCTCCCCCGTCTCGCCGGGCGACCAGGCGTCCTCCCGGGCGAGGCCGAGCGAGTCGGCGGCATGCAGGACGTGCGGCATCACGCCCGGGTCGATCCAGCCGCCGTCGAGATGGCCCGGGTAGACGGTGAGGCGCGGCACGAGCTCGAGACCGCGGCTCTCCGTTGCGGCACGCAGCAGGTCGAGCTCAGGCCACGGCGCCTCGGGATTGACGTGGTCGATCGTGACGGGTGAAACGCCGCCCCAGTCGTCGATGCCTGCGTCGAGGAGGCAGGCGAAGTCCTCGGTCAGGTTCGGGGGAGCCTGTAGTGCGATGCTCGACGGAAGGATGAGGCGCGCTGCCGCGATCGTCCAGAGGAGCTCCTCGAGCGGCGGCTCCGGGGCGGCGGCCATCTTCGTTTCCGGCTTCGCGCGGAAGTTCTGGACGATCACCTCCTGCACCTGCGGGCCGGCGGCCGCGATCGCCTCGAGCGCCTCGATGCGCTCCGCGCGGGTCTCGCCGATTCCGATCAGGATCCCGGTCGTGAACGGCACCCGGGCCTCTCCGGCGAGGCGGAGCGTCTCGAAGCGGGCTGCCGGAAGCTTGTCGGGCGAGCCGAAGTGCGGGCCGCCCCGCGCCGAGAGCCGGTCGGCGGAGGTCTCGACCATCATCCCCATCGAGGCGGCAACAGGGCGGAGCAGCCGGAAATCGGCGGCGGTCAGGACTCCCGGGTTGAGGTGCGGCAGCAGCGAGGTCTCCTCGAGCACCGTGCGCGCGGCGTGAGCGAGGTACTCGATCGTCGTCGCGAAGCCGAGTGAAGCGAGCTCCTCGCGGGCTGCGGCGTAGCGGAGCTCGGGCTTGTCCCCGAGTGTGAAGAGCGCCTCGCGGCACCCGACCCGCTCGCCCGCCCGCGCGACCTCGAGCACCTGCTCGAGGGTTAGATAGACGCGCTCTCCGCGCCGCGGCGGCGCCGCGAACGTGCAGTAGTGGCAGACATCCCGGCAGAGCTTCGTCAGCGGGATGAAGACCTTCGGGCTGAAAGTCACGAGCCGCCCACTCCGGGCCTCGCGGGCCGCACGCGCCGCCGCCATCAGCTCGTCGAGGGGGCGCTCGAGGAGGCTCACCTCGGCATCGTAGTGACGCGGCTGCCGAACGCGGGGTGTGGAACAACCGGTACCCGCGCGTTACATCTTCCGCGGTAGCCTCGACGGCTTAGGGGCGGGAGGTGGGTCTCCCGAAAAGCACTGTCCCCTACATCCGCAGCTCGAGCGCGAGCACGTCGGCCACGAACGGCTTCGTGACCTTGTAGAGCCCGAACTTCCTGACCGCGGCCTCGCCCTCGTACCAGGCGCCGAGCGCGAGGCCGGAGTCGCCGTCGAACTGGGAGAGCAGGTGGCGGAGATACAGAACGCCGACCTCGATGTCGCCGTCGACCGTCTGGGGCAGCGCGTGACCGACGAGCACCTGCTCGACGTAGGCCCGCGTGGTCGGCATCACCTGGAGCACCCCGCGCGCGCCGACGTCCGAGACGACGCCCGGCTGATAGCCGGACTCCATCCAGGCGAGCGCGCGGACGAGGTGCGGCGAGACACCGAGCCGAGCGGCCCAGGTGCCGAGCTGCGACCGAACGTCATCGGGGGTAGCGCCGAGCGTGACATCCGTGGCGTGCGCGGCCGGAACGGCGAGCTTCGTGCCGATCAAGAGCGCCTTCGCCGGATCGAGCCGATTGGCCTTTGCGAGCCGGTCCAGGCTGACGGCGAAGTGTGCGGCGATCGCGGTGAGCGAGTCCCCGGGCTGGACGACGTACACATCGGCCGCCGGCGCAGTACTCCGCGGCGCACGTGCCCGCCGGACGAGTGCCGACAGCGTCTGCGGCCCGGCAACCCCATCCGCGACCAGCCCCGCGTGGGACTGGAACGCCTCGAGGGCCGCTTCGAGGTGCGGACCGTAGTACCCGTCGAGCGCCGAGTCGTAGTAGCCGGCGCGCGCGAGCAGGAACTGCAATACCGAGACGTCGAGCCCGAAGTTCCCCGGCCAGATCGGCCGTTTGCCGAAGAGTGGCCGGCCGAGCGGCCCGAGCGCGTCGCGCGTTTGCGTGTCGATCGTCCCCGTCACGGGAAGCTTCGCCCGCTGCTGCGCCGCCTCGACCGCGGACCGTGTCAGCGGCCCGAACTCGCCGTCGATCCGCCCGGCGTACAGGCCGGCCGCGCGCAATGCCACCTGCACTCCGGCCTGTTGCGGGCTCGCCGAAGCCTGGCCGGCGAAGATCAGAGCGCCGACCGCGAGCACAAGACCGAGGATCCACCTCGCACACACGGCCAATGGGGCTTCGCGTGCAAACCGGCCATTCCTTCCGGATCGGCGCGGTCGCCCGTACTCTTCGCTCGTGCATCCGACCGCGGTCAAGGTGCAGGAGCGGCTCGCAGCCCGTGGGCTCGAGGTCGACGTGCAGGTGCTGCCCGACTCGACGCGGACGGCCGCCGAGGCAGCCGAAGCCTGCGGTTGCGAG
The DNA here is from genome assembly GCA_963720045.1 of uncultured Actinomycetota bacterium. Lineage (GTDB taxonomy): Bacteria > Actinomycetota > Thermoleophilia > Gaiellales > Gaiellaceae > PALSA-600. Next base: position 282,551 of record CAVREC010000001.1, on the reverse strand, counting down.
ACCGGGCAGATCGTGAAGTCGCTCGTCTTCGAGGTGGACGGCGAGCCGACGATGGTGCTCTGCGCCGGCGACCGCCGCGTCACGCGCGTCGAGGGGAAACCCGCGAGCGCCGATGAGGTGCGTGCAGCCACAGGCTTCGCGATCGGCGGGGTGCCTCCGCTCGGGCACGACAGCGACCTGCCGACGATCGTCGACGAGTCGCTGTTCAGATTCGAGCGCGTCTGGTGCGCGGCCGGCACGCCGCACGCCGTGTTCGAGACGACCGTCGAAGCACTGGTCGCCGCGATACCCGGCGCACGGGTCGCCCCGGTCTAGAGCTAGGAGACGGTGATGATCCCCTTCATCCCCTGGGCCGCGTGGCCCGGGACGGTGCAGAGGTACTCGTACTTGCCCTTGAGGACGAACGTCTTCACGAGCTTGCCCGTCCCGCCCTGACCTGAGATCAGGGTGGTCTTCTTGCCGGCACACGTGTTCGCGGTGCCGCCCTTGTTGCTGTTGCAGATCTCGAAGTCGTGCGGAAGCACGCCGTTGTTCGTGATCTTGAACGTGACGATGCCGCGCGCGACCGTCGCGGTCGAGAGCGTGAAGTGGAACTCCTTCTTGCTCGAGATCGACACCGTCACCGTCTTTACGTTGGCCTTCGAGCTCGCCGAACTACCGGCGAAGGCAGGCAGCGCTGCGAGTAGCGCAAAACATCCGAGCACAGCAGTCAGTGCGAGCAGTCGTCTTTGGCTGATCGACATGGAACCTCCCCGGGTCGTGTTGTCCAGTCCTTCCCACTTTCCGTAAACGGCCCGTATGCGCCGCCCGAAGATTCGGTTAAGACAACGATAGACAAGCAGTCCCTAGCGGAGGTCGCGCGGGTCGGTCGCAGGCGCGAGGCAGGTGAATCGCTCGCAAACGTAGACGGCCGGCTTTCCGTCGACGAGCGTCTTGCCCTCGAGCAGCGGAATGTCGTCGGCCGGGCCGAACGCGATCACGGCATGCGGCTCGAAACGGCGAAGCGCCTTCTTCGCGACCTCGCTGTCGGGTGGGCCCGCGATCGCGAGCTCCCGCCGCGGCGCGAGGTAGAGGTCGACCCCGACGAGCGCCCACCCGAACGACGAGGGGCCGTTCTGGAGGCCTCCGAGGATCAGCTTGTAGACGGCAAGCGCCTTCGCTTCCAGTTCGTCGTCGCCGTAGATCCGCGAGAGCCGAAGCAGGACATAGGCGAGCATCGAGTTGCCGCTCGGCGCCGGCTGGTCGTCGAAGATCTTCTTCCGCACGATCAGCGGCTCGCCGTCGGCGGGAGTCTGGAAGAAGCCGCCGTTCTCAGTGTCCGAGAACAGCTCGACCGCCAATCGGGCGAGCCGGTTTGCCTCCCGGAGCCACCGCAGCTCGCCGGTCGCTGCGTGCAGCTCGAGCAGCCCGTTCGCAACGTCGGCGTAGTCCTCGAGGTAACCGGCGCCCTTCGCGACCCCTGCGCGCCAGGTGCGGTGCAGCCGTCCGTCCTCAGAGGAGAGCGGCCCGAGCAGGAACTCGCCGAGCGCCCGGGCCGCCTCGACCCACTCGGCGCTCCCGAGCACGCGGCCACACTCCGCGAGCGCCGCGAGGGCAAGGCCGTTCCACGAGGCGACCGCCTTGTCGTCACGCGCAGGCTTCGGCCGCTGCTCGCGCACCTCGAAGAGCTGCCGGCGGGTCGTCTCGTCGAGCTCCCCGCGAATGATGAAGCGGCCACCCTCGAACGAGTGCAGCATCTCGTCGGGAATCCCGTCCTTGCGCGTCCAGGTGAACGTGAGGCCTTCCTTCCCGTCGGTGTCGGCGTCCTGCGAGGAGGCGAAGCCGCCGCCCTCGAGCGAGAGCTCGCGCAGCATGTAGCGGATCGTCTGCTCGACGATCACGCGGTAGCGCGTCTTGCCCGTCGCCTGCCAGCCGTGGAGGTAGCACGAGGCGAGCTGCGCGTTGTCGTACAGCATCTTCTCGAAGTGCGGCACGAGCCAGCGCTGGTCGACCGAGTAGCGGTGAAAGCCCCCGCCGACGAGGTCGTACATCCCGCCCGCGGCCATCGCGTCGAGGGTCTTCTCGGGCATGCGCGGAACCTTCCGCCGCAAGAGGAACTCGAGCGTCGAGGCCGGCGGGAACTTCGGCGAGGTCCCCCAGCCGCCCCACTGCCAGTCGAACCCGAACGTCAGCGCCTCGATCGCCTGGGTCGCGAGCTCTTCGTCGACCGGCGCGTCGATCGGCTTGAACTCGGTCGTCTTCTGGAGGTGCGCGGCGAGCGAGTCGCCCGTCTTCACGATGTCGCCGCGATTGTCGCGCCAGGCGCGGGCGACCGATTCGAGGATGTCCGTGAAGCTGCGAAGGCCCGAGCGCGGTACGGGCGGCAGGTAGGTCGCGGCCCAGAACGGCTTTCCGTCGGGTGTGAGGAACGCGTTCAGCGGCCAGCCGCCGCTCCGGTTGATCGTCACCGCGGCGTCCATGTAGAGCGAGTCGATGTCGGGCCGCTCCTCCCGGTCGACCTTCACGTTCACGAAGTGCTCGTTCATCACCTCCGCGGTCGCCGGGTCCGAGAACGACTCGTGCTCCATCACGTGGCACCAGTGGCAGGCGGAGTAGCCGACCGAGAGGAAGATCGGCTTGTCCTCTGCCTGCGCGCGCTCGAGTGCCTCGTCGCCCCACGGATACCAGTCGACCGGGTTCTCGGCGTGCTGGAGCAGGTACGGGCTCGTCTCGTCGGCCAGGCGGTTCACGGCTCAAAACTAGAGCAACTGCGAGCCGTGGCGCCGGAAGGATTCGTGGAGCTCGACTCGCTGCACGGATTTCGTTGCCATGGGGCCGCGCGGCGTTCACGACGTGCCGCCAGGCTCCCGGCCGCAATGCCGTCCGACGCGTGCGCAATTCTCTTTGCATGCAGATCGACTTCATGCGCCGCGGGGTTGCCGAGTTCATCGGCACGTTCGCTCTGATCTTCGTCGGCGCGGGTTCCGCTCTCTACGGCAACCCGGTCGGCAGCGCATTTGCCAACGGCCTCGTGATCGCGATCATGGTTTCGTCGTTCGCGGGAATCTCCGGGGGACATTTCAATCCGGCCGTCACCTTCGGGTTCTTCGTGACGCGGCGGATCGCGCCGACGATGGCCGTCTTCTACTGGGCGATACAGCTCGCCGGGGCGGCGCTCGCCGGACTGGCGCTGAAGTGGATCTTCGGAACGATCGCCGGGGTCCCCGGCCAGGAGAGCGTCAACGGCCTGCACCTCGGTGCGCCGTCCCTGCAGGGCGGGATCAGCTCCGGGCAGGGCGTGATGATCGAGGCGATCCTGACGTTCTTCCTGGTGCTCGTCGTCTTCGCCACGGCCGTCGACCCCAAGGGTGCCTTCGAGAAGATCGCCGGGCTCGCGATCGGCCTCACGATCACCTTCGGCGTTCTGATGGGCGGCGGGCTCACGGGCGCAGCGCTCAACCCGGCCCGCGCCTTCGGCCCCGAGCTCGCCGCGGACTACTGGACGAACGCGTGGATCTGGTATGTCGGGCCGCTCGCCGGAGGCGCACTCGCAGCCGTGCTCTACGAGGTGCTCTATCTTCCCCGTCACGTCGACGACCCCGAGAACAAGAACGAAGACGAACCGGTCGAAGGCGACGACGGGGCGGGGTCTGACCCGCCGGGGCTGACGCCGGCTACTGACGCACCCGCGTAGCCCTTTCGCTAGGTTCCGATTAGATGCTCTTCGCGCTCTCGACCTCCCATGAGATCGGGCTGGCCGCCACCGGCGCCATCTTCATCATCTTCGCGCTCGCCTCGTCGTTCCTGTTCCCCCGCTTCGACCCGAACTTCCCGGGAAAGAAGGGCCTGCGCTGGTACATCCCGCTCTGCTTCGTGTTCTTCATCGCGATGATGAGCTCGGTTCTCTACTTCGGCAGGGAGCAGTCGGTCGCCGAGGCGACACCGGGTCACCCCGCCTCGTCGGGGAACGCAGCGAACGGCAAGGCCTTGTTCCTCAGCACGGGCTGCGGCGCGTGTCACACCTTCACCCCGGCAGCCACGACGGGCAAGATCGGGCCGAACCTCGACCTGCTCGAGAGCTATGCGAACAAGGCCGGGCAGCCCCTCGAGGACTTCACCACCGAAGCGATCATCAAGCCCCCGCCGAAGTACGTTCCGCCGGGCTACCCGACGAACGTGATGCCGGGCACGTATGGCAAATCGCTGTCGACCACCCAGGTCGCCGATCTGGTCGCGTTCCTGAACTCCAAGTAGCCGCGCCCCGAGCTCGTCGCGGGCTCCGCTACGATTTGCCCGCCCTGGAGAAGTGGCCGAGTGGCTGAAGGCGGCGCCCTGCTAAGGCGTTATGGGGGTATAAACCTCCATCGAGGGTTCGAATCCCTCCTTCTCCGTTTGAGCGTCGTGCCTGAACCGAAGCTCGGGACCGCGGCGCCTTCACGGCTCGGCGTTCCTGACGCGTGAGCGCCCGCTCGTCACTCGTAACGGCCGCCTTCGCGCTCGCGCTCGCCGCTGCGGCCGCCGCCGCCTCGCTGCCGGGCGTGAGCACCGCGCACGATCGAGCTGCGTGGCGCTCGATCCTTCGCTGGCCCTCGAGCTGCGAGCAGGGCTGGAAGGCCACATCCTCCCCGGGAGCCGGAATGCAGGTGATGGCGGCGAACGGCAATCGCAAGCTCGTCGCGGTCGAGTGCTACCCGGGCGCCTACCAGGGAGATGCGCTCCTGTACCTCGCCTCTCCCTCCTCGACGCCGGTCGGGCCGCTGAAGCTCCAGGTCTACGAGGATCCCGGCACCGGGCACGTGAAGCTCGAAACGGCGACCACGATCCTCGGCGTCCTCGACTTCGCGAGGTCGACCGGCACGCTCACGGTCTTCGACAAGTTCCGCGGCGTCGGCGACTGTGGGATCTACTCCACCTATCGCCTCGAAGGCAGCCGCCTCGTCCTCATCGCAGGCGCGGGCGAAGACCGCATGCGACGGCAAGCCGCCGTTCTCACCGGCGCGCTGGCCGAAGCTGCCGGTGTAGCGATCGGGCACCCGGATCGCGGCATACCGCTGCGCGCTTCAGCCTGGCCGAACCGGATACCCTTGCGAAGCCGGAGGGGTGGCAGAGCGGTCGAATGCGGCGGTCTCGAAAACCGTTATCCGTCTTAACGGCGGATCGAGGGTTCAAATCCCTCCCCCTCCGCTCAACGGAGCGGGCCTTCACTCAAGGCCCGCTTCCGTTTGAGGCTGTGCGGTCTCGAAGACCGTTCCAGCTCAGTCCGTGGACATCCGTGGACGTCGTCGGCAGAGCCCAGTGGCTTCACCCGTTGACCGGCGCACGACCGGCGCACCGTTCGAGCTTACGTTCGTAGTTGTTGCGACATAGGACTCTTGCTGCCGACCGTCTTGACGAGTGGGCTCGGATCGAAGTCGGAGACCGTCGCGTTCAGTCGTAAGGGACTCGCATACGCAACCCATGACCGGCGGCGACTCGATGAGCTTTCGGCGTATGGCTGCGGTTTTCGATGGCGTGGCTGTTTGTGGTCAGCCCCGGCCGCTGTTGGACACCGCGGGTGGCCGAGTGCCGGTGGTGATTTCCTAGTCGCTGTCGACGGTGATCCGGCCGGCCCGCTGGTGCGTCATTGCGGCTCCGGCCCAGTCGATGACCGCTTTGGCGCGATCTTGGTTCGTCGGCAGCAGGGCGAGGTGAACGGTGCCCCAGGCGAGCTGGGCCTTCAGGCCCTTCATGGTGCGTCCCCCGAGGAACTGCACGACCGCGGCGCCGCGGCCAATCGTTGCCATCGTGCCCTTGTCGCGGTAGTCGAACGGCTTCGTCGTCTTGCCCGAGAGCCTGTGGGCGATCGTCTCGCCTGCGTGCTCGCCGGACTGCAGTGCTACCGATCCGAGCTGGGGCAGGACTTGCCCGCTCTTCGGGTCGGAGATCGCGGCGACGTCGCCGACCGCGTAGACCTCGGGATGGCCGGGGACGGTGAGGTCAGGCCCGACGCCGATGCGGTTCCCACGCTGGAGCTCGATCCCGAGTGATTGCACGAGCTTGTTCCCCTGTAGCCCTGCGCCCCAGACGAGCGTGTGAGCCTTCAGCTCCTCGCCCGACTTGAGTTTCACGCGCGTCGGTGAGACGGACTCGACCGCGACGCCGGTCTTGATCTCGACCGTCCGTTCGGCGAGCGCCTTGGCGGCATACTCACGGAGGTTCGGCTTGAACATCGCGAAGAGCTCGGGACCCGCCTCGACGAGCGTCAGCCGCCCCGCCTTCGACGGGATGTTCCGGTACTCGCGGGCGAAGTCGGCACGGTAGAGCTCGGCGATCGCTCCGGCGGTCTCGACTCCGGTCGGGCCCCCGCCAACGATGACGACGTTGAGCGCACCATCGTCGATCAGGCTCGGGTCGCGGTCGGCTGCCTCCCAACGCTCGAGGATGTGGTCCTTGAGCCGCACGGCATGCGGGAGCGTGTACATGGGAAACGCGTGCTCCGGCGCCCCGGGGGTGCCGAAGAAGTTGACCTCGGCGCCGATCCCGAACACCAGGTAGTCGTAGCTGAGCGGTTCGATCTCCTCGAACTGGACCTGCCGCGCCTCAAGATCGACCGCGGTCACCGTCGCCTTGCGGACGGTCGTCTCGCCGCGGCGTTCGAGCAGGTCGCGAAGCGAGTGCCCGACCGCGGTCGTCTCGAGCAAGCCGCTCGCGAGCTGGTAGAGCAGCGGCTGGAAGGTGTGGTAGTCGTGCCGGTCGACCAACACGATCTCGGCGTCCGCGTGCTCGAGCTTCTGCGCCGCGCCGAGACCGGCGAAGCCACCACCGAGGATCACGACGCGAGGGCGGGCGCTCCTGATCACCAGCGAGCGATTCCCCAAGTGCTCGTCGTTGACTCCCCGGGATCGAGGGTTCGCGACAACCGGCGGTGTCTCGTTAGGTGGCGGGCCCGGGCGACGTGTTCGCGCATCACGCCTCGATCACGGAGCACGACGACCTCGGCCTCCTCCTGCTCGGTCAGTGCGCGGGGTCGGCTCATCGGGCACCTAAGGCTAGGCGAGATTTCGGCTGTTCTCCACCGTTCATGCGATGCACTGTCCCCGTTCCGTAGCTTCAGCGGCTCCGATCCTTCGAGCTCGAGGGTGAGCTCGCCTATGAGAACGTAGAGGAACTCCTCGCGGGAAACCCTCCTGGAGCGCCTGAGCGGACACTCGTAGGCGGGTGTAACTTCCGCGTGGCCAGCGTCAGTTTACGCGGGAGGGAAAGCGATGAAGTCTTCGATCACGACCGTCGCTCTGCTTACAGCCGTTGCCGGTCTTTCGATCACGGCTGCGGCCCCGGCCCGAACCAATGACGCGGGCAAGCTCTTCGGGGCGGGCACGAAGCTGTGCTCCCTCATCGACCTGACCGCGATGGACAAGGCGGTCGGCGTGAAGTTCCCCAAGCCGGTGATGAGCGGGACGGCGTGCTTCTTCGAGACGGGTAAGTTCGGGGATCTGAACAGGACGATCGTCAGGGTGTCGACGAAGCCGGGGCTGCCGAAGAGCGCAGTCGATGCCACTGTCGCACTGGAGAAGAAGGCCGGCGCCAAGGACACCCCGGAGAAGCTTCCGGGAGCCTCGGAGGCGATCGTCTCGGCGTCCACGTTCGGGGGCACTGTCAACGAAACGCTCTACGGCGTCTACCCGCAAGGAGAGCTGGTCGTGAGCCTCACGGGTAAGAAGCTCACGCCGGCCCAGGCACTGGCAGCGGCAAAGGTCGCAACAAGCTGACGCGGCGCTGCGCCGTCCTCCTTTGACTAGCCCTCGGTCGTGCCCGCATCAAGGCCCCGAATCAGACGATCGACTCGACAAGGGTGGCCCTCAGGCGGCGGCCAGCTCGGTCGTAACTCCGTGACGGGCAGCAACTCGCTCGAAGTTGAGGCGCATGAGCTCGATCACGTCGCGGATGTCCTCCTCGGTTTCGATCCGGCGTGCGCCGAAACCCGGCCTGCCCGGAAAGACCGGATGAAAGTCGATCCGTCCCTGCTCGAACAGTCGCGTCCAGACGTTCTTCGGAAAGCCGAAGTGGGCGACCTCGTCGCCGTGTAGGTGGCCGATCTCCCGTCTTCCCACCTTGAACGCGAACTCTCCGCGCCGGCCAGGTCCAGCCAGCACGCCCGGCCAGGAGGTGACCTCCTCTGTGATCCGCTCGCTCGCCCTCTGCCCGTTCGTCATCTGTACCTCCGTGCCGTCCGTAGGAACGCACCAGCTCACCCTGCTCTCAACGACATGTCCGCCCACCTCATTTCCGATCTCGAGCCAGAACCGCGCCAACGTCGTGTTCGCCCTACTGAAAGCTTCCGGCTTCGATCTGGGTGAAGGGGGAGGCGACTTCCTGCTCCGGGCGTCCCGTACCCTCTGAGGTGGTATGCGATTCGCGGTGTGGGCAACTCTCGTCGGCGCACTCTCGTGGCCTGCCGTCTCCCAGGCCTCGGTCAGGCCGCTGTCGGCGGTGGAGCGCCAGGAGGTCGTCGCCGCGAAGGAGTGGCATCCCGGTTGCCCCGTCTCGCTCTCGCAGCTCCGTGTGCTTACCGTGCGCTATCTGGGTTTCGACGGCCACGGGCATACGGGACGGCTCCTCGTGAACGGCTCGCAGGCCGGCCGCCTGCAGCAGGTCTTCGCGCGCCTATACGCGATCCGCTTCCCGATCCGCCACATGGGCTTCTCAGACACCTATGGGCCCTCCGACGGGCGACCGCGCGATGGGGACGTCACCGCGTCGTTCGAGTGCCGCCAGGCGGTCGCCTCGCCCTGCAACAGCACGGCGAGCACCGGGACCGGCAACTGGTCGGAGCACGCCTACGGCGAGGCGATCGACCTCAACCCGGTCGAGAACCCCTATGTCGGCTGCGGGATGACACGCGACAGGACGGCTCTCTCCTACCTCGACCGATCGCGTGTGCGGCGTGGGATGGTGACCTCGCAGGTGATCGAGATCTTCCACCAGATCGGCTGGGGTTGGGGCGGCTCGTGGACCGGTTCGACCAAGGACTACATGCACTTCTCGGCGACCGGACACTGAGGCCGAGACACGGGCTTCGGTGAGCTCAGGAGGGCTCCTACCAGGCCGCCTCATATTGGCCGACCTCTACAAGCGTGATCTCGATCGAGGTGCGACGTGCCATTCGCTCGCCTCACGGGCCAGGCGGCAACGCAGCCTCGATGCCAGGATGCGCCCTCGACCCGAGCCGGCTCAGCAGTACGTGGCGAGGATCGTGCCGGTGCCGTGGCTCGCCGGGTCCGGCGAATAACCAGCTGCCGTCTCGACTACGACGATGTGGACGGTGTTCCCTGCGACGACGGAGCCGGACTTTCTCACGGTGCCGGCGACGAGGACGCCCATGTAGTGGGGGACGTTCGGGGTCGGAGGCGGACTGTTACCGGGAGTGGTGCTCCACTGGCCGCCGCACGAGCCGGGCGGTGTGTTCGTCGGCAGGCTCACCGTTGCGGCGAACCCCTTGAAGGACGAGGGAGCAATGCCGCCCGACAGCTTGTCGAGAAGGGACCAGTCGTCGCCCCACCAGGTCACAGACGTCGTCGGCGACGCGCTTGCGACCGTCAGATCACCCAGGACAAAGGCGCCGCGGCTCGGGAAGGCGAACACGACGGCAGTCTTCGACGTGTCCGAAGAGGGGAGGTAGAAGTCATCGCCGACGAAGCTTGCGGCGAGTGGCTGCGGGCCGAGGTCGCCCATGAACGTCAAGCTGCATGACGCCGTCCCGACGTTGTCGGTCGTCCCCAGGCAACTCTGGGTGCCGAGTGAAAGCCTGAGGATCCGCCCTACGATGGGCACCACGCCGTCTTCGAGCAAGGTGCCGTGAAGAGTTGCCCCCGATTGTCCCTGCAAGATCGCGGACGGCCCTGTGTACGTCGTGGTCGTCTCCTCCTTGTCGATCGTGAACGGGGACGAGGTGGCGCTCGGGGCGTACGAGAGATCACCCGGGAAGCTGACCTCGACGGTCGCCGTCTGCGGCTTTTGATCGATCGTGATCGCGCATCCCGCCTGGCCGGTTCCACTCGTGACCCCGCTACAAATCTCGGTGCCGAGCTTGAAGGTGACCTCTTCGCCTGCCACGCCGTTGCCCGATGCGTCGGCCATCGTCGCGCTGAGGTGTGCGACGTCGTGGAAGCCTTCGTGCGTGTCGCCGGTGTAGGTGAGCACGGTCGGCGTCGGCAGCTTCAGCGCGTGGGCGTCAGCGAGGAGCCAGGTGCTCCGGCCGAGCAACGAAACGAGGAGCACGTCGTCCACCGAGTCGTAGTCGAGGTCACCGACGGTGGCGTTCGGAAGGCTCCCCCGACCTTGTACCAATGCCCGAACTGTGCGGTATCGGTCGCAAAGAGCCCGTTTGTCGCGCCGACGAGGACGATCGACGGCGAGCCCGGGATGAGCTCCAGCACGCGGAAGCCGACTGCGCCCGCACCCCCCGGTCCGAGATCGGCCGTGACGTCGGTCCAGCTGGAGCCTCCGTCGCTCGAGTGCACGACCGAGTTGGCGTCGATCACCCACACCGACTTCGAGTCCGCCGGGTCGACCGCGATGTCGGCGGGCGTGCCGTACGTGTAGCCGGCCAGCTTGGACATCGCGCCGAACTGAGTCGTGTGGCGGAAGAGCCCCTGGTCGGTGCCGACGTAGAGGCTGTCGGGGTTGTCGATCGTGCCGAAGGCGAGCGCGGTCGCCGTGCCCTGGAGCCCCGTGAGGGCCTTCAGGGTCGCGCCGCCGTCCGTGGACTCATAGACCTTGCTGGTCGCGATCACGAGATGGTCCGGTTCTCCGGGGGCAGCAGCGATCGGCACGTCATTTCTCAGGGTCGGATCGGTGACGTCACTGAGGCGGTCGCCCGATTCGAGGGTCAGCGTTGGATTGGAGTCGAGGCAGGTGTTCGACGAGTCACACTGCTCGCGGACGAACCCGCGCAGTGACTTCCAGCTGAAGTAGCGACTCGAGCTCGCCCCCGACGAGGACACCGCAACCACGCCGCCGTCGAAGGAGCCGACCTTGTCCCAGACGGCGGCTCCCGGCGACGACTGCTGCGCCGTCCCGTTGTCCTGCGTGCCGCAGATCGCCACGTTCCCGACGTGATCGTAGGCGCAATGGAGGCCTTCGGTGATCGCGAGGTTCCCGTCCAGCGAGGCCCAGTCACCCGTGTTCGAGTGGGGATCCGTTCGCCGGAAGATGCCTCCGTCGTCGGTCTCGAGCAGGTTGCCGTGGGAGTCGATCACCATGCGCCTGGAGTCCGGGTGGGGCGCGGTGTCGCTCTGTGTGCCGTTGCCGGCGCTGTCTTGCGGACCGACAATACTCAGGCACTGCAGGGTGGCCGGCTTCGATGCATCGCACCGGAAGATCGGCCCTGCGCCGTCGCCTCCCGGCAGTTCGTCCCCACCCAGGTAGAAGAGGTCGGGACTCGAGGGGTCGGCCGCGATCGACATCCTGCCCTGTGAGGCTCCCTCGATTGCGGGGATGTCGAGCGATCTCCAAGCCGGGGTCGCGGCGGCCGGGTCGATCGTCCGGAGGACACCGCTCGGGTTCCCCGTCGTATCGACGAGACCGGCGTACACCACGTTGCCGGCTCCGTCGTGATGGACTGCCAGCACGATCTTCCGGGCGTTCGAGACGAGGTCGGGGCCGCCCGACTGGCCGAAGCTCGCATCCGCGATCTGCGTCCAGGTGGCGCCCGCGTCGATGCTCCGGAAGACCCCACCGCTCGCTCCGACAAGCGCTACGTACAGCACGTCGGCATCGGAGGGATCGCCCTCGAGGTCGGTGGCGCGCCCGAAATGGATGCCGGCCGCCGTCCCCTCATGCTGGAAAGTCACACCCGTGTCGTCGCTCCGCCAGATGCCGGTCTGCGACGCGATCACGATCGCCGATCCGCGCGGAGCGACGGCCGCGATGTCCTGCCCCGACAGGTCGTCCGAGCCGAGCGGCGTCCAGTGGTCGCCGCCGTCCGTCGTTCGGAGGATGCCTGTCAGCGGCCCGCCCACTCCGTTGGCGGAGCTCGTCGTCCCGATCCCGGCGACGAGCGTGTTCGCGCTCGGATCGGTCGGATCGAGCCCGAGCGCCCCGATCGAGAGGCTTGCCTGGTGATCGGTGAGCGGTGTCCATGACGGCGAGCTCGACGTTCCGTTCGTCGTCTTCCAGACCCCACCGTTCACCGAGCCGATCCAGATCACGTCGGGGTCGCCCGGCTTCACGACCAGCGAGTTGATCGCACCGGCCCGGGGCCCGTCGGTCGGCGAGCTCGTGATGCCCGCCGGTCCGTTAGGGGTGAACGCCAGCGGCACAACCGGGTTCGCCCCGGCTTGCGGGATCACGGCGACCACGCCGCTCAACAGGAAGAACGTCAGCAGCAGAACGCGATGGGGCCTCACGCCCATCGCAGCCCTCCGGCTTCACTGCTGCCTCGCGACACCTGCCCTCCCCCTGGGAATGGGGCCCGCTGCCGACGACGAACCGAGCCGGCCAGCGCCTACTCGACCGCAAGCACCAGATCGGTCACAACTCGCCGATCCCCCACCGGTGCCGGCCGAACGCTACGCGGGCGACCTCCGCATGTCAACTGACCGAGCGGCACGGAAACCGTTCCCATCTACGAGTGGATCACCTACGCTCCGGACGTTGCGCACGTTAGAAACGGAGACGGAAGCGGAGGGATTTGAGCCCTCGCTTCAGGGTTACGACGTAAAAAGGTATTTCGAGACTTTCCGACGAACTGGGTGATATAGCACGCCCCCTCGTTGGCGGGCAGGTAGGCCGACGTTCATGCGCACTTCTGAGCGACCTGGCTCGACTTACCGCTCGTCCTTCGTTTCAAAACAAGGCGTCCCGATTTTGCGCAGGTTCGCTCAAGTCGACGGGAAGCCAAGTCCGTACAAACATACGCCAGCATTTGAACACGTTGAATTGACTCCTTGTCCGATCTGCCGAGGCGGGCGCACGCTCGAGTCACGGCTCCGAAGGCCCGCCGCGCCCGCCCACCCCGCTCGCGCACCGTCCCGAGCGACTGAAGCCCGAGCGGGTGATCGAAGGCGAGCTCAGACTTCATGTTGGCCGCGAAGGGCTCGCGTACACCCCATCGAGCGCGCGTCCCAGCTGATGTTACGAACGCATGAGGATCCGGCGCCGGTTTCGAGAAAAGCAGGAATTTCCCGGTCCGGCATCCCCTAAACGAGTGATTCGTGTTGCATTCGTCTACCGCGGTATGGTACGAACGCGTCGTCACGTCGGGGGAGCGTGGCGAATGGCAGTCAGCCGTCCGACCGGCGCTTCGCGGCAAGTGTCGACCGGTTTGATGAAGGGGAGAGCTCGTTGAGGTCGTATGGGGAGCGTGAGCGCTAAGGTGCAGGGCCGTCGAGTGGTCAAGCCCGGTGCGCGCGAATTTGGCCTGATTGCGATTCGGCGGAGAGGCCTCGTCCGTGCCGTTCTCTGCGGGTGGCTTGTGAGCCTGATCGTCGTCTTCATGGCGCCACTCGCAGCAGCCTTCCGAGTTCCCAGCACCTCCGCCCGGCCGGAGCTCGATGCGCTCTCGGTTCCGACTTTCACCTTTCCGATCTTCAAACTCTCGCCCTCAGTGAAGCGGACATTGCACGCGTCTGCGAAAAATCCAAAGACGGTTCCACGTGCCACAAAGACATCACCGCTGAAGCCGGCGAAGATCCTCCCGCATTCCTACCAGATACCCGTTGTGGTTTCGACGTACGGTATGTCGACGCAAAAGACGAATGCAAATACCGGCTCGCACACGACGACGAATAATGAATCGGGATCATCGAGTCCAACCACCGGAACGCCGGCCGCTTCGACGCCGCCGGTCGAGACGAGCGCGGTCGGAACCACGGACGGGTCCACCGCCCAGTCGAGCGGATCGGCCGCCTCCAACTCACAGAGCTCAGCCGGTCAGGCGACTTCGACGCCGGCTGACGTCAGCTCCGTCGGGGTCGACCCGACCGGCTTCGGGGCGACGCCACCCACGACAAAGAAGACAGCACCGCCGGCCGCGCCGCCGGCACCGTCGGCGACGACGATCGTGCTGACGAGCCCCGGCTCCGCATCGACCGGCGACACGTTCACTCTGACCGCAACGGTCTCCCCGGCACCTGACGGCGGCTCGGTCGCTTTCGAGACCGCGGGGCAGCCAATCGACGGATGCTCCGCCCAGCCGGTCGACTCGAAGACCGGCGCGGCCCAGTGTTCGATCTCGGCCGCCTCGGCGGGTGACTTCCAGCTCGGCGCCGCCTATTCAGGCGACAGCAGCTTCGGCGCCTCGAGCACCGGGTCGCCGACCGACCTGACGATCACCGATCCCGCGGCGACCGGAACCGACCCGAACGGAGCCGCGGCGGCGGACCCGACCACGACGACGACTTCCGACACGTCGGCCGGAACAGACTCCTCGGACGGCTCCGCGGACGGCTCCGACGTCTCGACGGCCGCGGCCGACCAGGGCTCCTCCGACTCGAGCACCGGGCAAGCGTCAACGACGATCACCGTTGTCCCGTCGCCCGACACGCCGAGCGTCGGTGCAAGCGTCGCCCTGACCGCCGGTGTCAGCCCGGTCCCCGACGGCGGCACCGTCGAGTTCGACGAGGGCGGCCAGGCCATCGCCGGATGCGCAAGCGAGCCGGTCGATCCCACCACCGGTGATGCGACCTGCTCCGCCTCGTACTCCTCCGCCGGGACCCACTCGGTGACCGCTGTCTATTCAGGCGACGCTAGCTACCTCACGAGCACGAGCCAGCCCTCCTCGTTCAGCGTCGTCGCCGCGAGCACCACGGTCGCCGTCGGCGCGACCTCTCCGGCAGCGCCGCTCGCCGGGCAGAGCGTGACGCTGACCGCGAGTGTCGGGCCCGTTCCGGACGGCGGGACGGTCGCCTTCGAAAGCGGCGGGCTCACGATCCCCGGCTGCGGCGCCGAAGTCGTCGATCCGTCCTCGGGAGTCGCGACCTGCACCACGTCGTTCACGATCGCGGGCACCTACGGCATCGACGCGGTCTACTCGGGCAACACGGACTTCCTGTCGTCGAGCACGCCTTCCACGGCGCAGCTCGTCATCGCGGCCGCGCCGGTCGATCGCCGACCGAACCGAAACCGGAGCGACCGGAGCGACCGGAGCGACCGGAGCGACCGGAGCGACCGGAGCGACCGGAGCAACCGGACTTCGGGTTCCACCGGCTCGTCGGGCACCACCGGAGACTCGGGCACGCAAGGCTCGACCGGTACTTCAGGGTCGACGGG
The DNA here is from genome assembly GCA_963720045.1 of uncultured Actinomycetota bacterium. Classification (GTDB taxonomy): domain Bacteria; phylum Actinomycetota; class Thermoleophilia; order Gaiellales; family Gaiellaceae; genus PALSA-600. The sequence continues at coordinate 267,323 of CAVREC010000001.1, read as the reverse complement.
ATCCACCGGCTCGGCGGGGTCGACGGGCTCGACCACCTGCCCCTCGGCCGGCACCGCCGCTGGCTCGGCCGCACCGCTCGTCCTGAACGGCAACTCGGTCTCGCTCTCGCTCTGCAACCAGGGCAGCGAGCTCGTCGCGACCACCGACGGCCAGACGACCGGCACAGGCGCTCGCCTCGATCAGCGCGATCGACGTCAACGCCGCCACGCTCACGATCGATGCCTCCGGCGGGCTCTACTCGATGCCGGTCAGCTATGACGGCGCGGCACTCACCGTCACCGGCGCATCGACTGCGTCCGACTGGACGGTCAACGGCGACGGCACGGGCTCAGTCACCGGCGGCGGCGTGGCGTCGGTCGAGTTCAAGGACGTCAACTCGGTCACGGGAAGCGGGACGCAACGCTCCACGGCCCGTCGGCGATACTCGACCTGGGATCTGACGGGCCCCGGTTCGGGGACGATCACGCCGACGGGTGCGAACTCACCCGGGACGACGTTCGCGGCTTCGCCCATCTCAACGGCGCCGCGAACAACGACGACGCCTTCGTGATCGACGCCAGGCGGCTCGCTGACCGGCCTCATCGACGGCGGAGCGGGCGGCTACGACAGCATCGTGACGGCCGGCGTCATCCGGACTCCGTCGTCTCCACGCCGACCGACGCGGGCTCGGGCACGCTCGAGGTCGACGGCAACACGGTCACCTATGCGGGGCTCGAGACCCGGACGTCTCCGGCACGAACGTCACGATCAACGGCGCCGAGGACAGCAACGGGGGCTCCATTCCGCAGGGCGACCTCTTCAAGGTGTCGCCGTATACCGACGGCTCGATGACCCCGACGTGCGCGATAGCGGGCAACTGCATCCAGGTCCAGAACTTCGACGCGTTGACCAGCACCCTGGTCGTCTCGACGACTTCGTGGTCGCGGGCACGAACACGCTCACGATCAACGGCGGAGCAGGGACCGACTAGACCGAGTTCAGCCGGCACCTCAACGCCCCGAACATCGACCTCACGGTCAACGCCGAGTCGATCAAGATCGACCCCGCCGCCACGGTCACGGCCCGATAACGTCACCTTCAAGGCCGCGGAGACCGATGACGGCACGGACGCACTCGGCATCGACTCGACGCTCCTCGGCGACACCGCGAGCATCAAGCTCGACTCGGCGACGCCTGAACGGCGCCACCGTCGACCTCGAAGCCTCGGCGACGAACGCGAAGACCACGGTCGCTACCGGCACCACCCTCATCGGCCTCGGCGACACCCTCAAGGTGGCGACGACGACGCCCTTCCTCTCGAGAGGCGAGTTCACGGTCTCCAGCCTGCCCGGCCAGACCTGCTCGTACACCGCGACGATGACCCGGAACCAGTTCACCGGCGTCACGGGCTGCTTCGGGACGGTGAGCCCCGGCGACGAGGTCGACTCGGTCGGGATCCTCGAGGATCAGAGCCTCACGGGCTTCGGCCACGCCGCGCTCCAGCTGATCTACGGCGCCTCGATCAACGTCGGGGGAAGCTCCAGCATCACGGCCACCGGGGCCGTAACCCTCGCGAGCACGGTCAACGTGATCGGAACGGCGAACGGCAAGCCGCTCGGCTGGGACGTCTCGAAGTCGTACAAGAAGGACGACGTCGTCACCTTCAACGACAAGCTCTACAAGGCCAAGAACGATGTCCCCGCCTTCTCCGGCCAGCCCGACACCGACACGACCGACTGGGCGAGCGCCGACGGTCAGAACGCGGCCCTCGCGGCCTCGGTTCTCGTCGCGACCGCCAAGAGCCAGCTCTCGGGTACGAGCACGATCTCGTCGGGCGGCGACGTGAAGATCACCGCCAACCTGACGACGAACATCACGACCGAGGCCGACGCGACGCTGAGCAAGTCGGGCGCCGCCTTCGCCGTCGGGGTCGTCGTCACCGACTCGGAGGCCTTCGTCGACAGCACAGCCGGAACGCCGGTGTCGGCCCCCAACCTGACGGTCTCGGCCGACACGAGCAACACGAGCCCGACCACGGGCAAGGCGAGCCCGGGCGGCTCGAACTCCGAGGACATGGGCGGCACGGGCAACGACCCGAACAAGCCCTCGGCGGCCGCGACCTCGACGAGCGACGCAGGCACGAACGGCGGCAACGCGGCTGCGACCAAGGCCGACGGCAAGTCAAAGACCTCCGACGGAGATCAGCCCGTCGCCGGAGCCCTCGGCGTCACCGTTCTCGTCGCGACGACCAAGGCCTACATCGCCTCGTCGAACGGCACGCCAGACGACGATCACCACGACCGGTGGCACGAGACTGATCCACGCCGGCGCGACGAACAGCGCCGCCTCGGCGGCCGACGCCGGAAACGTCAAGTTCTCCCCCGACACCCCGGCGCCCACTTCCCAGGGTTGCGCGTGCGCGCTGGCGGGCGGCTCCACCCTACTACTACGAGGTGACCGCGCTGTCCGGATCGGACACCGCGAAGGTGAGCGGTGCAGGGCAGACACTCAGCGGCGCCGGCCTCCTCTCGACACGCTCACCGTCGATGACGCCGGCGACTTCGACGCGACGAACGGGAAGTTCATCGTCGCGACCGGCGGCGGCATCAGCGGCGTCTGCAACTACAAGACCAGGGTCGGCAACACCTTCGAGTTCGTCAGCGGCTGCAGCGGGACGGCGATGGACACCGCGACCGTTACCGGCCTCGACGAGAGCATGCCGAGCCCCGAGGCGTCGATCACGATCCCGACCTCGTTCCCGCTGAACCAGGTCACGCTGAAGTGGGCGCCCGTGCCCGACGCGAAGGCGTACGAGGTCTACCGGGCCACCACCGCCGGCAAGGAAACCTTCCTCGACGACGTCACCGATCCCGGGCCGAACCCGCAATACATCGATCAGGGCCTCGCGTCCTGCGCGATTCCGCTGCCGTTGCCGCAGTGCTCGACGAAGCCCCCGACCGACGACGACAAGTCGGGCGTCGGCATCGCCGTCGGCGTCACGGTCGCCGACGTGAACACGACCGCGTACATCGGCAACAACGTCGTCATCGACGCGAAGACCGTCACCGTCGAGACGACCGCGCCGGCGGCCTCGACCTATTCCGCGACCGCGATCTCGGGTGCGGGCGGCACCAAGGTCGGCGTTGCCGGCTCGATCGCCGTCCTCGTCGTGGTCAACAACTCGACGACCGGTATCGGCGGCACGAATGCGAACGCGACGCTGAACGGCGACCTGGGCTTGAGCGCCTCCTCGAACCTCGCAAACACGTCGCTTGCAACCGCGAAGCAGACGGGCGACGGCAGCACGAGCGGCGTGGGCGCCTCTTTCGCCCTCGATGTGATCAACGACACGACGACCGCCGGTCTCGCCAACGGCTCGACGATCACGGGCGTCAAGAACCTGACGATTTCCGCCACCGACACCGACGCCTCCTCGACCACCGCGAACGGCGGCGCGTCGGCCGGCAGCGGCAGCCTTGCGCTCTCGGCGCAGGTGGCGATCACGCTTGCGAACGTGACCACGAGCGCGACGGTGGGTACGGGGCCCGACCTGTCAGTCGCTGGGAAGCTGAGTGCGACTGCCGTTCAGACGGCCTCTGCGAAGACGATCGCGACGGGCTCGACGAAGGGCGGCAGCGCCACGATCGGCCTCTCGCTCGCGCTCGCACTCGTCAACGACAACGTCGACTCACAGCTCGAGCGCAACCTCACCGCGGGCGGCGCGGTGAGCTTCGCAGCGAACGGCACCTCGTCGAACGACACCGAGGCGACAGCAAGCTCCGTCGGCGCGCCGGGCAAGAAGACCAGCGCCGCGGGCACGGGCGACGGGCAGACGAACCCCAAAACCACCGCCGACGAAAGCAGCGTGAACCAGAAAGCCGACGCGAACCTCGGGGTCGCGAACGACACCTCGACGATGAGCGGCGGCAAGGACTCCGGCACGAGTAGCACGCCGGACGCGAACAGCGGGCAGACCGCGAAGGGTGCCGGCGGATCGGGCGGGACCTCGGTCACCGTCGCGGCGGCCGTGGCGATCGCGATCGTGCACACGAACGCGATCTCCGGCATGCCCGACAACGTCCCGGGCCTGACACTCACCACTCCGACGGCTGCGGCGAGCTTCGGAACGACCGAGGACGCCGACTCGACGGCGAAGGCGAACGGCAGTGCGACCAAGGGCAGCACGGCGAACATCGGCGCGGCGGTTGCGATCAACCTCATCGTCGTGAAGAACCTCGCGACGATCGGCCCCAACGACCTCACCAACTCGAAGGGCCTGAGCCTGACGGCCGCCGAGCCCGCCGCCACGGGCTCTGCTCCGGACGGGAAGGACACGTTCGACACCGAGGCAACCGCCGGCGCAGGCGCCGGCAAGGTCGGCATCGCCGGCTCGCTCGCGCTCTCCCTCGCAGACATCGTCACGAACGCGGAGATCAAGGCGAACGCGACCCGCGGCCCGCCAGGCGACAACCTCAATGGAGGTAACCTCTCCATCTCCGCGACTTCCTCCGTGTCGAACACCGTGAAGGCATCGGCCAAGGACACGGACGCAGGAACAGTGGGAATCGGTGCCGGTGCGGCCATCAACAGCATCACCGATTCGACCACCGCTTCCATCGACGACCAGGCGGTCATCTCGAACGTCAGTGGCGTCACCCTCAGCGCGACCGGCTCGGACAGCGAGACGACTTCCGGTTCATCGGGCGCGACCGGTACGGGCGGCTCCGACGTCGCCTTGACTGCCGACGCCGCGATCGCGCTCCCGACGGTGATCACGAGCGCCACGATCGCCGGCGACAAGTTGCAGACGCTCGATGCGACCGGCGCCGTCAGCATCACTGCCAAGCAGACCGCGTCGGCGTCGACGACGGCCAAGGCGGACGCGTCCACGAGTACGGTCGTGATCGGCCTCGCACTCGCACTCGCTGTTCCGGATGACGAGGTCATCGCGACCGACTCGCGCGAGCTCAAGGGTGCGGCCGTCACCTTCTCGGCCACCGGTACCTCGAGCACGACGACCGAGGCCGATGCAAGCGCCGCAGGCGGCGTAGGTGACGACAACAAAGCGGGTGGGCCGACCGACACCGGCGACGGCTCGGGCAAGGACGTGAACGGCAAGGCCGACCAGCAGATCTCGAGCGCCAACACCGAAAGCATGACCACGACCGGCGCGCAGTCGAAGACCGGCGACACGAGCACTGCCAAGGCCACCACCTCCGATTCGAACAGCTCGGGCGGAAACACGGTGACGGTCGCCGGCGCCGCCGCGATCAACGTCGTCACCTCGCACACGGAGGCCTCGTTGGCCAGCGGCGTCGTCCTCACGGCGACCGGTCTCTTGAAGATCACGACCTCGGCGAACACCGACGCGAGCGCCGTCACGGACGGGAAGGCCACCGACGCCGGCTCGGTCGGGATCGGAGCCGGCGTCTCGGTCAACAGCGTGGGCATCGTCAACCTCGCGACCACGAACGACGCGACCGTCACCTCGAAGGGGCTCGACCTCGAAGCCGGGATGACCGTGAACGGGAAGGACCAGATTCAGGTCTTCGACGGCACCGACTGGAAGACGATCGACACCGGGGCGGCCCTCCCGGACGACCCGGAGGACGGCGACTACTTCCAGCTCCAGAAGGCGATCGCGCCCGTGACCACGGTCAGCGGTGCGCAGACCCTGACCGGGATGAACGACTCGCTGAAGGTGGCCTCGACCTACGGCTTCTTCCCGGCCGGCGGCACCTTCACGATCGCCGGGATCAGCGGCACGTGCACCTACGCGACGGCCGACCCCGGCGTGCCGGATGTATCCGGGACGATCCACGGCGTCAGCGGCTGCAAGGGCTCGGCCGCGGACAAGGCGGCCGTGACCGTGACGACCTCGACCACGGTGAACGCGCCGGCCGTGACGACCACGGTCAGCGCCGCGAACCAGAACCTCGCGGCCGGCACGCTGAACGTCGCTTCGGCCCTGAGCTTCCCCTCGGGCGGCGGCGCGTTCACGGTCGCCGGTATCGGCGGGACCTGCGAGTACACGGGCACGACCGCCACGTCGCTCACGGGCATCACCAACTGCGGCGGCACACCCGCCAACGGCGCGCTCGTGACCTGGACCGACACGATCAACACGACGCCGACCTCGACGTCCGTCAACGAGGTCGACGCCCGGGGATCTCTCGCTGGGAACGTTGACGGTGAAGTCCGTCGCCGCGTTCCCGACGGCGGGCGGCCAGTTCATCGTCAACGGGACGACCGGGACGTGCACCTACACCGGCACCGACGCGGTCGCCAACAACTTGACCGGGATCACCGGCTGCTCGGGCGCGCCCAAGAACGGAGCGGCCGTGACGCTGCTCATCCCGACATTGAATACCCTCCTCGTCGCCTCGACCGCCGGCTTCGACCCGCTCGGCGGCCAGTTCACGGCGGCGGGGCTCAGCGGGACCTGCTCGTACGCGGATGCGCTGCCGCTCTTCAACGAGATCGACGGGATCACCGGCTGCACAGGGACCGTCGCCGACAAGGCCTCGGTGCAGTACATCGGCTGCTCGACGACGCTCTGCAACCCGCTCTCGCTACCGGCTGCTTCCTCGCTGGCCGCCGGCGTCTACCAGTGGCATTCGCTCGTGCCGCTCATCAACCAGCCCGGCTACTGGCAGCTCGTGTTCCCCTCGAACCCGATCTTCCCGGTGAGCCCGAGCACTGGTGACTACTTCCTGCTGACGGGGTCGACCAACATCCCGGCGACCCTGACGGCCGGCCTCTACAAGTTCGACGGCACGACCTGGGTCTCTGAAAGCGGCATCGACTTCCCGACGAGCCCCGCCCCCGCCAAGGGCGACTTCTTCCAGCTCGCCGAGCACGAGATCTTCGCCGACGCCAAGTCGGGCGCGGGCGGCGACAAGGACAAGGTGAGCATCGCCGGGGCGCTCGCACTGAACATCGTCAGCCAGGACACCGAGGCGACCGTCGCCGGCGGGATCGTCAAGGCCGGCTCGGGCGACGTCACGATCAAGGCGAAGGCCAACGAGGAGGAGGCGGCGCATGCCGACTCCGACGCCGAGAGCGGCAAGGTCGGAATCGGCGCCTCGGTGGCGATCGACCTCGCGAACAAGGGCAAGACGCTCGCGGAGATCGCAGACGGCACGAACTTCACCGGCGGCGGCGCGCTCACGATCGGCGCCGACTACCGCCACCAGGTCGGGACGGAGGACAAGGCCGGGTCCAAGGGCGGCACGCTTGCACTCAGCCCGTCCGTCTCGGTCACGATCGTCAACGACACCTCGACCGCGTACCTCGGCACCGGCAACGCACTGACCGTCACCGGCGCCGCAGCGATCACTGCGGGCGAGGACTTCGGCGCAGACCTGAAATCGGACGCATCCGCCGGTGGCGACAATGTGGCGATCGGCGCCGCCGTTGCGGTCAACGTCGTCACGACGAACACGAACGCGGAGCTCGCACGCGACCTGACGGCGAAGTCGCTGACCGTCTCCGCCGAGACGACGCAGGGAAGCGAGAGCGAGTCGATCGCGAGCGCGAAGGGCGAGAGCGACGGCAGCGACGGCCCGGCGGGCAAGAGTGCCGACAACCAATCGAACGATCAGCTCCAGAACAACCCGGATACGAAGAACAGCGCCGGCACGGGCAGCTCACCGCTCCCATCGGCCTCCAGCGAGACCTCGAGCGCGAACAGCAGCTCGAGCAGCGAGTCCGGGGACAGTGACGGCGGCGGCGTCGACATCGCCGCGGCAGTCGCGGTCAACTGGGCCAACGACACGAACACCGCCAAGATCGACTCGGGCCTCCACGTGACGACAACCGACGCCGTCGACGTGAGCGCCGAGAACCAGACAAACGCGACTGCGAGGGCCTACGGCGCGAGCGTCAAGCTCGACAGTGACGTCGCGATCGGCGCGGCTGTCGGGCTGAACGTCGCGACGGTCACGAACACGGCATCGGTGGGCACGAATGCACACGTCACCGGCGGCGACGTGACGGTCGAGGCGATCACGCCTGACACGAAGGAAGACGATTTCGTCGTCTGGGGCCTGGCGGCAGCGGGTGGCAAGGCGGACGCGAGCGTCGCAGCCTCGGCGGCGATCCAGGTGATCAGCTACACGAGCACCGCCTCGATCGGGAAGGGCGCGACGGTCACCTCGACCGGCGCCGTCGCGGTCACCGCCAACCAGAAGCTCGGGCTCCAGAGCCTTGCGCTCGCCGGCGGGCTCTCGACGAGCGGCAGCGCCGTCGGCGGGGCGTTCGTCGTCAACGACGTGTCGGCGGACAACACCTCGGCCTACATCGACTCGGGCACCGGCGGCGGAAACGTCACGACGATCGACGCAGCCGAGGGCGTTTCGGTGGAAGCCACGTCGTCGATCGTCCCGGTCATCCCCGATCCGAAGGTGACGAAGATCACGCTGCCAGCCGTCTCCTCGGTCGCCGTCGGCGCTGCAGCCGGAGGCGGCGACGCCGCTGTGACCGGCTCGGTGATCGTCGACCTCTTCTCGATCTCGACCCAGGCCTACATCGCCGCGGGCGCGCAGGTGAACCAGGACGCGCCGTACAACGCCGACACGACCGGCCAGACCCTGACCGTCACTGCGACGGACGACACGCAACTCGTGAACGTCGCCGGCGCGCTGGCGCTTTCGGAGGGAAGCGCCGGCATCGGCGTCGGGCTCATCGTCGAGATCATGAACAAGAACGTGGTCGCCTACATCGGCAGCTCGGCAAACGTCTACGCGGGCGACGACGTCTCGATCGGCGCGAATCCGACCGAGAACCTGCTCGAGATCGCGGTCGCGGGCGGCGCCTCCGAGGACGCGGCCGTCGCCGGCGCGATCATCGTCGTCGCCCTCGACCAGGGCGGCGGCTCGCACTCGACGAGCGCGTACATCGACAACGGCACGACCTTGCACAGCCAGGGCAGCGTCCAGGTCTCCGCGAGCGACACCGCGCCACTGCAGTTGATCGCCGGCAACGTCGCGATCGGCGGCGGCAGCGCGGGCGTCGGCGCGTCGGCGGCGATCCTCGTGCGCAGCGGCAACGTCGACGCCGCCGTACACAACGGGGCGAACGTCGACGCGAGCGGAGACCGGCGGCCTTCAGCGTCACCGCGTCCCAGACCGAGAACCTCACCCTGATCGCGGTCGGCGGCGCCGGCGGCGACGACGCAGGTGTCGCCGGCTCGGTCGTCGTCGACGACATGAGCAACAACACCAAGGCTCACATCGACAAGAACGTCACGGTCGGCGGCGATACGCCGAGCGCCTCCTCAGCCGTCAGCGCCACCGACGGCACGACGATCCTGGCAGTCGCGGGCGAGGTCGCTGCCGGCGGCACCGCGGGCGTCGGCGCCGGCATCGACGTCGAGGTCATCTCGAAGGACACCGAGGCCTCGATCGGCGAGGGCTCGAGCGTCACGGTCACCGGCGACGCGACCGTCGATGCGACCTCGAGCGAGAGCGTCAACTCGATCGCAGTGGGCGCGGGCTTCGGCGGAACCGCGGCGGTCAACGTGAACGTCGGCGTATCGGTCTTCAACGTCACCACCAAGGCGTTCGTCGGCTGCTCCAGCACCGACTCGGCGAACATGTGTGGTCTCGGCGACACGACCGGGCCGACGGTCATCGCGGGCGGCACCGTGCGCGTCGCGGCCGACGAGAGGCCTCTCGCTGAACATCATCGGCGGCAACATCTCCGCCGCGGGAACTGCTGCCGTCGGCGCCGCGGCGGCCGTGCCCGTGATCACGAAGAACACGTGGGCCTACATCGGCGTCGGCGCGTTCGTAGTCGGGAGGGGCGCCGACGGCGTCAGCGTCGCGACCGGCCAGGCCACGGACAACGGCACCGACATCCACTTCAATCCCTCGCTGGCGAACGTGATCGGCGGCGACGGCTCGACGATCACCCTGCCGTTCAACGGCGGCTACACCGAGAACGAGCCAGTCATCTACGACAACGGCTGCGGCGCGACGAGCACTCCCGCGTGCACCGGCGCGAGCATCGGCGGGCTCACGAGCGAGTACGACAACGGCGCCCAGCTCTACTACGTGCACGTCGTCTCGGCGAACCAGATCCAGCTGAAGACCTCGCAAACCTCGACGACCGCCGACAGCGGCTCGCTCACCTGTGGCACGGCGAACGTCGTCTGCGGACTCTCGGCACCGACGCTCGAGGGCGAGGGCCATCGCTTCGTCCCGACCGACAAGGCCGGCGTCCGCGAGGACGCCTCGCCGCGCATCAACCCGGCGACCGACGTGAGCGGGAACGGCATCACGCTGCGCTACCCGACCTCGTTCACCACCGGCGACAAGGTCGTCTACAGCTCGGGCGGCGGCGACCCGATCGGCGGGCTGAGCGACGGCGGCACCTACTACGTGATCGTGGTCAGCTCCGGCAACCCGGGCGTCGTCGAGCTCGCTGCCACCAAGTGCGATGCGACCAACTTGGCGGCCGACTGCGGCGGCCTCACGCCGGGTCAGAAGCCGATCCACCTCACGAGTAACGGCAGCGGCCGCTCGCACAGCATCGTCGCCTCCGGCAGCCAGCCGACCGGTGACGGCAGCGAGCAGGGCCCGCAGGCCACCTCGTTCCCGACCGCGAGCTTCAGCGGCGTCGCCGTGACGGCGACGAACGGCGACAACATCACCGCCGTCGGCGTCAGTGCCGGCTTCGCGGGATCGGCCGCGGTCAACATCTCCGGCGTCGTCGACGTGATCAAGTCGACGACCCAGGCGTTCATCGACGAGAACGCCCAGGTGAACTGCAACTTCGACTGCTCGGCGCTCGCCGCCGGCTCGCTGTCCGGTCAGTCGGTCGAGGTCGCCGCCACGAACCAGTTCCACGAGATCGCCGTCGCGGCGACGATCGCGATCGGCGGCGACGCAGGCGTCGGTGTCGGAGTCGGCGTGCACCTCGTGACGCTGACCACCGATGCCTACATCTACGAGCGGCGCGACCGTCCGCGCGGGCAACGACATCAAGGTGCTTGCGAACGGCCAGGACACCATCGTCTCCGTCGTCGCGGGCGCCGGCGGAGGCGACGGTCGGCGTCGCCGGAACCGCCGACGTGACGATCTGGAACCTCCACACCTTCGCCGACACCGGCACCGGCGTGACGCTGATCGCGAACAACAACGTTCTCTTCTCGGCGACCGACACCACGAAGCCACTCCTGATCACCGCCAGCCTTGCCGGCGGCTTCGTCGGCGTCGGCGTCGCGGTCGGCGTCGCAAGCATCACGAAGGACACCGAGGCCTTCATCGGCGCCAGCAGCATTGTCGACGCGCTTGCGGGCGGGAGCGGCGAGGCCTGCATCTACGACGGCTCGACCGGGAACGGCTGCTCCTCGACCGCCCCGGGCTTCGAGACGGGAACGCTCGGCGGCGTCCTCGTCGAGAGCACCTCGACGGAGAACGTCTTCGGACTCGCCGCGAGCGCCGGCGGAGGTTTCGTGGGAGTCGCAGGCGGCGTGGGCGTGACCTTGCTGCACGTCACGACGGATGCGTACATCGGTAACAACACGAAGGTGAACTGCAACTTCGACTGCTCGGCGACGGTTTCGGGCTCTCACGCCGGCCAGTCGGTCAACGTCTCGGCGGCCGACAACTTCAAGTCGCTGACCGTGGCGGGCGGAGTTGCGGGCGGCTTCGTCGGTGTCGCCGGAGGCGTTGACATCGGGGTTGCCGACGTCTCGGTCCAGGCGTACCTCGGAGTAGGCTCGAACGTCCGCGCACTCGGGAACGTCGAGGTCAACGGGCTCTCGCTCAAGAACGTCCAGACCTACGCGCTGAGCGTCGGCGGCGGCTTCGTCGGCGGCGCTGCGGCGGTCGCCGTGTGGAGCGTCGGAACCGAGGCGAACTCGACCTACAACCAGGCCGCGGGCGGGATCAACCGCGGGACCTTCTTGGCCGCGAACGAGGTCAGCGCGAACGAGAGCGACCACTACCACAAGGGTGACGTCGTCACCTTCATCGACCCGACCTGCGTCCCGGCCGACAACTGCACTGCCCAGACGTTTGCCGCGAAGAACGACGATCCGTTGACCTCGCCCCACTTCGACTCGAACCACATCGGCGTCGACAGCCCCGACTGGCAGGCCGACACGAACGCGCTCGGCGCCAACGGCTCGGGCGACAGTGGCCAGAAGTCCGCCGATCAGGTCGCGTCGGGCAACGCGTCCGGTTCCGCCTACACCGGGGTGCTCGGCGGCACCACCGACACGTCCTCCTCCTCCTCCCCGGCCTGGAATATCGCGACGCCGTACGGCGTCGGCGACAAGGTGAGATACAACGGCGACGTCTGGCAGGCCCAGGTCGCCAACACCGGGCACACACCGGGCACCGACAAGGACTGGGCCAACCAGTCGGCGGGCGGCATGACGAACACCCGCATCAGCGGGTTCACCTCGGGCGCCACCACCTCGATCAACAACGCCAAGCCGGGTGGCTCCGTTGCGAGCAGCGCGCTCACGGCCCCGTCGAGCGGCGGGACAACCGCGACGATCGGCGGCACCGTGGTGGCGGGAGGCGCAGTGCGCGTCCAGGCGAACGAGAACCTCACGATCTTCGGCCTGGCGGGAGCGGCTGCCGGTGGATTCGTCGGAGTCGGCGCCGGGATTCTCGTCCTCAACGTCACCGCGAATACGGACGCGGGCATCCTGGGCAGCGCGAGCGTCACGGCCGGCTCGAGCGGCTCGGGCAACTGCGTCTCGAGCGGCGACTGCGTGCTCGTGAGCGCGACGTTCACCGAGAACGTCGAAGGCCTCGCGATCGCCGCCAGCGGCGGTGCGGTCGCGATCAACGGCGACGTCGTCGTGATCAACGACTCGAGCACCCAGAACGCCCACGTCGACGACGGCGCCTCGGTCCCGCAGGCGGGAGACGGCATCGACGTCTTCGCGAACGCCAACCGGACGGTGAACGCACTCGCCATCGGCGGCGGGGTGGGCGCTGGCGCAGGCGGAGCCAGCGTCGCCACTCTCGGGCTGAGCGGTGACGAGACGGCGAAGATCGGCGACGTCACGGTCGGCAGCGGCGGCACGGTGGGTGCGATCGACGTCGCTGCGTCTGCCACGATCGTCCCGTCGACCGAGGCGATCTCGGTCGAGGTCGGAGCCGTCGGCCTCTCCGGAGCGGTTGCCTGGACAGATGTGAGCGGTACGACCAAGGCGACCTCGGGCGCGCACGGCAGCGCCGCCAGCCTGACCGTTACCGCGACCGGCGACCAGAGCAACGTCACCGCCGAGACCTTCGACCTCGCGAGCGGCGCCTTCGCCCTGGGCCTGACGATCCGCCACGCCTCCGACGACCGCAACACCGAGGCGGACACGACCGCCTCGACGACACCGAATGTCGCCCTGTCGCTCACCGGAGCGGCCAACCATCTCCGCAACCGCCACGAACCACGCCACTGCTGCTGAGATCATCGGGATTCCCGAGATCAGCGATCGGCGGGGTTTCGATCACGGTTCTCTTCGGCATCGCCGAGGTCGGCGGCGCGACGGAGCGTCCAGCTCGACGGCAACATCAGCCATTCGAGCTCGATCACCGCGACCGCCCACGGCGACAATGCGGCCAACTCGCCCGTCTCGATGATCGGCGCGTCGGTCGTCGGTGGTGCGGGCGCCTACTCCGACGCCGAGATCACGCAGGGTGCGTCGATCGAGGCGCTCGTCGGCTCCGACGCCACGCTCAACTCGAACGGCGCGATCGACCATCGAGGCGCGCACGATGGCCGCTGACGGCGTGACGCCGGTCGCGAACACCGCGACGGCCAAAGTCGACAGCCTGAACATCGGCCTTGCCGCAGTCGATCTCGATCATGGTCACGAACGCCGTCGTCGACAGCCAGGTGAAGGCGACTCTCGACGGAAAGGTCACAGGATCCTCGTCGATCACCGTGACGGCGATCGGCACCAACACGGCAACGGCGACCACGAGGACTGCAAGCCTCAGCCTCGCCGCCGGAATCACCGGCTCCGGCGCAGGCGCGGACATCGGCAAGCACGCGGACACCGAGGCGAGTGCGGGAGGCGCCTCGGCGCTGACCTCGAGCGGGCCGATTACCTTCACGGCGACCTCGCACAACAGCGCCACGGCCAAGGACGACGGCGGCGCCGGAGCGCTCGGCCTCGCTGTTGCGATCACCCTGCCGGAGGCGACGGTCGAAGGAGCGACGAACGCGTCGATCGGCGGCAACGTCACGGGCAGCTCGCCGGGCGTGTCCGTGATGGCCACGGCGAAGAGCAACAACGTGGCAAATGCAAGCTCGATGCTCGTCGCAGGTGGCCTCGTCGCCGCTGCCGGCTCGGAAGCCGACTCGACGATCACGGGCGACGCGGCCACGGTCGCCTGCGGTGGCGTCTTCTCGTCCGGGGCCTGTAGCGGGAACGGGAACTGGAACGTGCCGGCCGGCAACGTCTCGTTCTCTGCGACATCGAACAACGTGAGCACCGCCGTCGCCTCGGGCATCGGCGGCGGCCTGGCCAATATCCAGATCCTGTTCACCGACGCGGAGAACGGCGGGCCGACGTATGCCGGTTTCGACGCCTCGATCGGCCAGGGCAACACCGCGGGAGCCTCGCTGAGCGTGACGGCTTCGGCACTGAACGTCGCCACCGCCGACACCAACGTCGACGGCGGCGGGCTCGCGAGCCTCCAGGGCGCGACGTCCAAGGCCGACGTCACGAGCAGTGCGGGCACGACGGCCCTCCTCGGCTCGCACGCGAAGATCAACGTGACCGGCGCAGTCCTGATCCAGGCGGAGCTCGGGAGCGGCGGCGCCTCGCACGGCAACTGCTCGACGGGCGTCAGTTGCGGTTGCTCGGCCGGCAGCGGCTCGTGCTCGAGCGCATATTCCCACGGCGGCGGCGGCGGCATCATCAGCGGCGGCGATTTCAACGCGACCGCCTATACCGAGGGGCCGGTCAAGGCGGAGATGGCGGGGAGCGTAACGAGCGCCGGGTCAGTCACCGTTCAGGCGGCGAGCACGAACGACGCCGAGGCACAGACGAAGTCACTCGGCATCGGCGGCCTCTCCTTCACGCTCGACATCTCGGACGCCGAGGTGACGCAGCCGGCCACGACGACGGTGCTAGTCGACAACGGAGCATCCGCCAACACGACCGGCGTTTCCGGGACGGGCTGCGGGACAGCGCCGACGGCGGGCATCTGCATCGAAGCGACGAGCGCGAACACAGCCAACTCGACCTCCGACGGCCTGACCGTCGGAGTGATCGCGATCGGCGCCGGCCTTCCGACGGCCGTCGTCGACGGCGGCACGCAGGCCTCCTACGACGGCAGGGTCGACTCATCCGGAAACGTGACGATCTTTGCCTCGTCGGCAAACGTGGCGAACGCCTCGGTCGCCTCAGGTGGCTTCGGGCTCGTCGCAGCCCAGGGCGACGCCTCGTCGGCCTGCGTCGGCGGCTACGGCAGCTCCGGCTGCCAGAGCGGTGACGCCTACACGAACGCGCTCATCGGCGGCGACGCCAACCTCGGCCACCTCAACGGCGGCGTGGCCTCGATCGGCTCGATCAACGTCATCGCCGACGGTCACAACACCGCCAGCGCGACCGCGAGCAGCGAAGGCGGCGGCCTGATCACCCTCTCGATCGTCCTGCCGGAGGCGGTCGACTTCGGGACGACGAGCGCCGAGATCGACGGGAACGTCGGCACTGGCGTCGGCATCGCCGGAGCGGGGACGATCTCTGTGGGCGCCAACTCCTCCGACTACACCACGTCGAGTGTCACCTCGGCCAGCGGCGGGCTCGCGGCGCTCAGCGATTCGGAGGCCAACTCCGACACCGAGGCGCAGACGACCGCGCAGTTCGGCGGCGGCAACGTCGCCGCGACCGGCGACATCACGCTCTCGGCGCAGTCGAGCACCGACTCGGACAGCAACGCGGCGAGCACGCAAGGCGGCGCGCTGAACCTCCAGGGCCTCGCGGCGACCTCGACCGACAATCCGCTCGTCAAGGCACTCGTGACGGGAGGCACCGTCGCTGCCGGCGGAACGCTCACGATCTCGGCCAACCACGGCGGTCAGCCCGCCCCCCTCTCGGACGGGACGATCACGGGCGTCGACACGGGGTCGAACACGATCGACTTCGGCGCCCCGACCGGGATCGGCACCGGGGCGACCGTCACCTACCAGGCGCCGTTCGACCAGGGCTGCAACTGCAACGTCAACGTGATCGGCGGCCTCAACGACGGCCAGGCCTACGGCGTGATTGCGACCGGCACCGACACGATCAAGCTCGGGGACGAGTTCGTCACCTCGGGCAGCGGCAACCCGGGTGACCTGCTCGGGCACGTCGACGTCGCGACGAACACGATCCAGTTCAACCACCCGACAGGCTTCGCGAAGTGCGATGAGTCGAACAACGGGGACTTCAGCGCCTGCGATCGCGTTGTCTACTCGAGCAGCGGCTCGGCGATCCCCGGCCTGACTTCCGGCGACACGTACATCATCGTGCCGGTCGACGCATACACGATCCGTCTGCGCCAGTCGGGTACCTCGACCGACCAGATCCGCTTCGACCCGAGCACGATCGTCGATCCGTGCGGCGGCGGGTCGCCGTGCCCGCGCCCGATCGTCCAGGGCAACGACTTCTACATCGGTAGCGGCGGCGTGAGCGGCAGCGTGCACGATGGCGACGCCGTCGTCTACGAGCCGCCGACGCCGCAGACGTTCAACGGCGTCTGACGTTGGATGTCTCGCTGGTGCATGCAGAACGGCGTCTTCGTGCCGCAGCGAAACAGTGCCGGCTCGCTCAACTACACCGGCCCGAACAAGATCTACCTGCCGAACACGACGCTGCAGGTAGGCGACCACGTCCTCTACACCTGCGAGGACAACCCGGCCGGCTTCGGCACGACGCCGACGGCATGTACGGGCATCGGCGGGCTGACGCTCGGCACCGAATACCTCGTCAAGGAGGTCGACGACAGCGGCAACTCCGTCAAGCTGGCGACGCTTCGCTGCACCCGACACATGTGCACGACGTCTCCGCCGGCGGCAGCGGCATCCAGCTGCTCACCAAGGACGGCACGGGCCCGATCGGCGGCCTCACGCCCGGCGACACCTACTACGTCCACTACACGAACGGCACCGACTTCGAGCTCACCGACGCAAGTGGCACTCCGATCCCCGGCATCAACGCCTCGGGCGACTCGGGCACAAGCTCGCTGACCGTGATCGGCAAGCCCCTCGGGCCGGGCCAGGGGAGCGGCATCCAGAGCCTCGTCGTCGACCTGACGGGCAGCGGCGGCGGGGTCATGCTCGGCGTCGGCGGCGCGGGCGCCCTGATCGGCGGCAACGCCGGCAACAACGTTCCGTCGTCGACCGCGACCGGCGTCGGCGGCGGCGCGATCAGCGTCCAGGTCGGGATCTCGACCACGAACTCGACCCCGACCGTGACCACGACGATCTCGTCGGGCGCCACGCTGACCGGGCTCGACGTCGCCGTGTTCGCCGGCTCCGCCGCCAACGGCGCGGCTGACGCGTCGAACGCCGGCGGCGGACTGATCTCGGGCCAGCACAGCGGCGCGACTGTGAACATCACGAACAACGTGACGACCCAGGTCGACGGCAACATCACGGCCCTCCGGGACATCCAGACCCTTGCCTCGAGCACTGAGTCGCCTTCCGTCTCCGCGAAAGTCGATGGTGGCGGACTGATCGCGTTCGGCGACGCCAATGCGAACGCGCCGACCACCCATCACACGGTGGTGAATCTCACCGGCACCCTGACCGCAGGCCGGACGATCCTCGGAGAGGCGCGCGATGGTTTCAACGGCTTGCTCACCGCCCAGGCCAACGCCGCCGGGCTCGGAACCGACGCCAACGCGGGTGAGAGCGGCTCGCTGGCGATCGGCGCCGGCTCGACCGCCACCACCGAGGTCGTCGTCACAGGCGGCACACTCGACGGCCAGCTCGTCTACCTGTCGGGCGACGTCGGCGCGCAGCACACGATCAACGCCGACGGCTCTGTCGGCAACGGTGGCTTCACGAACGTTCCCGGCGCGACCCAGGTGTCGGGAGTCAAGGCGACGGCCCGCTCCTCGGCCGAATCCGACGCGCTCGGAGCCTCGGCGCGCGCGACGGGCGAGATCGACGTCAACGACATCGCCGGCGTGTTCCTGAGCTCGGCGACGATCACAGGCGACAGCGTGCAGCTTCACGCGCGCCATGAGAACCAGTCGTTCTCGACCAGCGCCGATGCCGCCTGCGACTGCGGCGGCGGCTACGCGGGCGCGCATGCTCCGCTCAACTACAACAGCCAGTCGAACGTGACAGCAGATGCAAGCACGACCATTACGACGGCGGGCCTCCTTGTCGACACGTACCAGAACCTCGGTTGGAGCTTCAGCTACAACGCTCACGGCGGTCTCTTCGTCGATCACAACGGCGACGCCAACCTCAGCGACACCGGCACGCGCGAGATCCACTGGAGCGCTACGACCTACCTGCTGGGTGACCCGAATCCGGTCTTGACGGTCGACGCCTCGGGGACGATCGTCGCCAAGTCGAGCGACGTGCACGTCTACCAGGACTCGAGCGGCGGGCCCGAGCTGCAGATCGGCGCCACGATCGCGGCGGGTCACACGATCGTCGTAGCACCGATCCTCTACAAGGACCCGCCGACGGCGCTCTTCGAGGCGAACGCGAACAACGGGATCAGCAACACCCCCGACAGCACGATCGACAACGACCCGAGCGGGACTGCGATCTTCTTCATGCAGGAGACGTGGAATTCGGTGACGATCATCAACAAGTCCGACCGGGCGATGATCATGCAGGGCACGGGCTCCCCGATGCTGTCGATCGACACGCTCAACCAGTCGCTCGCGAATACCCCGGAGTCGAACGTCAACATCTCGGTGAAGATCGGCGCCCAGAACAACCCCAGCACCTTCCAGGCAGACGTCAAGCATCTGTTCGTAGCGACCGAAGTGCTCGTCGAGAGCACCCGCGGACCGCCCGTCACCGGCTACGACCTGACGTTCCAGGGCGGTATCGACAACACCATCGGTACGACGACGCTCCGCAACGACCGCGGCGACATCATCGTTGCCAACGGCGCCGGCCCGTTCACCAGCAACGCCCTCCACCTGATCGCGACCGACGGCTCGGTCGGATGCGCGACCAACAATCCTTCGTGCACCACCAGCTCGCCGCTCGACGCCGTCCTCGTCCAGTACGCGACGGGGCCGACCGGGAGCCCGACGATCAACGACGTCGTCCTCGACGGCACCGCGTTCTACGACTTCCACCTCGAGCTGACGACTGTTCGCCGCGACTCGACAGTGGCTTCGATCGCGGACATCACTCCGCAGATCGGGCCGCTCCACGCGGGTCGCGACATCGTGATCAGCGTCGACAACAGCAACGAGGGGATCGTCCCGGTCGCCGTCGGCAACACCGACTTCGTCCAGTTCATCCCCGACGCGCTGCCGCCGTCGCCCGAGGGAGCGTGCACCGTCCCCGGCTCGAACGTATGCGTCCCGACGGTCGAGCACTTCAGGCCCGACCCGGCCGGCGCGACGGCTTACATCTGCACGGTCGCCTCGCGCACATGCGTCGCCGATGCGTTCGTGCTGATCGCCTACGCCGCGGACACGAAGGCGATCAACGCCGACTACACGTTCACGGATCCCTCGACGGCGAACGGCACCGGCCTGATCGCCGGCGACGACATCGACATCCATCACGACTCTCAGGCGACCGCCATCACCTTCACCCTGTTCCAGGTCGTCGACGGGACGTTCACGTTCGAGAGCCGTTCGTATGGGAACCACGACAACGTCGGGCGGATCGATCTCTTCACGAACGGCACGATCACCGACACCGAGGCGAGCGGCAACCTCCGCGCCGGCCAGATCCAGGCGACCGGGAAATGCTCGAGCGCCTCGCTCTGCCCGACTGCGATCCCTGCCGACGTCATCCTCAACTCGCCGGCGGCCGTGCTCGACGTCAGCAACGACGCCACGGTGCCGATGGATCACCCGTCTGCGGTCGGCTCCAACGTGATCGGGCGCAACATCACGATCACCGCGGGCGACAACGGCATCGGCACCCATTCCGGTCGCGGCGGTGTAGGGACCCCGACCGATTTCCTGCTCATCCAGGTGAACGCCGACGGCGTCGACGCCGGCAGCAACCTCGGTGTCCTGACCGTCACCGACACGGCCGAGGACCGGGCGAACATCGTGCTCGGCACGAACTTGCCGCCCGGCAGTGGGACCTACGGCGTCTTCATCACCCAGACGAACGACAACGGCTCGAACGGCGACATGGAGATCAAGACCGTCACGACGAACGGCGACACGTCGCTGACGACGACCAACGGCTCGATCCGCGACGCGCGCGGAGGCACCGCCGCCGGCCCCGGCATCAACACCCCCGCCTCGATTCTGCCGCCGAACATCTTCGCCAACAATGTCGACCTGAACGCGCTCGGCGGGAGCGTCGGCGACGCGAACGGCCTCGACGACCTCAAGGTGTACTCGTCGGCCAACCTCGGTGCCTCGAGCTACTGCGGGCAGACCTACACGCTCGGCTACCAGGACGGCAACTACCAGAACGCCAGCCCGGGCGAGCGCACGGTGAGCGCGACCTGCCACCTCGCCGCGCAGGCCGACGAGAGCGTCTTCATCACCGAGACCCCGGGCGTCCCCGGTGTCGCAGCGCCGATGGACGTGCTGCTCGCGTGGGCGCGGAACGGCAACGTGAGGCTCACGACGACCGAGACAGACGCCGACGGCAACGGAGTCGCGTGCCTGAACGCTGCTCCGACGTTCGCCGGGCAGAACGCTGCGTGCGCGAACCCGACGGTGACGGCGGGGAACGACATCGCCCTGATCCACACGGGCACGACGCTGGTCACGGAGAACTCGCTCGAGACGACCTGGGGTGCCGGCACCGGCTCGCCGTCGGTCTACGCGACCACACCGACCTCGTTCGGGCTGATCGAGGCGCAGAAGGGCAACGTCGAGCTCGTGGCGGCCGACGACGTCGTCACCGACAGCAGCAGCCAGATCCTCGCGACCACGGCCGCCACGGGCTCCGGAAACGGCGGCGATCCCAACCAGTGGTCGAACCCGACTGGAAACATCGACATCTACGGCGACAGCCATCCGGGCCTCAGCGACCCGGGTCCCGGCGACGGCACGGCGATCGTTCTGCGCGGCTCCGTCACGCCGGGCTCGGGCGGCGGACTGACGCGCGTGTTCGGCAACGGCGAGGCCGACACGATCATCTTCGACCAGACCTACCTCGGCGGCCAGACGCGCGCGTACGGCAGCGCGACGCCGACCGCGCCGCATACGTTCGCCTTGTCCGGCGACGGCGCGGGCACGTGCACGCAGGCCTCGCCGCCGAACAACGGCTCCGGCTGCGACGACACCTTCATCGTCAACCACCTGCCGTCGATGGTCGCGCTCGGCACCGACGCCGCTGCCGCGGACACGCTGACGCTCGACGGCCAGTCGGGCAACAACGTCTACGACATCTACACGGCGGGTAGCCAGTTCGGCCAGAACAACTACGAGGTCAACGTCCTCGGGACGCACGGGCCGACCGACGGCACCGACACGCTCAACATCTACGGCTTCGACACCTACAACGGCCTTGACACGCCGACCCCCGGCGGCCCCGACAACACCGGCTCCTACTGCGGCGCCGGCACCGCCGAGTGCGCGACGAACGACATCTTCCTGCTTCGCAGCGTGCCCTACCTCCAGGATCAGGGCGGCAGCGAGACCGCCGCTCGCCCGTCGCTCTACCAGGGCACCGGCGACTGCTCGGCTCCGGATTCGACCCCGAACCCGAGCGGCTCGAGCGCCGGCATCTGCTCCGGCGGCGCCGGCTTCGTCGCCGTGCTGCACGCCCATCCGACCGGCTCGACCTGCAACAACACAGGCCAGACCGCGCTCGAGGTAGCGCAGGCAGTCTGCGGCGACGGCACGCTCGCGAACGGTGGCACCACCCCGATCTATGGCGTCGAGCGGATCAACTACGACAGCTCGCTGACCGGCGGCGTGCATGTCTACAGCGCAGGCGGCAACGACTACTTCGCGGTCGACGACAACGCCGCGCCGACGTACCTCGACGGCGGCTCTGGCGACAACCAGTTCCAGATCGGCCAGCTCTACGGCGACCGGCGCACGAGCGTGACCGACCCCTCAGCGCCGGCGCCGCCGCCGACCTACGGCCAGACCGGCGGGCTCGCCGCGGAGAACGTGTTCGACGTCGCCACAGTGGCCACGACGCGCGGCTGGCTCTCGCGCGGCACGAGCTCTCCGCTCGTCGCCGACGGCGGCACCGGCAACAACGTCTTCACGGTCTACTCGAACCAGGCCGTCCTGCATCTCCAGGGCGACGGCGGCAACAACCTGTTCATCGTGCGCGGCTTCGCGCTCGCCGAGACGGACACCGCGGGGAACATCATCCTCCCGGGCGGCTGCTCGACGATCTCGGCGCCGTACTGCCTGCCGATCCCGATCACCACCAACGGCTTCTCGACCGCGGCCGAAACCGACGTCCGCACGGGCGCCGGCAACAACCAGGTCGAGTACAACATGAACGCACCGGTTTCGGTCGACGGCGGCAGCGGCTTCAACAAGCTGATCATCCTCGGCACCGAGTTCGCCGACCACATCGTCGTCACCGACCACGGGATCTTCGGCGCCGGGATGTCTGTCACCTATCGCAACATCGAGGTGATCGAGATCGACGCGCTCGAGGGCGACGACACGATCGACGTGCTCTCGACTCCGCCGGGCGTGGCCGTCCGCGTCATCGGAGGCGACGGCTCGAACCAGATCAACGTCGCCGGCGACGTCAACGGCAACGTCTACTCGCAGGACATCGACGGCACGAGCTCGACGATCAACAACGACGTGCTGACGCAAGACCAGCTCTACCAGGATCTCGTGATCCCCGGCGTCGCGCTGAGCGTCGCCCAGGGCTCGCAGGGCGCGGTGATCGTCACCGAGAACGCCGGCGGCACCGTCGTCCAGGAGAACGGCTCGGGCTATATCGGCACCGTCGACAACTACAACGTGCGCCTCGGCCAGCAGCCGACCGGAACCGTCTATGTGACGGTCACCGCCGAGCCCGACATGCTCAGCGACCGGAGCGCCTCGAACTTCGGCGACTCGATCCTGCTCGCGACCGGCAGCGCGCCCCCGGCTGCCTGCGTGACGACTGCGGCCTGTGCCTTCTACCAGCAGACGACGTACGACGGACAAGAGGTCGACGTGGCACAGCGCGCTGTCGTCCTCGTATTCGACGCGACCAACTGGATGGTGCCGCAGCAAGTCTGGGTCGGCGCGGTCAACGACCCGCTCCAGGACGGCACGCGCGTGTACGAGGTCAGCCACTCCGTGCTCAGCGCCGATCCGTTCTTCGACAACGCTGTCGTCCGCAACGTCGAAGTGACGAAGATCGACACGGGCGTCCCCGGAATCCTCGTCAGCAACATCGGGAACAGCGATACGCCCGGGATCTACAGCGACGGCGTCGGGACCGGCGCAGCCACGTTCACGTCACAGACCGCAACCTTCGTCACCGGAGACGTCAACCAGCCGATCGTCGAGACCGACGGCGGCGGCGACATCGCCGCCGGGACGAAGATCATCGCGTCAGCGCAGACGGCAAGACTGCGACGCTTGTCAGCCTCCGTCAGCGCCGACAGCGGCATCACGTTCTCGCTGCCGAGCCGGATGGTCCCGCCGCGCCGACTTCATCGACGGATCCGGCAGCGGCACCACGACCTTCATCTCGAGCTCGGCAAGCTTCACGCTGAGCGATCTCGGACAGCCCGTCGTCGAGACCGACGGCGGCGGGCACATCGCGCCGGGCACGGTGATCGTCAAGGTCGACGGCGCGACCCAGGTCGAGCTGTCGTCCACCGTGAGCGGCTCCGGCATCGCGTTCGAGCTCACGAGCCGTCTCGCCGGCTTCCCGAGCTTCCGCGACGGCCAGGTCACCGGCGGGACTTCGTCGATCTCGTCGCTCACCGGCGCGTTCAATGCCGGCGACATCGGCCGCCCGATCGTGGAGACCGACGGTGGCGGGCACATCCAGCCCGGCACGGTCGTCCTCGCCGCGACCGTCAGCGGAACGACGAGCACGGCCACGCTCTCGAAGCCGATTCTCGGGGCGGGCTCGTTCACGATCGACTTCGCGCTCCCGTCGCGGAACGCCTCGAACACCGTCCTCGAGGGAAGCCCGGCGACCGAGATCACCGATTACTTCGAGGTCAGCCTCGCCGCGCAGCCATCGGCGGCGGTGACGGTCGACATCAACGGCACCGGAACCGGAACGCTCGACTACTACGTCAGCCTCTCGAGCGGGCTTCTGAGCGCCGATCCGCGGTTCCACCAGGTCAGCGCGCCGTTCGGCACGATGCCGGGCAGCTACACGATCACGTTCAGCCCGACGAACTGGAACGTGCCGGTCGTGATCGCCGTCAACTCGGCGCCGCTCGAAGATCGCTTCGACCCGCACAACACGTTCGTCACCGCGCAGGTCGACGCGGCGGCGACGCTCGCGCCCGAATACGTGCAGACGCCGGCCGTGAGCACGCTCAACAGCCCGCTCGTCGTCCAGGTGCTGAGCAACCAGGAGGCCGGCGGTGTCGTGCAGGCGCCGTCCGACATGGTCGTCACGAAGTGCGCCAACACCCCGTGCACTCAGCCGGGCACCGGTTCGAGCTACAGCATTCGGCTGACCGAGGCCCCGACCGCCGTCACGAGCGGGTCGCCCAACACCGTGACGGTTGCGCTGATCACCGACGGCCAGACGTACATCCAGGTCGGCGGGCGGATCAGCCTTGCCCAGATCGGTGCTCAGGGAACCCAGACGATGTTCACCGGCCACGTGACGATCGCGGGCAACACGATCACGCTCGCGGCCGACCAGCTGAGCAGCTTCCTGACCGAGGGCTTCCAGGTCGGCCAGCTCGTCCAGCTCTCCGGCGGTACCTACGGCAGCACCCTGAACGCGACGATCCAGACGGTCACCGACAGCTCGATGAGCCTCAGCGCGAGCCCGACTGCCGGCGACTTCACGGGCGTTTCGATCGGCCGCGTCGTCAACCAGGGCATCTACAGCGGCCAGGTCGCCTACAACGACTGCGGACTGCACGATGGCCTCGGCAACTGCCTCGGCACCCTGACCCGTGTCGACGGATCGAGCTGGCTCGACGACGGGTTCCTCGAAGGACAGCTCTTCCAGATCAACGGCTCCGGCCCGCTGTTCAAGATCCAGGCGCTGACCGGCACGACCGCGACCAAGGTCGACGTGCTGGTCGTCACGGCGGGCACCTTCGATCCCACAACCGGCAAGGAAACGGTCGGCACGCTTCCGGCGTTCACCGGCGGCGCGACGGGCACCACAACCGTCTCGCTCAAGGAGTGGGCGGCCGAAGTGACGTTTACCGGCCCGGTCGTGGGCGGAGACCCGGGCAACTGGTTCGTGCCGGTCGCGATCCCGGTCGTCGCCGACCCGTTCTACGACGTGCCCCCCGGCAACACGCACCTGCTCGAGTTCCCGAAGATTCCGCATCTGCTGTCGAACATCGAAGGCCCGCTGTCGGTCGAGGGTGGGCCGACCGGTGACGAGCACGCCGCGCTGAACATGGCCGTGATGCTGCCGGGCGAGACGAACGCGCTGCCGTTCGGGATCGGCGTGCAGCCGCCCGAGGCCCAGCAGGTCAACACGCTCAACATCTTCGACGACGGCTCGCAGCAGGATCAGACGGGCACTCTGACCTCGACGAACCTGAGCGGCTTCAACATGGGCCCGGGGCTGAACTTCACCGGTCACAACGGCTACGTGAATGACGGGCACCATCCGACGTTCGGCGAGCCGGCCGTGTTCCCGACCGGGATCAGCTTCGGCTCGGTCACGGTCGACCCGAACACCGGCAGCATCCAGACCAACGTCAGCCTGTCGTCCGTCCAGGTGCTGAACCTGATGATGGGCCAGGGCAACGACCATCTTTCGGTCACCGGCAGCCTCGTACCCGGCCCGTTCGCGAACGACGACGGCACCCCGTGCTTCAACGCCGACGGGACGCCTTGCACCTTCGTGCAGGGCGGCCTGACCCTCGTCCAGGGCGGAGGCGCCGAGCCGCTGTCGGTGCCGGGGCCGTTCAACATCCAGCCGATCGCAGGCGGCGGCGGCTACACGGTGACGCGGACTGACGGGCTGCCGTGGAGCGCGTTCGAGTTCACGGTCGGGCAGGAGCTCCTCTGGGGCGCGAGCCCATTCGGGTCGATCACAACCGGCACGCCGTTCGGCACGATCACCGCGATTGCCGGCAACGTGCTCACAGTGACCGGCTCGGGGCTGCCCGGAAGCGCGATCGGCACTGGCGTCGCCGGCACGCTCGGGGTGTTCGCACCGGTCTTCACCTCGACCGGCAGCTTCAACCTCGGAGCCGGCAGCCCGGGGACGATCACGCGCAACGACCTGCTTGCCTGGCAGCAATTCGGCTTCGCGATGGGCCAGCAAATCACGGTCGACGGCGTGCTCGTCGGGACCGTCTCCGCGATCGGCGGGCCGAGCAACAACGTCCTGACTATCAGCGGCCCGCTGCCGGCGACGGCCTGCGCGGCCTTCGGGAACGCGTCTTGCACGGTCGCCGTCTACAACCCGATGCAGAACCAGGTCGCGGTCGGCGGCAACGACATCACCGTGACCGGCGGCGGCGGCCCCGGCCCCGGGCTCGAGCCGACGTCGGTGACGGGTAGCTTCAACGAGACGGCGACCGCGATCTCGCGCGCAAGTGGCTCCTGGCTGACCGACGGGTTCGTCTACGGCATGGTCGTCGAGGTCAACGGCAGCCCGGTCGGCACGATTGCCGCCGTCACGGCGACGACGATCACGCTCAGCGGCGCGGCGCTGACGCCGGGCTCGCTCACCGGCGCAACGATCCTCGGCTTCGCGCCCTCGCCGCTCGTCGTCTACGGCGGCACCTCGCAGGACGGCCTCTGGTACAGCGGCGACCCGCATACGCTCAGTCAGCGCGACTTCGGCCTGAAGCCGTTCCCGACGCAGCTCGGAAACGGCTCACCCGACTTCATCTTCCCGGTCGCAGACCCGTTCGTGCACAACGGCAACAACGTGATCGACGCGAGTGCGGACTTCGCAGCCGTGCCGGAAGGCCAGGTGCCGAGCGTTGGCGTCATCCTCTACGGCGGCCCCGGAAACAACACGATCTACGGCAGCCAGGCCCCCGACTTCATCGCGGGCGGCTCGGGCAACACGACGATCTACGGCGAGCGCGGAGACAACCAGCTCCTCGGCAACGACGGCATCAATGTCGACGTGATCACGCGCGCGCTGAGCTTCCCGACCGTGAACACGAGCGTCTTCGCGGATGCCGACCGACTGCTCTGCACGCAGTCGCCGACGCCTCACTGCAACAACCTGATCTACGGCAACACCTCCGGCGCGGCCGGCGAGACGACGACGGACCGCTTCGGCGACTACAACAACG
Organism: uncultured Actinomycetota bacterium; assembly: GCA_963720045.1. Taxonomy (GTDB): domain Bacteria; phylum Actinomycetota; class Thermoleophilia; order Gaiellales; family Gaiellaceae; genus PALSA-600. Next base: position 239,823 of record CAVREC010000001.1, on the reverse strand, counting down.
TGATCTTCGGCGCCAAGGGCATCGTGACCCAGGACACCAAGGAAGCGACCGTCGGCTACCTGAACACGCTCCAGACCGTCACCGCCAATCTCGTCTCGAACGTCAGCAGCGGCCACGCGACCCTGACCTGCGCCAGCGCCTGCTTCAGCACCCCGCCGGCCGGTTACTCGACGGACGTCGGGATGCTGCTCTCCGACAGCTACGGCTTCCTCGGCACCGGGACGGAGATCATCGCCGTGAGCGCCGACGGGACCACCGCCACGCTGTCGCGCAACGGCCTGAACGGTGCGAGCGTGAACGGCCTCGTTGTCGGCCTCTACGCGCCCCGCCCGGTGACCGCGACGCTCACCGCGAACGCCGGCGTACTCCTCAACACCGCGCCGCCCGGAACGGACGAGATCGCGACCCTGACCTGTACGAGCGCTTGCTTCCTGCCGAGCGACGCGGGGCTGACGGTGTACGACAGCAACGTCAACATCCAGGCCGGGACGACGATCATGTTCGTGAGCGTCGACAGCACCACTGCGACGCTGTCGAAGAAGACCGCCGCGGGCCTCCACCTGATGAATGTGACCGTCCTCGTCGGCGGCGCCCGGCCGGTGACGGTGAACCTCACCTCCGACTTGGCAGGCAACGCGACGCTCACCTGCCCGGCCGGCTGCTTCAACACGACCGACGTCGGTCTGACCGCGGCCGACATCAACGTCAACATCTCGGCCGGCACCGTGATCGTGGCCGTCGATCCCACGGGCAAGATCGCAACGCTGTCGCGCAATGTCGTCTTCCCGTCGCCGCCTTACGGGTCGACGATCGGCCCGCTGACGATCGAGATCGGCCCACCGACGGGTTACTGCCGCCCGACCGGCTCGACCTCCGACAGCCCGTACTGCAAGCCGAGCGGCACAACCCCCTGGAATGACACGCGCCAGGAGAAGCTCCAGACGACCGGTGACATCCTCACGGTCTCCTCGGCCGTGCCGCTCGATCACGGCAACGACACGCTCTACGGCTCCGGCGGCGACAACGTCATCATCGGCGGCGACGGCAACGACAGCATCCAGGGCGGCCCGGGACGCAACCTGATCATCGGCGGCAGCGTGCTGCTCGACCGCACGACGCACCTCTTCAACTTCACCAACCCGCGCTTCCAGGACCTCGGCGGGACGATCGAGTACAACACGACGTCGACCAACACCTCCGCGTTCGGGGCGTCGATGACCGACGGCACGCCTGAGTGCGATCCGACCGGCCACGCCTGGTGGGGCGACTTCCTGTCGAACTCGGCCAGCCCTGCCGGGACTCCGACCGCCCCCAACTGCACGGGCGTGGCGGCGGGCAACAGCCTCACCCTGACGAAGCCGGCCACCGCCACCGGCACGGTCACCCTGAGCTTCACCACCTCGGTGGCGAACGTCACCACGGCCTCGGGATCGACAACGGTCACCGTCGCCTCGGGCGGCTTCGTCAACGTGGTGGCGGGCATGACCGTCTCCGGCTCCGGCATCGCCGCCGGCACCACGGTCTCCTCGGTGACTGGCAACAGCCTCACCCTGTCGAAAGCGGCCACCGCCACCGGCAAGACAATTCTGACCTTCACCACGACGGTGACGAACGTCACCACGACCTCGGGATCGGCGACGGTCACCGTCGCCTCGGGCGGCTTCCCCAACGTGCTGGCCGGCATGGCCGTTTCCGGCACGGGTATCGCCGCGAGCGCCGCGGTCTCCTCGATCACCTCGATCGGGATCCAACTCTCCGCACCACTCGGCACGCCCGGATCGCCGCAGTTCCTGCAGGACTCGGCTGCCAAGGGCGCGGACTACATCGCAGGCGGCTCGGGCTCGAGCTACATCTTCGGCGAGTCGAACAACAACGTCATCCAGGCGCACGGCTCGATCGACATCACGTACCCGACGAGCGCCGGCAACCCGGTGTCGACCGCGAACCAGCCGGCGACCGGCTCCGAGACCAGTGGCGACCCGTACGCGGGCGCCTCCAGCTGCGCGTTCGCCGGTTTCACGCTCGGCGACCGCGTCGGTGCCTGCCGGACGTCGCCCGGCGACCCCTTGCCGGTCGATCCGACGCTTCCGTTGCAACTCACCCCGTCGATCGACAACTACGGCCCGAATTACTCCGCCACCGGGACGTTCGCCTTCACGGCTAGCACGATCACGCGCTCCGACGGGCTCTCGTGGGCCGACTCCGGATTCGCGGTTGGCCAGACGCTCGACATCGGCGGCGTCGAGGTCGGCGTCATCACCGGCGTCACCAACACCGGGACGACCAGCGTTCTGACGCTGAGCGGCTCGCCCCTCGGGTTCGTGTCCTGCGCTTCCTCGTGTTCGGCGACGGCGACGCTCGTGATCACCGACGGCGAGACCTACGTCGAGGGCGGCCGCGGCAACAACGTGATCTTCGCCAACCAGGGCCAGAACGACATCGTCGGCGGCAACTCCGACCTGTTCAGCCTGACGCTGGCGAACGGCAACCCGGCCCTGCCGGCGCTCCGCGCGAGCGGCTCGAACATCATCTTCGGCGGCTCGGGCGACAACGTCGGCTACGGCGACTGCACCAACACGACCTTCGACTCCCTCAACACGTCGCAAGAGTGCGTCACCTCGCAGGACGGCCACGCGCACGACGCCAACGTGATCACCGCCAACAACGCGGACGTGATCCGGCTCGTCGGCACGAACCACACCTACGGCGCGGGCAACGGCGACGCGACCTTCAACTTCAGTGGCTGCGGCAAGCCGAGCTGCGCGTATCTGAACTACAACTACGACATCTCCGGTTACCCGACCGCGACCGAGCGGATCATCGCCCGCGCGGTGACCCCGCTCGACAACACCCCCGGCGGGCCCGATCTCGCCGGCGAGGCTCCCGGCGTTGGCTGCACGCCGAGCGTCACGGTCAACTGCGCTCTCGTCACCGGAAGCAAGGCCGTGAACGGCGTCACCGACATCGGCGGCACGCCGGTGCCGGGCAACCTTGTGGGCAGCGGCCAGCCGGCCGGCACCATCCAGCAGGGCTCCGAGATCCACGTCGAGAGCGGTGACGCGTTCGTGTACGGCGGGCCGGCCGACGACACGATCTTCGGCGGCGCGCAGAACGACACGATCATCCTCGGCTACGGCGACAACTGGGTCTCCGGCGGCCGCGGCGACCAGTGCATCATCGGCGGCGGCGGGCGCTGCCTCGTCAGCCGCAACGGTTACAGCGAACCGCTGTACGGCATCGCGGCGATCCCGAGCGCGTCGCTGAACCAGCTGATCACCACGCCTGGCAACGCCCAGGAGGCCGTGATCAACGTCGCCGGCGCTCTCAACTACTCGGCGCTCCTCTACCCGTACAACTGGGATCCGACGACGTGGGTGGCGCCCGGCGTATCGAACGGCGACCCGACCTATGTGACCGACTGCAAGCCGAACCAGATCTGTCCGACCTACGCGCCGGTCTTCGGGCACAACATCATCTACGGCGGCTGGGGCAACGGCGTCGTCCACGGCGGCCCCGGCGACTCTGCGATCTCGGGTGCCGAGGCTCCGACGTACGGCTTCGCCGACAACTTCAACATGTTCGGCACCGGGACCCAGGCGCAGTACCTGGCCTCCGGCAACGTCGACACCGTCCTGACCGACTACGTCCTCAACACGGCTCCGCTCGAGACGGACTTCTTCCATCCGTTCAACCCGGGCAACGCGGCCGGCTACATGCCGGAAACCGACCCGCCGAACGGCAACCAGGGACGCGGCTACAACATCGGCAAGTCGCTCTACTTCAACGCCGAGGATCCGCGCCGCCAGATCGAGCTCTTCCCGACCGTGATCGAGCCCGGCACGGCGTCTGACGGCCTGATGCCGACCACCGGCTTCAACCCGCTCGACTGCGAGTGGAGCGGCCCGATCGGCTCGACCTGCGCCGGAGCGAGCGCTGCGGGCAAGCCCTTCTTCCTCACCTTCAACCAGGTCGACCCGAACCTGCCGATCGACGCGACCTGGAACGCGGCCGCCGGCTTCCAGCCGGACCCGGTCACCGGTGACAAGGCGCTCTTCGGCGACCTCGGCAACGACTACGTCGTCGCCGGGATGGGCCGCGTGCGCGTCTACGGTGGATCCGGCAACGATCTGATCGACCTCCGCGCCAGCACCGTGGTCGACAACGGGCTCAACGACATGCCTGTCCCGAACTCGCACGCCGGCGCGGGCAGCCCCGACTGGGAGGCCCTCGCCTACGGCGGCTCCGGTCAGGACATCTACTTCGCCGGTACCGCCGGCGACCGCCTGATCGACTGGGTCGGCAACCACAACAGCTACTTCGCGCCGTTCTCACAGTTCGGGATGCCCACCGTGAGCCGGACGCTGATGCCGTTCCTGCCCGAGTTCCTCTATGCGCTTTCGAAGAGCGACGGTGCCGATCAGACCCTCGGCGTGCGCGCCGACGCATTCTGTGCGACCTCGAAGGGCTCGAAGACCGCGGAATGCAGCGGCTACCCGAAGTACAGCGGCACCGCGGCGCGCAACGGTGAGCCGTTCGGCGAGCTCGGCCTGATCCTCCAGCACGACCCGGGCTGGCACGAGCAGGCCGGACCGCCCTTCAACGAGATGCCCGAGAACCTCGGCGGTGTCGGCAACGACGTCCAGAAGACGGCGAACGTGATGCCGTTCGCCTCCGCCGGCACCTGCGACTACAGGAGCGAGAGCAGCGCCTGCACCGCCGTCTCGAACCTCGCGCTGCCGAACGGCGCCGGCGTCAACCTGCCCTCCGGGACGAACACCCCCGGCGCGGGCTCCGTGCCGCTCCTGATCAGCGGTACCCCGGGCGCCACGGTCAGCTACACCCTCACCGAAGGGAGCTACTCGGTGTCCGGCACCGGCGTGATCGGCACGACCGGGAAGTACGCCACGAGCCTCGACCTCTCGAGCTGGCCGGACGGCACGATCACGGTGACGGCGACGCTGACCCTGAACGGCAAGACCACGTCGCTGACCACGGTGACGGGAAAGAACAGCGTCGCTCCGCCGGCGCCGGGCGTGACTTCACCCGCGTACGCGAACATCGCCAACGAGGGCACCTACAACGTCACGGTCACCGGCCAGGTGGGCGCGATCGCGAACGTCGTGATCTCCGACGGCCAGACGCCGATCGCCCACCTCTCGAATGGGATGGACGTCGTCGGGTCAAACGGCAGTGTCATCATCCCGGTCGACGTGTCGGCCCTGAACGACGGCCTGCTGACGATCTCGGTGACGCTCACGAACGGCGCCGGGGACGGCTCGGCGACGACGCTCACCGTGACGAAGGACACCGTCCCGCCGAACCTCGCCGTGGTCGTCACCCCGCCGGTCGTCAACGCCGCGAACGTCTACAACTTCCTGATCTCCCTGACCGGCGATGCCGGCAACACGGTCGCCTATGCGGTCACCGACGGCACGACGACGCTGACCGGATCGCGCACCGGCATCCCGGGCAGCGGCAAGTGGAGCTTCGCGCCCGCGGTCAACTCGCTGAAGGACGGGATGCTCACGGTGACCGTGACCGAGACCGAGACTTCGGGCAACCAGAGCGTCTACACGACGACGGTCACCAAGGACACGGTCGCCCCCGCCGCACCGACCGTGACGCTGAACTCGTCCGACGACACCGGCATCTCGAGCAGCGACTACATCACGACCGTGGCCGCGCCACACTTCACGGCGACCGGCGAGGCGGGTGCGACGGTCGCCGTCTACGTGAACGGCACCCTCTACACCGGCCAGGCCCTCTCGCCCGGGAGCTACACGGTGACGGCGACGGCGACGGACGCGGCCGGGAACACGTCGGCGGCCGGAACCGCGCCGAAGACGCTCGTGATCGACACGGCGCCGCCTTCCGGTAGCTTCGGCTTCAGCGGCTCGGTCACGGTGAACGGGCAGGCGGCGGTCAACACGCAGACCGTCACGCTCACGCTCTCGCTGAGCGACGCGCACGGGATGGGGACGATGGCCTTCTCGACCGACGGCACGCACTTCAGCTCGCCGGTCGCCTACGCCTCGACCGCCTCGGTGACGCTGCCGTCCTCCGCGGAGGCCGTCTACACCGTCTGGGTACGGGCCACCGACGCCGCCGGCAACGCGGTTACGACGAGCCAGACCGTGCGGCTCGACATGACTGGGCCGACCATCACGAGCTCGCCGGCTGCCGGCAGCACGACCACCTATGACCTCGGCACCAGTCCGGCGATCACCTACAGCGCCGCCGACGTGGATGGCATCAGCACGATCACAGCCTCACTCGACGGCACCACCACGATCTCGAGCGGCGGCACGATCAACCTCTACATCCTCATGGCCGGACAGCACACCGTCACGTTCACCGGCACCGACAAGCTCGGGAACAGCTCGGCGACCGCAGCGACGATCTGGCTCCATCCGACGCTCAACGGCCTCGTGAACGCCGTCAACTACGGCGCGAATCAGGCCTTCATCTCGAGCAGCGTCAAGACCACCCTGCTCGCGACGCTCGCCTCCGCCCAGGCCAACCCGGGGAGCGTGAAGGCCTATCTCGCCACTTTCGTGACCCAGGTCGGCACGAAGAGCAACAAGATCACGGCGAGCTATGTAACTCTGCTCACGAGTTGGGCGAATGACCTGAGCTCGCGGTCCTGAGCTGAGCTACCCTTGATCCGGTGAGAGGGGTTTTCGCCGCTTCGCTGGCACTTGCCGCTCTCGCTTTCTCGCCTGCGGCGACGCCGGCTGCATCCAGAGCGTCTGCCTCGAGCAACTCCTGGTACCCGCACCCCGCGGACGCCACCTGGACGTACCAGTGGTCGGACACGGTGTATGCGCCGACGCCGACGACCGAGAAGGTGACGGTCGCGAGCACGAGCGGCAGCAAGTTCCAGCTCGCATGGACCACGGCTGGGCTGAACAACCCCGACAACGCGATCTCGTCGCAGGGAACCGCCGACTTCCAGGAGACGACCAACGGGCTCGCGAACACGAACTGGTCGAGCACGCTCCCGCCGCCGCAGTTTCCGGTGCTCTGCTCGACGGCCGCGAACTGCAGCAATTCGCTCGCGAGCGCTATCTACAACGTGATCTGGGGCTCGCGCGCACCGGTTCTCCAGGAGCCGCTCGTCCGCGGCTTCACGTGGACGAGCACCGGCGGGGCCGCCGGCGACGTCTCGAGCACCTCGACCTACCTCGGGCAGCAGAAGGTGACGGTTCCCGCCTTCCAGAGCCCCGTGACGGCGGCGGTCGTGCGCTCGCAGATCACGCAGGCCGGGGCGCTCGGCGATCCCTACGGGAGCGGCGTGCGGACCATCTGGTGGGTCTACGGCGTCGGGCCGGTCAAGATCGAGTTCGACCACGCCGGCGGAGCGGCGCCGATCACGACCGTGATCCTCCAGGCGACCAACCAGACGCCCGCCAAGGCGCCCGACGATCTCGACTACTTCCCGTTTCCCCAGAACCGCACGCTCACGTTCAGCTGGACGAACAGCAAGTACCTGAAGACGCCGGAGGTCGAGACGTTCACCGTCGCGGCGGAAGTCGACAATTCCGCGCGCTTCACAATGGCCAGCGTCTCGGGGCCCATCAAGGCGGCCGGCAGCTACGGGTTCACCACGCGGCTCAGCGGGGTCACGAATCTCTGGGGCACGACCTCGTCGGCCACACTCTCAAAGTTTCCCGCACTCGGGCCCGGCGACGGGGCGAAATCGAAACGCATCCGCTTCATCACGCCTTTCGACCTCATGGACTTCGGGTTCAACCCGATCCTGACCTCCTACCCGGCCGTCGGGGACAAGTGGGGCTCGATGAGGCCGAGTAGCGACTTCACGACGTTCGGGGTGACCGGTAAGTCCGCGATCGTCGGCGAGCAGACCGTCAAGGTGCCCGCGGGGACCTTCCAGGCACTCGAGGTGCGCTCGACCCTGACCCAGCCGGGCTTTCCCTTCGGCAGCGGGACGCGAACGAGCTGGTTCGCTCCGAACGTCGGCCTGGTAAAGCTCGTCTTCCGCCACGCGGACGGCAGCGTGTCGAGCGCCGAGCTCCTCAAGATCGGCAAGGCCGCGCCGGCGAAGAACACCAAGGCGCCCACCGGCAACGCGACCGCCGGTGAGACCGTCTTCAAGTCAGCCGGCTGCGGGAGCTGCCACACCTTCGCTCCCGCAGGCGCGACCGGGAAGACCGGGCCGAACCTCGCTAACCTCCCGGCCTACGCCACCAAAGCGAACCAGCCGCTTGCGCAGTTCGTGAGCGACGCGATCACAAACCCGCCGGCCTCCTACGTCCCCGCCGGGTTCCCGAAGAACGGTATGCCCTCCTGGGGATCGGCGCTGAGCACCAAACAGCTCGCTGACCTGGTCGCGTTCCTGACCAAGAAGCCGTAGTGCCGAGGCGCCTTGCCCTCGGCGGCCTGACGGCGCTCGCCCTCCTCGCGCTTGCGGGATGCGGCAAGAGCCGGACCGAATCCCGCAGGGACGCGGTGAACGCCTACATCACCCGCGTCAACGAGGCCGAGCAGAATCTGCTCGGCCAGGTCGGAGAGATCGACATCGCGCTTGGAAGGTTCTCGGTGGCCCACCCCACGCCGGCGGAGACCGCAAGGCTTGATCAGGCCCAGACGGCGATCTCGGGCGCGCTCCGGCGGGTCCGCGCGCTTACACCGCCACCCGAGGCCCGGAGGCTTCACGCCGAAGTCGTCGCGCTGCTGAGTGACGAGAAGGCGGTCGCCGACGAGCTCGTACAGGCCTCGCGCTACGGCCCGAGCTTCACCGCGGCCCTGCTCCCCCTCCGGTCCGCGGCCTCGCACCTCGGACGTGACCTCGCTGCCGCCGGCCGGTCCGTGAAAGCGGCAAAACCAGTCGCCACCGCCCCCACCGGTCCCCAGCTCTGGACGGCTGCCGGCTGCGGCGCGTGTCACACCCTTTCGGCGGCCGGATCGAACGGCACCTCGGGCCCCGACCTCGATCACGTGCAGCCGTCCAGTGCCCTCATCATTGCGCAGGTGAGAAGCGGCGGTCAGGGGATGCCGAGCTACGACCGAAGCTTCAACGGCGCCGAGCTCGCCACGCTCGCCGCCTACGTGGCGGCGGCCTCACGCGGCAAAGCGCCTGCGGCCTCCTCCACTCCGGCGAGCGTCGCGACCCAGAATGCCGCGGCCTATGCCGCATACGGGGCCGCCTTTGCCCGTTACCGCGCTCGGCTCGAGCAGGTCGCGAAAACGCTTTCTCACCTGGCCGCTCCGCACGTGCTCCAGCCCGGTCTCACGGCGGAGCGCCGCGCGCTCGCGCGAAGTCTCGTCCTCACGGCGAAGATCGAGATCGCCTTGGCCCGCCACCGGCCCGCAGCTGCGAACGCCGCGATCAAGTCGCTGTTCGGGAGCGTCGCCGGAGTGAGCTCGGCGAAGTTGAGACGGGAGCAGAACGCCGCAACGCGCGCGTACAACGCCCGGGTCAAGGGCATCCAGGCGCTGTCGGCCAAGATCACGACCGAACGACAAACGCTGCTGACGAGGCTCGGCTGAGGGCGGCTAGGGCCTAACCGGCGAGCGGCTCGAGGATCGGCCCGCCGTCGTCGAGTGCCTTCCGTTCCTTGGGCGTGAGCCGGCCATCGCGGCGGCGAGCCAGCTCTCACGGCCCTGTCTGTCCTCGCAAAGTGCGGCGAGGCCCGGCCCTTCAAGTCGGGGCTCCACGAACGTTCCCCTTCGCGATCGCGGCCTGCCTGGTGGCCGCCTGCCTGCCCGTGGTCGCGCGGGGGCGCTACATCGCCGAGGATGTGCTCGAAGCGTGGCGCCTGGCAGCCGCGCCGTGACGACCGAGAAGGGTCCGACCGAGGCCGGCGTGCGCCAAGCCGGCTGACCGCTCGCTCGCCCTGTGCCGTCGTGGTTTCATGGCCTCGTGGCGGCAGCGGTCTCGGTCCGACAAGTAGTCAAGCGCTACCCCAAGTCCCCGGTGAACGCCGTGGACGGAGTGAGCTTCGAGGTCGCGCCCGGTGAGGTATTCGGGCTGCTCGGGCCGAACGGCGCCGGGAAGACGACGACGATCGGGGTGCTGACGACGCGAGTACGGCCGACAGGAGGCTCGGCGTCAGTCGCGGGAGTGGACGTCGTCTCGGACCCCGTGCGGGCCCGGAGCGCGCTCGCGGTGATTCCGCAGCGCTCGAACCTCGACCGGGCGCTCTCGATCCGGGCGAACCTCGTCTTCCACGCCGCCTACCACGGCGTCCCTCCTGCCGAGCGGGCGAGGCGGGCAGACGAGTTGCTCGAGCAGTTCGGCCTGCTCGACCGTGCCGACCAGAAGCCCGACCTGTTCTCGGGCGGCCAGTCGCAGCGGGTGATGATCGCGCGGGCACTGATGCACGCGCCGAAGGTGCTCTTCCTGGACGAGCCGGCCACGGGGCTTGACCCTGCGGCGAAGCTCTTCGTCTGGGATCGGCTTCGCGAGCTTCGCGACCAGGGAGTGACGCTCGTCCTGACCACTCACGACATGGACGAGGCGGCCGCGCTCTCGGACCGGGTCGGGATCATGGATCACGGAAGGCTTCTCGCTCTCGACACGCCCGAGGCGCTGATGCGCTCCGTCCCGAGCGGCGCCACGCTCGAGCTGACGACCCAGCCGCGGGACCCCGAGGTCGCCGAGCGCATCGTCGCCGAGCTCGGGGCGCTCCCCGGCGTGAAGCGCGCCGAGCGGGTCGCCGGCGATGCTGCCGAGGGGCCACCGGACGGCGCCGACCTCCGTGTCCGCATGTATGTCACTGACGACGCGCCCCTCCTTGTCGCACCGGCCGCCGGCGTCCTCGCCGGGCACGGCGCCACCCTCGTGGACGTGAAGCTCGGGATCCCGACGCTCGAGGACGTCTTCATCGACCTCACGGGCAGAACGCTCAGGTGACCGAGCTGGCTGTCGAACGGCCGCCCGGCCAGGGTCGCGTGTTCCTCGCGGTGCTCCAGCGCGACCTCTACGTCACCTGGGGCGAGTTCCCCGTGTTCCTCGCGCAGGTGATCCTGCAGCCGTTCTTCCTGCTCTTCGTCTTCGGCAAGGTGCTCGGCAGCCTCGGCTACACCCAGCCAGGCTACGCCGACCTGCTCTTCCCCGGGCTCCTCGCCCTGACGGCGGTGATCACGAGCATGCAGACGCTTGCCTTCCCGCTCGTGATCGAGTTCGGCTGGACGAAGGAGATCGAGGATCGCCTGCTCGCGCCGATGTCGACGACGCTCGTGGCCGCCGAGAAGGTCGTGTTCGCAGCCTTCCGCTCGGTGATCGCGACCACGCTGATGATCCCGATCGGGATCCTCGTGCTCGGCTCGATCCCGTGGCGCTGGGCGGGCTTTCCGCTCTTCCTCGCGATCCTGCTGCTCGGCTCGATCCTCGGCTCGGCGATCGGGCTCGTGCTCGGCACGCTCGTGAAGCCGAACCGGATCAACATCGTGTTCGCTCTCGTCTTCACCCCGCTCCTCTTCACCGGCTGCAGCCAGTACCCGTGGCCCTCGCTCGACAAGCTGCCCTGGTTCCAGGTGGTCACCGCGCTCAACCCGATGACCTACGTCAGCGAGGGGATGCGGGGAGCGCTCGTACCCTCCGTCCCGCACATCGCGCCCTGGATCTGCCTGACCGTGCTGCCGCTCTCGATCGCGGTGCTGCTTGCGATCGGCGTCCGTGGTTTCTTCCGCCGCGCGATCGACTGAGATCTCGCAATGGCGCGCGCGGTTGCGAGTTGACGGGCTGGGCGGCTTGTGAATGAATAGTGACACTGGCCGGGGGTAGCGGCGCCGGCTCAGATTCGAAACTCAAGACGGAGGGTGGAGCACTCATGACGAAACGGCAACTCGCCACGCTTGGCGCGGCAACGCTTGGGCTCGGTGTGATCGCGATCCTGGGAATCACGCGGTCCGCGCCTTCACCGGCCGCGCACTCGGCAGCCGCGGCGCCTGCCGCAGGCTGGACGACCCAGAACCTCAGGGGCAACGTCCGCCTCCGAGGCGAGGTACCGCTTTCAGTCGAGCGTGGCAAGGCGCGGCTCGTCGGCCCCCACCCCGCGAACTCCGTGATCTCCGTCGACCTCGGGCTGCCGCTGAGGAACATGTCGGGTCTGAACTGGCTGATCGCGAACGAGGCGAAGACACATACCTACATCAGCCGAACGCAGCTCTACGACACCTATTCGCCGCCGACGTCACAGGTCGCGGCGCTCCGGACCTGGCTCCAGTCGACCGGCCTCCAGATCACGCATGCAGGGCTCGACCGGCTATCGCTCACGGCGACCGGAACGACCGCTCAGGTCGAGGCCGCCCTGCACGTGAAGATCAACGACTACGTCCACCCGGCGACGCATTTCGAGTCCGTCAAGGTCAAGCCGTACGTCTTCTACGCGAACACGACGAACCCGACGGTCCCGGCGCGCTTCGGAATCCAGACCGCCTCGGGTCTCACTGACGTCGACCGCTTCTACACCCAGATTCAGCTCGACCAGGCCGCCCACAAGGCTGCCGGCCACACCGGTGGTGTGTCGCCCGTCCCCGTCGGTGCCCCCGGAACGTGCGGCGACGACGAGAGCGGCGACTCGGGCGACGGCGGCGCGCAGTGCACTCTCACCCGCGCGAGCCCCGGCTACTACCCCTCCGACGTCAAGTCGATGTACGACGTCTCCGGTCACGGCTTCGATGCCACCGGCGAGACGCTGGGCTTCACGCTCTGGGGTGCCGGCGAGCAGCAGACCGCTCAGACGTTGTTCTCGCAGGACACGGGTGAGCCGGCGATCACGGTCGATGCACCGTGCGTGGCGGCCGGTAACTCGCCGGGCTCTCCGAGCTCGTGCATCAACCAGGCGCCTGCGGCCAACCACTTGATCAACATCCTCGAGAACGGCAATACGAACAACAATTTCGGCGGTAATACCGAGACCGCGCTCGACATCGAGCAGGCGCACGGCATCGCGACCGGAGCAGGCCTCAAGTACTACCTCGCCGACTGCACGGCCTCGCCGCCGCCGGGCTCGGGCCTCTCGAACGGCAATAGCTGCAACGGCAGCGACGTCGGGATGGAAGAGGCAATCGAGGACGCAGCGAACGACCGGACGCTCCACTCCGTCTCGAACAGCTGGGCCTTCGGCGGCGAGCCCGAATGGGGCACCGCAGACTTGTTCTACCTCGCCTCGGAGAACAGCCTCGCGATCGCGGCGGCTGCGGGCACGACCTTCTACTTCTCGACGGGCGACTCGGGCACCTACCAGTCCGGCTACCCGTCCGACAGCCAGTACGTCGTCGGCGTCGGCGGCACCACGCTCTTCTCGACGCAGGCGCTGCCGGCCGGCACGACCGGCAGCGTCAACACCACAACCGGCGTTCCGATCACCACGGGTGTCCCCGGCGCCGGAACCGGCACGCTCAGCACCGAAGACACTTGGGCGGCCGGCGGCAGCTGGTGCTCGAACATCATCGCGCGGCCGTCCTGGCAGAACATCCCCGCGGTCACCAGTGCGGCACCGTGCCCGGGGCGCGTGATCCCGGACGTGTCTGCGGTCGCAGACACGAACTCGGCAGTGCTCGTCGTGGCCAGCAACCCCACGACGGCTCTGCCGTTCCGCACCGGGACGGGCGGAGTCGGCGGCACCAGCGTCGCCGCGCCGGAGATGAACGGTCTCGAGGGTGTGACCGAGAACTTCTTGAAGGCGCAGCACTATCCGGGTGCGACGCCGGCGATTGGCTTCGAGGCGCCGATCATCTATCAGCTCGGAGCTCAGAGCCAGAATGCCTACTACCGCGACGTGCTGTGCGGCAACACGGCAAGCCCGTCCGGAGCTCCTGACGGCGATGCGGCCCAGCCGGGGTGGGACCCCGCCACGGGTTGGGGCGCGCCCGACTGGTTCCACTTCGCAACCGGTTATGCGATGGCTCTCGGTGCCACGGGCCTGAGCACGCCGTCGTCGGACGCGCAGAACTACAGCTGGAGCTGCGCGAAGACGCCGAGCAACTCGACCGAGCGCGGCCTCGCGTTCCCGAGCACGTCCGTCGGCTATGCGGTCGGCACGGCCACGGGTTCACCCTGGCCCTCCAAGTTCCTCGCGTCCGGTGTCTGGGGTGGGACGAACACGTTCTTCAAGACGAACGACGGCGGGGCCACCTGGGTGCCCTCGAACAGCGACATGCTCTCGATCGCATGCACCAGCACCACCGCCTGCGTGGAGGTCGGTGACGGCGGCGTGATCAAGACGACCGCGAACGGCGGTACCACGTGGTCCGCCGTTTCGAGCCCGACCGACAAGGCCTTGACGCAGGTCACCTGCCCCAGCAGTTCTGTCTGCTACGCGGCCGGCGATCGCGGGATCGTGCTCAAGTCCTCCGACGGCGGCCAGACCTGGGGGTATCTCTCGAGCACCGACGGCAACCCGGTCTATGGCCTGACCTGCCCGGATGTGAACACCTGTTACATCACGGACATCTACGCCCACATCGTCAAGACCGCAAACGCCGGGAGCACCTGGACGTGGCAGACGACTCCGGTGACGACCCCGGGCGTCCAGGTCCCGGGCTCCGGCGGGCCGAACCCGTTCGCCGGACTGTTCGGCGCCTCGTGTGTCAACGACAACCACTGCGTGGCCGTCGGCGGGTTCCCGCCCGCCGGTACCGATCCGCCGATCGTCGCGACGACGAACGGAGGTACGACCTGGACGCTCGAGACGAGCAACGCGGGCACCGGCGACTACCTGAACGGCGTCTCGTGTCTCCCGGGGACGACCACTTGCTACGCAGTCGGGCGCGGCGGCGCAATCGTCGGCACGACTGACATGCTCACCTGGACGAAGCTGACGAGCGGTACCACGAACTCGCTCAGCGGCATCGTCTGCCAGAGCACAACCTCGTGCGTCGCGACGGGCCAGAACGGGACGGTCGACGTCCTGAGCGGATCGACGTGGACGACGACCACCGGTAACGGCGGCGCCGGCTACCTCGCCGGTGTCGCGTGTCCCAGCGCAACGACGTGCTACACCGCCGGCAAGCAGGGCCTGACGCTCGGAACGACGACTCTCACGAGCTGGTCGATCGAGGCCGGCGGAGGGACGACGCAGCAGATGAACTCGATCTCTTGCCCGTCGGCGAGCACGTGCTTCGCTGCCGGGAACGCGGGCACGATCCTCGCGACGACGAACGGCGGCCAGACCTGGACAGCCCAGACAACCGGGACGACCTCGGCCTTGAACGGCGTGTCTGCGTTTCGTCCACGAACTGCACGGCCGTCGGCGGCACTGCGACGACGACCGGAGGTAATCCCGCCAAGGTCACCGCTCTCGCGACCGGGATCATCCTCGAGACGACCAACGGTGGATCTACCTGGTCGTCGGTTACCGATCCTGTACCGAATGCCCAGTTGTTCGGCGTTTCGTGTGCTTCGACCACCTGCACCGCGGTGGGAGGCCAACCCGACACGAACGTCGTCGGATCGAGCGCAGTGGCGCTGACCGGCAACGGGACGGTCGTCAAGACGACGGACGGAACAACCTGGACTGCACAGACGAGCGGTGTCGTGACGCCGTTGACCGCCGTCGCTTGTCCGTCCACGACCTGTTTTGCGACCGGGGGAGTCATCTCCGGAGCCGGAACTCTGATCAAGTCGACTGACGGCACCACGTGGACGTCGCAGGTGAGCCACAGCGCCCAGCCGCTCGCTGCGATCACGTGTCTCGATCCGTCGAACTGCTTCGCCGGAGGCACCGCCGGAACGGTCGTCACGACCACCGACGGCACGACCTGGACGCAGCAGGGCAACCCGCTGAGCGGCCCGACGGCGGCGCTCAACGCAACGACGTCGGCGATCATCGGGATCAACGGCGCCGCCTGCTCGAGCGTCCGGTGCGCCTTCGGCACCGGGTCGAGCGGTGACATCATGACCTCGCCGCTGCTCACCGTCACGGTCAACGTGACGCAGATGTTCGGGACGACCCCGCTCCTGACCGGTCTCCTACCGACGGCGACGAGCATCACGTACTCGATTCCGAGCGAGGCCGCGAACGTCAGCGGCACGCTGACCTGCTCGACGACCGCGACCAGCACGAGCATCGTCGGGAGCTACCCGATCAGCGCGTGCAGCGGGCTCGCCGACAACGGCTTCAGCGTCGTCTACAACTACACCGGAAGCAGCTACAAGATCATTCCGGCGACGACGACGACGGTGCTGACCTCCTCGATCGACCCGGTCAACCCGGGCCAATCGGTCACCTACACGGCGACCGTGACGCCCCTCACGACCGTTGGCACCGTCGCCTTCTGGGACGGCGGTTCGGTGATCGGGACGTGCACCGCGGTGCCGCTCGTCGCGGGCGTCGCGACCTGCACGGTGTCGTACCCGAAGAGCGGGAACCACGAGCTCAAGGCCGTGTACGCCGGGAACAGCAACTCCCTCACCTCGACCTCCGAGACCCTCGGGGAGACGGTCGCCAACTGCGGTGCCTCACCGAAGGGCTGCAACCTCCAGAGCGGGGACTTCACGAACGCCAACCTGGCTGGGCTGGACCTCTCGGGCTCGAACCTGCAGAAGGCGGTCTTCGACGGGGCGAACCTCACGGGCACGAACCTGGCAGGCTCGAACATGCAGTCGGCGAGCTTCGTCGGGGCCAACCTGACCGGAGCGAACCTGTCGAGCACAAACCTCCAGAAGGCCGACTTCACGAACGCGAACCTCCAGGGGGCGAACCTCCAGGGGGCGAACATGCAGAACAGCGACATGACCGGTGCGAACCTGAAGCAGGCCCTCACAGCTGGAGCGAATCTGAACAAGGCCACATGGTCGAACACGACCTGCCCGGACGGCACGAACAGCACGAGCCACGGCTCGAGCTGCGCCAACAACCTGTAACCGGACCGAGGTGGTGGGGGTGCCGGCGCGCCGGCACCCCCACCCTGCCTCTCCGGTCTCCCAGTACCCCTGACACGGGATCCCGGGCGACGCCGACCGAATGGGTATGCGCAGTCTGACTATTGCTTCGAACCTATGCGAGGGGTAGCGTAAGCACGGTCCCCGGGGCCCCGAACCCGACCAGAGATCGCGGCCTCCGCGGACGAACTGGTTCACTATTTCTCGACTCGGGAGGGCCGAATGGCGAATAGCCTCAAGATCAAGGTGAACGGGCTCACGCACGGCGTGAGTGCGAGCCTTGATACGCCTCTCCTCTACGTCCTGCACAACGAGCTCCACCTGCACGGCCCCCGCTTCGGTTGCGGCCTTGCGCAGTGTGGTGCCTGCTCGGTGCTGCTGGACGGCAAGGAGATCCGCTCGTGCGTGACCCCTGTGGCAGCAGTGTCAGGCAAGTCGATCACGACGCTCGAGGGCCTGCCGGCTCTCTGGGCGACACAGCGCGGAACGACGGCGGCGGCGCCGGCGCTCCACCCGCTCCAGCAGGCATGGATCGACGTGCAGGTACCCCATTGCGGCTACTGCCAGAACGGAATGATGATCCAGGCAGCAGACCTGCTCGCGACAACGAAGAACCCGTCCGAAGACCAGATCCGCACCGCGATGAACGGACACCTCTGCCGCTGCGGAACCTATCCGCGGATCCTGACCGCGATCCAGCAAGCGGCCAAGGTCATGGCAAAGGCAGGTGCCTAGAATGAAAGACCTAACAGCGACCGGGCTGATTCCTGAGCCTGTAAAGACCGAGGGCCTGCACGAGAAGGCCTTCTCACGGCGCTCGTTCGTCAAGGGCGGCGGGATGATGATCGTCGGCTTCTCGATCGCAGGCGCGGTCAGCGCCGGCAAGGCCGAGGGCGCGATCAATCCGTGGGCGAGCCCCGGCCCGGGCAACCCGAACGCCGTCGACTCGTTCCTCACGATTCACGCAGACAACACAGCCTCGCTCCGCTCGGGCCGGATCGAGCTCGGACAGGGCGCGACCTCCGGGCTGATGATCCTCGCCGCAGAAGAGCTGAACATGGACTGGTCGCAGCTCGTCCACATCCCGTTCGACACGGGCGGAGCAACGCCCTCGCCGAACACCGGCAACACGGGCGGTAGCTCGTCGATCACCACGGGCGGACCGCTCGTCCGGATGGCGGCGGCTCAGGCCTACCAGGCGCTCCTCGGGCTCGCCTCGACGAACCTCGGCGTTCCGGTTGCGAACCTCACGGTCAGCAAGGGCGTCGTCTCCGGCGGCGGCAAGACCGTCACCTACGGACAGCTGATCGGCGACAAGCTGTTCAACGTCATCTACACCGGGACGACGCTGACCGCCGGCCAGGCTCCGGCAAAACCCGTCAGCCAGTACACCCAGGTCGGGATCGCGAGGCCGCCGCGCTACGACATCCCGATCATCGTGACCGGCGCGAAGGTCTATGCCGCGAACGTCCGCGTGCCCGGAATGCTTCACGGCCGCGTCGTGCGGCCGCGCGGCCAGGGTGCCTACGGCGCCGGCTCCACTCCGGTGCCCGTGACGGTTGACGCAAGCTCGATCAGCCACATCCCGAATGTCCAGATCGTGCAGGTGAAGAACTTCCTGGGCGTCGTCGCTCCACTCGAGTTCGACGCGATCCAGGCGGCCGCCCAGCTGAAGGTGAGCTGGCAGACCTTCCCCACGATCAGCGGCAGCGGGAACCTCTGGAAGGGCATGCGCGACTTCGACAAGGCAGGCCAGGTCCCCGCGAAGTTCTCGGTGAACACCGGGAATGTCGACACGGCCCTCGCCGGTGCTGCGAAGACGTTCAGCGCGACGTTCAAGCACCACTACCAGATGCATGCCCCGATCGGACCGAACGTCGCAGTCGCGGACGTGAACGACTCGATCCAGTCGGCGATCATCTACAGCCACGTGAAGGACGGCTACGGCACCTCGAGGCCGAAGATCTCGGCGTTGCTCGGCTATCCGGTCAACAACGTGCGGATCGTCTACTACGAGGGCGCGAGCTCGTTCGGCGGCGGCGCGATCCACGTCGACACCGGGCAGGCCGCAGCGCTCCTCTCGAAGGCTGCCGGCAAGCCGGTGCGCCTCCAGTACATGCGCTGGGACGAGCACGGCTGGGACAACTACGGCCAGGCGATGATGTTCGACGGCAAGGGCGGGATCGACGCGAACGGCAACATCGTCGGGCTCGACTGGACCGGCTACTCGATGGCCGCCTACTCGGTCACTCCGTCCGAGTCGCTGACCGGAACCGTGATCCCCGCACCGAACGCGACCGGCGGGGCATCCGACACGAACGACACCGGGGCCCAGTACCAGGTCAACGGCACGGCCCGTCGCTACAACCTGAAGACGGTGCCGACGTTGAACAACTACTTCAAGACCTCCACTCTGCGGGCGCCGAACGCACCCCAGGGCACGTTCGCCGGCGAGCAGATGATCGACCAGCTCGCGTTCCTCGCGAACATGGATCCGTACCTGTTCCGGCTCCAGAACATCACGAAGCTCCAGGTCGAACGACGGCTTCAACCAGTGGCGGGATGCCCTCACCGGCGTCGCGACGCTTGCGAACTGGAAGCCGAAGGTGGCGAACTCCGTCAAGCAGACCGGCAATACCCGGACCGGTCGGGGAATCGCGATCGGCGGCTTCGCCAGCTCGCAGGCGGGAACCGTCGCCGACATCTCGGTGAACATGAAGTCCGGCAAGATCACGGTGAAGGACCTCTACGGCGCCCAGGTCGCCGGTCTCTCGGTCGCTCCTTCGATGATCGAGAACCAGATCTCGGGCAACCTGACGATGGGCACGAGCCGTGCCCTGTACGAGGAGGTCGTGTTCAACAAGACGAACGTGACGAGCCTCGACTGGGTGACCTACCCGCTCCTGCGCTTCGCCGATCACGCGGCCGTGCACTACCAGGTCGTGCAGCGGACGGACCTCCAGCCGACCGGGTCGGGCGAGCCGCCGGCCGCGTCGGTCGGAGCGGCGATCGCGAACGCGTTCTTCGACGCCACGGGCGTGCGCCTCTACGAGGCACCGATGACCCCGGCGCGCGTTCGGGCAACGCTGAAGGCCGCAGGCGTCTCCTGATCAGCGCCTGAGCAAGGACGTTCGGATCGGGCCCGGCGACGGGCCCGATCCGTCTCATCCCCGACTTCGTCTATACCCACTGACGATGGACGCGAGCACAACGACGAGGCGAGGGCCTCGATCCGGCGCTGCTCCCGATCGAGGAGCTCGCCGACTGCGCGGCCACGGCGCTCGCAGCCGACGGCAAGCGAATCCTCTCCTACGGCACCGGCGCCGGCTACACGCCGCTTCGCGAGCTGATCGGCGAGTGGTTCGGCGTTCATCCGGGCCGAGTGCTCCTGACGAACGGCTCGCTCGAGGGGCTCGGGCTCCTCGCGAGGCACCTCGCGGACGGACGGCCCGCCGTCGCCGAGTACCCGGTCTCGAATCGGGCCGAGAGGGCGATCCTCGATGCCCGGATCGTCCTATCGAGCATCGGGATCGACGAGTCGGGCATGAACACCGACGAGCTCCGGCAGATGCTCTCCGAGTACCGCCGGCCCTCGCTGATCTACACGATCTCGAGCTTCCACAACCCGACCGGGCACACGATGAGCTTCGAACGCCGGAGCGCTCTCGTCGGTCTCGTGCGGACGCAGAACCTCCTCCAGGCCGAGCAGATCGTGCTGCTCGAAGACGACGCCTACGGGCTGACGCGGTTCGAGGGCGAGCGCATCCCCGCGCTGTTCGACATCTCGGCGAAGGCAGCGGCCTACAGCTCGTCGTTCTCGACGACGATCGCACCCGGGCTCCGGGTCGGCTTCCTGATCGTCACCGAGCCGCTCGCCGCCGCGCTCGCCGCCGAGGCGAACGCGACGTATATCTCCCCGCGCTCCTCGGCCAGGCGACCGTCTTCGAGTTCATCCGGCGCGGGAGCTTCGAGGCGCACGTCGGCCGGCTCAGAGAGGGTCTGCGAATCCGCCGTGACGCGTTGCTCGACGCGCTCACCGAGCACTTCCCCGACGGGACCTGGTCGCGGCCGGAAGGGGGCTTCTTCCTGTGGCTGGAACTTCCGGTCGGAACCGACAGCACGGACCTTCGCCGGGCGCGCGGGAACGAGAGAAGCCGTGCCCGGCACCTCGTTCGCCTGGACCGCAAACGCGATCCGGCTCTCCTTCGCATATGCCTCGCCGGACGAGGTCGCAGCCGGAGTCGAGCGGCTCGCAGACGCACGCGCAGAGCTCGAGGCGTGACGGCGATCACGCCTGCCGAGGAGTACTCTTCAGGGGTGAAACGGCCCTCGGTCTCGTGCGTCCTCGCGGGGTGCGGATCCTCGCTCTGGCTGCACTCGCCGCCATGCTGCTGCAGATCGCGCCGATCGCCCAGGGCAGGCGATCGGTGACACTCACGCTCGACGTGACGTTCTTCACGAACGGCCAGATCACGGTGGCGCTGCCCGACGGAACCCCGGTCGGAACGACGAGCGGGGCGCCGACGGTGATCCCGGCGGGCGTGTACACGATCTCCGTTCTCGGCCCGGGCGGCTGCACCCAGCTCCCGCTCTTCGATTTGAGCGGGCCCGGTGTGCGTATCCAGGACGACATGATCGGCGGCGAGGTGACGAGCGAGGCGCACCAGACGACGTTCCAGCCGAACTCGACCTACACGTGGCGCACCGACAACGACAGCGCCTCGCCGATCCACACGTTCGCGACCTCATCCCAGGTGCTCGGCACCGCGCCCGTCCAGACCAACTCGGGCCCGACGAGCACGACACCGCAGTCGCAGGACATCGTCGGCTCGGGGATCGTGCCGTTCCGAGGCACTCTCACCGGGGCCCTCAGCGCGTCCGGCAGGCTGACGCTCTCCTACAAGGGCAAGAGCGTGAAGCGCCTCACGGCGGGCCGCTATACGGTGAAGATCACCGACAGGAGCTCCTCGAGCGGTTTCGTGCTCGAGAAGAGCCCAAAGACGCTCACCCTCACCGCGGCGAGGTTCGTCGGTACGCGCTCTGCCAGGGTCGACCTGACCGCCGGCAAGTGGCTCTTCGTGCCGAGCGGCGCGAAGCCTGCGTTCGCGATCTCGGTCACCTCCTGATCGCCCCCGCGCGGAAAAGATGTGGATTTTCCGTGCGACTGTAAACCTTCCGTTTACCTGTTGCGAGAGCGCCTTCTGCTCTCGTAGAATGACTCTCGAATGGCGACGGCAAGCAGACTCAAGATAGGCACGATTACGCTCGCTCTGGGGCTTCTGCTCGCGATCGTTCCCTTCGCGACTGCGTCTTCGAGCCATGCTGTGAGCTTCCCGGTCAGGGGCATCGTCGTCCCCGGGCAGTCGATCGGCTCGCTCACGCTCGGGATGACCCAGGCCGCGGTCACGACCCGCTGGGGCAAGTCGTACAACGTCTGCGGCTCCGGCTGTGGCAAGAGCGCGCTCGTGACCTGGCTCTACACCTACCGTGGCCCGGAGCCGCTCGGCGCTGCAGTGCGCTTCCTGAACGGCAAGCTCGTGGCGGTGTTCACCCTCGGCTCGCCGGTCGGTTGGGGCCTCAAAGGCGTGATGATGGGCGACCCGATCTCGAACGTCTACAGCGTCTTCGGCAGCCCGGGAACGCAGAACTGCATCGGCTACACCGCGCTCACCGAACGGATCGGCAACTCGACGACCGCGATCTACTCGGCAAGCGGCGTCGTCTACGGCTACGCCCTCGTCGCGCCGACGCAGTCGGCCTGTCAGTAGCAGCCGCGGCCTTCCCTCAGTAGTCTTCGGGTCATGCCCTCGGCGTGGCCGGCGCTTCCGTACGACTCGTGGAGCGCCACCTGCGACACGCTGCACGCGCACGCGCAGGTGCTCGGGAAGCTCTCGTCGAAGCTCGGGCCGCCCGAGCCGCAGTTCCAGCACGGTGCGCTGCGGCTGACCGCCCGCGGCTGGGAGACCCGTCCGCTTCCGGCGCCCGACGGCTCCGGCATCTTCGGGGTGGCGCTCGACCTCCATGGCCACGAGGCGATCGTCGAGCATGGAGACGGACGGATCCGGCGCGTGCCGCTCACTCCCAATCGTTCCGTAGCCGAGGTCACGCGCGCCGTTCTCGGCGCGGTCACCGAGCTCGTCGGGGCCGTCAAGCTGAACCTCAAGCCGCAGGAAACGGCCTGGGACACTCCGCTCGACGAGGACGAAGAACACGCGACCTACGACACCGTGCAGGTCGCCTCCTACCTCGCCGCAGCCGACAGGGCGACGACGGTCCTCGCCGCGCTTCGCGCCCCCTACCGTGGCCGTGCGACGCCCGTCAATGCCTGGTGGGGATCGTTCGACTTCTCGGTCAACCTGTTCTCCGGGCACGCCGCGGCGCCGCCCTCGGACGGCTTCATCGACCGCAACGCCATGGATTCGCAGGAGATCGCCGTCGGCTGGTGGCCCGGCGATGCGCGGCACCCCCGGGCGGCGTTCTACGGTTATGCCTACCCCCTGCCCGAGGGGCTCTCGGCCGCCGAGGTGTCACCTTCGGCCGCCCGCTGGGACGCAGCGCTCGGCGAGTTCATCCTCGACTGGGACGATGTGATCGCAGCGGCCGACCCCTTTCAGGCCGCGCTCGACTTCGGCCGCTCGGTCGTTCACCGCGCCTGTGTCGCATGTGACTGGGACCCGACGCTTGCGGCCAGCTTCGACAGCACTCCCCCGCCGGTCGTGTGAGGAGAGTTTGATGGGCGGCCGCCCGTCCGGGAGCTCGGCCGCCCATCAGGGACCCCACAGTTCCAGACGCCGCTTCGGCGATTCGGATAGGCCCCTCACGAAACCTTCACGACTGCGCGGCGGCGCCCGCGCTCAGCCGTGCTGGGGCGCGAGCCGGCGGAGGACCGGCAGCGCCCGGATCGCCCGTTCGGTCACGGTTTGCGCCGGGGCGACGAGGCCCGACTGGAGCCTCCGGGCGGCGTCGAGATGGTCGCCCGTCCAGAGGATCCTCACGGCGATCGCAACGGCATCCTGCTCGCCCCCGAGGTCTCGCCGTACCACCTCGACGAGCCGGGCGTTCGCGGCTTCGTCGGGGTCGAGCGCGAGCGGCACCGCGCCGTGGCCCGCGAGGGCGACGGCGAGAGTCTCGTACCAGCCCTCCACCGCCGCCGTGCTCTCGAGCAACTCGGCGCGGGCGGCCGTGCGGTCGTCGCGCGAGCCGCTTCCCGCCTCGTCCCAGAGGTCGAGTACCGCCTCGCAGGTCAGCCGCAGGCTCGCGACTCCGGCGACGAGGCCCGAGACGTCCGCCAGCGAGACGGGCTTCGCGCCGCGCTCGGCGAGGTAGCTGCGGAAGGCGTCGTCGAGCCGCTGGGCCGCCGCCGCGGCGCGCTGCGACTCGAGCGAGGGCGCCTGACGAGACGGCATCCCGACGTCGCAGCAGCCGAGCGCGAACCCGACCCCGGCGGCGAGGAACCGGGCGCTCTCGACGTACGCCTCGGAGAGCGCCTGCCCGAGCGCGGCACCGGCGCCGCGTGGCCAGAAGAGCACGCCGACGGCGAGGCTCACCGCGCAACCGAGCGCGACATCCTCGATTCGTACGAGCCCGACCCGCCAGCCTGCCGGCTGGATGATGTTGAAGAGCAGGACGATCGTCACCGTGAACGCCGCCTGCCCGGCGACGAACGAGACCGCCGCGGGGGCGACGGCCGCGAGCAGGACCGACAGCGGAAGCAGGAACCAGATGATCGTCGTGTCCTTCCCGATCGCCTCGAGCAGCAGCGCGCCGACGAAGAAGCCGATTGCCGTGCCGAGAAGCCCGCGAAGGATGTTCTGCCCGGTCGCGAGCGCATTCGACCGCAGCACCGAGAGCGTGCCGAGCACGACCCAGAAGGCGTGCTGGACGCCCGAGAGGTCGGCGACGAGGACGGCGAGCGCGAGACCGGTCGCGCCGCGGACGCTGTTGTGAAGCCAGACCGAATGCCGCTCGAGGTGAGCGAACGCCCGCCGCTGCGCGGCCGCGAGCGGGCCCGGGAAGCCCGCGGGCTGGCGCCCCAGCAGCCGGTCGAGGAAGCTCCGGCGCTCGGCCGCAGCGGCAAAGGCGGTGTTCGCGGCGATCTGGGAGACCGCGAAGCCGAGTTGCTGGGCGCGAAAACCCGGGTCCAGCGAGTCGACGATCCCCGCGGCAGATCCCGCGCTCGCGCCGGCCCAGCCGGCGGGAAGGTCCTCGGCCGCATGCTGCTCCATCTCGCGAAGAGCACGCCGTAGCTCCGAAGCGGCCCGCTCGAGCGCCCCGGAGGCGCCCGACCGCGCCTCGAGCACGTCCGCGACCTCGTCGAGAGTGCCGGCCGCGGCCTTCTTCACGCCGCACACCGCGGGATCGACGGTGACGCCGTCGGGGTGTGCCTGCACGACGATCGTGTTCAGCCAGGTCAGCTCGTCGACGAGCCGCACGACGGTGCGCGCGGCCGTCGTGAGCCCGGTCGGCCGGTACGGCAACCCGAAGAAGACTCCATGAACGGCCGCGACGGCGCCCGAAGCACGAGTGGCTGCCTCGTCGCGAGCCGCGCGAGCTGCATCGTCACGTGAGAGCAGGTAGGCGACATCCGCTCGCAGCCGCTCCGCGAGCCCGCGGCACGCCGCGACGACGGCACCGCGCAACGGATCGCGCACGGGCGCCGGCCAAAGCAGCCAGATCGCGAGGAACGCCGCGCCCGAAGCAAGCCCCCACCCCGCGAGCCTGTCCGGGATGGAGGCGGCCGGCCCCTTCAGGCATACCGGCAGGATGAACGCGAGCAGGAGCCCGACCGTGGCGCTCGCGAGCACCGAGCTGACCGCGCCCGCGAAGAGGACGCAGAACCCGACCGCCGCCATCGCGGCCGCCGCGAGCCAGGCCGAGCGCGAGGCAAGCGTCCCGATGCACACGAACGCCGCGCCGACGGCGGCGAACGAGGCCTGCGCCCGGAGCCGGTCACCCATCGGGCCGCCGAAGTCCACGAGCACCAGCGAGGCGAACGAGCCGAACGCCGCGAACACGGCCACGATCGGGTTCGAGATCACCTTGTCGGCGAACGCGAACAGGAGCGGCATCAGGATCGCCGCGCGCCCCGCCCGGCGCAACGCGGCGAGGCCCGGGTCGTGCGCCCGGTACCACGCCGCGAGCCGTCCGATCCCCGCGCGCAACGCCGTCAGTGGCTGAAGCCGCCCGAGGTCGTGTCCCGTAGCGGCGTGGGCTGCTTCTCGAGGTGCGGAAGCTGCCGCTCGATGTCGGCGACGAGCAGGTCGGCGAGGTCGTGGCTGAAGCCGGCGCGAACGACGACCCGTAGCGCGGCGAGATCCTCGCGGTTCTTCGGGAAGGTGTAGGCGGGAACCTGCCAGCCGCGCTCGCGGAGCGCGTTCGACACGTCGAACACGGTGTAGTTCTCGATCTCGTCGCGAAGCTTGAACGCGAACACCGGCAGCTCGTCGCCCCGTGTGATCAGCTCGAACGGCCCGATCTCCTCGATCTTCGCCGAAAGCGTGGTCGCGACCTCGCGTGCGTAGCCCTGCACCTTCTGGAAGCCGTCCACGCCGAGCCGGAGGAAGTTGTAGTACTGCGCGACGACCTGCGCGCCCGGCCGCGAGAAGTTCAGCGCGAAGGTAGGCATGTTGTCGCCGAGGTAGTTGACCCAGAAGATCAGGTCGTCGGGCAGCGAGGCGGAGTCGCGCCACACGATCCAGCCGACGCCCGGATACACGAGCCCGTACTTGTGCCCCGACGCGTTGATCGAGGCGACGCGCGGCAGGCGGAAGTCCCACTGGAGGTCAGGGTCGACGAACGGCGCGAAGAAGCCTCCGGACGCGCCGTCCACGTGCACCGCGATGTCGAGGCCCGACTCCTGCTCGAACTTGTCGAGCGCGGCGCAGATCTCGGCGACCGGCTCGTAGGAGCCGTCGAAGGTCGAGCCGAGGATCGCGACGACCCCGATCGTGTTCTCGTCGCAGAGCTTCACGGCCTCCTCGGCCGAGAGGTGGAAGCGGTCGCCCTCCATCGGGACGAGGCGCATCTCGACGTCCCAGTAGTTCGCGAACTTCTCCCAGCACACCTGGACGTTGATCCCCATCACGAGGTTCGGCCTGTCGGCAGGCTTGCCCTCGGCCTTCCGGCGCTTCTGCCAGCGGCGCTTCAGCGCGAGCCCTCCGAGCATCGCCGCCTCGCTCGAGCCGGTCGTCGAGCAGCCGGTCGCGTCCTTCGCATCGGGCGCGTTCCAGAGCCGGGCGAGGATGTTGACGCATCGCTTCTCGATCTCCGCGGTCTGCGGATACTCGTCCTTGTCGATCATGTTCTTGTCGAAGCACTCGCTCATCAGCTTCTCGGCCTGAGGCTCCATCCAGGTCGTGACGAACGTGGCGACGTTCAAGCGGGCGTTTCCGTCGAGCATCAGCTCGTCGTGGATGATCTGGTAGGCAACATCGGCCGGCAGCTCCGTGGCCGCGAGCTCGTGGCACGGGATCGTCGTCGCCTCGAGGCCGAAGAGCGGCGGCACGGCGATCTCCGAGCGGGTCCGCTCGGTCACCTTGGGGTGCTTGAGGGGCATGCGGTCCTTTCGGTCGGGCTGGGCCCGAGTATCGCAGGAGCGCCGAAAGGGACGGCGCCCGCCCACCTGGATGACGTGGGCGGGCTCCCATTGAGCCGTTCCGCAGTTGAGACCGTCAGACGGTCGAGCCCCTGCCGATTCCCGCGAACAGCGCCACGATCAGCACGAGGATGAGCACGAGGAACAGGAACTTCGAAACCACGAGCCCGCCGGCGATTGCGATCAGCAGAAGAATCAGTACGAGTAGCCAGAGCATGTCGGTTTCACCTCCGTCTTTGACGAACGGAGAGTTACCCGGCCGCTTACGGCGCGAAACAGCGCAGCTGGTGATCTAGTACAGGCCGTCGCCGCGGGCGTACCGTTCGGCGCGCGCCCGGTCGTACTCGTCGGCGTCGAACTCGGGGTCGTTGAGCGAGCGGAGGATCTCCCCCGAGCTCGGCAGCTCCGAACGCTCGATCTGCTTTTCGGCGTTCCAGAGGTCCGAACGGATGAGCGCCTTCGAGCATTGCGTGTAGGCCTCTTCGATCGAGACGAGGATCCCGAGGCGCGGGACGCTGCCGTCGACCGTGCTCGGCGCAAGCAGCTCCGGGTCGTCGACGATGACCCCCCGTCCATTCACACGAAACGAGTCGCCGACGCCGGGAATGAGGAAGAGCAACGCGATGCGATCGTCCTCGAGCAGGTTCGTCAACGTGTCCCCGATCCGGTTTCCGGGACGGTCGGGCACGAGCAGCGTGCGCTCGTCGAGGATCCGCACGAAGCCGGCCGGGTCGCCGCGCGGAGAGACGTCGAGGCCGCCGCCGGGATGTGCGGTCGCAACGCACATGAAAGGCGACCGCTCGATGAACTGCCTCGTCAGGCCGTTGAGCCTGTCCGCGAGCTTCGAGACGACGAGCTCGGTCGGTGAGCCGAGGATCTCCCTCAGCTCGGCCTCGTCCTCGATCTGCCGGCGGGCAACCATGGCGTCGAAGGTATCAAGGCGCGCGCCGGCCGAAGAAGGCCGGCCATCACGCAGAGCGAGCTCGAAAGCGGCCGTTCAGAGTCGCGGGCGGAGAGATCGCGGCGCGCACCGTGAACAAGGAGCGTGCCGAGACAGGCGAGAGGCAGCGCCCCTTGCTCAGAGCCCGACCCGTACGCTGACGCACGTCCCGCGGGGCCCGGAGTCGATCGACCACGAATCCGCCAGGGCATCGACGATATCGAGTCCCCGGCCCGCGTTGGGCCGCCGGGAGCGGAGGCTCTTCATCTGCAGGCGCCCTCCGGTGTTCGTGACCTTGAGCTCCACCCACTCCGGCCAGAGCTGGGCCTCGACCTCGATCGGATCCTTCGTCTTGCTGTGGACGACTGCGTTCTTGACGAGCTCGCTCGCGATCAGCCGGAAGTTGAACGCGAAGCGGTCGTCGTTGCAGCGGCCCTGCAACAGGTGGTCGATCGCCCTGCGGGCATGTGACGAGGCTTCGGGGGTCGGCTCGATCCGGACGGAGGTCGTCGCGACCACGGCCGGCCCGGGAAGGGCCCGGTGTGCCGCTCCCACGCGAACGCCGAGGCTGACCTGAGCCCGGACCTGGCGCAGCGCCGCGAGTTGGTCGGGGTCATAGAGCCGCTGGCCGTTCGGCCCGCGACGCGGAACCACGAGGTGGTAGCGCCGCTCCCAGCTTCGGAGCGTGCTCGGAGCGATCCCGAGCTCGCGGGCGACGGCGCCGATCTCGAGGAGCGTGGCACTCACCGCGGATCCTCCGCCATGGCGACGGTGCCGGCGTCTCCGAGCTTCTCGACGACTTCGTAGCCGGCGCGCCAGGAGACCACACGCTCGCAGCTCGGGTCGCTGTGGCCGGGTTTGATCAGGAACGTCTTCGGATTCGAGCGGATACGCTCGTATTCTTCGTACGAGATCTCGATTCGTTCGGCGCACTCCTCCCGGGCGCATTCGCAGACAGCCGCGAACGCCGGCTCGGTCGTAGCGCCTGCGGCCCGGTCCTCGAGTCGCTCGTTCACCTCGCGGAAAAAGGCCTCGTTCTCACCCTTGCGAGCGTCCGACTGACTCATCGCGCCGGATGATAACGTCGATTGCGCAAGTCTTGTGCAAACTGCCCATGACGACAACACCGCCGCCCCCGACCTTCGAGCTCCATTCATCGTTCACGGGCGACGTTCTGATCGTCGAGTGTCTCGGCGAAGTCGACATGGCCACTTCGCCGCAGCTCTGCAAGGCCATCGAATCGACGGCCGATTCGACCCGGCGGGTCGTGGTGGATCTGTCGGACGTGAGCTTCCTCGACTCCTCCGCGCTGAACGCCCTCGTTCACTCCCAACGCACACTCGCGACCCGCGAGATCGTCCTCCGAGTAGTGAGCCCTACCGCTCACCCCGTCCGGCGTGTGTTCGAGATCACGCACCTGACCGAATCGCTGAACGTCGTCGATTCGCTCGACGCCGCGCTGGCCTGAAATCCCGTCAGAGCGCCGCGAGCGCGAGCACCACGAGGAACCAGACCGGGGTCAGGAGCCAGATTGCGCCGTCGACGAGCCGGGGGCGAAAGCGGGGCTCGACGCGGAGATCCGGAAGCCAGAGAATCACAGCGAGCACGAGCGCGGTGATCGTCCGCCCCGCGCTCTCGTAGTCGACCTCGACCGCGGAGGGGACGAGAACGACGAAGAGAAAGACGCTCACGATCACCATGAAGAGCGGCAGGCTCGGCCTTCCGGAGGCGAGGCGGCCGAGCGCGAGCGCGAGCCACACGAGCCCCGGGAGCACCACGGCGAGCAGCACGACGACGGCGTGCCCGTCGAAGGGCCAGTAGTGCCAGATCCCCTGGAACGGGATCCAGTCGTAGGGCGTGCCGAAGGGCGAGCCGCCGAGCCACGCCTGCAGGAAGCTCCGCCAGACGACGGTCGGGAGAAGGACGATCGCGAACATCGCCGCGGCGAGGCCGACCGAGCGTGGCCGGAGGCGCGCTCCGACCCGTCCCTGCAGCGCGAGCTGAACCGCGACGAGTGCGGGAATCACGAGCGCCGTTTCGCGGGCAAGTCCCGCGAGGGCGAAGAGACCGGCGTAGCGGAGCATCCGTTCGGGTCGCCGCTCGAACTCGATGTACCCCCAGGCGGCGAAGAAGAACGCAAGCGGCTCGGAGAGGTCGGCCCACAGGCAGACCATCATCCCCGGGAACACGCCGTAGAGCGCGGCCCACCACGGCGACAGCCCCTTGCGGCTCAGGTAGCCCGCGAGCAGGTAGACCGTCGCCACGATCGCGAAGAGGTTGATCGCGATCAGCGAATACGGGAAGGCGCCGGGCTGCCCCGCGCCGAGCACCCAGGCTGCGGCGGGCAGGAGGATCCGGCCGTAGCGGTAGGGCGGGTCGTCGGTGTAGTAGCGGGCGCCCACCGGGTCGAGATCCATGTAATACGAGAACTGGCCGTCGTAGCCGATCCGCCTCGTCCCGCGCAGGACCGCGATCTGCGGGCTCCGGTGCGAGGCCGGCTGGACGGTTCGTGTAACGAAGTGGTTACCGATCTGGGCGAACGACTGGGCGCCGTCCCGCGCGAACTGCGGCCCGAAAAAGCACGCGTTGAAGACCAACACGGCCGCCGCAACGTGCCAGGGAGCCACAAATTGGCGAAACACGCTCACGCCCTGCTTAGCCACCGCCGCCATTCTCAAGACCGTTGCAGGCGCGCCAGACGGATGTCTAGATCGAAGACGTAAGCTACCGCCGTCGTCGTCGCGCGGAGAAGCAGAATGAGGTTGCGGGTCGTCACCTGTCTGGCGCTCTTGCCGCTGATTGCGGCGGGCTGCGGCGGTGGCAGCGGCGGCTCTACGACGACGTCGGGCTCGGGCTCAGCCGCCTCGCCGACGACGAAGTTCGACTCGAATCCGAAGGTCCTGAACATCGTCGCCGGGAAGCGAGCAGCAGCTCGTCCTCGACCAGATCGTCGTCCCGTGGTGCAAGTCGCACGGGATCACGTGCCACTACACGCTCCTCGGCTCCGTCGACCAGGCGCGGCTGCTCGCGTCCGGGAACGCTCCCTACGACGCGTTCTGGTTCGCGAGCTCGGTCTTCGAGCAGCTCGGAAACACGAACAACTCGCTGCGCGACGTGGAGCCGATCTTCACCACCCCGATCGTCTTCGCCGGGTGGAAATCCGAGATGCAGCGGCTCGGGCTCGTCGGCCATCCCGTGACGATCGGCGACATCCTGAAGGTCGTCCTCTCGAAGAAGACCACTGTCTGGGCGACGAACCCGACGCAGTCGAACTCCGGCGCGACCGCGCTCTTTGCCTTCCTCAACTACTTCGCCGGCAACACAGTCGGGCCAGCAACTCACGTTGCAGCAGCTCGCGGAGCCGAAGGTGAAAGCGGCGGTCACGCAGTTCATCCGCTCGATCGCGAGCACCCCGCCGAGCACGGGGACGATGATGGACGACTGCGTCGCCGAGCCGAACCTCTGCAAGACGCAGTTCACCTACGAGGACCTTGCGATCCAGACGAACGAGCAACTCGTGAAGGAAGGGCACGAGCCGCTGTACATCGTCTACCCGATCGGCAGCCTTGCGATCTCGGACGCCCCGCTCGGGTTCCTGCCGCACGGCTCGGATTCGTCGGCGAAGGAGGCGAACTTCAAGGCACTCGAGGACTACCTGCTCTCGCCGGAGGGCCAGGCGAAGGCGGAGGCGATCGGGCGGCGGCCGACCTCGAGCATCGGGCTCTCGCTGCCCGGCGCCGACCCGAAGGTCTTCAACCCCGCCTGGGGCGTCCAGGCGAACCTGAAGGCGCAGACGATCACCTACCCGGCGGCGCCGGTGATCGAGAAGGTGCTCGACAACTACCAGCTCGCCTACCGCAGGCCGGTCGACATCGCCTACTGCCTCGACGGCTCGGGCAGCATGGACTCGAACGGCGGCTGGAACGGTGTCGAAGCCTCGGTGAAGCTGCTCTTCGATCCCGTGCAGGCGCAGCAGCTATCTGCTGCAGATCGCCCCGACGGACCGGACGACCGTGCTCGTCTTCTCGGACACGATCAACCTCGACAAGACCGTCGACGGCAACGGCGCCGGCGGATCTCGCGAAGCTGCGCGCCGCGCTCGCGGCGCAGGGCCCGGGCGGCGGCACGGCGATCTACGACTGCCTCCAGAAGGCGACCGGCGAGCTCGCGAAGGACACGACCGGCACCAGGAAGAAGCTGATCGTCCTGATGACCGACGGCCAGAACAACACGGGCCTCGGCCACATCCCCGACGCCCTGGAAGCCGCGAAGATCCCGGTGATCGCGATCGCCTACGGCAACGACGCCGACACCTCGACGCTCCAGCAGATCGCCGACCAGACGGGCGGCACGTTCATCGCCTCGAGCGATCTCGTCCAGGCACTCCGCAACGCGACGGCCTACAAGTAGAGCTTGGGCGAGGTCCGCGACAACGTCTCTCCGCTGTCGGGAATGGTCACCTTCGCGGTGGCCTTCCTGGCGGTCTACGCGTCCACGAGATCGCTGCTCACCGCGTTCGTGATCGCGCTGCCGCTCGCGGTCGGCGTGTTGCTGATCGTGCGCGGGCTCTTCCCCGCGAACGCCGACCTGCGTGAGTACAACCTCGACTCGAGGCGGCGCGTGAAGAAGGTGTTCGCCTCGGTCTCGAACATCCAGAAGCTCGCCGGGCAGGTGACCGATCCGCAGGCGCAGCAGATCGCTCCTCGACGGCTGCAAGATCATCCCGCAGCTGATCCAGCAGACGCGCCAGCAGGAGACGACGAGCTTCAAGGTCGCCTCGACCGCGGCGAACGTCCAGAGCTACCTGACGAGCATCGAGGCCGTCCTCGGCGTGTACCTGCGGATCCAGGAGAACCCGTCGTTCTTCGCCGACGCCGACAAGCAGCTCGCGGCAGGCAAGCAGGGCTTCGCCGACTTCGACGCCTTCGCGCTGAAGAGCATCCAGCAGCTGAACGCCGGTGACACCGCGGGCTACGCCGCGAACCTGGAGACGCTGAAGCCGCTGACGCTGCCCTCGATGCCGACGCTCGCAGCGCCGCCGCCGGTGAGCTCGTGAGCAAGCGCCTGCCGCTGATCATCGGCGGCGTGCTCGTCCTGGTCGCGATCGTCGCCGGCATCTTCCTGATCAAGGGTGGCGGCTCGAGCGCGCCGGTCGCGACGATCAACTGCATCGGCGGCTCCGAGAAGCAGGAGCTGATGGCCGACCCGGACGTGGTCAAGATCCTCCACGACCGCTACCACCTGATCGTCAACTTCACGCCGCAGGGAAGCTACGACCAGGTGCAGCTCACGACCTCCGAGCTGAAGGCGAAGAACGTCGACTGCCTCTGGCCCTCGAGCGCGAGCGCGCAGCTCGTGTTCGAGGAGACCCACAACGTGAACACGGAGTTCCCGGCCTACCACGCCGAGACGGTCCTCCAGTCGCCCGAGGTGATCTACGCCGGGCCCGGAGGGCACGAAGGCGCTGACTGAAGCAGGGCGTCGTGCAGCTCAAGCGACGGCCACTACTACATCGTGAACATGAAGAGGCTGCTCGCACGACGTCCTCAGCCAGAGACCTGGGGCGAGCTCGGCGCGAACGACCGATCGCAGGCCCGGTGAACATCTCGAGCACCGATCCGGCGAAGAGCAACTCCGGCTTCACGCTCTCGCAGCTCGAGCTGATCATCGTCTCGACCGACAACGCCGTACCAGGCACCGACGGTCGCCGCAGGCGCAGACAGGGGCTGCCGATCGTCCGGCAGCTCTACGACGCCCAGGGCCTGCAGGCGCAGAGCTCCGACTTCGGCTTCGACCAGTGGCTGCTCCAGGGCGGCGAGCTCCACGCGCCGCTCTACGCGGGCTACGAGAGCCAGGTGATCGGGAAGATCGTCTCCTACGCGAGCGACGCCGACGCGCTGAAGCAGCTCCTCGCGAGCGTCCGGATCCTCTATCCGGATCCGACGATCTACGCCGACCATCCGATCCTCGCGCTCGACTCTGCCGCCCGGGGGTTCATCACGGCGATGAAGGATCCGGACATCCAGAAGCTCGCCTGGGAGCGCTACGGCTTCCGCTCGGGCGTCTCGATCGGGACCGACGTCTCCTATTTCAAGCAGCTCGCGCTTCCCGCGCAGCTCCAGACCACCTCGCCGCCGAACGCAGACGTGACGCTGCTGCTTCTGCGGTGCATCCAGCACAACATCTGCAAATGATCGTTCGACGAGCGGAGGGCTGAAATCATGGAAGCAGGCACGGCTGACTGGCACGCTGACCCCGGATGTCTCGAGCATCCTCGGCAGCACGGATCTCGCGAACAAGCTCGACGCCAAGGAGGGGCTCGCCGCCCTCCCGCCCGCGCCGACCACGACCGCGCTCGCGACGCAGACGACGACGATGGCGCAGGCGGGCTCGCCGCCGCAGCAGCTCGACTGCCGCAAGCTGCTCGCGCCGGCGCAGCTCTCGCAGGTCGAGACCTACGCGAAGGAGCTGTACCCGAAGCTCGCCGCCGACCCGAACCAGCTCGACGCGTTCGGAGCCGACGCCGTCGACGCGATCAACGCGCTCGTCAAGCAGATGCTCGACCAGGCCGGCCGCGACGCCGACATCCCGCAGATCGTGAACATCACCCACGACCTCGACGACCGGATGCGCGACTTCAACCGGAAGCACCAGACCTCGACCGCAGCGCAGAACACCGATGCCTACGACAAGACGATGGCGAAGGCGTGGGACCTCGTCCACAAGATGGGCGACTGGCTCCACGACCTGCTCCGCGACGCGCAGGGCCTCCAGGCCTACCTCGACAAGCTCACCGCGGACCTCGAGGACAAGCGCGCCGAGCTGCGCCAGAACGTCGCGATGTGCAACCAGCTCTACGCCGCGAACGAGACGGCCGTGACGAACCTCGTCGTGACGATCGCCGCGATGGAGTTCGTGCTCGACGACGCCACGGCAGCCGCCGCCGCGATCGTGATCGACGACTCGGCCCCCGATGCCCGCGCCCAGCGCGAGCAGCGCGACACGCTGACGACCGAGTTCATCCCGGCGCTCGCGAACCGGATCGGCGAGTTCAAGCAGCGCCTCTTCGTCGCCTGGGCGACGGCGCCGCAGATCCGGAACATCCGCATGATCTCCTTCGGCCTCGGCCAGCGCCTCGCGCTCCTGATCACGCTCACGATCCCGGTGTTCGAGCTGACGGTCGTCGAGTGGGTGACGGTGCAGCAGGCCGCGAAGGCCGCCGATGCCCAGGAGGCGGTCTCCGACGCGACGAACACCGCGATGCAGGGCTTCGCCGACGCGACCGCCGAGGCGATCCCGCAGATCGCCCAGACGATCCAGACCCCGTCGCTCTCACCGGAGACGATCTCGCTCGTCGCGCAGTCGATCTCCGACCAGCTCACCGGGATCACGAACGCCGTCCAGTACGGGATCGAGGCGCGCAAGGGCGTCGACAACGCGATCATGCAGGCCTCGACGCTGATGTCGAACGCCGCCGACCAGGAGTCCGGCAAGATCCTGCAGCTCGTCGCCGAGTCGAGCGCGCCCCAGCCCCCCGCGCCTGCGCTGCCGACGCTCCCGCAGGCCGTCGTGCAGCAGGCTCCGGAACTGCTGGCCTCGTAACGTCCTACAGCCGATCCGGCCGCGCCCGGCGGATTCGTTGAGAATCGCCGGGCGTGGGTAGCTGGAGCCTGGCGATCATGGCAGTGGTGGTGCTCGGGTACGCCGGGGTCTCCCGGCGGCTCGAGCGCACGATCCTGACCGGGCCGATCGTGTTCGTGAGCGTCGGCCTGCTCGTCGGCGGCGAGGGGCTCGGCTGGTTCGGGCTCCGCATCGGGAGCGGCGCGGTTCGCACCCTCGCCGAGGCGACGCTCACGCTCGTCCTCTTCACCGACGCCTCGCGGATCGACCTCGCGGCGCTTCGCCGCGAGGTCGCGCTGCCGGCGCGCCTGCTCGGGATCGGGCTGCCGCTGACGATCGCCGCCGGTACCGGGGTTGCGCTGCTCGTCTTCGGGCAGCTCGACTGGCCCGAGGCGCTCCTGCTTGCGATCGTGCTCGCGCCGACCGACGCCGCGCTCGGCCAGGCGGTCGTCACCGACCCGCGGCTGCCGGTGCGGATCCGGCAGGCGCTCAACGTCGAGAGCGGCCTCAACGACGGGATCTGCGTGCCGCTGCTCTTCATCGCGCTCGCCGTGGCGGAGGCAGACGACGAGTCGATGACGGCTCAGCACGCGGTCCGGCTGGTCGTCGAGGAGATCGGCTGGGGGATCGCGGGCGGCGTTGCGGCCGGGGTGCTCGGCGCGCTCGTGCTGCGGTTCTCGCAACGGCGGGGGCTCATCGCCGACGACTGGGTCCAGGTGATCCCGCTGGCCGCCGCGGCCCTGTCCTACGGGATCGCAGCGCCGCTCGGCGGCAGCGGCTTCATCGCCGCGTTCGTCGCGGGGCTCGTGTTCGGCGTCCTCGAACGCCCCTCGAGCGGCGAGGTCACCTACCTCGTCGATGCGACCGGCCAGGTGCTGAACGCGGTGACGCTCACGGTATTCGGGGCGATCGCGCTCGGGCAGGCACTCGACGTCCTCGACTGGCGGATCGCGCTCTACGCCGTCCTCAGCCTCACGGTCGTGCGAATGGTCCCTGTCGCGCTCTCGCTGCTCGGCATGCACGCGCGGCCGCCGACGATCGCCTTCCTCGGCTGGTTCGGCCCGCGAGGCCTGGCCTCGATCGTGTTCGCGGTGATCCTGCTCGAGGGCTCGTCGCTGCCCCATCTCAACCTCCTGATCACCGACGGTCGCCGCCACCGTCGGCCTCTCGGTCTACGCCCACGGGCTCACCGCGCTCCCTCTCACCAAGCTCTATGCCCGGTGGTTTCACTCTCACGAGAGACGACCGGCGATGGAGAGCGCACCGGCCCACGAGCATCGACCGCGCCGCCCGGCGCGCGTGTCAGCCGAGAGCGAGCTGATGCCGGAAGAGCCCGGACTGCCGCGAGGAACCAGACGTGGCCGCCCGCGACGGAGCAGCTCGCGGTACTCGCCGCCGGCAAGACGGGCGACCGCCCGGCAGTGCGCCGGCGGCGTCAGCGTGTCGGTGTCGGCAGTGACCACCGTGCACGGGACGCCTCGGCGGCGTAGCTCGTCGAGCTCCGGGCTCAGGTCGAGCGAGCGGACAGAGCCGGCGAGGCGAAGCGCCGCACGCGGAGCGGCGAGAGTCGGAGCCGATGCTTCGCGCCGCCGGCCCGAGCGGGTAGATACCGCTGCGAAGCTGCGAGGCGAAGTCCGCGAGGCAGGCCCTGTTCGGTTTCGAGAGCGGAAGCCCGGCCGGGTCGACGAGCACGAGCCGCTCGATCGGAAACGCACCGCCGCTCGCGGCGAGGACGGCGAGCGCGGCCCCGAAGGAATGGCCGCCGAGCACGAATGGGCCCGTCCGGGACTCGAGCTCGGAGCGCAGCCAGGCCGGATAGGCCGCGAAGGAGCCACTGCTCGCCCTGAAGCTCGGCGGTGCGAGCACCTCCCAGCCGGACGGCAGGGCCTCGCGGTAGAGCGAGGGATGGGCTCCCCAGCCCGGGATGAAGAGCGCGGGCATAGACCCGGCCAGTCTAGAGGCTGCAAAGCAAATGCCCTTTGCCCGCTTACGCGGTCATCACTTATTTGACGGATTAGCGGTTCTCATGTATTTGTTCAGTACCCCGGTCGAGAAGGTTGGGGTTCTGTCGCTGCCATCCATTCGAAAGGGAGACATTGCCGATGAGTGCCGAGTTCGAGAAAACCGCCAAGACGTTCGACCGTGCAACGCTGCTGCGGCGCGGGGCCGCCGTCGGCGGGACGCTGGCCCTCGGGGGCCTCCTGCCGTCGCTGGCAAATGCGCGCCGTGCGAGCACGACGCTGAACCTGGTCGCGTACTCGACGCCGAAGCCCGTGATGGCAGCGCTGATCGCGGCCTTCCAGAACACGCCGGCGGGGCAGGGCGTGTCGTTCACCCAGTCGTACGGCCCCTCGACGAGCCAGGCACAGGCCGTCGCAGCCGGTCTGCCGTGCGACATCATCTTCCCGTCCTGGCCGGGCGACGTGCAGATCCTCGTCGATGCCGGTCTCGTGAACAAGAACTGGAACCAGCAGTCCTACAAGGGGATCGTCGCGAACACGGTCGTCGCCTTCGCGATCCGGCACTACAACCCCAAGCACATCAAGGGCTGGAACGACCTGATCAAGCCCGGCGTGCAGGTGATCACACCCGACCCGTTCAGCTCGGGCTCGGCGAAGTGGAACATCCTCGCCGCCTACTCGGCGCGAGCGGCACCTCGGCAAGACCGACGCGCAGGCGCGCGCCTACGTCGAGAAGCTGTTCAAGAACGTCGTCGCGCAGCCGACGTCGGGCTCGGCAGGCACGGCAGCGTTCCTCTCGGGTGAAGGTGACGCGTTCATCACCTACGAGAGCGAGGCGATCGCCGCCACGCTGAAGGGGACGCAGGTCGAGTACGTGATCCCGCGCCAGACGCTCCTGATCGAGCTCCCGATCGCAGTGATGCAGAACAGTTCGAACAAGGACCTCGCGAACAAGTTCGTCCAGTTCCTCAAGTCGCCTGCCTCCCAGGCCGTCTTCGGCCAGAACGGCTTCAGGCCGGTCAACCCGGTGGCTGCGAAGCAGTTCAAGAACTTCCCGGTACGTCCCGGCCAGATCACGCTGAACGACAAGACCCTCGGCGGGTTTGCGAGCGGCGCAGGCGCGTTGGTTCGCGCAGTCGAAGGGCCTGATGTACGGGATCGAGTCTGCCGTCGGAGGGCCTTCGAACTGACGAGCTACGCAGAGCCTCGCCCACGGGAGAGGAACCGAATAATCCAGTTCATCTCGAGCGAGAAGGTCGGAACGGCCTTCTCGCTCGGGTATGCCTCGACGTTCCTGCTCGTGATCGTCGCGCTGCCGATCGCGGCGCTGATCTGGCAGTCGAAGGAAGGCGGATGGTCGGCGTTCTGGGAGAGCATCTCGGCACCGGAGGCGGTCGCCGCCCTGAAGCTCACGCTGACGGTCGCCGCACTCGCAGCGCTCACGAACGCCGTGCTCGGAACCGTGACCGCGTGGGTGCTCGTCCGCGACGACTTCCGCGGGAAGAGCGTCTTGAACGCGGTGATCGACCTCCCGTTCGCGCTACCGACGATCGTCGCGGGGCTGCTGCTCCTGACGTTCTACGGCCCGCGCTCCCCGATCGGTGTCCACCTCGCCTTCACCCGCTACGCGCTCTACGTCGCCCTGCTCTTCGTGACCCTGCCGTTCGTGATCCGGACGGTGCAGCCGGTGCTGCTCGAGCTCGATCACGAGATGGAGGAGGCGGCCCGGTCTCTCGGCGCGAACCAGTTCACGGTCTTCAGGCGCATCGTGCTGCCGAACATCCTCCCGGGGATCCTCTCCGGGGTGACGATGGCGTTCGCCCGGGCCGTCGGGGAGATCGGCGCCGTCGTGATCATCACCGGGAACATTCCGTACAGGACCGAGGTCTCATCCGTCTTCATCTTCAACCAGATCGCGAGCCAGAACGCGACAGGCGCCGCAGCCGTCGCGGTGGTCCTGCTCACGATCTCCTTCGTCGTGCTGCTCCTGGTGGGCGGCATCCGGCGGCTCGCGACGAGGCACGAACGTGTCTAAGTACGTCCTGCGCACGGTCGTGGTCGGCTACCTCGGAGCGATCCTCATCGCACCGCTCGTCTATGTC
The DNA here is from genome assembly GCA_963720045.1 of uncultured Actinomycetota bacterium. Classification (GTDB taxonomy): domain Bacteria; phylum Actinomycetota; class Thermoleophilia; order Gaiellales; family Gaiellaceae; genus PALSA-600. The sequence goes on along the minus strand of CAVREC010000001.1, from coordinate 199,754 downwards.
TACTACGAGACCTTCGCGCATGACGCTTCGGCAGCCTTGCACGCGCTGACCGACCCCGACACGATCCATGCGTTCAAGATCACGCTGATCGCGACGGCGATCGCGGTACCGCTGAACACGGTCTTCGGGATCGTCTGCGGGCTCGCGATCGTGCGGCGCCGCTTCCGCGGCAAAGGGCTGCTGAACGCCTTCGTCGACCTTCCCCTGGCGCTCTCCCCCGTCGTCGTCGGATTCTCGCTCTACCTCCTCTACGGCCGCAACGGCTGGTTCGGCCACTACCTGTTCGGCCACGGAATCCAGGTGCTCTTCGCGCTGCCGTCGATCGTGCTCGCGACGACGTTCGTCTCGGTGCCGTTCGTCGCGCGCGAGGTCATCCCCACCCTGCGCGAGGTCGGGGACGAGCAGGAGAAGGCCGCCTACACGCTCGGGGCTTCGAGCTGGCAGACGTTCTGGCGGATCACCCTGCCGACGATCCGCTGGGCGGTCATCTACGGCGTCGTCCTCACGACCGCCCGCTGCCTCGGCGAGTACGGCGCGGTCGCGGTCGTCTCCGGCAGCATCCAGGGGAAGACCGAGACGGCGACCTTGCGGGTACAGGAAGAGTATGAGAACCTGAATCTCGCCGGCGCGTACGGGATCTCGCTCGCGCTCGCCGGAATCGCGGTGCTGGTCCTCATCCTGATGACGACGCTACGACCGAAAGAAGGAACCGCCTGATGTCGATCTCCGCCCGCGGCATCTCCAAGAAATTCGGTGACTTCGTCGCGCTCGACGACGTCTCCGTCGAGGTGGCGGCCGGCTCGCTGACCGCGCTCCTCGGGCCGAGCGGCAGCGGGAAATCGACACTGCTGCGCGTGATCGCCGGGCTCGAGCGGCCGGACGCAGGAAGTGTCTTCATCGAGGGAAAGAACGTCACCGGCCAGGCGCCGCAGGAACGCGAGATCGGCTTCGTGTTCCAGCACTACGCGGCGTTCAAGCACATGACCGTCCGCGACAACATCGCCTTCGGCCTCTCGATCCGGAGACGGCCGAAGACGGAGATCCGCGACCGGGTGGCGCAGCTGCTCGAGCTCGTCCAGCTGGAGGGACTTGCAGATCGCTACCCGGCGCAGCTTTCGGGCGGTCAGCGGCAGCGGATGGGCCTGGCGCGTGCGCTGGCCGTCGACCCGTCGGTGCTGCTCCTCGACGAGCCGTTCGGCGCGCTCGACGCACGAGTCCGCACCGAGCTCCGCGCGTGGCTCCGGCGCCTCCACGACGAGACGCACACGACCACCGTGATCGTCACCCACGACCAGGAAGAGGCAATGGAGATCGCCGACGAGGTCGTCGTGATGAACCGCGGCCGGATCGAGCAGACCGGCGGCCCGCGGGATCTGTACGAACACCCCGCCAACGAGTTCGTGATGTCGTTCGTCGGGCAGGTCAACCGGTTGGACGACACGTTCGTCCGCCCTCATGACCTCGAGCTGACGCTCGAGCCGAGCAATGGGACGACGCGCGAAGCGCTCGTCGAGCGTGTCGTCTATCTCGGCTTCGAAGTCCGCGTCGAGCTCGTGCGCGAGGACGGCGAGCGGCTGAGCGTGCAGATCACCCGCGACGAGGCCGAGCGGCTCGAGATCGAGAGCGGGCAGATCGTGTACGTCAGCCCGACGCGGCAGATGACCTTCTGAGCTGCTTCTCGAGCAGCCCAGCCGGGTTGCGGCCCGAGACGGCACGGTAGGTCTCGGCGCCGAGGCCGCGGATCGCGTCGAGCGTTCGGCCAGGGTCGATAACCGGATAGTCGCTGCCGTGGACGATCCGGTCGCTGCCGAGCGCCGCAACCGAGAGCTCGATCGAGAGCCGACCGTACGAGCTCGTCTCGAAATAGAGCGGGGCCTGGGTGAACCGCCTCGTGTCGACCCCTCGCGATTGGAGGCGCTCGAGCTGGAACGCCGCGCCGCCCGCGAGGAGTGAGAAGACGACACGGAGGGACGGCCACCGCGGAGCGCCTTGCTCGACCCAGGCCAGATACGCCGACTGCATGTCCGCGGTGTAGTCCGCGACGGCCGCCCACCAGTGCGGTGCGCCCACAGGGCCCGGAGTGGCGCGATCCGGATGGACGAACAGGATGCCGCCGGACCATTCCAGAGGATCCAGCACGTCGCCCAGTGTCGCGGGCCGGCGGACGCGAGACGCACCGACGCAGACCCCGTCGAAGCGGTCCGCGTACTCCCCGGCGGCGAGAGCTCGAAGACGGCCGGCCGAGCCCAGGACGAGCTCGGCGATCCCATCGTGGTAGGCGGAGACGAGCGATTCCCTCTCGCCGGCCGGGAGCAGCTCGATGCCGAGCGTCGGCTGGAGCGAAATGAGCGCGACGTCGATCCCGGCCCGATCGAGCGCCGCGAGCCGACGATCGAGGTCATTTGTCCGCGTGTCTACACGAAACGACCCCTCGAGCGTCGTCAGGATCTCGCCGCGGAGATAAGGCGCCCGCCGACGCCGTCGCAGCGACTCGACGAGCGGAGGCGGCCACAGGTGCTGGTGGACGTCGTAAACCTGTTCCTGGGGCTCCTCCCCGGTCTCAGGCGACTTTCATCTCCTCGGCGTAGCTCACGGAAACCCGCCGCAGGAGCCCGTTCTCGCCCGGGTCGTAGTAGCCCATTCGCCAGAGGACCGGCGAATAGACATGGATCGACACGGCAGGCGGCCCTCCCTCGAAATGGCGCACGCAATGGATGTGCGACGAGTCGAAGTCGAAGGTCGTGCCCGAGGCTCTCGTCACCGAAACGCGTTGCAGAGCTCCGTCACGCAGCTCGATCCTGTCCTCCACGAGATCGCCCTCACAGACGTGAACGGCGCCCGAGGAGAGATCGTGGTCGTGCAATCCCGTCTCCTGGTCGCTTTCCCAGCAGAGGAGCCAAACGTCGAGGTGGTCGTCACGATGGAGCCGGACGCAGGTTCGTTCGGTCAGGTCGTGACGGACGAGGGACTGCCACTCGGAGCGCCTACCGGCGATCTCGGTCGCGAGGCTCCGCAGCTCGGCACGCTCGAGATCGCGCCCGGTGGGGACAGCCGAAAGCCAGGACGGCTCGACAGCGACGCGCACGAGCGTCATGTCACGACCACCGGATGCTGCACGATCGCGCCGAAGAGGTAGCCGCCGTCGTTGAACGGAACGGTGGCCGGCTGCGCGTTTCCGGCAGTGTCGGTGGCCCGCGCGCTCAGCGTGTAGTTGCCGGGAGCGGGCGGCGTCCAGGTGAAGTTCCACCGGCCCCACGCCTTGGCGATGTTCGCCCCGTGCAGCGATGCCGGAGCCCAGGTGAGGCCGCCGTCGACGCTCACATCGACCTTCTTGATCGATCCGGCTCCCGACCACGAGCGCCCGCTCAGCACCTGTGGCTTCCCGGCCGAGAGCTGGGCGCCGAACGGAAGCTCGAACGCGCTCTTCACGACCTGAGTCGTGACGGGAGGCGAAGCGGAATACGTCGGACCTGTGAGCACGTACTGCGTGCTGTTCCAGAGCGAGAAGAGCGGTGTCGTCGAGACCTCGATCTGCCCGACCCACTTCACGTTCGCGACGCCGACCCAACCGGGCACGACGAAGCGGAGCGGATAGCCGTGATCCCACGGAAGCGGCTGACCGTTCATCTCGTAGGCCAGCAGCACGTCGTTCAGCGCCTTGCTCACCGGAAGCGGGCGCCGAACGTGCCCGGCGTCGACTCCGCTCACGACGACGTTGCTGTCGAGCCCCGTGGGCATCACGTCGACTGCAGTCGAGAGGATCCCGGCCTTCTCGAGGACGGCGGACAGTGGCACCCCGGTCCAGGCGGCGACTCCGACGGCCCCGAGAGCCCATTGGGTGCCGGCGGCCGGCGTCCCTTGCTGCGTGCCGAAGAAGCTTCGCCCGTTTCCGGCGCACTCGATGAAGGTGTAGATCGTCTTCGTCGGAAGCGCGCGAAGCGAGTCGAGCGTGAACGTCACCGGATTCGCGGGCGTCGGCGAGCTCTTGAGCCCGGTACCGAAGAGATCGAGCCGCCACGAAGCGGGATCGAGGATCGGCGTCCCGGTGTGGTCCCGGACAAAGAAGCGGTCGTTCGGGATCACGTATCCCAGCCCCGGAACGGAGCCCCAGCGCATCTCGGCGTTCGAGCCGAAGTTCGTGAACCAGGCCGGCGGCAGCGGCTTCGAGATCGGCGAGCCGTTGTCCGCGAGTGCCGGCCGTGGCGACGAGGCGAGCCTCGCGAACCCGGCGAGCAGAGGCACGCCGAGCGCGCCGAGCTTCAGGAGCTCGCGCCGTGAATACCCGTGGTTTCGTTCGAGCTGGACGAGCAGCTGTTCTGCCCGCACCGCCGAATAGACATCTTCGTTCTCCAGTTGATCGCTCATCGTCCTCCCCAGTTCGGGTCCCTGCCGCGGCGGCGAACCTCGCAGCACTATCTACATAAAGTCGGTCTACTTATATCAGATATAACGGAAAGCGCACCCAGGGCCCCGCCGTACGAGATCCGGGTCAGTCTCCGGCCGCGATCGACTCGAGTGCGCCGAGCAGCCTCTCGACTCCGGTGGAAGCAACCCCGATGCCGGCCTCGACGAGCGCCAACCCGGGCACGGCCAAATCGAGCTCACCCGCTTGCCGGACTGCAGCATCGAGAGGACGGACGATCATGACGCGCGCTCCGTCGCCCCGCCCGGCGCGCGGGCCCCGATCAGTTCGTCGTACGGCAGCCAGGGGTGCTCGAGCAGCGCGGCCACGGTGTCACGAAACGCATTCGGATTGCCCCCGTTCTCGTGCCTCCACCGGACCTCGTCCCAATAGGCGGCGAGGTAGCGTGCGCCGACGTTCCGGTGCACGCCCGCGATCAGCGATCGCAGCAACAGCCAACTCGCTGGCGCCTCGGCTGCGTCCGGGACCGCCGAGTCCTCGAGCCCGGACACCCCACCGTTCGCTGTCGCACGCACGAAGGCAACAGGGCCTTCGCGCTCCGGGTTGCCGGAAGCCATCGCGCAGCGGATCCGATGCTCGAGAAACCATGCGCTCTTGTAGCTCCCGCCGAGGATCTTCTGGAGCTGAAACGCCGATACCCCCCGCTCGACGGAGAGCATCAGAGAAACGGCGAGGAACCATTTCGAGAGCGGGAGATGGGAGTCGTGGAACACGGTCTGCGCGGTGACGCGGAACTGATAGCGGCAGCGGCGGCAGTTGTGCCGGCGGCGCCGTTCGAGCCAGAGCACGTCGCTGGAATCACATCTCGGACACTCGACACCGAATGGCCACCGAAGGTGCTCGAGATACAAGCGGCAACCGTCCTCACCGGAACGCCGGATGAGAGCCACGAGCCTCGGGTCGAGCCCCTCCAACTGGATCTCGTTTAAGTGCATCAAAGTAATCTACTTATATCACAAATAACGACTGCTGATGTTCGTCGCTCGACCACGTGTGATCTCCGCCGCGCCCACCGCGGCGTCAGTCAAACTCCGCGGCATGCGGATCACGGCAAAGGAGGACTACGCGGTGCGAGCGGCGCTCGAGCTCGCGATCGCCGACGGCGGTCCGCTCAAGCGCGAGCAGATCTCACAGGCGCAGGCAATACCGATCGCCTTCCTGCAGAACATCCTGATGGAGCTCCGCCATGCCGAGATCGTCGAGGCACAGCGAGGTCGCGACGGAGGCTTCCGCCTCGCGCGCCCCGCCTCGCAGATCACGATCGCAGACATCGTCCGGGCGGTCAGCGGCCCCCTGGCGACCGTCCGGGGCGTTCGGCCGACCGCGGTCGACTATCAATCATCCGCCGAGCCCCTCCGCGAGGTCTGGGTGGCGGTGCGGACGAACATCCGAGCGATCCTCGAGCGGGTCACACTCGCAGACCTGGCAGCCAACCGGCTTCCGCCGCCCGTCAAGAAGATCACGGCAGATCAGACCAACTGGGAGTAGCGGCGCGCGCTCGACGGTTCTATTCGTAGGAAGCTTTTCCCACACCAGAAATATGAGTTGATCTGATTGGTGTTGTTACAACGCCGTACGGAGACAGCCGTTCGGAAATGGACGGCGCCCCTCGTTGCTCGCCATGAGCTCGGCCGGGTCGCCTCGACCGACTCGGCGCCCGATGTCGAGCAGGCTAGGGAAGCTGCGCCCGCGTCATCCAGAGCTGTTCCTCGAGCGCACGCACGACGCCGACGAGCACGTCCTGCGAGGCCGCGTCGAGAGCGCCCAGCTTGTCCATCCGTTCCCGCGCATGCTCGGCGGCGGTGTTGATGCGATCGACGAGATCCGCGAGCACCGCATGATCCTCGATCGGGCCGCGCTCGAGCGGTGAGCGGTCGCCGGCTGCGACGATCGCGTCGGCCTGGCCGTCGGGGGCATGACCAATCGCCACGGCGCGCTCGGCGACGGTGTCCGCGAGGTCGTGCCAGGAATCGACGAGCTCGTCGAGCCGCTGATGGAGCGGATTGAAGCGCGGACCGACGATGCTCCAGTGGAGCTGCTTGCCGACGAGAGCGAGGTCGATCAGCTCGACCAGCGTCGCCTGGAGCTCTGACCCGGTCTCGTCGCGAACGTGCTCGCCGAGTGCCGGGAGATGGGCGGTAAAAGCGGTTGAAGCCATGTCGCCTCCGTTTCGATTCGAGTTTGGCGTCTACCTGGATCCTATTGCCAGGGTGGATGCAGGCAACCTGGATCCGAACCGAAGTCCTCTTCCGCGCCGGCTCGCGTTCGGCGGGCAGCGCCAGGACGGCCGGACCGTCTGTCAGGGCGCGGTGACGGATGCTTCGAGGGCGCGGAGAGCATCGCGCGTCTGCCCGGCCTGGACGATGTTCTCCTTGCGTTCGAAGAGCTCGAGCGCGGCCTGCAGGGCAGCGGCCTGTTCGGTCGGCGAGCCCTTCGCGCCGAGCACCTCTGCAAGCGCGAGGAGCGCGTCGCCGTGGAGGACGAGATAGTCGGTGTTCGACGCAATCGCAACGGCCTCGCGGACGATGCGCTCCGCCTCGACCAGCTCGCCCCGGGAGAGGAGAACCTTCGCCCGCACCGTCCGAAGCCGGACCTGCGGATCGACGTCGTCTGCCGAGCTCAACTCGGCGGCGACATCGAGTACCTCATCGGCTTCGGCGAAGCGTTCCTCTCGCACGAGCGCCTCGGCCAGCAGGGTCGACACGGTGGACCGGAATCCCGTGTCGCCGAACTCCCCGAGCATGTCGTACCCACGCCGCAGCGCGCGCTCTGCGGCCGCCGGGTTTCCGGCAAGGAGCTCGACGATCCCCCTTTGCATGGTCTGTCCGCCGACGAAGAGCTGCAATCCGAGCTCCGAGGAGAGCGCCTGGGCCGCATCGGCGCTCTCCCGTCCCTCCGCGAAGCGGCCCGAGTAGGCATTCAGCAGCGCATCGAGCGCTTGTAGTCCCGGATCCGCGGTGCCGAACTCGTCCGCGATACTCGCCGCAAACGCTCTGATCTCGTGCACCGGTGTCGGTCCGAAGCCCATTGCGGCGGTCCGCCAGTGGAGGACTGTGCGGGCCCGATAGAGGTCACCGGCGGTGACGGCGCACGCATACGCCCTCGTGAGCAAGTCGATGGCTTCCTGTGCCCGGCCGACGAAGAAGAGGTGCCGTCCCGCAATGTCGAGCATCGCACCAAGCTGCGCCTCGTCGCCCGGTCCTTCGAGAAGAGACGCCGCCCGTTGAGCGTCGGCGATCGCCCTCTCCGAACTCGCAGACGAGCCCTCACGGAATCCCTCGATCATCCCGTCCCACGCCATGGCGATCGCCTCGAAGCGCTCGTTGCCGTTCGTACGGGCCGTGTCGACTGCCTCGTCGAGCAGCGCGGTCGCGCCTGCCAGGTCGCCCAGCTCGAAGCGGAGCTCGGCGAGCTCCGGCAGGAGCTCGAGCCTTCCCGGCGCATAGAGGCCGGCGGCACGCTGAAAGAGCGCTGCGGCGGCCGCTTTGTCGCCGCGGCGGCGCGCCGTCTGCGCCGAGACAACGAGGAGACCGGCGGCACGGCGCGCAAGCTCCTCGCCGGCGGCGTCGACCGGACCGAGCTCGGCCAGGTAGAGGTAGGACTGCTCGAGGTGGTAGGCGACGACCTCGTCGCGCTCGACGAGGTCGACTCCATGCTCCTCGAGCCAACCCGCGAACCGCTCGTGCAGTTCCGCCCGCGTAGCTTTGGGCAGTGCGTCGTAAGCGGCGTCGCGAATCAGCAGATGACGGAACCGGTAGGCCTCGCCGACCTTCAGTTGAGCTCGCTCGGAGCGGACGAGTTCCTTGCGGACGAGCCCGACGAGCTGACGTTCGATCGGCGCCGGAGGCGAGGCGAGTGCCTGGGCGGCCGCACCGTGGAAGAGCTGCCCCTCGATCGAGCCCCGTTCGAGCACGGATCGCTCGGCAGGGTCGAGCCCGTCGAGGCGCGCCGCGAGGAGCGCCTTGATCGTCGGGGGGACGGTCACCTCGCCCTCGCCGGACTCCCGCACCATCGCGATCATCTCCTCGAGATAGAGCGGGTTACCGCCGGCCGCCTTCCGGATCCTCGCGGTCAGCTCCGGATCCAACTCTCCGCCCGCGAGGAGTTGCTCCACGAGCTCCCCTGTTTCACCCGCGTCCAGGGGCTCGAGCAGCGCCGTGGTCGCGTTCAGCTTCCCACCACCCCAGCCCGGCCGTTTTTCGAGCAGCTCCGGACGCGCCAGGCAGAGGAGCAGGATGGGTGCGTCGCGCGTGAGGTCGGCGAGGTACTCGATCAGGTCGAGGAAGGTCGGCTCCCCCCAGTGGATGTCGTCGAAGAGGACGACGAGCGGCCGTTCGCGCGCCGCCGCCTCGAGCAGCTTCCGCACGGCCCACGCGGTCTCCTCAGACGTCGTCGCAGCTGCCTGCTCTCCGACGAGCGCCAGGATCGCCGCTACTGCGCCCGGAGTCTCGGCCAGCAGTTCGTCGAAAGCGCCGAGCTGCTTCACGATCTCGATCACGGGCCAGTAGGTGATCCCCTCTCCGTAGGAGAGGCAGCGACCTTCGACCACCCTCGCGTCGAGCCGCGAGAGGAACTCGTGCACGAGCCGTGACTTCCCGACTCCAGCCGTCCCGAGCAGCGTGAAGAGCGCGCACGTCTGTTGCCGAACGGCGCCCGCGAACGCATCCTCGATGAGCCTCCGCTCATGCGCGCGCCCGATCATGGGCGCGTCGAGGTGCCGGGCGAGCCCAGGTGCATCCAGCCTGACCTCGATGAGGCGGTAGACGGCGACGGGTTCGCGCTTGCCCTTGAGCTCGACCGGGGAAAGGCCCTCGACCGTGATCGCGTCGCGCGCGAGCGCGAGCGTCTCCGCACCGAGCAGGATCTCGCCCGGGGCGGCTGCGCTCTGGAGGCGCGCGGCCACGTTGACCGCGTCGCCCGTCGCGAGTCTCTCCTCGGTGCCGGTCACGACCTCACCCGTGTTGACGCCGATCCGCAGCTCGAGGCTGGTACCGAAATCGCGCTCGAGCTCGGGTGTGAGCTCCGCGATCGCCCTGCGGAGCTCGCTTGCAGCGCGGAGTGCGCGGACGGCGTCGTCCTCGTGCACCACCGGAACCCCGAACACAGCCATCACCGCGTCCCCGATGAACTTCTCGACCGTGCCGCCGTGCCGCTCGACGATCGAGCTCGCCGTTTCGAAGTACCGCGCGAGCACCCGCCGGAAGCTCTCGGAGTCGAGCTCTTCGCCGAGCGCGGTCGAGCCGGTGACGTCGGAGAAGACAACAGTGACGGTCTTCCGGTGCTCACGCTGCTCGACCGCCGCTCCAAGCGGAGCGGCGCAGTTGTCACAGAACCGAGCGGTGTCGCGATTTTCGGCGCCGCATGCTGTGCAGACTGCCATCGCCGAAGCTTGCACCAACCGGGCCGCGAAAGCGAGCGGCCCGGTTGGTGCTGTCGTTCCGGTTCAGCGGCGGCCGGAGATCAACTCGACGAGCCGTGCGCGCACCCGGTTGAGGGCGCGGGCATGCGAAGCAATCTCGCCGGTCGAGGCGCCCCGCTCCTCGAGCAGGTCACGGACGAGCGCGAGCCCGCGGGCGTCGAGGAGCAGGTCGTCGATCTCGCGATCGAGGAGCACCTGGGTATCGGGAGCGAGTGCGAGTGCGGTCATGCTGCCTCCTTTACGAGTTCGAGATCACCTACGGGGATCGGCTCGGCGACCGGCCGGGGAGCAGGCCTGACGAGGCCGGCCGAGATGCCGGCGCCGACGAGCAGTGCGACGGTCAGCACGATCAGTGCAACCCGGAAGCCGTGATCGAGCGCGGCTGCGCTCGACAGCGCCGTGCCGTGCGCGTCGGCGTAGCGAGAGGTGGCACTCGCCGCGATCGCGCTTGCCGCAGCGAGGCCGATGGCGCCGCCGATCTGGCGGCTCGTGTTCACGAGCCCGGAGGCGATTCCGGCGTCGGCTCCGCGGACTCCCGCAAGGCTCGCGATCGTGACGGGAACGAACGAGAGACCCATGCCGGCGCCGCCGAGCACGAAGGCCGGGAAGAGATCCCAGAAGTAGTGCCCGCTCTCCGGCAGGCGGACGAGCCAGGCCACCGAGGCCGCCGATGTGAGCAGGCCGAGCGTGAGCGTGAAGCGCACTCCGAACCTGCCGACGATCACCTGGGCGGCGTTCGAGAGCACGACGACCGTCAGCGCGAAGGCAAGGAACGCGACCCCGGACTGGACCGGCGAGTAGTGCAGAACCTCCTGCAGGTAGAGCGTGAGCAGGAAGAACTCGGAGAACGTGACTGCACCGATCACGGCCATCGTCCCGTTCGCGGCCGCGAGCGTCGGGATCCGGAAGATCCGCAGCGGCAGGAGCGGCGAGGCCGAGCGGGTCTCGATCACGAGGAAGAGGCCGACGAGCGCAACTGCGGCCGAGATCAGGCCGATCGTCGTCGCGGAGCCCCAGCCGTCGGTGGTCGCACGCGTCATCGCATAGACGAGCAACATCAGCCCGCCGGTGATCGAGGCAGCGCCGGCGAAGTCGAAGTGGCGATGTGGCAGATTCGCCCGGCTCTCGCTGAGCAGGAACGGCGTTGCCGCGATCGCGGCGATTCCAACCGGCACGTTGATGAAGAAGATCCACGACCAGTGCAGGTAGGAGGTGAGGATGCCGCCGAGCAGCACGCCGGCTGCGGCGCCGCTCCCCGACGCGGCCCCATAGATGCCGAGCGCGCGGTTGCGCTCGTGGCCCTCGGCGAACGTCGTCATCAGGAGCGCGAGCGCGGCCGGGGCGAGCAGCGCCCCACCGAGGCCCTGAAGGGCCCGGAACGCGATCAGCGAGCTTTCCGACCAGGCGAGGCCGCAGAGCAGCGAGCTTGCGGCAAAGACGGAGAGCCCTGCGATGAAGACGCTGCGGCGGCCGAGTAGGTCGGCGATCCGCCCACCGAGCAGCAGCGCGCCGCCGAAGAAGATCGCATAGGCCGTGATCACCCACTGCAGGCCCGAAGACGAGAAGCCGAGGTCGCTCTTGATCGAGGGCAGTGCCACGTTCACGATCGCCACGTCGAGGATCACCATGAACTGGGCGGTGACGATCAGCGCCAGCGCGGCCCACTTGTAGGTTTTGCGTCCGGTATCGTTTTTCGTTGCAATCGCAGTAGTGCTCATTTGTTTCTCCTCAAGATCGTTTGGCGAGTCAACGATATCAGACGACAACCGTCGGACGCGCTACACTTTTGTCACATGTCCCAGGCCACCCCCACTCCAACGACTCTCTCTGCGGCGCCGTTCCCGACGAGCGCGCCCCGCGAGCTGGTCGACAACACGACCTTTCTCCTGAAGAAGCTCGGGTTCGGGGTCAAGGAGCGCGCCTACGAGGCCTACCGTGAGTCGGGCCTGACGCCGCAGCACCACGCGGTGATGTCACTGCTCGAGGAGGGAACCTGCGGCGCGCAGGGGATGATCGCCGACCGCCTCGGCTATGACCGCAGCCAGCTCGTGGGGCTGCTCGACGACCTCGAGGAACGCGGCTATGTCGTTCGCAAGCGCGACGCCGACGATCGGCGACGGCAGCGCGTGAACCTGACGCCGGAGGGCAACGATGCGCTCCGGGAGTTGCGCAAGATCGCGAAGGCTGTCGAGGCGGAGTTCCTCGCACCCCTCGGCGCCGAGGACCGCGAGGCCCTACATGGCCTTCTCCTGCAGCTCGTGGCCTACCACCACGTCGGCTTTCTCTCACCGGAGAGCTAGAGACCTCTTTAGAGTCCCGTTCCGTGGGCAGGCAGTTGCTGATCCTGCTGCTCGGCGACGCGACCGAAGCGGAGCTCGAGACGGCGGTCGAGACACACGGCGACGGCGACCCGTCGGTCTACATCGTCGCCCCCGCCCATGTGAAGGCACTCGAATGGCTCGCAACCGACGAGGCCAGAGCCCAGGGCGAGGCCGGGGCCCGCGCACTCGAGGCGGAGTGGCTGCTCGCCGGCTCGGCCGAGATCGGCGGCGGCGAGCCCGGCAGCTCCGACCCGGTTCAGGCCGTGGCCGACGCGCTCGAGCGGTTTCACGCCGACGAGATCGTGGTCGTCGGCTCGGGCGAGATCGACCCGCATCTGCTTCCGGAGCTGCAGAAGCTCGGCCCGCCCGTGAGCTCGAGCGGACTCACCGTCCGTCCCGAGAGCTGGCGGACGCGGATCAGAGCGGCGACGAGCGGGCTCTCCTCGGGCCGCAACGAGAGCACCCCCTGGGTCGCCTTCATCGGCGCGAATCTCGGACTGCTCCTGATCGCGGTCGCGATCGCCGGTGTCGGGATGCTGATCGTCTGGCTCGCGACGAGTTTCTGAACCGGGAGGACGGACGCTCGCCCGGTGGACACCGCCTCTGGGCGTCGCCCGCGCACGGAGCTCGGCTGACGCGGGTCTGGTCGCGCCGCCGAATGGCGCCTCGCGGCTAGTGTTGAGCCGATGCCGCAACCGAAGGCCGTTGAGCCGGTGGATGAAGAACTGCTGAAGGAAGAGGAGCGCATCGCCCACTCGGGCGGGCTGGCGGCGCTTGCCGGCGCGTGTGCGCGGCATCCGGGACGCGTGATCATCGGCTGGGTGTCGGTGTTCGTGTTGCTGATCGGCCTCAACGCGGCGTTCCACGGCAAGCTGATCAACGACTTCAAGATCCCGGGCTCGGACACGCAGAAGGCGACCGACCTGATCAACGCGAAGTTTGGTGGCCAGAAGGGCGCCGCCCTGCGCGTCGTGCTCGCCGCCCCCGCCGGTGAGCGGCTCGACACGCCGGAACGGTTGGCAGCGCTCGAGAAGATGCTCGTCGCGTCGCAGGCATCGCAGCGCTCGCTCGCAACCGACCCGAAGGACCTTTCCAAGATCACGAATCCGCTGGCCGCGGGAGGGACGAAACAGCTGTCCGACAGCGGTCAGATCGGCTTCTTCGACGTGCAGTACGACCGCACCGGTTTCGAGTTGCCGCGCTCGGGCATCGTCGCGGTCGAGAATCAGCTCCGCGCGATCGGCGAGCCCGCCGGGATCCAGGTCGAGTTCACCGGCGAGGCGGAGAATGCGGCGCCGACGCAGGGCATCAGCGACCTCATCGGGCTGCTCGCGGCGTTCGTGATCCTGATGGTTCTGTTCCGGGCGCTCGTGCCCACCGTGATTCCACTCCTGTTCGCGATCGTCGCGGTCCTGGGGGCATTCCTGCTGCTTTTCCTCGCGGCCCGCGTCACGCACTTCAACACCGTCACTGAGATCCTGGTGCCGATGATCGGCCTCGGCGTCGGCATCGACTACACGCTCTTCATCGTCACCCGGTTCCGGCAGTTCCTGCACGACGGGCTCTCGCCGCAGGACGCGGCCGCCGCCGCCGGAGCGACGGCGGGTCGAGCGGTGATCTTCGCGGGTGTCACCGTGGCGATCTCGATCACCGGCCTCGCGTTGATCGGGCTCGACTTCATCACGAAGCTCGGCATCGGTAGCGCGCTCGGCGTCCTGACGGCGGTGCTGCTCGCCAACTCGCTGCTGCCCGCCGTCCTCTCGTTGCTCGGCCCAAGGATCAATAGCGGCCGGCTCGGGATGCGTCCCGTCGACGAGTCGCGCGAAGGACAGCAGCGCACCCCGATCGCGGCGTGGGGCCGGTTCGTCTCCCGCAACGCGAAGGTCGTGCTCCCGGTGGTGTGCGTCGTCCTCCTGCTGCTCGCCTCGCCCATTCTCGCGGTACGGCTGGGCCTCGCGGACGCCGGCACCGCGCCGAAGGACCAGACGACCCGTCAGGCGTACGACCTGCTGGCGAAGGGCTTCGGGCCGGGCTTCACCGAGCCGATCCCGATCGTCGTCGACATGCAGTCGGATCACACCGCTGCGAAGCGGCTCGAGGCCGTACTTCGCACGACCCCGGGCATCGCCCAGGTCGACGCGCCGATCTACAACGCGAAGACGCCCGAGAAGGCATCCGTCGCGATCATCAACACCTACGGCAAGTTCAAGCCGCAGGACGTTCAGACCGACGACCTCGTCTCGAAGCTCCGCCACACGGTGATCCCGCAGACGCTCGAGGGCTCTGCCGCACACGCGTACGTGTCCGGTTCGAACGCGGCCTTCACAGACATCGGAAATCAGATCTTCTCGCACGCTCCCTGGTTCCTGCTCTACATCATCGGGGTCACGTTCCTCCTCCTCACGATGGCGTTCCGTTCAGCAGTCGTCGCGGTCAAAGCAGCGCTGACCACGCTCGTCTCGGCGCTCGTCGGCTTCGGCGTGTTGACGCTCGTCGTGCAACTCGGCCACGGCCAGCAGATCATCGGCCTCGACCGCACCGGGCCGATCGAGAGCTTCGTGCCCCCGATCGCGTTCGCGATCCTCTTCGGCCTGTCAATGGACTACGAGGTGTTCCTGATGAGCCGGATCCGCGAGGAGCACGTGCACGGGAGCCCCACGGTCAAGGCAGTGAAGGACGGCGTCGCAGGCGTCGGCCGGGTGATCGCCGCCGCAGCGTTGATCATGTCGTGCGTCTTCTTCTCCTTCCTGCTCGCGCCGGACCGCGTGTCGAAGGAGTTCGGCCTGCTCCTCGGCGTCGCCATCTTGACCGACGCGTTTCTGATGCGGCTGACCCTCGTCCCAGCCCTCCTGACACTCCTGCGTGAGCGGACCTGGTGGATCCCTCGCTGGCTCGACCGGGCGCTGCCGAGGATCACGATCGAACCCCCGGTCGAACGCCGCGCGCCCCCCGCCTTGCCACCGCGCACCGGCGCCACGGACGCTCCGGCACGGACCTGACGAGGTCGCGCGCCGAGCGAGGGGTCGTTCGCCCGACTCGCGAGCTCTCAACCACACTCGGGTAGGGGCGCCACCGGATCCAATCCCGAGCTCAGCTTCCCAGTCTGGACTGTCTACGGATGGCGGAATTCAGTCGATGTCGTTGCGCGCCGAGAACTCGAGCGGCTCAAGAGCTTGGCCCGCACGGGTGCGATCGGAGATATGGAGTGAGATCTCGGGTCAGGTTGTAGACGTCGGGTGAGCCGAACCCGGTCGCGAAGTCCCAGCCTCGCTTCGCGCTGTAGAAGCGGTTGCCGCCGGTGCGGACGTCGTGGAAAGCCGCGTAAGGCTGATGGATCGTCGCGAGGCGGTACAGGATCGGGGCGAGGAAGCAGCGGCGCTTCACCCCGTGCTTGGCGGCATACTGCTCGGCGAGGAGCATCGAGGCGGCCCAGAACGGCGAGGCCGCGCTCGTGCCGCCGAAGGAGTCCCAGTTCCCGTAGTCGCGGACGATCCAGCCGCTCGCCGGGCTGGCGCTGGCCGAGACGTCCGGGAGCACTCGATGGCCGCCGCCCGGGAGGTGTGCCGCCCGCTGCCAGCTAGGGGCGGCGTCACGGGTGTTGATCCCGCCGCCGCCACCGGCGTCGGAAAGCGGGTTCTCCCAGCCCGACTCGGTGAAGTAGCTCCCGTCGGTTCCGACCGAGAGCAGCGTCCCCCCTACCGAGACGACCTGGGGGAGATCGGAGGGGAAATCGACGCTCAGCGTGTGGTTCGAGAAGTTCTGGCGCTGGCAGTCGTATGAGCCGCTGTCGCCGCTCGAGACGAACACCGTGATCCCGCGGGCGACCGCAAGCTGGAGCGAGCGTTGCACGGCCTGCCTGAAGTCGGACGGAAGCGAGGAGTCGCAGAGCCCCCAGCTGAACGTCACGATTCCGACCTTGCCGTCGGCGACGATCCTGTTGAAGACGTCCACCTCGCCGGCGGCGGTCTCAGGCGCCTCGTAGTTGATGATCTGCGCTCCCGGCGCGACCGCACTGACGACATCGAGGTCGAGGTCGTCCTCGCTCAGGTCGGACACGGTCCCGCCCCCGTCGACCTTCACGTCCTCGGGTGACGGGCCCCTGGCCCCGAACTGTCCGCGGAACGTCGAGACGTCGCTGCTCGTCTGGCTGACGTTCGGGGGAAACGGCTCGAGCGAGACGATCGCGATCGACTCTCCCGTGCCGTCGATCCCCTGCTGCCGAAGCGGCGCGAGGTCGTAGGCGATCGCCGCGTCGTCGGGACGGAGGGCGTCGTGCGGCAGATCTGCCGGGCAGCGCGACCGGGCGGTTGCTGAGGCCGACGACTCCCGTGACAGAGGGGCGAAGCCCGGGCGGGATCCGGGGTGCCGCAGTCGGTGACGTGGTAGCGATGACCGCTCGCGTCTGTGAAATCGCGGAAGCCGATCCCGAAGAAGCGCTTGAGCGTCCGAGCGCTCGCGCGGGCGTCGATCTCGGTGCGCTGCGGGAACGTCTCGGTGACCGCGATCCCGTTCGCGCCCAGAAGCCGCTTGATCCTGGCGATCTCGGCCACGGGCAGGCCGTAGCGGGCCCCGAGTGCCCCGGCGCTCGGAGCGGCCCTGCCGGTTGCCAGGTCGCGAGCGAGGAGCCGCTGGTCGAGCTTCAGGTTGAGGGCGAACTCGATCCGGGTCTCGCCCGAAGTCGGCCCGAGTACGACGGCCCTGCCGTGGCCGCCACCGCCTCCGGCTGCGAGAAGCACGGCGGGGACGATGGCCACCACGAGGAGGAGGCGGGCCTTCACGATCCCGGCCACTGGAGGTCGTCGAGCAGGAGATCGACGAGCTGGAAGGAGGGGAACGGCGAGCTCGCGCTCTTGCTGTGCGGCTCTTCGTTCGTGACGCCCACGACGACCACCGTCGCGTGCGCGTGACGCGCGGCCTCGAATGCGAGCTCCACCTGCTCGTCGGGGCTCGGCGGCTGGTCGACCGTCGCCGAGAACGTCTCGGCGGTCGCGTGGACGAACCCGAGCTCGGGCGCGAGAACTGCATGAGCCACCGAGGAGTCGCGTTCGACGCCGAGGAACTCGTCGCCGAGGCTCGAGAGCCGGTTCTTGATCGCGGCGTCGGGGCTGACGCTCGATGGGAAGACGACGACGGCCACGACGACGACGACATTGTCCTCGGCCGTGGCCTGGATCACGAGGCTCCGGTTGCCGGTCTGCTCGACCTTCCAGTTGTCCCCGTAGCGAAGGCCGACGCCGAGGTTGCTCGTCCAGGTGCTGCCCGACCGAAAAACGCCGGCGATCAGGTTGGGAGCTGCCACCGGGATTCCCGGCGGCGGCGTCCCGCACGGCACTCCCGGCGCGCAGGCGGGCTTCGGGGCGGCCGGCCGGGTGACCGCGATCGCGATCGCAGCGAGAGCGACGGCGGCCGCGGCGATGCCGCCGAATACGGCGAGCTTCGCGCCGAGCCCCAGGCGCGTGCGTCCCGGCGTCGCCTCGCCGTGAGGGGCAGCGTCCTTGGGGAGCGCACGCAGAGCGACCCCGCAGTGCCCGCAGAAGGTGTGCACAGGCGTCTCGTGGTGGCAGCTCGGGCAGTCGATCGGCGCTCCTATCGGCTTCTCGTTCGACTCCTCGCGCAGCCCGACATGGATCATGAGACGCAGCCAGACGAGGGCAGCCGCCCCGAGCGCCGCGGTGAGCGCGAGCGTCGTCCAGAGGTTGAGGTACAGGGCCGCGAGAGCGGCGCCGACAAGCGCCGCCGCTGCGAGCGGAACGGATGCGAACGGCGAGCCGACAGGGCCGAGCATGCTGCGGTCGGGCACCGGGCACCGGAAGCGCAGCCAGAACGACCCTGCGACCGCCCCCGCGGCTCCCGCCGCGAGCACCGGGGTCGCGACGCCGAGGGTGAGCAACCGCGCGATCCAGAGCTCGGCGTTCCCGCCGGGCCTGAAGCCGAGGTGCAGGAAGCTCG
This sequence comes from uncultured Actinomycetota bacterium, assembly GCA_963720045.1. Classification (GTDB taxonomy): domain Bacteria; phylum Actinomycetota; class Thermoleophilia; order Gaiellales; family Gaiellaceae; genus PALSA-600. Next base: position 181,642 of record CAVREC010000001.1, on the reverse strand, counting down.
CGGAGTTCGTGATCGCCTCGGCGGCAACGAGCGTCGCCCCGCAACAGGCCCCGAATGTGACGCCGTCGAGGAGGTCGTCGAACTTCCGGTAGGGCAGGAGGACGAGCGGCCCCGCGACCATCAGTGCGAGTGCGGCGCACGGCAGGATCACCCCGAGCCAGACGACGTTGTGGGTGCTGGGGCCGCCCTGCAGGAGCGACGCCTGGCTCGAGACGTTCTTCGCCGCGTAGCCGAGCGCGACCCCGGCGACGATGCCCCACACGACCGTGAACGCGATCACGATCATCGGCGCGTCCTCGTAGACGTCGACGTCCCAGAGGTAGAGCAGGAACAGGATCGGCACCGCCACGGCGGCCGCAACGAGCGCCAGCGGGAAGAGATGCAGCAGGCAGAGCACGACCACGAGCGCCGAGGCCCCGAGCAGCGCGAGCCGGAACGGGCGCATATCGGCCCGCGGGAGGTGCGGGAAGATCGAGGAGACGAGCCGCGGGTGGAACCACTTCTCGTGCGGCGAGGCGGCATACCCCGCCCGCTTCGGCGTCTCGGCACCGACCGGCTCACCGCAGCAGACGCAGTACGGCTCCCTCGGCACCTCGCGGCCGCAGTTCGAGCAAGTGAACGAGCCGCCGGCCTCCACCTCCGAGCGAGTCTAACGCCGCCGCCCCGCGGTGCCTTCCGGGACCCACTGCCGCCACTCCCCCAGGCTTCGAATCAGCCTGCGGCCTGCACCACAGCGACCCACCAGTCGGTCTGGTCGGGGTGGCAGACGTACTTGTCGACGAGGTCGAGCACGGCTTGCTGCTGGGGTGTCTCGGCCTGCCCGAACTGATCCTGCGCGGCAGCCACTGCCCCCGTCATCGCCCCCTCCATCGGCCCCGCGCTACCGTCCGCCTCCGCGCCGGCCATCGCCGTGGCGGTCTCGATCGGCCCCTCGCTCCCCACGTCGCTTCCGTCGTGCTCGACCTCGTGCCGGATCTTGACCCACGCCTGGATGTACGGCTTGTCCGCGGGGTTCTTCGGATCGAGCTTCTGTCCGGCCCGCGCCGGGTAGGCCTTCCAGAAGATCTCGTCGACCTCGGCGAAGAGCTCGGAGCGCGATCGTTTCGGCGTGTGGCCGTTCGAGCCGGCCGGAGCCTGCGGGCTGTCGCCGGGAGTCGGGCCGTCGGCGTTCGAGCCGGCCGGAGGCTGCGGACTGCCGCCGGGAGTCGGGCCGTCGGCGTTCGAGCCGGCCGGCCCGGCGAGGCTCCGGGCCGCATCGGTCGTCACGTGGGTCCGGCCCTCCCAGGCGGCGATCATCGCCGCTCCGATCTCCGTGTCCGCGGCGACCGCGAACGAGCGCGAGAGCGGGAACAGCACGTGATCGGGGTCGTCCTTTGCGAGCTGAGAATGCGTCGGCCCGGACAGGCCGGCGGCCCTCGCCTCGACCCCCGAAACGGCCGTCCCGGCGCGCGCGAGTGGCTCCAGGATGTGCTCCTTCGTGGCCGCCAGCGCACCCTCGATCACGGGGACGATGACGTCACGGAACGCAGCACGCAGCAGATCGGCGGGCGTCGATGCCAGGATCATGTCGACGGTGACGGACGCAGCATCGACGGCCACCTGACCGGCTCGCTGCCCGAGAGCCGTGCCTTCGCGCGCACCTTCGGCCGCGCCGCGAGCGCGTCCGTCGAGAGCACCGCCGATCCCCTCCACGGCCCCTTCGGCGACCGCCCCTATGGCGCCGAGCGCTCCGCCGAGCAGCCCGCCTCCGCCAAGCCGCTCGCCTGCCTCGAAGCCGTGCTCTGCGCCGCTGACGGCTCCCGACTCGGCCCCGCTGACCGCTCCGGCAACAGCTCCGGCAAAGGCGCCGAGCTGCCCCCCGAGCGCTCCCCCGCTCGCGACCGTCAGCTGGGAGAGCAGCTGCTGGGGCGAGATCGGATGGAGCAGGATCCAGCCTTTGATGAACGAGCTCGTCAACTCCCCGTTCGTCAGCTCCGTGCCGATCGTCTCGAGCAGGCTCACGGCGCTGTTCGCGTGACCCTCGTAGTGCCCCGTCTGGATCTCCGCGCGACCGTCCAGGCCGTGGGGGACGAGCATCGCCAGATTGTTGCCGAGCGGCGTCTGCGTGATGAGGCCGGACAGGCGCTCGCCGGCCGGGTCACCCCGGCTCTGTAGCTCGAGGATGCATGCCTCGGTGAAGTTCGAGTGCGAGTAGTAGTCCTCGACCGCGTGGAGCGCGCCCCCCATGAGCATGAGCCCTTGCTGGGTGTGGCCGGCCACGATCGCCTGCTTCAGCGTGTCCTTCGCAGCGAGCTTTCCGCGCTCGATGTACTCGGGGAGCGCGGAGCGCGCATGCGCGAGGCGGATGTCCCCGCTGTGCCTGTTCTCGGCGTCGTAGGCGGCACGCTGCTCACCGGAGAGCCGCTCGAGGGCCTGCCGGTGGTGCTCGGGGTCGGCCGACGTGTCCTCGACGGTTCCGCCACCCGCCGGGTTGTCGAGATGCTCGGAGGCGACGTACGTCCCGAGCATGCCGTCGAGCTCGCCGTCATCGACGATCCGGCCGAACTCGCCGGCGAAGAGGGTCCTGATGATCGGGCGCGCCGACGGGAAGTTCAGCTGCGAGAAATCGCGGAGCCAGTTCCCGGAGTAGGCCGTCCGCGCGTCGCCGGCGCTGAACCCCGCGCCGCCCGGCCCGAGCCCCTGCTGCTCGATACCGCCGTGGCCGTCGGCTCCGGCCTGGTAGCGCTGGACGCGTGCGGTCGTCGCACGCCCGCGCACGAGCCGCGAGACGGCCGCGTTGCCCGCCGTCTGCTGCAGCGCGAGCGCCTCCATCGCGTTGTCGGGCATTCCCGCCCTCGGGATCGCCTCTGTGACGACGGCGCCGCTTCCCGTCCCCGGTGATCCGGTCTGGACGGGCCGTCGAGCAGGGCTCCGTCTCACAGGGCGGAGGATAGTTCGGAACGGCGGCGGGTGCCAGCGCGCGGGTTCACTGCCGGGTTGGACAGAGGTGTCTAGGGGGCGGCTGGATCGCCGGCTGTGAAGGTCCTTGCGAGGGTGAGCACGGCCAGTGCGTGGCGGTGGGCAGCGGCTGGGGTCAGCGGCCCGCGCGGTAGCTCGACGACGAAGGAGGTCGTCCCCGGGAACGCGTGATTCGCCCAACTCGCGGCGCTGCCCGGGTAGCGCGGGAGGCGTTTCAGCCGGAGCCCCACGAGGTGGGAGTAGAGACGCTCGAGCGCGAGGTCCCCGCCCGACTCGTCGACCAGGTTGAGCGACTGGTGGTACCAGATCACGAGCCGGGGCCGGACACGTTCGAGGAGCGTGTAGAGGATCAGGCTCTCCGACTCCGAGACGGGGGAGGGCCCCGAGTAGAGCGGGTTGTCGACCTCCTGGCTCGGCTTCCAGTGCCAGGGGAAGTTCCGGTTGAGATCGACGCCGTGAGCGTTCACCCGCGTCAGCGCGGCACGGCCGTCCGGGTTGGCATCGGGAACGAGCCACAGGTCGATCCCGGCGGGCAGGCGGGCCTCCTCGAGTGCACGAACGATCCTGATTCCCGCGCACTCGTTGCCGTGGATGCAGCCGACCACGACGACCTTGACGGCCGCCTTCGGGTTTCCTCGTTCGATGCCGAAGATCCATCGCCCGAGGACCGAGCTGCCCAACACCGTGCTGGTGCCGGCCTGCGGCAGCGGGCCCGTCGCCGGGCTCGCCGCAGAGACGCTCGCGAGAATCGACCCCGCCGCGAGTGCCAGAAGCGGGGTCGAAAGCGTTCGAAGCCGCAATGCCAGAGGTCGCGCTCGCTCTCCCATCGGCAAAGCTTCTCAAGCTCGAGCGTTCGTCGCACATCTGACCGCGCCTGCTCCACGCGGACCGTGGAGCAGGCGATTCGGGGAAACCGGGTGGTTCTGCGTTTCAGCCGGAGGCCCCGGACTGACAGACGCCCTTCGGAAAGCCGTAGGCCTTCGTCTTCGCGCTCGCTCGAGCAAACAGCCCGAACGCTTTCTGAGCCGCGGCCAGCGAGGCGGTGAAGCGGCCGGCAACGGCATCGGCGTGAGCCGTGCGGAACGCAGCGATCGTCGGGCCGAGCTCCGACACGAAGCCCTCGAGCAGTCCTCGACCGGCCGGCGGTGCCTCGAGCGCTCCAAGCCCGCGCCGCACGCCGCTGAGCGCGCTCGCATAGCCGGCCAGGAACGCGGTCGCGCGCACGCGATCGCCCTTCGGAGCCGTCGGGGCGAACGGGTTCGCGGAGCGTGGCGACGGCAGCGCATCCACCTTCCGCTCGGCGGCCTTGCAGATCACGGTGCCCCGGGCGATCACGGCTGCCTTCGTGAGAGTGCGGTGGGCGGCGGCCGCGGGAACGGCCACGGCGGCGGCGGCGAGTAGAGCGGAGACGAGCGTCGTGGTCCTGGTCATGAGTCCTCCCTGCTTCGATTGACTCCAGGCTGGCTTGGGAGCGCGACCGGCGCATCGGCCGCGAGCGCGATCTCGCATCGCTCTCGAGAGCGATCTTCGGCTCACACTTCGCTCGCGGGAGCGATAGGCGACATGACCGTCCGGCGCTACCGTGAGCGACCGTGATTCCGTTCGTCCGCAGGTACGGCGACTCTGTGCTGGTCGCCGGCGTCGGTGCCCTCTACCTCGCCGAGGTGAGCTTCGAGGCGGGCCTCGCCGGGCACCGCCTGGCAAGCGCCGGGGCGGCGGCCGGTTTCTCGGCCTCCCTGCTCCTTCGCCGCAGGGCGCCGCTCGTGGCCCTCCTGGCCGGCCTCGCGGTGATCCTCCTCGACAACACCGTGCTCCCGGGCCTCGCCGAGGCCGGAGCGTTCCTGATCGGTGCGATCGTCGCCATCTACTCGGCCGGCAGATGGGCGCGCGGGCTCGCCGGTTGGCTCTGCGGCCTGCTCGTCGCCTCGTTCATCCCGCTGGCGGCGATCGAGCCGGGGCAGCCGGTCGCCTTCACCGACTTCGCCTTCTTCACCGTCTTCTTTGCCGGCCCGTTCCTCGGCGGGCGGATCATCCGGTCCCGCCGGGAGCGGGAGCTCCACCTCGAGGGCGAGACGGAGGTGCTTCGCGCCGACCGCGATGCGAGGGCGCACCGCGCGGTCGCCGAGGAGCGGGCTCGGATCGCCCGTGAGCTTCACGACGTCGTCGCGCACGGGATCAGCGTGATGGTGCTCCAGGCCCGGGGCGGCCGACGGATGCTCGCGGATTCTCCGGCCGAAACACGTGCCGCTCTCGATGCGATCGAGCACACGGGCGAGCAGGCACTGACCGAGATGCGCCGGCTCCTCGGAATGCTCCGCCTTGACGACGAGGAGTTCGCGCTCGCTCCGCAACCGAGCCTCGGGCGCATCGACGAGCTCGCGGCGGCGCTGACCGCAACCGGGCTGCCGGTCGAGATCACCGTCGAGGGCGAGCCGGTAGAGCTGCCCCCCGGGATCGACGTCTCCGCGTACCGGATCGTGCAGGAGGCGCTGACGAACGCGCTGAAGCACGCAGGGCCCGCGCGCGCCCACGTCTTCCTTCGCTACCGGGAGAACGAGCTCGAGCTCGAGATCCTCGACGACGGGGCCGGTGCGACGACCGTCTCCGGTTCCGGGTTCGGACTCGAGGGGATGCGCGAGCGCGTCGAGGTCTACGGCGGAGAGCTCGAATCCGGCCGGCGACCCGAGGGCGGATACGCGCTCCGGGCCCGGCTGCCGCTCGGATCGTCGCGATGATCCGCGTCCTGCTCGCAGACGATCAGAGCCTCGTCCGGGCCGGGTTCAGGATGATCCTCTCGGGCGAGCCCGGCATCGAGGTCGTCGGGGAGGCGGGCGACGGGATCGCGGCGGTGAGCGAAGCGCGCACGCTCGCACCCGACGTTGTGCTCATGGACATCCGGATGCCCGGGGTCGACGGGATCGAGGCGACCCGGCGCATCGTCTCCGTCCCGGACCCGCCCCGCGTCGTCGTCCTCACGACCTTCGACCTCGACGAGTACGTCTACGAATCGCTCCGGGCGGGCGCGAGCGCGTTCCTGCTGAAGGACGCGAAGGAGCACCAGCTCGTAGCCGCGATCCGCGTCGTCGCGGAAGGCGGTTCGCTCTTTGCTCCCTCAGTGACGCGCCGCCTGATCGAGAGGTTCGCCGGCCAGCAGGAGGCCGTGGCTCCGCCACCCGCGCTCGAGCGGCTGACCTCCCGCGAGCTCGAAGTGCTCCGGCTGCTCGCCGGCGGCCTCTCGAACGCCGAGATCGCCGCCCGGCTCGTCGTGACGGAGCACACGACGAAGACCCACGTCGCGAGCATCCTCCAGAAGCTTCAGCTCAGGAATCGCGTGCAGGCGGTGGTGCTTGCTTACGAAAGCGGGCTCGTCCGACCGGCTAGCTGACCGCTCGAACCGAGAGGTACACCGGCCCGGTGTGCGTACACGCGTAGAACGGGAACGGGACGAGCTTCGAGGCCGTTTGATTCGGCGGATAGACGCGCACGCCCGCGGCTTCGGTCATGTGGCATCGCGAGCTCGGGAAGTTGCCGGCCTCGGTGACGCGCATTGTCGCCGCCTTCGTCGCCCCGTTCGCAAGTGTGACCGTGTGGACGGCGGTCGCGGGGTCGTGGCCCCCGGCGCTACCGAGCTGATGGCCGCCGAGATCGACACCCGAGACGCCCGGGTAGCCGGTGAGGGTGCAGCTCGACCCTGACAGATTCGTGAACTCGAGCTTGTAGTAGATGCTGCCCGCCGTCCCGTCGCCGTTGGTGTTCACCCACACGACGAGGCCGGAGGTCGGGCACTTCGGCGGCGTCTTCACCGCAGAGCCGCCGACGGGCACCAGGAACGAAGCCGCAACGAGGACGGCGGGAACCGCGCGCCAGAGGAGTAACCGACTCACGCGCGGGAGCCTAGCGCGAGAGGTCAATGCTCGTGCAGGGCACGCTCACGACGACGGAGCGTCTCGCGATTCTGCTCTTCGACGAAGCGCAGGTTCGCATACTCGACCCGCTCCTCGTGGCCGTAGCCGAGCTCGTCCCTCGCGAAGCGGTACCACGCGGTCCAAGCCTTCGGTGCTTCCTGCGGCTCGGGCTCAGCGCCCACGAGACGGCCCAGTCCGGGAAGATGCGGGAACCGCGTCGTTCCGGGATCGCTGCTCATACGTCCCGTATCGACAGCTCATGCCGCTCGGTTGAGGGTTTCCGGTTGCCGCTCGAGCCGCGTGAGAAAGGCCGGCCGCGGCGACCGGAGGTACTCGACGACCGCGGAGGGATCCTTCGCGCAGGGAAGCAGCGTCTTCCACGTCGCCAGATGCGCCGGGACGTGGAAGTCGCCGCAGGCGACGGCCGGGAGACCCGCGTCCGCGACCCAGCGGAAGAGCGTGTCCCGGTTGAAGAGCTCGAAGCGGTCGACGAGGGGCGCCCAGCGCCCCGGGTCGCTCGCGAAGGCGGCGGTGTTCCGCGAAGCGCGCCGCGCCTCGGCGAGCGGATACGGGTGGGCGGCGATCAACGCCGCCCCTTGCACGCGTGCGGCGCGCAAAGCAGATTCGAGCCCGTCCTCGACGCCTACGAACTCGCGCAGGCCAACCGCGACTGCGTGGCCTGCGAGGGCGGGGTCGTCGTGCTCTACCGTGAGCTCGAGGCCTGGAATCACGAGCAGGTTGTAGAGCCGGCGGGCCCGTTCGCCCTCGGCCTCGAGCTCCTCGAGATAGGACGCGAAGTCGGGCTCGCGGACGCTCGCCTCGGGCTCGGTGTGATCGGTGATCGCGAGCACGTCGAACCCGGCGCGCCCGTGGAGGTCGCAGAGCTCGCGAACGCTCAGCGCTCCGTCACTCCAGGTCGTGTGCGAGTGGAGCTCGCAGAGAAGTGGTGCAAGCTTCGTCGCCATCCTCTTCAGTGTGACGTCGAAAAACACTTCTTTGCGGCTGTTTGCCGCCTTGTCACCGGAACGCCATCGCCCTGAAGCCTGCCCGCCGGGACGTCTGCGAAGCTTTCGCCGGTGCTGGCGCTCCCACTTGCTGTGATCGCGCTCGGCAAGTCTCCGTCGTGCGGAACCGCCGCTGCGAAGGCAGCCGTGAAGACGGCGCACCTCACGATCCCGGCCTCCCAGTCGATCTCGAGCGAGGCCTATCGCGTCTCGCCGAGCCAGGTCGACTCGTGATCTGCATCCCGCTGCCCGGAGGGAGGGTCGCGATGGCGCTCACGATTGCGAGCGGTGGCACGGCCGGGGACATCGACTGGGCGGTGTTCCTCAGCGGCCCCAAGGGCTACAAGATCTCGCTCGTCCGCGGCGGCTACAAGCTCGGGCTCCTCCGTGACGGGCTCCGGCCTCGTCGAGACCGATCCCGTCTACAAGGCGGCCGACCCGAACTGCTGCCCGAGCGGCGGGTTCAATCACACGCGCTGGAAATGGAACGGCGCCCAGTTCGGCGTCGTCCGCACCTGGCACGACTCGAGCTACAAGTCGTAACCAGTACTGCGGTCGCCCGCCGGCGGATCGTCGCAACAACCCGATTCGAGCCCGGAGATCGACGCGGAGCACGTCTCGACGGTTCGGGCCCTCTTCTCCACGAGCCCCGGCGAGATCACGAGCTCGCCGTCGAACGGCCCGGGCGGGCCTTCAGCCGACAACGAGTTTCCAAACGTCCAGGGACCGTCCCTTCCGGAGGAGCTCGATCAGCACGTCAGACCGGCGGGAGTCGCTTCTCGACGCGTCCCTCGAGGACTCTGGGTCCGGGGACTGTCCCCAGCCATGGCCTGCGGAGACACGTCTCGGACGGACACCGCGTTCTGCAGCGGCGGCGGGATGGAGAATGGAGCGATGCTCGCGCTCGCCGCTCCCGACAAGTTCCGCGGATCGCTGACCGGGCCCGAGGCGGCTCGAGCGCTTGCCGAGGGAGCGCGGCGGGCCGGGTGGGAGTGCCGGATACTGCCGCTCGCCGACGGCGGCGAGGGCACGCTCGACGCGCTCGGGGGAGCAAATCGAACGACCCGCGTCACCGGGCCGCTCGGGAGGCCGGTCGAGGCAGGCTGGCGACTCGACGGTGGCCGCGCGGTCGTCGAGGCCGCGCTCGCTTCGGGGCTCGCGCGGCGGGCGGAGCCGAGGGGAACGATCCGGTCGCGGCGACGACGCGCGGCACCGGCGAGCTGATCGCGGGCGCGATCGAGGCTGGTGCGACCGATGTGATCGTCGGGGTCGGCGGCTCGGCAAGCACCGACGGCGGGCTCGGCGCGGTCGAGGCGCTCGGGTGGCGGCCGTTCGAGGCGCGCGTTCGGGTTGCATGCGACGTGCGGACGCCGTTCCTCGATGCCGCCGCCGTGTTCGCGCCGCAGAAGGGCGCAAGCCCCGAGCAGGTACGCGCGCTCGCGGAGCGGCTGACAGAGCTCGCGCTGCGCTACAGCGACGAGCTCGGGATCGACGTGACCACGATCCACGGCGCCGGCGCCGCCGGCGGCCTCGCGGGCGGGCTCGCCGCGCTCGGAGCCGAGCTCGTGCCCGGGTTCGAGCTCGTCGCGGCCGAACTCCAGCTCGAGCGCGCGCTCGACGGAGTTGACCTCGTGCTCACCGGCGAAGGAAAACTCGACGAGACCTCGTTCGACGGGAAGGTCGTCGGTGGCGTCCTCGACGCCGCCCACGCGGCGCGGCATCCCGGCGCTCGTCGTCGCCGGCCAGATCGCACCCGGAACGCCACTCGCACCGGCCGTCTCGCTCCTCGACCGCTTCGGCAGCTCCCGCGCTTTCGCCGACCCCGCCTCGTGCATCGCCGAGGCCGTCGCCGATGCGCTCGCGGCAGGCGGCTACTGAATGACGCCGGTCTTCAGCGCCAGCGCGACCGCGTGGGTGCGGTTTCTCGCCCCGAGCGTCCGAACGACCTTCCGGACATTCGCGCGCACGGTCTCGGCCGAGAGGTGGAGCTCCTCGCCGATCCGCTCGTCGGTCATCCCGTTCGAGATGAACTCGAGCAGCCGTTCATCGCGTCCGCTCAACGCCGCGCCCTCCTGCTTGAGCGCGAACGCCCCGAACAGCGGGTCGATGTACGTCCCGCCCGCGGCGACGATCTGAACGGCGCGCACGACCTCCGAGAGCGGCGAGCCCTTCGTGATCAACCCGTTCACGCCGGCCGCCAGCGCCTGGCCCGCGAGCCGCGGATCCGCGTTCCCGGAATAGAGAACTGTCCGGGCCGGGCTCTCCGACCGGGCGATCGCCTGCGCGAGCGCGATCCCGTCCATGGTCGGGAAGGCAGAGATCCACAAGTGCGACATCGGCAGGCCGTCTTGCAAGCAGCTCGAGCCCCTCGATCGCCGAAGAGGCGGCGCCGACGATGCGGATCCCGGCGCCGTCGAGCACGCGCGTCACCGCGTCGATCATCGCCGGATGGTCGTCGATCAACAAGCAACTCACCTGTCTTGGGCTCGTCACGGCCACGGGCAGGTCCATTCGCCCCGGGCGGTCGTCCTCCTGCTCGCCGGAGGTGCTACGGGATCAGGGAGCGGCGCATTGCGGTGTCAGCTCCGGAGGTCGCTCCGACTTGGCCGCCGCCGAGCGCAGCAGCGATCTCTGCATCGATGTAGGTGCAGCTCGGCCGAGCTTCACGCGCCAAGAGCCACGCCGGCAGGGCGCACCTGAGAAGATCCGCGGATGCAGATCGGCGACACCGCCCGTCGCTCACGCACGATCACCGAGCGCGACATCCAGCTCTTCACGGAGCTGACCGGGGATCGCAACCCGCTTCACTACGACCGCGAGACCGCCGAGAAGAGCCGCTTCGGCGGGATCATCGTCCAGGGCGGCGTGACCTCCGGCCTGCTGAACGCCGTCGTCGCCGAGGACCTTCCCGGCCCGGGCAGCGTCTTCCTGCACGTCGACTGGAGCTTCCGCGCACCCGTCCACCCGGGCGACACGATCACGGCCGAGGTCGAGGTGCTCGAGCTCCGCGAGGACAAGCCGATCTCGACCCTGCGCACCACGATCTCGAACCAGGAGGGCGTCGTCGTGCTCGAGGGAACGGCGCTCGTCTACCGCGAGCCGCTCTGACTCGCCCGGCGGCGCCAAGACCTCGAGGTCGTTCATCGGGAAGCGTCGTGCGTTGTCGGTCACGAGGAGGGCTCCGTGACGCCGAACTGCAGCGCACAGCGGCAAGCGCCGCCTCTCGATCGGTAGTCGTTTGACACTGTCCACCCACGTCGCAAGACTGTGCGCCGTGTACGAGCATGAGATCGCGCGCTCCGGCGCGACCAGTCCAGACGCGACCAGTCCAGAGCCGATCTCTGCTCGGGGACCCGTTTACGAACCGCCGGCCGTCGTCGCCACGTTCTCGATCGACGAGCTCCATCGCGACGCAGCAGCGGCGACCACCGCCGGCTGAGCTTCGAGTTCGACTCAGGTTCGATGGTTGGTAGCGCCAAGTGATGAATAGCCGTTGGGAGCAGTCGAGGCTTCGTGCGGGCGCCGCACGTCGTGCTTTCGCTGACCGGTGACGGGGCCGTCCTGATCGACGAGAAACGCCGGAGCGCGCACGTTGTGAACCACACAGCGGCCGAGCTCTGGCAGCTCTGCGACCGCGAGCCGACCGTGCCCGAGCTGACCGACGCTCTCGCCGACGCCTACGGGCTCGAGCAGGGCTCCGGCGCCCGCAGCTCGGTACGCCAGGACGTCGAGCGGATCCTCGCCACGTTCCGGGAGCTCGGCCTCGTCGAGCCAACTTCCGCGCTCCTCGAACAGGCGAGTTGAGCCCCGCGGGGCGCGTAAGCCCCGCTGGGCCTTCGTAGGCAATCGAGCTGACCGCTCGATCACTCGCGCCTCCTTTCTGTCCAGACTGGACAGAACTCGCTCTACCCGATCGCGGTGGCTAGGCCGCGGAACCGAACCGAACGGCCGACCGAGCCCGCCGCCGCTCCGCATCGAGCTCGCGATCCCGCGGTGCAGCAGTGGTCACGAGCTCTGCGAGGAGCCGCTCGGTGGCGATCGCCACCGCCGCGACGGCCCGCTCGCAGGCCTCGGCGTTTGCCTTCGACGGCTTCTGCATCCCGCTGACCTTGCGGACGTACTGGAGCGAAGCAAGGTGGATCTCGTCCCGAGACGTCGGCGGCTCGAAATTGTAGAGCGTTCGAATGTTTCTACACATGGAGGTGATTCTAGACATTCGGCCGCCCGAAAGGCGCCGGCCCGCTGGGCGGTGCGAATCACGGAAGTCACCGGGATCAAGGCCGCGCACAACGAACGGTTAAACGCCGAGGACGCCACAAGGGCGTCCCCGACTGCACGGGCGTGCCGGGAGAGCTTAAGAGGTCGTAGTCGAAGCTGCGTCGGCTGCGTCACTCGCGACCGGCGGAACGAAGCGGCGCGGCCAGACGTGGACCCGCTTGGCGGTGAACGTCGCGGTCGTCGGGTCGAAGCCCGGCGCCTTGAAGAAGCCGCTCGCCGAGAACACGACGCCGACACCCTCGCCGACCTTCAGGTCGGAGAAGCCGATCCGTCCGCGGTGCGGGCCGCGGAGATAGACGGTCAGCGCGTTCGTGCCGAGCGTGATCGTGGTGTTGTCGAGCACGGTGTCGTAGGGCCCGGTCCGCTTCACGTTGACGGTGAAGCTGCCGCTGCCGACGGAGGCGATCGTGCCGCCGACCCAGTGGCAGTTGCAGAAGTCGCGGATCTTCGCGGCCGTGAGGCTCGTGAAGTCGTTCCCGATGCGCGCGGACGGCGACGAGATCGCCGACCTGGATCTGGGCGAGCGCGATCGGCCTGTGATGCGGGCCGTTGATGCGGGTCGAGTCCGCCACGGAGACGGTCACGGTCGTCCCGTTCAGCGAGCCGTCGTTCGGCCCGGTCCAGAGGACGCCGACGCTGAGCGAGCTCGCGCCGACGGCGGTGACCTGGCCCGCGAACCAGGGCCTCAGGAGATGGCTGTGCGGGTTCGGGGCCGGAACGGTGGTCGTTACACCGGTGGTCGTGGTGGGCGAGTTGTCGGCGGCGGCGATGCCGGCGACGGAAAGAAACACCCCCACGGCGAAGATGAGAATCGTCTTGCGCATGATCTTCTCCGTTCGTTTCGTTGGACAGTCGAGGAACGCGAAGCAGTTGACTGTCGTCATTCTTGGACCTCACGGTTAGCCACACGTCCGCCCTGTGTAAAAGCAACGCAAGGGGTAAACGGCGCGCAAGGTCGGATACGCTTGCGGCTCAACGCTCGGGGAGGTCGGAATGGCCGGTTTGATGGCTCGCACGTCGGAGATCACGAAGGCGAAGTTCTCGAAGCTGCTCGACCACGCCGAGAACCCGGAAGAGACGCTCGATTACGCCTACGAGCAGCAGCTCCAGCAACTCCAGAACGTCAAGCGCGGGATCGCCGACGTCACCACAGCGAAGAACCGGCTCCAGCTCGAGGAGTCCTCGACGCAGCAGCAGATCGCGAAGCTCGACGACCAGGCGAAGCAGGCGCTCGCAGCCGGTCGCGAGGATCTCGCACGGGAGGCACTCACGCGCAAGGCCTCGATCCAGGGCCAGCTCGACGGAATCGCGCAGCAGGAGGCCCAGCTCGCCGACCAGCAGCAGAAGCTGATCACCGCAGAGCAGGCGCTCCAGACGAAGGTCGAGTCGTTCCGCTCCCAGAAAGAGGTGATCAAGGCCCAGTACTCGGCGGCCGAGGCGCAGGTGAAGATCGGCGAGGCTGCGACCGGGATCGGCGAGCACATGGCCGATGTCGGGCTCGCGGTTCAGCGCGCGCAGGACAAGACAGCCGACATGCAGGCGCGGGCCTCGGCGATCGACGAGCTCACGGCCTCAGGTGCACTCGAGGATCCGACGGCTCAGGGCGACGACCTCGACCGCCAGCTCTCGCAGATCTCACAGGGAAGCCAGGTCGATGACGAGCTCGCGAAGATGAAGGCCGAACTGGGCCAGTCGGCTGCTCCCGCGGCGATCGAACCGCCGCCGGCCGGAGGTGCAGCATGATCGTGAGGACTCATGGGCGACGGCCAGTACCTCCTCGACGACACGCTCGCCCCCCACCTCGCAGAGCTCGACGCAGCGACCGAGGACGCCTTCGCCGCCGGCGACCAGGAGGCGCTCCACGCCTCGCTCGCCTCTCTTGCAGCTGCCGTGAAGCTGAACGGCCGGCGGCTTCCCGATGACAGCCTGGACGAATCGGATTCGATCGTCCCGCCGGTCGACCTCACGCTCGAAGAAGCACACAGGCTGATGCAGGGCGACGGCCTCGTCCCCGACATCCCACCCAAGAGCACCTGACCGAAGTCTGAGGCGCGCGCCTGCGGCTGCCTGCTCGTTGCGGTGCCAACGGGTGCCGGACACCACCCGGCAGCAGCGGGCCCGCCTCGCCCACACCGTGGATCCAGACGGCACCGCCGCGCAAGAAGCGGGGTCAGACGCCGGCCTTTCGACGCTCGTTGCGCCGCGAGCCCCGTGTGTCAGACAGCGTCTGGGTGCTTCAGGCCCATGACGGATCGATGGATCCGGGCTAAAGCATCCAGACAGAGCGGCCGATGGCACGAGGGTGAGACGGTTCGTCGTCGTTCCTCTCGCCGCCGCGGTGCTTGCTGCACCCGCGTTTGGCGCGCGCTCGTCCACCCCAGCACCGCATGAGGGGTGGGCTAAGAAGGCCATCGCGACCGTCACGAGCCGCGGGATCTTCTCGGCCACTCCCCGGACATTCCGGCCCACCGATCCGTTGACCGCCGGGACCCTGAACTCGGTTCTGACCCAACTCGGAGGCGCAACCGACGCGAACGTCCCGAAGCCGGGCGCCCCGGTCTCGATCGAAGGGCTCGACGCCGCGTTTGTCGACGCGCTCGGGCTCGGGCCCGCCGCTGCCGACATCCAGCGAATCGCGAGCGATGCCGGCCTCGAGCCGCCCGCCCGCTTCGGCACCGAATCCATCGCACGGTTCCTCGGCCTCCGCACCGACCTGCCGATCGCCGACGACTCCTACGAGCTCCAGCCCGCGCAGACTGCGACTCGCGCGGATGCGGCCTGGACAGCCGCCCGCGTGATCTCGCTCGGGAACGAGACCGCCACCGGCGCGCCTGCACCCGGTTTGACCCCGATCGCAGCCGCCGACGCGGGCGGCGGCGTGAACTACGTCGAGGGGCTCGCGACAAGCTTCGCGCTCCCGGTGCTCACCCCGCTCCAGCAGGAGGTGCTCCGGACGCCGGTCTCGCTGATCGGTTACCCCTACGTCTGGGGCGGCGAGGACGAGAACGTCGAGCCCGGGTTCGACTGCTCCGGCCTCGTCTGGCGGACGTTCAAGCTCGTCTCGTACCCCGACGCTCCCGGGCTCACGACAGTGTTCGCCGGACGGACGGCCGCCGCCATGGCTGCTGAGGTCTTGCGGAGCAAGCGGATCGGCGCGAAGAAGCTCGAGCCCGGCGACGTCCTCTTCTTCGGGAACGGGCCCCGGTCGAAGCCGGCGCAGATCGGCCACACTGCGATCTACCTCGGGAACGGCTGGATCATCGAATCGTCGGGGCAGGGCGTCTCGCTCGGCTCCATGACGTGGTACTCGAAGAGCTTCGCCTGGGCCCGCCGCCCGCTCGCCGAGGCCGGGCTCGAGCCCGTCACGGCGCCTACGGCGGCGTGATCGTTCCGTCGCTCGCGATCTGAAGCCGCGGCGCGCCGAAATCGTCGTCCGAGAGCGTGCGGATGAAGGAGATCGCCTGCCCCGAGCTGTCGTAGGTCGGCGTCCCGGCTCCGACGAGCTCGAGCGGGATGATCTGCCCGCCGAGGAACGCGCCGCTGCCGGAGAGCTTCAGCGAGATGAGCGCGCTGATCGAGAGCGAGCCCGAGACGCTCAGGGTGTTGTCGCCCGCGAGATTGCCGAGGCTGTAGACGACGAGATGCCCGTGGTACCACTCCATCCCGCGCAGGGTGTGCGGCCCGGACGCGAAGACGAGGCTCGCGCCCGCGTCGATCATCGTGTGCGAGAAGGCACGGACATCGCCGCGATCCTCGCCGAGGAACGTCTCGTCGCCCGCGGGAACGTGATCGGCGGAGCTGCCCTCGGCGCCCGGCGTGCATGTAGACGAGGACGACGTCTGCCTCGGCGCGGGCCTTCCGCACGAGCGCGGCGGTCGCGCCGATGTTCGAGCAGGCTCTGCGCCCACGGATAGGGCGCGCAGCCGATCAGCGCGACCCGGATCCCGCCAGCGTCGAGGAGCGTGATCTGTCCCGGAAGGCCGTCGTAGGCGAGATGAACGGACTTGAGGGTTGCGATCGTCTGGGCCTGCGCGTCCGGCCCGTAGTCGAGGGCGTGATTGTTGGCCAGGTTCATCACCGTGAAGCCGGCGCGCTTCAGCGCACCGACGGAGGAGGGATCGGCCCGGAAGGTGAAGCAGCCGTCGACCCCGTAGGGCGAGCACTTCGGCGTGCCGCCCGTAGCGAGCGTGCCCTCGAGGTTCCCGAAGACGATGTCGCCGTGCAGGAAGCGCGAGATCCCGGCAAAGGTCGAATCGTCGGCACCGGCGCCCGACATCGCGATGTCGCCGCCGGCGACGAACG
Source organism: uncultured Actinomycetota bacterium (assembly GCA_963720045.1). Taxonomy (GTDB): domain Bacteria; phylum Actinomycetota; class Thermoleophilia; order Gaiellales; family Gaiellaceae; genus PALSA-600. The sequence continues at coordinate 165,195 of CAVREC010000001.1, read as the reverse complement.
TGAACGAGCCGGTCGCGACCTTGCGGGCGACGCTCGGATGGAGCACGGGCTTTTTCTTCTTCTTCGCCGCGGCCGTGGCGGTGGTCGTGGCCGCAGGCGCGTTACCGCTGCGTGCCCAGGAAACGACGATCGTCGTGAGCAGTGCGACGAACGCGAAACCGAGCACCGCGAGCGCGTATCTCTTCGCCACGGCGACGACCGTACCATCCGGCCGGTTGCGCAGGCCTCGGGAGGATAGGCGGCCTACCGGCTAGTTCGAGGATCTTGCCGGGCACACGAGGCGTGCAGGCCGTCGACGATCCGTCGAGACCCGAGCGCTTGCGCCGGGCACTTCAGGCAGGGCGTGACGATCCCGAGACGAGCGGATTACCCCCACGGAGCACCGCCGCGCTATGGCGGAAGGCATGTGCCGATGCCCGAGAATTGGCCCAAAGAATCGATATTTGCAGGGAGATCGAGTCGGTAGCGATTTGTGTTGCAGCCGTCCGGGCTGCTACGGTGCTCGACCAGTGGCGTGCCGGAACCTGTCAGCAGGCCGGTCTCGTACTTCAGCGGGATCCGTGACAAACGGGTGGCGGCTCTTGTCGTTGCCTGGCTTTGCCCTACTTGCGGTGGGCTTCGTCGTCGCGGCTTCGCTTGCGGTTTCCCTGGTCGGTGCGACTCCCGCGCTCGGCAGCAATCCGATCGACCAGAAGAAGGCCGAGGCAGAGCAGGTCTACGCGCAGATCATCACGCTCGACCAGAACCTCAGCGCGGCCGACGAGAAGATCAACCTGGCGGACGTGCGTCTTGCGCAGGTCCGGTTCCAGCAGAAGGTCAACCGCCACGAGCTCACGGTCGCGCGGCGCAATCTCGGGCGGAGCCGGAAGATGATCGCGAAGCGGCTCCTCAGCCTCTACAGCACCTCACAGCCGACGACGCTCGAGTTGATCCTCGGCTCGCAGAGCCTCTCGAGCGTGCTCACGCGGCTCGACGACGCCAACCGCCTCTCGAGCATCGACGGCCAGGTCGTCGGCCAGGTTCAGGCCTTCAAGGTGTCGGTCGTCGCGCATGCCCGCGCGCTGAAGCACGACGAGGCCTACGCGAGCAACCTGCTGGCGCAACGCCGGTCGGAGCGCGCGGCCGTCGCGGGTGAGATCGACCAGCGCCAGCACCTGCTCAGCTCGATCAAGGGCGAGATCGCAACGCTCGAGGCGCAGGAGGTTCAACGTCAGCTCGAGGCGGCCGCAGCGGCGAAGGCCCGCGTCGCCGCCGCGCAGGCAGCACAGGCCCAACAGGTGCAGACGGCCGTCGTCGGCGCTACCGCCTCGACCCCCGAGGGCTCCGCTGTCGTCCCCGCCTCCGGCTACTCGAGTCAGGTGGTCTCGATCGCGATGTCGTACATCGGCGTCCCCTACGTCTGGGGCGGCTCGAGTCCGAGCGGCTTCGACTGCTCCGGGCTCGTGATGTACTCGTTCGCGCAGCTCGGCATCTCCCTTCCGCATTCGTCGTATGCGATGTGGAACTACGGGACAGCAGTGCCCTCCGACCAGCTTCAGCCGGGTGACATGGTCTTCTTCGATGGGGAAGGCCATGTCGGCCTCTACATCGGCGGGGGCGAGTTCGTCGATGCGCCCTATACCGGCGCCTACGTCCGCGTCGATAGCCTTTCCACGGGATGGGCGGCCGCGAACTACGACGGCGCACGCCGGATCACGACCTAGGCAACTGAACTTCGCAATTTCCGGCCGAGTGCCGCAATGAGGCCAACCGATACGGGGATCGGGATGAGAACACGACCGGCGCATCGAATAACGTGAAAGTCGTGAGCCACGGGCGCCGCCGGATCCTGATCTCGCTCATCGCCCTCGGCGGCCTGTTCTGCGTGGCCGATGCGGGCCTACTCGCCGTGCGCTACACGTGGCCGCAGGCACTCATCGTCCCGGGCGGCTCGGGGCTCGGCCGCGTCACGATCGCGAGCCGCGGCGAGCACATCGCCTCGGTCAGCGCGTATGACGCCTCCGGGCGGGCGGTGCCGGTCACGCTGCGCGGAGGCACGATCGAGCCGGCCGTGAAGCTCGCGATCGGAGAGCGCGTCCATCTCGTTGCGACCGTTCGACGCTCCAGGTGGGTCGGCTGGCTGCTCGGCAAGACCGAGCAGGTCACTGCCGTCGACCGCACTCCGGGCGCGTTCCTGACCGCGACGATGGTCTACCCACGCGCCGGCCAGGCCGTGTCCGTGCACTTCTCGAGCCCCGTGCGCGTCGTCTCGGTGAAGACCGCCGACGGCCGCCAGAAGCAGATCACGCTCCACCCGGCCCGCCGGAGTGCGCCGATCGGCGTGATCGAGGGCGGCGCCGACCTCGCAGGCACCGCGCTTGTCGCCGGCGTTCCCCGTCGCTGGGAGGTCATGCCGGCCACGCGCCGGATCTCGTGGTTCCCGCCCGGCCCGGCGCCGAGCGTTCTCGTCCGGCCCGCGCCGAAGAGCCAGATCGTCCCGTCCGCGCCGATCGTCCTCAGGTTCTCGCGGCCGGTCGACGAGGTGCTCCAGGGCGGGCGCCCGACCCTGAAGCCGAAAGTCGACGGCTCCTGGCGGCAGCCGAACGCCTACACGCTCGTGTTCCAGCCGAGCGGCCTCGGGTTCCCCCTCGGCCGCCGCGTCCACATCCGGCTTCCGGAGTCGGTCCAGGTCATCTCCGGCTCCGATCCGGCGCGCTTCCGTACGCTGACCTGGCAGGTGCCGCGCGGGTCCCTCCTGCGGATGAAGCAGATGCTCGCCGACCTCGGTTACCTCCCGCTCGCGTGGAAGCCGGCGGGCCAGCCTGTCCGGCTCACCGCCGGCGCCCAGGCCCGGGCAGCCGTTACGGCCCCGGAGGGAACGTTCGTCTGGCGGTACGCGAAGACGCCCGCCGCGCTGAAGAGCCTCTGGGCCTCGGGGAGCGAGCGTCCCGTGCTGATCCGCGGGGCGATCATGGCGTTCGAGGCGACCCATGGGATGGCGACGGACGGCTTCCCGAGCATGAGCGTGTTCCGCGCACTCCTGCACGACGAGCTCTCGGGCCGGCGGGCAAGCGACGGCTACAGCTATGTCTATGTGAGCGAGACCCTTCCCGAGACGCTGACGCTCTGGCACAACGGCCGGGTGATCCTCCGCGCCGCCGTCAACACGGGGATCCCGGGGCGGGAGACCGACATCGGCACGTTCCCGGTGTACCTCCACCTGACCGAGACCACGATGTCGGGCACGAACCCGGACGGCTCGCACTACGACGACCCCGGCGTCCCGTGGGTGAACTACTTCAGCGGCGGCGACGCCGTCCACGGGTTCGTCCGTGGCAGCTACGGCTGGCCGCAGAGCCTCGGCTGCGTGGAGGCCCCGATCGACACCGCGGGGCAGATCTTCCCGTACGTGCACGTCGGGACTCTCGTCACTGTTTCGCCCGGCGAGGCGACCTGACTGAAATGACCGGCAACGGTTGCCGGCTTCCCGGCCAACGCTGCCGTGCCGGTCAGTCCACTAGCCGCGATGTCGGACGTGAGGAGCGGTTCCGCTCCGCGCAGTCGATCCGGCCGCGCTGAAGGCGAACTCACCGTTCATGATCGCGCGCCGCGTCGCACCGTCGAGCTCGTCGGAGTAGGTCCAGCCCAGGTAGCGGCAGCGCGGGCACTCGCCGGTTCGTGCGTCGCGAGTCCGGGGACAACGCGCATCGCACCGCAGGCGAGGCACTCGATCTGCGTCGCCTCGCGGTGAATCCTCTTCCGTCGTGAACCGGGCATCGTCTCCGCTGAGCCTCCAGCCACGTCATCGGCAAGAGGGCTCACATTCCTGAGGCCAACCGTGTCGGATTGCGGGATGGGGACGAGTCCACCCCACCCCGGACACGCCGTCTTTCACGTGGGGGCCGTTCAACGACTCGTAATTCGGGTCAGATCTTGTTGACGACGTCGGCCGCGGCACCGGCATCGACGCCCGTCAGCTCGCGAAGCCGCTTGATCGCTCCGACCCGGTCACCGGCCTTCACGAGGTCGACGACCTCGGTGGGTATTCCGTCGTCCGGCCTGCTCGTAGGCGATTCCGGCCTTGTCGGAGAGCAGCGCGAGCTGGTTCTCGATCGCGCGGAGGCGCTCCATGATCGTGTCGACGAACTCGCTGAGCTGAGGCTGGCTGTAGTAGGGCATCCCGACGGCGCCACGGTACCAACGGGCACGGATGCCGACCCCGTGCCCGGGCGTAAACCCGACGACTGTTTCTGCCGATGAAGCACGTGGGATGAGCGGGCTGCCGACATTCGAGGAGCTGCTGCGCCGCAAGGCGAACGAGGCAGACGACCTCGAACGGCCGCGCCTGCGAAGGGAGGCAGCCCAACGCGACCTCGAAGCGGCGTGCGCGCACTACTGGGAGCTGCTCGACGAGTTCGTCGTGCGAGCCCGGGAGCTGTCGGTCTCGCCGCGGATGTGGACGCCGCCGGCCCGCGACGGCTACACGCCGTGGGTCGTTTGGATCGAGGGCTATCCGCTCGTGAACGGCTCCGTCCTCACCGCACCCCCGCTCCGTTACTGCAATCAGGAGCGTCGCAAGGTTCGCCGTCCTCGCCCGAGCATCGTTCCCGTCGAAGAGCTCACGCTGTTTCTCCCCAGCGCGGAGACGAAGGCAGGTGGCCCGAGCGGTGGCTTCGAACTGCACACCGCCTCCGGCGGCGAATGGCCGCGGATCCTGCGGCTCGAGCACGCGGCGACGATCATCACCGGGCTGGAGCGGCGACTCGAGGCGAGCCTGCTCGCGCTCATGGACTGAGGCGCAAGCACCTTCCAGCGGGAGCCGCCGCAACGGTCAGACGAGATCGAAGGCGGCGCGGATCGATTCGGCGAGCCCGCCGTTCGTTGCGGCCACGGGCGCGGAGCCAGGTCCTGTGATCGCACGTTGGCATCGATCACAAGACCTGACCCCGAAAGCGGAGAGAGAGGGATTTGAACCCTCGACGCACCTTTCAGCACGTACACGATTTCCAGTCGTGCTCCTTAGACCGCTCGGACACCTCTCCGAGAGAGATCAGGCTAGCCGGTGCGGACCCGGCCCGGCAAACGCGTGGCGGTCAGTCGTGGATGCGCGCGATCAGCTCTTCGCGCTTCATCACGCGCACGCGATGGCTCGAGCGGACGAGCCTCACCTCGTAGCCGGCCTCGCGGGGGTAGAGCACCTTGTCGCCGGGCTCGACCGCGGCGACATCCGGGCCGACGGAGACGACGATCCCGGTCGTACAGTGCGCCGCCTCGTTGATCGGGACGATCAGCCCCGAGGAGGTCTCGGAGTCGTCGAGCGGCTGGACGACGAGAAAGTCGTCGAGCGGTTCGATCGTCACCTCCATCCGAGACACGGGGTCGAGCATCGCCAAAGCCTACTCCGGAGATGCCCAAGGCGGGACGCCCCCTTCGGCAAGCCGGCCTTCGTCTCATGTCTCGCCGAGCCGCTAGAAACGTCTGTGCCCGGCCGCCCGAGACACGGCGGGAACCACGAGGCGAAGCCGGCGTCAGGGCGAAGGAGCGTCGGGCTTCGGGCCGCAGTCGAGGTGGACGTCGACGCCGCCGACGGCCGACTGGGTCTTGCCGTGCTGGGTCTTCGTGTCGTAGTCCTGGGTCGCCTTGTCGATCGCCGCCTGGGCGTCCGCTTCGTACTGGTTGACCGCCGTCTGGAGGTTCGCGGTCGCATCGCTCTTGTCGGATCCCGTCGCCGACACCGTCTTCGGCAGGGCCTTGATGATCGCGTCGGTCACGTCGAAGTGCATCGACTCGTGCGCCTGGATCGCCGAGCGGTACTTCGCGACGGCCGCCGTCTCGTCTGGAGTCATCTTCGGCCAGGTGGGGATCGTCATCTCGGCGGACGAGGAAGGGTCGTAGTTCCAGGCCAGATCGATCTCGGCCTTGATCGTGCCTCCCGGTTGATTCGTGCTCCGGATGCTGCCCGCCTTCGGTGCGTAGACCGGCTGAGCGTCGCCCGCGTCGGCTCCGGAGTTGAGCCACGCGACGGCCGCATTGCAGTCGTCGAAGTTCTTGATCGTGGCCTTCACCGCCGGCCTCTGCCCGCCGACGGTGCCGACGGTCGCACCGGTTGCGCCGGGCTGGGCTGCCTGGCGTGTTCTGCCCGCCACCGTCGCGCTGGAGCAGGGCGCGCCCGAGGATCCGCGAGACGCGGGCATTCCCGATGCTCTGCTGCAGCGCGAGAATCGATGCTCCGCCGCCGCCGAGGTTCGCGAGCGGCACGGCCGAGGACTCCGGCGAGGTGACGGCCTCGAATGCCGGCTTCTGCTCGACCGCCTCGTGGGCTGCCTCGCTCATCGGCCCCTATTCTAGAGACGGCCCGCGGCGATGATCCGCTGCAGGAACTGCTGTGTCCGCTGCTCGCGCGGTGCCCCGAAGATCTGCTCCGGCGGGCCCTGCTCGAGGATCACGCCCGAGTCGAGGAAGCACACCCGGCTTGCGATCTCCCGGGCGAAGGCCATCTCGTGCGTCGCGATCACCATCGTCATCCCGCCCGCTGCAAGCTCGCGGATCACCTGGAGCACCTCGCCGACGAGCTCCGGATCGAGCGCGCTCGTGACCTCGTCGAGGAGCATCAGGCGCGGATCCATCGCGAGCGCACGAACGATCGCGACCCGCTGTTGCTGACCGCCGGACAGCCGGTCGGGATACTCTGCGGCCTTGTCGCCGACGCCGAAGCGGTCGAGCAGCTCGTGTGCGCGCCGCTCGGCATCCGCCCGCGAGCGGCCGAGTACCGTTCGCTGCGCGAGCGTGACGTTTCGGAGGACGGACATGTGCGGGAAGAGGTTGTAAGCCTGGAAGACGATCCCGATCTGCCGGCGCACGCGGTTCCTGTCGACGCCCGGCGCAGTGATCTCGTCCCCCTCGACCACGATCCGACCCGAGTCGATCGGCTCGATCAGGTTGACGCAGCGGAGGAGCGTCGACTTCCCCGACCCGGACGCACCGATCAGGCACACGACTTCGTGCTGCGCGACCGTGAGGTCGATCTCGCGCAGCACCTCGTTCCGCCCGAACGACTTCGAGACGCCTTCCAGGACGAGCGCGGCGCTCACCGGATCCCCTGCGCCTCGCGCGCACGGCGATCGCGCGCGGCGAGCCAATCCGTGAGGCGGGCGAGCGGGATCGTGATCGCCACGAACAGGAAGGCGGCGGCGAGATACGGCGTGAAGTTGAAGGTCGCATCCACATCGATGCTCGCCTGGTTGAACGCCTCGACCGCACCGAGCGTGGAGACGAGCGCGGTGTCCTTCTGGAGCCCGATGAAGTCGTTCAGGAGCGGAGGGATCACCCGCCGGACCGCCTGGGGAAGGATCACGAACCGCAGCGCCTGAAGCCGGGTCAGCCCGAGCGAGCGGGCGGCGGCCTCCTGCGACGGATGCACCGACTCGATCCCCGACCGGTAGACCTCGGAGACGTAGGCGGTGTAGATCAGGGTCAGCGAGACGATCCCCCAGAAGGTCGCCGAGGTCGGGAGATGCTTCAACCCGAGCGCCGGCGCGCCGAGCCCGAGGATCGCGATCACGAGGATCGTCGGCACGCCGCGGAAGAAGTCGGCGTAGGCGATCGCGAGCGCGCGCACCGGGAAGAACACCGGCCCCGGCAGGCTCCGGATCACCGCGAGCACGAGGGCGAAGACGAGGATCAGCACCTCGGAGATGCAGAAGATCTTCACGTTCAGCCTGAACGCATGGGCGATCCCGCCGAAGGAGTCGCGGAACTGATCCCAGCTGAAGAAGGTGCTCTTCACCTCCGGCCAGCCGGGCGACTGCGTGATCACGACCGCGAGGACGGTGAAGAACACGACCGTGCTCACGAGCGCGATCGCAACGCCACGCCGCCCGTCGCCCGCCCGCCAACTGCCGAGGACCTTCGAGCTGCGGGCTTCTACTTCAGGACCGGCGCGCCGGTCGCCTTCGCTAGCCACTGCTGCTGGATCTTCTGGAGCTGGCCGCTGCGCTTCATCGCGGCGAGCGCCCCGTTGACGCAGCCGGACGAGCGGGTTCCCCTTCGCGAAGACCATCCCGAAGTGCTCACCGCCTGCCGCCGTCGGGAACTGCCCGAGGATCGTCGAGTGCGGCACCTGGACGGCCGTGACGTAGAACGCGGTCGGCAGGTCGACGACGAGCCCGTCGATCTGGCCGTTCTTCAGCGACTGGATCGCGGCGGCGTTCTGCGGGAAGACCGACGGCTGCTTCACCGGGCTTGATCGTGCTCGTGATGAAGCCGTAGCTCGTCGTCCCGAGCTGGGCGCCGAGCTTGAACGGCTTCAGGCCCGCGATCGTCTTGACCTTCGCGATCGGCTTGCCCTTCAGCACGACGAGCGCCTGGTTGACGTCGTAGTAGGAGTTGCTGAACGAGACGACCTTCGCGCGAGCCGGCGTGTAGGAGATCTGGTTGATGTCGAAGTCGAATGCCTTCGGCCCGGGCGCGAAGGAGCGATTGAACGGCACGTACACCCACTTCACCTGGCTCGGCTTGAAGCCGAGGCGCGCCGCGACGGCGTAGGCGACCGCCGGCTCGAAGCCCTTGCCGGTGCTCGGGTCGTTGATCTTCCACGGCGACCCCTTCGGCGTCCCGCCGGCATACCACGGCGGATAGGCCGGGTTGTCGGTGCCGACGGTGAGCGTTCCCGAGTCGACGAGCTTCAGGTTCGCCTTCGCACACGAGCCTGTCGACGCGATGATGGGCGAGCCCGAGCCGTGCGCCGCGGTGCCGGCAAGGAGTGCGGCGAGAGCCACGATCGCGACGGCGGTCATGCGCATCCCGGCGAGCCTAGCGCATCGGTGTCGCCCCAACAGAGGCTCAGCCGGCCTCGGGCGCACACTGGGAGTCGCCCTTCATCACTCCATTCCAGATGTCGGCGGCGGCGGACTGGGCCGTCTTCTGCACCTCGGTTCCCGACCACGGCAGGAGCCCGTCGCCTTCCCACTCGAGTACCGGAGTGACGCCCGGGCCCATCACGGAGACCCGGTAGCGGTCACCGGGCGCGGCCGGAACCGTCGCCCTGCTCGGATACCCGGTCGGCGGCGTCTGCGGGACGAAGCTGTGGCAGAACGTGCCGCCGGGATGGTGGAGCAGGATCCCGGTCTCGCGATGCCAGCCCGCGCCGTAGCTCGAGTCGAACGTGTCGATGTAGACGGTCCGCGAGTAACGATCCTTCGGAACGCCCTTCGGTGTCGCCCCGAATCCGTAGGCCGGCTGGCCGTCGTAGGTGAGCCTCCCGAAGATGCCGACGGCCGAGTTGTCGTAGGTCCAGTGGACGCCGACCGCGAGCTGCGCGAGCTCTCCGGTCCAGTGTGAGATGTGGAGCTCGTAGGCGGACTGCAGCGGCGTAAAAGGAGCGAACCCGAGCACGGGCAGCCGCCGCTGCCAGCTCTGGAGCGCCCAGTAGGAGCCGTCCGGCGCATCGCACCCCGCAACGAAGTAGGCGAGCGCCGGCCCGGAATAGGGCCGGCAGCGGTTCCTGAACTTCTTCCAGTAGCTCGAGTTCCGGTACTTCCCCCAGCCGCCGGCGTAGTCGAACGTGAATCGCACTTGCGGCAGCCCCGAGGTCGGCGCAAGCGCGTTCACCGCGCCCCAGACGAGCACGTGTCGGGGCACTCCCGATGAGCGCGTGTAGCTCACGAGTGCCTCGCCCTTCGCGTTCACCTCGAGGGTGGCGCCGGTCGCGTTCATGTCCGAGAACGCCTGGCTCGCGCCCGCCGGCGCCGCGCTCGTTCCGAAGGCGCCCATCGCCAAGACCGCGAGGCCGGCACCGGTGAGCATCTGAAATCGCTGTCGCATCATGATGCCCATCCCCCAGCGCGGGAGTTTGGGCCTCCGTATGGCATCTTCCCGGAATGCTCGTCGGTCGCTACGAGGTTCCGGTGTCGAACCCCGACAAGGTGTTCTTCCCCCTCCCCGGCCTGACGAAACACGATCTCGTCTCCTACTATCTCGCCGTCGCTCCGGCGGCGCTCCCCCACCTGAGGCGCCGGCCGTTCCACATGAAGCGGTTCCCGAACGGGGTCGAGGGCGAGTTCTTCCACCAGAAACGCGTTCCCGCCAAGCATCCCGACTACGTGGACGAGGTGCCCGTCTCGTTTCCGAGCGGACACTCGACCGTCTTCGCGGTGATCGACAACGCCGCCGCGCTCGCCTGGGTCGCGAACCTCGGCTGCATCGAGCTCCACACGTGGCACTCGCGCGTTCCCGAGATCGAGCTCCCCGACTATCTCCTGATCGATCTCGACCCGACGAGCGACGGACAGTGGCCGTTCGTGCGAGAGATCGCACTCGTCGTGCGCGAGGTGATGGACGAGCTCGGCCTTTCCTCGTTCCCGAAGACCTCGGGCGCGACGGGCCTCCACATCCTCGCCCCGATCCGGCCCGAGCTGCGGTTCCCGCAGGTGCGGGTGTTTGCGAAGGCGCTCGCGCAGGAGGTCGAGCGCCGGATCGGCGACCAGAGAGTCGCGACGACCACCTGGCGCGTGGCCGATCGCATCGGCGTCTTCGTCGACTTCGGCCAGAACGCCCGCGACCGGACGATCGCCTGCGCCTATTCGGTGCGCCCGACCCCGGACGCGCGGGTCTCTGCGCCGCTCGGCTGGGACGAGGTCGCCGGCGTCGATCCGGCCGCCTTCACGATGGAGACGATGCCGAAGCGGCTCGAGCAGGCCGGCGATCCGATGGGCGGGATGTGGCGGAAGCCGGTGTCGCTCGTGCCGCGATTCGAGCAGCTCGGCCTCCCGGCCCCCTCGGCCGACTAGAAGAGCGACTCGACCCCTTGCCGACGTATCCGCCCGAGCCGGCCGCAGCTCGCGCCACGTGCAGTCGGCCGGATCCTTGTCGTCGCGCCAGCGAAGCAGCTTCGTGCCGTGCCGGAAGCGGTTGCCCTGCACCTTGTCGTAGCGCACCTCGACGACCAGCTCGGGCCTGACGCGTGCCTCTTCGAGTGCGCCCGTGCCCCAACGGTTCGGCTCGGCCGAGGTCCACTCGGGGTCTTCCTCCACGAGCGGGAGCACCTTGTCGGCCACCTCGGCCCGCGACTTCGCCGCGACCGCGCACGAGCCCACGTAGTCGAGCTCACCGTCCTCGCCCCAGAGGCCGAGGAGAAGCGTCGCAACGTGTTCACGGGAGCCTTTCCAGCGGATCCCGGCGACCACGCAGTCGGCGGTCTTGTGCTCCTTCACCTTCACCATCCCTTCGCGCGAGCCCGGCAGGTACGGCACGCCGAGCCGCTTTGCGATCACGCCGTCGAGCCCGAGCGACTCGAAGCGGTCGAGCCAGGCGCGCGCCTCGGCGAGGTCGCGGGTGGACGGGGAGAGCCGGAAGCCCTCGGCCACCCGTTCGAGCTCGGCCCGACGCTCCTCGAATGGGCGCTGCCAGACAGGCGCGCCCTTCCAGACGAGCACGTCGAAGACGACGAAGGACGCCGGAATCTCGGCCGAGAGCCGCCGGATCCGCGATTCGGCCGGATGGAGCCGCATCTGCATCGCGTTGAAGTCGACCGCTCCGTCGCGGACGATCACGATCTCGCCGTCGAGCGCTGAACGTGGCGGCAGAAGGTCTCCGAGCGGTCGCAGCTCCGGGAAGTAGCGCAGGAGCGGCCGTTCGTTGCGGGACCAGAGGGCCAGTTCTTCGCCGAGGTTCTCGAGCACACCGCGGAATCCGTCCCACTTGGGCTCGTAGGCCCACCCCTCCCCGACCGGTAGCTCGCGAACGAGTTCGGCCTCCATCGGCGGGAAAGGCAGTTCAGGTGCGGGCACCCCTGAAGCCTACGGTTAAGCTGCGCCGCTCATGACGCGTGTTGCGGTTACCGGAATCGGGGCGGTCTCGCCACTCGGGCTTGATGCACCCACGACCTGGAGCGCGGCGCTCGCAGGCCAGAGCGGGATCGACTGGATCTCGGCCTTCGACACCGAGGGGCTGCCCATCCGGATCGCCGCTGAGATCAAGGGTTTCGATCCGCAGAAGGTCGCCTCTGCGAAGGATGCGCGCAAGCTCGAGCGGAACGTGCTCATCGCGCTGTCCGCCGCAAAGGAGGCGCTCGACGACTCGGGCCTCACGGACTTCGACCCGACGCGGGTCGGGATCATCTTCGGCTCCGCGATCGGCGGGGTCACCCAGATCGCCGAGCAGGCGGCGATCCTGCGCGAGCGCGGCCCCGATCGCGTGGCTCCGAGCTTCCTGCCGAATGTCCTCGTCGACACGGCGTCCGGCCAGATCGCGATCTCGCTCGGGATCAAGGGCGTGAACTACGCGATCGTCTCGGCCTGCGCCACGGGCTCGCACACGATCGGCGAGGGGGCGGAACTGATCAAACGTGGGTGGGTCGACGCCGTGATCGCGGGCGGCACCGAGGCGTGCGTCGACCCGTTGATCCTCGCCGGCTTCACGGCGATGCGCGGTCTCGCCGCGGAGGACAAGAACCCGCCGCACGCGTCCCGGCCGTTCGACGCCACCCGCGCCGGGTTCGTGATCGCCGAGGGCGCAGGGGCCGTGCTCCTCGAGGACTGGGACAAGGCCGAGGCGCGAGGCGCAGAGATCTACGCCGAGGTGCTCGGCTACGGCGCCTCGAACGACGCACACCATCTCGCCCAGCCCGAGCCCGAGGCCGAGGGCGTCGCGGCGATGATGAAGTCCGCGCTCGAGCGCGCCGGCGTCGCGCCCGAGCGCGTCGGGTACCTGAACGCGCACGGCACCTCCACCCCCCTCGGCGACATCGCCGAGACGAAGGCGATCAAGAACGTCTTCGGCAATCACGCGTACAAGCTCGCCGTGTCCTCGACGAAGTCGATGATGGGGCACACGTTCGGGGCGGCGGGGGCGATCGAGTCGATCATGTGCATCCTCGCGCTCCGCGACGGCGTCCTGCCGCCGACGATCAACTACCGGAACCCGGATCCCGAATGCGACCTCGACTACGTCCCGAACGAGGCGCGTCGAACCCAGGTCGACGTCGCCCTCTCGAACGCGATGGGACTCGGCGGCCATAACGGCTGCGTCCTCTTCGGACGGGCATAGGCTAAGCGCAGATTCAGGGCTTGCGGCCGGTCACGGCGAGGCCCACACCGAGACCGACGAGAACGACGCCGCCCGCTCCGCCGATTGCCTCCAGGCGTCGTGGCGAAGAGGCGAGCCGCTGGCCTGCCGAGCCCGCGACGAGCGCCCACGCGCCGTCGCAGACCATCGCGATCGCGACGAAGACGAGACCGAGCGCGAGCATCTGCAACGGAACGTGGCCGACTGAAGGATCCGTGAACTGCGGGAGGATCGCGGCGAAGAAGACGGCTGCCTTCGGATTCGTGACCCCGACGACGAAGCCCTCGCGCAGGATCCGGCGGCCGCTCTTCGGGGCGACGGGCGCTCCGAGCGCCGCCGCGAACGAGCGGCGCTTGCGAAACGTCCGGATCCCGAGCCAGACGAGGTAGCCGGCGCCGACCAGCTTGACTGCTTCATAGACCACGGCAGAGCGCTCGACGAGCACGCCGATCCCGAGCGCGACCGCGGCCACCTGGACGTACACCCCCGCGCAGTTCCCGAGGACCGTCGCGAAAGCCGCGCGGCGGCCGAGGACGACACCGCGGCTGATCACGAACAGCACGCTCGGTCCCGGGATCGCGATCAGGACGAAAGCGGCCAGCGCGAAGGCCGCCAGGTTCGAGGCGGGAATCACCAGACGATCCTAAATGTCGGACCCTAAGCTGTTACGAACCCACGTCTCAGGAGGCAGGATGTTCAAGCTCGGTCTCACCGCGGCGCTCACCGCGGCCGTCTGTTTCTCGATCGTCGCCGCGACCGGTCTCGGCGCCGGTAAGGCGAAGGTGATCACGATCAAGGTCGGCGACATCGCGACGCTGCCCTCCGACAACTTTCACTGTCAGGTGATCACGAAGACGCAGGTCGCCTGCGGCGCCAAGGTCGCTCCGAACTCGATCCAGGTCTACTACGCGCCGCACCAACTCGAGGTGCTGCAGTTCAAGTCGCCGACCAAGGCAACCGTGCTGCTGAACATCAAGCGCTGAACGGCGCCGCTACTGGCAGACGGTCATCTTGGGAACCACCATGGCGAAGCCGTAGATCACCCCGGCCGAGCTGTAGAACGCCATCACCGAGGGGCCGATCTTCGTCGTGATCGCGTCGAAGCCGATGCACCTCGTGGTGCCGACGGTCGGATACTGGGAGTAGACGTTCGAGATCGGATCGCCCATGTTGAGGCCGTTCGTCGTCTTCCAGCCTGCAGGCGAGCCGAGCGAGAACACCGCGACGACCTTGTTCTTCTGGAAGCGAACGGCCGCGCCGAGCGGCTCGGGGCCCCGGTACTCGTAGAGCCACGTCACGTCGTTGCAGTAGCCGCAGACGTCGTAGCGGTGCCCCCACAGCCGCCTGCACCTTCTGCTGGGTGTCGCCGAGATGAATGCCCGCGAACACGGCGCCGGGCACGATCACCCCGCGCGGCGGTAGCTGCCCAGGCGACTTGAGCTGCGCCGCCGAGTGTGCGGCCTGCGAGCCCGTGTGGGAGCTGAGTGCGATTACGGCTGAGAGTAGGAGCGCAACCATGCCGGCGGTCCGTGCGTCAATTGCCTTCTGAGCGGTGTTTCACTTGATCCGGGTCTCGCCCGGTGCCTGCCGGACGCTCGTCGTTCGACCCCTGTTCCTGCCGCGAAGAACGGTAGCGGAGGCCGCGCGGAGGGTCAACCGGGAACGCGTGCGGCCCCGCGGAGCAGCAGCTCGCGCTCCTGGGCGTCCGGGAAAGCGAGGCTGCGATCTCGAATGCCATGCGCGCCTCGACGACACGCCCGAGCGAGCACGCCGTCGCAGCCGAAGATCAATGCCGGCATGCATTCCGCCGCAAACGGTATCGCTCACCCGGGGAGTAGCATTCGACACGAAGTGTTCGCAGCGCGCAGCATGCCTCGAGTTCCGCTTGCAGCGATCGTTGTCGCCGCCGCTTCGCTCGTCGGCACGGGCAGCAGCGGCGCCGTGACCCTGCCGTCCCTGTACGTCAACTACACGGCCGCGTGCCACTTCACGCTCGCCCTCGACGGCGGCGTCGCCGTCACTGCCGCGACGCCGGTCCCGTACGGGAGCTACCAGGCCGTCGTGAGCACGCCGTTCGCGTTCGCGAGTGGGCAGTCGGGCTGCGAGTCGGTCAACTTCGCGCTCAGCGGGCCCGGCGTCAACTACACGACGACGCTCAACTCGGGCGAGGCCTCGCAGGACCTCTCGCCGATCATCCTCCAGCCGAACGCGACCTACACCGCCACCGACAGCACCGTCGCGCCCACCACCACGATCAGCTTCAGCACCTCGAACACGCAGGTAGTGGCGGGCGCAAGCCCGACCGGGAGCGGAAAGGGCTCGTCGTCGGGGTCGACGTCCGGCGGGACGGCCAAGTCGCTCGGCACGCTCACGGGAACGGTCAGTTCGGCGGGCAAGCTCAGCCTCGCGTTCAAGGGCAAGAAGGTGACGACGCTCACGGCCGGCGACTACACGGTCACCGTGAACGACAAGAGCGCGACGAACGGCTTCGTGCTCCAGTCGGGCCATTCGAAGAGGACGGTGACCACAGCCGCCTTCAAGGGGAGAAAATCGCTGACGGTGGACCTGACGTTCGGCCAGTGGTCCGTCTACGGCAAGACAGGCGGGGCGAAGACGTACTTCATCACCACGAAGCCCGCCGGCACCGGCCTTTACGGCTAGTGGACCGACCGGCAACGTTTGCCGGCTTCCTGGTTCGCTAGTACCAAGCCAGAGTTCGTCATCGTGCGCGGCGAAGGCTGCGTGCCTTTCAAGAACGAGAGCGGGCTCTGGTGCCGCGTGATAGCGGGCCGGGAACCCGCGAACGTTGGCGGTCATTCCACCTGTACGCGTTCACCTTCGAGCGTGGGGCCGGGGAGCCCGCACACTCGAAGGAGACGATCGGGTCAGCCGACGATGAAGCCGGTTCCCTTGACCGCGGTCAGGATCTGCGCCTTGGTCTTGCCCTCGGCGAACGCGGACGGAGCCGGGTAGGGCTTGCCGCCGTGGCGGCGGATGTCGGCGATCCAGGCGGCGTGCCATGCCTCGACCGGCAGGATCGCGCCCGCTGCCGCGAGCACCTTCTTCGAGCTGATGTTCCCGACCTGACCGAGATAGGCGCTGACGCCCGTGTACTCGAGCACCTCGGAGGTCGCCTGGAACTTCGCCTGGTTCGCGGTCGTGCCCTTGAAGTCGAACCTCGGCTTCGCGACGGCGTGCGAGCCCAGAGCGCTCTTGAGCGCCGCGACATGCGCCGCCTCGTGGCCGGCGACGACCCTGGCGAACGTCTTCGTCTCGCCCTTCAACGCACCCTTCCTGACGGCCTCCGCGTAGAAAGCCGCCTCGAGGTACTCGAGCGTGAGGGCGAAGTTCAGGATGTCAGTGTCCGACGATGCGGAACCGAACGCGAGCTCCGGCAGCGCACCCAGCAGGGCGCCGCCACCGACGACCGCGCCGAGACCGATGCCCGCGCGCTGGAGGAATGCAGCCCGCGTGGACGCCGGCACCTTCGCACCGGTCTCCTGGATCGCACCGTCGAGGTCGACTTCTTCGAGCTTGAATAGATCGGTCATGTTTGCTTCTCCTTGTTTGGTGCTCTGATCTTTTTCTCAGAACATCTTTTGCGGCGGTTATTCGCCGGAGAAACAAACGTGGTTCAACAATCGCGAAATCCTAACAAGGGTGACCTTTTCGCGGTCAGCAATAGACCGTAAAACTCGCGGCTTTCGTCATCTTGCCCGGAATCCCGGTCACTCAAACATGTTCGGACCCCCGGGCGAGCCGCCAGGCCCAGACAAGCAGGGCCAGCCCGACTGCGAGCATCAAGCCGCCGATCACGGCCCACTGCGCCTCGCCGGTCATCGGCGACCCGTGGATCACGCCGATCCCCTGCCCGAAGAAGACGCCCCCGGCGAGGCAGAGCACGAGGCCGACCGCTGCCCGGGACCACATCGCTCGGAGGATAATCGGCCCATGCGGCCGACCGCGGTGGTCCCACTCCTGTTCGCGGCGCTGCTTCTGGCGGGGTTTGCGAGGGCGTCAGGCCCTCCGAGCGAATCGAGGCTCGCGCGGCAAGTGAGCGCCGGGTCCAGGCAGTCGTGGACGTTCCACCCGAAGAACGGGGCCTGCTCGGGCTACCTCGGCGGCAAGTGCCCGACCTTCCGGCTCGGACGGGTCAGGTGCGAGGCCCGACACGGCTTTTCGCTCTGCACCCTCACCTATCACGAGACCTCCGATCCCTACGACAGCGGCATCGTCTGGACGGCCAGGGTCGAGGTCACGACCGCAAACGGTGCCTGGCACCGAAGAAGGACGCTCCCGCCCGTCTGCTCGAACGACGGCGTCTACGAGGGCTGCCTGGTCGTTCTCTACACGTGAGGCTCAGGCGACTTGGCGCGTGACTCGCACCAGCCGAGCACGGTCGCGAAACGATGCTCGGCGAGCGCGCCGTAGAGCGGATCGCGAGTCAGCTTTGCCCGGCTCGTCGCGGGGCTGCTCAACCCGCAGAGAAACCGAGCGGCCTGCCTCGGCGCGGCGAGTGCATCCGGGTATGCCGCCTGCAACGCGCACTAGCGCCCGCTCGTCGACGAGGGATCCGATCTCGGGCAGAAGCTCGGCCGCAGGCAGCGCCTGCGCCGTCTGCGAGAGACAGAAGCTGCAGTGACCGCACGGCTCGTCGCGCTCCTCGCCGAAGTAGGCGACAAGAGCGTTCACCTGGCAGCCGTCGTGCGTGACGAGCGAGACCACGCGCTCGATCCGCTCGGTCTCGACCTGCTCGCGGCGCTCGGACCGTTCGGCCAGCCGGTCGCGCAGCTCGGAGCTGGAGTCCGGGCGGCTCACGACTGTGAACCGCTGCCGCGCCTCAGCCGCCTGCAGCTCGATCAATCCGCGCTGGTCGAGATGCTCGAGTGCCGCGACGATCCTGCTTCTCTCCTCGCCGAGCGCCGCGGCGACCGCATCGGGGTCGAGCGGTCGTCCAGATGCGCCCCGTCTTCCCTGCGGCCACGACACGGCGAAGGAACCCGGCGCGGCGTTCGTCGAAGGCAGCGAAGACCTCTTCGAGCGAACCGGACACGGGGCGCAGCTTGTAACCCGCGAAGAACGGGCGTGCCCTGGACGAGGAGGCCGTCGAGCTCGAGATAGGTCAGCGTCGTCTTCAGCACGAGCCCGCGGATGTCGTAACGGGTTGAGAGCTCGTACTCCGAGACGGCGAACGGCACACCCACCTCGTGCCCGAAGACCTCCTCGAGGAGCCCCTCGAGCGACTCCCTGGTCGGTGTGTCGCCGTAAGCGAAGTTCTCGAGCGTCGGAACGTCGTCGGCACAGGCGAAGAGCTCGCAGGTGCTCGGTGCGCCGTCTCGGCCCGCGCGGCCGATCTCCTGCGAGTAGGACTCGAGGCCTTTCGGCAGGTTGAAGTGGTAGACGTAGCGCACGTCGGCCTTGTCGATCCCCATCCCGAAGGCGATCGTGGCGACGACGACGTTTTCCGCCGAGCCCTTCCACCACTCCTGAACGGCGACGCGATCCTCGGTGCTCATTCCCGCGTGATAGGCCCGGGCCGGGATCCCCGCTGCGGCGAGAAGCGCCGCGATCCGGAAGGCGGTGCGCTGGAGGGTGACGTACACGATCGTCGAGCCGGCCGGCCGCTCGCGCAGGCGGTCGATCAGCAACTGATCGCGGGAGCGGGCGGATGAAGGAGTCGTGAGGAGCGTCAGGTTCGGCCGGTAGAAGCCGGTCACGACAGAGTCGGCCTCGTCGATCTCGAACCCGGCCCGGATGTCGGCGACGACCGCCGGCGTTGCGGTCGCAGTCAGTGCGAGCACCCGCTCGGCTCCGAGCTCGCGAGCCCTGACCGCAAGCTTCAGGTAGTCGGGACGGAAGTTGTGCCCCCATTCCGAGATGCAATGCGCCTCGTCGACCGCGAACAGAGCGATCGGGATGCCGCCGAGCAGAGCGAGGAACCGTTCGTTGTTGAACCGTTCGGGAGCGACGTAGAGCAGCTTCAGCGTCCCAGCCCGTAGCCGAGCCGACACGTCCCGGACCTCGTCAGGGCCGAGGCTCGAGTCGATTCGGGCAGCCTCGATCCCCCGTTCAGCCATGAAGTCGACCTGATCCTTCATCAGCGCGATCAGCGGCGAGACGACCACGGTCACGCCGTCGAGGAGCAGGGCCGGAAGCTGGTAGCAGAGGCTCTTCCCCGCTCCGGTCGGAAAGACCGCGAGCGCCGAACGGCCCGCGAGCAGCGCCTCGACGACCTGTTCCTGCCCGGGCCGGAAGCCGTCGAATCCGAACCTGGCGGCAAGCACATCCCGGGCAGCGCTCGATCTCTCGCTCAGCTCCGGCATCGACGCGGCCACGCTACCGGTGGAGCGGGCCGGGGCACCAGTGTCCAAACGGCCGCGGCCCAAGTTTTCGACTCTCTGAGCACGAACCGCGCTCGTGCACGACCTCGAGGCCTGGACGCAGGACGACGAATTCGACGCGCTCGCCTCGCTCGAACCAGAGCTCCATGTCCCGGACCGGCTAACGCACGCCTCTCGGACTCGCCTCGAAGACGACGAAGGCCCCGGTTACGGGGCCTTTGCCTGATTCAGAGATAGCGGGGGCAGGATTTGAACCTGCGACCTCCGGGTTATGAGCCCGGCGAGCTACCTGACTGCTCCACCCCGCGACGTAGCGTCGATGGTACCACCGCCAGGCGGGCCGGAAGGGACGCGAGGGCGAAGCCGAGCGGCCATCACGAGGGCGCCGGCGAGGGCGTCGAGGACGAAGTGGTTGCCCGTTGCGAGGATCGTGATCACGACCATGAGCGGGTAGAGAACGGCCGCCGCCTTGACCGCCCGGCCGCCCGCGTAGATCGAACAGTCCGGCGGCGACGCCGAAGGCCCAGCCGGCATGGAGCGAGGGGACGGCGGCGACCGGGTCGGAGAGGCCGCCCGAGCCCGGAGAGCCGAGGTCGATGTCCGGAGAAGCGGCGCAGCGTGTCTTCGAGGCCGAGACCGGCGACGCGCGGCGGGGCGGTCGGGAAGCGCCAGGCGACGAGCAGCGCGAGGCCTGTCGCGATCAGGAAGGCGTTGCGGAAGAACCGGAAACCGCTCCGGGACCGGCGGTAGAGCCAGAGGAAGAAGAGCCCCGTGATCGCGAAGTGGCCGAGGAGGTAGAACGCATTCAACGCGTCGACGAGGCCCGGGGCGGCGAGGGCGGCGTGCTGGAGCGGTCGCTCCCACGCGAGGTGAGCGATGCGCTCCCAGCCGGCGATCCGGCGGGCGTGGTCGAGGGCGAGCGGCCAGTCGGGGCGAAGCTCGAGCCGCATCGCCTCATACGCTCCGACCGCGCGAGACACGAGGGCGAGCTGCGCGAGACCGTCGTGGCGTGAGACGAGCCTCCTCACGCTTGAAGTCTACGATGGGGAGATGCACCACCTCGTGCTCTATTCGTTGATCTTCTTCGCTGTCGCGCTCGTGGCCGGGCTTGCCTTCGCGGGATGGCGCGGATTCGTCGTCTGGCGCACGATCAAGCGGTATCCAGCGGACGACGCAGGTCTCGATGCTCCAGGTCGCAACCCTCGTCTCGCAGCTCGAGCTTCGGGCCGCGGGCGTTACCGCGCGCGCGGCCCGCATCGACACCGCCCGCGGACCGGCTCGAGGAGTCGCTCGCGACGGCGAAAGTCATCGGCGGCGGCGCCCGCGAGCTCTGGACGATGGTCCGGCTCGTGCGCAGCTTCGTGCCGACGAAGTAACGAGGCGCGGGCTCCGAAACCCTCCGGGAATATCGTTGCGCACGCAACGTTTGAGGGTATAGTTGCGTACTCAATCTTATGGAGGTCTTAGACTCAATGAGCACTACAGAGACAGTTTCAGTTCAGAGTCAGGCACTTCCGACCGGGACGTACGGCGCGGATCGCGTCCACTCCACGGTCGCTTTCGAGGTCGGCTACATGGGGATCGGCCTGTTCGCCGGCACCGTCTCCGACTTCGACGCCCAGCTCGTCGACGGCCGCCTCACGGGCGCGGCGCGGATCGCCACGCTCCAGACCAAGGACGAGAACCTCACCGGGCACCTGATGTCGCCGGACTTCTTCGACGCAGAGCGCCATCCCGAGGTCAGCTTCTCGACCGAGCAGGCGAAGGTCGAGGGCAACGAGGTCACGTTCGAGGGCGAGCTCACGATCAAGGGCATCACCCAGCCCGCGACTCTGACCGGCACGGTCACCGGACCGATCGCCGATCCCTACGGGAACGAGCGCTACGGCCTCGAGCTCGAGACGACGATCGACCGCACGCAGTTCGGGATCACCTGGAACAACGACATGCCGAACGGCACGAAGGCACTCGCCGACGAGGTCACGCTCAAGGCAGAGCTCTCGCTCGTGAAGGCAGCCTAAGTTGAAGATCCTCGCCATCTCCGGCAGCCTCCGCCGCGACTCGCACAACACACTGTTGCTGCGGGCCGCGGAGGAGCTGCTCGGGCCCGATGACACTCTGGAGCTCTGGGAGGGGCTGCGCGAGGTGCCGCCGTACGACCAGGACGATGACGTCGAGCCGGCACCTCAGGCGGTCGCCGACCTCCGCGCCGCCGTCGCGTCGGCCGACGCCGTCCTCTTTGCCACCCCCGAGTACAACTCCTCGATCCCGGGCGCGCTGAAGAACGCGCTCGACTGGGCCTCACGCCCGATCGCGACGAACGCCTTCCGCGGCAAGCCGGTCGCGGTGATCGGCTCGAGCATCGGGATGTTCGGCGCGGTCTGGGCGCAGGCCGACCTTCGCAAGGTGCTCGCCGCGATGGGAGCCCGTGTCGCCGAGGTCGAGGTCGCCGTCGGCCACGCGCAACGAGAAGTTCGACGAGGACGGCCGGCTCGTCGACAGCGAGATCCTCGAGCAGCTCGAGGACGCGGTCGCGACCCTTCTCGCCGCGACCGAGCCCTTGGAGATCGCGGCCTAGGCTTCGATCTCTTCCGCCGGCGGAGGGTCGTCCTCCGCCAGGCGGCGCTGAACCGACGAGCGCGAGATCACGCCGACGAGCTTTCCGTGATCGACGACCGGGAGCCGCTTGTAGTCGCCTTCCTCGAGAAAGGCGAAGGCCTCCACAAGCGGCATCTCCGAGTCGAGCGTGGCGTTCGGGACCTCGGCGATCTCGCGCAGGATCGTCGTTCGTGGGTCGAGCCCCCGGGCGACCACCTCGCGCACGAGCGTCTTTCGCGTGATCACGCCGACGAAGCGGCCACCGTCGCACACGAGGACCGAGCGGACCTCCGGACGCATCAGCGCCTCCCCCGCCTCCTGCGCGGTCGCGTCCGCATCGAGCGCGTGTGGGTCGGAGACCATCGCGTCGCGTACACGCTGCTCGCTCACGGGTAGATCCCCCTGGCCTCGAGCGCCGCTGCGACGTCGCGGATCCCGGAGATCAGCGCGGCGCTGCGGAGCGAGACACCGTCGGTCTCGGCGAGCGCCCACACGCGGTCGAACGCGTCGGCGAGCTTCTCGGCGAGCCGGCGCCGGATCTCGTCGCGGTCCCAGAAGAGGCGGCTCAGGTCCTGCACCCACTCGAAGTAGGAGACGGTGACGCCGCCCGCGTTCGTGAGGACGTCCGGCAGGACCGGGATCCCGCGGGCGGCGAGGATCTCGTCACCGGCGACCGAGGTGGGGCCGTTCGCGCCCTCGGCGACGAGCCGGCAACGGAGCGAGGCGGCGTTTGCTTCGGTCACCTGGTCTTCACGCGCCGCGAGCACGAGCACGTCGCAGGGAACCTCGAGGAGCGCCTCGTGCGAGAGGTGCGTGGCGGGAAAGCCCTGCGAGCGACCCGTGCTCGCGCGCGTACTCGGCGAGCGTCGGCACGTCGAGGCCGGCACGGATCGTGGACGCTCGTCGCGACGTCGCCGATCGCAATCACCCGGGCGCCGCGCTCGTGAAGCTCGGCGGCGGCAACCCCGCCGACGTTGCCGAAACCCTGCACGACGAAGGTGAGCCCCGCGAGGTTCCATCCGAGCCGCTCGCAGGCCCGCTCGATCACCATCACCACCCCCGCCCCGGTCGCCTCGCTGCGGAAGAGCGAGCCGCCGATCGAGATCGGCTTCCCCGTCACGATCCCCGGAACGGCATAGCCCTTCTGCGACGAGTACGTGTCCATCATCCAGGCCATCGTCTGCTCGTTCGTGGCGATATCCGGCGCCGGGATGTCGATCTCCGGGCCGATGAAGGGCGCGAGGTCGGACGTGAACCGGCGAGTCACGCGTGCGAGCTCATGCTGCGAGAGCTGGCGGGGACTGCAGCGCACGCCGCCCTTCGCGCCGCCGTAGGGCAGCCGCAGGAGCGCGCACTTCCAGGTCATCCACATCGCGAGCGCCGCGCACTCCCCGAGCGAGACCTCTTCGTCGTAGCGGATCCCGCCCTTCGTCGGTCCGAGCACCGAGGAATGCTGGACGCGGTAGGCGGGAAACGAGCGGACGTTTCCGTCGTCCATCCGCACCGGCAGGGTGAGGATCACGGCGCGCTCGGGATAGCGGAGGCGCTCGGCCACATCCTGCGAGATGCCGGCGCCGGGCAGCGCCTGCTCGAGTTGGGTCCGCGCCTGCCGATAGAGCGGCGTGTCCCATTCCATCGCGGTTACCGGATGCGCAACCTCGGTCACGGAAAGACTGTACTGCGGGGAAAGAGGTGCCGGGGGAGGGGCTCGAACCCCCATGCCCGCGTTGGGCACCCGGTTTTAAGCCGGACGCGTCTACCAGTTCCGCCACCCCGGCGAGGGAGCACTCCTTGAAAGGCTACGCGGTCTGCAGCCTATGCCGTCTGAAGCTCGACCGCGCCGAAGAACGCGGCCACGCCGGCGCGGTCGTCGACGATCGGGCAGTGAGGCAGGGCCGCCAGGAAGGCGCGGCCGTACGGCTTCGTGCGGAGCCGCGGGTCGAGGATCGCGACGACGCCCTGATCCTCGTGGCTGCGGATCAGCCGGCCGAATCCCTGTCGGAGCTGGAGCATCGCGCTCGGGAGCGCGTAGTCGCGGAACCAGTCGCCGCCCGCGGCCTCCACCGCTTCGCACCGGGCCTCGTGGAGCGGGTCGCCCGGAGCCGAGAAGGGCAGCTTGTCGATGACGAGGAGCGAGAGCGACTCCCCTGGGATGTCGACTCCCTGCCAGAACGTCGAGGTCGCGAGGAGCACCGAGTCGACGTCGGCCCGGAAGCGTTCGAGCAACCGCTCTCGAGGCGCCTCGCCCTGCACGAGCACGTCGTACGGGAACGCTGCCCGCAACTCGCCGGCTGAGCACGTCGAGTGCGCGGTAGCTCGAGGTGAGAACGAGCGCGCGCCCACGAGAGAGACCGAGCAGCGCGACGACCTCGTCGGCGACCCGCTCCGTGAACCCCTCGGCACGGGGGTCGGGCATCGTCCGCGGCACGTAGAGGAGCGCCTGCTCCCTGAAATCGAACGGAGAGCCGACGACGAGCTCGCGCGCATGGTCGAGCCCGAGGCGGCGGCGGACGAAGGTCGCGTCTTCGCCGGTCGTGAGGGTGGCGGAGACGAGGATGGCCGTGGGTCCGTCTTCCCAGAGTCGCTCGCGAAGCTGGCGGCCGACCTCGATGGGGGCCCATGCGAGCGCATCGGGCTCTGCCCAGACGACCCGCTCGAGCCCGGCGGGCTCGAGGCAGGCCTCGACCTGGGCGGCGATCCCGAGCGTGCGGCGGGAGAGCTGGTCGAGCCCTTCGGCCCTGCCGTCGATCGCGGAGGCGAGCGCGGCGAGGGCGTCGACGAGCACGAGGGCGGCTCTCGACCGGGATCTCCTTCAGGCGCCGGCGACCGGTTGGCGGCGCGACCGCGCGGAGCAGGCGATCGCCGGCGTGCGCGATTCGATCGAGCGCGTGCGCGGGGTAGGGCTCGTCGGCATCGCGGCAGGCGCGCTCGACGTCGAGCGCGAGGCGGTGGAGGCCCGCGCGCGACACGCGGCCGCCGAGCCAGGTTGCGGCTGTCTCCTCGAGCCGATGGGCCTCGTCGAAGATGACGGCGTCGTGGTCGGGCAGGACGCCGCCGCCCGCGGCGATGTCGGCGAAGTAGAGCGCGTGGTTCGCGATCACGAGCTCGGCCTCGGCGGCCCTTCCGCGCGCGGCCTCGGCGAAGCAGCTCGAAAGGAGCGGGCAGCGACGGCCCGAGCACCGGTCGGAGCCGACGGCGAGCTCGGCCCAGAGCGTGTCGGAGGGCTCGAAGGGGAGCTCGGCGCGGTCCCCGGTCTCGGTCTCTGAGATCCACGGCTGGAGCGCCTCGTAGGCCTCCTCGTCGCGCGGGTCGCGGAGCAGCATCGGCCCGAAGCTCTGGAGCTGGCGGCGGCACAGATAGTTCTGACGGCCCTTGAGGACCGCGACGGTGACCTCTCGTCCGAGCGCGCGAGCCGCGGCGGGCACGTCCTTTGCGAGCAGTTGCTCCTGCAGTGCCTTCGTCGCGGTCGCAACGACGACGGTGCGGCCCGAGGCGAGGGCCGGAAGGAGGTAGGCGAGGCTCTTCCCCGTTCCGGTGCCGGCTTCGGCGAGGAGATGCTCTCCGCTTGCGAGCGCCTCGGCGACCGCCTCTGCGAGCGCAGCCTGCTCCGCCCGGGCCTCGAAGCCGGGAAGGGTCGCGGAGAGAGCCCCGCCGGGGGCAAAGACCTCGCTCACGCCTGCAAGCTTACGGATGCGAACGGCTGTTCCCACTGCCCGGCGGTCGGGCCCTCGAGCAACGTGCCGAACGGGTCTTTGGAGGCACAAAAAAATCAGCCCCGGCAAGTCCGAAGACCCACCGGAGCTGAGTGCCGGATCCAGCGAGCCCGAAGACCTACCGGATCCGACGTGCGGGAAGCTATCTGGTGGCAGGCCGCGCGGTCAAGAGCAGCCTCGACAAAAATTGTCGCAACGAGCGAGGATTTGCGAGAACGCCCGCTCAACCAAGCCGGGTGCCTCCGAGGCGCCGCCGTCAAACGTGCCGGGTGCCTCCGCGGCGCCGCTAGCCCGGAGAAATGTCCCGACCGGGTCTTTGGAGGGACCAAAAAATCAGCCCCGGCAAGTCCGAAGACCCACCGGAGCTGAGTGCCGGATCCAGCGAGTCCGAAGACCTACCGGATCCGACGGGCGGGAAGCTATCTGGCGATCAGCCATCCGGTCAATCCCTGTCGGAGCCGAAATCTCGCTAAGAGCGACAATTATGGGAGAAATGGCGAACCTGCGGCGCTCTCTGGATCCCGGGAGAGCCCGCGGAAGTCCGTCCGACGCCACCGTTAACGTTTCTCTGCCCAATGGTCGAGCTGCTTGCATTCGTGGTCGGACTGACCGCCGGAGCCTTCGGGCTCTGGCTGTGGGCGCGCGCGGCGGCGGCGGCTTCAGCCGCCCGGCTTGCTGCGTCCGAAGCTCAGCTCGAGTCGGCTGCAGGGCGCGTTCTGGCGGCCGAGGAGCGCGCCGCACTCATCGAGAAGACCGAGAAGCAGTGGGAGGATCACCTGCGCGCCGCAACCGGCGAGGCGATCGACCGCAGCTCCTCGTCCCTCCTGAAGGAAACCGAGGCGCGGCTTGCGCCGATCAAGGAGACACTCGATCGTTTCGACCAGCAGTCGCGCAAGCTCGAGCAGACGCGGCTCACCGCTGTCGCGGGCGTTGCCGAGCAACTGCGTTCGGTGGCCGAGGGGCAGACCCGGCTGCAAAAGGAGACCGGCAACCTCGTGACCGCTCTCCGTGCCCCCCACGTCCGCGGGCGTTGGGGGGAGGTGCAGCTGAAGCGGGTCGTCGAGCTGGCCGGCATGGTCGCGCACTGCGATTTCGTCGAGCAGGCGAGCGAGCGCACCGACGAGGGACGGTTGCTCCGCCCCGACCTGGTGGTCAAGCTTCCGGGGGCAAGAGCCTCGTCGTCGATGCGAAGGCGCCGCTGGATGCGTTCCTGGATGCCACGGAGGCGGAGGACGAAGAGGTTCGCCGCGCTCATCTCGTACGCCATGCCCGGCTCGTCCGCGAGCACATGACGAAGCTCGGGCAGAAGACCTACTGGAAGCAGTTCCAGCCCGCGCCGGAGTTCGTCGTGATGTTCCTCGGCGACGAATCCTGGTTCCGCGCTGCGCTCGACGTCGACCCCTCGCTCCTCGAGGCAGGTGTCGAGGCGGGAGTTATTCCCGCGTCGCCGACGACCCTG
Organism: uncultured Actinomycetota bacterium; assembly: GCA_963720045.1. GTDB lineage: Bacteria > Actinomycetota > Thermoleophilia > Gaiellales > Gaiellaceae > PALSA-600. The sequence goes on along the minus strand of CAVREC010000001.1, from coordinate 138,043 downwards.
ATCGCCCTGCTGCGCACCGTCGCCTACGGCTGGCAGCAGGAGACCGTTGCCGAGAGCGCCCGGGCCGTCAGCAAGCTCGGCCGCGAGCTCTACGAGCGCCTGGGCATCTTCACCGGGCACTTCGCGAGCGTCGGCAAGTCGCTCGACGCAGCGATGCGGAACTACAACAACGCCGTCGGGTCGTACGAGACGCGCGTGCTCGTCACCGCGCGGAAATTTCCCGAGCTGGGCGCCGGCAGCAACGAGCTGCCCGATGTGCCGCCGATCTCAACGCAGTCGCGGCCGCTGCTTGCCGCGGCCGGAGACGAGCTCGCTTCGAGAGAACGAGGACGCCTCCAGAGAAGATCCGGCTGCGAAGCACGAAGCCGTGGTGGAACTCCCCGCCCGCACCGCCGACGCTGCGTAGCCTGGTTCCGACGCGGCGTACCCTGTTCGAGGTGACCTTGAAACGGGGAACGTTCACCGCTCCACTCGCGTTTAATGTGGTGATCGGATTCTTCAGGAGGCAGAGTTGAGCAGCACAGACGAAGTACGCGGACTTGATCATCATCGGCGGAGGGCCGGCCGGTTACACGGCGGCGCTCTACGCAGCACGGGCGGAGCTCGCACCCCTCGTCGTCGAGGGCTTCCAGTGGGGCGGCCAGCTGATGGTCACGAGCGACGTCGAGAACTACCCCGGCTATCCGGACGGGATCATGGGGCCCGAGATGATGCAGGACTTCCGACGGCAGGCCGAACGGTTCGGCGCGGAGTTCATCACCGACGACGTCACCGAGGTCGATTTCTCGGTCAGGCCGTTCCGCATCACGATCCACAAGGATGAATACCGCGCCCGCTCGGTGATCGTCGCGACGGGCGCGACGGCACGGTGGCTCGGGCTCGACTCCGAGCAAAGGCTCCAGGGCCGCGGCGTCTCGGCCTGCGCAACCTGTGACGGGGCCTTCTTCAAGGAGAAGGAGATCGTCGTCGTCGGCGGCGGGGACACGGCCTTCGAAGAGGCTCTCTTCCTGACCCGCTTCGGCACGAAGGTCACCCTGGTCCATCGCCGCAACGAGTTCCGCGCCTCTCCGATCATGGTCAGCCGCGCCCGCGCGAACAGCAAGATCGAGATCCTCACGCCCTATGCGATCGAGGAGGTCATCGGCGACACCGCAGTGACCGGCCTCATCCTGCGCAACACCGACACGGGCGAAACCCGCGAGATCGATGCGCAGGGCTTCTTCGTCGCGATCGGCCACGAGCCGAACACGAAGCTCTTCGTCGACCAGCTCGACCACGACGAGAACGGCTATCTCGTCACGAAGCCGGGCTCGACTGCAGACGAATGTCGAAGGTGTCTTCGCGGTCGGCGACGTCCAGGATCACATCTACCGGCAGGCCGTCACCGCGGCCGGCTCCGGATGCATGGGCGCCCTCGATGCCGAGCGCTACCTGGCCGAGCTCGAGGACAAGAGCGGCGCCACCGTCGCGGCGTAGCGTGCCGATCCTCGACGGCTGGCGGTTCTGCCCGCGCTGCGGCGCCGGGCTCGACGACCCAGCTCTGCCGGCCACCTGCACTGCGAGGGCTGCGGCTCCGACTACTGGGCCAACTCGATCCCCGCCGTCCAGGGGCTGCTCGTTCGCGACGGGAAGGTTCTGCTCGGGCGCCGCGGGATCGAGCCGGCGCTCGGATTCTGGGATCTCCCGGGCGGCTTCCTCGAGGAGGGCGAGGAGCCGCTCGACGGTCTGCGCCGCGAGTTCCTCGAGGAGACGGGGCTCGAGGTGGAGCCGCTCGAGTGGATCGGCGCATATGTCGATCCCTACCTCGGCCGCAGCGTGCTCGGCCTCACCTGGCTCGTGACCGCAGAGGGCGAGCCGCATGCGGCCGACGATGTCGACGAGCTCGCCTGGTTTGGCCCCGAGGAGCTGCCCGCCCAGATGGCCTTTCCCCACCAGCACGACGCGCTCGAGCTCTGGCGTGCACGCCTCGCCGCAGAGCGCGCCTGACGGCTGGCGCCCCGGCTAGATTGGACATATGCCGTTCTTCATCTGCCCCCGCTGCAAGACCCGGCGGCTCGACCATGACGGGCGCGAAGGGCTCTCGCAGGAGCCGCCCTCGTGCCACCACTGCGACTTCGGGTTCATGTTCGAACTGCTCGAGGACTACTACCCAGCCCCGGCAACGGGCTTCGTCGTGTGCGACCAGGAGGGCCGGATCCTCGCGAGCGGTCATGGCGTCTTCGAGCTCAGCGGCTTCGAGGAGCCCGACCTGATGGGCCGAGACATCGCCGAGGCGTTCACGTTCTCCGATACGGCGGCGCTCGCGACGGTGCGGGAATGGGGCGTCCGCCAGCTCGGCAAGGAGCTCACGGTGCGCACCCACGCCGGCCTCGAGAAGAAGGTCGTCGCGGACTTCTTCCCGGCCTACGACGACGACGGCGGTTTGCTCGTCGCGCTCACGCCCGAGTAGCGCTCAGACCCGGCTCGACGGGCAGAGATCCGAGAGCACGCAGCCCTCGCAGTCGGGCCGGCGGGCATCGCACACGCGTCGACCGTGCCAGATCATCAGGTGGGGAAACCGCGCCCAGTCGGCGCGGGGCACGAGCTTCATCAGGTCGCGCTCGATCCGCACCGGATCCTCCTGCCGCGTGAAGCCGAGCCGCTGTGAAAGCCGGCGGACGTGCGTGTCGACGACGATTCCCTGCGCGTGGCCCCGTTCGGCGGAGACGACGTTCGCGGTCTTCCGCGCCACGCCCGGCAGTCGCAGTAGCTCGTCGAAGCTCTCGGGGACCTCACCCTCGTGCTCGGTGATCAGGATCGTCATCGTGCCGCGAAGCGCCTTCGCCTTCTGCCGGTAGAACCCTGTCTGGAAGATGTCCTGTTCGAGCTCCGCGACCGGCACCGCGAGGTAGTCCTCGGGCCGCCGGTACTTGAGAAACAGGCGCTCGGTGACCCTGTTCACGCTCACGTCGGTCGTCTGTGCCGACAGCATCACCGACACGAGCAGCTCGAGCGGACTCTTGAAGTTCAGGGCGATCCGGGCATCGGCGTGCTCGATCGCCAGCCGGTCGATCACCGGGCGGATCCGCTCCCGCTTCGGCCCGACCTTCCTTCGGGCCTCCTGGAGGTAGCTCCGTGCCACGCGGGCGACGCTATCGCAGCACCCGACCGGCGGAGAGTGCAGAGTGCGTGCCGCGACCTCGAGCTGATGTTTGTCGAGAAGGGCCCTGTCGTCGCGAGCCTGGCCTTCGTCCCGGGCGCTCCGGCGTCAGCGCCGGCGAGAGCACTGCACTCACGAAGAGGTCGTCACGCTCGCCCGGGCTCGGCACGAACCGGCCCGCGTTGATCCGGGCGAAACCGACTGCCGTCGTTCAGGCTTCGTAGGACGCGATCACCGACTCGTGACCGCCAGGGTCCCCGCCGCGAAGACGCGGGCCCGCGCACACGAGGTCGAGCGCCGGGCACCCCGAGCATGTGAACTCGCCCGGGCTCGGCACGAACCGGCCCGCGTTGATCCGGGCGATCGCGTCCGAGAGCTCGGCCTCGAGCGCCGGCAGGTCGGCGCGGGCGAACGTGCGGCTGACGACCGTTTCGGGGCACTCGAGGAACTGGTAGGCGACCTCGACCTCCTCGTCTCCGGCGCGGAGCAGACCGAGCGCATACACGAGCCGCTGCAGGTGGTAGTCGGCCTCGATCACCTCCTCGGGCGTGCGATCTCCGAGCACGTTCGTCTTGAAGTCGAGCACGAACGCCCGCCCAGCAGCACGGTAGAGCACATCGAGCCGGCCGCGCATCAGCACGCCGTCGTGTTCGAAGGCGAACGGAACCTCCGCGCGAGGCCCGTCGAACGCAGCGATCCGCACCGCAAGCTCGGAGTCGCAGAACGCCTCGGTGAGCGCGCCGATCCGCTCGAGCTCGTCGTCTCTCACCTCGGGATACCAGTCGCGCACCGGATCGAGGCTCGGGAGCCGCGGCGCGAGCCAGATCGACCGTCTCGAGCACGCGATGGACCGCGTCGCCGATCTCCGTCGCGGTCATCCCCCCGCCGGACGGGCCCTCGCCGCGGCGCTCCGGGAGCCGTGCGACGCGCTCGGCGTAGTAGCGGTAGGAGCAGCGGCCGAAGAGCGCGAGCGCCGAATAGGAGAGCTGCTTCACGCGATGAAGCGGTGGATCAGGGACGGGAACGAGCCCCGGCAGGAGCCAGCCGCGGATCGGCGGAGTCGACGGCAGCTCGGCGAACAGGCTCAGCTGGGCTTCGGCCGCCTCGACCGGCACAGGTTCGGTGGACACTGCCTCGATGGAAGCCTCGGCGGCCGGCCGGTCGACCCGGACGAGGAACGACGCCCCGCCGCGCTCGAGCTCGAACACGCCTGCACCCCCGGCAAGCTCGGCCTCGCAGTCGAGCTTCGAGAGCACCCAGCCGATCGGGGTGTCGCGGCTCTCCCCCACCGCGCCCGAAACGAGCAGGCGGTCGATCGCCCTCGTCATCGCCACGTAGTACAGGCGCAGCCGCTCGGCTCTCGCCGCCTCACGCCCGGCATCGGCGACCTCGTCGTACGCGAAGACCGGCTTGCGGTCGCCCGAGATCGGATGAACGATCTTGAAGCCGAAGCGCCCGTCGGCGAGCGCGAGGATCTCGTCGGAGGGCGGCGGCCCCCCGAGGTCGCGGCCGGCGTCTGCGACCACGACCACCTTGAACTCGAGCCCCTTCGCCGCATGGATCGTCAGCAGGCGAACTGCCCCCGATCCCTCCTCCTCGGACACGGCTTCGAGCTGCGCCGCACCGAGCGCCTCCTGGCTGCGCAGGAAGACGAGAAACCCTTCGAGGTCCCGGCCGCGCACCTCCTCGTAGCCCCGGGCAAGACGCATCAGCTTGCGGAGGTTCGCGTACCGCCGCGCCCCATCCCAGCGCGCCAGCACCGCCAGGTCGTAGTCGTGCTCGGAGACGACGAGCTCGCAGAGCCGTTCGAGGGACACGCGAGCCGACGCGGCGACGAGTCGTTCGTAGCGTTGCTTGAAAGCGCGCACGAGGCGCTCGTCCTCGGCGGAGAGGGGCTCGGGCAGACTCCGCTCGATCCCGGTGAAGAGCGGCCGGCGGCCGGCATGCCTGCGGATCAGCACCAGTGCATCGTTCGAGACGCCGATGAACGGCGAGGCGAGCACGGCGGCGAGCGCCTCGTCGTCGTAGCGGTTGCGGAGCAGGCGGAGGTACATGAGCAGGTCGACGACCTGCTGCTGGCCGAAATAGCGGCGGCCTGTCGCCCTGAAGGTCGGGAGCCCGAGCGCGCGTAGCTCCTCCTCGTACCACTCGGCATCCGTGCCCGCCGCGAAGAGGAGCACGATCTCCCCCGGCATCGCCGCTCCCGTATCGACGAGCTCGCGGACGCGGCGGGCCACGTGCTTTGCCTCCGCCCGGCGCCAGTGCACGCCGGAGTCCTTGTAGGCCTCCTTGTCGGTGACGAGCAGCTCGACCGGGTGCCCGAAAACCGGGTCGGGGAACGCACCCGACGCCGCGAGCGGCTGATACCCGTCACCGAACTCCTCGCCGAAGACGTGGTTCACAGCAGCGAGCACCTCGGGGCGGGAGCGGTAGTTCTCGCTGAGCGTAAGCCGCCGCGCCGCCGCGGCCCGCCGCTCCCGGAAGACGCCGACGTCGGCATGTCGGAAGGCGTAGATCGACTGGAACTCGTCCCCGACGAAGAACAGCTCCTTCTCGCCGCCCCCCGCGATCAGATCGATGAGGCCGCACTGGAGCGCGTTCGTGTCCTGGAACTCGTCGACCATGATCGACCGGAACCGCAGCTGCTCGGCCTCGAGCACGCGCTCGTTCGCCGCGAGGAGGTTCCGCGCGAAGATCTGGAGATCCTCGAAGTCGAGCGCGGACTCCCGTTCTTTCGCCGCCTGATACTCGGCGGTGAACAGGTCGAGCAACTCCTGCAAGAGCTCTCGGTCCTCGGCTGCCGCCCGCTCGAGCGCAGCCCGCTCGAGGCTCTTGCGTGCCTCGTCGAAGCTCGCCGCGCGGTCGCCCCGGGTGCGGAGTGCCGCCAGGTCGATCAGCGTCTCGGGGAGCGAGGGAAGATCGAGGGCGGCCTGCGCAGCAGCCACGTGGTTCGGGGTCGCACCCGGATCCTCGAGCAGCGACCGGGCCGCATCGCGAAGGCTGCCGATCCGCTCGTCGAGGTCGGCGGGCTCGCCGAGCTCGAGCACGAGCTCGCGACCTGCCGAGCGCAGCGTCGAGTAGACCCCCGTCAGCATCTTCCGCAGGCGCACGCTTCCGTAGGTCGCGAGCAGCGCCAGCCGGCGCTCGTCGGGCTCCGCGCAGAAGGTCTCGAGGGCCCGCGAGAACGCTTCGCCACGGAGAACCGCCCCGTGCTCCTCGTCGAGCTCGTGGAAGCCCGGGTCGATCCCGACCTCGAAAGGGTGGGCGCGAAGCAGCCTGCTGCAGAAGCCGTGAATCGTCGAGATCCACGCACCGTCGAGCTCACGCGCGAGCTCGGGAGCTCCACGCGCGACGAGAGCCGCGCGAATCCGCGAACGCAGCTCCGCCGCCGCCTTGCGCGTGTAGGTGATCACGAGCACCGACTCGACATCGAGCCCCTCGTCGCACACCGCGCGCACGAAGCGCTCGACGAGCACCGAGGTCTTCCCCGTACCCGCGCCCGCGGAGACGAAGACCTCGCCGCGCGCCTCGACCGCTTCGAGCTGGCTCTCGTTCATGCCCGGGAGATCCTGCACATCGTCCAGAGGTCGCACCACGACGGGCATTCGCCGCCCTTCGGATCGTGCGCGACATCTCCGGTTCGGATCCGCCGGGCTGCACCGAGAGCGTGGCCGCGGGCCGCCTCGACCTGGCTCCAGAAGGACTCTTCGTCGAGGTAGTCGTTGGCGGCGAAGCCCGGAAGGTCGTCGCGCGCCTCGGCCCGCAGCATCCCGCGCGCCGCCCGCGCGCCGGAGAGCGCCCGGTAGACGCCGCCCAGCGGCTCGATTCCCGCGAGGTCGCGAAGCACGAGCATGTACAGGGGCACCTGGAGCCGGCGCTCGACGTCGATCTGGCGCGCCGAGAACGACCCCTTTCCGGACTTGTAGTCCTGCACGACCCCGCGCGCGCTTCCCGGGTCGATGTCGATCCGGTCGATCTTGCCGCTGACGAACAGACCGTCGCCGAGCTCGAGCCCGCGCTGGAGCTCGGGCGCGGAGCGGTCGGTGCCGAATCCGAGCTCGAACCTCCTCGGCAGGAACGGGAGCTTCGACTCGGCCTCGGTGCGGACGAACCGCTCGAGGTCGCGACGAAGGCTCTCGAGCAGCTCGGCCGACTCGACGTCGCCGAGCTCGATCCGGACTCCCGAGGCGAACGCCTGCTCGAGGCAGCGGTTGAGGAACCGGAGGGCCGGCTCGAGGCTCTCGGGAGTGACGCGATCTGCTCCGAGCTCCTTCGGGAGGCCGGAGTAGAACGCATAGAGCGTCTGATGGGCGACCTTGCCGCGAAGCAGCGCGTCGGCCTCGGCGTCGATTGTCTTCGGATCGACGACGCGCTCCATCAACCACGCCGACGAACAGTCGCCGAACCGCTCGAGCTCGGTCGCCCCGAAGACCGTGCGTCCGCCGAGCTGTGAGAGAACTGCCGGGTTGCGCAGCTTCGTGTCGCGCACGAATGCGCGCCGGGCCCGCTGCAGGCGCCGCGTCCAGCCGTTCGTCTCGGCAAGGGCCAGGGCGAGCGAGACCGCGTCGTCGTCGGCGGTCAGCCGTGCGAGCGAGCGCAGCCGCTCGCGCTCGGTCGGCGCGGCCTCGATCGGCCAGGTCAGCTCCGAGAGTGCGCGGCGGAACGTCGCGCGCTCGACCTCCTCGGGCAGGAACGGCGCCGCGGCGTCGTGCCAGAACGGGCTCTCTTCGAGCGGCGAGCCGTCGTCTGTCGCCGCCTGCCGCACGAGGAAGAGCCGACGGGTCGCACGCGTGCATGCGGTGTAGAAGAGGTAGCGGTCGCGGCTGACCGGGTCCGGCCGCTCGAGCCGTGCCCCGAGCTCGCGCCTGCGGTCGTCGTCGAGAAACGGCGAGCTCCTGCCCCGTCGCGGCAGCGCGCCCTCTTCGAGCCCCAGGATGAACACGGTGTCGAAGCGGCGCGTGCGGGCCCGGGAGAGATCGAGGATGACGACCCGCCCGGGCTCGCCGGCTCGAGGCGGGGCCAGCTCGAGACGGGCGAGCGCATCGATCGCCTCGGCCGTCCCGAGCGGCTCCCCGGATCCTTCGAGCGCGGTCAACTCGTCGAGCAGAGCGGTCGCGGCCCCGAACGCCCCGAGGTCGAGACGAGCCTGGTCGCCGGCCGGCGGGCCCTCGAGCCCGTAGGCAGAGCGCACCATCGCCTCGAGCAGAGCCCGAATGCCCTCGAGCGGGGACCGGGCATCGCGAAGATCGCGCAGCGCCACGAGCGGGGCCTCTCGGAGGCGCTCCGTCTCTTCTTCGACCCGCGCGGGAGAGTCGATCGCGCGGCCTCGGAGCCGTCCCTCGACGAAGTCCACAGCCTGCCGCGAGATCCCCGAGTACGGCGTGCGCAGGAACGCGTAGAGCTCACGGCGGCGGCCGCCGGCCCAGGCGAAGCGGAGAAGCGAAACGAGGGCGTGGCCGAGTGGCGAGTCGGTGAGCTTCGTCCTGCTCTCGATCGCATACGGGATTGCGAGCGTGCCCATCACGGTTTCGAGTGGTGCCCGCCAGCGCTCGACGGAGGGAACGACGATCCCGATCTGGTCGGGGGCGACGCCGTCGCGAAGCGCGGCAAGCACGTTGTCGGCAACGAGCTCGAGGGTGCCGCGGACGCCCGCCCCGGCCAGGAACCGCACGGCGCCGCCGATCGCCTGCTGCTCGGGCTCGGTCTCGAAGAGCGAGCGCTCGAGATGCGCGAGCGCCGGGGCGACGAACTCGACCGACCGCGGCGGCAGCTCCTCGATCCGGCCTGCGGCGAGCGCGGCCAGATCGGACGCGGTCCTGGCGAGCGAGGCGAACGCGGCGCGGCCCGGCTCGTAGGGCAGCGAGACCTGGACCTCGGAACGGCCTGCGAGCGCCTGGAGCAGCGACCATTCCGCGGCGGTCAGGTCTTCGAAGCCGTAGGCGAAGACAGGCTCGCCACTCCACGCACTCAGGTCGGCGAGCAGTCGTTCGCATGCACTCCGGCGCAGGAGCTCGCGATCCCAGAGCCCGAGACGGTCGAGCTCGGCTCGGTAGGCGGCATAGAGAGCGCCCAGGTCGCCTTCGAGGTCGGTCGGCTCGAGGAGCCCGCCCTCGAGCTCGGAGAGCGCGCCGAGGAGCGCGTCGGCGAACCCGGGAAACCTGGCGGAAGCCGAGAGCGGAGCTCCGTCGCGGAGCGCGGAGGCCACGGCACGGCGGGCGATGAGGGCGCGCTGCGCCCGGGTTGCGACCTTGCGGCGTGCCGGACCGCTCGCGGCGATCCGCTCGAACAGGTCGTCGAAGGTGCCGATCGTCCCACCGAGCAGGCAACCGCTCAGTTCGAGCAACTCGCTCTCGACCCGGGCGACGTCCGGCCGGTTCGGCACGATCAGAAACGGCTCGTCGTCGAGACGCGCCAGATAGCGCTCGAGCAGGAGCGCGACCTTGCCCGCGTTCGCGGGACCGGAGATCAGGCTGAGACCCCGCAAGGCCTCGGTTCGCTGGGTTTCAGCTGGCTCCGTGTCAGCCGGGTGAACCTGATTCGGTGACGGAGCCTTCGGTGGCGGAGCCGCGAAAGTCACGCCGTCATCGTAGTTTTGCGCCCAGACGATGGGGTGAAGCGAAATCCCGGCTGTTTACGCTCGGTGCGGCATTTCGAGTGCTGGGGACCTTCCGGGGAACGAACCGCCCTCGTTCCCCACTGCGGAGCCGTCTGCCGCAGAGAACGCCTCAGGCGACGACTGCTGACTTGGGCCTGCGCCCGCGCCTGGCTGCCGCCCGGCCGGGATAGTCGCCCGCACACGTGTCGCACAGATCGGCGACCTTCGAGCCGCGGCGGGCGTCGTCAAAGGTGATTCGCATCGCAGCGCCCTTGTTCTCTCCGACTTCTTTCCCACAATTGTCACAGACGAGAACCGTTCTCCGTGCCATTGATTTACCTCCTTCGACGAAATGTACGTTGTGTAAGTGAAGCAAATAATCGCGAACGACGGAGCGACAACCTTTGTCGTCAGCTATCACTCACAGCCGACGGAGCATCCTTGTCGTTTTCTACCGGATCGAGGGATTGTGTTTCTATGTCGGATTTCTTCACAAGCGGCTCGGCGCTCGCCTCCATCCTCCGGCTGAGAAAGCGATGTCCAAGATAGACGGGCACGGCGACCGCAGCGATCGCGATCACGGCGAAGAAACCATATTTTTCAACTGCGTCCACGGCCGCCTGACCGAAGTAGTACGCGGCGAGCCCGTACGTCGTCGCCCAGAGGATGCCTCCGGCCGCGTTGTAGGCCAGGAAGCGAAGCCACGGCATCTTGCTCAGCCCGGCCAGCCATGCGATCGCAATCCGCAGCCCGGCGACGAAGCGGGCGATGAGCACCGTCTTCGGTCCGTGCTTCTCGAAGAACGCCTCGCCCTTCGGTAAGAATCTCTTCGCGGCATCGCCGGCGAAGGGGATCTTGTCGATCAACCGCCTGCCGCCGAGCCTCGCGATCCAGTACCCGATCGTGTCGCCGATGATCGCCGCGACCGAGGCCACCGCGATGACCTCGACGATATTGAAGCGGCCACTGCCTGCAAGCACCGCCGCGGTGATGAGCGCCGTTTCTCCGGGAAGCGGGATCCCGCATCCCTCGAGCAACACGACGATGAAGAGCAGGATGAGGCCGTAGCTCTCGAGTTCATGCGTCATCTCGACCGAGTCTAGTGCGGCCTCCCCGAGCGTTTCGCCTGTGACTTGGTCGGCTGGTCGGCCGCACAGCATTTCGGGCCGACGATTGTGAGAGGGCGCGCCCGTGGTCGAGGATCGTTCTGGTGCCGCAGCCCTGACCCCGGTCCTTTTCGGTAGGGTCGCGCGCGCAGATGAGGGTAGGCGTTCCGAGGGAGATTTCAGACGGCGAGCACCGGGTCGCGCTGATTCCGGACGGGGTCGGGCGTCTCGAGGGCTCGACCGTCGCGGTCGAACAGGGCGCCGGCGCCGGGGCCGGGTTCCCGGATTCTCTGTACGCCGAGGCGGGCGCGGAGCTCGTCGCGGACGCCTTCGAGGGTGCCGATGTCGTCGTCAAGGTCGCGCCGCCGACCGACGGCGAGGTCGAGCGCCTGCAGTCGGGCCAGGTGCTCGTCTCGTTCTTGCAGCCGTTGACCGAGAAGGCACGGCTCGAAGCGCTCCGTGACCGGGGCGTCGTCGGTTTCGCAATGGAGTCGATCCCGAGGACCACCCGCGCCCAGTCGATGGATGCGCTGTCGTCGCAGGCGACCGTCTCCGGGTACAAGGCAGTGCTGCTCGGCGCCGAGCGGCTGCCGCGCTTCCTGCCGATGCTGACGACTGCAGCGGGCACGATCCCGCCGGCACGGACGCTCGTCCTCGGCGCAGGCGTGGCCGGGTTGCAGGCGATCGCGACCGCCCGCCGGCTGGGCTCCATCGTCGCCGGCTTCGATGTCCGGCCGGCGGTGAAGGAGCAGGTGCAATCGCTCGGGGCGACGTTCCTCGACCTCGGGGTCGTCGGCGAGGAGACCGAGGGTGGCTATGCGCGTGAACTGACGCCGGAGGAGCAGGGGCGCCAGCTCGAGGCGCTCGGCGAGCGCATCCCCGAGTTCGACCTCGTGATCACGACCGCCGCGATCCCGGGCCGCCCCGCCCCGCGGCTGATCCCGGCGAGCGCCGTCGAGCGCATGCGCCCGGGCTCGGTGATCGTCGACCTCGCCGCCGAGACCGGCGGCAACTGCGAGCTGACGCGTCCGGGCGAGATCGCCGAAGTGGGAGGGATCACGATCATCGGGCTGCTCAACCTTCCGAGCACGATGCCGACCCACGCGAGCCAGCTCTATTCCCGCAACGTGACCTCGCTGCTCGAGCTCCTCGCCCCAGGCGGAGAGCTGAAACTCGACTGGGACGACGAGATCATCGCGGGCGCGTGCGTCACGCGGCCGGAGGGCGGCTCGTGATAGCTGCTTTTCATCTGACGACCACTGAATCGGATCGGAGGAGCGGATGAGCCATTACGCGCAGTTCGTCGTCGAGTTGACGATCCTCGTGCTCGCGATCTTCCTCGGGATCGAGGTGATCTCGAAGGTGCCGACGCTCCTGCACACGCCGCTGATGTCGGGGACGAATGCGATCCACGGAATCGTGATCGTCGGTGCGCTCGTGATCGCGGGTGCCGCGAGTAGCGGCCTGCTCGTGGGCTGGATCGGGTTCGTCGCGATGATCCTGGCCTCCGCGAACGTCGTCGGCGGCTTCGTCGTGACCGACCGGATGCTCGAGATGTTCAAGCGGCGCGAGCCGCCGAAGAAGGAAGCCGACGACGCAGGCGGCGCGAAGAAGTGAGCCAGGCCACAGCGAACCTGCTCTACCTCGTCACGATCGTCTGCTTCATCCTCGCGCTCAGATTCCTCTCGTCCCCGAGAACGGCACGGCGTGGGAACTGGGTCGGCGCGTTCGGGATGGCGTGGGCGATCGGGGTGACACTCGCCCGCCCGGGCGTCCATCTGAACTGGCAGATCATCGTCGGAGCCGCGATCGGCGCAGCGTTCGGAGCGGTCGGCGCGCGCAAGGTGAAGATGACCGCGATGCCGCAGATGGTGGCGCTGTTCAACGGCGTCGGCGGCGGCGCGGCGGCTCTGATCTCGCTGGCCGAGCTCCACCTCCACCTCCAGCTCCCTCATCACGTCGATCTGAAGCCCGATATCTCCGTGGCAATCGTGCTCTCGGCGCTGATCGGATCCGTGTCCTTTGCGGGCTCGATGGTCGCGTTCGCGAAGCTGCAGGAGCTCGTCTCGGGCCGGCCGATCACCTACCCGGGTCAGCAGTTCGTGAACCTGATCCTGATCACCGGCGTGATCGGTTGTGGCGTGGCGTTGATCGCCGGATACGAGCACCAGTGGGTTCTCGTCGCGCTGCTCCTCGGTTCACTCGTGTTCGGCGTGCTCTTCGTGCTGCCGATCGGCGGGGCCGACATGCCGGTTGTGATCTCCCTGCTGAATGCGTTCACAGGCCTTGCCGCAGCGGCGACCGGGTTCGAGCTCGACTCGAACGTGCTGATCGTGAGCGGCGCCCTCGTCGGCGCCTCGGGAACGTTGCTCACGATGATGATGGGGCGGGCGATGAACCGCTCGATCGGGAACGTGCTCTTCGGCGCCTTCGGCCAGGTTCAGGCGGGCGCGGGTACTGCGAGCACCGTCGAGGGCACGGTGCGCGCGCTGACGGCCGAGGACGTCGCGATCCTGCTCTCCTACGCGCAGAAGGTCGTGATCGTTCCCGGGTACGGGATGGCGGTCGCGCAGGCTCAGCACGCGGTGCACGAGCTGGCCGAGGTGCTGGAGGCGAAGGGAATCGAGGTCACCTTCGCGATCCATCCGGTCGCAGGCCGAATGCCGGGGCACATGAACGTCCTGCTCGCCGAGGCGAACGTGCCGTACACCGCGTTGAAGGAGATGGACGAGGTCAATCCGGAGTTCGCGCAGACCGACGTCGTGCTCGTGATCGGCGCGAACGACGTCGTCAACCCGGCGGCACGGAACGAACCCGGAAGCCCGATCTACGGAATGCCGATCCTGAACGTCGACCAGGCCAAGCAGATCGTCGTCAGCAAGCGCTCGATGGCGACCGGCTTCGCGGGGATCGACAACCCGCTCTTCGTCGATCCGAAGACCGGGAATGCTCTTCGGCGACGCAAAGGAGTCGGTGCTCAAGCTGGTGGCGGGCGTCAAGGCACTGTGAACGCCGGCATCCCGGTATTTGCCGCCACGGACGTCGAGCTTGCCGTGCCGCCCGAGGCTGCGGTGACGGCCGTCCGCGCCGCGTTCGTCGCGCATTACCGCGGCGAGTGGACGATGCCGCCGAAGGTCTACGTCACGAATTACCCGGCGGGCGATTTCCGGGCGATGCCGGCCCTCGGCGGCGGGCACGCGGCGCTGAAGTGGGTGACCTCGTTCCCCGGCAACCCGGCGCGCGGCCTGCCCACGGTTTCCGGGCTCGTGCTGCTTTCGAACGCCGAGACGGGTGCGTTGGAGGCGATCTTCGACGCCGGTGCCGTCACGGCGCTGCGAACCGGCGCCGCCGCCGTCCTGGCCGCAGAGACGCTTGCGCGGGACGACGCGCGAACGGCCGCCGTGATCGGGGCGGGCGTCAACGGCCGGGCCGCGGCCCGCACGTTCCTGGCGCGCGGCCGCGAGGTTTCGATCTGGGACCTCGATCCGGAACGGACGCGACGCGCAGCGGACGACCTCGGCGCAGCGGCGGCGGCCTCGCTCGAGGAGGCGCTCGCCGCGGACATCGTCGTGACGGTGACGCCGGGTCACGCAGGTGCTGTTCGAGGAGGGCTCGCTCGCGTCCGGCCAGCACGTGAGCCTCATGGGCGCCGACGGCCCCGGGAAGGCGGAGATCGCCGCCGCAGAGCTCGGACGCGGAGCGAATGGGTCGGGCGATGCCTCCGAGCAAGGTGGGCGCGTGCGACTGTTCTGTGATGAATGGGAGCAGGCAAGCCATTCTGGAGACCTCTCGGGCGCCGTCGAGGCGGGTGTGATCGCGCGCGACGATGTGACGCAACTCGGTGCGGTACTCGCGGGTGAGGCGGCGGGGAGGCAGGCGGCGACGAGATCACGATCTTCGACTCGACGGGCCTGGCGATCCAGGATCTCGCGATCGCGATCGCCTGTTTCGAGGGTGTCGCGCGTCAGCTTCCGACGATCGCTCTGTAGCGTCGCGCCGTCGTACTCGTTCGGAGAACGCGCTCCCCAACCTCAACCTCCCGAGGATCAGCCGCGAGCGATGACGCGCGAGACACCAGGCGGGAGTCGATGCCCGAGAATCGCGGAGAGCTCCCGCGAATCGCTTGCACTCCTGGCCGTCACCAGGAGCGCATCGGGAAACGGATTCCAGGGGGGCGACGAGATGAAGCCGGGCGGCACCCTCGTAGCCCGGGCGTACGCCTCGGCGCTCAGACTCGAGCGGGATCGAAGAGCTCGAGCTCAGGCGCCGGCTCTCCCAGGATGGCGCGCGCGACGAGATCACCGCAGACGAAGCCGAGCACGTTCCCGTGCCCCGAATAACCGCCGGCGACCCAGAGGCGATCGCTTCCCGGGAGGCGGCCGGCGAGCGGGAGCAGGTCGATCGTCTGGCCCCAGATGCCGGCCCAGCGGTGAGCAACCGGCACCGGCCGGCCGATGAGCTCGGCGGCGAACGACTCGAGCTGATCCTGGATGAACGGCGTCGTCTCCTCCGCCGCGGTCCGCTCCGTCTCGAGGCTCGTGTCGCGGCGCCCACCGAGGATCAGCGTCCCGTCACCGAGCTGCTGCCAGTAGTCGTAGCCTCCACGCGAATAGTGCGGTCGGTCGTAGATCCGCTCGGGAAGCGGGCCCGTGGCAATGACCTGACCCCGCATGGGGACGACCCAGGCCGAGAGCTCGGGAGCGAGTGCATCCGTCATCCCATCGACTGCGAGCACCACCGCGTCCGCTTCGAGCGCGTCGACGGCTTCACGATCGACCGGGTGCCGTTCGACGATCTGGACCCCGGCAGCGGCGGCCTGCCCGGCGAGTCGCCGAACCCAGCGGGCAGGATCGAGCGCACCGTCACCGGGATGGACGAACCCGCCGACGAAGAGCGATCGAAGCGGCTCCGGGAGCGGATCGAGCCATTCGGCCTCGAACCCGTCCTCGCGGAGAGCCTCGTATCCGCGCCGGAGCTCATCGCGCTCGGCCGGATCGCCTGCGAGGCGCAGGGAGCCAACGCGCCGGAACGCGTCGCCGGCGAGCCCCTCGATCGCGTCGAGACCGCGCTCCGTGAGCTGCCACGAGGCACGTGCCGGCTCGGGGCCGAGCGTCTCCCGGGCGATCTCGTAACCGAGCGCAAGCCCGCGGAGGGCGAAGCCCCCGTTGCGGCCACTGGCCCCGCCGGCGATCTCTCGGGCCTCGAGCAGCCTCACCCGCTTTCCACCCCGGGCGAGGGTGAGAGCGCACGAGCAGCCCGTGACTCCACCGCCGACAACGACGACATCGACCGGACTCGACGCCGAGCCTCCAGGCACCTCGGGCAACGGCTGGGCGAGCCAATATGAAGTTGTCTTCACGAACCGATCCTAAGGCTGCGGCATCACCTCCGGTAGATCCCCGCGCGAACCTCGACGAGACCGCCGAGCTCCAGTTCGACGAGGGCGGCGGCGACCGCTCCAGGGGTCATGCCTGTCGCGCGGGCGAGCTCGTCGACGGTCGAGGCTCCCGTCTCGAGCGCCGCAAGCATCTGCGCGGCGGCCGACCCGGGAGCCGGCCTGTCTGGCTCCGGCATCGCACGCTCGACCCCGATCGCCTCCAGAACATCCTGAGGGGAGGTGACCGGGGTCGCCCCGAGTCGAAGGAGCGCATTCGAGCCGGATGACAGGGCCGATGTGATCTCGCCCGGAACGGCGAGCACCTCGCGTCCCTCTTCGAGGGCGAGGTCTGCCGTGATCAGAGCACCGCTCCTCTCGCGCGCTTCGACCACCACCGTTGCAACCGCAAGGCCGGCGACGATCCGGTTCCGTGCCGGGAAGCGCCACGGTGCCGGGGCGACGCCGGGCGGGTATTCGCTGACGAGGAGCCCTCGCTCGCCGACCTCCCGCGCGAGCCCGGCGTGGGCGCGCGGATAGTCGCGGTCGATCCCGCAGCCGAGCACGGCGACCGTTTCACCGCCTGCCTCGAGGCACCCTCGGTGCGCCCAACCGTCGACACCGCGCGCGAGGCCCGACACCACGACCACGCCGGCGGCGGCAAGCTCCCTCGCGACGGATCGCGAGACGTGCGCCCCGTAATCGCTGCATGCGCGTGCGCCGACGATCGCGACGCCGAGTTGGGAGAGGAGCTCCGGGCCGGCCGATCCGCGGATGAAAAGCCCCGGCGGCGGATCGTGAATCGATTTCAGCCGCGCGGGAAAGTCCTTGTCCGATCGGCCGAGCCACCGAAGGCCGGCCGACGTGAGCCGACTGAGCTCGGCCCTCTCGTCGAAACCCTCGGCGAAGGCCGAGAAGCTGCGCGTCCTCCGATCGCGGTCCGTCGAGTGGGCATCCCGAGATGCCGCATACATCGCCATTGCCAGCTCGGTCATCGCGCCGCGAGCTCCGCGGGAGAGCGATACGAGAGTGCCTCCGCGACGTGTTCGGACCGAACCTCGACCGACCCGGCGAGAGCGGCGATCGTACGCGCAACCCGGGCGACGCGCGCACGGCCGCGACCGGACAGCGGCAGTCGATCGACCGCACGTGCAAGCAACTCAGCTCCGTCGGCCGTCAGCTTCGGGCCTTTGGCCCCGAGGGCGGAGCGACTGGCAACAACGCGCTTTCGGACAGCTTCCGAGTGTTCACCCGGGGCGGCTGCGAGCTCGCTCGCCCGCGGTCGCGGCAGGGCGACGACGAGGTCGAAGCGGTCGAGCAGGGCTCTCGAGAGCCGATCCCGGTAGCGATCGAGTTGCTGGGGACTGCACGAGCAGCTCGCGCTTCCGTCGCCTCGTCCTCCGCACGGGCACATGTTCATCGTGCCGACGAGCTGGAATCTCGCCGGGAAGACGCAGCGGCCGCCGACCCTGGCGATCGCGATCGCACCGTCCTCGAGAGGCTGTCGCAGGGCCTCGAGCACGAGCCGTGGGAACTCGGGAAGTTCGTCGAGCAGGAGCACCCCGAGGTGCGCGAGCGTTGCCTCGCCCGGCCGAGGCATCGTGCCTCCCCCCACGATCGCCGCCGCGGAAGCCGTGTGATGCGGGGCCCGAAACGGCGGAAGGCGGATCAGCCCTGCCCCGGCGCCGAGCACGCCGGCTACCGAGTGGATCCGCGTCACCTCGAGAGCGTCTTCGTCGTCGAGCGGAGGCAGGAGCCCCGGGAGGCGTCGGGCGAGCATCGTCTTGCCGATGCCGGGCGGGCCCGCGAGCAGGAGGTTGTGGCCGCCCGCAGCCGCGATCTCGAGCACGCGCCTCGCGCGTTCCTGCCCGCGGACGTCGGCGAGATCCGGTGTCGGCAGGGAGCGATCCGCGGGAGCAGGGTCCGGGTCGGGTGCGTCACGCTGCCCACGGAAATACGCAACGGCCTCCGACAGGTGCCTCACCGGCACCGGTTCGATCCCGGCGAGAGCGACCTCGGCGCCGGACTCGGCCGCGCACACGAGCCGCTGCGCACCGTTTCGACGGGCTCCCTCCGCCGCGACCAGGGAACCGGGCACCGGACGGAGCCGCCCGTCGAGCGCCAGCTCGCCGACCGAAGCGTGCCCGATCAGGCAGCCAGGTGGAATCTGGTGCGATGCCTCGAGCAGCGCGAGCGCGATGGGCAGATCGAATCCGGAGCCTTCCTTCCGCAGATCGGCCGGCGCGAGGTTGACGATGATCCGATGCCCGGGCCACTTGAGCTCAGCGGCGGTGATGCCGCTACGAACGCGTTCCTTCGCCTCCTGACAGGCGCGATCCGCGAGCCCGACGATCGCGAAGACAGGCGCGCCGGTCTCGAGGAACGCTTCGACTTCGACCCGTCTCGGGTCGAGCCCGACAAGCGCATGGGTAACCGTTCTGGCAAGCACTCGTTGTCATTATAGACAACCGACGTGACTGACAATGTCACAGCTTTGTGACGGTTTCGCGGCTGCGCCCGGGCTCTCCGAGGGCGACGAGGATCGCGAGATTGATCGCGGTCACAGCGAACAACGCCGCGCCAAGGATCTCCTCGCCTCGGCTCGCAAGCGCAACCCACGCGAGCCCGAACAGCACGAGTTGCACGACGATCCACGGCACGGTCGACAGCGGTCGGGCCGCGCGCGGCGCCACGAAGGACCCCCAGACGACGCAGACTCCGAGTGGCACTCCGATCGCAAGGACGACGTTCGCGACCGTGCTTCCCGTGGCAGCGGCCCCCCAGTATCCGAACGCCGCCAGGAGGCAGAGCTCGAGCAGGAACCGAATGCCGAGATTGGCCGGCCGCACCTACGCGCGGCGAGCCACGAGCACGTCCTCGAAATACTCGCCGGCGCGAAGCCCGGTTCGGCGGTTGACGTGCCGCCGGTAGCGCCCGTCGAGCGTCAGGCCTGCGCGTTCGAGCACCTCCGGGTAGAGCTCGCGCCGGTCGTTCACGACGACGAGGAGCGGAGCTCCGAGGTTGAGCGAATCGGACGCGCGCGCGAGCACTGCTGCGATCCCTTCGGTGTAGTGCCGAAGCGCCTCGCGGCTCGTGCCGTTCGCGGCGGCCCCGAGCTCTCGTTCGCGAAGGTCGTCGAGGCCGAGCAGCTCGTAGGCGTACCGGTGCTGTTCGTGGTAGTCGATGAGTCCCGGGTAGGGCGGCGAGGTAACGACCGCATCGAAGCCCTTCCCGGCGTCGACCTCGCGGGCATCGCCGTGGAGCACGATCGCCTCGCCCGGCTGCCGGATGCGGGCGAACTCCTTCAACCGCCCCAGCGTGTCGAGCGTGTAGCGGCGGATGAAGTGGGATGCGCGCTCGACGGGCCTGCATTCCCGCTTGTGCTTGTGGCACCAATAGGGCCCCGCCTGAGGGCGACTCGGGAAGTCGAGGTCGAAGTGCGTGGTAAGCCTCGCCGACCGCGCAGCGCGGGCGAGAACGATCCGCAGCACGTCGGCATGCTCGTAGCCTTCGAGTACCGAGCGAAACCGGAGCAGGTCGTCAGCGGCGGTGGGCGCAAACCACTCGCGGACATACGGAGTCGCCTCGCCGACTGTTCCCTCGCCTCGCTCGAACCGGGCGAGGGCATCGCGAAGGTCGTGCTCGAGAATGAACTGGTTGTAGCGCGCGGTCTTCACGCGCATCAACAGGCAGTTGAACGACGCCAGGTCGACGCCGGTGGCGCCGAGGCCGCTCTCGAGCGCCTGGACGAGCGTCGTGCCCGAGCCGGCGAACGGGTCGAGGACGGTTGCGCCCACGGTGACGTGACGACGGAGTAGCTCCTCGACGAGCTGGGGGATGAACTTGCCGAGGTACGGGTGAAGTCGATGGACGTGCTTGGTGCGCACGCGCTCGGGGAGCTCTTGCTCGGACCACGAGAGCTCGACGTCGAGTTCCGCATAGAGCGCATCCTGGGTCGCGGCCACGCTCCCTGGTTCGACGCGCGGCGCCGCGGTCCTCGCCGGGGCCGGTACCCGCGGATCGGCCTGCGCGTTGCCCATTAAGGAATTCCCCACCCAGGGTGGGGAAGCCGACCCGCCACCCTCAAGGCAAATTTTACAGCCGCCGACCGCGCATGTCTGTACCAACTTCGTAACAGTTCTTCCACGGTGGCGCGCTTTCGCGGGGACGGGCGGAGCGGCCGTCGGGCGCCAGACGGGTTGCGCGCAACCTGTGGCCACGCCCTAGAAAGCGCCGCGAAAGCAGCGAAGCCGCTGCCCCTGCACGGTGATCACGTCGTAGCGAACCATGTGACGGCCGTAGTCCCGCCGGGAATCGAGCCACGTTTCGGTTGCTCGGCGGATCCGGCGGACCTTCTCCGGCGTCACCATCTCGATCGGGTCACCGAAGGCGAACCCGCTCTTCGACTTGACCTCGCAAACGGCGAGCGTCCTGCCGCGGCTCGCGATCAGGTCGAGCTCGAACCCGGCAACCCACACGTTCGTCGCCACGATCCGGTAGCCGCGGAGGCGATACCAGCGCGCCGCCCGACGCTCGGCCTCGTTCCTAGGCTTCGGCCGCGGAGAGCGCTGCTTCGCTCTCAAGAGCTCCGCCATAGCATCGCGCCCGGAACGACATGCGGTGGATCTCGCTCGGCCCGATCCGCCTGACCGCCGCGCTGTGGGACGGCGTGATGTAACCCACATGCGAGGCGAAGCCGTATCCGGGATAGCAGGCATCCACGGCGTGCATGTAGCGGTCGCGGGTGACCTTCGCGACGATCGACGCCGCCGCGATCGCGGCGCTCTTCGTATCGCCGTCCACCACCGCCCGATGGGGCGGCGCAAGCGGCCCGAGCTTGAATCCGTCGACCAGGCACGCCTCGGCCGGCTGACAGGCCCAGAGCGCCTCTCGCAGCCCGCGCAGGTTCGAGCGGTGCAGTCCATCGCGGTCGATCACAGCAGGCGGAAACACCCGCACGGACACCCGCGAGGCGCACGCGAGCACGGCCCGGTAGAGCTCCTCGCGCAGCTCGGGCGGAACCTGCTTCGAGTCGTTCAAAAATGCAAGCGGCCGGACGCGATGGTCGCGAAGGCGCTCGAGGTCGAGCAGCACCCCTGCGACGACGAGCGGGCCGGCAAGCGGCCCCCGCCCCGCCTCGTCGGCCCCGGCGACGAACCGGACTCCGAGGCGCCGGTCGAACGCGAGCAGCTTCACACCGGTTCTCCGAGCCACGAAGCGAGGATAGCGGCGCCCACGGCCCGCGCCTATCGGCAGAAACGGCCACGCAGACGGTCTTTGCAGGTTTCCCCGCAAAGGAAGGCGAGGCGCGCTACCGCTGGCGGAGCTCGCGCACGCGAGCCTTCTTGCCGACCTTGCCGCGCAGGTAGTAGAGCTTCGCACGGTGGACGTCGCCGATCGCGGCGACATCGATCTTGTCGATCTTCGGCGAGTGCAGCGGGAACGTGCGCTCGACCCCCACGCCAAAGGAGTTCTTGCGGACGGTGAACGTCTCGCGGGCCCCGGCGCCCTGGCGCTTGATCACGATCCCCTCGAACACCTGGATCCGCTGGCGCGTGCCCTCGATGACCCGGAAGTGCACGCGAACAGTGTCTCCGGCCTTGAAGCGCGGGACTTCGCGCAACTGGGCGCGCTCGAGTTCCTGGATGACAGTGCTCACTGGACGACGATGCTCATGAGTGGATTCCGCTCAGGGCCTAACGCCCCGGGAGGCCGAATGGTAGCGGATGCGGACCGCCCTACCGGATGGAGAGCCGCGACACCAGCCAGTAGGTCGAGCGTCAGCTCATCGCCGAGGACGGAATTCGATACGGACATCGACTCCGCTCGCCATTCCCCTCAGAGCCGCGCGAAGATCGCCTGGATCGAGAGCCGCTGGGGCGGCCAGTAGGTCGCGATGACCTTTCCGATCAGATTGTTCCGCGGTACCGTCCCCCACTTGCGCGAGTCGCACGACCCGATGCGATTGTCACCCATCATGAAGTACTGGCCCGCTGGGATCTTCTGAGGCTTCACGGTCAGGTGGTCACGGTACTCGGGCTTGATGTACGGCTCGTCGAGCCTCTTCCCGTTGATGTAGACGTAGCCGTCCTTCTCCGACCACGTCTCCCCCGGTAGCCCGATCAGCCGCTTCACGTACACCCCGCCGGTCCCGCAGGCGAGGAGCGCCCGCGGCGGCGTGTTGAAGACGACGATGTCGCCCCGCTTGGGGCTCGAGATGTCGTAACAGATCCGGCAGGCGAGAACCCGGTCGGAGCCGCTGAAGAGGCCGCCCCGCGCGAGGCAGCCCTGGTCCGGAAGCGCACAGTGGAGTGTCGGCTCCATCGAGCTCGACGGGATCCGGTACGGGTTGATGACCCACTGCTTGATCGCGAGCACGATCAGGATCGCGCCCAGGATCGTGACGAGCCAGTCGATCGTGACCCGCAGGCCCTGCGGGAGCCCGACGGTCAGGCGGTCGATGGGATTCCTCAACGCACATGCTCCTTCCGCCAGCTCTCGATTCTTCCGTGGTCGCCCGACAGGAGGACGTCGGGTACGTGCCAGCCTCTGAACTCCGCGGGTCGCGTGTAGTGCGGATACTCGAGGCCACCGCCGAGCTCCGCCGAGAAGCTCTCGAGCTCGCCGGAGCCCGCTGCCAGGGCGCCCGGAAGCCGTCTCGCAATCGCATCGACGACGACCATCGCGGGCAGGTCCCCGTTCGAAAGGACGTACGGCCCGATCGAGATCGAGTCGGTGGCGAGATGCTCGACGATCCGCTCGTCGAAGCCTTCGAAACGGGCGGAGAGAAGCGTCAAGTGCTCATCTTTCGCCAGTTCCTCGACCACTTCCTGCGTCAACTGGCGGCCTTGCGGGCTGAGCGCAATCACGCGGTGCGTGGGCCGGCCGCCGTAGGCCGCATCGAGAGCCGCCGCAACCACATCCACGCGGAGAACCATTCCTGCGCCGCCACCGTAAGGCTCGTCGTCGACGCTGCCCGAGCCAAGAGGCGTCGTCTCGCGGTAGGAATAGAGCCGCAGGTCGAGCGTGCCACCGAGAACGGTCGCGACCGGACGTTGCTCGGTAAGCCAGGCGAAGGCGTGCGGAACGAGGGTGAAGACATCTAGGCGCAAGGGATCAGTCGGGCTCGGCGAAGCCGGGAGCGACCAGGATACGTCCTGCCTCGAGGTCAACGGCCTGTATACACGCGCCGACGAGTGGAAGCAGCAGCCCGTTGCCGAGGTCGAGCGAATCGTTCGCAGGCCCCGGGTGAACCTCGACGACCTGCCCGAGGGTCCGTCCGCCCTCCTCGAGCACCTCCAGGCCGATCAGCTGGAAGGTGTAGTACTCGTCGTCCCCGGTCTCCGGCAGCGCAGCGCGTGCGATCTCGAGCGGCGTTCCACGCGGCACCTGTAGGTCGAGCTTGATCACCGGGCGCCCGCCTGCACCCCGGCGGGCGACGATCACTTCGGCCTCCCGGCCACCGGCAAGGAACCTCGCGCCGCGCTCGAACCAGCGCGAGTCCTCGCTCGGCTCCTCCACGAAGAACGCGCCGTCGAGACCGTGGGGCCGGCCGACCCGACCGATGGGGACACGAGCTGTCGGCGTCAAGCGGCGATCTCGACCTGCACGCGGCGGCCGTCCCCGGCGGAGCTCGCCCGGACGACCGTTCGCAGTGCACGCACGATCCGCCCGCCCCGGCCGATCACCTTCCCGACGTCGTCCGGGGCGACGTGCAGCAGGAGGACGAGCGCGCCGTCGCGCTCCTCGCTCTCGACACGCACGGCACCGGGATCGTCGACGAGCTCGCGCGCGAGATACGCGAGGAGCTCGGCCATCGCGCCTAGCTGATGCCCTGCGTCTTGATCAGCCGGGCGACAGCCTCGGTCGGCCGAGCGCCCTTCCCGAGCCAGCTCTTGATCTTCTCCTCGTTGAGGACGATCGTCGAGGGATCGGTCTGCGGGTTGTAGCGGCCGACGATCTCGAGCACCTTCCCGTCACGGGGGGAGCGTGAATCGGCCGCGACGACGCGGTAGATCGGGTTCTTCTTGGAGCCCACGCGAGTGAGCCGGAGTTTGACTGCCATCCCGATAGGTTACCGACGGCCGCTACGCCGCTTGTTGGCCTTCCGTTTCTTCGCTCCGGAGCGCCGTTCGAGGGGCGCCACGGCGGGTGGCCCGCCGGGGATGCCGCCCGGGGCGCCGCCCGGCATCCCACCGGACATTCCGGGGAGGCCGGGGATCGACGGCATCTTCCCCTTGCCGACCTGGCCCATCATCTTCTCCATCATCTTGCGAGCCTCGAGAAGCTGGTTCACCTCCTGGACGGCGACTCCCGAGCCGGCGGCGATCCGAGCCCGGCGGCGGCCGTCGATCACGTGGGGGAGCGCGCGCTCGCGCGGCGTCATCGAGAGGACGATCCCCTCGACCCGCTTGAGGCGGTTCTCGTCGATGTCGGCATCTGCGAGTTGCCCCATCCCCGGCATCATCTTCAGCACGCCCTGAAGCGGCCCCATCCGGCGGAGCATCCGCTGGGCCTGCAGGAAGTCGTCGAAGGTGAACTGCCCCTTGCGCATCTGCGCCTCGAAGCGCGCGGTCTCCTCTTCCGAGGAGGCCTGCTCGGCGCGCTCGATCAGGGTGAGGACATCGCCCATGCCGAGGATCCGCGAGGCCATCCGCTCAGGGTGGAAGACCTCGATCTGGTCGAGCTTCTCGCCGGTCGAGGCGAACATGATCGGGCGGCCTGTGACGCTTCGTACCGAGAGCGCGGCGCCGCCACGGGCGTCGCCGTCGAGCTTCGTGAGCACAACGCCGTCGAAGGCGATCTTCTGCTGGAACGCGATCGCCACCGCTGCCGCCTGCTGCCCGGTCATCGCGTCGAGAACGAGCAAAGCGTTCGTGGGGCTCGTTGCGTCGCGGACATGCTCGAGCTCGTCCATCAGCGCCTCGTCGACCTGGAGCCGGCCCGCAGTGTCGATGATCACGGTGTCTCTGTGGTCGGCGCGGGCGCGTTCGAGCCCTTCCCTGGCGGCAACGACGGGGTCGGTCGTGTCGATGCGATAGACGGGGACGTCGATCTGCGCGCCGAGTTGCTCGAGTTGGTCGATCGCGGCGGGGCGCGCGAGGTCGGCAGGCACGAGCGCGGGCTTTCGGCCCTGCTCCTTCAGCTGGAGAGCGAGCTTGGCCGCGGTCGTCGTCTTGCCGGAGCCCTGGAGGCCCGCGAGCAGGATCACCGAGGAGCGACCGAGCTCGAGCTCGGCTGTGTCGCCGCCGAGCAGCTCGGTGAGCTCATCGTGGACGACCTTCACGACCTGCTGGCCCGGCGTGAGGCTCTTCAGCACCTCCTCGCCGAGTGCGCGCTCGCGCACGCGCTCGACGAAGGCCGAGACGACGCCGAGCTCGACGTCTGCTTCGAGCAGCGCGAGTCGGATCTCGCGCATGGCGCGCGAGATCGACTCCTCGTCGAGGCGGCCGCGCTTGCTGAGGCCGCTGAGGGCGCCGTTCAGTCGGTCTGAGAGCGTGTCGAACACGAGGGCTCAGTGTACGGGGCAGACTGGTCTCCTCGACGCTCGCCTGCGGTGGCCGCGGTTCTGGCCCCCGGTCGCCTCCGGCGGCGCCGCCCCGGCGGGTTACGAGCTCATCGTTCGAGGCCGACCAGCCCTAGTACGAGATGTGACGACATTGGTACAGACAGCCGGCCGGGAACCCCGTAGAATTGCTCTTACGAGGGTGGCGGGGCTTCCCCACCCTAGGGTGGGGGAATAGGGAACGGGCGGCGGCGTTGGTCCTTGGTCGCGAGGTCGTGCGGCCGCTCGTCCGGGCCGACCGGCTCAGCCCGAGACGAGCGCCCGGGCGAAGTCGCCTGGGTCGAACGGGCGGAGGTCGTCGAGCCCTTCGCCGACGCCGATCAGCTTCACCGGGAGGCCGAGCTCGTAGGCGATCGCGACCGCGACGCCGCCCTTCGCCGAGCCGTCGAGCTTCGTCAGCGCCACGCCCGTCACGCCCGCGGTCTCCGAGAAGAGCCGGGCCTGCTGGAGGCCGTTCTGGCCGGTCGTCGCGTCGAGGACGAGGAGCGTCTCGTGCGGTGCGCCCTCGATCCGTCCGGCGATCACCCGGCGCACCTTCGCGAGCTCGTCCATCAGATTCGTCTGCGTGTGCAACCGGCCGGCGGTGTCCACGATCACCACGTCGCCACCGGCACCCACGGCGTCGTAGGCGACCGCCGCGGGGTCTCCGCCCCGCTCGCCGCCGACGAACGTGGCTCCCGCGCGCTTCGCCCACACCTCGAGCTGCTCCTCGGCTGCCGCGCGGAACGTGTCCGCCGCGCCCACCGTGACCGAGCGGCCGTGCTCACGCAGCTTCTGTGCGAGCTTGCCGATCGTGGTCGTCTTCCCGGTGCCGTTGACGCCGACGACGAGGATCACCGACGGCCGGGCCTCGAGCGAAAGCGACGGCGGCGGGCCGAGCAGGGCTGCGATCTCCTCGGAGAGCGCCGCCGACAGCTCGGTGACGTCCTGGCGCGCCTCGAGCCGCGCGACGAGCTCCGCGGTCGCGGGCACGCCGACATCGGCGCCGAGCAGGGCCTCCTCGAGCCGCTCCCACGACGCCGAGTCGTCCGGGTCGAATGCGACGACGGCGAGCTGATCGGTCAGCGCACGCCGCGAGCGCGAGAGCGACTCGCGCAACCTGGAGGCGAACCCTTGCCGGGCAACCTCGGTCTCGTAAGGCCCCTCACCGTCACCGAGGAACTCAGCCCAGCTTCTCGCCATCCGGGGAACGCTACCCGGCGCCTCGCCCGCTGCTCGCGGCGAACCTCAGCGTCGATCGTCACCCGCCACGTGGTAGCGGTCGACCGAGACGCGGTTGCCCTCCCACTCCTGGAAGATGTGGCCGAGCTTGGCCGGCATCTCCTCGTCGAAGGTCGGCTCGGCGGCCTCGGCGTTCTCCTCGGTGTCGAAGAGGGCAATCGAGAGGAATTTTCCGTCTGCCGAGACGAGCTCGAGCCCTCCGCTGTAGCCGGCAAGGCCGGCGAGTATCGGGCGGATGATGGCTTCCGCCTCGTCCATCGAGCTCTGGGCGGCTTGGACATTGACCCCTTCGAAGCTTGCGACGCGTGCGATCACTTCTCCTCCTCCGGTTGGCCAGATTGAAAACCTGACTTTGCCGTCGTCGGTACGGTGCCGTCAAGTCCGCGGGATGATTTCGGAACGATGGCCGGGGGTCACCCCGTGAATCGAGCGCGCGCACCTGGACGCGAGCCGCGATCGCCGGCACTGCGCTCTGCGTCGCGATCGACGTCGCCCTCGTCTTCCTGAGACCCGCTCAGCGGCTCCGTAACGCCGAGAGCGACTACGGCGGCGGCCACTACGACTGGCTCATCGATACGAACTTCCTGCTGCGGTGCGCGCTCAGCCGAGCCGCGATCCGCGATCTGCGATCCGCGCTCGTGCTCGCCGTGCCCAGTCGCCTGCGCACGGGCTCACGGTGCTCGCCGCCTGGGCGGTCTGCTGCGGTCTCCTCACGTTTCGCGGCGGGTCAGCGGTTGAGCGGGCTCATGTCGGCGTAGCGGTCGCCGGCCGGCGGCTTGATCGCCGTCAACCGTTCGAGCTGATCTGCGCCAAGCTCGACCGTGTCCGCCGCGGCGTTCTCCTCGAGGCGCGAGACCCGCTTGGTTCCCGGGATCGGCGCGATGTCGTCTCCCTGGGCGAGCAGCCAGGCGATCGCAACCTGCGCCGGGGTGGCGCCCACCTCGGCGGCGATCGCCTCGACCTCGTCGACGATCCGCATGTTCTCGTCAAGGTTCTGGAACCGTGGGTTCGTCGCGCGGAAGTCACCCTCCGCGAAGTCCGCGGTCGAGCGGATCTGGCCGGTCAGAAAGCCGCGTCCGAGCGGCGAATAGGGGACGAAGCCGATCCCGAGCTCGCGAAGGAGCGGAAGCACCTCGCCCTCGGGATCGCGCGTCCAGAGCGAATACTCCGACTGGACGGCGGTGACGGGATGAACCGCATGCGCGCGGCGGATCGTCTCCGGTGCAGCCTCCGAGAGGCCTATGTGCCTCACCTTGCCCTCGGCGACGAGCTCGGCGAGTACACCGACCGTCTCCTCGATCGCCGTCGAGGGGTCGACGCGATGCTGGTAGTAGAGGTCGACGTGATCGGTGCCGAGGCGGCGAAGCGAGCCCTCGAGCGCCGAGGTGATCGTCGCCGGGGAGCTGTCGATCTTGCGGACACCGCCGCTCATCAGGCCGAACTTCGTCGCGATCACGACCTCGTCACGGCGCCCGGCAATCGCGCGGCCGACGAGCTCCTCGTTCGTGTGCGGCCCGTAGACCTCGGCCGTGTCGATGAGCGTGACCCCGAGCTCGAGCGCGCGCTGGATCGTGCGAATCGACTCGTCGTCGTCCGAGCCTGCGCCGGTGTAGAACGCCGACATGCCCATGCAGCCGAGCCCGATACGCGAAACCTCGAGCTCGCCGAGACGTACGTGATGCATCCTGGAACCCCCTCGATTGGCGTTATCACGTCGAACGACGGTCTGCCGGCCGGTATGCCCAGAGGGTCAGGCGTCCAGGCGCTCGAGCAGCTCCGCGAGCTGCTGCTCGATCCGTGCCACGCGCTCTTCGAGATCGCCGTGGTGCTCGTCCGCCTCCGGGGAGGGAGGCGCAGCCGCCGGCCTGGTTCCGAGAAGCTGGATCCAGCGTTCCTCGCGCTCCCCGGGACGCCTCGGCTGCCGTTCGACGAGCTCCCGCTCGGCCAACTCGGTGAGAGCGAAGTCGACGTCTTCGCTGGACGAGAACGCGTACAAACGCTCGCTTCTCGTCCGCAGCTCGCCGACGGTCTGCGGCCCGCGCAGCATCAGCACGGCGAGCACGGCAAGCTGGGACTTCGTCACGCCGAGGGCGTCGTCGAGCAGATGCCGGAACTTCGCGACGCGGCTCCCGGGCCCGCTCGCAAGCCGCGTCCAGCCGCGGCGGCCGAGCTGGTCGAGCGCTGCGCGGATCGTCGCCTCGTCGTAGTCGGCGACGGGATCGCGGTTCGTCGCCTGATTCGCCGCGAGCCGCAGTGCGTTCAGCGTGAGCGGGTAGGAGTCTGGCGTCGTCCGCTGCTTCTCGAGCAGGCAGCCGAGCACGCGGATCTCGACAGGATCGGCATCCACGGTGCGCGATCCTAGATGACTCGTTCCACGAGATCGTCTCTCCCGGGGCGCGAGCTGGGCGGTCTGGGGCGCCGCGGCGGTGCCTCTGCGATACCGGACGTACCGGTGAGGCACCGCCGCGGTGAAGCGCAGGCCTCACGGAAGCCGGCCTGACCGGCTTCCGTGAGGCCGGAGCGGCCCAGGCCGGACAGATCGTGCATCCGGGTACGCGAGATCGTGGAACGAGTCATCTAGACGGAGCGATCGATCGCGTGCCGGGCGAGCTCCTCGTCGGCCGCCCCGGCGAGGCCGCTGACGCCGACGGCGCCCACGCGGGCATCCCCCTCGAAGACGGCCACCCCGCCGGAGAAGAACGTGAAGAACGGATCGAAGCTCGCGAGTTCGGCGGCGTCGTCGCGGACCTTCGCGGCGAGCTCTCGCGTGGTGCGGGCATCGGAGCGCGCGGCGGTGTATGCCTTCCGCTGCGCGTTGAGGCGCGTGTCGGGGGCGGCGCCGTCCATCGTCGCGGCGGCGATGAGCTCGCCGTGTGCGTCGGCAACGTAGATCGACACCGGGCCGTGGTCGCCTGAAATGACCGAATCGACGATCTTCAGGGCACGCTCGAGCCTCACGAGTGCCCCGCGGTTGCGTGCGGCACATACGGCGCCTCGAGCTGCGCGATCTCCGCGCTGGACAGCTCGAGTCGTTCGCCGGCGAGAGCGTCCTCGAGATGAGAAAGCTTGGTTGCGCCCACGATCGGCGCGGTGACGCCCGGCTTCTGCAGCAGCCAGGCGAGTGCGATCTGCGCGTTCGGAACGCCCCGGGCCTTCGCGACCTCCGTCACCGCGTCGACAACGGCGAAGTCGACGTCCGGCGTATAGAGCGAGTCGCCGAACCCATCGGTCCGCGCGCGGGTCGTCAGCCTCTCCCCCTCGCGGCTCCGGTTCCCGGCGAGCAGTCCCCGCGCCAACGGGCTCCAGGGGATGACCGCCACGCCCTGATCGATGCACTGTGGGATCATCTCCCGCTCCTCCTCGCGATAGATCAGGTTGTAGTGGTTCTGCATCGAGACAAAGCGTGTCCAGCCGTTCTGTCCGGCGACATTCTGAGCCTTCGCGAACTGCCACGCGAACATGCTGCTCGCTCCGAGATAGCGAGCCTTGCCGGCGCGAACCACGTCGTTCAGCGCGTCCATCGTCTCCTCGATCGGCGTCTGCGAATCGAAGCGGTGGATCTGGTAGAGGTCGACGTATTCGAGCCCGAGCCGGCCGAGGGACGCATCGATCGAGGCCAGGATGTGCTTGCGCGACAGCCCGCCCCCGTTCGCGCCCGGCATCGTGTGGCCGTGCACCTTGGTTGCGACGACGTACTCCTCGCGCGTCACGAAGAGCCGTCGCAGCAGGTCGCCCGTGATCTCCTCGCTCTTGCCCTCGTTGTAGACATCGGCGGTGTCGAAGAAGAAGATCCCGCCCTCCGCGGCGCGCCGCACGATCGGCTCCGCATCGGAGGCAGGGAGCGCCCACTCGCGGCTCGGCGACGGCCCGTAGCTCATCATCCCGAGGCAGACCCGCGATACCCGCAAGCCCGTGTTCCCGAGGTTCACGATCTCCATGGGCCCGACGTTACCGAACGCGCGGCTAGACGAGACGGACCTGCCCGAGCGACACGGCCGTTCCCCGGCGTAACGAGTTCGGGATCTCGGCGATTCGATCGACCTCCCTGGCCAGTGCCTCCAAATCGCCGCGGCCCGCCAACTCGACGTCATACGTGATCGGCTCCGAGACACTGGGATCCCCCGAAAAGTCTCCGTCGACCGTCACGCGTACGGAGTCGAGCTCGACACCAAAGCCAGGCGCCTCCCGAAAGAGGTCGTTCGAAACGCAGCCCGCGATCGCGAGGTAGAGAAGCTCGGCGCCGTTGAAGCCTTTGCCGCCCCCGCCCGCCTCTGCCGGACGATCCACGGTCAAGGTGAAGGGACCGGCTGAACCGACCGCCGTCACCTGCCCTGCCACCGTACGCGTCTCGACGGAGAACATGCACCTCGAACCGTAGTGCAGTTGTGCCAGGAGGCGAGGCACTCGACCCGTCGAGCACCTCGCCTACCCGTAGATTCGGCTACCGCATGATCATGTTGTGGATCTCGCAGAACTCGGGCGGGCCCGCGAGCTCGACCCCTCCCTCCTGAAGGATCGGCATCAACTGCTCGCCGAATGCCTCGAACTGCTCCTGCGAATCCCAGATCTCGCTGACCCGGAAGCTGCCACCGGACGTGAACGCAACATGGAACGCGAGCCCTTCGGGAGGCCAGTTTCCTGTTGACTCGAGGGTGGGCATCACAGCGTCGTACTTCTCGTCGTTCATGCTCGGCGCCCCGGTAAAGCGAACAAGAATGCTCAAGGTGGTCCTCTCTGATGGGTTGCGCCGACTCTACTCCTGAGAGATGCGGCGACTCCGAACTAGGCCTCGACGAGGATCACCAGAGTCTCTGGCAGGACGCCGTCGTGGGTCATCGCCTCTCCGGCTTCGGGAGTCTCCATCGCCGCCATGAGCCGTTCCAGGTCGGCGACATCCATGAGGACGGCGACGTGAGTCACGTTCGCCGGGTCGACGAACGTCCGGATGTTCGTCACTCCGAGCGGAGCGAAGAGCTCCGCCCGCTTCGGGGACGCAAGCCAGTGCTCGGTGTCCTTCACATCGTGATGGGCAACTACGGTCGGCATCTACGGCTCCTTCTGGTCGTGGTTGTCCTGACCGTACGCCGTCGCGGCGCTACTCTGCGGCATGGCTCAGCTCAACGTCTTCGCGGCCGAGAATCGGGACGGCAGGATCGACGTGAGCCGGGCGGTGGGCTCGGAGGCGACGGCCGTCTACATCTACGACCTGGCGCCGGGCCGGAGCTCCTGCCCGTATCACTACGAGTACGAAGAGGAATGGCTGCTCGTCGTCGACGGAACCATCTCCGTTCGCACTCCGGACGGAGAGCAGACGTTGGCGTGCGGAGACCTCGTGTGCTTCCCGGCAGGTGCCGCCGGAGCGCACAAGGTGATGAATCGAAGCGAGTCCCCGGCAAGAGTCATGATGTTCTCGAGCTCGCGGGTGCCGGCAGTGTCCGTCTATCCAGACAGCGACAAGATCGCGGTCTGGCCGGGGAACGAGACGGACGCGGCGATCTTCAGGCGTGCGACCGCGGTGCCGTGGTCGGAAGGCGAAGAGGGCTGGGAGAACGCCGACTGACAGGGCAGCCGCCTACGCCGGCCTCGCGGGGTGGTTCGGATGGAGGATCACGAGCGGGATCTCACGAGCCGTGCGTGCCTCGTACCTGAGATAGCCGGGGTAGGGACCGGTGAACTCCGGCCAGAGCCGTGCCCGTTGCTCCGCACTCGCCTTCGCGGCGGTGACATCTCGCCGCTCCCGGCCGACCTCGATCACGGCGGCCGGCTGCTGCTGCAGGTTCAGCCACCAGGCCGGGAACCAGTCCATCCCCCCGTTCGAGGCGACGACGACCAGGTCGTCTCCGTCACGGACGAAGAGCAGTGGCGTCGTCCGCTGCTTGCCGGTTCTCCGGCCGGTCGTCGTCAGGAGCAGCACGGGCAGGTTCCCCGCCTCCCCGGTGACGCGGCCTCCGCTTGCGCTGTAGACCGCAGTGTGGGCCCGGCTCACGAGTGTCAGTCCGAGGCGCCAGAGAGGACGGCGAAGACGTCGTGGGAGCATGCGGCGTAGATACCACGACAGGCCGCGCGACCGTCGTGGACAACCGAGCGAGGGACGACGTCGTCCTGGACGGCCTCGTCCTGCGGGGTGCCATAGGATCGCGCCGTGCCGTTCACGCGCGGTAAGCATCGCAGCCGCGAGCACGTTTGCTTGGACTACGGTGCGCGACTGACGCCCGCTGAATCGGCTGCCGCTGGCTGCCCGCAGGGGAGCCTGTAGTACCAGATTCGAGTGATCTTCCTCAGTCGGTAGCCCGCTGGTGACGATGCTGTTTTTGGTATCGCCAACACCCGGATCGCGCCAAGGAAGAACGTCCGGATCCACCGAGGAAGGGAGTACCGATGCGGCAGCTGGTTCACTCGAAATGCACGCGGCTCGCAGTTCTCTCCGCGAGCCTTCTCGGCAGCGCACTCGTGGCAACGGCGGCAGCGGGGACGGGACCCGTCACGAACGGCGATTTCGGGACCGGCGACCTGAGCGGCTGGACAACGTTCGTAACCGCCGCCGGCGACGCGGGCGCCGGGTTGCCCACCGTCGCATCCTTCGACGTGACCGGCAGCGGCGCCTCGAACGCCGCCGAGTTCGACGTCGGCCACCCCACAAGCAGCGCTCCCGGCACAGACCCCGAGGGCGGTGGCCTCTATCAGACCCCGAACACAGGCTCGGGCTCGTACATCCTCTCGGCCGACATCGCCTCGAATAACCCGGCGTTCGGCCAGAACTCGTCCTGCGGGCTCTTCGAGTTGATGCTGGACGGCAACGTCGTGGCAAGTCACGATTTCGGGCCCTGCCCTGGGGCCGCGACTCAGCGTTTCTCTCTCGCCTCGCCGGACGTCGGGCTCACGGCGGGCGCGCACGAGGTACGCGTCCGCATCACCCGGCCCTACGGGGAGGATCCTGGTAGCCCGCACGAGTATGTCGACGACGTCGCGCTCACACTCGTGCCCTCGCTGCCCTCGCTTCCTACTGCCAAGCAGCAGTGCATGAACGGAGGCTGGAAGGCATTCTCGGGCTTCAAGAACCAGGGCGACTGCGTCAGCTACGTCGCCACCGGGGGCCGGAACCAGCCCGCAGGCTGACGCTTGCAGGCTCTGGGCACTCCCTCCAGGCTGAGGTCGAAAGGAGGTCGAGGGAAAGTACGTCGGTCCGCGCCAGTGCGCGGCAATGACACCCGAGGCGGGCCCTCATCATCCGGCAGGCGACGCACCTCGGCTTGGGTGCTGAGGGCGAGGCCTCCGTGGCTCGCGAACGCCCGCCGCGCCCGGCCCGTGATCTGATCCGCCGAGGTCCTCGGGCTCGGCCAGGAGTCCCACATTGATCGTCACACCAATGCGCAGCTCGCGTCCATCGATTCGGATCGGGTCGGTGAAGACCGCGTATCGAGCCTTGCGCTCTAACATCGAGAGCTCAACTCCGACCCTAGCGAGACTCTTCCTGAGCAACCCGAACTCGTCGCCCCCAAGGCGAGCAACGAAGTCGCCGTCGCAGGTCATGGCCGTCAGCCGAGATGCAACCGCCACGATGATCTTGTCGACGGTGGCATAGCCGTAGCTCTCGTTCAGCCCCCGCACGTTCTCGAGATCGACGAGCAGCACCGGAACCGGGCCTCCGGCTTCGAACTCACGGCAGAGCCGATCGTAAAAGGCCCGACGGGTTGGAAGCCCGGTTAGCGCGTCCAGTTCGGCGGACATTGCCCACTCATCATCGCTTACTGGAGACCTCGAGTGTGCGGCCACTGACCTGCTCCAGCGTTCGCGAGTCACGCCTGACCGACTTGCTTCGTGAGGTGCTTGCCGAACTTGATGATGACGTAGGCCTACATGAGTTCTGGGCCGCGTTCGCTGAAGCGGCCTGGCTAGGACGTACAGGTGGTCAGACCCGCCGCCGCGAAGTGAACAACGAGCTTCGGAGCAATCGCCCCGATTGCCTTTAGGTCTCTGATCGCGCCCGGGGCGTCCGATGCGCCCGCGTCCTTCGAGAACTTGATGGCGTAGGCGTGCGCTCGGTCGAGAAGCGGTAGAGCCGGAAGCATCGCTGAGCGAAGTTCTGGTGGGATCGGCGTGTTCCGAATCGTTCGGAATGTGCCATCGGTCGCGCCAACGAGTTCACCGAGCGAGAGCCAGTAGAGCTTGCCGTCGTTGTTCTTCCGCGCCTGCGCCAACTGGGTGTCAATGGCGTTCGTGAGCACGTTGCTCCGGTGACAGACCAAGTTCAACGCTGCGCGGTAACTCTCGGGAGTCGATCGGGATGCCGGTGTCGCGTGGCCAGCCGCGCAGGCTGAGGCCGCGACGATCGCGACCAAGCTGATGACAACGTGCGCCTGCCGACCCCTCACAGTGACCCATTCGGTTCCGACGGGCGGGGCGCTCAGCCCTCAAACGAGGGATAGCTATCGACCTGCGCCAACCATCCGGTGAAGACCTGTTCCGGCGGCTAGACACTCTCCTGCCCCGGTGTCCGGGAATGTTCGCTGAGCAAGATTCGGCTCAAGCTGATGGCTGAGAGAGCCGATGCGGAAGGTGGCAAGCACGTCGCAGTGTCCAATCGAGGGGGTCTGATGAAGAGAGCCACCGTCTGCGGGGCGCTTGTTCGGCGCGCTCCTTTCGCACTCGTTGTCCTCGCGGCTGCCGGACTCACTCTCGCGGCCGCCGCGCAAAGCGCCACTCCTCCGCGCCTCGTTGGCAGCTACCAGACATTGAGCCACGTACTCGCACAGACCCAAAACGGAGGCGCCAATCCAGCCGGCTACAGTGCGGTGCGGACATGGAGATTCGTCCGCAAATGCACCCGTGCCACCTGCACCACCACGCTCATCCGCCCCACGATCACTCCAGGCGGCACAGGGGCGAACGCGTACTCCCTTCACGTAGCCCCAGACGGTAGTTACACCGGAGCGCGGGATTTTTCCGAATATTGCTACTCAGCAGGAGGGCCCCCGATCAAAGTCCTCCCGACCGGCTCGGCGGTGGAGCACGTGGTCATCACCATCCGGCCGACGGAGACAAGGGCTGGGAAGGTTCTCGCCTACGACGGGACGATGATTTTCACGGCCAGACCTACGGTATCCGGCAGGGCGGAGGGGTGCATTATCCACGCTTTCGAGTCGGAGAGCATTGAGAGCCCAGCATGAACCCTCGATACACGTTCGGGTCGAACTGTGGCCGGCTAATGGCGGCTCAGGCGGCACCTCTTTGATCTGCGCGAGCGTCCTCCCGCCAGACGCGGCGCCGACCCTCGATCGCTAGGCGGTCGCGGCGACCGGTTCTTCGTGCGGTAGTCGGCGCGAGACGATCTGCGAGACGCCCTCGGTCGCCATCGTGACGCCGTAGAGGACGTCGGCGGCTTCCATCGTGCGCTTCTGGTGGGTGACGACGATGAACTGGGCCCGGTCGGCGTACTGGCGAAGGAGCGCCGTGAAGCGGCCGATGTTCGTGTCGTCGAGGGCGGCTTCGACCTCGTCCAGGAGGTAGAACGGACTCGGGCGGGAGAGGAACAGGCTGAAGAGGAACGCCAGGGCGCCTAGGGCCTTCTCGCCGCCAGAGAGGAGCGAGAGACGCGTGATGCGCTTGCCTGCAGGGCGCAGCTCGACCTCGATCCCGGGCTCCTCGCCCTCTTCCTCGGGCTCGGTGAGCCGCAGCCGGCCCTCGCCGCCCGGGAAGAGGCTCGCGACCACCTCGGCGAAGTTCTTCTCGACCGCGGCGAAGGTCTCGGCGAAGCGCGTCTCGACCGTCTCGGTGAGCTCGCGGCGGAGCTTGTCGAGCTCGGCGAGGCTCTGCTCGAGATCCTCGCGCTGGACGGTGAGCTCGTCGAGGCGCTCCTTCTCTGCCTCGTACTCCTCCTTCGCCAGCGGGTTCACGGGGCCGACCTGGTCGAGGCGGCGCCGGGCCCGGTCGAGGCGAATCGCCAGTTCGGCGCCGTCCTCGCCTTCGGCCGGCTCGGCGCCGGCGGCCTCGAGGCGGCGGGCGGCGTCCTCGTGCTCGGCCTCGATCCGGGCGAGCTCGACCTCGGTGGCCGAGAGGCGCTCGACCGCCGCGGCGGCGGCGGCGCGGAGCTCAACCTCCTCAGCCCCGAGGCGGCGCAGGGTGCCGCCGAGCTCGGCGGTGCGAGCTGCGTCTGCGTCGACGGCGGCGCGGAGCTTGGCTTCGAACCGGGCCGCATCGAGGGCAAGAACCCCTTCCAGCCGCACCCCGAGAGCAGCGAGGCGCTCGAGGACGAGCTTGCTCACCTGTCGCGATTCCGAGGTGCCGGCGTCGGCCAGCGCGCGCGAGGCGGCCGAGGCACGCTCCGAGGCCACGTTTGCGGCGGCGGCCGACTCCGCGGCGACCGCCGAGAGCCGCTCCGCCTCGGCGCGAAGCTCCACGGGATCGCCCGAGTCCTCGAGAACACGCCCGCCGGCGGCGCGCTCCGCAGCGCGGGCGGAGGTATCGAGATCGCTCAGCGCTCGGCGAAGCTCGAGCTCTCGCGCCGCCACCTCGCCGATGCTGCGGGCGGCGAGCTCGACTCGCTCGGCAAGAGGCTCCTCGAACCGGGCGGCGATCGAGGCGGCGATCCGGAGAGCTTCGTCAAGGCGGTCGGCCGCGCGCGCGATCCGTGAGAGCACCTCGGGGTCGCACTCCAGGCGGCCACGCAGATGCGCGACCGGCGCGAAGGCGGCGGCCGCACCCGCGGTACGCTCTGCGGCGGCTTCGGCGGCAGCTACGGCCTCCGCGACGATCCCGTCCAGCTCCACCAGCTCGGCCAAATGATCCCGGCGCCGGGCCTCGAGCTCGAGGAGCACGGCCTCCGCCGTCTCGCCCGCGAACCACAGCTCGCCACGGATCGGATCCCAGCCGATCCCCTCACGGGTCACGGCGGCAACCGGCGAATCGAGAAGCTCCGCGGCTGCGACCACGGGCAGCTCGCCGACGATCTGCGCCGGATCGCGGCCGACGAGGACGACGAGCGAGCCGAGACCGCCGGTCCGGGCACGCTCGATCAGCTCGAGGCCCCGGGCGGGATCTTCGGCGACGACAGCCGACGCGAGCCTTCCGAGCGCCGCGGCGACGGCGCGCTCCTCTCCCGCCGGAACTTCGAGCGCCGACAGCGCCAGCTGCTCGCCGTCCTCGACGAGCGCTCGGGCTGCAGGAGGAAGTCCCTCGCGCTCCGAGAGCGACTGGTCGAGTGCCGCAAGGCGCTGGCTCGCGAGCTCGGCCCGCGCCTTCAGGTCATCGCGGTCGCGGGCCGCAGCGCGGGCCGCGGCGTCGGCTTCGTCGGCTGCCCGGCCGAGCGCGGCAGGCGATGGGCCGCCGCGGTTCGCCTCGACGAGGTCGGCGGCGAGCTGGGCCCGTCGCGCGCCGAGCGACTCGAGCGAGTGACCGATCCGTTGCCCGACATCGCGAAGCGCGAGAAGCGAGTCGCGTCCTCCACCCAGGAGATCGCGCTGGATCCCGGCCCGCGCGACCGCGAGCTCCTCGAGCTCTGCCGCGAGCGCGGCGTGACGCCCCCACTCGGCGCCGGCCAGCCGTGCCCAGCGCTCCTCGGCCGCGAGCTGGGCAGTCGTGCGGTCTGCGACAGCAGCCTGAGCGGCCACGGAGGCCTCGCGTGCCGCCTCCAGAAGCCCGTCGGCCCGATCGGGGTCGAACGCTTCGGCGGCGGCGAGATCCGCAGCGAAACGCGCCGAGAGGCTCGCCGCTGTCTCGCGGCGATTCGCGAGTCGCTCGGCATCCGAGCGAAGCCGGTAGAGCGCAGCCGTCGTCGACTCGCGGGCGCCGGCGGCATCGGTCAGCTCTTCCTCGGCTTGGGAGCGGGCGGCGACGAGCTGTTCGGTCTTTGCGTTCAGCTCCGTCCGCGCGACGAGCTCCGTCGCCCGTCGCGACGTCGCAGCGGAGCGGCGCTCGTCGAGCCGCGCGAGATCGAGGCTCGCGATCGCGGCTTCGAGCCGCGCGATCTCGTCGCGGAGCTTCTCTGCCCGTTCGGCGGCCGTAGCTTGCAGGGCGAGCGGACGCAGGCGCTTTCGTACCTCGGCCTCGACGTCGCGGGCGCGATCGACCTGGAGCGAGACGCGGTTGAGCTTCAGCTCGGCCCGGTGGCGGCGCAGCTTGAACCGGCCGAGACCGGCCGCCTCCTCGACCAGTGAGCGCCGCTCGGCCGGTTTCGCGCCGAGGACGGTCTCGACGCTTCCCTGCGAGATGATCGAGCGGAGCCCCCCACCGAGGCCGACGTCGGAGAGCAGCTCGATCAGATCGAGACGGCGGACCGCCGCGCGGTTCACGAGGTACTGCCCCTCGCCCCCGCGATGGAGGCGGCGCGACAGCGAGACCTCGGCGAACGGCAGCTCGGGCCAGGTCGCGTCCTCGTTGTCGAAGATCAGCTCGACCTCGCAGAAGTCGACCGGCTTACGGCCGGCCGAGCCTGCGAAGAGAACGTCGTCGGGCTTCTCGGCGCGCAGCTCGTGCGGGCTCAGGGAGCCGGTCGCCCAGAGGATCGCGTCGGAAATGTTCGACTTGCCGGAGCCGTTCGGGCCGACGACGACCGCGACACCGGGCTCGAGGCGCACCTCGACCGGATCGACGAACGATTTGAAGCCACGCAACTTGATCGTCTTCAGGTGCATGAGGCGGAAAGTTTGCCCCTTGCGGCGGACAGTGCGGCGCGGAGCGCCTGTCCGCGAAGCGGGCCGTGGAGAGGGTCTCGGGGAACCGGGCGATTCCCCGGTCAGCCCGGAGACGCGGGTGCTGCGGCGTCTTCGAGGGTGAGCCCCTCAAGAGCCTCCCGCGCCGCCTCCTGCTCGGCGTCCTTCTTCGACGCGCCCCGGCCGGCACCCGCCCGCACGCCGTCGACGAGCGCCGCGGCGGTGAAGATGCGCTCGTGCGCGGGCCCCTCCGAGGCGAGGAGCGTGTAGCTCACCGACTTGCCGCGGCGGGCGAGCTCTTCCTGGAGCTCCGTCTTGTGGTCGACCTTGTGGGTGAGGGCGAACTCGATTGCGCCGTCGAACGCAGCGACGATCGGTCCGGACACCGCGGCGAAACCGTGCTCGAGGTAGATCGCCGCCATCGCGGCTTCGAGCACGGCCGCAAGGACGTTGCGGTTGACGGCGAGCCGCGCGGGCTCGCCGGACTCGGGTCCCGGATGGCCGGCGAGGAGTTTCTCTCCGAGGCCGAGCTCCTCCGCGATCACGGCGCAGCTCGCCCGGGAGACGACTTGCGAGCGGAGCTTTGCCATCTGCCCCTCCTCGAAGTCGGGGAAGCGCTCGTACAGGGTGTGCGCAATCGCGAGCTCGAGCACGGAGTCGCCGAGGAACTCGAGCCGTTCGTATGACTCGGTGCGCTCAGACGCCCAGCTCGCGTGAGTGAACACCGCCGCAGATCGCTCCGGCGGGAGCTCCGCGATCAGGGACGCGAGCGATCTATTGGTGCGAGAAGACGTAGTCGACCGCCTGGCCGACCGTCGTGATCTTCTGCGCGTCCTCGTCCGAGATCTTGATTCCGAACTGATCCTCGAGCTCCATGATCAGCTCGACGAGGTCGAGCGAATCGGCGTCGAGATCCTCCTGAAAGGACGCCTCGATCGTGATCTCGCTCTCGTCGACTCCGAGCTGCTCGACTAGGACTTCCTTGACGCGTTCGAAGATCTCTTCCTTGGACGCTGCCATGTCACCTCGATCGGGTTGGGTACAGGGGCTGAAGCGCGCCGATCATACACAGCCGGGGAAGACGGCTAACGGGCGTGCGCTGCGGGCTCCCGTTCTGGCACCCGCTCGGCCAGCCGCTCGACCACGCGGTGCTCCGCTCCCTTCGCGGCCACCTCGATCGCATTCGCGATCGCGCGGCGGCCCGAGTTGCCATGCGAGATGACAGCGAGCCCGCGGAGCCCGAGCAGATAGGCGCCGCCGTAGCTGTCGGGATCCAGGCGCGAGCGCAAGCGGTGGGCGGCCGGCTGGATCAGGAACCCGCCAACCTTGCCTCTCGGCGTCGAGACGATCTCCTCGCGGAACATCTCGAGCAGCTCCTTCACCCCGCCCTCGAGCAGCTTCAGCGCGATGTTCCCGGTGAACCCGTCGGTGACGACGACGTCCGCCGCACCGTGCAGGAGCTCCCGCGCCTCGAGATTCCCCTCGAACCGGATGCCTTCGGCCTCGCGGAGGAGCCCGTGAGCCTCGATCGTCAGCTGATTGCCCTTCTCGGGCTCCTCGCCGATCGAGAGCAGGCGTACTTCTGGATCGGCCACGCCCAGCAGCTCGGTCGAGAACACCGAGCCCATCACGGCGAACTGGGCCAGGTGCTCGGGCCGGCAATCGGCATTCGCACCGGCGTCGAGGAGGAGCGAGACCCCGGTTCGGGTCGGAAGTGGGATCGCGATCGCCGGACGCATCACCCCGGGCAGCCGCCGCAGATGAAGGAGCCCCGCGGCGAGCATCGCTCCGGTGTTGCCGGCCGAGACGACCGCGTCTGCGCGCCCTTCGGCCACCGCGAGGACCGCGCTCACCATCGAGGAGTCCGGCTTCGCGCGAACGGCCTCTGCGGGCTTCTCGGCCATCCCGATCACGGTCTTCGAGACCACGTGCTCGAGACCGCCGGTGTCCATGCCGGCCGGGCCGTGCAGCGTTACCTCGATGCCTTCGGCTGCGGCTGCAACCGCTCCGGCGACGATCTCTTCGGGCGCGCGGTCGCCACCCAGAGCGTCGACCGCGACGCGGGTCACCCGCTACCCGAAGCGGAGCGGCTCGACTTCGCGGCCCTTATAGGTGCCGCAGGTCGGGCAGACGCGATGAGCTAGCTTCGGCGAGTTGCACTGCGGGCAGGTGTTCACCCTCGGGGCCTCGAGGCTGTGCGTTGCCCTGCGCTTGTCGCGCCGGGACTTGGACGTTTTCCTCTTCGGGACAGCCATAGACGGTTGACAGCGTAGCTAATCGTCCTCGCGCAGCGCTTCGAGGGCGCCCCAGCGCGGGTCGATGGTCACCTCTTCGTGCTCGTGTGGCTCGTCGTTCAGGTTCTTCCCGCACTCCGGGCAGAGGCCCGCGCAGTCCGGTTGGCAGAGGATCTTGTCGGGCAGGGCGAGCACGACAGCGTCCCGGGCCCAGGCCGAGACCTCGACGGTGCCGTGATCGATGAGGTAGGGCGAGCGGAGCTCGTCGTCGTCGGGCGAGGTGGCCTCGTATTCGGTCGCTTGGATCGGCACCTCGAGCACGGCGTCGCCGAGGCAGCGGTAGCAGGGCCCGAAGAGCCGAGT
The DNA here is from genome assembly GCA_963720045.1 of uncultured Actinomycetota bacterium. Lineage (GTDB taxonomy): Bacteria > Actinomycetota > Thermoleophilia > Gaiellales > Gaiellaceae > PALSA-600. The sequence goes on along the minus strand of CAVREC010000001.1, from coordinate 95,799 downwards.
CGTGAATTTCAGCCGTAGCAGCGTGCCCGTGAGCGCGCGGGTCACCGTCAACTCGGCAGGCACGAGCTCGGGCACCGGCAGGTAGCTCTGGCCTCCGAACTCGAAGGCGGGCAGTTCGACCTCGAGCGCCTCGCGGTGCTCGTCTCCGGGCCTGAGCTTCAGCCTGCGAAGGTCGAAGCTCGTCATCCCTTCAAGGGTAGCGAGGCGTCTGCACGACACCCGTGACGGCCCGCTTAGTACGAGAGGTCGTCGGGCTCGCTGCCGCCGATGCCGATGTCTTCCTGCGAGCGTTCGTGCAGGCGCTGGCGGCCACGGCGGACGGCGGTCAAGAACTTGTCGAGGTTCGACTCGAGGGTCGCGAGGATCCCGTCGGCCCAGTCCTCCATCTCGAGCCTCGTCTCACGGGCGGTGCGGCGCGCCTCGTCGATGATCTCCTGGGCCTGGCGCTCCGCGAGCTTCACGATCTCGGTCTGCGACGCCTCGCGGACGGCCTGCTCGCGCGCCTCCTGCAGGAGCCTGTCCTGCTCGCGCTTGGCCTCGGCGAGCATCTCCTGGCGCTCTTTCACGATCCAGCGCGCCTGCTTGATCTCTTCCGGGATGGTCGCGCGCATCTGGTCGAGGATGTCGTAGATCTCCTCGCGGTCGATCCGCACCTGGTCGGTGAGGGGCATCGCCTTCGCGTTGTGCACGAGGTCGTCGAGCTTGTCGATCAGTACGAGGACATCCATAAGCTGCTGATCCTACTCCTGGGAGTTGAGGGGGGCGCCGCCTCTACCTTCCGGGAAGAGCTCCTTCAGGCGACGGGCGACGGCGGCGGGCACGAGGTCTTCGACATTTCCCCCGAACGCGGCGATCTCCTTCACTCCGCTCGAAGAGACGAAGCTCACCTGCGGGCTCGCCATCACATAGACGGTCTCGATCTCGGGAGCGAGCGTCCGGTTGAGCTGGTTCATCTGGAACTCGTACTCGAAGTCTGAGATCACGCGGAGACCTTTCACGATCACCTTTGCCTCCCACCGGCGGGCGTACTCGACGACGAGCTCCTTGAAGACGTCGACCTCGACGTTCGTGTGCGCTTGCAGAGCGTCGCGGAGGAGATCGACCCGCTCCTCGACTGGGAAGAGGGTCGTCTTGTGCTGCGGGTTCCCGACGACGCCGACGACGATGCGGTCGAAGATCCGGGCGGCGCGGGCGATCACGTCGACGTGGCCGTTCGTGACGGGATCGTAGGAGCCTGGGCAGATTGCGGTGATCACGGCTGGACTGTGTCCATTGGGTAAAACAGCGTAAGGCGTGCGGAGCCGTAGCGGCGGGAGGTGCGGATCTGGAGGCCTTCGAGCTGTGGTTCGGCCGCTGCCTGCGTCTGGAGCACGGCGAGGCCGTCCGGGGCGAGGAGCCGGGCGAAGCCGGGAGCCAGCTTCTCGTAGGCGCTGAACTCGTAGGGCGGGTCGGCGAGGATCAGGTCGTAGGGGCCGCGGTCGGCTGCGAGCGCGCGGACGGCGTCCTGGCAGAGAACGGTGGCGCGGAGGCCGAGCTGGTCGAGGTTCGCCCCGATCGTGCGACACGCATCGCGGGAGCTCTCGACGAAGACGCAGCGCTCGGCGCCGCGCGAGAGCGCTTCGATCCCGAGCGCGCCCGAGCCGGCATAGAGGTCGATCACCGTCGCGCCGTCGACCGGGCCGATCAGGTTGAAGGCGTTCTCGCGGACGAAATCCGACGTCGGCCTGGTCGCCGTCCCTTTCGGCGCCTCGATCCGCCGTCCCTTCAGCTCGCCCGCGATGACCCGCATGGACAGGAGCGTAATCGTCGGACCTGTGGATCGTTTGTTCCACTTCTGATGCAGTGCCTGTCCCCGCCTTTCGCGGCTCGGTGACGTCTCGCTTTGCAGGGAGTCTCGTGTTGTCAGCGGCGGCGGAGACGCGCGGGATCGCCCTTCAGTCTGCGGCCTGACAACGTCACGACCCGGTTTTCCCCGGATCGCCGAGAGGTCAGGCGAGGGCGGAAGGGTCGGCGCCGGCCTCGACTGCGTCGGCTTCCTCTTGCCAGGGGCCGTCCTCGGTGACGAGCCTGGCGGCGAGCTCGCGGGACTGCTCGAGGAGCTTTCGGTCGGAGCGCAGGCGGGTGAAGCGGAGGTCGCCGAGACCGGACTGGCGGGTGCCGAGGAGACGGCCCTCGCCGCGGAGGTCGAGGTCGCGTTCGGCGAGCTCGAAGCCGTCGTTCGTCTCCACGAGCGCCTCGAGCCGGGCGGCGGCCGACTCCGTGAGCTCGAGCTTCGGACGCGAGATCAGCAGGCAGTAGGACTGCTCGGCTCCGCGGCCGACGCGGCCGCGGAGCTGATGAAGCTGGGCGAGGCCGAACCGGTCTGCCTCCTGGACGATCATGATCGTCGCGTTCGGGACGTCCACGCCGACCTCGATCACCGTCGTCGCCACGAGCACGTCGAGCTCGCCCTCCTTGAACGCGCGCATCACCTCGCGACGCTCCGGCGCCTTCAAACGGCCGTGGAGCAGGCCCACGCGGTAGCCGCGCAGCTCGGCGCGCGTGAGGCGTGCGGCCTCCTCCTCGGCCGCCCGCGCGAGCCGGGTCTCCGACGCCTCGATCAGCGGGCAGACGACGTAGGCCTGGCGCCCGGCGTCGAGGTGCACGCAGAGTCTGCCGTAGGCCTCGCTCGAGCGCTCGGCCCCGACCCACGCGGTGATGATCGGCTTCCGGCTGGCGGGCGGCTTCGCGATCTCGGTCACGTCGAGCTCCCCGAAGACGGTCAGCGCGAGGGTTCGCGGGATCGGCGTCGCGGTCATGTGAAGCAGGTGCGGTCTGAGCCCCGAGAGCGCCTGGCGCTGGGCGACGCCGAAGCGGTGCTGCTCGTCGACAACCGCTACCGCGAGATCGGCGAACTCGACCTCCCGCTGGATCAGCGCGTGGGTTCCGACCACGATCTGCGCCTCGCCCGAGGCGATCTCGGCTCGAGCCAGCTTCGAGCCGGCGCTTCCCGTGAGCAGCGAGACGCGAACGCCGAGGTCCGCGCAGATGCCCTCGACGGTCAGGAAGTGCTGCTCGGCAAGCGTCTCTGTCGGGGCCATCAGGGCGCCCTGCCGCCCTCCCTCGACGGCGCGCAGGAGGGCGTAGAGCGCAACGACGGTCTTGCCTGACCCGACATCGCCTTGCAGTAGCCGCTGCATCGGCCGCTCCTGCGCGAGATCGCGGTCGATCTCGGCGATCGCCTGCTCCTGATCCTCTGTGAGGACGAATGGGAGCACGTCCCGGTAGCGCTCCACGAGCCGGCCGGGCTCCGGGAGGGGCCGGCCGACGGCGCTCTCGACGCGCGAGCGCAGCACCGCGAGCTGCAGTGCGAGCAACTCGTCGAGCGCGAGCCGCTGCCGGGCGCGCTCTGCCTGAGCGAGATCGGCCGGGAAGTGGAGCGCCGCGAGCGCGTCTCGCCGGATCGGCAGCTCCAGGTCGGCCGGGAGCGGGTCGACGACGTCGTGGATGTGCGCGTCGAGGGCGGCGCGGACGAGCTCCCTCAGCCGAGGAGCGGTCACCTGCTCGCTCGCGCGATAGACCGGCGCATGATCGGCGGTCGCCCGTGCCTCGCCGAGGTCGTAGCTCTTCACCTCGAAGCCGTGCTTCGAGAGCCGCCCCCGGAGGCGCACCGCCGTCCCGGGCTTCAGCCGGTCGGCGAGCCAGGGCTGATTGAACCAGTTGGCGGAGATCGGAGCGGTCGCGTCGGCAATCTGCGCGGTGACGATGGAGCGACGGCGTGGAAGCCGCCGGAGCCGGACGCTTCGGACGACGCCTGCGATCGCCACCTCCTCGTCGCCCCAGAGCTCCGAGATCGCGATCTCGTCGGCCGCCGCCTCGTAGCGCCGCGGGCGGCGAAAGAGCAGGTCCGAGACGGTCAGCAGGCCGAGCGGCCGCAGCTTCCGCGCGAGCGTCGGACCGACGGCGGAGAGCGATTCGAGCGGCAGCCGGAGCTCGGTCCGGTCGCGCCCAGCCGCGCGGCCTCGGCCATTCTCCGTCGTGGACGACCCCCGGAAACGGCGCGTGTGCGAACGCGTTCACTCGCTGTCTGCGAACCAGCACAGACCAAGCGTGCCCGGCCCTGCGTGCGTCCCGACGACCGCACCGAGGGAGCCCGCGACCTCGATCTGCGCCTGCGGACGCGCTTCTCTCACGAGCCGCTCGAGTGCCGCCAGCCGCTCGGGTGCCGCCGCATGCACGAGCCCGAGCCGAAGCGACGGCGAGTCCTCGGTTGCCGCCGAGAGCAGCGAGACGAACTCCTCGAGCGCCTTCTGGCTCCCGCGCACCCGTTTCAGCGGCACGACCTCGCCGCCCGAGATCCCGAGGATCGGCTTCACGTTCAGGAGCGTTCCCGCGAAGGCGGCGCCGCGGCCGATGCGACCACCCCGGGCCAGGAACTCCAGCGTGTCCACGGTGAAGAGCAGCCCGTGGGTCGCGAGGAAGCGCTCGAAGAGCGCGTCGATCTCCTCGTCCGAGGTGCCGCGGTCGAGCCGTCGCTGGATCGCGAGCCCGAGCATCGCGACCGCAACCGAGACCGTGCGCGTGTCGATCACCCGCACCCTGTCGCCGGCCTCGGCTGCGGCGGCGACCGCGCTCGCGTAGGTCCCGGAGAGCGTCGAGGAGACCTGGAGCGAGAGGATCCGCTCGTACCGAGGCGCGAGCTCCGCATAGGTCGCGAGGAAGTCTCCCGGGGAGGGCTGCGAGGTCGTCGGCGGCTCGGGCAGGTCCGCGAGCTGCGCGTAGAGCTCGTCGGGGCCGAGCTCGACGTAGTCGCGATAGCTCGTCCCGCTGAGATTGACGTACAGCGGGACGACCCGCCAGTTCGGAAATCGCTTCTGCGCGTCGGGGAAGTCGGCCGTCGAGTCGAGCACGATCGCTGTGTTGGCAGCCGTCAGGTTCATGCGGCCGCCGCCTCCGCTACCTCGAGAATCGCCTCGACGATCCGGTCGAGGCTCTCGAGCTTCGTGATGCACGCCACCGCCCCGGCGGCGAGCACGAGCTCACGCTCCGCGGGCGAGACCGATGCGGTCAGGCAGATCACTCGCGCCTTCGGGCACGCGCGAAGGACGGCCGCAGTCGTCTGGGCGCCGTCGAGCCCGGGCATCCGGTAGTCCATCAGGACGACATCGGGCGCGAGCTCCGCGCAGACTGCGATCGCCTCCGTGCCGCTCTCGACGGAGCCAACGAGCTCGATCTCGCTCCGCAGCCCGAGCAGGAGCGCCATCGTCTCGCGAAAGAGCCGATTGTCCTCGACGAGCACAAGTCGGATCACGCCCATCCGCTGAGCTTACGAGACGGCGCGGAGGCTACTCGGCAGCCAGGAGCAGCGCGTAATGCGGCTGTCCTCCTTGCTGCACCTCGAGCTCGAGCTCCGGGTGGGAAGCTGCGAGCTCCTCGAGCAGGCGCTCGAGTGGCTGGGGCTCCTCCCCGGTCAGCAAGGTGAGAATGCCGCGCGGCTCGGCGAGCAGCGCGCCGACGACGGCGAGCACCACCTCGTCGAAGCTCTCGCCGCCCGCAACGGGCACGCCGTCTGCGAGGCCGAGCCAGGCGCCCTCACGGATCGCGACACCGTTCGACTCGACGTCCCTCGAGGCGATCGTGACCGCTCCGGTCGCGACGTCGCCTGCCGCCTCGGCCATCGCAGCTGCGTTCTCGGCTCGGGTCAGCCCAGGGTCGAACGCGAGCGCCGCGGCGAGCCCGTTCTGGATCGTGATGGTCGGGACCACGGTCACCGGGATCCCGGCGACCTCGGCGGCGTGCTCCGCGGTGAGCACGACGTTGCGGTCGTTCGGAAGGACGATCGCCTCCCGGGCACCGGTTCCCGCGACTGCGGCAAGGAGCTCGGCGGTGGACGGGTTCATCGTCCGCCCGCCGTCGACGACGTGCGCACCGAGATTCTCGAACAGGGCGCGGTTGCCGGAGCCCGACGCAACCGCGACGACCGCGCAGACGGGAACCAGGCGGCTCCGGGACGGCGTGGAGGAGCCGTTCCCGGCGGTCGATCGTCTGCAGGTGCATGTCCGCGATCTCGACGTTCGCGAGCGTGCCCCGGCCCACGGCGAGCGAGAGCGCCCGGCCGGGATCGTCGGTATGCACGTGAACCTTGAGCGCGGTCGGGTCCCCGACGACGAGCACCGAGTCGCCGAGCGGGTCGAGCTCGCGCTCGATCTCGTCGGCGTCGAGCCCCTGGCCCTCGACGACGAAGGCTGTGCAATAGCGGTACTCCGAAAGCTCCGCGTGGAGCGACTCGATCGTCGGCGCCGGCTGAGTGGCGGCCGGCGCCCGCGGCAGCGGCGCGCCGGCGAGAGCTCCTGCGATCCCGCGGAGGATCTCGACGAGCCCCGCGGCGCCCGCATCGACGACGCCGGCCTCGGTCAGGACAGGGAGCATCCCGCGCGTCCGGACGACGCAGTCGTCCCCGCGCGCGACCACTGCGGCGAGATCGTCTCCGGCCTCGGCCGCCTCCGCGAGCTCGCGAATCGCAGTCAGCATCGTCCCTTCGACCGGCTTCCGAACCGCGCGGTAGGCGGCGTCGCTTGCCGAGCGGAGCGCGGGAGCGAGCCCGTCTCGGGTCGCGAGCGAATCCGCGGCACCGCGGACGATCTGCGAGAGGATCACCCCCGAGTTGCCGCGCGCGCCCATCAGCGCCGCGCGTGAGATCTCCTTCGCGAGGGCGTGACGGTCATCTGCCCGCGAGGCTTCGAGCGACTCGACGACCGCGCGAACGGTGAGGGCGAGGTTCGTTCCCGTGTCGCCGTCCGGGACGGGATAGACGTTGAGGTCGTCGATCCGAGCCCTTGCCGCTTCGATCGCTGCGAGCGCACCACGCGCGGCCTCGAGCACGCGCTCTCTCATCCCGTGACCCTGACGTCCCCGACGAAGACCTCGACCGACTCGACGGGGAGGCCGGTGAGCCGCTGGAGGTCGTAGGCGACCTGTGAGCGCACCGTGGCGGCGACCTCGGCCAGGTTCAACCCGTACTCCACGACGACGCCCAGCCCGATCCGCATTCCCGAGGCATCCCCGCCGACGGTGATGCGCGGGCGGCGCAGGAGCTTGCCCATCCTCGAGCCTGGGGCCAGGCCGATCACGCCGTAACAGCGTGCGGCGGTTTCCGCGACGAGCTCGGCGACGACCTCGCGGGAGATCGTGATCGAGCCGCGGGACGAGACGACGGTGAGATCGGACACGGCGTCGCGTTAGACGCCGGCTTACGCGCGACGGTTACTAACCAAGAGCCTGAACGGCGCTAAACAGCTTTCTGGACCTTGCCGCCCTTGAGGCAGCGGGTGCAGACATACGCGCGGCGGGCGACACCGTTCACCATCATCCGGACCCGCTGGAGGTTCGGATCGAAACGGCGGTTCGTGGCCACCATCGAGTGGGAGCGGTTGTTCCCGAAACCGGGCCCTTTCCCGCAGACTGAGCAGATCTTCGACATCGGCCGACCAGTGTACCGACAGACCTAAGCCCGGGCGCTTGCCCGGAGCTGGGCGAAGACGTCGGCCATCTCGAGCGCGGTCCGTACCGCCTCGCCGGCCCGGTCGATCCGCGCCTCGGCCTGCTCGACGGTGTCCACCGTGAGCACGCCGAAGGCAACCGGAACTCCGGTCTCGATTGCTGCGAGCTGCAGGCCGGAGGCGGCCTCGGACGCGACGAAGTCGAAGTGGGCCGTCTCGCCGCGAACGATCGCGCCGAGCGCGACGACACACGCGTAGCGGCGTGTCTTCGCGAGCGCCATCGCCGCGAGCGGCAGCTCGAAGGCGCCGGGCACCGGCATGATCGTGACCGCGTCAGCGGCGACGCCCGCGTGTTCGAGCGTGTCGATCGCGGAGGCGAGCATCCGGTTCGTGATCCCACCGTTGAAGCGTGCGACGACGATCGCGACAGAGCGGCGATGGCCGCTCGGAGTGCCCTCGAGCACGGTGTAGCCGTCGGGGACGTCGATCTCGCCCGGCGACGTGCTCGACGGAGTCGGGATCGGCAGGAATGTCCTCGATCACGGCGGCGGTCTCGGCCTGAGGCCAGGCGGCGAACGGGTCGTCGGCGGGCTCGCTCTCCGAGGAAGCCTCCCCGGTCTCGGGCCCGGCGTCGGTCTGCGACGAGGGCTCGGCGGGCTCCCGGGTGGACTCGGGCTCCTGCTCGGACTCGGCTTCGGGTTCCTCGGTCGACTCTGCTTCGGGTTCCTCGGTCGACTCTGCTTCGAGCTCCTGCGCGGACTCGGGCTCGGGCTCTTCGGACGAATCCGGTGAGTCGAAGGCCGGCGGAGCGGCGGGCGGGGCGATCACGGCCCCGGGGGTCTCGGCAGGCGGCTCGCCGCCGACCATGGTGGGAGCCGGATCGGTACGCGGAAACTCGTCGTGCTCGTCGCTACTCATTGTTCTGCTTCCTTCTCGGGGTGTTCCTTCTCGGAGTTCGGGTCGTCCCAGTCAGGGTTGCGGACGTCCTGATGGTGAAGCTTGTGTCCGAGCTTATCCCGCTTGGCGGCCAGATACCGGCGGTTCTCGTCGTTCGGGACGACCTCGATCGGCACCTGCTCGACGACAGCGAGCCCGAAGCCGTCGATGCCGGTGAGCTTCTTCGGGTTGTTCGTGAGGATGCGGATCGTCGTCAGCCCGAGGTCGGCGAGGATCTGGTTCCCGATCCCGTAGTCGCGCGCGTCGGCAGGAAAGCCGAGCTCGAGGTTCGCCTCGACCGTGTCGAGCCCCTTCGCCTGAAGCTCGTAGGCCTTCAGCTTGTTGAGGAGCCCGATCCCGCGTCCCTCCTGCGCCATGTAGAGCAGGACGCCGCGGTCCTCGCGGGAGATCTGTGCGAGCGCCTGGTCGAGCTGCTCGCCGCAGTCGCAGAGGAACGAGTGGAAGACATCGCCGGTCAGGCATTCCGAGTGGACGCGAACGAGGACGTCCTCGGCGCCGTCGACGTCGCCCCGGACCAGCGCGACGTGCACCTTGCCGGTGAGGAGCTCGCGGAAGGCGATCGTCTGGAACTCGCCGTAGGGCGTCGGCAGCCTGACGGAGGCGCCGCGCTCGACGAGCTTCTCGGTGCGGCGGCGGTACTCGACGAGGTCGGCGACCGTGATCATCTTCAGCTCGTGGCGCTCGCAGTAGCCGACGAGGTCGGGGACGCGGGCCATCGTTCCGTCGTCGTTCATGATCTCGCAGACGACGCCCGACGGGTTGAGCCCGGCGAGCCTCGCGAGATCGACGGCCGCTTCGGTCTGGCCGATCCGCTCGAGCACGCCGCCCGGCTTCGCGCGCAGCGGGAAGACGTGGCCCGGCTGCACGAGGTCGGCGGGCTTGGCCCCGGGTGCGATCGCAACCTGGATCGTGTGGCTGCGGTCGGCGGCGGAGATCCCGGTCGTCACGCCCTCGCGGGCCTCGACGGAGACCGTGAACGCCGTTCCGAGCGGCGCCTCGTTGCGCTCGGTCATCGGCCGGAGCTCGAGCTGGTCGGCGCGCTCCTCGGTGAGGCAGAGGCAGATCAGGCCGCGCCCGTGGGTCGCCATGAAGTTGATCGTCTCGGGCGTCGCGAACTGGGCGGCGATCACGAGATCACCCTCGTTCTCGCGGTCGGCGTCGTCGACGACGATGATCATCCGCCCCTCGCGGATCTCCTCGATCGCGTCCTCGATCGCGGTGAACGGGGTCGTGATCGCCATCCCGGAAGGCTACTCCCCGCCGATCAACAGCCGTTCGACGTACTTGGCGAGGACGTCCACCTCGAGGTTCACGAGATGGCCGGGCTCGAGCTCGTCGAGGGTCGTCGCGGCGAGCGTGTGCGGGATCAGCGCGACGGCGAAGCCGGCGTCGTCGAGCTCCGCGACGGTGAGGCTCGCTCCCTGGACGGTGATCGAGCCCTTCTCGACGGCATAGCGGAGGATCTCCGCCGGCGCGTCGATCCAGACGCGGCGGCCGCCCCCTTCGTTCTCGACGCTGCGCACGACGCCGACTCCGTCGACGTGCCCCTGGACGTAGTGGCCGCCGAGCGGCTCCCCGGCGCGAAGCGACGGCTCGACGTTCACCCGCGCCCCTGCGGCGAGGCTGCCGAGGGACGTGCGGGCGAGCGTCTCGGGCACCGCCTCGAAGGCGATCGTCCCGTTGCTCAGCGCGACCGCGGTGAGACAGCAGCCGTTGACTGCGACCGAGTCGCCGACAGCAGTCGTCGCCGCCGTCCGCGGCGCCTCGATCTCGAGCCGGATCCCGGTGGCCTGGCCGGTGATCGACGCAGCCCGCCCGACCTCCCTGACGATCCCCGTGAACACGACTCCTAGGCTAGCGGCGCCCCCGACCCGCTCGAACCGCGCCCACGGGAACCGGCGCGCCTTGAACCGCCCCCGATACGAACCCCACCCACCCGGGGTTTTGTCCCACCGGAAACGCTAGCGGGAGTTGGGGCGATTCCTGTGACAAGAGTGGAACATCGCGGCGAAATCCTCCGATCGGCTGACGGCGAAAAGGCCCTGGCCGAATCCGGCGAAGCGCCGGCTACCCGCGGGGCCGGCCGACAGCCGGCGGCGGACGCCCCGACCGAATCCGGGGCCGCCCGCTACTCGCCGTAGGCGAGCGACTCGACCGTCTCGCGGACGACCATCTCGAGGTCGCCGCGCTCACCCGGGAAGGCGTTGCCGAGCGCGACGAGCAGCTCGTTGACCGCCACTCTCTGACCGGGGGCGAGCTCGGCCGTTCCGATCTCCTCGATCCGCTTGCGAAGCTCGTCGTTGCCGAGCGAGACCATGAGCCACTGCGAGAGCAGGCTGACGATCTCGTCATCGGTGCGCTGGAACTCGTTCGTGGTCATCGTCCTCGCGATCACGGCTCGTGGACATAGGCTTCGAGCAGGGTGTCCGCTCCGACCTGCCGGGCGCTCAGGTGGAGCAGTTCCACGGGCGATGCTAGCCGGGAAAGCGAGCAACGGCCCGTCGCCTCCCGACCAGGAGCGGCGCGACGAAAACGAGGAGCTTGTCGATGAGGCCGGCGTCGAAGAACGCGCCTGCGAGGGTCGGGCCGCCTTCGAGCAGCAGCGACTGAACGCCGTCGGCGGCAAGCAGCGAAAGCTCCTCCCCGAGCGGCCCTGTGCGAAGCTCGAGCCCCGAGCCCTCCGGAAGAGGGCCCCGGCCGAACGCGAGCCGCCGCGGCTGGCCGCGCGGTACCGCGACCTCTCGCGCGTCGAGGCGCGGCGCGTCCGCGCGCACCGTTCCCATCCCGACCGCCACCGCATCCGAGGCCGCGCGGAGCTCGTGAACGAGCCGGCGGCTCTCCTCGCCGGAAATCCAGCGCCGCCCGGGCACGGTGACGCGCCCGTCGAGGGTCGCCGCGACCTTGTAGGTGACGAAGGGCCGCCGGCGGGCGACGAACACGCGCCACGCCTCGTTCTGCACCCTCGCCTCCCACGCGTCGACGAGCTCGACTTCGACCCCCGCGGCGCGGAGCCGCTCGATCCCGCCGGCGGCTTCGGGATTCGGGTCGCGCGCGCCGACGACGACGCGCGCGATCCCGTCGGCGACGATCCGGTCGGCGCACGGCGGAGTCGTGCCCTGGTGGGCGCAGGGCTCGAGCGTCACGAACATCGTCGCGCCGCGGGCAGCGGGCCCGGCGGCGTCGAGGGCCACCGTCTCGGCGTGCCGTCCCCCGCTCTCGGTGACGCCTTCTGCGATCACGTCGCCGTCGCGCACGATCACCGCACCGACGGTCGGCTTCGGATAGGCGCGGCCCGCCGCATCGCCGGCGAGGTTGAGCGCGCGCGCGAGACTCACGCGTGCGCTTGCGCGGACGCGACGTCGGCAGTCAGGATCCCTTCGCGCCGGCCGATCACAGCGACCGATTCTAAACGACCGATTCGAGCGAACCGCGTCGAGCCGGAGGCCGCCGACGATTTCGACGATGCGGGTCATGCCGGGGCGTTCTTGCCGGCTGGGCACGGCTCGGTACGTCCGACGAGTGGACGTGCCGGGTGGCAGCTCAGCGCAACCGGCTCGGAGCGCGAAGCAAGACGATCTCGTGGAGCTACTCGTCTACGCTCCCTTCGATGAGACGACGGTTCCGCCCACAGGAGATCGTGCGACTCACCCGGGCGCCGGGCGAAGCCGGCTTTCCCGGAGCCGAGGCTGTCGTCGCGGAGCTCGCCGGCCCGGACGAGTCGGGAACGGCCTGGAACGTGACGTTGAGGCTCGGCGGCGACGGCACTGACGAGGGGGATCCGCTGATGACCGTGTCGGAGCGGGATCTCGAGCCCACGGGGCTCGCCGAGGACGAACGCGGGCGGCGCGTGCCGCTCGATGCGATCGCCGAGCCGGAGGAGCCTCGCGACCGGCTCGAGCTTCGCCTCTTCACGGAGATCACCGACGGGATCGACGCCGCGCGAATCGCGGAAACGATCGAACACGAGCTCACGAGCCTCCTCGGCGGCGCGACCGTGACGACCGAGGCGGAGCGGCACTGGGCGGAGCCTTTCAACTACGAGCTCGCCGTGAGCATCCTCCCGCATGACGATCCGATCGAGGCGCTCGAGATCCTCGCAGAGGCCGGTGGCCAGGGCTGGCTCGCGTGCCGCGACGACGGCTGGCGCTACGACCTCTGGTGGAGCTCGTCCCGCGATCTCGACGCGATGCTGATCGTTCCCGAGGTGCACGCCGCGGAGATCGCCTTCATTCCCTGGTCGAGCCCGGCGCGGCGCCCGCCGGAGGAGCGCCCGCTCGTGTCGGTCGCGGTCGCCGACGACGAGCCCGAGGAGCAGATCGATCTCTTCGATGAGTCAGGGGACGCGGAGGCGGGCGACGAAGAAGCCTGACGTGCCGTGCTGGTGCGGCGTCGTCAGCAGGAACTCGGGTCGCTTGGGATGCGCGAACTGCGGCCACTCCTCGCCGAGCGGGTCGAACTGCATGCCGACGTGGTCGACGACCCCCTCGTTCTCGTCGGAGTTCAACGTGCAGACCGAGTAGGTGACGGTGCCGCCGGATCTCGTCCGCTCGGCGGCGGCGTGGATCAGCTCGATCTGGAGCCCGGGAAGCGCCGTCGCGCGCCAGCGAAGGTCGGGACGCCGCGCGAGGACGCCGAGTCCCGAGCACGGAGCATCGACGAGCGCGCGGTCGAACCCCGACTCGTTGAGCTCCCGGACGTCGGTGTTGACGACCCGGACGTTCCTGAGGCCGAGGCGTCGGATGTTCTGCTCGAGCTCGCGGGCGCGGCCCAGATGCAGCTCGACGGCTGTCACCTGCCCCTTCAGCATCGTGGCCTTCGCTCCCGGCGCGGCGCAGGCATCGAGGATCCTCTCGCCGTCGCGCGAGCCGACCGCGAGCGCAGCGAGTTGCGACCCGCGGCTCTGCCAGACCCGGGTCTCGTCGTCGCTCCTCGATCTGCCCGCGCTCGAGCCGGTAGGCGCCGGGAATGTCGGTCGGCTCGCCCACCGGCGACCGCCGAACGGACGACGAGCTCGGCCGGCTCGTTCTGGGCCCGCATCAGGTCGAGCGCCTGGTCCTCCCCGAAATCCCTGACCCACGTGTGGTAGATCCAGTCGGGGTACGACTCGGCGAGCGGCCCGGGCGGCAACGCGGCGACGAGCGCAGGGAACCCTTCGACGAGGCGCCGCGCCACGGCATTGGTGAAGCCGGTCGCATGCGCAAGGCCTGCGCCGCGGACGAGCTCGACCACGTCGTTCACGGTCGCGTGGGCCGGGGTGTCGCTCCACGCGGCTTCGTAACCGGCGATCCGAAGCGCCGCGAGGACCGGCGGGTCGAGCTCCGCGGCGGGCCGGCTTCCGAGGATGTCGATGCCGTGGTCGATCGTCCGCATCCGCTGCACCGTCCCGTACGCGATCCGCTGGGCGAGCGCCCGGTCGCGCGTGTCGAGCCCGTCGACGGCAGAGGCCATCGCTCGGTCAGCGTAGGCACCGTCTTCGAAGACGCGGCGTACGACCCTGAAGGCAGCAGCTCGTGCGGGTGCCGTCACTCCCGCACGCCGCGCTGGAACTCCTCGTAGCTCATTCGCCGCCGCCCCTCGGGTTGCACTTCGAGCGGGACCAGTATCCCGTTTTCCAGCTCGGCGCGCCAAACCGTCACCCGGCGTCCATGGATCACGGCCCAGGCGCCGATATGGGGCGAGAGGGCGCGCACGCGACGCCACGCGTCGACGCGGATCTGCGAGGTCGAGCTCGCGGTCCGAGGGGGTGATCTTCTCGGCGTAGGTCACGCCTTCTTCTGGCTGCGGGGTGAAGCGCGGCGTGGGCAGGACGCTCGCGATGAGGCTCGCGGCGAGGGCTGCGGATCGCTCGAAGACGTCTCCTGCGTCGTCGCCGGCGCCGATCGGGAAGGCCTCCTGCGCGGCGATCGGGCCTGCGTCGAGGGCCTTGACCGTCTCGTGGATCGTGACTCCGGTCGTCTCGTCGCCCGCGAGGATCGCCCGTTCCACCGGCGCCGCACCGCGCCAGCGCGGGAGCAGCGAGGGGTGGACGTTGAGCCACAGCGAGCGTGCGAGCAGGTCGTCCGGGATCAGGAGCCCGTAGGCGCAGACGACGACGGCGTCCACGGCATCGGGTGGCAACTCGGGCCTGTCCGGCTGAATGACCGGGATTCCAAGGCGCTCGGCGGCCTCTTTCGCGGGAGGTGGCGCGAGCCGGCGTCCGCGGCCTTTCGGGGCGTCGGGGCGGGTGAGCAGGAACGCGAGCTCGAGCTGCGGCAGGGCCGCCAGCCGCTCGAGGAGGTCGGCACCGAACGACGCCGTCGCCGCGACGGCGATCCGCATTACCTCAGGACTGTCTGGGGCCGCAGCTCGCCGAGCGCCTGCTTGCGGTGCTCGGTGTCGGTCCGGTCGATGATCAGCACGCCGTCGAGGTGGTCGATCTCGTGCTGGACGACCCGAGCGGGAAGGCCTTCGAGCTCGAAGTGCACCGGCTCACCCGCCGGGTTGACGCCGTCGAGCGTGACCTTCGTCGATCGCTCGACCGGGACGCGGATCTCCTCGAGCGAGAGGCAGCCCTCCTCGTCGGTCTCCTTCTCGTCGGAGCGCTTCGTGAGCTGCGGGTTGACGACCGCCTGCGGGCCCTCTCCTCGAGGTCGAAGACGAAGACTCGCTGCAGCGTGCCGACCTGGGTCGCGGCGAGGCCGACGCCCTGCGCATCGCCCATCAGGCTGAACATCCGCTCGACGAGCTGCATCAGGAACTCGTCGAACTCAGTGACCTCCCTGGCCGGCATCCGGAGCGCAGGATCCGGGTACTGGCGGATCTGGGAGAGCGCGTAGCGGCGGACGTACTGGCGCTCGCGCTCGAGATCGGCCTCGGACGGCTCCTCTGAGTGCTCGTGGTCGTGCGCGTGGTCATGGTCGCCGTGGTCATGGTCGTGGTCGTGACCGGCGTGGTCATGCTCGTGATCGTGCCCCGAGTGGTCGTGGTCGTGATCGTCCGCGTGGTCGTGTTCGTCGGCCATGTGCCGGACAGTCTGCCAGGACGGAAGCCCGCGAGCGTCAGCGGCTCGCAACCCTGCGCTGCCCTCCGGGGGGAAAGCGCTCGAGGATCCAGCTCGCGTCGAGCGGCCGGCGACGGTAGTCGCGCCCGCCGACCTTCACGAAGTCGCGCGACCTCGGATCCATCGGCAAGCGGGCCTCGATCGGATACCAGCGATTGTGGCGCTCGATCAGCTCGTTGAGCGCGACGAAGTCCCAGCGCTCGGCAATCCGCCGCCAGGCCTCGGGGTCACCGGCATGGTCTGCGTAGGCGGTCTCCAGCCGGGCGAGCTCGGCCTCGATCTCGTCGTCGATCGCCCGCGCGCGCTGCATGTAGGGGAGCGGCCCCCCGAGCGAGGCGATGTAGGTGTCTGCCTCGGGTCGAAACCGCCGGATGCGCCTCGGCAGCGGCTCGCCGATCAACGCGTTCAGATCGCGATCCCGCTCGATTCGTTCGCGCTCGGCGGCCGAGGGCGGCGTCACGTCGCGTACGCCCCATTCGCCGAGGATCTCCTCGGCCCGTGTCCGCTTCAGCGCCACCGCTGAAAGTGTGCCCAGACCGCCGTCTCCGGGAAAGACACGTCTCGGCGGGACATGTCTGGGGACAGTCCCCGGCCATGGCTTGAGACGTCATGGCTGGAATGGCGGCTGTCACTACCGGCCACGTCTCGCCGAGACATGGCTGGGGACTGTCCCCGGACCGGTCCAGAGCGGCGGACGGCCGTGAAGACAGTGTCCGTGTCGGCTACTGCGGATCGACGTCGACGACTGCGGTGAGCCCGGCCCGGCGCATCGCCGGAGCGGCGGCGGCGAGAAGTGCGGCGGCTCGGGTTGCGACTGCGCGGGGGCGGTCGGTCTTCGCGGTGAGCTGACCGCGGTGGCGGCGGCGAAGGCGCAGGAGCTGGGCGGGGCCAAGGAGATCGACCTGGGGCATGCCGGCGGCGAGCTCCCTCAGCGCGCGCTCGACGGGCTCCCATGTCGAACCGGAGACGACGATCCGCACGAGATGGCGCTCGGGCGGGTAACCGAGGTCGCGGCGGCGCTCGAGCTCCTCGTCGAGGAACCGACGGACGTCATGGCGGGCCGCATAGGAGATCGGCCGCGCATCCGGCTGGAAGGTCTGGACGATCACCCGCCCCGGGGCGTCGCGGCCGCTGCGGCCCGCGAGCTGGGTGATCAGCTGGAAGGTGCGCTCCTCGGCCCGGAAGTCCGGCATCGAGAGCGCCCAGTCGGCGTCGATCACCGCGGCCAACTCGACGCCGGCGAAGTGATGGCCCTTCGCCACCATCTGCGTGCCGAGGAGCACCGCTCCCGGCGTCTCGGAGAAGCGGCGCAGGGCGTCGGCCATCAGCTCGGGGCTCGAGGCGGTGTCGGCATCGAGCCGGATCGGAACCAGGTCGGGGAACTCGCGGGCAAGTGACCGCTCGAGCCACTGCGTGCCGGCCCCGAGCCTCGCGAGCTCGACCGAGCCGCAGACCGGGCAGGCATCGGGCTCCGGCTCGTTGTGCCCGCAGTGGTGGCAGTAGAGGACACCGTCCCGGTGTAGGACGAGCGCGACGTCGCAGTCGGGGCAGCGGATCGTCGAGCCGCAGGCGCGGCAGTGGAGCGCCGGTGCGACCCCGCGACGGTTCAGGAGCAGGATCGCCTTGCCGCGGCTTTCGGCGACGGCGCGCAGCTCGGCGAGCAAGGGCGCCGAAAGCGGATACCCGGCCTCCCGCCGGAGGTCGACGATCCGCACCGGCGGCAGGTCGGCGCCGACCCTGCCCCCGAGCTCGAGCCGCTCGAGCACCGCCCAGCTCTCGGGCCGCGGTGTCGCCGAGCCGAACACGGCGACCGCCCCCTCGAGGGCAGCCCGCTTCACGGCAAGCGTGCGCGCGTCGTACCGCGGATCGGAGTCCTGCTTGTAGGAGGCGTCGTGCTCCTCGTCCACGATCACGAGCCCGAGCCCGCGCAGCGGCGCGAACACCGCAGAGCGCGCGCCGACGACGATCCGTGCCTCGCCGCTTGCGATCCGCTCGCGCTCGTCGCGGCGCTCGGCATCGGTCAACCCCGAGTGCAGGATCGCGACGAGGTCACCGAACCGTGCCCGCACCCGACCGACCGTCTGCGGCGCGAGGGAGATCTCCGGCACGAGCAGGATCGTTCCCAGACCGCGCTCGAGCGCCGCGGCACACGCCTGAAGGTAGACCTCGGTCTTGCCCGACCCGGTCGGCCCGAAGAGCAGGAATGCCCCGCCGTCGCCGGAGTCGAGCGCCGCCACGATCCGGTCGGTCGCGAGCCGCTGCTCGGGCATCAGCGAGGCAGGCTCCGCCTCGCCCGAGAGCGACTGGCGCTCGGCCGGCGGCGCCTGTTCCTTGCGCCGCTTCGGCATCTCCGGGGCGACGAGCGCAAGCGCGCGGGCCGGCGTCGAGCCGTAGTAGTCGGCGAGCCAGAGCGCGAGGTCGACGAGCGCCGGCGGCACCTGGCCGACCACCTTCTCGACCGGCAGTGCCTCGAATCCCTCCGGCGCCGCTTCCTCGATCCCGACCACGATCCCACGCGCCCGCCGCCGACCGAACGGCATCACGACGATCGCCCCCTTCCCCACTCCCTCCTCGACCTCGTAGGTGAACGCCCGCGCGACCGCGCGGGCGGTCACGAGCGGATAGATCGAGGCGTACGGCATCCGCGCAGGGTAGAGAGCGAGGGAGGCCCTCAGACGGACTCGGGCGACTCGGGCGACTCGGCGGCCCGGGCGGCCTTCAGCCGCTTCCACGAAACCGTCCGCGCCATCATCAGCATCGCGACGCTTCCGAGCACGAGGTTGAACGCGACGATCGCGATGTTCGCCCCGACGCTGAAGGCGAGGAGCAGCGACTTCGAGATCTCCTTGTTGCCGCGGAAGAGGAAGACGATCAGGCCCTGCTTGGTTCCGGCTCCGCCGGGGGTTGCCGGGAAGAGCGTTGCCAGCGAGTCGACCACGAGCGCGAGCATCGCGTTGTGGATCGTCGCGGGCACGTGGAACGCCTCGAGGAAGTAGTAGAGCGAGGCGATCCGCAGCACCCAGGAGAGCGCCTGCGGGAAGATCACGCCGATGACCGCGCGGCGCGGCCGCTTGAAGATCGCGAACCCGCGCATGATCCGCGCGCGCGTGTCGCCGCCCTTCTCGACGAAGACGATCAATCCGATCAGCACCGCGGCGCCGAGCAGCGCGAGCCCGATCTCCGTCCACCGGACGTGCTCGAGCAAGAACCCCCAGTCGACCGACGGCAGCCGCGAGTAGACCTGGTGTGTCGGCAGCGCGCCGATCGCAAGCGCCCAGATGATGAAGCCGCCGGCGACGAACGCGTCGAACAGCGTCTCGGCAACGAGCGTCGGGGCGAGCGTCGCGTAGGTCGAGCCGTTGATCCGATGCTTGACCAGGTAGAGCTTGACGACGTCGCCCGCGCGGGCCGGGATGATCGAGTTGATCCCGACCCCCGCGACGTAGGCGCCGAACACGCTCGGGTAGCGGATCCGCTCGCCGGGATAGGAGGCCTTCAGGATCTCGCGCCATGCAACCGCCCGCAGCGCCAGCCGGGCGAGGTGGATACCGAGCGCGATCGCGATGAACTGCCAGCGGACGGCCGCGAGCTGATCGCCGAAGACGCGGACCGCATGGAAGAAGGCTCCCACTCCGCGTAGGGTACGAGCCCGGGAGGCGACGGGCGCCCGCGGCTAGGATGCGGCGAGATGGCTACGGGGCACTCGGTCGACGAATACCTCGAGACGATCTACTTCCTCGCCTTCCCGATCGGCGAGTACCACCCGCAGGACACGGCGCTGCCGACGCTCTCCTCGCGTGTTGCCGAGATGCTCGGCGTCTCGCGCGCCTCGGCCGGCGAGATGCTGAAGCGGCTCGAGGCGGAGGGCCTCGTCGAGCGCGGCGAGCGGAAGGAGGCGCTCCTCACCGAGACCGGACGCGAACGGGCCGAGCGCGCCGTGCGCAAGCACCGGATCATCGAGCGGCTCCTGACCGACTTCATGGGCTACACCGCGGCCGAGGCCCACGTCCACGCCGACGAGCTCGGCGACACCTTCAGCGAGGACATGGTCGAGCGGATCAACACGCGCCTCGGGAATCCGGAGCGCTGCCCGCACGGCTGGCCGATCGACACGGTGTTCGAGCAGACCGAGAACCACGAGCTCGAGCCGCTCTCGGCGCTCGAGCCCGGCTCGAGCGCGACGATCGTGCGCCTCGCCGAGCACGACGGCGACCTGCTCGAGTGGTTCTACGACCAGGGCCTCGTGCCCGGAGCGACGATCGAGCTCGATTCCGCCAAGCCCGCGGCTGGCCAGTTCCACGTCCGTGTGAACGGCGATGACCGCGCGATCGCCGACAAGGCGGCCGCGGGCCTGTTCGTCCGGCCGTCATAGTCCGTCGCCGTCTCGGATCCGCCGGCCCGCGCGCTGCGCGGCGAGAACCGGATGGTGATGGCGCGGATGCCGGGCTTGCATTTTTTGGGCAAACGTCCTCGCGATCGTGATTTCGTAAGCCGGAAGCGCGATTATGCTGCCGCCGATGGCGCGGTCGGGCGAGAGCGGATGCACGTGTCCCACGACGGGTCGACCGTGAGAACCCAAGACGGGCTGTCCGGATTCCGCCCCTGACACCTTCTCCCAGGAGTGGGTCGCCGGCCTCGAGCCTCCGGCACTTGCTCGACCGTCACGGGCTGCGTTTCGGGGCGGCCCTCCTCGCCGGTGCCGCGCTCCTCGGAGCGGCGTATCGGTTGCCCAGGCTCGCGGGAGTCGGGCATCGGTCACTGAACGAGCCGAGCATGTCGACCGGAGTCGCCGATATCGCCCCGGTCGCGTTCTGGGCGCAGATCAGCGTGGTCGAGGCGGCAAACAGGTCGATCCCGCCCGGCTCGACGTACACGATCGCGCTCGGCAGATATGTGCCGCTCTCGGCGAGGGTGATCATCCGGGCATGGCTCCTTCCGCTCAGATACACCCCCAGCCTCCGTGACGCCCAGTGGGTGATCGCCTACGATCGTGACCCGAAGACGATCGGGGTCGCCTACTCGAAGGCGATCGATCTGACCTGGCCGGCTACGCTGCTTCAGGTTCGGCATTGACCCGGATCTCCATCGGGCTCGTCGCCTACAACGCCCTCCTCGTCGCCGTCGGCTACGCCTTGCTCTACGCCTTCGGGCTGGCGCGCGTCCGACGAAGCGAATGGCGCCTGCTCGCCCTCGCCTACCTGCTCGGGTGGGCTTTCCTCGGCTCAGTGCTCACGTTCTTCCTGATCGTGGGGCTCGACCCCCAGGTCGTGAGCGTGGTCATCGCCTCCGCGTTGTCCGTCGAGATCTCGGTGCTCGTCGGGCGCCGCGTCGGAAAGACGGAAGTAGTGGCTCATCGTCCCCGCGCGAGCGCGCTTGCGCTGCTGACCGCGGGCGCGGGCGCCGCCGCTCTCCTGGCTGCCGCGGCCATCGCGATGATCGTCGCGCTGAAGGCGACCTGGCAGACCGGGTGGGACGTCGTCTGGTTCTGGCTTCCGAAGGCGAACGTGATCTATTCGATGCACGGGCTCGACACCGGCGTCGGCGGTTGGGGAGCGCAGGCACATCCGCAATATCCGCCGCTCGACTCGGTGATGGCCGCAGCGGCATCCCATTTCGCAGGCGGTTTCCACCCGCACTTCCTCGATGTTCAGGCGGTGGTGCTCGGGCTCGCGTTCCTCGGCGCGATCCCGGCGCTCCTCGACCGTTTCGCCCCTCGCTGGCTCGTGTTTCCGTTCATCGCGCTGCTCGCAGTCTCACCGACCTTCTGGTGGCGCATGCAGAGCTTGACGGTCGATCAGCCGCTCGCCTACCTCGTCGCTGCCGCCGCGGTCGCCTGCGTCATCTGGCTGAGAGAGCCGCGCGGCGCCTGGCTGGCGATTGCGATCGTGTTCCTGGTCGCCGCGACGCTGACGAAGCTCGAGGGGGTGACGCTCGCTGTGCTCCTGGTCGCGGTCGTTGTCGCGGGCGCATTCGTGCTACGCGGAAAGGCGGGCTGGCCCGCTCTGCTCCTGCTGATCGGTCCCGCAGCGATCGTGCCCTGGCGCCTCTGGCTGCGATTCCACGACTTCCCCACCTCACCGTCCGACTACCACGCCTCCGACCTGCTTCGGCCGGCGTTTCTCGTCGATCACTGGTCGCACTTCACCTACGCCCTCCAGTGGGCGGTTCATTTCCTGTTCAGGCCCGACGCGTGGCTCGTCGCTCCGCCCCTCTGCGTGCTGGCGATCGTGCTCTCCGCGACACGGGTGCCCACGATCGCGACGGTCGTGGGACTGTGGCTCGTCGGCGCGTGCCTCGGGGTCGCGGTGGTCTACTGGGTCAGCGACGTGAACGATTTCGGGGATTTCATCGTCAACACCCTCGACCGGGTTGCCTCGACGATCGTGATCGTCGCCTGCGCGCTCGCGCCGCTCGTGCTCGGAATCGCCCTCGCCGACCGTGAGGCGGCTCAGCCCCTTGCCGACCGGATCAGGCCGGACGGATCGCCCGGTCTGGTGGACACCCCGGACGCTGCTTAGCCGCTTGGTCGCTCGCGTGAGCCGCTATCGCGTCGCGCGTGCGGAAACGCCGGCGGCCGCGGCAAGAGCATCGGCCTTGTCTGTTCGCTCCCACGTGAAGTCGTGGTCTTCGCGGCCGAAGTGGCCGTAGGCGGCGGTCTTCGTGTAGATCGGGCGGAGGAGATCGAGGTCGCGGAGGATCGCGGCGGGGCGCAGGTCGAAATGCTCGTTCACGAGCTCCTCGATGCGGGTCACGGGGACGTGCTCGGTGTCGTAGGTGTCGACGAGGATCGAGAACGGGCGGGCGACGCCGATCGCGTAGGCGACCTGGATCAGACAGCGGTCGGCGAGGCCTGCGGCGACGACGTTCTTCGCGACGTAGCGGGCGGCGTAGGCGGCCGACCGGTCGACCTTCGTCGGGTCCTTCCCCGAGAACGCGCCGCCGCCGTGCGGGGCGGCGCCTCCGTAGGTGTCGACGATGATCTTGCGGCCCGTGACGCCCGCGTCGCCCATCGGGCCGCCGATCACGAACTTGCCGGTCGGGTTCACGTAGACGAAGCCCTTCTGGCCGAGACGGCGCTCGTCGTACATCTCCTTCGGCAGGATCGGGCGGAGAACGTGGTCGATCAGATCCGGCTTGATCATGGTCTCCGGGTCGAGACCCTCGCGGTGCTGGGTCGAGATCAGCACACGCTCGATCTCGACCGGACGGCGATGCCCCTTCTCGTCGATCTCATAGCGAACGGTGACCTGCGTCTTGCCGTCGGGCCGCAGGTACGGGAGAATGTCGGCCTTGCGGACCTCCGAGAGGCGCTTCGCGATCTTGTGCGCGACCATGATCGGCAGCGGCATCAACTCGGGCGTCTCGTCGGTCGCATAGCCGAACATGAAGCCCTGGTCGCCCGCTCCCACCCGGTCGAGCGGATCGTCGTCGCCCGGTTCGTTCTTCAGCTCGAAGGCCTGGTCGACGCCCTGGGCGATGTCGGCGGACTGCTCGTCGAGCGCCACGATCACGCCGCAGGTCTCCGCGTCGAAGCCATACTTCGCCCGCGTGTAGCCGATCGCCGCGACCCGCTCGCGAACGAGCTTCGGAATGTCGACGTAGGTGTTCGTCGTGATCTCGCCCGCAACGACGACGAGCCCGGTCGTGACGAGGGTCTCGCAGGCGACGCGCCCCGCCGGGTCGGCGGTGAGCACGGCGTCGAGGACGGAGTCCGAGATCTGGTCGGCAACCTTGTCGGGATGCCCCTCGGTGACGGACTCCGAGGTGAAGGAGAAGGAGCGCACGGCGATCGGTCAAGCCTAGCGGCCGCGTCGGTGGAGCCAGACGCGCGAGCGATGAGTTTGCGGTGACAGACCGGTCCCACTCCCACGATGGCCGCTCTGCCGCGAGGATCGCTCACGTTCTCCGTCGAGGGCCCGATCGGCCGGGACGACCTCCCCGGGCTCTGCGCCCGGATCTGCACGCTCCTCACAGAGCACGAGCCCGAGACGGCGATCTGCGACGTCTCGGGTGTCGAGCCGGACGCAGTCACGGTCGAGGCGCTCAGCCGCCTGCAACTCGGGGCAACCCACTTCGGGTGCAAGATCTATCTCCGGAACGCCTCGCCCGAGTTGCTCGAGCTCGTCGCGTTCATGGGCCTCGCGGACGTTCTCGGGATCGAGGATGAGTCTTGGGAATCGAGCTGAGTCTTAGGAATCGAGGCTGAGTCTTAGGAATCGAGTCTGGGCGGTAGCCCGAAGAGCGGGAACATCCGCTCCCAGTCGAGGAAGAACGTGAGCTCGCTGATCCGGCCTCCTGCGAGCTCGATGACCTGAAGCCCCTGGGGGATGTAGCCCTCGCCGTCGGGATCGGGCTTGTACTGGCCGAAGGCCGGCGAGCCGTTCGCGCTGCGCACCGGGATCACGCGCGAGCCGCGGCAGCCGTTGCCTGGACCGACCCACCACGCGAAGATGTCGTCGCGGCCCGAGAGCCACATGTCGAACGGCGGCATCGATTGGATCGCGTCCTCGCGGATCAACGAGGTCAGCGCATCGAAGTCGTAGGCCTCGAACGCGGCGACGTACCGCTCGAGGAGCTCGCGGTCGACCTCGCCGGAATCCGTCTCGCGGATCTCGGTCTCCGCGAGCGTCGCCCGGGCCCGCTGGAGCGCGCTGTTCACGGATGCCACAGACGTCTCGAGCAGCTCCGCGACCTCGGCCGCCTGCCATTTCAGCGCCTCGCACAGGATCAGCACCGCGCGCTGGCGCGCCGGTAGATGCTGGAGCGCCGCGACGAACGCGAGCCGGATCGTCTCGTGCTCGACGACGAGGTCTGCCGGATCGGGCATCGGCTCGAGCCAGGTCACCTCGGCCGGGATGTTCAGGCTCTCGACGATCGGCTCGGCCGCGGGGCCGAAGTCCATCGGCCGGGCGCGGCGCTTGCGCGCCTCGATCATGTCGAGGCACACGTTCGTCGCGATCCGGTAGAGCCAGGAACGCAGCGCAGAACGACCCTCGAAGCGGTCGAGTGCCTTCCAGGCGCGGACGAACGTGTCCTGCACGGCGTCCTCGGCATCGAACGGCGAGCCGAGCATCCGGTAGCAGTAGCCGGTCAGCTCCGAGCGGTGCTGCTCGAGCTCGGCCAGCTCGCGTGAGGCGGTCGCGGAGCCACTGCCCATCGGCATGGATGCTACGTCCCCGAGAAGAGTCGGCGTCATCTTCATGTAGACGTGCCGCGGACCCGAAACTCATCGGTCGGCGCGCGACCCATCAACCCGGCCGCAAGGTCGAGCAGCGAACGGCCCTCGAGCACCGAGCAGACGCTCTCGGTGATCGGGAGCTCGACGCCCATCTCGTGCGAGAGGTCGCGGAGCACGGGTGCCGTCGCGAGGCCCTCGACGACCTGGCCGATCTCGGCGATCGCCTGGTCGGGCGTGCGCCCCCGGGCGATCAGCTCGCCGGCGCGCCGGTTCCGCCCCGTCGGATGCCAGCAGGTGACGACGAGGTCGCCCATCCCGGCGAGCCCGAAGAACGTGTCGGGGTCGGCCCCGGCGGCCTCGCCGAGCCGCGCGATCTCCGCGAGCCCACGCGTGATCAGCGCGGCCTTCGCGTTGTCGCCGACCTCCAGGCCGTCGCAGGCGCCCGCCGCGAGCGCGATCACGTTCTTCGCCGCAGCGCACAGCTCGACCCCGATCAGGTCGTCGTTCAGGTAAATGCGAAAGACGGTCGAGTTCAGCGCCTCCTGGAGCGTCCGTGCAAAGCCCGCGTCCTCGCTCGCAATCACGGCAGCCCCTGGAAGGCCGGCGGCCACCTCTTCCGCGAAATTCGGCCCCGACATGACGGCGACCGGGCGCCCCTCGACGAGCGTGGAGAGCCGGTTGCCGGTCGCCGGGTCGAGGCCCTTCGTCAGGCTGAGGAGCGGCGCCGTTCCCGGAAGCGCCTCGACCACGGAGCGGAAGGCCCGGCTCGGGAGCGCCACGACGACGAGCTCGGTCTCCTCGAATGGGGCCTCGGCGATCGTCGTCGCGACGACGCCGGGCAGCTCGACCTCCCGCAGGAAGCGCGGGTTTCGCCCGGTGGCGTTGATCGCGGCGGCGTCCTCGGCGTTCCGGGTCGCGAGCGTGACCTCGAAACCGTGCTCGACGAGGAACCTCGAGAACCCCGTCCCCCAGGAGCCCCCGCCCACGACGACCGCGCGGTTCACGACCGGCGGCGGAAGTCGATCGCGACCGGGATGCCCTCCATCGCGTACCGGGCGCGCAGCTCGTTCTCGACCCAGTAGGCGTAATCGCGGGTGACGAGGCTCGTGTCGTTCACGGTGAAACGGAAGCGCGGCGGGCGCGTCGAGACCTGCGCGCCGTAGAGCAGGTTCAGGTGCTTGCGGCCCTTCGAGGGCGCCTGGCGGGCCTCCTTCAGCTCGCCGAGGAACCGGTTCAGCTCGCCCGTTCCGATCCGACCCGAGTGCTTCACGAAGAGCTCCGAGGTCTTGTCCAGCACGCGCGCGATCCCGCGGCCGGTCTTCGCGGAGGTCGTGACGATCGGCGGCCGCTGCCGCAGACGCTTCAGGAGCTCGGGGCGCACATCCTCGATCGTCACGGTCGAAAGATCCCACTTCGACAAGACGATCAACGTCGAGCACTGCGCTTTCCGGGCGACGTCGGCAGCCTGGAGATCGCCCTCGACGATCCCCTCGCTCGCGTCGATCAGCACGAGGGCGACATCGGCTCGCTCGGCAGCCTCGAGCGCACGGAGCTCCGAGTAGTACTCGATCCCCTGGCGCTGCTTGCGCTTGCGGCGCAGGCCCGCGGTGTCGACGAGCTGGAAGGCCTGCCCGTCGCGGACGAGGACCGTGTCGATCGAGTCACGGGTCGTGCCTGGAACCTCGGAGACGATGGTGCGCTCCTCGCCGATCAGGGCATTGAAGAGCGACGACTTGCCGACGTTCGGCCTCCCGAGGATCGCAACGCGGATCGCTTCGCTCGTCACGGAGGGGCGCGACTCGCCGACGTCCTCGAGCCGTCCCACGATCTCGTCGAGCAGGTCGCCGGTGCCGGTGCCGTGCATGCCCGAGATCGGGAGCGGATCGCCGAGCCCGAGCCGGTGGAGGTCGAGTGCGAGCGACTCCTGGCCGGGGTCGTCGATCTTGTTCGCGAGCACGAGCACGGGCTTCTTCGAGAGGCGAAGGATCGTGGCGAGCTCCTCGTCGCCTGCGGTGGCGCCGGCGCGAGCGTCGAGGACGAAGAGGACGAGGTCGGCCTCGGAGACGGCAACGCGGGCCTGGTCGACGATCGAGCGGGCGACGGCGTCCTTGCTCGTGATGTCAACGCCGCCGGTGTCGATCAGCAGGAACCGCTTGCCGGCCCAATCGCAGACGAGCTCCTTGCGGTCGCGGGTCGTGCCGCTCGTCTCGTGGACGACCGCGGCACGCGTCGAGGTGAGCCGGTTGATCAGCGTGGACTTACCGACGTTCGGGTAGCCGACGATGGCGACGGTGCCGAGAAGGTCCGCGTCAAATAGGTCGGGGTCGGCTTGGAGGAGGGGTTCGTCGTTCACAGCGGGGGCACCAGGTTCCGCGGGCGACCGCGCATGTGCACGTCCGCGAGCCAGTCGAACAGTACGTTGATCCGCCGCTCGATCTCGACGCTCGCCTCCTTGTAGCCCTTGCCGCCTTTCGGGAACCCTTCGAGCAGGAAGGGCTCGCCGAGCGCGATCGAGCAGGGAGCGAAGTTCCAGCCCTTCCAGAACTGGGTGCCGTAGACGGCGATCGGCACCACCGGAACCCCGGCCTGGATCGCAACCATCGCCGCGCCCGGCTGGGCATGCCCCGGCCTGCCCGTCTTCTGCCTCGTCCCCTCGACGAAGACGCCGATCACCCGCCCGGAGCGGGCGGACTCGACCATCTTCCGCACCGCGTCGCGGTCGGACTCGCCGCGGCGGACGCTGATGATCCCGTGCCAGTCCAAAAACGCGCCGAACCCGGGCACGTCGCGCATCTCCATCTTCGTCACGTAGTTGATGTTCCGCGGCGACTGCGAGCCGACGACCGGGATGTCGACCCAGGCGAGATGGTTGATCGCGAGCACCAGGCCACCCTCCTCCGGCATCCGCTCGGCGCCGTAGATCCTCGAGCGGGTGAGGACGAACGTGAGCGGCGAGAGCCACAGACGCGATGTCTTCCAGGCGAAGTCGCCGTAGGCCATCAGACGGCCGCGCGCGCGCGGACGAGCTCTTCGATCCGGGCGATCACGTCCTCGATCCCGAGCGCCGAGGTGTCGATCTCGACAGCATCCGCGGCGCGCTGCATCCGCACCTGATCCGATGCGTCACGGAGCCGGAGATCGGTTGCGAGCGCGTCGACGCCGATGTCTGGCCGCTCGGCCTGTCGGCGGCCCGCGCGGATCGCGGGATCGGCGACGAGGTACACCTTCACCTCGGCCTGAGGCGCGACGACCGTCCCGATATCGCGCCCCTCGATCACGGAGCTTCCCTCGGCGCCGAGCTCGCGCTGGCGCTCCCGCATCACCTCGCGCACCTCCGGATGGCTCGCCACCGCCGGGACCATCCGGTCGACCCGGAGCTTCCGGATCGAGTCGGTCACATCCGTGTCGTCGATGAACACCCGGCCGGCGCCGTCGATCACGACCGGATACTCGCGGGCGAGCGCCCCGAGCGCCGCCCCGTCGCCGAGGTCGAGGCCGCGCCGCATCGCGAGCCACGTGAGGCTGCGGTACATCGCCCCGGTGTCGAGGTAGCGGAAGCCGAGCCGCTCGGCCAGCATCCGTGCGACCGTGCTCTTGCCGGCCCCGGCCGGCCCGTCGATCGCGATGATCATGCGCAGGTTCGTTGCATCGAGTGAGCTCTCACTCCGTCTCGCCGATGTCGCCGTCGACGGAGATCTCGGACAGGAGGTCGTAGAAACCGGGGAAGCTTATCGCCGCGCACTCCGGCCCCTTGATCGTGACGCCCTCGCGGGAGACGGCGCCCGCGATCGCGCCGAGCATGGCGATCCGGTGGTCGCCGGCGGCATCGATCGAGCCGCCGCGCGGCCGCGAGGGGACGCCGCGGATCGTGAAGCCGTCGGGCCGCTCACGGATGTGGACGCCGATCGCGCGCAGCGCCGTCGTGACGGTCTCGACGCGGTCCGTCTCCTTCGCGCGCAGTTCCTCGGCACCGGTGACCTCGGTCGTTCCGTGCGCGAACGCGCCGAGGAGCGCGACG
The DNA here is from genome assembly GCA_963720045.1 of uncultured Actinomycetota bacterium. Classification (GTDB taxonomy): domain Bacteria; phylum Actinomycetota; class Thermoleophilia; order Gaiellales; family Gaiellaceae; genus PALSA-600. The sequence continues at coordinate 67,129 of CAVREC010000001.1, read as the reverse complement.
AGCGGCAGCTCGTCGACGAGCCGCGGAACCTCCGCGTGCTCGATCTTCGTCGCCACGAGCGGGGTCGAGCTGATCTGGAGGTCGGCGACGGCCTCCCCGCCCACGTTCCGCCGGTTGAAGACGGCGATCCGGGCCCCCATGCGGCCGAGCACGTCGAGCAGGCCGGCGCGGAGCGGATTGACGTTGACGCCCTGGATCACGAGGTCGGAGCCGGAGAGCAGAGCGGCGGCGGTGATGAACGGCGCGGCGGAGGAGAACTCGCCGGGGATCTCCAGCTCGAACGCGTCGAGACGCTCGACCGGCCAGACCGTGGCCGAGTTGGGCGTCCGGCTGATCCGCACGCCGAGCGACTCGAACATCCGCTCGGTGTGGTCGCGGGTCGGAAACTCCTCGACGACCGTCGTCGGGCCGTCCTTCGCGAAGAGCCCGGCGAGCAGCACGGCCGACTTGACCTGCGCGCTCGCGACCGGAAGCTCGTAGCGAATCGGGTGGAGCTCGGCGCCGCGGATCACGATCGGGGCGTGGCCGTCGGTGGTCCGCACGTCGCCGCCCATGAGCCGCAGCGGCGCGGCCACGCGCTCGTGAGGCCGCATCGTCAGCGATTCGTCGCCGACGAGCTCGAAGCTCCCGGACTGGCCGGCGAGGATCCCGCAGGTGAGCCGCATCACGGTGCCGGCGTTCCCGCAGTCGATCGGGGTGTCCGGTGCCCGCGCACCGCGGAGGCCGACGCCGCGGATCCGGACCTCCTCGGCGCCGTCGTCGCTCACCTCGGCGCCGATCGCGCGGGCAACGGTGATCGCCGACTCGGTGTCGGCTGCGCGGCCGAAGCCCGTGATCCGGCTCTCGCCGTCGGCGAGCGCCCCGAGCAGCACGGCCCGCTGTGAGATTCCCTTCACGCCCGGCACGGCGATCGCGCCGCGCAGGGCGGCGACCGGCTCAACTTTCATCGTCCACCACCGGCGAGACGACGACGCTGTAGCCCTGGCTCTCGAGGAGCTCCTGGGCGCGGGCTGCTTCCGCCTCCCCGCTGACGATCAGCATCAGCGTCCCGCCCTGCTCGGGGGAGACGTGGTCGAGCTCGAAGTCGCCGATGTTGATCCGCGCCGCGCCGAAGGCCTGGGTGATCTCGGCGAGCACGTTCGGCCGGTCGGCGACGTGGACCTGGATCCGAAAGAGCACGCCGGCATCGCCGTAGGCGACGTCGAGCATCCGCCTGCGGTTCTGCGCGGCCTCGCCGATCCACGCGCCGATGAACTCGCCGTCACCCCGGCCGAGGGCGTCCTCGATCTCCTCGATCCGGCGCCGGTGCTCCGCGAGGCTGGCCCGGACGGCGTCGGCGTTGTCGAGGAAGATCTCACGCCAGAGGCGGGGATTGGCACCGGCGATCCTCGTCATGTCGCGAAGCGCCCCGGCGGCGTTTGCGAGCGGCTCATGACCCTCGACGCGCGTGGCGCCGGCCTGGTTCACGACGACGTTCGCGAGCACGTGGGGCAGGTGGCTCGTGAGCGCGACGAGCTCGTCGTGCGCGGAGGGCTCGATCGCGTGCGGGAACGCGCCGAGCTCGGCCACGAACCCGTGCACGAGGGCGTACCGCTCGGGGCTCGTCGCCCCGGTCGGGGTGAGAAACCACGTCGCGCCTTCGAAGAGGCCGGCCGAGGCGTGCTCCGCCCCGTGCGCCTCCTTGCCGGCGAGCGGATGGCCTCCCACGAAGCGGTTCGAGCCGCCCGCGGCCTCGACCACGCTCGCCTTCGTCGAGCCGACATCGGTGACCGTCTGACCCTCCCCCGTCTGCGCGAGCACCGTCTGCACGAGCTCCGGCAAAGCGGCGATCGGAGCGGCGACGACGACGAGGTCGGCCCCGGCGAGCGCGGCCTCGAGCGACGGCTCGGGGTCGACTGCACCGTGATCGGCCGCTGCTGCGAGGGCGGCGGGCTCCGGGTCCCAGCCCCGGACGCGGGCGCCGGTGCTGCGCGCGGCCATGCCGACAGAAGCACCGATCAGCCCGGTGCCGACGATCGTGAGCTCTCGCACTCCCACTTAGGGTCGCCGCATCAACTCGGCAAGGCGGAATGCGAGATCGAGTGACTGGCGGCCGTTCAGGCGCGGGTCGCAGAGCGTCTCGTAGCGGGCGTCCAGGTGTTCCTCTTCGAGCGCCTCTGAGCCGCCGAGGCACTCGGTGACGTTGTCGCCGGTGTACTCGAGGTGGACGCCGCCGGGCCAGGCGCCCCCCGCACGGCAGGCGCCGAAGAAGCCCTCGATCTCGGCCATGATCGCGTCGAAGTGGCGGGTCTTGCGGCCGCCTGCCGTGGTGAACCCGTTCCCGTGCATCGGGTCGCAGACCCAGACGACCGGGTGCTCGGTCTCCTTCACGGCGGCAAGGAGCGGCGGCAGGAGCGCCTCGACGTGCTCGGCACCCAGGCGCGCGATCAGCGTCATCCGTCCGGGGATCCGGTTCGGATTGAGCTTCTCGCAGAGCTCGACGGCCTCGTCCGGGGTCGTCCTCGGGCCGAGCTTTACTCCGATCGGGTTGTGGACGCCCGAGAAGAACTCGACGTGCGCCCCGTCGAGCGCGCGGGTGCGCTCCCCGATCCAGAGCATGTGGGCGGAACAGTCGTACCAGTCCCCCGTGAACGAGTCGCAGCGGGTGAGCGCCTCCTCGTAGTCGAGCAAGAGGCCTTCGTGGCTCGTCCAGACGTCGACCTGGTGGAGTTGCGGCGTCGCCGCGAGATCGATCCCGCAGGCCGCCATGAAGGCGAGTGCCCGCTCGATCTCGGAGGCGAGCGCCTCGTACTGCTCACCCTGCGGCGAGCGCGCGACGAAATCCTGGTTCCAGGCATGCACCTGTGTGAGGTCGGCAAATCCGCCCTTGGTGAACGCGCGCACGAGATTGAGGGTCGTCGCCGAGAGGTGATAGCCCTCGACCATCCGGGCCGGGTCGGGCGTGCGCGCCTCGGCGGTCGGGGCGTCGTCGTGGATCATGTGGCCGCGGAAGACCGGGACCTCACCGACCGCCGTCCGCTCGGTCTCGCTCGAGCGCGGCTTCACGAACTGGCCCGCGATCCGGCCGACCTTCAGCACGGGGAGCTCGCCGCCGTAGGTGAGCACGGCGGCCATCTGGAGCAGGATCTTCAGGCGCTCGCGGATCGCGACCGCGGAGTAGGCGGCGCCGGACTCGGTCAGTCGGGAGAAGTCGTGGAACGACTCGGCACAGTCGCCCGCCTGCAGCAGGAAGGCGCGGCCGGCGGCGACTTCGGCGAGCGCGCCCCTCACCTGGCGCGCCTCGCCGGCGAAGACGAGCGGCGGAAGGGAGTGCAGGCGCTGCCTCACGCGGTCCGCGGCGGCGCGATCCGGCCAGACCGGCTGCTGGAGCGCTCCGAAGTCCCGCCAGGAGGAGGGGGACCACGTGGAATCGACGACCGCCACGGCTCAAGTGTAGGCGTGGGCCATAGGTAAGACGGAGGGGCTAAGCTCGATCCATGAAGATCTTCTCTGGCATCCAGCCGACCGGGGCGAAGCACTTCGGCAACTGGTCCGGCGGCTTCCGCCAGTACGCAGCCACGCAGGAGCGCGCAGCCGCCGCGGGCGGCGCGGCGTTCTTCTGCATCGTCGACCTCCATTCGATCACCGTCGACTACGACCCCGCGGACCTGCGTGAGCGCACCCTCGATCTCGCGGCGCTGCTCTTTGCGACCGGCCTCGACCCGGAGCGCTCGACGGTGTTCGCCCAGAGCCACGTGACCGCGCACGCCGAGGCCGCCTGGCTGCTCTCGGCGGTGACGAGCTACGGGCAGCTCGGGCGAATGACCCAGTTCAAGGAGAAAGGCGACCGCCAGGAGCTCGTGACCGCGGGGCTCTTCACCTACCCGATCCTGATGGCAGGCGACATCCTGCTCTACGGCACGGACTTCGTCCCGATCGGCTCGGATCAGCGCCAGCATCTCGAGCTCTCGCGCGACATCGCCGAGCGGTTCAACACGCGCTTCGGCGAGACCTTCAAGGTCCCCGATGGGATCTACCCGGAGATCGGCGCGCGGATCATGGACCTGCAGGAGCCGACGAAGAAGATGTCGACGACCGGCGGGACGACGCAGGGAACGCTCCTGATGCTCGACCCGCCGGACACGATCCGCAAGAAGGTCCGCTCCGCGGTGACCGACTCGGGCAGCGAGGTGCGCCGCGCCGAGGACAAGCCCGGGGTGACGAACCTGATCGACATCATGACCGTCGCAACCGGCGAGCCGGCCGAGGCGATCGAGGCCAGGTACGACGACGGTGGCTACGGGCAGTTCAAGGGAGATGTCGCGGAGGCGGTCGTCGAGCTGCTCGGCCCGATCCAGGACAGGTATGCGCAGTTGCGCGGCGATCCGGACGAGCTGGCGCGGATGCTCGGGATGGGGGCCGCGAAGGCAAGCGAGACGGCGGCCCCGACGCTGCGCACGATGTACGAGCGCATGGGCTTCGTCGTCCGGCCGTCCTAGAGCCTTTTGTAGAGGCTCACCGAGCGCTCGGTGTAGCCCATTCGCTCGCGCCAGAACTGCCGCGAGGCCGGGCTCCGAAGGAACGTGTCGGTGAAAGCGAGCGTTGCGCCTTGCTCGCGGCCCCATTGCTCGGCGGCTTCGACGAGCGCACTCGCGACACCGCGCCGCCGCTGCGCCTCGCCGGTCGCGAGATATTCGATCGAGAGCCGTGTCTGGGCAAACGCCGGGTTCCACTGGTAGCGGGCCTCGGCGAGCGCGGGCACGACGCGCGCAAAGACCGCGGCGGCCGGCTCGCCGTCGAGCTCGGCCACGAGCACGAGAGAGCCGTCGGCCGGCTCGAGCTCGCCCTCAATGTAGGCGAGAAGGCCGTCTTCGTCCGGCATCTGGAAGTCGTCAGGGGCGAACGCCAGGTAATACGTTGCGCCTTCGACGTGGATGCGGGCGAGCGCGGCGCCGTCGCCGGGACGCCCGGGACGGACGACGAGCTCGCCCGGCTTGCCGCCGGAGCTCATCGCGCCCCGGTTTCCCGCAGGGCGGCGACCTCGTCACGGGTGAGCTCGCGCCAGTCGCCCGGCTCGAGTCCCTCCAGGTCGAGCGGCCCGTACCGGCTCCGATGGAGGCGCGAAACGGGGTGGCCGACCGCGGCGAGCATCCGCTTCACCTGGTGCTTGCGTCCTTCGTGGATCACGAGCTCGACCCGCCCGCGGCCGGTTCGGCGCGCCCTGGCGGGGGCGGTGCGACCGTCGTCGAGCGCCACTCCGCTCTCGAGCCTCGCGAGCTCGGCGGGGCCCGGATCGCCCTCGACCTCCGCCACGTAGACCTTGTCCACCTCGTAGCGGGGATGGGCGAGGCGGTGCGCGAGCTCGCCGTCGTTTGTGAGCAGGAGCGCGCCGGTCGAGTCGGCGTCGAGCCTCCCGACCGGAACGATACGCGCCGGATGGCCGACGAGCCCGACCACGGTCGGTCGTCCCTGTGGGTCGCGTGCCGTCGTCACGACGCCGCTCGGCTTGTGCAGCAGGACGTAGGCGAGTTGCTGGCGCTCGAGCGCGCGCCCGTCGAGCTCGACGCGATCGCGGGACTCGACGAAGGTGTTCAGTCGGCCGAGCTCGCCGTTCACGGTGACCCGGCCCGCCTTGATCAGCTCGTCCGCACCACGGCGGGACGCCACCCCGGCCCTTGCAAGCCACGCATTCAACCGCATGAGCAGCCGAGGCTAGTGGACTAGTAGACGGAGTGACGGAAGATGCGCTGCGACTTCGAGGCGCCGGTGACCTTGACGATGGTCACGAACTGGTTGCTGATCCCGACGGTGTAGCTCCCGACGATCGGATTGCCCTTCGAGTCGATGTAGAGCACGCCGATCGCGCTGCCGCCGCCTGCCGCAGGCTCCACGGCAACCGCCATGTGGCTCCCGCTGACGAGCACTCCGTCCCCCTGCTTGAGCTCGAGGATCTTCTGCTTCGACGTACCGCCGGAGATCGGCGGGACACGAGCGAACGACGGCTCCCTCGAGTACTTCTTCGGCGTCACGCTTCCCGGGGGATCGACCCCGACAAGCTCGTCGAGCGAGACGATCGCCCAGCCCTTGCGAACGCTCGAGGTCGGGCCGCCCGGATCGTGGAAACACGCGACGCTCGGCCCCTGAGGCTCCTTGGTCACCGTGCAGTAGATGTCGCTTCCGCTCATGTGCATGTAGCTCGGCGCGCGCACGGTGATCAGGGCGGTCGCACGAGCCTTTCCGCCAACCGCCGCGGGTGCGACGACGGCCGCCACGAAAAGCGCAGAGAAAGCACCGAGCCCCGTTAGCCAGCGAGGAATCATGCGCCGCCGATTATCGCACACCGCCGCCTTCACCGTGGTCGGCGAGCCCGGTCAGAAGAGCAGAGCCGCGAGCCGCTTGCGGTAGGCGATCGAGAGCGGATGAGACTGCCCGAGCTCGCCGAAGAGCTCGATCATCGTCTGCCTCGCTGCGTCCCGCCCCTCGGGGTTCTCCGCCCGCGCAAGAAGCGTGGTGAAGGCGCCTTCGTAGTCGCGATCGCGGAGCGATGCGGCCAGCTCCTCGTCGTCGACGGTCTCCGAGAGCGGCGGCCGCATCAGCTCGTCGAGAAACTCGTCCACCGCCGGTCGCGAGCGCGCTCCTGTGAACTCGGCCACGACCTCGCCGTTTCGGAACGCCTTCACGGCGGGGATCCCGGAGACGTCGAACCGGCGTGCAAGCTCCTTGTTCGCGTCCACGTCGATCTTCGCCAGCACGACGTCGCGCCCTTCGACCGCCGCTTCGAGAACCGGAGTGAGCCGCTTGCACGGCCCGCACCACTCGGCCCAGAAGTCGACGACGACCGGCTCCCGCGCGGAGCGCTCGATGACTTCGGTGGCGAATGTCTCGTCGGTGACGTCCATGGCCTCAGAAAACGCCGCGGAGGCGGCAAGGCTTCCCTGCCGTGTCTCGCGCTTCCGACGCGGCCTCGAACAACAACTGTCCTTTCGGCCGTGGCCGCTTCGGCCATGCCCTGAGGCGCACCCCCACCATGGGGGGACGAAGGATCCCTTCCGGAACGCTAGCGGGCTTTGCGTAACGGCCGTGTGCCAACTTTGGAACGGTCCGCTCACAGCCCGCCCCGGCGCTCCGGTCCCACGGGCGCCCGAGGATCGAGAGCTCGGACGGCCGGCCGGTCGCCTAGACCGGGCGAAGGCCGGCGACCGCTTCGAGACGCTCGCGGATCTCGACCTCGCCCGCGCCGACATCGTCGACCCGGGGGAGCTCTGCCAGCGACTCGAGCCCGAACACGCGCTCGAAGAGCTGCGTGGTCGCGTAGCGGACGGCGCCGAACTCACGATCGCGACCGGATTCGGCCACGAGGCCCCGCTCGAGGAGGCCGGCGACCGCCGCGTCGGCGCTGACGCCGCGGATCCGCGCAATCTCCGGCCGCGTGCACGGGCCGGTGTAGGCGACGATCGCGAGAGTCTCGAGCGCCGCCCGGCTGAGCCCCCGTTCGACGGGATGCTCGTAGAGCCGCGCACACGCCGCGGCGGCCTCGCGTGAGGCCTGGAACGCGAACCCGCCCGCGACGTGCGCGAGCACGATCCCGCTCCGCCCCTCGCGGTAACGCTCGCCGAGCAACCCGATCGCCTCCGAGACGCGTTCGGGATCGTCATCGGCGGCGACCGCCAGGTCTTCCACCGAAAGCGGCGCCGAGGCGACGACGAGCAGCGCCTCGATCGTACGGCCAAGCTGCTCGACGGGGTTCGAGACGACTAGCCTGAGTGGGCGGTCCATGAGAGGCTCCTTTCGGCGGCGGAACGGGCGATCCGGATCGGGGCGAACGGGCCGGCCTGCGTGACGGCGAGCTCCTGCTCCCTGGCCAGCTCGAGCAACGCGAGGAAGGCGACGGCGATCTCGACCCGGGAGAGCCCGGCGACCTCCTGGTCGAAATCGAGACGTGCGCGCCGGCGCAGCAGCGACCGCCAGCGCTCGATGAACTGGGCGACGGGCGGAAACTCGAGGGCCATGTGCGAGGTCGAGAGTGCGGGCGGCTCGGTGGCGAGGGACCGGATCGCCTCGGCGAGGCGCGCCGGGCTCTGCGATGCGAGCACCGGATCCGGGCGTGCGGGGGCAAGCGGGGCCCGGCCGATCCGGAAATACACGTCACGCGAGGACTCGAGGCGCGCGGCGAGCCATTCGGCTCCCTCCTTCGCCCGCCTGTACTCCGCAAGCCGGCGGGCGAGCTCCTCGGCCGCCGCCTCGGGCTCGAGCTCGGCCAGCTCGAGCTCCTCGTCGGGGAAGAGGCCGCGGGCCTTCAGCTCGAGCAGTGCGGAGATCAGCACCAGGAACTCACCGCATGCATCGAGGTCCGGCTGCTCGTGCTCGGCGAGGTGCTGGACAAACGCGATCACGATCTCCGCCAGGTCGACCTCGCGCAGCGCGAGCTCGTCCCGGAGGACGAGCGAGAGCAGGAGATCGAACGGCCCCTCGAAAGCGTCGAGGTCGAGTTCCAGCTCGCCCACAGGCGTTTCCACGGCCATCGGCCGCAGGCTAGCCCTGCCACCGGACGCGGCCGCCCGCTCGACAGCTACCGGGGGCGCCCCTTGGGAACGGCCATCTTCGGCCGGGCCGGATCGGGCTGCGGCCGCGGGCTCGCCTTCGCCTGGCCCTCCCGGCCGGAGCCGCCGCGTCCGAGAAGCTGCCACCAGATGAAGAAGGCCGTCGCCCCGACGAAGCAGATCACGGAGACCCAGGCGTTCAGGCGGAGCCCGAGGATGTGGTGTGACGGATCGATGCGAAGCAGCTCCTCGAAGAAGCGGCCGAAGCAGTAGTAGGCGACATACAGCGCGAAGAGCGCCGGCGGCCGGAACGTGTAGCGCCTGTCGAGCCAGAGGAGCAGCACGACCCCCGCGAGATCCCAGATGAGCTCGTAGAGGAACGTCGGGTGGTACGCCTTCGCGTTCAGGTACTTCGCGGGAAGGCCGGTCTGGTGGAGCGCGTCGATCTTGAGCCCCCACGGGAGGCTCGTCGGCTTGCCGTAGAGCTCCTGGTTCCACCAGTTGCCGATCCGACCGACCCCCTGGGCCAGCAGGAGCCCGGGAGCGACAGCGTCCATGAAGGCGGAACCGCTGACGCCTGCCCGGCGGACGACGATCACCCCGGCGATCGTTCCGAGCAGGATTCCGCCCCAGATTCCGAGCCCGCCCTTCCAGACCTCGAAAATGCCCTCCCATCGCGGCGCGGGCACCTGGTTCCAGGAGCTGAGGTCGTGGTAGAGCCGAGCGCCGATCACGCCGAAGCCGACGCCCCAGACGGTCACGCGGATCACGAGATCGGCATCGCCGCCCTGACGCTTCCAGCGGACCGTCGTCATCCAGACGCAGAGGAGGATCGCGACGAGCAGCGTCAGTCCGTAGAGGTGAATCGTGAGCGGCCCGATGTGAATGACGCCGCTCGACGGCGAGGGAATGAATCCGAGCAGTGCCGTCATCAGCGGGGATTCTGCCCGAGTCGGTCGGCATCCGCCGCTTCAAGGTGGGGCTTCGACCCGGCGTGTCCGGCCGGGCCGCTAAATCCGGCGTGCTCCGCACCCGTTAAATATCCGTAAATCATGGGCATGTAGGGGCAGACGAAGAACCCTCTCAAGCGTTTAACCGAATACACCGATGAAAGACACAGAGGAGACTGACGCGATGGCCACTACAGAGCTCAATCCTGTTCAGACCGAGACCGAGAAGGTCGAGCGCTGGCGTGCGGAGACGCTCGAGAAGGTTGGTTACGACATCGTCTCGGCCTACGAGCTGGCCGCCCGGTCAGACGTCGATCTTCATCGGGCAATCGAGCTCGTCGAGTCCGGCTGCCCGCCGGAGCTCGCACTTCGCATCCTGCTTTAGCTTCAGGCCACTGCGGACTCGCCGAGGAGCGCCCGAACCTCGGCGAAGAAGTCCGGGTGCGGCTCGACCCTGTATCCGGACCCGAACCTCAGGACGACCGGGCCCTGGGATGTCGCGCACGCCGCCTCGACGAGGCTCTCGCCGGGAAAGTCGCTGACGATCGTCTTCAGCTCGCCGATCGTTCCGGCCGAGGCGCGCGTCGCGTCGATCTTGATCTGAACCGTGCGCTTCGCGGCAACGGACTCGAAGGCCGAGATCTCCTGGGCGAGGAGCTTCGTCTCGCCCTCCTTGTGATCGACCCGGCCTTTCACGATCACGATCCGGTCGACGACGCAGAGCTCGGTCGATGCGGCATACGCACCGGCGAAGACCACGCAGTCGACCCCTCCGGTCGCATCGTCGAGCCGGAGGAACACCATCTGCTCGCCCCGCTTCGTCGTGAGCTGGCGAACCTCGCTGACGATGCCGCCGACCGTGACGCTCTCGCCGTCGCGGCGCCGTTCGAGCTCGGCAAGGGTCGCATCGGTCTTCGCGCGCAGCTCGCCGCGAAGAGCCGAGAGCGGGTGCTCCGAGACATACAGCCCGAGGGTCTCCTTCTCGAGCCGCAAGAGATCGGGCTTCTCGAACTCGTCGCTCGGAACGTGCGGATGGTGCTTCTCCCTCGATGCCTCGACTGAGTCGAACAGGCCGTCGAAGATCGAGCCCTGGCCGGCGAGGCGGTCCGCCTGCTGCTTCTGCCCGTAGGCGAGCGCCTGCTCGAGCACCTGGAGCATCCCCATCCGCGACCCGGGTAGCGCCCCGCACTTCACGAGCGACTCGAGGGCGCGCTTGTTGACGACGGAGGGATCGACGCGCTCGGTGAAGTCCCAGATCGACTCGAACGGCCCGCCCTCATCCCGCGCCCGGATGATCGTGCGGCAGGCGAGCTCGCCGACGCCCTTCACCGCGTTCAGCCCGAAGCGGATCTTGCCGCCGACGACGGCGAAGTCGGTCTGCGACTCGTTCACGTCGGGCGGCAGCACCTCGATCCCGAGCTCGTGGCAGGCGTTGACGTAGAAGGGGACCCGGTCCTTCGTGCTCATCACCGAGCTGATCAGCGCCGCCATGTACTCGCACGGGTGGTGGCAGCGGAGCCAGGCGGTGCGGTAGGAGATCAGCGCGTAACAGGCGGCATGCGACTTGTTGAACGAGTAGTCCTGCGCCTTCTCCATGTCCTCCCAGAGCTGTCGCGCGACCGAGTCGCTCGTCGAGTTCGCGATCGCGCCCTCGATGAACTTGTCCTTGAGGGACGCCATCAGCGCGTGGATCTTCTTGCCGATCGCCTTGCGGAGATCGTCCGCCTCGGCCGGGCTGAAGCCGCCGATCTGCTTGGCGATCTCCATCGACTGCTCCTGGTAGATCGAGATCCCGTAGCTGTCGCCGAGGATCGGCTTCAGGCGGGGGTCGAGGTAGGTGACGGGCTCCTTTCCGTTCTTGCGGGCGGCGTAGTTCGGGATGTACTGCATCGGGCCCGGGCGGTACAGGGCGACGAGCGCGATCAGGTCCTCGAACTCCGTCGGCTTTACAAGACGCAGCGCCTCGCGCATTCCCGACGACTCGAACTGGAAGACACCGTTGGCCTCGCCCTTCGCGAGCATCGCGTAGGTCTTCTTGTCGTCCATCGGGAGCTGCGTGATGTCGAGGTTCCCGATCAGCTCGACCGCCTTGTCGATCACGTCGAGGTTGCGCAGGCCGAGGAAATCGATCTTCAGCAGGCCGACCGCCTCGACATGGCCGCCGGAGTACTGGGTGACGACCTCCTGGTCGGCGCCTTTCTGCTGGAGGGGGACGACGTCCATCAGCGGCTGGGCGCCGATCACGACCGCGGCGGCGTGGATGCCGTCCTGGCGCGTCAGTCCCTCGAGCGGGCGGGCGAGCTCGATGATCTCCTTCGCGATCGGGTCGGAGTCGACCGCCTTGCGCAGCTCGGCACCCGGCTTGAGGCACTCCTCGAGCGTCTGGCCCGGGCCTTCCGGGATCAGCTTCGCGATCCGGTCGACCGTTCCGTATGGGATCTCGAGCACTCGACCGGCGTCGCGGACGACGGCGCGGGCCGCCATCGTGCCGAAGGTGATGATCTGCGCCACCCGGTCGCGGCCGTACTTCTCGGTCACATAGTTGATCACGTGTTCCCGGCCGGCGACCGCGAAGTCGAGGTCGGCGTCGGGAAGCTGCTTTCTGCCCGGGTTCAGGAACCGCTCGAAGAGGAGCCCGTAGCGGATCGGGTCGACGTCTGTGATCTCGAGGCAGTAGGCGACGAGCGAGCCGGCGGTCGAGCCGCGGCCGGGGCCGACGCTGATCCCGTTCCCCTTGGCGAAGTGGATGATGTCCCAGACGATCAGGAAGTAGTCAGTGAAGCCCATCTCCTTGATCGTCTTCAGCTCGAAGCGGAGACGGTCGCGCAGGACGTCGTCGATCGTGCCGTACCGCCTGGCGAGGCCCGACTCGCAGAGCTCGACGAGGTAGTCGAACGCGTCCCGGTCGTTCGGAGTCGGGAACTTCGGCAGCAGGATCCGGCCGACTTCGATCTCGACGTTGCAGCGCTCCGCGACCTCGAGGGTGCGCCGCAGCGCATCGGCATGGCCGGGGAAGTCACCCGCCATCTCCTCGGGCGTCTTGAAGAAGAAGTGGTCGGTCTCGAACTTCCAGTGGTTCGGGTTCTTCAGCGAGTCGCCCGACTGGATGCAGAGCAGCGCCTCGTGGGCGCGCGCGTCCTCGTGGCGGAGGTAGTGAACATCGCCCGTCGCGACGGTTGGCAGCCCGGTCGCGGCAGCGAGCTCGGCGAGCTGGGGCAGCAGCTTGGCCTGAACGTCGAGGTGGGCGTTCTGGAGCTCGACGTAGACCGAGTCGCGCCCGAAGACCTGCGCCAGCCGGTCGAGCTCTGTTCTCGCGTCGCCGGGGCGGTTCTCCTCGAGCGCCTTGCAGACACGACCGGAAAGGCAGCCTGAGAGGGCGATCACGCCGGCGGAGTGGCGTTCGAGCAGCTCCCAGTCGACGCGCGGCTTGTAGTAGTAGCCCTCGAGGTAGCCGAGGCTCGAGAGCTTCACGAGGTTCGAGTAGCCGGCGTTGTCCGCAGCGAGCAGCGTGAGGTGCGCGTAGCCCTTCTTCTGGACGTGGCGGTCCTCGGCGACGTACACCTCGCAGCCGATGATCGGCTTCACGCCTGTTCCCTTGGCCTCCTTGAAGAGCTGGACCGAGCCCGCCATCGAGCCGTGATCGGTCAGGGAGACGGCCGACATCTCGAGCTCTGCGGCCCGCTTGACGAGATCCGGGATGCGGCACGCCCCGTCGAGGATCGAGTACTCGCTGTGGACGTGGAGGTGGACGAAGGGTGCTTCAGGCATGCGGGGGAACAGCGTACAAACCGGTCCCGATGGCCCTCATTCGGGAGGGCGCAGTTTGCGAGATCCTCGTCACTCGAGAAACTGCGACGGCTCGTAGCTCGACCCGAGCCTTCGGTCCGCTGTCAGAAGCGTGCTGCTCTACGACTGACCACACTCAGAAGCGCGCAGCCGCGCCGAGCGCGTGCCGATGTGCGCCCGTCTCGAGGATCTCCGCGATCTGGTCGATCGCGAACCGCAGCTCGTCGTCGGTGTTGTAGTAATGCGGCCCGAGCCGGATCCCGGCGCCCGGGCGGAAGTCGCAGATCACGCCGCGGGCACCCAGTTCGGCATGAACGGCGTCGAAGTCCGGGACGAACACGGTGATCGTCCCCCCGCGAAGTGCCGGGTCGCGAGGGGAGCGCACCTCGAAGCCGGCTTCGTCGGCGAGGTGGATCAGGAGCTCGGTCTGCCGGATCGAGTTGGCGCGGATCGCCTCGACTCCGACCTCCTCGACGAGGTCGTAACCCGAGGTGGCGGCGTAGAGCGCGGGCACGTTCGGCGTGCCGGTGAGGAAGCGGGCGATCCCGGGGGCGTACCGCAGCTCCGGCTCGAAGGCGAAGGGAGAGGCGTGCGCCTGCCAGCCCGTGAAGGTCGGCTCGAGCTCCTCGATCAGGTCGGGCCGCACGTAGAGCCAGCCGTTCCCGGGGCCGCCGCAGAGCCACTTCACCGAACCGCCGACGGCGAAATCGACGCCGAGCTCGGTCAGCGAGAACGGGACGATGCCGGCCGACTGGTAGCAGTCGAGCACCACGCGTGCGCCCACCTCGTGTGCCCGAGCGACGATCGGGGCGACCTCCTGGATCTCGGCCGACCTGAAGAGCACGTGCGAGATCGGCACGAGGAGCGTCCGCTCGTCGATCGCCTCGACGATCGACTCGGCGCTCTCGCAGACCACCACCTCGAGCTCGGGCTGGGCCTGGTAGAGGTAGCGCACGGAGGGAAAGTTCTCGGCCTCGTAGACGATCCGGTTCCGCGCAGGATCGACCGGCCGGAAGCACGAGAGGACGACCGCCTCGGCCACCGCGACGTTCTGGTGCATCACCGTCGTGCCGGGCGGGGCACCGACGATTCGCCCGATCTGGTCGCCGACCTCGAGCGGCATCGTCCACCAGCCTTCGCCCCACGCCCGGATCCCGCGCGTGGCCCACACCTCGGCGTACTCGGCGAGCCGCCCGGCGGTCGCCGCCGGCATCGCCCCGAGCGAGTGGTTGATCAGGTACGTCGTCTCTTCGAGGATCGGAAAGCGATCCCGATAGGCGCTCAACTCCACGGCGCCAAGGCTACGTCCCTCGACGATGGGATGTGGAATCCTAGGAGCCGTGGCGACGCCGACTGCCGAGATCGACCGCTCCGATTTCTACGCCGCCGCCGTCTACGGCTCGATCATCGCCGCCGCGGTGATCGGCGCCTTCCACCAGAAAGGCGCGGCGCCGAAGGACGTGGCCCTTTCGCTCCTCGGAACGATGATCGTCTTCTGGCTCGTCCACATCTGGGCCGAGTTCCTCGGGGAGCGGATCGAATACCTCACCCAGTTCAGCTTCCAGCGCATCTGGGAGATCTCCCGCTCCGAGTGGCCGCTCGTCGAGTCGGGGCTCGCCCCGTCCTTCGTCCTGTTCCTGGGCTGGGCCGGCGTGCTGACCGAGAGCCGCGCCGAGGACCTCGCGATCACCATCTGCATCGTCCAGCTCTTCGGCTGGGGTCTCTTCCTCGGGATGCGGGCCAGCAAGAACTGGCGGGGCGCGCTCGCCGCGGGGCTCATCAACGGGATCCTCGGCCTCGTGCTCGTCGGGCTCGAGATCACGTTCGTCCACCATTGAGCGGCGTGAGCGACCCCGGCTTCGACCTCGTCGCCGCCTCGCTCCGGGCCGACACCTCGGACCTCGCGATCTTCGTCGAGGCGCTCGCGGTGAAGCTCATCGACTCGTTCCCGGCGTCTGTGAAGGTCGAGCGGCGCCGCGGCCTCAAGCCGGGACCGCGGCCGGTGACGAGGATCTCGGTCGTGCTCGGAGACGACGGCTTCGAGCTCGAGCACGACTCCGGCAGGGTGCTCTGCCGGCAGCGGACGATCGTGCGCGGGATCGCGCTGCGAAGCGAGGAGCTCGAGCTCGGCCCCTGGATCGACGCGCTCTCGCGGGCGCTTCTCGCGGAAGCCGCGAAGAGCGAGCGCGGCCGCGAGTCGCTCCGCCAGCTGCTCGGGTAGGGTCAGCCGCAAAGGTCAGCCGGCGAGAACCGGCCTCACCCCAGCCCCGAGAAGGAGGATCCATGCCGCTCTTCGGAAGAGACTCATCGGACACGACGGCAAACTGGGAGCCGCAGGCAGCCGACGGGCGCCTCGCGCAGACCGCGGGTGCGACCCCGGGCGGCGTCTTCACCTCCGACCTCTCGGTCTCCGAATACGTGCTGCTCGGCGAGGCTGGCTTCGAGCCGCTCGGCTTCGTCGTCGGCTCTTCGATCTACCACATCGGCCTCCAGCAGAGCAGATGGAGCCAGAACCAGGAGCTCGGAGTCCTGACGCAGGCGATGTACAACGCGCGGGAGCTCGCGATGTCTCGGATGCAGGCCGAGGCGGATCACCTCGGCGCCGACGGGATCGTCGGGGTGCAGCTCCGGATGCAGGCATACGTCTGGGGCCAGGACGTGCTCGAGTTCCTCGCCACCGGCACCGCGGTCAAGGCCCTTGCCGCGAACGGCGCGCACCGCGCCCCGGACGGCCATGCGTTCACCTCGGATCTCTCGGCGCAGGACTTCTACCGCCTCCTCGCCGCCGGCGCCGTCCCGGTCTCGTTCGTGCTCGGCACCTGCGTCTACCACATCGCCCATCAGGGCGTGATGCAGTCGCTGCGCCAGTTGGGCCAGAACACCGAGATGGTGGTCTTCACCCAGGGGATCTACGAGGCGCGCGAGCTTGCGCTCTCGCGCATGCAGGCCGAGGCCACGCAGGCGCAGGCATCCGGCGTCGTCGGAGTCACGGTCGGCGTCTACAACCACGTCTGGGGCGAGCACGCCACGGAGTTCCTGGCCACGGGAACCTCGGTCCGTCGTCTCGCCGACGAGCACAAGCTGCCGGACACCTCCCCGACGCCGACCTTCACGCTCGGGCTCGACTCCTGAGCTGACCCCGCCTCCCAGAGCTCCGCCTTAACCCGCCTCTCAGAATCCGACGGCTAGGGTGCCCGCAGGCGGCGACCGAGGGGGCAGTGCATGATCGAGGCGACCGGCCTCACCAAGGACTATGGCGAGAAACGGGCGGTGGACGGGCTCACGTTCACCGTCGAGCCGGGGATCGTGACCGGATTCCTCGGGCCGAACGGCTCGGGCAAGTCGACGACGATGCGGATGATCATCGGGCTCGACCGGCCGAGCGCCGGCACCGTCACCGTGAACGGGAAGAGCTACGCCGGATACCCGGCTCCGCTGCACGAGGTCGGCGCGCTGCTCGAGGCACGTGCCGTGCACACCGGCCGCTCGGCCTACTACCACCTGCTCGCGCTCGCGCAGACCCATGGCGTGCCGAAGGCGCGCGTGTCCGAGGTGATCGACCGCGTAGGCCTCCACGAGGTGGCCCGAAAGCGCGTCGGGAAGTTCTCGCTCGGGATGGGCCAGCGGCTGGGGATCGCCGCGGCACTCCTCGCCGACCCCGAGATCCTGATGCTCGACGAGCCGGCGAACGGGCTCGACCCCGAGGGGATCCAGTGGATCCGGAACCTGCTGAAGGAGTTCGCGGCCGAGGGCCGCACCGTGTTCGTCTCCTCGCACGTGATGAGCGAGATGGCACTGATCGCGGAACACCTGATCGTGATCGGGCGCGGCAAGCTGATCGCCGACGTCGACGTCGACGAGTTCGTGCGGGGCGCATCGAGGAACGCCGTTCACGTCCGCACGCCGCAGGCGACCGAGCTTGCAGCGGCGCTCGCTGCCCCCGGTGTGAGCGTCGAGCCGGGCAAGGACGGCGAGCTCGAGGTGGCCGGCTTGAGCTCCGACCAGGTGGGTGAGGCCGCCGCAGCGCACGGAATCGTTCTCCACGAGCTCTCGCCGGTGCGTGCCTCCCTGGAGGAGGCCTTCATGGACGTCACCCGCGACGACGTCGAGTTCAAGGCCGACGCCCCGCGCGAGCCCGAGGCGGTGTTGAGTTGAGCGCGGTCACCGCTCCTGCCGGCTGGACCGACCGCCTTCGGGTCACGCAGTCGCGAGTCATCCTCTCGGAATGGACGAAGCTCCGCTCGATCCGCTCGACGCGATGGTCGATGCTCGTCGCCGTCGTGCTGACGATCGGCTTCCCCTGCCTCGCGGCTGCGATCACCGCCGCCCACTGGAGCCACATGAGCCTCGCCGAGCAGGCCAGCCGCAACCCGCTCGACATCGCGACCGTCGGCGCACGGTTCGCACAACTCGCGATCGGCGTCCTCGGCGTGCTCGTGATCACCGGCGAGTACTCGACGGGGATGATCCGCGCCTCGCTCGGCGCCGTCCCCAAGCGGTTGCCGTTCCTCTGGGCGAAGCTCGTCGTCTTCGCGACGGTGACCTTCGTGCTGATGGTTCCGGCCGTGCTCCTCGCCTTCCTCGGCAGCCAGGCGATCCTGCGCTCGAACAACATCCTCCACCTTTCGATCTCGAGCCCCGGCGTGTTCCGTTGCCTGATCGGCGCGGCGCTCTATGCCACCGGCGTCGGGGTGTTCACGCTCGCCATCGGAGCGATGATCCGCAACACGGCAGGGGGCATCGCGATCTTCGTCGCGATCTTCTTCGTGATTCCGCCGCTCCTCTTCATCCTGCCGCTGGACTGGGAGCAGGCGATCTCCAAGTACCTGCCGTCGAACGCCGGCAGCCAGATTCTCTCGCTCACACACGGCTCGAACGACCTCGGCCCGTGGGCCGGCTTCGGCATCTTCTGCGCCTACGTCGCCGTCGCGATCGCCGCCGCCGCGGTGATGCTCGTGCGGCGAGACGCCTGATCCAGCTCCAGCGTTGCGCTCCCCGCCACGTTAGGCTTGGCAGGTGAGCATCGAGCCTGACGTGAACGTGGTCGGCGGGCAGCTGCTTCCGTGCTCCGCCGAGCCGCTCACGGGCTTCTACCGCAACGGCTGCTGCTCGACCGGGACCGAGGACGCCGGTAGCCACACGGTCTGCGTGATCCTCACCGACGAGTTCCTCGAGTTCTCGAAAGCTGCCGGCAACGACCTCTCCACGCCGATGCCTGACTGGGGGTTCGACGGCCTCGCCGCCGGTGACCGCTGGTGTCTCTGCGCCGGGCGCTGGCTCGAGGCGCACGCGGCGGGACATGCGCCCGAGGTCGTGCTGGGCGCAACGCACGTCCGCGCGCTCGACGTGATCCCGATCGAGCTCCTCACCAGTCACGCCGTCGCACCGGACGTCGTCTGACGGGAACTTTGCGCAACTAGCGGCGAATGCGTGGCCGGGGCGTATTGCCGCGCGCTGCCACGTTGGCATATGTTCGAACCCTCACCGAGTCGGTGCGTGAGTAAGGCGATCCTGCCTCTGGGGACCGTGTGCGGAACCCCCGCTAGAGCCCAGAGCAGACGGTCAACGGAGGTAGGGGATGAAAGCGTGACCGGCTCGGTGAGCCCCCTCCGGAGCGACCTCTCCAACCGTTCGACCCGCACGATGCGCATCCTGAGGCCGCACTGATGCAGCATCTCCTGGCCGTCGTGATCGGGATCGGGCTCGTCGACTCGATGAACCCGGCGACGATCGCGCCGGCGTTCTATATCGCGGCAGGGCCCGGTGGAGCGAAGAGCCTCGCCGGGTTCATCGGCGGCGTCTTCGTCACGAATCTCGCCGCCGGGCTCCTGATCGCACTCGGGCCCGGCCAGTTCCTGATGTCGTTCATCCCGCATCCCGGCCTGCACGCGAAGCACCTGCTCGAGCTCGCCGCCGGCTTCGTCCTGATCGCGCTTGCCGTCGTCCTCTGGTTGCAGCGCCACCGCGTCGCCCACCACGTCCGCCAGGGCGGCGCGCAGCTCGACCGCTCGTCGTTCCTCGTCGGCGCGGGAATCGTGCTCGTCGAGCTGCCGACCGCGATCCCCTATTTCGCAGTGATCGCCGCCGTGATCGGCTCGGGGGAGCACTGGACGACCCAGGTGGGGCTCCTCGTGGTCTTCAACGTCTGCTTCGTGCTGCCGCTCCTCGTGGCCCTGGTCTTCCGGGCAGTCGCAGGCGACCGGGCGAGCGCCTGGCTCGTCCGCGTCCGGGGAAAGGTCGACGGGTTTCTCGCCACGCTCGCCCCGCTCCTCGTGCTCGCCGTCGGGCTCGCGCTGCTCGCGTTCGGGGCTGTCGGCCTGCTTCGCGAGTGAACGTGACGGCTCCCCCCGTCGACGGAGAATCGCTCAGATATGGTTCTGGATCCTTCCGGGCCTCGCGCGTCCGGTTACGGGCCCGCAGTCCGTGCGGGCGGCACCAAAGACCATGGGTATCGACAAGTTCGCCATCGGCTTCGACCACCGCGACCGCGAGCGGCTCCACGCCCTCTGGGACGGGATCCTCGACGACAACGTCTGGTCGGACGGCCCCCTCGTGAAGGCGTTCGAGGAGACGTGGACGGCGTGGAACGGGCTGCCCTCGGTCGCAACCTCGAGCTGGACAGGATCGGCGCTCGCCGCGCTCGAGTTCTTCGAGCTGCGCGGGAAGACGGTGCTGTGCCCGTCGAACACCTTCATGGCGGATCCGCTCGCGATCGTCGAGGTCGGCGCGAAGGTCGAGTTCGTCGACTGCAACCGGTCGGACCTCTGCATGTCGTTCGACGACTTCGAGCGAAAGGTCGCAAAGCACAAGCCCGCGGCGGCGATCCTCGTCCACATCGGCGGCCACCTTGCTTTCGATACCGAGAAGATCGCGGCCCTCTGCAAGGCCGAGGGGATCTTCCTGATCGAGGACTGCGCCCACTCCCACGGCGCCTCCTGGAACGGCCGCAAGCCGGGCACCTTCGGCGACGTCGGCCTCTGGTCGTTCGCGCCGACGAAGACGATCTCGACCGGCGAGGGCGGGATCCTCGTCTCGTCGAACCCCGACCTCGTGGAGTACGCGAGCCGCTTCCGCAACTACGGCAAGCCGGACTACGCCCAGACCGGGCTGAACTACCGGATGAACGAGTTCACCGCCGCGATCGGGATCCTCGCCGCCGAGCGGCTCGAGGAGATCGTCGCCTGGAAGAACCGGATCGCCCGCAACGAGCTCGACCCGCTGTACCCGGCCCGCATCGAGCTCCCCGAGGGAATGGTCTCCGGGCTCTACAAGTACATCGTCTTCGAGGAGCTCGAGCGCTCGACCGGGAAGGTCTACGACGAGCCCTGCCACCGCATCATGGGGCACGCGGTCGATCTCCCGAACACCGACTGGGTCGCGGAGAACCACTGGTGCGCGCCGCTCTACTACCGGCCCGCCAGCATGCCCGCGCTCCAGGCAGTCGGCGGTTGAGAGCACTCGTCACAGGCGGGTCGGGCTTCATCGGCTCGCATGTCGTCGACAAGCTGGCCGAGGCCGGGCACACGCCCGTGATCCTCGATGTCGCGCCCTCGCCGTGGCATGCGGTGGGCGAGGTCGAGACGCGGCTCGCCGACCTCACCGACGCGGCCGCGGTGCGCGAGGCGGTCGCGGGCTGCGATGCGATCTTCCATCTGGCGGCGATGGCCGACGTGAACCAGGTCGTCGATGCCCCCGCGCAAACCGACGCGGTCAACGTCCACGGCACCTTCAACCTGCTCGAAGCCGCCCGCGCCGAGGGGCTCGACCGGTTCCTCTACGCCAGCACGATCTGGGTCTACGGCAACGCCCCCGGCGCCGAGCCGCACGACGAGGACACGCCGTTCGTCCTGCCGCCGCACCTCTATACGGCGACGAAGCTCGCCGGCGAGATGTACTGCCGTTCCTATGAGACCCTGTACGGGCTCTCGACGACGATCCTCCGCTTCGGCATCCCCTACGGCCCGCGTGCCCGCCCCGCCGCGGTGGTGCCGGCGTTCATCGCGAAGGCCAAGGCGGGGACACCGCTGACGATCGCCGGCGACGGAAGCGCGACCCGGCAGTTCGTCTACGTCGAGGATCTCGCCGAGGGCATGGTCGCAGGGCTCGCAGCCGGCCGGGGCAGGCCGCATCTACAACCTCGTGGGTGACGAGCTCGTCAGCGTCCGCCAGATCGCAGACACGGTGCGCGAGCTCGTCGCGGAGGTGCCGATCGAGCACGGCCCCGACCGCCCGGTCGACCTGAAGTTCGGCCGGGCCTCGGCCGAGCGGGCGGCTTCGGAGCTCGGCTGGCGGGCGAAGACGAGCTTCGCCGACGGTGTCCGCCGCTACGTCGACTGGCTCGCCGTGACGAACGGCTCACCCGTCGCGAGCGCCGCGTCGAGCACCGCCGGCAGCGCCGCCGCCGTCTGACGCCACGAGCCCCGGACGCTGTAGGCGTCGCTGTCGTGCAGCAGCACGACCGAGCCGGGCCCGAGCCCGCGGCTCGCCCGGGCGGCGATCGTAGAAGGCGTCGCCTGCCGTTCCCAGTCGCGACCCCACTGCGACCAGAGCAGAGGTGCCCACCGCTCGCGCGCGAGTCGGAGCCCCGCGAGGCTGAACACCCCGTAGGGCGGACGGTAGGAGAGGCTCCCGACTCCGGTCGCCTCGCCGATCACCGCCTCGGCCCGTTCGAAGTCGGCGCGCAGCGCGCCCGGCGTGCGGCGCAGCAGGAGCACGTGACGGTGGCCGTGGATGCCGATCTCGTGTCCAGCCGCCGCGATCTCCGCGGCGAGGGCCGGGCGCCGGGCGACCTGCTCGCCGACCAGGTAGAACGTCGCCCGTACTCCGGCCTGCTCGAGCTGGGCGAGCACCGCGGGCGTCCCCTCGGGATGCGGGCCGTCGTCGAAGGTCAGCGCGAGCCCGCGCGGAACGCGGAGCGGGATCCGAAAGAGCGTTGCGAGCGCCGGCACGACCGGTGCCGGTCCGGGCGCGCACCAGGCCCCGAGCGCCCCGAGACCGGCCCCGGCGGCGGCGCTACGTAAGCGCATGGACCGCGCGTGCCTCTTCGACCTCGGCGAGGACGAACGAGGCTGCGGACGGCAGATCCGAGAAATCGAAGGGCACGCGACCCCGCTCGAGTGCGTCCGCGACGGCGGCTCTGAGCGCCTCCGGGGTCGCTGCGACCTCGGCGAGGCCGAAGTGACGGAAAGCGCGGTTGTGCGCCCGGACGTGCCCGCGGCCCCATCCGTAGGAGATCGCCGGGCAGCCCCGCATCAGGGCCTCGAGCACCGTGAGCCCGCCCGTCGAGTGGACGAGCGCGTCGGCGGCCGCGAGCCAGTCGGGCATGTCGTGGGTGAACGGCTCGACCCGGACGCGCGGGTCGAAGGCGAAGTCGCGTTCGAGCGCCGCCCGGAGCTCGGTGTTGTGACCGCAGAGGCACACGACCTGGTTCACGCCCTCGACCGCGAGCACCTCGCGCACCGCGCCCTCGACGTCTCCCACGCCCCAGCCGCCTCCGGAGACGATCACGATCTTTGCGCCGGGGTCGAGGCCGAGCGCGCGACGCGCCTCGTCCGTCTCGCGCGGGATCAGGAACTCGGGCGCGCTGAAGCCGTGGACGCAGTGCACCGCGGTGTCGTTGCCGGCGATCTGCCGCACCTCGTCGATCGACTCCGGATGCGTGACGAGATGAAGGTCTGCCCCGGGTGTCGCCCAGTAGCGCAGGCCGGCCAGGTCGGTGATCACGGCGCAGACCGGAACGTCGAGGCGCCCCGCCTTCCGCAGTCGTCCCAGTACCTCCGTCGCGTTCGGATAGACCGAGACGACGATGTCGGGGCAGTGGGAGGCGATCAGGCGCAGGAGCCCCTCCGAGCCGAAGCGCGTGAGCATCCATTGCGTGATCCGGCGGGTCACCGGGAAGCGCGCGAAGACCCAGAAGCCGACGTCCCAGAGCCAGAGGAAGCGGAAGAAGACGACGCGGGCAGCGCCCTCGCTCATCACCGAGACGGTACGTCCCATCGCGGGCAGACAGTCCTCCGTCTCGACGATCGCGTCGGGCCGCTCGACCAGCAATTGCTCGGCAAGACGGCGGGCCGGAGCATCATGCCCTTCGCCGACGCTCGCGGTGAGGATGAGGATCCTGGGCGGCACGGCGCCGAAGGCTAACGACCTCGATTCGGGTGCGGAGGTCACAGCCATCGGCACCATCCTCTCATCAAAAGCTGACGGCGATCAGAAGCCGGGCTTGGAGAGCACATACCACCCGTAATCGACGGTGGGGCGGGCGGGGGCGAGCGAGTACGCGGCGGCGCGCTCCTCGCCCTGGCAGCCTGCGAGATCGAGATAGGTCTCCATATCGCGGTCCACCGCCACCGTCTCCATGCGAAGCAGCACGAGGCCGTTCGAGTCGAAGATCCCGCGCAGGTCGACGTCGGCGAGGATGCGCGTCGTCGTCGAGTCGCGGGCGTGCTCGAACCGATTGAGCTCGATCGCCGCGAGCGGGTCGTTCGGCGCGAGCTGGTCGACGACGAGCATCGCACCGCCTGGCCGCAGCACCCGGTCCATCTCTGCGAGCACGAGCTCGGGACGGGCCACGTGGTGCAGCGTCCGTGCGGTGCAGACCACGTCGAAGCTATCGGGGCCGAACGGGAGCTCGTCGGCGTCCCCCTCGACGAACTCGGCGTTCTCGGGTGCACGCTCGCGGGCCTTCGCGAGCAGCTCCGGAACGAGGTCGAGCCCGACGACCTCGCGCACGAGCGGAGCGAGAGCGAGCGCGAGCGCACCGGCGCCCGTGCCGACGTCGAGCGCCCGCTCGTCGCCGGTTGGCTGAAGCAGGCGCGAGACCCGCTCCTGGGTGTCGGCCGCCCGCTTGTCCTGAAGCTCGGCGATCGCCTCCGCCGTCTCCGCAAAACGTTTACGCACGCCTTCCGTCATGCTGGCAGTCTACGGTCAAGGCATGCAGGAGACGGCCCTGCTGCGGCTAAAGCTGGTCTTCGGGCCTGCGATGCCCTGAGGAAGCGCCATGCGTATCAAGCGACTCATCCCGCTTTTCGGGGCGATAGCCCTCACAGCCGTGTGCGCGAGTAGCGGGGGCGGGGCCGTCACCCCGAAGATCGCAGCCAAGCAGGCCGAGGCGAAGCGGGTGCTCGAGCAGATCTCGGCGATCGACGAGCAGCTGAACTCGGTCTCCGAGCGCTACGACGGGGCGAAGGTCACGGTCGACAAGCTGCGCAAGAACCTCGCGTCCGAGCAGATCGCACTCGCAGGCGCGCGGGTCCGGTTCCACCGCTCGCAGCATCGCGCCGCAAAGCTCCTCGTCTGGATGTACACCTCGAACCACACCTCCTCGCTCGACGTGCTCCTCGGTGCGCACTCGCTCGGCGAGCTGCTCGCGCTCTCCGACGCGGAGCATCAGGTGAGCCTCCAGGCGACCCTGATCGCCCGTCAGACCGAGGCCGCGAAGCATTCGCTCTCTGTGAAGGTGATCCGGCTGAACCACGACCGCGCCGCAGCCGCGGTGGCGCTGCACCAGCTCGCGCGTGCGCGCACCCAGATCCTGAACGGCCTCGCGGAGCGGCGGCAGCTGCTCGCGTCGGTGCAGGCGGAGGTCAACCATCTCGAGGCCGTCGAGCGCGCCCGGCAGGCGCGGCTCGCCGCCGAGGCCCGAGCCCGCCTTGCGGCCGCGCTCGCCGCACAGCGGCGTGCGGCAGCCGAGGCCGCAGCGGCCCGCCGTGCCGAGCTTGCGAACGCCGCCAGGGCGAAGGCCGCCGCCAGAGCCGCCGCGGCCAGCCACACGAACTCCGCGGAGGCGGCCGGCCCGCCCAGCTCGAGCAGCCAGCCCGCTTCGTCCACCCCGAGCGGCGCAACGGGCCCGAACGCGTCCACCGCACCGCCTCCCGACGCGTCCGTCCTCACGCCGGCCACGGCGCCGACTGTCGCAACGACGACGACGACGCCGGTCGGCACGATCCCCACGGTCACCACCCCGGCGTTCATCCCGTCCGGCCCGCTTCCCGCCGGTCATCCAGAGGCGGCTCAGCTCGCGCTCGCCTATCTCGGGGTGCCGTACCTCTGGGGCGGCTCGACCCCGACCGGGTTCGACTGCTCCGGGCTCGTCAGCTACGTCTACGCACAGCTCGGCATCTCCCTGCCCCACTTCGCGGCCGCTCAGTGGGGCTTCGGTGTGGCGGTGCCGGCGTCTGTCACTCCAGCCGGGCGACCTCGTGTTCTTCGACAACCTCGACCACGTCGGCATCTATCTCGGAAACGACGAGTTCATCAACGCCCCGCACACGGGGGCGTTCGTCCGGATCGACACGCTCTCCGAGCCCTGGTACCGAAAGCATTACGTAGGCGCCCGCCGCATCTGACAAACCGCCTGGCCGCCTTCCCCGTATCCCCTCCGTACAAGCAGGCAACGAACGGAAGGGGTGGATAGCTCGTGAAGCATGCTTCCTCACGCAGGAGAATGGCGGCTGCCCTCGTGGCGGTCGCGGCGATGGTGCTCGTTGCGGCTGCTGCCGACGCGGGCACCGGATCGCTGATCTTCAACCCGCAGAACCTGGTGACCGACGGCACGGCGTTCACGGCCGTCAACACCGACACGTCCCTCGTGAACGCCTGGGGCCTCTCGGCGGGGCCGACGACGCCGTGGTGGGTCACAGACAACGGCACGAACCTCTCGACGCTCTACAACGCAGCCGGCACGAAATCGGCCACGGTCGTCACCGTCCCGGGTGGCCCGACCGGCACCGTGTTCAACTCGAGCACGACGGACTTCCCGATCAGCGCGGGCAGCGTCTCGGGTGCCTCGCGCTTCCTGTTCGCGACCGAGGGCGGGCAGATCCTAGGCTGGACGCCGACGGTGAACGCGACGACGGCCGTTCCCGGGGTCGACCACTCGTCGGTCGGTGCGGTCTACAAGGGTCTTGCGACCCAGTCGGACCGCCTGTACGCGACCGACTTCCACAACGGCCGCGTCGATGTCTTCGATGCGTCGTGGAACCCGGTGCCGCTCGCGGCGACCGCGTTCAAGGACAAGGCGATCCCCAAAGGCTGGGCGCCGTTCGGGATCCAGGCCCTGAACGGGAACATCTTCGTCACCTACGCGATGCAGGACAAGGCGAAGCACGACGATGTCGCGGGCGGTGGGCTCGGGTACGTGGTCGAGTACGACCCGAACGGCACGCTGATCGCGACCGTCGCCTCGAAGGGGAAGAAGAACGCCCCGCTGAACGCGCCGTGGGGGCTTGCGATGGCGCCGACCTCATTCGGCGTGTACAGCGGCGACCTCCTGGTCGGCAACTTCGGCAGCGGCCGGATCGACGCCTACCAGCCGGTCTCGACGACGCACTTCGCCTACAAGGGCCAGCTGCGCATCGCGAACGGGACGCCGATCACGATCGACGGCCTCTGGGCGCTCGCGTTCGGAAACGGCTCGGCGGCCGGGCTCGCGACGAGCCTCTACTACGCCGCGGGGCCGAGCGGGGAGACGCATGGGCTCCTCGGGATGATCAACGTCGGCTGACGAACTGAGCTGCGGCCGGGCGGCTCTTCGGGCCGCCCGGCCGCATAGACTCGCGACGTGGCTGCGCCATACGGATCGGAGATCGCCGCCGAACTCGAGGCCGACGTGCTCGAGCGCTTCATCCGCTACGCCCGGATCGACACCCAGGCGGCGCGTGTCTCGGAAACGTTTCCGAGCACGCTGAAGCAGCTCAACCTCTCGCGCCTGCTCGCAGACGAGCTGCGCGGGCTCGGTGTCGAGGACGTCGAGCTGACCGAGCACGGCTACGTCTTCGGGACGCTTCCCGCGGTCGGGGTCGGGAACGGCCCGACTGTGGGCCTGCTCGCGCACGTCGACACGGCCCCCGACGCTTCGGGGACAGGAGTCGAGCCGCAGGTGTGGCGCGACTACGACGGCCGCGAGCTCGTGCTGCCGGGCGATCCCGCGCAGAAGATCTCGCCGGCGTCGAGCACCGTGCTCGGCAAGCGGATCGGCCACGACATCGTCACCTCGGACGGAAAGACGCTCCTCGGCGCCGATGACAAGGCCGGAGTCGCCGAGATCATGTCGGCGGCCAGGTGGCTCCTCGCCCATCCGGAGATTCCACGGGCGAAGGCGCGGATCTGCTTCACGGTGGACGAGGAGGTCGGCCACGGCGTCGACCACCTCGACCTGGAGCAGTTCGGAGTCGACTTCGCCTACACGCTGGACGGCGCCGAGGTCGGCGGGATCGAGAACGAGACCTTCTCGGCGGTCGAGCTGAAGGTCACCTTCACGGGCATCGCGATCCATCCGGGCTCTGCGAAGGGCAAGCTCGTGAATCCGGTCAAGCTCGCGGCGCGGTTCATCTCCTCGCTGCCGGCCGACGCTCTCTCGCCCGAGACGACCGAGGAGCGCGAGGGGTTCGTCCATCCGCTCGAGCTCACCGGCGGTTCGGCCGGCGTCACCGTGGTGGTGTACCTCCGCGACCATGACGGCGAGAAGCTCGAAGAGCACGTCGCGCTCGCCCGCGAGCTGGCCGAGGCGGCGGTCGCCGACGAGCCGCGCGCGAGCGTCAGCTTCGAGCGCTGGGATCAGTACCGAAACATGCGCGAGGCCCTCGACGGGGTTCCCCACGTGGTCGAGGCGGCGATGGAGGCGACCCGCCGTGCGGGCCTCGAGCCGAGACTCGAGTCGATCCGCGGCGGCACCGACGGCTCCCGCCTGACCGAGCTCGGGCTCCCGACCCCGAACATCTTCACCGGCGGCAACGACTTCCACTCCGAGCGCGAGTGGATCAGCGTGCAGGACATGGCGATCTCGGCCGCCACGGTGATCGAGCTCCTGCGGGTTCTCGCAGGATAGGTCCGTGCGGGCCGGCCCGCGTGGATCCGAGCTGGGCCGGCCCGTACGCACAACGGTTCCTACATCACGTCGAAGGTCTCGTAGACGTCGACGCTGCCGCCGTCTGCGATCACCGGACAGCCGCCGGCCTTGCTCGTCGCGTCATCGAGGCTCGAGGCCTCGATCACCGAGTAGCCGGTCAGACCGGAGCTCGCGGCGCCGTTCGCACCGCCCGAGCCGACCGAGGCCGAGGGGCCAAACGGGTTGCCGGCGTCGACGATCGCGGGGCCGAGCTGGCCGAACCAGGCGCCCCAGGCGGCCATCGCGGCCTCCCGTGCCTCGTCGGTCGTCGCCACGCCGCCGCCCTTGTATCCGAGCAGGTACTTCGCCATGTTCTCTCTCTCCTTGTGTTGTCGTGATCGTGAGTGAAGGTATGCGGCCGGCGTGCCCGATACCGCCTTCGTATCCATCCTGTTACGGGCGGGCCGCGCTCCAGGGATCGGGGCCTGGATCGCCGCCCGAGGCCGCGGTCGCGAGCCGTCCCAGGTAGTGACTCCAGCCGAGGCCGTGGTTCTCCGCCGATTCGCCGGCCGGCAGACCACGGTGGACGAGCTCGAGCCTCGTTCCGGTGCCGTCGGGCACGAGCTCGATTTCCACCGTGCTCGATCCGGCCGGAACCACCTCGGGCCCGCCGCCTCCGGACTCCCAGCCCCAGGTGTAGACGAGCCGGCGCGGCGGGTCGACCTCGACGAACTCCCCGCTCGCAACGTTGCCCGCACCAACCTGGATCCGCAGAATGCCCCCCGGGCGCGGGTCGAGCGTCATCGTCGTCCCCCACCACGTGAGCGCCTTCTCGGGATCGACCAGGAATCCCCAGACGGTCTCCGGACTGGCCGCGATCGCGACCTCGCGCCGAACTTCGAGCCGTTCAGTCGTCCTTTCCATGCTTCTTCCTCTCCTCTCGTTCGGCCTCCCGTTTGAGCGCTTCGAGCCGCGCGTCCCAGAACCCGTCGAGGAAGACCTTCAGCTCGGCGAGCCCTTCAGGACGTGCGCGGTAGAGACGCCTCGTGCCGTTGCGTCGTTCGTCCACGAGCCCGGCCTCCCTCAGGACTGTCAGGTGCTGTGAGACTGCGGGTCGCGACACCTCGAAGTGCGAGGCGATCTCACCCGCCGACAGCTCCTCGTCCCGGACGAGCGTGAGGATCCGGCGGCGGCGCGGTTCCGCCAGTGCCTTGAGCGCGGTCTCCATGGAACCGTATGTAAGCATGCACTTACGTAAGTGTCAACTTAACGCACGAACTCCCACGCGGCCTGGTCGCGAGGACGCCTACGATGTCGGCACGGTGACGTTCGGGGACAACTCATCAAGGCGCGTGCTGCTGACGGCCTGTGCCGCTGCGCTCGTCGTGGCCGGCGCCGCGACGGCGGCGCTGCCGCTGGCACCGCTCTCGAGCGTCGGTCGCCTGACGCCGGCCCCGCCACCGGGCCCGCTCGGCCCCGAGGGCGTGCCGGTCCCGAAGGCGCCGATCTTCGCGAACGCTGCGCCCGTGAAGCTCGGCCAGACGATCGACGGGGTGACCTGCCAGGCGAGCGAGAAGATCGCCTTCCACATCCACGCGCATCTGACGCTCTTTCTCTCGGGTCGGGCCTACCAGATCCCCTTCGGCGTCGGGATCGGCCCGACGCTTCGAGGCGTGAACACGACCGCGGGGCCGTTCGTCACCTCGGGGAGTTGCTTCATGTGGCTCCACACGCACGCCCTCGACGGGATCATCCACATCGAGGCGCCGAAGCTCCAGACCTTCACGCTCGGACAGTTCTTCGCGGTCTGGGGCGTCAAGCTCTCGAAGCTCCGTCTCGGCTCGCACCTCGGCAAGGTCACCGCGTTCTACAACGGCAAGGTCTGGACGGGCAACCCGAGCGCGATCCCGCTCACGAGCGAAGCCCAGATCCAGCTCGACCTCGGCAAGCCCCTGATCGCCCCGCAGCACATCAAGTTCCCGAAGGGCCTTGCCGCGTCGATGACGAAGACGAAGTAGCCGCGCGCTAGAACGGCAACTGGACTTCGCCGACGTCGACGCCGAGCGATCGAGCGAGCCTCACGCCGTGATCGAGCTCGTTGCGCAGGCGTGCGATGTCGGCGGTGCGCATGGCACTCCCGATCCAGGCGCGCTCGCGAGGACGCCAGAGCTCGTGCTCGACGAAGACCGGGAGCAGGTCGTTCGCGGCCTTCACGAGCTTGCCCTTCGTCTTCTTGCTCGCCGTGCGCAGCAGGACCCGCTCGTAGGCGACGCCGGCGCCGTGGTGGATGCCGTCGTCGATCGCGAGGCGGTTGCAGAGGTTCTCGAGCACCGTTCCCGGCGAGCTCTTCGCGATCGCCCGGAACTTCGGGATGATCAGCCGCTCGAAGAAGACCTGCATCAGGAAGACCTTCTCCTCGAGCGTGTCGACGTCGATCACGAGGCGCGCCATCTGGTCGAGGTACGGATCGCGCTCCCCCGGGCCTCCGGCGATCGCGATGAGCTTCAGCCACGCCTCCGTGTGGCGTGCCTCGTCCTGGACCATCGTCGTGTAGTAGAGCTTCGCGTCGTGATGGGGCGCGAGCGAGAAGAGCTGCGCCGCCATCTCGACCGCGAGCTCGTCGGCCTGGAGCTGCTGCGTGATCACGGAGCGCCAGACGTCGCGGCGACGCGCCTGCCGCTGCGGCGAGCCGCGTAGCTCGGGGATCGGCGGCTTGTCCGACCACGGAAGATCGTCGAGCTGCCACTCGACGCGCTTCGCCAGCTTGTAGAAGCGCGAGACGTCGTCTCCGGGATGCTCCGACTCGTGCTCTCCGTCGCGCTCGGCGACAGCCACCGGTACCTGCTCGGCTTCCATAGACGATGATTATGGCTGTCGCGCGGTCTTTCAACTTGCGGTTGCGCGCTTCTGTTCCTATCCTGGGTAAAGTTATGGACGTGTGCAGCCGGGTGAACCTGAAGTCGAACGCGAACGATGCCTCCAAGGCAGCGCGCTCGAAGGCACCCCGCTAGTCGGCGATCTCTCCCGCCCCGCCGGCTAGGAACAAGAAGCGGCGGGGGCCCTTACCACTCTGAAAGGCCTCCAAGTGACGCATAGCGCCACTCACTCCCAACATCCCAGACGCCGCCGCCCCACCTCCCCGGTGGGGCTCTACGACCCCGCGTTCGAGCACGACTCCTGCGGCGTCGCCTTCGTCGCGAGGCTGAGCGGAGTGCCGTCGCACGAGACCATCGAGCGGGCAGTCCGGGCGCTCGAGAACCTCGAGCATCGCGGGGCGGCGGGCGCCGATCCGCTCACGGGCGACGGCGCCGGAATGCTGCTTCAGCTTCCCGACGAGTTTTTCCGGGCCGTGATCGACGCGGAGCTCCCGCCCGTGGGCTCCTACGGGGTCGCGGTCTGCTTCCTGCCGGCCGACGACTCGAAGCGCCGCGCCGAGCTCGAGCAGCTCCTCGTCGACACCGTCGCGGCCGAGGGCCAACGGGTGATCGCCTGGCGCGACGTGCCGATGGAGCTCGACTCGATCGGCGAGACCGCGCGCGAGTCGGCGCCGGTCGTGCGCCAGCTCGTGGTCGGCGCCTCGCCGGAGCTCGCGGGCGACCGCGGCGCGTTCGAGCGCAAGCTGTACGTGATCCGCCGGGTCGCCGAGATCGCGGCCGGGCCCGACCTCGTGATCCCGAGCTTCTCGGCGCGCACGATCGTCTACAAGGGGATGCTGATGGCCCCGCAGCTCGCGCCCTGCTACCCCGACCTGCGCGACGACCGGCTGAAGAGCGCGCTCGTCCTGATCCACTCGCGCTTCTCGACGAACACCTTCCCGAGCTGGGAGCTCGCGCATCCCTACCGCCTGATCGCCCACAACGGCGAGATCAACACGGTGCGCGGCAACACGAACTGGATGCGCGCACGCGAGTCGCAGCTCGCCTCGGAGCTCTTCGGCGACGAGATCGCGAAGGTGCTGCCGGTCGTGCGCGACGGCGGCTCGGACACGGCCAACTTCGACAACGTGCTCGAGCTGCTCGTGCTCGCGGGCCGCTCCGTTCCGCACGCGATGATGATGATGATCCCGGAGGCCTACGACGGCCGCGAGGATCTCCCCGAGGAGCTGCGGGGCTTCTATGCCTTCCACGGCTGCCTGACCGAGCCGTGGGACGGGCCGGCCTCGATCTCGTTCACCGACGGCACCATGATCGGCGCCACGCTCGACCGAAACGGCCTGCGGCCCGGCCGCTGGATGGAGACGAAGGACGGCTGGGTCGTCCTCGCCTCCGAGACCGGGGTGCTCGATGAGCCGCCCGAGAACGTCCTGCGCAAGGGCCGCCTACGCCCCGGGAACATCTTCCTCGTCGACCTCGAGCGCGGCCGGATCGTCGAGGACGCGGAGATCAAGCACGAGATCGCGAGCGCTCAGCCCTACGGCGACTGGTTCCGCGACGGGATCGTGAACCTCACCGAGCTGCCGGAGTTCCCGCCCCGGGTTCCCCGCGTCGAGCCGCTGCGCTCGCGCCAGCTTGCGTTCGGCTACACGCAGGAGGACATGAAGGTCATCCTGACGCCGCTCGCGAAGAACGCCGAGGAGCCGATCGGCTCGATGGGCAACGACCTCGCGCTCGCGGTGCTCTCCGATCAGCGGCCGCTCCTCTACTCCTACTTCAAGCAGCTCTTCGCGCAGGTCACGAACCCGCCGATCGACTCGACCCGGGAGGCGGTCGTGATGAGCGTCGCGACGAGCGTCGGCTCGGAGCGGAACCTGCTCGGCGAGTCGCCCGAGCACGCGTTCCAGCTCGTGATCGACCGGCCGATCCTGCGCAACAAGGAGCTCGAATCGCTGCGCCAGATCGAATCGGACCGCTTCAAGGCGCACACGATCGACATCACCTGGGCGGTCGCCGAAGGCACCGCGGGCCTCGACTCGGCACTTGCGCGGATCTCCTGCGAGGCCGACGAGGCGCTCGTCGCGGGCGTCAACATCATCATCCTCTCCGACCGGATGGTCGGGCTCGACCGGGTCGCGATCCCGGCGCTCCTCGCCGTGTCGTCCGTCCACCACCACCTCGTGCGCGAAGGCACCCGGCTTCAGGCCGGGCTCGTGATCGAGTCGGGCGAGCCGCGCGACGTGCACCAGTTCGCGACGCTGATCGGCTACGGCGCCGCTGCGATCAACCCGTACGTGATGCTCGAGACGCTCTCGGAGCTCGCGGCGGAGGGCTGGCTGCCTGAGGGGATGACGGCCGACGAGGCGCAGAAGCGGGCGATCAAGGGGATCTCGAAGGGGCTTCTGAAGACGATCTCGAAGATGGGGATCTCCACGATCCCGTCCTACTGCGGCGCCCAGATCTTCGAGGCGGTCGGCCTCGACACGGGCCTCGTCGAACGCCACTTCACCGGCACCCCCTCGCGGATCGGCGGGATCGGCACCGAGGTTCTCGCCCGCGAGGCACTCGACCGCCATGCGCGCGCCTACCCGCAAAACGGCGACCTCCTGCCGCTCGGCGGCATCTACGCCTGGCGCAACGAGGGCGAGTTCCACCAGTGGAACCCGGAGACGATCGCCCTGCTCCAGCACTCGGTGCGGCACGGTGGCTACGCCTCCTACGAGCAGTTCTCGCGCCAGGTCAACGAAGACGCGGTGCGGCGCGCGACCCTGCGGGGCCTGCTGCGCTTCAACCCGGGCACGCCGATCCCGCTGGAGGACGTGGAGCCCGCCTCGGAGATCGTGAAGCGGTTCTCAACGGGTGCGATGTCGCTCGGCTCGCTCTCTCGCGAGGCGCACGAGACGCTCGCGATCGCGATGAACCGCCTCGGCGGGAAGTCGAACACGGGCGAGGGTGGCGAGGATCCGTCGCGGTATGTCCGCGACGCGAACGGCGACTCGCGGCGCTCGGCGATCAAGCAGGTCGCCTCGGGCCGCTTCGGGGTGAACATCCACTACCTGACGAACGCCGACCAGCTCCAGATCAAGATGGCGCAGGGCGCGAAGCCCGGCGAGGGCGGCCAGTTGCCCGGCCACAAGGTCGACGGCTACATCGCGAAGATCCGGTTCACCACGCCCGGCGTCGGCCTGATCTCGCCGCCGCCGCACCACGACATCTATTCGATCGAGGATCTCAAGCAGCTGATCTACGACCTCCGCTCGGCAAACCCGAAGGCGCAGGTGTCGGTGAAGCTCGTGGCCGAGATGGGCGTCGGCACGGTCGCCGCGGGAGTCGCGAAGTGCAATGCCGACCACGTGCTGATCTCGGGGCACGACGGCGGCACGGGCGCCTCGCCGCTCAGCTCGGTGTACTACGCCGGGATCCCGTGGGAGATCGGCCTCGCCGAGACGCAGCAGACGCTCGTGATGAACGATCTGCGCTCCCGGATCTGGGTTCAGACCGACGGGCAGCTGAAGACGGGCCGGGACGTCGTGATCGCCGCGCTCCTCGGCGCCGACGAGATGGGCTTCTCCACCGCCCCCCTCGTCGCGACGGGCTGCGTGATGATGCGCGCCTGCCATCTCAACACCTGCCCGGTCGGGATCGCGACGCAGGATCCGGTCTTGCGCGAGCGGTTCGCGGGAACGCCGGAGCACGTGGTGAACTTCTTCTTCTTCGTCGCCGAGGAGGCCCGCGCGATCATGGCCGAGCTCGGGATTGCCAAGTTCGAGGATCTGATCGGCCGCGTCGACCTGCTCTCGGCCGACGAGGCCGTCGACCACTGGAAGGCCCGCGGGATCGACCTCTCGAATCTCCTTCACGTCCCGGACGTGCCGGTCGGTACCGCGCTTCGCCGGACGCGCCCACAGGAACTGACGCTCGACTCGGCGCTCGACTGGGAGCTGATCGCGCTCGCGGAGGCAGCATTGAAGAACGGCGAACCGGTGAGCGGCGAGCTGCCGGTGCGAAACGTGCACCGCGCGATCGGCGGCCTGCTCTCGCACTCGATCACCCTCGCCCACGGCGCCGAGGGGCTGCCGGCCGGAACCATCCGGTTCACGCTGCGCGGCTCGGCGGGACAGTCGTTCGGTGCGTGGCTCGCGCCCGGTGTCGAGCTGTCGCTGTGGGGCGATGCCAACGACTACGCGGGCAAGGGCCTCTCCGGCGGCACGATCGCAATCCGGCCGCCCGAGGCGGCGACATTCGCCGCCGAGGAGAACGTGATCGTCGGTAACACGGTTCTCTACGGCGCGACGAAGGGCAAGGCGTTCTTCCGCGGCCTCGCCGGGGAGCGGTTCGCAGTGCGGAACTCGGGCGCCGATGCCGTCGTCGAGGGCGTCGGCGACCACGGCTGCGAGTACATGACGGGCGGCCACGTGGTCGTGCTGGGCCCGACCGGCCGCAACTTCGCCGCCGGCATGAGCGGCGGGATCGCCTATGTGCTCGATGCCGACGGCGGCTTCGCGGCGCGCTGCAACCACGAGCTCGTCGATCTCGAGGCTCTCGACGAGGGCGACGCGGCGCTCGTGCGCGGGCTCGTCGAGGAGCATCTCGAGCGGACGGGCTCCCCGGTCGCGGCACGTGTGCTCGAGAGCTTCGACGACCTCCGCTTCGTGAAGGTGATGCCGCGCGACTTCCGCGCCGCACTCGAGTCGATCGCCGCCGGCAACGGCTCGATCCACTATCCCGACGAGCACGTGGTCTCGAGCGGCGGCGAGGGCTTCGTGACCGCCGAGGTCGAGAGCGGGTCTGCCGGCTGATGAGCGAGCCAAATGGGTGAGCTCGGCGCGTTCCTGAAGGTCGACCGGGTCGAGAACCCGGAGCGCTCTCCGGCCGAGCGGGTGGGCGACTACCACGAGTTCGTCCGGACGCTCGCGGGCTCCGAGCTGGCCGAGCAGGGCGCCCGCTGCATGGAGTGCGGCGTGCCGTTCTGCCACAACGGCTGCCCCGTGAACAACCTGATCCCCGACTGGAACGACCTCGTCTATCGCAACCGCTGGGAGCAGGCGATCGAGCAGCTCCATCGCACGAACAACTTCCCCGACTTCACCGGTCGCCTCTGCCCCGCTCCGTGCGAGGCGGCGTGCGTGCTCGAGATCCGCGAGGGCGAGGCGGTGACGATCAAGCAGATCGAGCTCGCGATCATCAACCGCGCGTGGGACGAGGGCTGGGTCCGCCCGCAGCCGCCGTCGCGCGAGTCGGGCCGCGCGGTGGCCGTGATCGGCGCGGGCCCGGCGGGAATGGCGTGCGCGCAGCAGCTTCGGCGCTCCGGCCACGCGGTGACGGTGTTCGAGCGCGACGAGGCAGGCGGCGGGCTCGTGCGCTTCGGCGTGCCTGACTTCAAGATCGAGAAGACGGTGGTCGAGCGCCGGGTCGAGCAACTCGCCGCGGAGGGCGTCGTCTTCCGCTTCGGCTGCGACGTCGGCGTCGATCTCTCGGTCGAGGAGCTGAAGGCCTTCGACGCGATCGTGATCGCAACCGGCTCCAGGGTTCCGCGCGACCTACCGGTTCCCGGCCGCGAGCTGACAGGCGTGCATTTCGCGATGGACTACCTCTACCAGCGGAATCGCTTCGTCGCCCGCGAGGAGGGCCCGCTTCCCGCCGGTGCCCCGGAGCCGCCGGGCGGAGCAGCGGTCATCACCGCGATGGGCAAGGACGTGATCGTGATCGGCGGCGGCGACACCGGGGCCGACTGCGTCGCGAACGCCCACCGCGAGGGCGCCGCCTCGGTCACCCAGATCGAGCTGATCGGCGAGCCCCCTCCCGCACGCCCGGATCATCTCTCCCCGTGGCCGCTCTGGCCGATCAAGCTCCGCGTCCCATACGCGCTGAAGGAGGGCGGCTCGCGCGACTTCTCGATCTCGACCACCCACTTCTCCGGCTCGAACGGTCATGTCGAACAGATCCACTGGTCGGGAAACGAGGGCGCGCCGCCGTTCAAGCTCGTCGACGGCAGCGAAGAGACCCGCGACGCCGGCCTGGTGCTGCTGGCGATGGGCTTCCTCGGCCCGGAGGGCGGCCTTCTCGAGCAACTCGGCGTCGAACGCGACGAGCGCAGCAACGTGAAGGCAACGAACTACGAGACGTCGGTCCCCGGCATCTTCGCCGCCGGCGACGCCCGCCGCGGCCAGTCGCTGATCGTCTGGGCGATCAACGAGGGCCGGCGCTGCGCCCAGGCCGTCGAGCGCTCGTTCGCGAAGACGCCTGCCTGAGCGCGCGCCCCACGGTTTCAGGCGTGCGCGCGGTCGCGCAGCCGAGATGGGCCTCGCCTTCATCGGCAGTGCGGCTGTGCTCGGCGCCGCGGTCGCCTCACCCCGCGAGTAGCTCGGCGATCTCGAGCCGGTCGCGGATCGAGTCGAGGTCGGAGCTCCGGCGGGCGAGACTCCGAACCCGCTCCGACCACTCGAGCGCATGCTTGAGATGCCGGGCCGCGTCGTCTGCGAGGCGGCCGGCCAGCGCCTCGCAGCACGCGAGGTAGAAGAACGCTCCGGCGGCCTCGGGGTTTGCCTCGATCGCCCCACGGGCCCGGTCGGCGCCCGTCGGCTTCAGGCGGCCACCGGAAGCAAAATAAACGACCGGCGTGCCGAGACGACTGCGCGAACGGCATCCCGCCAGATGGTCGACTTCCGGCCGAGTCGATTGCAAGCGCCCCGCGCCGCCGCGGCGTACGCGTTTGCCTGGGCCGAGAGGGCCGTGGCGGATTGAACGGCTCCCGCCACGAGCGAGCGGGCAAGAGCGAGCCCCGAACGTGCCGTCTCGATCGCGGAGCCCGTCGACGCCAGATCGCGCATTGCCTTCGGCGGCGTGTAGTGGGCGGATGCGATGTCACGTCGGAGCGTCGCCGCATCGACGCTCAGCCTGGGTATACGGCTCGTCACGGTGTGGGAGCCGGCGCGGAAGGCCGCAAGATCATCTTCGGTCACGGCGAGGTCCCTCTGCACGGTGGCGGCATCGTCGCGCGTCGCCTGGGTACCACGACAGACGTCCTGGGCCGCAGTCTCAAACCTCGCAAGCAGCGAGTCCCGGTGGGCCGTCTCAACGTCTCCTTGCTCGGTCGCGACGTCGATCGCGAAGCTCTCGGTGTCGTGGTCGGTGGTCATCGTCCCTGCGTCAATGGCCCCCAGGTCGCCCGCGAGGTCGACCTCGGCCAAATAGGTCGCCACGCAGAGCTCGCTACTGCCGACGAGACGTCCGGGCCCCACGAACGCTCGGGCTTTTTCCCTGACGCCGTGCCGGGTGGAGTGACCCGAAAGCTGCAACTGGCGGCCGCGCTCGTTGCCCTGGCCGCCTCAACGGAAGGGCAGGTCTGGAGAACGGCAACACCCAGGGCCAGGATGATCAGTCTCGGTAGCTTCATCTCCCTCCTGGAGAGCGGCGTCAGGCCAGCCCTGATACACGCATACCCTGACAGGCGCCGCAATCGGAACATCGTCCGAGCCTCAGCCGCGTCGGCGCGTGTCGAGGCGCAGGGCGCAGGGCACGAACCCCGAGCTGATACGAGGGACGCCGCCGGCGGCACTCCCGGCCGGTCATCGGTCCGTGCCTCGGGGCTGAAGTACATTTCCGTCCGTGCATCGATCGCCGTCAGCTCGAGTGCGAACGCGAGGCCGACGGCGAGGCCGTCCGCCCGTTCCGGCTACCGATGACCAGAGACGAAGAGCTTTCGGCAAGCGACCCGGGCTCCTCTCGGGCGGAAACCCGCAGATCGCGAAGGCCAACGGCGACGCTCCCGTGCAGG
Organism: uncultured Actinomycetota bacterium; assembly: GCA_963720045.1. Lineage (GTDB taxonomy): Bacteria > Actinomycetota > Thermoleophilia > Gaiellales > Gaiellaceae > PALSA-600. Next base: position 28,397 of record CAVREC010000001.1, on the reverse strand, counting down.
CCTACATCGAGGCGATGCCGGGCTGGAAACGCGCCGTCGGGCGCGAGCTCGACGCTCTCATCGAGCACACGGTGCCGCACGTGAGAAAGGCCGTGAAATGGAACTCGCCGTTCTACGGATCGAGGGGCAGGGCTGGTTCCTCAGCTTCCACTGCTTCACGAAGTACGTCAAAGTGGCTTTCTTCCGCGGCGCGTCGCTGGATCCGGTTCCACCGGGCGAGTCGAAGGGCAAGGATGCGCGCTACCTCGATCTCCACGAAAACGACCGGCTCGACCAGGAGCTCATGGCGAGCTGGATTCGGCAGGCATCGGAGCTGCCGGGCTGGGTTCCGTAGCGGGCAAGTTGCGCCGTTCAGCCGGCCACTAGCCACGCAGGCGACCCGAGACGCAGACCGCCGGGTCGCAGACCCACCGCGCGCCTGAATAATCGAGCGATGCGCGTGCCCCGGATGCTCGAGCCCCTGCGGATCCGCGACTTCGCGCTGCTCTGGACGGGGATGACCGTGTCGCTCGTCGGCGACGGGATCCTGCTCGTCGCGCTCGCCTGGCAGACATACGAGCTGTCGGGCTCGCCTTCGACGCTCGGCTGGATCGCCGCCGCCTACACGCTGCCGATGGTGGTAGTGCTGCTCGGCGGCGGTGTGCTTGACCGATCGCTTCGAGCGGCGGAAGCTGATGATCGTCGCCGATCTGATCCGCGTCGTGTCCGTCGGGACGATGGGGCCGCTCGCCGTCTCGCACGAGCTCGGGCTCTGGCAGCTCGGGGTGCTCGCGGCGTTGACCGGGGTCGGGGATGCGCTCTTCGCGCCCGCGTTTGGCTCGATCGTGCCCGAGATCGTTCCGAACGAGCTGCTCGTCGAGGCGAACTCGCTCGACCAGTTCGTGCGGCCGCTCTCGAACGTGATCGGGCCGGCGATCGCCGGCATCCTGATCGCGAGCGCCGGCGTTGGAACCGCGTTCGTCGCCGACGCCGCCACGTTCGTCGTCTCGACCGTGACCGCCTTCGCGCTCACGCCGCGCCGTTCCACCATGTCGAGGAGCGCTCGGCGAAGCGCGAGCTACGCGAGGGATTCGCGTTCGTGCTGTGCGCGGAAATGGCTGTGGGCGACGCTGCTCATCTCCACGATGATCATGGTCGGCCCGGCGGCGCGGTACGTCCTGCTGCCCGACCTCGTGAAGAACAACCTGCACGCCTCCGCGGGGGCGCTCGGCTTCGTCTACGGGGCGGCCGCGGTCGGATCGATCGTCGGCGCGGTCGCCTACGGGCAGATCGGGCTGACCAAGCGCTACGTGCTCCTCATGTACGCGAGCTGGGCGCTCGGCCTACTCGTGATCGCGGGCTACGGCATAGCCGGAAGCGTCGCGCAGCTCCTCGCGCTCGGCCTCGTCGGCGGCTTCGGGCTCGCCTTCGGCCAGGCGACCTGGGGGACGATGATCCACAGGCTCGTGCCGCGCGAGGTGCTCGGCCGCGTCACGAGCCTCGACTGGCTCTTCGCGACGAGCCTGATGCCGATGTGGTTCGTCGTGATCGGCCTCGTCGCCGACAGCATCGGCGTCCGTACGACCCTCGTCGTCGCGCGGGCTCGTCGGCGGGCTCGTCACGCTGCTCTTCCCATTCGCGATCCCCGGGATCCGGGAGCCCGAGCACGACCCTGCCGCGTTCGGCAGGCCCCGTCCGAGCCACGCTGGCGGCGCAGGCCTCGACGTCTAGCCTTCAGCCATGGACCCGACCCCGGCTATCACGTGGACGGTCGTCGTGATCGGCTTGCTGCCGATCGCGGGGAAGGCGATCTCGGTGGTCGTCGGGCTCTTCCACCGGTCGGGCTGACACCTAGCGAGGCCGGCGAGAGGAGTCACATGATGGAGAAGAGACTGGTCACGCGCTACGCGACGCAGTCCGCCGAGGCGGCAGACGAGAACCAGCGCCGGATCGAGGGCGTGTTCGCGGAGCTCGAGGAGACGAAGCCCGAGACGGTGAGCTACCTCGTCCTTCGGCTCGCGGACGACTCGTTCGTGCACGTCTCGTTCCACGACCACGCGGACGACGAGGTGAACCCGATCGCCTCGACCGCTGCGTTCGCGCACTTCCAGGACGGCCACGCCGACCGCCGCGAGGGCCCCGTCGATCAGCAGAAGGCAACGCTCGTCGGCGCGTACATCACGACGATCGCCTGAGCCCCCGCCGGCGGATGCGAGTGCCGGTCACATAGCGGCGCGAGAAGAGCGGCACGAAGAAGTGCGCGAGCGGCCCGATCGACACGAGATAGAGCACCGTGACGACGCCGACCGTCCCGCCGAGCAGCCAGCCGAGCACGAGCACCGTCGCCTCGATCCCCGTCCGCACGAGCCGGATCGACCAGCCCGTCCGCCGCGAGATCCCGGTCATCAGGCCGTCGCGCGGGCCGGGGCCGAGCCCGGCGCCGATGTAGAGGCCGGTGGCCACGCCGCCGAGCAGCACCCCGATCAGGCAGCACGCCCAGCGCAGCACCTCGCCGTGGATCACGGGCACGAGCCAGAGCGCGATGTCGATCGAGCCGCCGATCACGATCGCGTTGCTGATCGTCCCCCATCCCGGCCGCTCGCCGAGCGGGATCCAGAAGACGAGCACGGCGAGCCCGACGAGGATCGCCCAGGTGCCGATCGCGATCCCGGTCTGCTTCGAGAGGCCCTGATGCAGGACGTCCCAGGGCACGAGCCCGTGGCGGCCGAGCACCATCAGCGACGAGCTCAGGCCGTAGATCACGAGGCCGGCGTAGAGCTGCGCGAAGCGGCCGCGCAGGTTGTCGCGCGGCAGGTCCAGCGTGAGGCCGGCGACCCGCTCTCTGGCAGAAACGCTCATCCGGGCCGATCAGAGCGAGAGTTCCGGCGCGGTCAGCGCGCCCGGCTCGCCGTCGCCGGTGTTGACGGTTCCGGCCGGCTCGATCAGCAGGAGCTCGACCTCCTCGTCGGCGCGCGGGCAGTGCTCGACGCCACGCGGGACGACGAAGAGCTCACCCGGCTCGAGCACGACATCGCGGTCGCGGAGCTGGATCGTGAGCCTCCCCTTCAGGACGAGGAAGAAGTCGTCCGTCTCGGCATGCGAGTGCCAGACGAAGTCGCCCTTCGCCTTCACGACCATGACCTTGTAGTCGTTCAGCGCGGCGACGACGCGCGGCCGAAACGGCTCGTCGAAAGTCGCGAGCGCAGCCGCAAGATTGACCTTGTCCTCCATGCGACGAACGGTACCCGTGCGGATCCGACCCGCCTTCGGGCTGCCGCCGAACGCGCCCAGTCCCGAAACGACTCGTCCCGAAAGGCCGACTCGTCCCGCGGTGGCACGAGACGTGGACGAGGCGTCACAGTTTCGTTCCAGTACCTGACCCCGCCTCTCGAACCGCGGCCACTGCCCGAGTTGCAGGGACTTTCGTGTTGTCTGCGGGCCGCACTTTACCGTTTCGTTCCCGCGCCGTCTCACTTCCGAGGCAGTGCCTGACCCCGCCGTGCGAGCCTCGGCGGCGCCCGGCCTCAGGAGCCGCGGGCGGCGCGGTCAGCCGGCGGCGTCTTGCTCGGATCGTTGTGCCGCGCTCGCCTCGATCTCGAGCCTGAGCTGCTGCAGGCAGAGCTCGTCCTGCAGCTTCGCGCCGCTCCCGGGATTCGGGACCGGGTCGATGAGGAGCGTCCTGCCGTCGTCGGCGGCGATCACGTTCGAGCCGTTCACGTCGCCGTGAGGGAGCGACTTTGCGTGGAGCTTCCCGAGGGTCGTCTCGACCAGGGCAAGCTGCCGTCTCGCCTCGTCGATCATCCCGAAGGAGATGAGTGAGCTCAGCGTCTCGCCGCTCACGAACTCGAGGAGGTAGCCCGCGAACTCACCCTCGGGGCTGCTCACCCGCGCTGCCGGCATCGGGATGTGCGCCGGAACGACGCGATGCATCGCCATCAGCCGCTCGAACTGCAAGCCGAGGTGCTCGGACTTCAGAAGCGAGCGGATCCCCGAGTCGGCCGGGGCGCGAACCTCGGCCACCAGTACTTCAGGATGTCGTCCTCGGGAGAGAAGCCCTGCTCGATCAGCGCCTGCCGGAGCTCTGTTCCGTCGGAGACGACGATGTCGGTGTAGAAGATCGGCCGCCGGATAGGCTGGGCCCGGCCTGGCCCGATCGGCTCGTCCCTCTCCGTAGCAGGCCCACGACCGTCAGTCTAGGCAGCTCGATCGCCCCGTCGCCGTCCCGAGCCGGCCGGCGCTGGCTAACCCGAAGCCTGCTTCGTGACCTTCGGCACCTGCGGCGTGAGCCCGCCGTGGATGTAGAGCCAGTAGGTCGTCGCACGACCCGACGGGCAGCAGTCGGCGTCATGCGGGCCGTAGAAGTATTCGGTCGCCTTCACGGCGCCGAGGACGATCTTGGCGGTGAGCAGCGAGACGTGCACGCCCTTGGCCGCCGGATGCCTCGGCGTGACGACGCCGATCACGCTCAGCTTCGAGCCGAAGAGCCCGTAGACGACCCGCGCGAACGCGAGCTGCGAGGCCGCTGTGCCGCCGCCGTTCGAGCAGATCACGCCGAGCGCCGCGTACTGGCCGCTCCCGCTGAGCTGGCCGTAGACGGGCGGCTCGGTCGCGACGCTGACCTTGCCCCATCGCGGCGACGAGACGATCGCCTGGCCGTCGTGCAGGTGGATCGGCGCCTTCGCGTCGCACACCGAGCCGGGCAGCGTCGCCGACTTCCACGAGACCGTGTGGATGTCGGGGGCCGCCCCGAGCGCCGTCGCGCACGCGCTCGCGCCACCAGACCGGCGAGACCGAGAGCGACCGGAAGGCGACTCACGCCGGGATGTTCGCAGGCTCGGGCCTCCCGTGTGTTAGCCGTGCCGATCCCCGGACGCCGACTCAGGGTTCGCGGCGACGATGGGATCGATACAGTATATTACCGACCGCACCAAACCTACTACCAGCGACCCCGCAGCGCCCCAACCTCAACACGGCGCGCCGGCTACGCCTCGCCCTGGATATTCTACCGGAGACGCATCCGTCTGCGGTTTCGTCTACCGTGAGGGGTGGCGCTACGAGGTGCCGCGACCGCAACGAGGCGGAGTCGCCCTCGTTCCAGCGGTGCCGCCTCCGCTTCCGACTGGAGTGGAGGTGAGCATGGCCCCGAGGGTGAGCAAGAAGAAAGCAGCCGAGCAGGCCGAGATGTCTGCTCCCGCGTACGAGGAGATCGCTCTCCGTGCGTACGAGATTCACGAGTCAGGCGAAGGGGATGGGCCTCTCGAGGACTGGCTTCGCGCCGAGCGCGAGCTGTCTCCCGGGAGCGAAGCGAGCAGATCGCCGCCTGAGCTATCGTTGTGGGCGCGGCGCGGCCTTCGGGCCGCCGCGCCCGCTACGAGCGCGGCTTGCGGTTCGGCAGGTGGATCGCGCGGCCGAGCGCGACGAGCCCGGCTTCCTTGATCCCCTCCGACAGCGTCGGGTGCGGAGCCATCCCGTCGGCGACGGTCTCCACCGTCGATTCGGCGTCGAGGGCGACCACGCCGGCCTCGATCAGGTCGGTCGCATGCGGCCCGACGATCACGATCCCGAGCAGCTCGCCGTAGCGGGTCTCGTGGATCGACTTGACGAAGCCGACCGTCTCGTCCTGCATCACCGCGCGCGCGTTCGCGATCCAGGGGAACCGCCCGACCGCGACCGCGTCGCCGTAAGCCTCGCGCGCCTGCGCCTCGGTGAGCCCGACGCCCGCCACCTCGGGGTCGGTGTAGATCGGCCGCGGCACGGCCGGCTCGCCGATCACGGCATCGTGACCGCAGGCGTTCTCTGCGGCGACCTCGCCCTCGCGGAACGCGGTGTGCGCGAGCTGCCAGTAGCCGGCGCAGTCGCCGACCGCATAGATGTGCGGCACCGAGGTGCGGCGAGCGTCGTCGGTGCCGATTCCCTTGCGCGTGTCGAAGGAGACGCCCGCAGCCTCGAGCCCGATCCCCGAGACGAGCGGCGCGCGGCCGACGGCGACGAGCATCAGGTCGGCTTCGACCGATTCGCCCTCGCCGTAGTGGACGTTCAGCATGCCGCCGTTCTCCTCGACCGCCGTGCACTGCTTGCCGAGCTCGAGCGCGATCCCTTTCTTCTTGTAGGCCTTCGCGAGCTCCTTCGAGGCGTCCTCGTCCTCGGTCGGGATCAGCCGGTCGAGCATCTCGATCACCGTGACCTCGCTGCCGAACGTCTTGAAGATCGAGGCGAACTCGCAGCCGATGATCCCGCCGCCGAGGATCACGAGGCGCTTCGGCACCTCGGTCTGCGCGAGCAGGCCGGTCGAGTCGAGGCAGAGCTCCGAGTCGAGGCCCGGGATCGGCGGCCAGATCGGGAACGAGCCGGTGGCGACGATCGCCGAGTCGAACTCGACGTCCTCGCCGCCCTCGACCGCGATCGTGTTCGGGCCGGTGAAGGTGCCCTTGCCGCGCACCCACTCGACGCCGTTCGCCTTGAAGAGCGAGGCGATCCCGCCGGTCATCTGCGTGACGACGCCGTCCTTCCACCTGCCGGCCGCCGCGAAGTCGAGCTCGGGATCCTCGACGATGACGCCGAGCTTCCCGAACGAGTCGCGGGCCATGTTCAGGTAGTGCGCCGTCTGCACCCACGCCTTGGTGGGAATGCAGCCGACCCGCAGGCACGTGCCGCCGAGCTCGGGCTCCGCCTCGATGCAGACGACCTTCGCGCCGAGCTGGGCTGCACGGATCGCCGCCGTATACCCACCGGGGCCCGCGCCGAGCACTGCGACGTCGCACTTCATCGCGTCGATCGTATCGCGGGCACAATAGGCGCCAGTCGTGAAGCTCGAAGGCATCCATCACGTGACCTGCATCACGGGCGACGCCCCGGCGAACGTCGAGTTCTACGCCGGCACGCTCGGGCTGCGCCTTGTGAAGAAGACGGTGAACCAGGACGACCCGACCGTCTACCACCTGTTCTACGCCGACGAGAAGGGCAACGCGGGCGCCGACATCACCTTCTTCGAGTACCCGGGCACGCCGCGCGGACGCGCCGGCGACGGGATGGTGCACCGCGTCGTCTTCCGCGTCGCCTCCGAGGAGGCACTCGACTTCTGGGCCGAGCGGGCAGGCGGCGAGCGGCTCTTCGGCTCCACGCTGCTCCACGACCCCGAGGGGCTCGAGCTCGAGCTCGTCGTCGATACCTCCGGCGACGAGCCGCTGATCGCCGACCACCCGGAGATCCCGCACGAGCTCGCCCTGCGCGGCTTTGCAGGCGTGCGCGCGTACTCCTCCGACTACGGCCAGAGCGCGATGTTCCTCTGGGGGCTCGGGTTCACGCCGGGCTGGGAATGCCGGGGCGAGAAGCGCGGCAGCTTCTACGTCTATGACGACGCCCCCGAGGCGCGCGGCATCCCCGGCGCCGGCACCGTCCACCACGTCGCCTGGTCCTCGACGATCGAGGAGCACGAGGCCTGGCGCGCGAAGGTCGCCTCGATCGGCGGCCAGCCGACGCCGGTGATCGACCGCTTCTACTTCCGCTCGATCTACTTCCGCGAGCCGAGCGGCGTGCTCTTCGAGATCGCGACGCTCGGGCCCGGCTTCACCTCGGACGAGCCGCTCGAGTCGCTCGGCGAGCATCTCTCGCTGCCACCGAACTACGAGCGGCTGAGAAGCCAGCTCGAAGGCCGGCTGACGCCGCTCCCCGATCCGCGCCCGAGCCGCACGTGATCTTCGCCGAACGGCCCGCTGCGGGCGAAGCCGAGGGCGCGTTCGTCCTCGTCCACGGCCGCGGCGCGAGCGAGTACGACCTCCTCGGCCTCTTCGACGCGCTCGACCCGGAGCGCCGCCTGCACGGCTACTGCCCGCGCGGGCCGCTCTCGCTGCCGCCGGGCGGGGCGCACTGGTACGCCGTGCCGCGCGTCGGCTACCCCGATCCGGCGACCTTCGCCGAGGGCTACGCGGCGCTCGCCGGGTTCGTGGACTCGCTCCCGTACGAGCGCAAGCTGATCGGCGGCTTCTCGCAGGGCGCGGTGATGAGCTTCGCGGTCGGCCTCGGGGAAGGACGTCCGCGTCCGGTCGCCGTGATCGGGTTCTCCGGCTTCGTCCCGACGGTCGAGGGCTGGCAGCTCGACGGGAGCCGCCCGTTCCCGCCGATCGCGGTGGGGCACGGAACCTACGACCCGGTGATCCCGGTCGAGTTCGCGCACCGCTCGGTGGCGCAGCTCGAGGCGGCGGGCGCCGAGGTGCTCTACCGTGAGTCGCCGATCGACCATGCGATCGACCCGGCGTTCGTCGCGGAGCTCGTGCCTTGGATCGGCGCCGCGGTCAGAGCGCCCGGCGCAGCGTGAGGGTCTTCCCCTCCGCGCGAAACTGCTCGAACCCCTGGCCCATGAACCGCGCCTCGTCGGGATCCCCGCGCTCGACCGAGACCGACACGGCCTCGTAGCCTTCGGCCTTGGCCCGTTCGAGCAGGGCCGTCACGAGCTGCGCGCCGATCCCCTCGTCCTGGCGTGTAGGGATGACGACGATCGTGATCTCGGGCGTCTCCTCGTCGATGTAGCCATAGCCGCGCAACGTGTCCGGGAAGAGGCGGAACCAGCCCGCGCCGACCGAATGTCCGCCGACCATCGCGATCAGCGCCGTGTCGCCCTTGCGCCCCCAGGCATCGACGTAGCGCGAGATCGAGATGTCGGTGTCGAACGCCTCGACATGCCAGTTGTAGGCGAAACCGAGGAGCGACCGCAGGAACGGGACGTCGAGCTTGTCTCCCCTCCGGACGACGACCTCCGAGGTCATCCAGCTACCGAGGCTTTCGGCTCTCGCAAGTCCCACACTGCCTATGACGACGTCTGACGCGAATGTGTTTGCCTCTACAGAGCGAGCGCCGGATCCTCGAGGAAGTTCTTCACGGTACGCAGGAAGTCTGCCGCGGGGGCGCCGTCGACCGCGCGATGGTCGAAGGTCGCGGTGACCGTCATCATCGGCCGCACGACGAGCTCGCCGCCGAGGGCGACCGGCCGGTCGGCGGTCGCGCTGACCGCGAGGATCGCGGCCTGCGGCGGGTTCAGGATCGCCGTGAACTGCTCCACGCCGAACATCCCGAGGTTCGAGATCGTGAAGGTGCCGCCCTCGAGATCTGCCAGCTGCAGCGACCCGGCGCGCGCGCGCTCGACGAGCCCGGCGCGGTGGGCGGCGACCTCGGCGAGCGAGAGCCGCTCGACGGAGCGGATCACCGGCACGACGAGCCCGTGCGGGGCGGCGACGGCGATCCCGATGTTCGCGGACGGGAAGCGGAGAAGCGCCTCACCGCTGAACTGGACGTTCACGTCGGGATGGCGTTGGAGCGCGCCCGCGCAGACCCGGGCGAGCAGGTCGGTGACGGTGACCCGGACGTCCGGATTCAGCTCGCGCGAGCGCTCGACGAGCGCGCCCGCCCGCGTCATGTCGATCGAGACGGTGAGCTGGAACACCGGCACCTGCCAGGCCTCGGTCAGCCGGCGTGCGATCGTGCGGCGGATGCCGGTGAGCGGCACCGACTCGACCTCTTCGGGCAGGTGCGAACCGGTGTGGCGGCCGGTGCCGCGGGAGCGATCTCCGCCGCGCCGCGTTCGACATCCTCGGCCAGGATCCGCCCGTCGGGGCCGGTCCCGGTCAGCAGGCCCAGATCGATTCCCCGTTCCCGAGCGATCCGGCGTGCCAGAGGCGAGGCCTTGACGCGGCCCCCCGCCTCCTCCCGGGCCCCGTTGATCACGGTGCGGAATGCGGTCGTCGACGTGTCGACCGCGACCGGCTCGGGCAGCTCATCCGTCGCCGTTCCGGGCTCCGGCGACCCGGCGGGCTCGAGGGGCACGGCCGGACCTCGCCGGGCTCCCCGATCAGGGCGATCGTCTGCCCCACCGGCACCTCGCCGGAGGTGACCGAGATCCGGAGCAGGACGCCGCTCGCCTCGGCCTCGACCTCCTGGGTTGCCTTGTCGGTGTCGACCTCGAAGAGCGGCTCGCCCTTTTCGACCGTGTCGCCCTCGGCCTTCAGCCACCTGACGATCGTGCCGGATTCCATTCCCTGCCCGAGCCGCGGCAGCTTGACGTCTGTGGCCATCAGCCGCGCGCGACCGTCTTGCGGATCGCAGCGAGCACCTCGGGCGGCCCGGGGACGACGAAGCGCTCCATCGCCGGAGCAAACGGGATCGGAGTGAACGGCGCGCCGACCCGCTCGATCGGTGCGTCGAGCCAGTCGAAGGCCTTCTCCTGGAGCATCGCGGCGACCTCGGCCCCGAAGCCCATCCGGGTGACCGCCTCGTGCGCGACGACGGCGCGGCTCGTCTTCTTCACCGAGGCGACGAGCGTGTCCTCGTCGAGTGGCTGGAGCGTGAGCGGATCGATGATCTCGACCGAGATCCCCTCGGCCTCTGCCTGCTCGGCCGCCTGGAGCGCCCGGTGGACGAGCGGCCCGAGTGCGATCACGGTGACATCGCTGCCCTCGCGGATCACGCGCGCCTTGCCGAGCGGCACGGGCTCGAGCGTCTCCGGCACCTCCCCCTTCACCGGATAGAGCAGGCGGTGCTCGAAGAAGATCACCGGGTTGTCGTCGTAGATCGCGGACCAAAGAAGCCCGCGCGCATCGGCCGGAGTCGAGGGGTAGGCGACCTTGAGCCCCGGAACGTGTACGAGCCACGCCTCGAGCTGCTGGGCATGCTGGGCGCCCGGCGACCAGCCGGCACCGCCCTGGGTACGGATCGTCAGCGGCACCTTCAGCTGCCCGCCCGACATGTAGCGGTGCTTCGCCGCCTGGTTCACGATCTGCTCGAGCGAGAGCGTGAGGAAGTCCTCGTACATGATCTCGACGACGGGGCGCATCCCCTGCATGGCGGCGCCGATCCCGGCGCCGACGATCGCCATCTCGGAGATCGGGGTGTTCCGCACCCGCTCGGCGCCGAACTCCTCGTAGAGCCCCTGTGTCACGCCCATCGAGCCGCCCATCTCGGCGATGTCCTCGCCCATCAGGAAAACGTCCTCGTCGGCGCGCATCGCCGAGCCAAGTGCGTCGTTCACCGCCTCCCTGTAGGACATCGTCGCCATGGCTCAGGCGTAGATGTTCTTCAGGGCGTCTTCGGGCTGGGGATCGGTGCCGTTCTTCGCGAACTCGACGGCGGCCTCGACGATCTCCGCCACCTCGTCTTCGAGCGCCTGCCAGTCCTCGGCGGAGACCTCGAGCCTCTTGCGAAGCCGCTCGATCGGGTCGCGCTCGGCGGCCTCGTCGCGGTCTTCCTTCGAGCGGTAGACCTGCGCGTCGCCGATGTAGTGGCCGTGCATGCGGTAGGTCTCGACGTCGAGAAAGACGGGGCCGGCGCCCGAGCGGACGTAGTCGAGGGCCTCGCTCGCCTTTTCGTAGACCTTCTCGACGTCCTGGCCGTCGACCTTGATCGAGTGCATGTCGAAGGCGAGCGCGCGCTTGGACATGTCGTTCCAGACCGGCGAGTGCTGCCAGCCCGGCGTCGACTCGGCCCATTCGTTGTTCTCGCAGACAAAAAGCGTGCGGGTGTTCCAGAGCTGAGCGAGGTTCAGCGACTCGTGGAACGTGCCGGTGTTCGTGGCGCCGTCGCCGAAGAAGGCGACCGCGACCCTCGGCTCGTCACGGAGCTTGAAGGCGAGGCCCGCTCCGACGAGCGACGGGATGCCGCCGCCGACGACCGCGTTCGCGCCGAGATTGCCGCGCTCGACGTCGTACAGGTGCATCGAGCCGCCGTAGCCGTGCGAGCAGCCCTCCATCTTTCCGTAGAGCTCGGCCATGAGCGCGTTCGGGTGCGTTCCACGGGCGAGCGTGTGACCGTGCGCGCGGTGGGTCGAGCCGAAGACGTCGCCGTCCTCCATCGCGGCGCAGACGCCGACCTCGGCGGCTTCCTGGCCGATCGCGACATGCAGGAACCCCGCGAGATCCCCGGCGCGGAAACGCTCCTCGACCTTCTCCTCGAACCGCCGGATCAGGAGCATCTCGCGCAGGAAGTCGCGGAGCCGATCCTCGGACAGAGCGCGCTTCTTTTCGACCTTCGCCATGGCTCTGAGTGTACGTTCTGCGCGGATGGCACTCGCAAAGGACTGGCAGGACGTGGAGGCCGCGCTTCCGGAGGGCTGGGTCGACGCGAACATCGGCGTCACGCTCGAGGACGCGACGCACACCGACCGGGCGGTCGCGTTGCTCGCGCCGCTCCAGCCGGTGCGCTCCGGCCCGAACGCGATCTCGCTTCGCATCGTCCGCGCCGGCACCGGGCCGGGTGCGGAGTCGCTGCGGCGCGGCCTCGCGCGACTCGACTCGGAGCGACTCCACGGCGCACTCTGGGTCGGCACTGTCGAGGAGCGGCCGGCCAAGCCCGAGGCTGCTGCCGCACCGAGCCTGCCCGCGTCGTGGGATGCAGCGCTCGCGTCGGTGCCCTCCGACTGGAGCGACCTCCTCGGCGAGGTCGAGCTCGACTCCTCGGACTACCTCGAACCAGGCGCGCTGAACATGGCCCCGATCAATCCCCGGCGGGTCGGCGGTACCTCCGCCTCCAGTTCAGGAGCGCGAGCCACTTCGGCTACGGCGCCTCGCCGGGCATGGTCCGCCGCTGCCTCGAACGCTGCGAGGCCGCCGGAATGACCGGCCGCGTCACCGTCCTGCGCGTGCTCTCGGACACCCATCCGGTCGGCACGCAGGGACCGGTTTGGCAAATCGACGGCCGAATGGTGTAGTACGCCGGTGGGCAGGCTGGCCGTCGTCGTCCTTTCGCTGGGCTCGCTCGTCGTGGGCGCGGCCGCGTTCGGTGCCGCGCCCGCGCTGACGCCGGAGAGCATTCAGAAGTACGGGGCGGCGCTCGACGTGCCGGACGGCTGGGCTTCCGAGACCGTGCCGCCGTCGACGGCGGTCACCCACCTCGGCGCCGTCTTCCGTTCGCCGGTCTCCCGCGATGGCTTCACGGCGAACATCAACCTGCTGATCGGCAAGCTGGGCCCGAACGAGACGCTCCATCACTGGCTGGTCGGCTCGTCCGAGGCCAAGTATCTGCAGTACGGCACCCTCGTGCCACTCGCGATCCACGGCGTCCCGGCGCTCGAGTACGAATCCTCGACCCTCGAGAGGATCGCCGGCCACAACCTACCCTCGATCGAGTACGTCTTCGCGCGGGGCACTCGGGTCTATCTCTTCACCTACACCGCACTCGCGAGCGACAAGGCGAAATACGAGTCGACGTTCAAGGCATCGGCGGCGACGATCCGTTTCGTCGCGACGTCGCCCTCGGACTGAGCGCTTCGGGGGGGGCGAGCCGCCCGCGTGTCGAGCAGTTCTTACCGCTGCTCGGCCCGAAGCGCTCGGCGAGGCGCCGACGATCTTCTCGCGCAGCCGCGTGGCGTCCTCCTCGGTGAGCGTGCGCTCGGCCGACTGGTAGGCGACCGAGAACGCGACCGACTTGCGACCCTCGCCGACCTGGTCGCCTCGGTAGACGTCGAAGACGCGGATCTCCCGCAGCTCCTCACCGGCTGCATCGCGCGCCGCGGCGACGAGCTCGCCGGCGGCACGTCCTCGGGGACGGCGACGGCGATGTCCTGGCGAATCGCGGGATAGGTGATCACGTCGCGGTAGGTCACGGGCTCGTGCGAGACGGAGAAGAGGTCGCCGAGGTCGAGCTCGAAGGCGCCCCACTCGCCCTCGAGCTCGCGCGGATGCAGCTCGCCGAGGACGCCGGCGGCGTGCGCGGCCTTGCCGGGATGAAGCAGCGGATGCTGGCTCGTTCGAAGGACGGCTCGGCCTTGAGTGCGGCGTAGATCGTCTCGACCACGCCCTTCACGTGCAGGAAGCCGCCCTCGGCGATCCCGGCAACGCGGAGGCGCTCGTTCGGGAGCTCGGCGCCGGGCAGGTACACGCGCGCGATCTCGAAGAGCGCGATCTTCTTCGCGCCGGCATCGACGTTGCGGCGTGCCGCCTCGACGAGGCTCGGCACGAGGCTCGTACGGAGCGCGGTCAGCTCGACCGAGATCGGGTCGGGAAGCTTCCACGTCGTCTCGTCGTCGGGCCGAGGCTGGGCGTGTAGGTCTCGGCGAAGCCCAGGCCGGCCGAGCGCATCCTCGACACGGCGGCGAAGCTGCTGGTCGCGGGTGAGCAGGCCGAACATCTCGCGGCGTGCGGGGAGCGTGAACGGCACGTCTTCGAGGCGGAAGCGGGCGATCTCCTCGATCACGTCCACCTCGCGGGTGATGTCGCGCGCGCGCCAGGTCGGGACGACGACCTCGCCGCTTCTCGCCTGTCGAAGCCGAGGTGGTCGAGGATCGCGTACTGGCGCTCCGGCGGCGTCTCGACGCCGATCAGGGCATCGGCGCGCTCCGGCCGGAAGGCGATCTCCGGCCGTTTCGGCAGGTCGCCCTGCACGTCGCGTCTGCGCCGTCCATTCGGCGCCCGTCGAGCTCGAGCAGGAGCGCCGTGGCGAGGTCGGCGGCCTGGCCGGCGAGGTAGGGGTCGACGCCCTTCTCCCAGCGGTTCGAGCCCTCGGTGCGCAGGTGCTGGCGCTCGGAGGTGCGATAGATGCCGTACGGCTCGAAGTTCGCCGCCTCGAGCAGGACGGTGGTCGTCGTCTCGCCGATCTCTGTCTCCTCGCCGCCCATGATCCCCGCGAGCGCGACCGCGCGGTCGGCGTCTGCGATCACGAGGTCGTCGGCGGTGAGCGTCGCGCTCGGCGCCGTCGAGCGTGGTCAGCTTCTCGCCGGGCTCGGCGCGGCGGACGATGATCCGGGCGCCGCGGAGCGTCGTGAAGTCGAAGGCGTGCAGCGGGTTCCCGAGCGCGAGCATCACGTAGTTCGTGATGTCGACGACGTTCGAGATCGGCCGCTGCCCCGCCAGGAAGAGCCGGGAGCGAAGCCACTGCGGCGAGGCCGCGATCGCGACGTTCTCGAAGAGCCGGCCGATGTAGCGAGGGCAGCCCTCGAAGTCGTCGATCCGAACAGCCACCGTCTCTTTTGGCCACGTCCGGGGACTGTCCCCAGCCATGGCCGAGAGCGACAAGTCGTAGAGGGTCGCGACCTCGCGGGCGATGCCGTAAATCGACTGGAGATCCGGCCGGTTGCCGGTTGCCTCCACCAGCAGGACGTCGTCGGCGAGCGGCAGGATGTCCGAGAGCGGCGTCCCCGGCTCGGTCTCGGGCAGGAGCATGATCCCGGCGTGGTCGGCGCCGAGGCCGATCTCGTCCTCGGCGAGGATCATCCCGTCGGAGACCTCGCCGCGCACCTCTCGCCGCTCGAGCGTCAGCCCGTTCGGGAGCGTCGCGCCGGGGAGCGCCACGCCGACGGTCGCGCCCACGCCGAAGTTCCACGCGCCGCAGACGATCGAGCGCGGCTCGCCCTCGCCGAGGTCGACCTTCGTGAGCTGGAGCCGGTCGGCGTTCGGATGCTTCACCGCCTCGAGCACCCTGCCGACCTTGAACAGGCCGAGGTTGCCGCCCTCGTCGACGACACCGCGCCGCTCGATCCCCTCGACCTCGGCGGTCGAGACCGAAAGCCGCGCGGCGAGCTCCTCGAGCGGCATCTCGATCGCGACGTAGTCCCGCAGCCAGGAGACGGGAACCCGCATCAGAACTGCCTCAAAATGCGCAGCACGCGCAGGTCGCCTTCCCAGAGCGCGCGGATGTCGGGGATGTCGTGGCGCAGCTGGGCCGTCCGCTCGAGCCCGCAGCCGAACGCGAAGCCGCCCCACTCCTCCGGGATCGAGGCCGACGTTCTCGAACACCTCGGGATCGACCATGCCGGCGCCGCCCATCTCGATCCAGCCGGAGAACTTGCAGGTACGGCAGCCGGCACCGCCGCAGATCCCGCACGAGACGTCGGGCTCGATCGACGGCTCCGTGAACGGGAAGAAGTGCGTACGGAAGCGCACGCGGCGTGTCGGGCCCGTAGAGCGCGCGCATCACGTGGAGCAGCGTCCCCTGGAGATCGGCGAGCGTCAGCCCCTTGTCGACCGCGAGCCCTTCGAACTGATGGAAGATCGGGTAGCGCGTCGCCGTGATCGCGTCGCGCCGGTAGACGCGGCCGATCGAGACCATGTAGATCGGCGGCGGCTTCTCCTCGAGGATGTGGATCTGCGACGGGCTCGTCTCGGTGCGCAGGACGTGCGTCTCGTCGAAGAAGAACGTGTCGCGCGGCGAGCGCGCGGAGTGCGTCGGCAGGAAGGCGAGCTTGTCGAAGTTGTATTCGACCGTCTCGACCTCGCGGTCGTCGCGCACCTCGTAGCCAAGGCCGAGGAACGCGTCCTCGACGGTGCGGCGAACCTGGGTGATCGGGTGCAGATGCCCGAGCGGCAGCTCCTCGCCCGGGAGCGTGACGTCGATCACCTCTTCGCGAAGGCGCCGGTCGAGCTCCTCGTCGGCGAGCGCCTGCTCGCGCGCGGCGGCGGCCTCCTCGAGCCGCGTCCTGATCGTCGTTCAGGCGCATCCCGGTCTCGCGGTCGCGCACCCCGCGCAGGCCGAGAGCGAGCTGGCTCTTGCGGCCCAGGTACTCGATCCGCGCGTCCTCGATCGTGTCGAGGCCCGCGGCGGCGAAGGCCCTCTCGGCCTCGTCCCTGTAGCTCTCCCAGTTGATCTCTTCCGTCATTCATTCTCCAGTTTCGTGCGGGCGGCGGTTGGAGGCGCCCCGGTCAGAGAACGCGAGGTCAGACGGCGGAGCGCCTGCCCCGGCTTCCGGCCGGGGCGGGGTAAACGCTGAGCATGCGAGCGGCGCCGTCATCCCAGGCAGCATAGCGGGATGTCCGCCTACGACAGGATCGCCCGGCTCTACGACCCGTGGTCGCTGAGCGTGATCGAGGACGTCTCGTTCTACGTCGATCGGGCGCGGCGCTCGGGCGGCCCCGTGGTCGAGCTCGGCGTCGGCACGGGCCGGATCGCGGTCCCGATCGCCGCGGAGGGGATCTGCGTGATCGGGGTCGATCTCTCGGAGGGAATGCTCGAGGTGGCGCGGGAGCAGGCTGCGCTCGCCGGCGTCGAGCTCGACCTCCGCTACGGCGACTTCCGCGATCCGCCGGTCGAGGAGCACGTTGCCGCTCGTGATCATCCCGTTCCGCTCGCTCCTGCACATGCAGACCGATGAAGACCGCCGTGCCGCCGTGCGGGCTGCGTACCGCATGCTCGAGCCGGGCGGCACGCTTCATCTTCGACGTCTTCTGCCCCGGGCGCGACGACATCGCCGAGACGCACGGCCGCTGGCTCGAGCGCGAGCCGGGGATCTTCGAGCGCGCCGACTGGGACGAGCGCCGCCGACGCTGATCCTTCGCGTTCGAGGCCAGGGCGTCGAGTCGGAGCTCTCGCTCGCTTGGCTCTCGGTCGCGGAGTGGCGCGAGCTGCTCGGTGCAGAGGGCTTCGTCGTCGAGGGGCTCTACGGCTGGTTCGACGGCAAGGCGTGGAACGAGCACGAGGACGCGATCTTCGTCTGCCGCAAAGCTGTCTGAAAGAGCGGATTGCGGCCGGCGGTCGCCTCGGCCAGCCTCAACTCATGGACATCGCCGACCGAGATGTGCAAACTTTGTTCGAAGCGCTGTTCGACATCAGAAGACAACGTGGAGCAGATTCTCGAGCTTCTGGAGGACGATGATGAAGAAGAGGAAGACGAGACTCCTGAGGAGCATGCGGCGTGGAAGGCAAGACACGAGCGCACGATCGAGCATGCTCCAGCGAGCGGATCGAGTACTACGAAGCGAAGATCAAGGCAAGCGAACAGGCCCAGTAGCCGAGCTGTTCTGCCGGCGCCACTCGTAGAGCGCGATCGCGCCGGCGGCGGCGACGTTCAGCGACTCGCGCCGCGATCGGAATCCGCGCTTCCAGGTCGCGCTCGACCTCGCTCGGCAGCCCCTCCCGCTCGGCGCCGAGCAGGAAGACGACTTCGCCGCAGAGATCGCACGCTGCCGAGCGGCTCCCCGCCGTGCGCGACAAGCGCCACGCGCTTTCCCGCGCGGCTCGTCGAACGGGAGCAGGGGCACGCGCCAGATCGAGCCGGCCGAGGCGCGCAGCGCCTTCGGGCCGGTCGGGTCGGCGCAGCCCTCCGAGAGCGCGACGGCGGCACCGAACGCGTCGGCGGTGCGGATCAGCGTGCCGACGTTCCCGGGATCGGCGACCCGCCAGAGCGCCAGCGTCACCGGCCGCGGCTCGGCCGCCGGCAGGTCGTCGCGCCGGTAGACGCCGATCACGCGCGGCGGATGGGCCGCGGTCGAGACCTCGGCGAGCAGCTTCGGCTCGACGTTCTCGCCCGCAACGAGCAGCTCGACCGGCTCGGCGGTCGCCGCCTCGACGAGATCCTCGCCCTCGCAGACGAACAGCCCGAGCTTGTCGCGCCAGCGCCGCTCGTGCAGCTTGCGGACGAGCTTCAGCTTCTCGTTGTCGCGGGAGCGTGATCAGCTCTACGGGCAGCGCGGCCTTCGCCTGCTCGGCGAGCTTCGCCGAACGTGCCCGGGATCGTGCACCGCGAGGTCGGCGAGCACCTTGCGGTCGAGCTCGACCTCGGCGGCCTTCAGGCCCGAGATGAACTGGTTGTACGAGAGCCCGTGCGCCCGCGCGCCGGCGTTGATGCGCATGATCCAGAGCCGGCGGAACTCCGCTTCTTGTTCTTGCGGTCGCGGTAGGCGTAGGCGAGCGAGTGCTCGACCTGCTCCTTGGCGTAGGTGTAGTTGGTGCTCTTGAGGCCCCAGTAGCCCTTGGCCTGCTCGAGAACCTTGCGCCGCTTCTTGCGGGCGTGAACGGATCGCTTGACGCGTGGCCATTAGCGATCACGCTTCCCGAGCCCGAGCATCCGTCGACGGTCTTGACGTTCGCCTTCGGCGACCGGCTGGTCCTTGCTGAACGCCCGCTTCTGCTTCGGCGACTTGTGCTCCAGGTTGTGGCTCTGCCCCGCGTTCCGGCGCAGGAGCTTCCCCGTCCCGGTCACCTTGAACTTCTTCTTCGCTCCCGAGTTCGTCTTCATTTTCGGCATCTCTCTTCACTCCTGCGTTCTTCGTCGGCGCCAGCACCATCGTCATGTTGCGACCTTCGAGGAGCGGCTGGGTCTCGATCGTGCCCGAGCTCCTTCACGTCCTCTGCGAGCCGCATGAGCAGGTCACGCCCGCGATCCGGATGCTCGCGCTCGCGGCCCCGGAACATGATCGTGACCTTGACCTTCGCCCGCTGGTTCAGGAAGCGGACGACATGGCCTTTCTTGGTCTCGTAGTCGTGGATTCCGATCTTTGGCCTGAGCTTGATCTCCTTGACGTGGATCTGAGTCTGGTTCTTGCGCGCGGCCTTCGCCTTCTGCTCCTGCTCGTAGCGGTACTTCCCGTAGTCCATGACCCGCGCCACGGGCGGGTCTGCCTGCGCTGCGACCTCGACGAGATCGAGCCCCTTGCCGTAGGCGTACGTCCCGCGCCTCGTCGGTCTTCTTGACCCCGAGCTGCTCGCCCTTTTCGTCGATCAGCCGCACCCGCGGCGACGCGAATCGCATCGTTGATCCGCGTCTGCGGCTCCGGCCGGCGCGGCGGCTCCCATGAACCTCGCCGCGGCCTCAAATGCTGTACTACCAAGCTCGTCATTGTCCTCCTTGGAAAACTGTCAAAGCCACTGGCAAAAACGGCTGCCGCATGCAGCGGCAGCACCGTTTCTCGACACCGCTTCGGTTGAACCCCCGTGCACGCTCTGCGTCCGGGAGGTGAGAGACAGTTTCGCCCCTGCTTGTCAGGGCGAAAGAGTAGCAAGCAACTCGCTGCAGTTCGGCAAGCGACTTCGTGGACTGCTCGCCGCCGTGCTCGCGGACCGCCAGCGACGTCGTCGCTCTCCTTGTCGCCGTAGACGACCATGAACGGGATCTTGTCGAGCTCGGCGTTGCGGATCCGCTTGCCGACGGTCTCGTCGGACTCGTCGACCTCGACCCGGTAGTCGCGCAGAGCCGCGCGGCGAGCTCGTGCGCGGCCTCGCGGTGGCCCTTCGCCGACCGGGATCACCCGCACCTGCACCGGCGCGAGCCAGAACGGGAAGGCGCCGGCGAAGTGCTCGATCAGGATCCCGATGAAGCGCTCGAACGAGCCGATCAGCGCGCGGTGGATCATCACCGGGGTGTGCTCGGCGTTGTCGGCGCCCTTGTAGCGCGAGGCCGAAGCGCTGCGGCATCTGGAAGTCGAGCTGCACGGTCCCGATCTGCCACGAGCGGCCGAGCGAGTCGAGCATGTGCAGGTCGATCTTCGGCCCGTAGAACGCGCCGTCGCCCTCGTTCACGGTGTACTCGATCCCGCGGCGCTCGAGCGCCTCGCGGAGCGCGGCCTCGGCGACGTCCCACTCCTCGTCGGTGCCGAGCTTGTTCTCGGGGCGGGTCGAGAGCTCGACGCTTGATCTCGAGCCCGAGCTGGTCGTAGATCGCGTAGCCGAACTCGAGGCAGCCGAGCACCTCGTCCTCGATCTGCTCGGGCGTGCAGAAGATGTGCGCGTCGTCCTGCGAGAACATGCGCACGCGCAGCAGGCCGTGCAGCGCGCCGGCCAGCTCGTCGCGATGCAGGACGCCGGCCTCGGCCATGCGCAGCGGCAGCTCGCGGTAGCTGCACTGCGCCGTCGGCGAAGAGCACGCAGTGGCCGGGGCAGTTCATCGGCTTCAGCGCCGAACTCGCGGTTCTCGGACTCGAAGGTGAACATGTGCTCGCGGTACTTCTCCCAGTGCCCCGAGGTGACCCAGAGCTCCTTGTCGTAGATCTGCGGCGTCCGCACCTCGACGTAGCCGCGCGCGCGTTCTCGCGCCGGCGGAGGTCCTCGAGCATGTTCCAGATCACCATCCCCTTCGGGTGCCAGAACGGCGAGCCCGGCGAGACGTCGGAGAAGTGGAAGAGGTCGAGCTGGGTGCCGAGCCGGCGGTGGTCGCGCTTCTTCGCCTCCTCGAGCCGCTCGAGGTGGGCGTCGAGGTCGTCCTGCGGTAGAACGCGGTGCCGTAGATCCGGGTCAGCTGCTTGTTGTGCTCGTCGCCGCGCCAGTAGGCGCCGGCGAGGCTCGTCAGCTTGAACGCCTTGATCGGCGCCGAGTTCTGGAGGTGCGGGCCGCGGCAGAGGTCGGTGAACTCGCCTCGCCGTCGTGCGACTGGGTGTAGAGCATGATCGCGCCCTCGGCGGTGTCGACGAGCTCGACCTTGTACGGCTCGCCTTCGGCCTCGAAGCGCTCGCGCGCCTCGTCGGCGGAGATCTCCTCGCGCGTCCACTCGCGCCCCTCGGCGATCTCGCGCTTGACCTCGGCCTCGATCCGCTCGAGGTCGTCCTCGATGATCGGCTCCGGGAACTCGAAGTCGTAGTAGAAGCCGTTCTCGATCGGCGGGCCGATCGCGATCTTCACGCCCGGGTAGAGCCGCCGGACGGCCTCGGCGAGCAGATGCGCGCTCGAGTGGCGCAGCACGTAGAGCGCGTCGGGATCGTGCTTGTCGCGGGTGGTGAGGATCTGGATCGGCTTGCGCCGTCGGGAAGCGGCGCGCGGACGTCCTGCGACCTAGCCGTTCGCGCGCACGAGCACGGCCTGCTCGGCGAGCTTCGGCCCGATCGCGCGCGCGGCGTCGAGGCCGGTCGCGCCGTCGGGGAGCTCGAGCTCCTTGCCGTCGGGGAGGATGACCTTCATCGCCCAAGGATACGTCGCGCCGGCGCCGCCGCTGCTCCGACCGCCGCATGAGTACATCTACGTCACCTGAGTCTTGACAGATAGCGATATATCGGTATATTCTCGACATGCACAGACAAGTGAACAGATATTTCATGATGGGCGGCCCCGGCGGCTTCGGCCCGGCGGCCCGGTTTCGGCCCAGGCGGCTTCGGCCCCGGCGGCTTCGGGGCCCGGGCGGCTCCGGCGGCCCGGATGGCGCGGCGGGCGGCGGATGCGGCGCGGCGATGTCCGCGCGGCGATCCTGCTCCTGCTCGAGGAGGAGCCGCGCAACGGCTACCAGGTGATGCAGGAGATCGAGCAGCGCAGCGACGGCGCCTGGCGCCCGAGCCCCGGCTCGGTCTACCCCGCGCTCCAGCTTCTCGCCGACGAGGGGCTCGATCCGCGGCGAGGCGCGTGACGGCGGCAACGTCTTCGAGCTGACCGACGCCGGCCGCGCCTACGTCGACGAGCACCGCGAGCAGCTCGGCGTCCCCTGGGAGCAGGCCGGAGAGGGCATGCCCGAGGGCGTCCGCGAGCTGGTCCAGCTCGCGATGCAGGTCGGCATCGCGACGCGGCAGGTCATTCACGCCGGCAACGAGGCGCAGCGCGCCGAGGCCGCGAAGATGCTCGACCGAGCACGCGCGCACGCTCTACGGCATCCTCGCCGAGGACGAGCCGGCGCCTAACGCCTCACGCGAGCGGTACGCGTCGGGTCGCCGGCGCGCTCCGAGCCGTCGCGATACTGGCGCTTGATGGGCATCGAGCGACGCTCCGGCGTTCGCAGCCGGCTCCCGGGCGCTCCAGCACCGGGATTACGGCCTCCTCTGGGTCGCGCTCGTCGCGAGGGCTCGGCAGCCAGATGGTCGTCGTCGCCGTCGGCTGGCAGGTCTACGCGATCAACCAGTCGGCGTTCGACCTCGGGCTGATCGGGCTCGCGAGTTCATTCCGCTGCTCCTGCTCGCGCTGCCGGCAGGCCAGCTTGCCGACCGCTTCTCGCGGCGGCTCGTGCTTGCGATCTCCGTCGGCGCTCGACTCGCCGTCATGGTCGCTCCTGCTCGCCGTCACGCTCGACGGCGCGACGCAGCTCTGGCCGTTCCTCGCCCTCGCGGCCGCCACCGGCGTCGCCGCGGCGATCGCGCAACCCGTCGGGCCGCGCGCTCCCGCCCTCGCTCGTTCCCGCTCGAGCTGCTGGCGAGCGCGATGGCGCTGCGCTCGATCGCCTTCCAGGTCGGGATGGTCGCCGGCCCGGCGCTCGGCGGCCTGCTCTTCGCGATCACGCCCGAGCTCGTCTACGTGGTCGCGACCGTGCTGCTCGCGATCGCGCTCGCGGCTGCTGCTCGCGATGCCAGCGAGCCCGCCCGAGCGCATGCCCGAGCGACGGCGCCGGCGGCTCGCGAGCCTCTTCGCGGGGATCCGCTTCATCCGCCACACGCCGATGCATGCTCGGCGCGATCCTGCTCGACCTGTTCGCCGTGCTCTTCGGCGGCGCCGTCGCGCTGCTGCCGCTGTTCGCGCGCAGATCCTGCACACGGGGCCGTCGGGCTCGGCGTGCTGCGCAGCGCGCCCGCCGTCGGCGCGCTGATCGCCGGGGTCATGCGTCGCGCGCCGGCCGCTGCAGCGGCACGCCGGGCAGACGCTGCTCGTCGTCGTCGGCGGCGTTCGGCGCCGCATGATCGTGTTCGGCCTCTCGCACTGCTTCCCGCTCTCGCTGGCCGCGCTCGCGGTCAGCGGCTTCGTCGACATGATCAGCATGAACATCCGCGCGACGACCGTCGGCCGTCGCGACGCCGAACGCGGTGCGCGGCCGCGTGATCGCGGTCGAGATGGTCTTCATCAGCGCCTCGAACGAGCTCGGCGCCTTCGAGTCGGGCGTCGCCGCGGCGCTGCTCGGAGCGGTGCCGGCGGTCGTGATCGGCGGCGTCGTGACGATCGCGCTCGCGCGCGTCTGGACGCGGTTCTTCCCGTCGCTCGCGACGATCGACCGGATGGAGGACCTCCGGCCCGAGGCCGAGAAGCGCCCGGAGAGCCGGCGGGCTGTGTAGCGTTCGGAGCCGTGGCGACCGATCCGGATCCCGCCGTCCTGCGCCCCGAAGCGGGCAACAACCGCCAGTCGAGCCCGCCGGCGCGACCGTGCGCGAGGCGCTCGAGAGCCTCGTCGCGACCTATCCGGCGCTGAGCGACCGCATCTTCGACGGCGGCGAGCTGCCGCAGTTCCTGAACGTCTTCGTCGACGGATCCGACGTCCGCCTGTTCGACGGGCTCGACACCCCGGTCGCCGACGCCACGATCATCCTGCTTCCCGCCGTCGCCGGCGGCTGAGCCTCCGAGAGCAGGTCGGGCCGGGGCCGCAGCGCCACGGCCGGCCGCATTCCTCGGCCAGAGCCGCTGTGTCTCCGGCGTGCACCTCCCAGAACGCGAGCACGCCGTGGCCGCAGACCGAGTAGGTCTCATCGCCCATCACATCCTGCTCGGATCGTCGCGATGCACCCGCGGCCGTCACCGTGTCGCTCGTGCGTTGCTCAGATCGATGATCGCGCAGACGGCTTCCTGCCGCAAGGGCGAACGAGATCACGCGGCTGGATCACCAGTCCCTCGGCCGCAGCCGCCACGTCAGTCGGACGATCTTCGCGGGCCCGGCCATCTTATAGCCGAACGGCAGTGCAACGCCGCGGGGATCACGAGCACGGGACAGCGGACGAGCTCGATCAGGTACGCCGCTGCGGCGCTGATCGTCGACGCGCCCGGCGACGTGCCCGGCTTGGAGCCGACGACCAGCAGGTCGGCTCCCGCGCTCGCCGCGGTCGACGACGGTCGCGCCGAGCTGGCGGCGAGCGTCTCCGCCGTCTCGAACGGGCACGGGTCGCCGTCCTCGGGATCGCCGCGATCGTGCCGACGCGCTAGTCGCCGCGTCGGCGCAGCCCCGCCGGCGCGAGCGCGATCGCGAACGGCCCGCCCTCCAGCAGCCTCTGGGCGGAAGTCTGCGGCTTGACGTGGCCGGGCGCCGTCCGGTACTCGGAGCCGAAGACGACGAGGTCGGCGTGCTCCTCGGCCTCGCCAGCTCGCGCGAGCCCTTCCGGCGTCGAGGCGCTGACGACGACGTGCTGCGGCATGTCCGGCTCGCCGAGCCAGACCGCGCCTGCTGCGAGGAGCGCCTCGGCCTCCTTCTGCGCCTGCTGCTCGCGACCGCCTTCGGCTTCCTCGGTGACGGACGTAGGCGAGCGCCAGCGAGGCTCCCGTCCGGCTGAGGAGCTTGCGCCAGCGCGAGCGCGTCGTGGTCGTTGTCCGTGCCGTCGTAGGAGACGATGATCTTCGTGGCCATGTTTGTCCTCTCGAATCTCGTCGTGGCAGCTCAGGTCGAGGAGAGCCGGGGTCGCCGGCCCCCTCGACCCTGAGTGCGCCAGGATCCGTCACCCTCCCTGGGGCGACGGCTCGAGCAGGCCCGGCGCCGGCTCCGACGGCAGGGCCGGCGGCCGGCCCGGCAGCCGCGCGGGTACCCGAGGGACGGGATGTCCGACGGATACACCTCGTGCCCGTGCACCGCGAGGTCGCCCTCTTCCATGTCCTTCTCGCTCATCCGCAGCGGGATCATGAGCCCGACGAGCTTCAGGAGGATGAACGTCATGATCGCCGTGAAGACGATCACCCACAGACCGGTGTAGAGCTGCATCTTGAACAGATGCGCGCTCCCGGTCCGTGAGAACCGGGCCGTCCGGGTTGATGTAGACGCCATCTTCGAGTCGGCCAGGATGCCGACCAGCAGGCCGCCGGCGAGCCCGGCGATGCCGTGCGTGTAGACGACGCCGAGCGTGTCGTCGACGAGGCGGAAGGCCGGCACGCAGCTCGAGGTAGTGGTAGGCGAGGTAGACGATCGACGAGGCGATGACGCCGATCATGATCGCGCCGTAGCCGTTCACGAAACCGGCGGCCGGCGTGATCGCGACGAGGCCGACGATCATGCCGTTGACGCTCCCGATCAGCGACGGCTTGCGGCTTGGTCGCGTAGTCCAGCAGGACCCACGACGAGGAACGCGACGGCGGTGCGAGGTTCGTGTTGAGCACGGCGGCCGAGGAGTCGGCGCCCGCGTAGTACGGGTCGCCGCCGTTGAAGCCGTTCCAGCCGAGCCAGAGGAGACCGGCGCCGACGGCGACCATGAGCAGGTTGTTCGGCGCGTCGATCTCACGGTCGCGGGCAAGTCGCGGGCCCGATCACCGCGGCCGCGACGAAGCCGGCGACCCCGGCCGCGAGATGGATGACGTAGCCGCCGGAGAAGTCGAGCGCGCCGTGGGCGCCCAACCAGCCGCCGCCCCAGATCAGGAACGCGTTGACGGTGTAGAAGAACGTGATCCAGAGCGGCACGAAGACCATCCACGCCTTGAAGTTGATCCGGCCGAGCACCGAGCCGAGCATCAGCAGCGGCGTGATCGCCGCGAAGACGAACTGGAAGTAGACGAGCGTCGACTGCGGGAAATGCCAGTCCGGCCCGCTCGTGACCGAGGCGGGATCGTCGCCTGGCCCTGCTCCTCGGCGTGGTTCAGGACGGCACCGGGTTTGCCCGATGAAGTTGCCGAAGAACTCGTGAGTCCGCCTGCCGTCGAGATGCCGT
Organism: uncultured Actinomycetota bacterium; assembly: GCA_963720045.1. Taxonomy (GTDB): domain Bacteria; phylum Actinomycetota; class Thermoleophilia; order Gaiellales; family Gaiellaceae; genus PALSA-600. The sequence goes on along the minus strand of CAVREC010000001.1, from coordinate 2,214 downwards.
GCCAGGCATGTCCGAAGCCCATGTTGAAGCCCTAGAGCACCCAGACGATCAGCACGACGGCGAAGCGCGGCGAACGCGAGCATCATGCTGTTCACCGACCAGCGCTTCTGCATGACACCGCCGTAGAGCACGACGAGGCCCGGGACGCTCATCAGTCCGACCAGCGTCGCCGCGGTGAGCTGCCAGGCGTTGTCGCCCTGGTTCAACCAGGTTGGGTATGGGAGGATGACGTCGCCGATCAACCGAATCTCCTTTCAACTGTCGCGCACGCGAAACGCGGCCGACGCTCGACCTTCGTGGGACAAAAAGAAAGAGGCCGGGACTCCGAAGAGTCCGCAGGCCTCATTGCCTCCGCCCAGTCGACGTCGACCAAGCGCCGAAACCATACTCAAAGATCCGGCGTTACGTCAACCGTGAACCGTTCGGCGGCCGGCGGTCAGCGGTTGCCGACGATGTAGGCGTCGTCGACGCCCTCGCCGAGCCGTGCGATCACCTCGGGTGCCGCCGGCGTGTCGATCGAGAGCGCCATCAGCGCCTTCCCCTGCTCGCGGCTACGCGAGACCGCCATGTTGGCGATGTTGACGCCCGCCTCGCCGAGCATCGTGCCGACCCGCCCGATCACGCCGGGAACGTCGTCGTAGCGCAGGAACACCATCCTGGGCGCGAGCTCGATCTCCAGCTCGAAGCCGAGCGCCGAGACGAGCCAGTCGCGGTTGTCCTGCCGATCGTCGTGCCGGCGACCCGCACCGCGCCGGCGCTGACGCCGATCAGGTTCGTGAAGTCGCGTGAGCTGCGCCGCTTGTTCTCGACCACGTCGATCCCGAGCTCGGCGGCCACGAGCGGCGCGTTGACGTAGTTCACGGCCTGCTCGACGCGGCCCTGGAACGCGCCGTTCAGCGCCGCGACCGTGAGCAGGCGCGTGTCGAACCCGCCGAGCTCGCCGTAGTACTCGAGCGTGATCTTGCTGGTCTTGCCGCGCGCGAGCTCGAGTGCCAGCCGGCCGAGCTTCGCGGCGAGCGGGATGAACGGCCGGAGCACCTCGAGATCGTCGGCTCCGATCGACGGGATGTTGACGGCGTTCGTGACGAGCGCGCCCATCGAGCGCAGCAGCGACCTGCTCGGCCGCGATCAGCCCGGCGCGGTCCTGCGCCTCATCGGTCGAAGCTGCCAGATGCGGCGTCACGACGACGTTCGGCAGCGCGAGCAGCGGGCCGTCGTACGGCTCCTGCGGAAGACGTCGAGCGCGGCGGCGGCGATCTTCCCGACTCGAGCGCCTCGAGCAGCGCCTGCTCGTCGACCAGCTCGCCGCGGGCCGCGTTCACGATCCGCACGCCGTCCTGCATCTTCGCGATCGAGCCGCGCATTGATGACGCCGCGCGTGTCGTCGTTCAATGGCAGGTGGAGCGTGATCACGTCGGCCTTCGCGAGCACCTCGTCGAACGTGTCGTACTCGACGCCCGAGCTCGGCGAAGCGCTCCTGCCGAGACGAACGGGTCGTACGCCACCACCCGCATCTGCAGACCGAGCGCGCGTCGCGCGACCAGCTGCCCGATCCGGCCGAAGCCGAGCATGCCGAGCGTCTTGTCGGCCAGCTCGACTCCGCCCCACTTCGAGCGCTCCCAGCGCCCGTCCACCAGCGCGGCGTGCGCCTGCGGAATGTTCCGCGCGAGCGCGACGAGCAGCCCGACGGTGTGCTCGGCGGCCGAGACGACGTTCGACTCGGGCGCGTTCGCGACCACGATCCCCCGCCGCGTCGCGGCATCGACGTCGACGTTGTCGACCCCGACGCTGGCGCGGCCGATCACCTTCAGGTTCGTCGCCCGTCTCGATCAGATCGGCGCCGAGCTTCGTGGCCGAGCGGATCATGATCGCGTCGTAGCCCCCGATGATCTCCGCGAGCTCGCCGTCCGTAGTCGACGTCGACGTCGAATTTCGCTCGCAGCAGCTCGACGCCGGCTTCGGCGATCTCTTCACGGACGAGAACTCTGGGCGATCGTTCACGGTGTCAACCGTAGCGGCAACCGCAGTCCCGGGCGCCGCCATTACTGCAAAGAGTGAAGAATCAAATCTGTAACAATTGAAGTGATTCGATCCCGCATCGCACGCTCATTACTTTACTTTTTGTACCGGCCTCGCTACAGTGGCCCGCGATGGTGGAAATCACCCTCCTTCGCGCAGGACCAGTGGTGGGCGCCCGGGGAGCCCTCGAGGCTT